>NZ_JBAZVP010000006.1:0-272506 GCF_041660805.1 Mucilaginibacter sp. | reverse complement strand
GCTATGGCCCAATACAATAACTTTTGAAAAACGCTCATCTTCGCTCAACATATTTATCAGGCCTACGGCATCATCAACATAATCTTCAAATCGCAGTTCCTTTAACTTTGTTGAGGTAACACTTTGTCCTATCATACGTTTATCATACCTAAGTGATGCTATGCCGTTTTTACCCAAAGCGTTAGCCAGCATTTTATAGGTGTTTCCGTTTAACCCGGCTGCGCCATTGCCATCACGATCTGTTGGGCCCGACCCGGCTATAATAAGGACAACCGGTATTTTACCATTTGTATTTTTTGGCATGGCCAATGTGCCGGATATAGTACCTGATAAGGTTTTTAATGATACCGGAGATTCTGACAAAGCAGCATCAGCCGGGATAGTTTTAGAAGGATCCTGGTAAGGTTTAAAAAATATTTGCGTGAGTTTACTTTGGCTGTTTAAAGACAAGTTGAGCAAAAAAGTCATATTCGCAAAAACCGTTTTGTAAACTGCTGTAGGGGTGGTATACTCAACCAATTCGGTTTGCCCCAAGGCACCTAACTGTGCTTTTAATTGCATGGTGGTAGTATTCCATTTATCAAGCGTAAGGGTTGCCTTTAACTCCGGGCTAAACATATTATATACACTATCGGGCTTGTTTGTATTATAAAACTGTTTGAATTTGTTTAAAGTGACTGTATAATTAGCAGGTGCGGTTTGTGCCATCACCTTAGCAGCAAACAATAATATAAATGCTATACTATATATTCTTCTCATTTTTAAGTTAATATGCTTAATTGATTTTATTTGGCGAAAATAACAAAAATAGGAACGCCTTTAGTTTTATAGTTGAACCATAGGTAACATTTATTTCCCAACTACGTAAAAGATAATATTAAGTTTAAATGCTTGTAATAATGTTATTATATTTAACACTTTCCTTAAAATTAACATTATAGCAAAAAATCTACTAAATAATTAATGAGGGTTAAATTCGGGTGCTGTCTAATAGCGTTCATTGTAAGTCTTTATAGTTTCAGTTACGCCCAAACAAGGCCTTCTGCAGTACATGGTAATATTTTTTTACAAAATAATATTGCTGCTGAAGCCGCTACGGTAATTTTATTAAACCTGCCGGATTCTTCTGTTGCAACGTCGGCATTGGTAAATAGCAAAGGCACGTTTGATCTGTTGAACGTAAAACCGGGTAAATATGTATTGCTTGCCACCAGGCTGGGTTCTTTGCGGTCGTTCTCAAATGATTTTCAGCTCATTGCCGGGCAGGATTTTATCATACCTCCAATCATATTAAAAGAATCAAGTAATGAACTTAAAGAAGTTTCCATTATTGCCAAAACACCATTTGTTGAAACCCGGCCGGGTAAGATAATTATTAACCCACAGGCAAGTATTACGGCTGATGGTAAATCGGTTTTAGATATCTTAAAACAATCGCCCGGAGTTAGGGTGGATAATGGTGATAATGTAAGCATTAACGGCAAGCAAACCGCATTGATATTAATTGATGGTAAAACCACTAACCTTACTGGTACAGACCTCGCCACCCTGTTAAGAAGCTTACAAGGAACCACAATTGACAAGATTGAAATTATAAAAAGTGCATCGGCAAGGTATGACGCGGCAGCTGGCGGCATTGTAAACATCATCCTAAAAAAAGGAAAAAATATTGGCACTAACGGCAATTATACTGCAAGTATTGGCTATGGCAGGTATTACAAAGCAAATACAGGTATCATATTTAACAGCCGCAGTGAGAAATTAAACATTTTTGGCAATTATAACATTGAAACCAAAAAAACCTTCCGCGATATTTATACCGATCGTAACATCACAAATGCAGGTATATTTAGCAATTACAATTCTACTTATAACAACATACAGGAAGCATTAAGCCATACTTTTAAAATAGGCGCCGATTACTATTTAAACCCGGAGCATATTATTGGTGTGGTTGTAAATGGTGTAGTAAGCAGCAATGATTTTGTAAAGAATAATACCTTAAAAATAACTAACCAGGGCAGCCTAGACTCGGTTATTAAGGCTGCATCTACCATTGACCGCAACCTTAATTATTTCAATTACAATGTCAATTATAGTGGCAGGTTGGATAAAGACGGCAAAAATTTATCAGCAAGCCTTACCTACTCACCAAATAACCGGCACAATAACGAATATATTACTAATCAGTTTTATACTGCCTTAGGCAGCGAATATAGAAACCTGTTACTTTTGCAAAACCTGTCGCCATCAAACAGAAGTAACTGGACAGCATTGATTGACTATGTAAACCCTTTATCAAAGGCAGGTAAGCTGGAAACCGGCCTAAAGTATAGCCGTACCAGGAGTGATAACAATTTTATTTTTGGACCATTTATAAGCGGACAGTATACCAGCGACCCTAATTTTAGCAACAGGTTTATATATACTGAAGCCGTTGCCGCGGCTTATGTTAATTACATCAATTCATTTGGCAAATTTGATCTGGAAGCCGGCTTACGCGGCGAACATTCTAACACTGAAGGCAATTCAGTTAACCTTAACCTTATAACAACAAGAAAGTATTTTAACATGTTCCCTTCATTGCTGTTAAACTACAGGTATAACGATAAAAACCAGTTTAATTTAACTTTTAGCCGTGGAATAAAAAGACCGGAATATGAAAAATTAAATCCGTTTTTTGCATTCCTTGATCTGTACAGCTATCAATCGGGCAATTCTAATTTAAAGCCTTCTTACATAAATAGTATAATCTTAGGGCACACTTATAATGAATCTGTTTCAAGTACATTATATGCCAACTTTAGCACCAACTCTGTTTTCCCATTTTACACACAAGACAATGTCACTAAAGTTACCGTATTAAGTCAGCGTAATTTAGGTAAAGTGAATTCATATGGTACAACATTAAGTATCCCGATTAAAATTTTCAGTTGGTGGACCAGTTCATATGATATAGATGCATCCTATCAGCTTTACATAGCATATCCGCAAAATGGAAATTTACATCAGGGAATATTTGATTTCATTTCTAAGGCCACGCAAAACTTTATTGTTAGCAAAACAATAACAGCAGAAATAAGAGGGGGCTATGAATCAGCAGTACTTTATGGCGTTAACCGTTTCAGGCCACAATACAGTATTGATGCCGGTGTAAGGGCACAAATTTTGAACAAAAAAGGCAGTATAGGAATAAACGTTTCAGATGTTTTTAATACGCTGCGCGATAGGTATTATACTTATTATCAAGGCTTGGATCTGCGGCAAACTGATAAATCAGAGAGCCGGATATTCAGATTAAATTTTACTTATCGTTTTGGTAAAACTACAATAAAAGCGGCACCAACCCGTAGGGCCGGCAATGAAGAAGAACAATCAAGAATGCGAAAAGGTAATTAGTCAGAAAAGTTAAAGGGTAGCTATTAATAAATAACTATCCTTTAATTAATTTATTTTTTAATAACTGTCGCAGCAGCTAATCGAAAAGGATCAACTTCTTTCACAGCACATTGATCGCGATTTGCACCTGATTCACAATACTGGCCCGGGGGACAATCGCTGTCTATCTGGCACTTTCTTCCAATGCCGCCTAAAACTGATTTCATTTCATTGCGGGTCAATCTTTTTGTTTCTAAATTTCTCATTTTTAGTTGGTTTCCTACAAATGTATACATTACATTATGGTTGCTTAGTCCCTAAAACAGCAATAAAACAATAAGTGACGAGGATCACAATTAACCATTAATTTTCAACTCGGGATATTTGCCTTTAACTTTCTCAACAAAAAAACGCCCTAATGAAGCACTCTGTATGAATTTTTTGTAAGCCGATTGGGTAAAGCCGAAATATTGCCATACATCGCCATTGTCCCTAAACTCCAGTTCAAGGATCTTGGCTTTTGCATCATAGCCAATGCTTTGTAAGGCTGTTGATTGTACCGGCTGCCTGTGCATATATTAGTAGCACATAAAATTAAAAATGGTTTTAAAAATTTGATCAGCCTGCGTGGCCGCTAAGGGCACTAATAAATATAATAAGCAAAACAATGAAGGTAATGCCGGTATACAAATGATCTTTCTCCAATATAAAACCAATTGCCGAAAATATCACCCTAATAACAGGTGTTGCAATCAATAATATGATACCGGCCTGTATTATGGCACGCCCCCTAAAGTTGAGTATACCATCTATAATACCTTTAAAGCTGCTTACAAAATTGGGGATACCTTTAAATTCGTTGTAATTTGCAATTGTTTGGCCGTGGCGATACAGATAAATTACACCGCCCAGGATAACAACGGTCATGGATAGGAATACGCCTGCACGCAGCACCCATCCTATCACTACCTGCATATCCTTATCTTTAAACTTTCCGGCCATTGAGTAATTAATTGGAAAACTCCTGATAACGCCGAAAATAAGGGTTAAAATAAACCTCCACAACTTTAATGTAATTCTACAGGTTTAATAGTCTTTTTTAAACCACTCACCTAATCTCTAACCACTAATCAACCAATTTTCTTATTTTCGCAACCTCACAGGCGTAATTAAGCAAATGGACTATCAATTTAAAGATATAGAGAAAAAGTGGCAACAGTTTTGGGCCGATAATAACACTTTTAAAGCCGAAAACAACACCAACAAACCCAAGTACTATGTGCTGGACATGTTCCCCTATCCATCTGGTGCGGGCTTACATGTAGGCCATCCGCTGGGTTATATAGCTTCTGATATTTTTGCACGGTATAAGCGTTTAAAAGGCTTTAACGTGTTACATCCAATGGGTTATGATAGCTTTGGCTTACCTGCCGAGCAATATGCCATACAAACCGGCCAGCACCCCTCTGTAACTACCGAAGCCAATATTGCCACATATCGCCGCCAGTTAGATCAGATAGGTTTCTCATTTGACTGGAGCCGTGAGGTGCGTACCAGCTTGCCAGATTACTACAAATGGACGCAGTGGATATTTATGCAGCTTTTTAACAGCTGGTATAATAAAGATGCCGACAAGGCGGAGTCTGTTGCCAAACTGGTTGCGCATTTTGAAAATAATGGATCAGCAGGCATCAATGCCGTTTGTGATGAAGAAATATTAAGCTTTACCGCCGCTGAGTGGAAAGCCATGAACGAGCAGGACCAACAAGCCGAGCTTTTAAAATACCGCTTAACTTACTTACGCGAAAGCACTGTTAACTGGTGTGCTGCACTGGGTACTGTTTTAGCTAATGACGAGGTAAAGGACGGCTTTAGCGAACGTGGTGGCTACCCTGTTGAACAAAAGAAAATGACCCAATGGAGCATGCGTATTACCGCCTATGCCCAGCGTTTACTTGAAGGCCTGGATAAAATTGACTGGCCCGAACCATTGAAAGAAATGCAACGCAACTGGATAGGTAAAAGCGTAGGCGCAAGCGTGAGGTTCCCGTTAGATAAAACTACTCACCTTTCACAACTCACTACAGACTATATAGAAGTTTTTACAACCCGTGCTGATACTATTTTTGGTACAAGCTTTTTGGTGATAGCGCCCGAGCATGAATTGGTAACCGCATTGACTACGCCTGAGCAAAAGGCAGATATTGATGCTTACATCATCCAAACTAAAAAGAAAAGCGAGCTTGACCGCATGGCCGATACCAAAACAGTATCAGGTGCATTTACAGGAAGCTATGTGACCAACCCGCTTAATGGCGATAAAATACCGGTTTGGATTGCTGATTATGTGCTGGCCGGTTACGGTACCGGTGCTGTTATGGCCGTACCATCAGGTGATCAGCGCGATTATTTGTTTGCTAAGCATTATAATTTGCCTGTAATCCAGATAATGGATATTCAAAATATTGAGACCGAGGCCGACCCAACCAAGGAGGGTAAATATGTCAATTCTGATTTTATAAACGGTTTAACTTATAAAGAAGCAACCGCAGCCGTAGTTGCCCGGTTAGAAGAAAAAGGTTTAGGCAAGGCAAAAGTTAACTTCAGGATGCGCGATGCCATTTTTGGCCGTCAGCGTTATTGGGGCGAACCTGTGCCGGTTTATTTTAAAGGTGGATTGCCTTACCTTATTGAAGAGAAGGACCTGCCGTTATTATTGCCCGAAATTGATAAATACCTGCCTACCGAAAGCGGCGAACCACCATTAGGCAGGGCTACAAATTGGAGCTACAACGCCTCACCTAAATCCTCTCCAAAGGAGAGGACTTCAGAAGAAGCTGATAGCTCCCTCTCCTTTGGAGAGGGCCGGGGTGAGGCTTACGCGTACGAATTAAGCACCATGCCGGGCTGGGCTGGCAGCAGTTGGTACTGGTACCGCTATATGGATGCACATAACGACAAGGAATTTGCATCGCGTGAGGCGATAGAATACTGGCGGGATGTTGACCTTTATATTGGCGGCAGCGAACATGCTACCGGCCACCTGCTGTATAGCCGTTTCTGGAATAAATTCATGAAGGATATAGGCTTAGTGATTGAGGAAGAGCCTTTCAAAAAGCTCATTAACCAGGGGATGATACAGGGACGAAGTAACTTTGTATATCGCTTAATTGATGATGCCGGAAGAGGCACTAATACATTTATATCACATGGCCTAATCAAACAATTTAACACATCGGCTATACATGTTGATGTGGGCATTGTTGAGAATGATGTTTTAAATTTGAACAAGTTCAAGACTTTTCGTCCTGAGTTTGCTGATGCAGATTTTATACTGGAGAACGGCAAATACATTTGCGGCGTTGAGGTTGAAAAAATGTCTAAATCAAAGTTCAATGTGGTTAATCCCGATGATTTGATTGAGCGTTATGGTGCCGATACTTTGCGCATGTACGAAATGTTCCTGGGCCCCTTAGAACAAAGTAAACCCTGGAATACCAATGGTATTGAAGGTGTGTTTAAATTTTTGCGTAAATTCTGGAGGTTATTCCATGATGCCGACTGGAATTTTAACCTTAGCAATGCTGAGCCCACCAAAGCTGAGTTAAAATCGTTACACAAGATCATCCGTAAGGTGGAAGAAGATGTTGAGCGTTTCTCGTTCAATACATCGGTATCCAGCTTCATGATAGCTGTTAATGAGTTAACTGATCTTAAGTGTAATAAACGCGCCATATTACAAAATATGGTTATTATACTGGAGCCTTATGCACCACACATTTGTGAGGAACTTTGGGTATTATTAGGAAACGAAGCAGGAACTTTATCTTATGCCACATATCCAAAATTCAATCCGGCGTATTTGGTTGAGGATGAATTTAGCTACCCGGTATCTTTTAACGGTAAAATGAAAACTAATGTCAGCTTATCGTTAAGCCTGGATGTTAAAGAGATTGAAGAAGCGATTTTAGCCCATGCCGATGTACAAAAATATCTGGATGGTAAAACACCTAAAAAAGTTATTGTAGTAAAAGGGCGTATAGTTAACCTCGTGATTTAGGGGCGCTTAGTGTAACATATACATTACGCAGCGAAATATTTTACAATAATCCGATTTAGGGCTGTAACATTTTATTCATTTTCGCCTCCAATTACGAAAATGAATTAAATATGAAACATATATTTTTACTTATAATTATATTCTGTGCATCTATAACCGCTAAGGCGCAATTTAGCGTTGGTGGCGGCGGCTCCAGTATAAAGGGCCGCATTTCAGGAAATGTTATAGATTCTCTCAGCAAAAAACCGGTAGATTATGCTACCATCAGCTTATTTAAAAGCGGTGCAAAAACACCTATAAACGGTGTGCTGACTGATGAAAAAGGAAACTTTAAGCTGGATAACATCAGCGCGGGCAACTATAAAATAACCGTGTCTTTTATTGGTTACCCAACCAAAACTATTGACCCTGTTGTAACAACTGCTTCAAAGCCGGACAATAATATGGGCGCCATTATTATTGCGCCAAGTGCACGTGCTTTAAAAGAAGTACAGGTGGTTGGGCAGCAGGCACTTATCGAAAATAAAATTGATAAGATTGTTTACAATGCCGAAAAAGACCTTACTTCAGCCGGTGGTAACGCTACAGATGTATTACAAAAAGTACCATTGGTATCGGTAGATATGAATGGTAACGTAGCCCTGCGTGGCGACCAAAACGTTAGGGTATTGATAAACGGCAAACCATCAGGCGCAACCTCTGCCAGCCTTAGTGATGTATTGAAGACCATCCCGGCCGATCAAATCAAAAGCATTGAAGTGTTAACCTCTCCATCTGCAAAATATGATGCAGAAGGTTCGGGCGGTATCATCAACATCATCACCAAAACCAAAAACGCATCAGGTGTTAGCGGTAGCGTAAGCGGTGGTGTAGGCACCCGTCAAAACAACGGTAACGTAAACTTTAACTACAATAAAAACCGTTTTAATTTCTCGGCTAACCTGGGTGGTAACCTTACATGGCCACAAACATCAACAAGTATGTTTGACCAAACGCTTCAGGTAGGTAACACAAGCCAACATAACACCAGCAGCACGCATAACGAGATAAAACGTCATGGTGCGAGAGGGTCAATTACTGCAGGATATGAATTTAACGGTTTTAACAGCATTAACAGTACGCTTACGTTAAATGACGGTGGTTTTAATGCAAATGGTGGTGGTAATTATCATTTTGAAAGTGCTACTCAAACTCTTGATTATATTGGGCGTTCTATATCGCATAATAAATTCAGCGGTTTTGACTGGAACCTTGACTATACTCACAAATTCAAAAAAGAAGGTCACGAGATCGTAGTATCAGGCCAGTGGAGCCACAGTATTGTTAAAACAGATTATACCAACTTGTTTAGTGACCGGTATCAAAGCCAGTTAGCCAATAACAATGGTAAAAACAACGAGTATACTGCTCAGGCAGATTATACACTGCCAATTAACAAAATGTTTAAACTTGAGGCTGGTGGCAAAACTATCCAACGCCGTATAAACAGTGTTTACGATATTTATTCTGTTAGCCCGGATGGAAGCAACCCTATACTGGATACCCAAAATTCAAACCTGTACAACTATAATCAAAATGTTTATGCAGGGTATAGTGTATTCACCATTAATCTTCCAAAAAACTTTGCGGTTTTAGCTGGTGCACGTTATGAAAATACGCAAATAGAAGGCGACCCTCAAACCCCATACGCAGGTAATAATAACTCACAAACCTTACAGCCATTTTCTGCAAGTTATAATACTTATATACCAAGCTTAACTTTACAGAAAGTATTGGGTTCTAACACGCTTAAATTATCTTACAGCAAGCGTATACAACGCCCAAGCTTACAGGTATTAAACCCATTCATAAACCGCAGCAGTCAGCAAAGTCAATCTGTGGGTAATCCAAACCTTGCTCCGGAGGTATCACAAACTGTTGAGTTGAACTACAACGCGTTTATTAAAACCTCGGTAATAAACATATCTGCATATTACAAAAACACCCGCGATTTAATTGAAGGTATTGCCAGCCCGATTGCAGATAACAACGTTATTGTTAACCGTACGGTTCAAAACAACGTTGCTTCAAACAACTCGCTTGGTGCAAGCTTTTTTGGTTCAATCAATCCAATTAAAGCCTTAACTATTCGTGGTAGTATAAATGTGTTTACTTATAACCCAACTGTTTATGCCCCGTATGTAAACTTTATTAATCAGGATGCTTTAAAAACCCGACTGGTATCAACCCTGTTTGGTAGCGCACAGCTTACCCTGCCTAAGAACTACATCATAGAGGCGTTTGGCTTTTCAAACTCGGCCCGCAGAACTATACAAGGCAGCAGCCCGGCATTTGGTATTTATGCATTTGGTGTCAAAAAACAATTCCTGGATAAAAAAGCTTCTATTGGTTTCAATACCGTACAGCCATTCGCGGTTAACAAAGCGTTCAATCAAAACATATCAAGCCCGGGCTTTACACAGGTTAGCAAAACGCAGTTCCCTTTCCAATCGTTTGGTATAACATTTAGCTATAGCTTTGGTAAAATGAACTTCAGCAACCCTCAACAAAAGAAAAAGAAAGGTGTTAACAATGACGACGTTATACAAGGCGGCGATCAAAATGGCGGCGGTAATGCACCAGCCGGCGGAAGATAACCCTTTTTAGAAAATACATTTTAAAAGCAAAGAGCCTTCCGATATATCGGAAGGCTCTTTTTGTATTTAACAGGCTCGATTCTTGTCTCTAATCCCTTAATTCTATTCTGTTCCTACTTCAATCCCTATCTGCCTCAATAATAATGATGCATTAAAGGTCTTACATTCGCCATGCTTGATCTTGTAATCAAACAGCATTTCGCCGTTTAGCACCTGTATATCAAAGTAATAATTGCGTACATAAGTTGGATATTTATCTTCCAGGCGGGCAATCTGCAGATCATGAGTGGCAACCATACCTACCCCTTTTTTGCTTATCAATTGCTCAATAACCGCTTTTGAGCCCAGGTATTTATCCATTGAGTTGGTACCGCGCAGCATCTCATCAATCAAAAAGAAAACCTTGTTCTCGTGCTCAACAGCAGCCAGCAGCATTTGCAGGCGGTCAAGCTCTGCTTTAAAGGTTGATGTACTTTCGTTTAGCGAATCTTTGATCCGCATATAGCTTACTATGGTAATAACAGACACCTCCATTGCCGAAGCGCATACCGGCGCACCGCTTAATGCCAGCACCGTATTAATGCCAATAGTGCGCAGGAAAGTGCTCTTACCCGCCATGTTTGATCCGGTTATGATATCTATCTTAAAAGCATCCTGCAATTCGTAATTATTATCAACCCGTTTGTCGCTGCGGATAAGCGGGTGGGCAATATTAGTAGCTGTTAAGGTATAGCCTTCTGTATCGGCAATTACCGGCATCACCCATTCCGGGTAGTTTATGGCAGGTACAGTTATGCTTATCAAAGCCTCAAATTCAGCAATTACATCAAAAGCCTCTTCCAGGTTCTCGCAGTTACTGCGTTTCCAGTTCTCGATCGCGATTATCTGCCTTATATCCCAAAGTAAAAATAAATTAAGGATGATGCCCACTATTATATTAAGGTGATAGTTTAGCTTGTTGATCAGTTCAGACAGTTCCTTTATTTTGGCTGATGTTTTATCGTCTTTAAGTTTTTGGGCTAAAGTATTGTTATATGGTGCAACCCAGTTCTGCGTTTCTATCTTATTGAATACGCTTGCATAACTGCCCAGCATTTTGCCAATTTTATCGGCTATCACATCAGCTTTGCGGATGTAGGCGGCCCTTGAAAATACAATACCCATATTAGCCAGTCCGATGAAACCTGCAATCCCTTTAACCGGCGGATAAAACCATGCAGCTACAATAGCGGCTAACAAAATATAAGGCGCAATTTTTGCATACGCCCCCAGCCATTTTTCGCCGGGCAGGTTCAAAGGCATGTGCAGGTATTTGAAAAGGCTCTTTAACCGGTTCAGGTCTTCGCTTTTGGCGAACAGCAACAGAGTTTGCAGTTCCTTTTTCCATTCGTTTTTAGTAGATAGCTCTTTAACAGCCTGCTGCCTTAACAATATGGTTTGTTTATCTGCAGGGGCATCCAGCCAGCCGGCCAGTTTATTATTACCTGCCGATGTTGCCGTGCGGTTAATAAGCTGGAAAAGTGAAGCATTGCCAAAAATATCCAGATCTGATGAGTAAAAGTGTTTCTCGTTATTAAAGCGCTGACCGTTGTCATACAGGTTAGTATTGCTTCGCAGGCTGCTTATCTCATTATCATTTATCCGTTGCAGGTCCAGGTAATAATCGCGCTGCCGTTCGTATTCGCCCTGGCGGGATACCAGCCATGCAAAACCTATCAGCAGGGCCACAAAGGCTATTGCCATTATGGTAAAGGTATCCTGCGTAATAGTGAGGTAAATGGCAAATATCATCAGCCCGAAAATACCCAACCTGAGCAGGGAGTAAGTATTGGCAAGTTTCTTGAATTTATCGGCTTCCTGTTTGGCAAGTGCAGCAGCACGGGTATAATTATTTATAATATCCTGTTCCATTTTAGGGCAGATCTAACTGCTAAATTTAAATAGTTTTACAAAATTCAATTTTACAACAATAACATAACATTTCAACTTTATAAATTGCACTTTAATTATGAAAATCACTTTTGTAACTGTTGGTAAAACCGAGGATGCGTATTTAAAAGATGGCATTGAAAAATATGTAAAGCGTTTAAAGCATTACACCAGGCTGGAGATGGCCGAAATCCCCGAGCTGAAAAACACCAAGGCTTTAACTGAGGACCAACAAAAAGTTAAAGAAGCGGAACTGATATTAAAAAAGATAACCCCGTTGGACCATGTGATACTGCTGGACGAGAATGGTACCGAATTTACTTCTGTTCAGTTTGCCAATTATATCAACAAGCGATCGGTAACCTCCTCTGCGAATTTGGTTTTTGTAGTGGGTGGCCCTTATGGGTTCGATGAATCTGTTTACCAACGCGCAAATGATAAGATCTCCCTCAGCCGCATGACCTTTTCGCATCAAATGGTGCGCCTGTTTTTTACAGAGCAATTGTACCGGGCGTTTAGTATTATAAAAGGTGAGCCGTATCATCATCAGTAACCGGGATTAAGCAGATTTTTACGATTAACAGGATTTTTCTTTTTTATTCCGTAACGAGGTTGCTATGCTATCGTTTAATGACATAGTTTTTTAGCTAACTTTGTGATCATGCACGACCACTCCCACAGTCATCATCATCACCACGATCACGCGCCAAAACTTGATCATTTAAATACCGCATTTATTGTAGGCATTATCCTGAACTCGGCTTTTGTTATTATTGAGGTGATAGCAGGTTTAATAAGCGGCTCATTATCGTTATTAACCGATGCCGGGCATAACCTAAGCGATGTAGCCTCATTAGCGCTCGCCCTGCTTGCATTTAAACTGGCTAAGGCCGGATCTAATAAAAATTACACTTATGGTTATAAACGCTCTACCATTATCGTATCTTTTTTTAACGCAGTAATACTGGTTGTAGCTGTTGGCTTTATTATTTATGAAGCCGTGCTCCGTTTTATGCACCCGGAGCCTGTTGCCGGTGGCACAGTTGCATGGGTAGCCTTTGCGGGTATAGCCATTAATGGATTTACCGCATGGCTTTTTGTTAAAGATAAAGATACCGACTTAAACATTAAAGGTGCTTACCTGCATATGGCGGTTGATGCCATTGTATCATTGGGAGTAGTTATATCGGGCATCATTATTTATTTTACAGGTTTAGTATGGATTGATAGTGCTGTAGGTATAATTATTGGTATTGTGATATTAACCGGGACCTGGAATTTACTAAAAGATAGCCTGCGTTTAGAAATGGACGGCGTACCAAAAGAAATGGACCTTAAAAAGATCAAGGCTGAGCTCATGAAAGCTAAAGGTGTGGTAGATGTCCATCATATGCACGTTTGGGCCCTCAGCACTACGGAGAATGCCCTTACAGCACACCTGGTGATTAGCCCGGAGAACATAGCCATGTTTGACGATATTAAACACGACCTGCGCCATCGGTTGGAGCATTTATCCATCAGTCACAGTACTTTTGAGCCGGAATTTTCTGACGAAAAATGCGAGCAGCAGGATTGTTAGTTCGGTGAGGGCACCGAATTTGGATTGAGTTTTTAAATTTTTTCTTACCTTAAGCCATCATTACATCCATACCATGAGCACAACTAACCGACGTAAATTTATAGCTACCGCAGCAACCGTTGCCGCAGGCACCGTAGTTGCATCGGCCATGCCATCAATCATAAAAACTACAAGCATGACAAACAAATATCCTATTGTACACCACGCGTTATTCTGGTTAAAAAACCCCGATTCAAAAGAAGACCGCGATAAACTGGTAGCCGGCGTAAAAACGCTTGGCAAAATACCCACCATTAAAGAACTGCATGTGGGCGTGGTGGCCAGCACCGAAAAACGCGACGTGGTGGATAACAGCTGGGGCGTATCTGAAGTAATGTTCTTTAGCGACCTTGCCGGGCAAGCTGCCTATCAAACACATCCCATTCACCTTGAGTTCATTAAAAACCACAGTCACCTTTGGGAAAAGGTTATTGTGTATGACGCGGTGGATGCATAAAACCATATACGTCCAATTATTTGAAGAGGGCACCATTTGTTATCGGCCTGTGCCTGCTATTGAAATAGAAAATAACATATTCCAAATAGCTGGGTATGAGCTATACGATAGTGTCAAAATAGAAAATGAAACCTGGGAATTTATACCAGGAACAACTGTTATAGTTGAAGAAAAAATATTAAGTACTGGCCCTTGCTTGGTTGCAATTAAGAAAAAATAATTGCCGTCACCCTGCAAGAGCAGAGTGACTAAATACGCAACATGCATGGTGCAACGAGATTGCCCCTGCACTATCACTGCAGCTTCCTATGTTTTCTGTTTCTTCTTCTTAGCTGCGGGGAAAAGCACGTTGTTTAATATCAGCCGGTAGCCGGGCGAATTAGGATGCAGTTTAAGATCGGTTGGAGGATCCCCTACCTGGTGCTGATAATCTTCGGGATCATGGCCGCCGTAGAAAGTCCACTGGCCTTTGCCATATTCGCCGTGTATATAGCGGGCCTCATTGGCCGTTTTAGTTTCGCCCATAATGGTAACACCGGGCTTTAGCATATTTTTATTAAACGCCGTGGTTAGGCCCATAAAGCCTTTTACCACTTTATCATGGTTTTGGGTGAGCATACTGGGCACCACATCCCACTTGGCCGAAAAATCAAACAAGGTAAAAAAATCACGGGTGCGTTCAACCCGCCTCACCTGGTTAACATCAATATTGCTAAACTGGTGTGAGCCGGGGTTCATATCCAGCGTAAAATTCTGAAAGGCAAATGTTTGGCTAAAATCAAGCTTTGATTGCGCAGCCGGGTCGGCGCCATCACCATCAAACATAGCCTCGCAAATATCGGTATTGGATGCAGCCAGGGCAATATCAAAAGTATCGGTACCAGAGCACATGGCAAATAGGAAACCTCCACCGGCGCAAAAATCACGAATATGCTGTACCACTGCCAGTTTCATTTGCGATACCTTTTTAAAGCCCAGTTTACTTGCCGTAGCCTGTTGTGCTTTAACATCATCAATATACCAGGGGGCATAGCGGTAAGCGCCATAAAACTTACTAAACTGCCCTGTAAAATCTTCGTGGTGCAGGTGCAGCCAGTCGTATTTTGGCAGGTCGCCGCGTATCACTTCTTCATCGTACAAAACATCGTAAGGTATTTCGGCATATTTTAAAACCATGGTAACGGCATCGTCCCAGGGCAATTTGTTCTTTGGCGAGTACACGGCCATTTTGGGAGCTTTTTCCAGCTTCACCAAATCCATGTTAACAGATGGGTCGCTTACCTCGGTAATTATTTGATTGGCCCTGGCATCGGGCAAAACCTCGTAGCTCACACCACGGATCTTACATTCTTCCTCCAGGTTCTTATTATAACTCATCATAAAGCTGCCACCACGGTAATTAAGCAGCCAGTCTACCGTTTCACCATTCTTTAACGTCCAAAAAGCGATACCATACGATTTCAGGTGATCTTTCTGTTCCTCATCCATGGGTATGAGTATAGATGTAGCCATGGTAAGAATTGGTAAAAGCAGAAATGCAGCGAAAAGCAAAAAGCGAAAAGCAAAATGCCGGATGCTCTCAGGCAAAAAACAAGAAGTAAAAGGCAGAATGTGTTTGTAACCCACTATTATATGTTTTCGATCTATCCAAATGTAACGATTAATTGTAAAAGCTATTATATAATGATGCATGCTAAAGCTTTCACCTTTCTGCTTTTACCTTTTGCCTTATTTAACTACCTTTGCCACCTGTTTAAATTTATAACAAATGAGCAAAGCAATTATTAAAACCGAAAAAGGCGACATGACCGTTCAATTTTTTGACAAAGATGCGCCTAACACTGTAGCTAACTTTTTAAACTTAGCTAAAACAGGTTTTTACGATAACGTAACCTTTCACCGTGTTATTCCTAATTTTGTGGTACAAGGCGGCGATCCAACAGGTACAGGTGCAGGTGGTTCTGGCAAACAGATAGACTGTGAATTAACCGGCGATAACCAATATCATGACCGTGGTGTGCTTTCAATGGCACATGCAGGCCGTAACACAGGCAGCTCACAATTTTTTATCTGCCACAGCCGTGATAACACCGCGCATTTAGATAGAAACCACACCGTATTTGGTAAGGTTGTAGAGAATGTTGACGTGGTTGACGATATACGCCAGGGCGATAAAATTTTAGGGATAGAGATAATAGAAGAATAGTGAATGGCTGATTGGGTGAGTAGTAATTAGTTAAGAACCACTCACCCAATCAACTTAATCAACCAATAACATAAAAAATGAATTTACAGGGAATTGTTGCGGTATCAGGTAAGCCGGGTTTATGGAAAGCGCTTGCGCAAAACAAAACCGGTTACGTATTAGAAAGCCTTGACGCGCAAAAAACAAAGCTGATAGCAAATCTTTCAACCGCTAAGCTGGCGGCTTTGAACGAGATAACTATTTTTGGGCTGGAAGATGATATTAAACTAACGGATGTTTTTGAACGCATGAAAGCGGCCGATAACATTCCAACTGCTAAGGACGATGGTAAAAAATTGCGTGAGTTTTTTTATACCGTTGCGCCAGACCATGACGAAGAAAAGGTTTATGCATCTGACATGAAAAAGATCATTACCTGGTTTCAGCAATTAAAGGATATGCCTTTGTTTAGCGAAGAATTACCGGCAGCACCGGTAGCTGAAGAGGCTATACCAGAACCTGTAAAAGAAGCTGCACCTGCTGCAGAACCTGCCGCTGCCCCAAAAGCAAAAGCTAAAAAGGCCGTTGCTAAAAAAGCATAAACTAACGTTTTTTATAAAATATTAAGCCCCGGTAGATTTTCTATCGGGGCTTTGTTTATTTAATTATATTACCTCTTCAGAGGCTTAGTTATAAAACGTCCAGGCTACACCAAATTTAATAACCGCATCCATTTGCGGATACCGGTTTACAGTGTAAAACCCTTTGCTGAAAAGGCCCTGGTTCACATAGTCATACTGCAGGAAAATATTGGTGCGCTGTAATGTCCCTTTAAAAAAGATGCTTGCTATTGGATATGAAGAAAAAGTAACATCCTTGCCATTATAGAACTGGCCCACACCAACCGCGTATGACGGCGCCAAATATGATGTATTGTAACGCACCGTTGCCCCTATCTGTGATTTTAGTACAAACAGCATCGTATTATAATATAAGCTACTATAGGTATAAACCTCCGGCGTACGCAAAATGCCCTTGTTGTCTGTTTTTTGGTAAACCACGTAGTTATCAAAATTGAACTTTTTAAAAGCCAGATTTTTACCCACACTTATCTTAAGCATATTTATTGCCGGCGTGTATTGGCTTGGAGTTGCATCAATACCCCCGGGTTGAGATTTAAAATACAGGTAATCGGTCACTAAAAAGTACTCTGCTTTAAGGTCAAGCTTTAACGCGTCGTTCAAATAATTGAAGCTTAAGCTGGTTATTTTTTGATTATTGAAATTACTATTGTTAAAAATATAATGGTTGGATATCCAATTAGTATAAACCAACGGCGGCGAACTGCTTTGCAAATAGGCTTCTAATATTATTTTGCCCGCCTTACGGCCACCTGCAAGGGTAAGCTTTGCATCGTACAGTAAATCGCCAAAATCGCGGCCTTGTATTATCTGGTGCAGATCGCCCTCCAGGTTTATCCTGTCGCTAAAGCGATAACCCAATTTTGCTTTTAAGGTGATATTTTGCAAGGTTGAATTCTGCACCCTTACCTGTCGCATTTCTTTCCGGCCAAAATCATTTAATACACTATCACTTACAAACTGACTGTATTTATAAAAGTCCTGCGTTAACCCAAGATCAAGCTTTAACTCGTTCTTAACGTATTTTACAGATTTCCCCCTCAAATAAAAACTATAGGTAAAATCATTTTGTATGTGCAAAACATTCAACGAATCTCTTGACCGGTTTGCACTGAAATAATAATCAGGGAATACATTGTAAGTGTCAAGATCGTTCTGCAGATAATTGTATTTGCGCTGATTATAATAAAATGTATAGGCAACCCGCTGTGTAGGCAAAACGCTGGTGCTGCCGGTAGATTTTTTCATGCTATCAATATGGCCTATGTAGTAAAACTGTTTAATGTAAATACCGTTATTTTTCCAGTTAGCAAGACTGCTGCGCAGCCTTACCGGTTCAGTAGTCTTGCTAACAGGGCCTACAGAGCTGGTAAATACGCTATCGTTTAGTATAGATCCTGTTTCAGGGGCCTTTAAAGTGTTAAATATTACGTTAGCCAATAAATTATATCGCTTATTGGTTGAGTGGTACCAGTTAAACACCGCAATGTTAATATCGCTCACGTTTTGTGCAAGCACATTGTTGTTACTGTAATACCCCCTTGAGCCATTAAAATTCATCATTAAGCCTACATTCCAGTTGGGCTTAACATTTTGAGTGTGCAGTACCTTAAATAATGATTCCTTTGTACCGCCAAGCGTATTTGATAAGGAGAGCAATGTATAAGGGACTCGCGCATTAAAATAACTGATATCCTGCGGATTGAGCAGATAAGCATCAAGGCTATGCTGGCCTTCATCAAAACCAATTGTTTTACGTGGATTAAAGAGCAGATCGCGCTGGGCAACACCCAGATATCCGAGGCTTATTTTAGGGTTGCGCGGTTGTGATAGCACACTGTAATTCTCAAAGTTGACCAAGCCGGTATCCAGCGGGAACAACTGAGTGCTGTCGCTCAATAAACGCTCATTGGTTATTTTTATATACTTGGAATTAAACTCGATCGAATCTTTCTTGTCTTCTGCACGCTTACGTACCGAATCAAGATTCTGAGAAGGCTCCCGGCTCCTGTTTTTTAGTGTATCCCTACTGTAAACGGGCTGTTGTTGTTGCTGCCCCGGATAAGTAGGATTACCCGGAATTACTTGCGCAAACACGGACTGCACAGCCGTACAGATCAATAATATTAATAAGTATTTAAGCTTGTGCGCCATTAAAGCCCTGCAATAAGTTCCTTAAGTATCATAGTCATTTTTGGTTCTGCCTCGTGGGCCACAGCCAATATATCTTCAACCGAAACAGGGTTCAAAATTTCAGGGAAACCCTCATCAGTTAAAACTGAAACCGCAAATACCGGCAAGCCCATGTGGTTGGCCACAATAACTTCGGGTACGGTGCTCATGCCTACTGCATCGCCACCAATTATCCGCAGATATCTGTATTCGGCACGGGTTTCCAGGTTTGGCCCTGTTACAGCTACATAAACTCCCTTATGGCAGGTAATATTGTTTGCTGCCGCTATCTTAAGTGCTTTATCTATGAGGTGCTTTTTATAAGGCTGGCTCATATCCGGAAAACGCGGCCCCAGTTCAGAATCATTACGGCCAACTAACGGGTTAAGCGGCTGTAAGTTGATATGATCATCTATCACCATCAGGTCGCCTTTTTTAAAAGCGGGATTAAGCGATCCGCTGGCATTTGATACAAAAAGCGTTTGTATCCCCAGCATTTTCATTACCCTAACCGGCAGGGTAATTTGCTGCATGGTATAGCCCTCATAATAATGCAGGCGGCCTTGCATGGCTACAACCTTTTTACCGGCAAGTGTACCAAATATCAATTTACCCGAATGAAACTCAAGTGTAGACATTGGAAAATCAGGTATATTGGAATACATTAGTTGTTTCTCTACCTCAATCTCATTCACTAAAGCGCCCAGGCCGGTACCTAAAATAATACCTGCTTCGGGTATAAAATCGCCTATGCGGCTCTTAATATAATTAGTTGTGTTTTGTATGCTCTCTAACATAATTTATTACTGAATGGTTAAACTGCTGCTGCCCGTTATTTAAAAATTTTACACCTATCGGCATCACCCAAACGGGCAGTTGTGCTACAGCGGCAGTAAGGCCATGTACCCCTAAACGCTGCGCATCCTTTTCTGTTGTGATGATGATTTTTTTTTGTGCTGAACAGGCAGCAAACTCACCGGCAAGTTTAGTGATATTTTTTAAGCTAAACTGATGATGATCGGGATAATTGTGATGGATGAGCTGTGTTGTATAGTTTTTTAAATGCAGTACCAGCGGCTTTGGATTGGCTATACCTGTAAGCAAAAACACAGTTGTATCATGATCAATAACATAATTAACCGGCTTGCCCTCCAGATCTTGCAATGGCTGGTAATTTATGGAACTAAAAAATAACGGCTGCCAGTTTAACGGCTCAATCCGGTCATAACATTCGGTTAATTGTTGCTCGGTAATCCCTGGCGGGCATTTGGTAACCATCATTACATCGGCACGCCACCGGCCGCTAAAAGGTTCACGCAGGTTGCCGGCGGGTAAAAGTAAATGCGTTTGCTGTAAATGGTAATAATCAAACAATAAAATACTGAAACCCGGTTTAACTGCCCGGTGCTGAAACGCATCATCAAGGATGATCAGAGCATGATCAGTTTTAAGCCGGTTGATCCCTGCTACCCTATCTTCACATACAGCAACCGTTACATCTTTAAATTTATGCTTAAACTGAGATGGTTCATCACCTACATCAGCTGCAGATGTAGTTTCGGTAGCAATTAAAAAACCCTGAGTGTTTCGCCCGTATCCCCTGCTCAGGATGGCCGTTTTATCGGTATCTTTTAACAGGTGTACCAAATATTCTGTCATTGGGCTTTTGCCTGCACCGCCAACTTCCAGGTTACCTATGCATATTACCGGTAGCTCAAATTTATGGCTCTTAAATAAACCCGTATCATAAAACCAGTTGCGGATGATAACAACCAACCCATACACAATTGAAAACGGAAATAATAGCCAGCGCAGGTATTTCATATAAGGCTATAAAGATATAAAAAGGGTAATTAATAAAGCGTCATTACGGTATGCGGAAGCATTCATGTATAAAGATTTCTAAAAAGTTCCCTAACTTAGTTTCAGCTACTAAAACCCTCTATGAAATATATCTTATCCATCCTCTTTTTCCTTACAAGCCTTACCACCTTCGCTCAAACAGATAAAAAGTTAAGTACCCAATTACAAAATGTAGTAAAAGGGTTTAATGGAAAGGTTGGTATTTATGTGCAAAATTTAAAAACAGGCAAAACAGCAGCCATTAATGCGGATAGCTTGTTCCCCACTGCCAGCATGATAAAAGTGAGCATATTAACCGGATTAATGGACAAGATTGAGAAGGGCGAATTAAAATACAATCAAAAGCTTGTTTACCGCGATTCGCTGCTGTACGCCGGTGAGGATATTTTAGGATCATTCAAGGATAAAGATACCATCCAATTAAGCAAAGTTGCCATGCTGATGATTACCATGAGTGATAACACCGCTAGCTTGTGGCTGCAAAAACTGGTTGATGGCGCGTACATTAACACATGGCTGGAGCAAAACGGCTTTAAAGTTCTGCGGGTAAATTCAAGAGTTACAGGGCGGGGAGATATCAGGAAGATATATGGCTGGGGCGTTAGTACACCGTATGAAATGGCTCGTTTATTCACGCTCATCCGCCAGGGAAAAGTAGTTAGCGAAGCGGCCAGCGAGCGCATGTCCCGCATGCTTAACCGGATCTATTGGGACGAAAAAGCATTATCACAGATCCCGCCTTATGTGCAGGCAATATCTAAACAAGGTGCTGTTGATGCCGCTAAATCTGAAACTGTTTTGGTGAATGCACCACATGGCGATTACGTGTTTTCTATAATGACAAATAATAACAAAGACCAGCGCTGGACACCGGATAACGAAGCATCTGTACTAATCAAAAAGGTCTCGGCATTGTTATGGCATTATTATGAGCCCGGCAGCAAGTGGCAACCAGCCGCGGGGGTTGATAAATATATGCTGAACGAGTAGCTTATTTTAATAAAGCCAGCAACCCCGGAATATCCAGCTGACGGGTATACATGGTAAGATTGCCGCTCTCATCTGTAGGCCATTTGTCGCGCGGGCGGTCCCAGTATAATTCAACGCCGTTTTGGTCAGGGTCGTTCAGGTAAATAGCTTCTGATACCCCATGATCTGCCGCGCCGGTAATATCATATTTAGCATCAATAAGCCGCTGTAGTATAGCCGCCAGGTCTCTACGCTCGGGGTATAATATTGCGGTATGGAATAGGCCCGGTGCATGTTCAGGAGCGGGTGACGCGCCTTTGCTATGCCATGTATTTAAGCCTATATGGTGATGATAGCCTCCTGCCGAAATAAACGCCGCCTGATCGCCATACATAGTCATCAGTTCAAAACCCAGCAAATCGCAATAAAAGGCCAGTGATCTTTGCAGGTCGCTCACTTTTAAATGTACATGGCCTATCCGGGTTTGGTTGGGTATTTTATAATTGCTCATATAGTTGCATGTTTAAACATTCAAATTTAACACTGTTGATCTACAAGCGTGTGACCCCATTGTAATTTTATTGTTAGATACCTAATGAATGGTCAAAAGGGTTGAATTAATCAAAACATTTTATACATTTTTAAGGCAGTGTTTTAGCCCCCCTTATCATCTGCATGTATAAATTTTTGCTACTGCCCGCTTTACTGTTTTTAACATTTACCCTCCGGGCCCAAAACAAAACTGTTATTAAAGGCAAGGTAATAGATTCCCTTAACAATACCCCAATAGAATTTGCTACCGTGGCGGTGTTAGACAACCGGGACACCACGACAAATTTGCTGTCATACACCATTACGGATAAGAATGGGGCCTTTAATCTGCACAACATCCCAAAAGAGATCCCTGTTAAAATATTTATATCATTTGTGGCTTACCAGCCTTATCGTAAGATCGTCACTCTTGATAAAACAGAAACACTTGACCTGGGCATTATTCACCTAAACCCAAAAGAGCTGCAACAGGTAACCATAACAGGTGAGCGTATCCCAATTGTGATACGTAAAGATACTATTGAATTTAATGCCGAGGCATTTAAAGTACGGCCCAATGCAGTAGTGCAGGACCTGCTTAAAAAACTACCCGGCATTGAAGTAGCTAATGATGGCAACATAACAGTAATGGGTAAAGACGTTACAAAAATATTAGTTGATGGAAAGGAGTTTTTTGGATCGGACCTGCGGATAGCATCCAAAAACCTGGATGCGGATATGATAGCCAGGGTTCAGGTTTATGATGACCGGGAGAATGATCCTGACCATTTGCTGCCAGACTCAAAAGTAAATAAGATCATCAACCTTAAATTTAAGAGGGCTTTAAAGAAAAGCATTTTTGGAAAAGTTTATGGTGGTTTAGGCACACAGGACCATTACCAAACTGGTGGCTTATTCAATATGTTTAGGGATACTTTACAAGTAAGCGTTTTAGGGTCATCAAATGATTTAAATAATACGGGGTTTGATTATAACGACCTGTACTCGTCCGGAGGGCTAAACCGTGGCGGCGAGGCTTTTTCGCGCGGAGGGATTGCGTTTGGCGGAGGTGGCAACGGCAAGCAAACCGCTACAAACGGCGGCATTAATATCAATACCGATTATGGGAAAAAGCTCAAAGTAAATTTAGCCTACCTATATAAAAACAACAGATCACAGTATAATACACTTACCAACAGACAACAATTTTTAAATGATACCACCGCTGTAACCGGCTCGGCAAGTAACCGTGCAAATACCAATAGCGCCCACTCCATAAGTGGCACGGTAGTTTGGAAACCTAACGATAAAACGCAAATAAGGTACGCGCCTTATGTAAATATTTACACAGATGGTGGCACTACGGCCAACAGCAGTAATAGTTATAGCAACTTTATAAATCCCATAAGTAACTCTGTTAACAGCGGAAGTTCGTCGGGTAATTATTTTCAGTTCCAGCAATCCTTTAACTATAATCATCAGCTTAAAAAGAAAGGTGCTTCTGTAAATATTGATCACAGCATTACAATTAATCCTGGTAACAGCACCAATTTTGAAAACACCGACTACGTTTCTTATATAACCAATTTCCCATCCTATTCATTCCGCCAGCGGGGCGATAATGATATGAAGAATACCGCCGTTAACCTCTCCGGAAGTTTCAGATACCCTGTTAGTAAAATTATAGCCGCCGATATTAATGCCGGTGCCTCTTACAATAATGAGCTAAATAAAGTCTCTACTTACGATTATAATCCCGTAACAGGCCAGTATGATAGCTTTTTACTTGTAAAAAGCAGCGACCTCAACCGCAATAAATGGACACAAACCATCACGCCAGGCATTACACTTAATTTGCCTAAGAACATCAATCTGGTAGCGCATTTAACCACCCAGTTCCAACAGGTAAATAACATTTTTAATCGGAATGTTGCTGATATTGATCAGCAGTATTTTTTCCTGCTGCCAAGTGTAAACTTAAATATCAAAGGCTTTTCAACAGGTTATAACAGAAGCGCACAGTTGCCAAATATTGGCGATATGATCCCTTATTCGGTTGTGTATAGCCCTTCGTATTCGGTAACGGGTAACCCTAACCTTAAACCAACAACACGTAATAATTTTGATATCGGTTATTCAAAATATAATTTCCAGAAAGGTATCAGCTACAATTTAAGGGGAAGCGCTTCATTTGAACAAAGCAGCATATTCAGGCAGCGTACGCTGGATGCACAACTGGCCGAAACAAGTACACCTATAAACCGTGATGGCCGGTATAATTTTAATATTAGCAGCTATATTAATAAGCAATTTAAAAAACAGAGCGACCTGCATTTTAGTGCGGCAACCAGTTTTAACCTATCAAAAGGCCATGACTTTTTTGTATTGAATTACCGCGATGGTTACCAAAACTCGTACAGAGGGAGTATCTCTGAGCGTTTCTCCCTTAACTATAAGGACATTGTAGAGCTTGATCCTCAATATTCTTTAAGTCGGGTTTATACCACCTATACCGGGGTAGATTATAATAGTCAGAATTATATTACCCATAGCGCAGATGCGCACTTCAATATTTTTTTGCCGGTAAAAATGAATGTAGAAGGTAATTATACATATAATTACAATCCCCTGGTGCCCACAGGGTTTCAAAAAAGCAGCAACCTGCTTAGTCTGAGTATGGCGCATCAGTTCCTGAAAAAAGATCGCGGCGAGATCAAGCTCTCCTGTTACGACATCTTAAACCAAAACATCAATACTTACCGATACATTAACGAAAACTCCATTACAGATACCCAATCGCAAATTATTAAGCGGTACTTTATGCTAACCCTGCAATTTAAGTTCAATAAATCAACCGTTAAGGGTAGCTGATAAGTAACTCAAGAGCGGCTCCGGTATAAACTTCCCAGGCGGCAGATTTTAGAGCCGATGTGCAATTTAGCTGGTTAAGTTGCAAATCACTACCTTTGCAGAATGATCATAAAATCTGCCGAATTTATTTGCAGCAATACCCAGATCTCCAAACTACCGCCACCCACAAAGCCGGAATATGCTTTCATTGGGCGGTCAAACGTTGGGAAGTCATCGCTGATAAATATGCTTGTCCAAAAAAAGGGCCTGGCCAAAACATCTCAAACGCCGGGTAAAACGCAGCTGATCAACCATTTTTATGTAAACGAAACCTGGTATATTGTTGATTTACCGGGTTATGGTTATGCACGTGCATCTAAAAGCAAAAAGGCCGACTGGAACAAATTCATACAAACCTACCTTGATAAGCGCGAAAGCCTCCAATGTGTAATGGTTTTAATTGACAGCCGCTTAGAACCGCAAAAGATAGATCTTGAGTTTTGCATTTGGCTGGGCGAAAAAGGCTTGCCCTTTGCACTGATATTTACCAAGGCCGATAAGCAATCGAGTATTAAAACAGACCAGAACATTGCCAAGTTTCGCAAGGCTATTTTAGACATGTTTGAAGAAGCTCCCCAACATTTTGTAACTTCTGCCGAAACCATGTTTGGCCGTGACGAAGTGCTGGCATTTATAAGCAAAGTTAACCAGGGTTTTGAAATACCCGAGTTTGATAAAGAGAGATATAGTTAAAATTGTACAGCGGTGAAACACACCCCTTACCCCTCTCAAGAGGGGATTTGAAATTAAAATGAAAAAATATTTATCATTAGTAACCTTTTCGCATACCATATTTGCCATGCCATTTGCCTTTATAGGCTTCTTTTTGGCAGTAACCACTACCGATCATAAATTCGAGTGGCAAAAATTGGTAATGATGATCTTGTGCATGGTGCTGGCACGTAACTCAGCCATGGCGTTTAACCGCTATCTGGATAGGAATATTGACGCCAAAAATCCGCGCACAAAATTAAGGGATATACCTGCAGGGAGGATCAGCCCCGCGGCGGCGCTAACCTTTACTTTGACCAATTGCGCTTTGTTTATTTTGGTTACGTGGTTCATTAATCCACTGTGCTTTTATTTGTCGCCTGTTGCACTTATTGTGGTATTGGGTTATAGTGCTACTAAAAGATTTACGGCTCTTTGCCACATGGTTTTGGGTTTAGGATTATCGTTAGCCCCAATTGGCGCTTACCTGGTTGTAACCGGTGCTTTTGCTCCTACTCCACTATTTTTCTCGCTATCGGTACTATGCTGGGTTAGCGGCTTTGATATTATTTATGCCCTACAGGATGAAGACTTTGACCGTGACGAAAAGTTGCACTCCATACCAGCCTGGTTAGGTAAAGTAAATGCATTAAGATTATCTACAGTGCTGCACGTTTTTTCTGCGTTATTTATAATAATGCCGGTATTTTATACCAATGTAGGCTTGTTGTATTATATCGGCATTTTCTTTTTCTGCTCGATGCTGATCTATCAGCATATGCTGGTAAAACCAAATGATTTGAGCAGGGTTAATATTGCTTTCATGACAACTAATGGTATAGCAAGCGTTGTATTTGCGGCCTTTTTTTTACTTGACAGGGTATGGATGCGTTAACATCGGCACAACTTAATGCTTTCAGGAAAGGCCTTGAACCCTACGTTATTTTTAACGAGGCCGAATGGATAGTTTTTATCCAACATATTTCAATTAAATCTTACAAAAAGAAACAGTTTTTTGCCGAAGCCGGCAAAGTTTGCAATTACTTTGGCTTTGTATTAGCTGGTTCGGTACGGTATTATCATATTATTAATGGCAACGATATTACCGGGTACTTCAGCTTCGAGAACGAATTTGTAAGCTCTTACAAAAGCTTTTTAACCGGCGAGCCTGGTATAAACTACATACAGGCATTGGAACCAACACAGATCATCCTTATCAGCAAAAAAGATATGGAATTGGTGCTGGCTAATCCTATGCTCGCCTACAAAATGGAGCGCTTTGGCCGTCTTTTAGCAGAGCACTATTTGATCTGTTATGAGGACCGCATTACTTCTTTCATCACCCAAACACCCGAAGAGCGTTACCTCAAACTCCTTGAAACCGGTCGTGATATTTTGCAACGGATGCCACAGCATTACATAGCCAACTTTTTAGGCATAACACCGGTTTCGTTATCACGGATCAGAAAGAGGATATTAGTAGATCATAAGTAATTTCGAAATAAAAGAAATTCTTATCTTAAGTTAACGTTTTGATTCTCAAAGCGGCTATACATTTGTATCATAAACAAAACGAAAAAATTATGCATACTATATTAGGAGCCGGCGGTCCGGTAGCAAATGCACTAAGCCGCGAATTGATAAACAATAACGAAACCATTCGCCTGGTTAGCCGCAGGCCTGTAAAAATTACCGGCGATAATATCACCTGGAAAAAGGCCGATCTGCTAAATTACGATGAAGTGCTGGAAGCAGCCCGTGGCTCAAAAGTAATATACCTTTGCGCCGGGTTGGTTTATGATAAAGACATTTGGCGCGAACAGTGGCCGGTAATTATCCAAAATGTAATAAACGTAACGAAGGAGACCAAGGCCCGTCTTATATTTTTCGATAATGTGTATATGTACGGCCTGGTTAATGGCCCCATGACCGAGCAAACGCCCTATAAGCCAAGCAGTGTAAAAGGTGAGATCCGTGCGGGGATAGCCAATAAAATCATGGACGAAGTAAAAGCGGGCAACATACATGCGATTATTGCCCGTGCCCCTGATTTTTATGGTACCGATAGTCAGAATAGTTTTTTTGATATAATGGTGCTTGATAAATATGCCAAAAAACAAAACGCCCAATGGATAGGCAACCCAAAAGTTAAACACAATTTTATTTACATACCTGATGCGGGCAAAGCTATGTTCCTGCTGGGCCAATCACCAGAGAGTGATAACCAAATCTGGCACCTGCCTACCGCACCCGTTAAAACAGGTAAGGAATTTATTGAACTGGCAGCAAGCATTTATGGTGTTAAGCCAAAATTTATGGCTATTAACAAAATTATGCTGTGGTTAGTGGGCCTGTTTCAAAAAGTAGTAGCCGGCACGGTTGAGATGTATTACCAGTACGATCATGACTACAACTTCAATTCGGACAAGTTTGAAAAAGCATTCAACTTTAAGCCTACATCATATGAAGATGGAATAAAGCACATGTCTGAGACTAATTATAAGAAACAATAGCTTACTATTTTCAGGTACTTTGTAAGTCCGGAAGATTAGTCTTCGGACTTTTCTTTTTCTTAAGCCATTTTTTATTCTTACAGACTTCCAGACTTTCTGACGTGCGGACTAATATGCATATTTGCATATCTACATTTATAAACCATGATACACAAAAAGACAAGAACATATATCCCTGCCGATCTTGAAATTAAATGGGAAACACTGGAACCTATTTATAAAGAGTTGTTGAACCGCCCTATCAATTCTGTTAAGGAACTGGAACAATGGCTTAAAGATGGCAGCGAATTACAGGCTGCTTTAGAAGAAGATTTTGCATGGCGCTATATCCGCATGACCTGCGATACCAATAGCGAAGAACTACTACAAAGCTTTCAGTATTTTGCTACAGAGATAGAGCCAAAAACCGCGCCCTACAATAACGACCTGAATAAAAAGCTGGTGAACAACGACTATGTTAGCCAGCTGAGCGAAGAGAAATATTACATAATGCTGCGCAGTGTTAAGAAGTCACTGGAGCTTTTCAGGGAAGAAAATATTCCATTACAAACTGAGATACAGGTTGAGCAGCAAAAATACCAGTCAATAACCGGTTCTATGTCGGTGCATATTGGCGATAAGGAATACACGCTTGAGCAGGCATCGGTATTTTTAAAAGATACAGACCGCAGCAAAAGACAGGAAGCCTGGGGAAAAATTACAGAACGCCGCCTGCGGGATAAAACTTTGTTAGATACACTGTTTGATCACCTGCGTGCTTTACGCCATAAAGTTGCACTAAACGCAGGCTTTGAAAACTTTAGGGATTATATGTTCCAGGCGCTGGGCAGGTTTGATTATACCCCGCAGGATTGCTACGCTTTCCATGCCGCTATTGAAACCGAGATAGTACCTATCCTACGCGAGCAGGCCGCCAAACGCAAAGAGGCCTTAGGTGTTGATGCTCTTAAACCCTGGGATATGGATGTGGATATATCTGGCAAACCAGCCTTAAAACCATTTAACAGCGGTGCCGAACTGGTAGAGAAATCTATTCAGTGCTTTAGCAACATTAACCGTTATTTAGGCGAGCGCTTAGAGATCATGAAAGAGAACAACCTGTTTGATGTGGAGAGCCGCAAAGGTAAAGCACCGGGCGGTTACAACTATCCATTATCAGAAACGGGTGCGCCTTTTATATTTATGAACTCGGCCAATACTTTTCGTGACCTTACTACTATGGTACACGAAGGTGGCCATGCGGTACATACTTTTTTAACCGCCGACCTGGAGCTGAATGACTTTAAACATTGCCCAAGTGAAGTAGCCGAGCTGGCATCCATGTCAATGGAATTGATATCTATGGATAACTGGGATGTTTATTTTGACAACAAGGAAGACCTGAAACGTGCCAAACGCGATCAGTTGTTTGATGTGTTAAAGACTTTGCCATGGGTAGCAGTTGTTGACCAGTTTCAGCATTGGATATATACCAATCCTGACCATACTGATGCAGAACGTACCGAGGCATGGTTAAAAATATACGAGCCCTTTGGTGCAGGCTTTGCCGATTGGAGCGAACACCCTGAAGCAGAACGGAATCTTTGGCAAAAACAACTGCATATTTTTGAGGTACCATTCTATTACATAGAATATGGCATGGCCCAGTTAGGCGCTATTGCCGTTTGGAAAAACTATAAGGAAAACCCTGAGAAAGGCCTGCAGCAATATATGGATGCCTTAAAACTGGGTTACACCAAAACCATTACTGAAATTTACGAAACCGCCGGCATTAAGTTTGATTTTAGTGCAGGCTACGTAAAAGAACTGGCTGAATTTGTAAAAGCCGAAATGGATAAGATATAATTTTCATTCCAACCCTCTCCAAAATGGAGAGGGTTGTTTGTTTACTGCTGATTGTGATTATACAAACAGCTTTGTATTTTGCAATATGAACCAGGCAGTTAACTTTTTTTGGACAATACTTTGCTTTGCGCCAATTATTGGTTTTTGGTTTACTGCAAATTCAATACTGTTATGTTTTATATTAATTGGTATAAGTGTTGCAAGCCAGGTATTCCCTGCCCGCCATCTGCAATTAAGTAACGATCCAAAATTTTACGAAGGCCTGGGTGTAAAGCAAATCCGCAAGTTTGTACAAAACGGCGAGCTCATCAACAAATTCATCCGGAAAAATAATCCTCAATATAAAGTCATAAAAGGCAAAACTAACGCCGTAAAGTATATGCAAACCATTGTAATGTATGAGCGGTTCCATTTAATATGCTTTATATTTTTTTTACTAACAGCTGTTTATGCAGTAATAGCGGCGCAATATGCTTTTGCCTTAATAATAATCATCGCCAATATCATTTATAATATTTGCCCTATTCTTTTGCAGCAATATAACAGGGCAAGGTTAGCTAAGCTTAGGCGATAATTATTTATCGTAAGGGCTAATAACGGTATGTATTATAATATCAAATTCATATTTCTAACGCTCTTTAAAACTTAAATCTGCTTTGTAGGTTTATCCATCTATGAAAAAGATACTTATTAGCCTTAGCTTGGTCTTATTTACAATAGCCGGCTTTGCTCAAAAATTAAAACCCGTTGTGGTGGATAGTCTGGTTACTGTTTCATTACCTCAAAAATATGTCAGGAAAGATACTTTAGGCCAAACAACATATTCAGGCAATAGCCAATATGGTTATATGGTGGTAATACGTGCACCCAATGCTGTTGGCAACCAGCCACTTGACAAAGAACGCGACCTGAATAAGGTATTAAAAGATTATATTGATGGCATTAAAGGCCAGGCATCTGGCAGCGCACAATACGTGCGTGATACTACTATAGGCCGTTTAAAGGCAAAAACATTTACCCTGTCAATAAATGAAGGTGCCGGTGTTAAACTGCGTAATTTTATTATTATATATACCAAGGAAGTAACCTACACTTTTGAATATTTTTACGAAGAAGCAAGACAGGACGTGATAAAAGATGAGTATAAAGCATTTTCGAGTTCTATCAAACTAGCTCCTGAATTAACGCGTACCGATCAATACTTAAGTAACGAAAAAGGAATTTCGCCGAATGCTAAACTTGGCATTTACGGTGGCGGAGCGCTCATTGTGATAATAATAATTGTTGTTTTGGTGCGAAGGAAAAAGAAACACCAGGAGCACCATTAATCTTTTTTAAGCAGTCCCCGGCACCACCGGGGGCTGTTAATAAATTTGCGGCGGTCAATCCAGCTTAACCATAAAATGGTTACCATCACCCCAATTACCGAGCCTGCCAGCACATCTTCAAAAAAATGCTGACTCAAATACATGCGTGAGTAGCCAACCAATATGGCCACCCCAAGTAACAGTATTCCCCACATTTTATTTTTAACCAGGTAAGTGACCACTACACCTGCAGAAAATGCTGTAACCGAATGGCCCGAGGGGAAACTATGCACGCTTAGTATATACAGATCTTTTACAAAATGTACCTTATCCAACTGGTTACTAAAATATACTTTAGGCCGGGGCATATCAAAGCTATATTTTAATATCTGCGCTGTTAATGATGTTATAGCATAGCTGGTTATCATTAAAAAGGCATAGCGGTAGCTAAACAAGGCTAATATTGCCGAAAGGACTATAACGGTAATACCATCACCAATATCAGTGATGAAAGGTGCGCAGTAATCGGCCCAGTTACTGTATACGCCGTTCACCGCAAAGTAGATCTCTGATCGGGTAAAGAGCAGTTTAACCACCAAACAGGCACATAAAACCACAATATAAGGGATCAGAAAATATCTTACCCTGTACAAAACATCCTTTGCGCCTTTATTCATGTGGCACAAAGTAAAGCATATACTTTTTCAATGCAAAAAAATGGTTATGTTTGGTTTGTTAAGTGATAAACTGATCTAATTAAATGTCTAAAAGTATATTTCGCAGAAAGTCTGTAGATAAAATATTGGCCGATGTAGCCAATGGATTTAGCGATAGTGAACATCCCGGCACCGTATCGCAACTTGAAAAAGCATTAAACGTAAAAGACCTCACCCTTATGGGCATTGCTGCCGTGGTTGGTGCAGGCATATTTTCTACAATAGGCGAAGCCTCCTTTAACGGCGGGCCAGGTGTTACCTTACTATTTATTTTAACAGCTATTACCTGCGGATTTTCGGCATTATGCTATGCTGAATTTGCATCGCGCATACCGGTAGCAGGCAGTGCCTACACCTATGCCTATGCATCTTTTGGCGAATTGATAGCCTGGATAATTGGCTGGGATTTGCTGATGGAATACGCCATAGGCAATATTGCCGTGGCCATATCATGGAGCGAATATTTTGTAAACCTGCTTGAAGGTTTCAGTATACACATGCCTACTTACCTTACTATGGACTACTTCTCGGCCTTTACAGCGCATGAGAAGGTTCAACAGCTTATTGCAAGTGGCCATTTAGCAGATATTACTGACAGGATGAAGATAGCCGCAAGCGCATGGGCAACAGCACCAGGCACAGGCGACATTAAATTTATTGCTAATTTACCTGCACTGGGCATTGTATTTATCATCACTTATCTGGTTTACATAGGTATCCGCGAAACTAAAAAGGCTACCAATGCAATGGTTTACCTAAAAATTGTAATTGTTATAGCGGTTATTGTTATAGGCTTTTTTTATGTTACTCCGGCCAACTGGCACCCATTTTTGCCAAACGGTTTTAGCGGTGTAATGAAGGGGGTATCGGGGGTGTTTTTTGCCTACATTGGTTTTGATGCCATATCAACCACGGCCGAGGAATGCCAAAACCCGCAGCGCGACCTGCCACGGGGCATGATCTATTCATTAATTATTTGTACTGTATTATATATCCTTATTGCCCTGGTATTAACCGGGATGGTAAATTATAAAGACCTGCAGGTAGGCGACCCGTTAGCTTTTGTATTTGCCAAGGTTGGTTTAAAAAACATCAGTTATGTGATATCTATAAGTGCGGTAGTAGCTACTGCCAGCGTATTACTGATCTTCCAGTTGGGCCAGCCCCGTATTTGGATGAGCATGAGCCGTGATGGTTTATTGCCTAAAGCATTCTCACGCATACACCCTAAATTTAAAACTCCATCATTTGCAACAGTAGTTACCGGCTTTGTGGTAGCTATACCGGCCCTGTTTTTAAACCTTACCGAGGTAACCAATTTAACCAGTATAGGTACCTTGTTCGCATTTGTATTGGTTTGCGGCGGTGTGCTTTTATTACCACGCGAAGCAGCAGTGAAAGGCAAGTTCCATCTGCCTTACATCAATTCACAGTTTATTGTGCCGGTGTTATTTATAGTTGGCGTAGTGTTTTTTAATGGCCGGATCTTGAATTTATTTTCTGGCGAAAACCTGCACGAAAAGTTCCCTTACTTCCTGTTTATATTATTATCTGCAACATTAGCTGTGCTGGCATTTGTTAAGAAGCTATCATTAATACCTGTGTTAGGCCTTGTAAGCTGCTTTTACCTTATGGCCGAACTGGAATACCAAAGCTGGATAAGGTTTCTGGCCTGGCTTATTATTGGCCTTGTAATTTACTTTTCTTATGGCTATAAGCACAGCGTAATGGGCAAAGGTGAAAATGCCGGGCTAGAACGGTAGTATTGGTTTGTTACCAACAATATCTTAAATCAAAATATTCCAATGCCGGTGTCTGCACCGGCATTTTTTGTTTTCATAGAAATTTACCCGCCCTTATCGGTTAACGACTATAGAACAACTAAGTCGGGCAACCGGAGGCCTTATAATAGTGGTCACTCGGCTCCAGACCACAAGTGTTCGGAAGGTTTGATTTACGTCAAGACTCCTTCCTTGGGGAAGGGTGCGGCTGCCTGTGAAGTGGCGGGTAGGGGTTATTTACGCCAATACCTATCTCATAAACCCCTCCCTGCACCCTCCCGTTGGGAGGGAATTGCACATATTCACCGCTTTTTCGTCTTCTGAACACTTGTGAGCTTCATCTGGGCGACGGCAGGTGGTAATTTATCATTATCATCAGCTATAATAATCTCGCATCCATCGCAATAAGAGGTTAAAAAAAGGCCTGAACTTTTCGGTTCAGGCCTTTGATATTATATTTGGTTGTTTGATACGCTTACCCGCTGTATATCTACCGTATCTGGCGAGGTGAGCATGAGCGGCACTTTTTCAACCGTCACAAAACTAAGGTCGAGGCCAAAGTTGCGCTCTTCTGATAAACTTATCTTCTTTAACTGCGTATATACGTACATCACAAAACGTTCATATAAAGACAGGTTGTGTGAACGGGATAGTACTTTCTCTATCACTACAAACCTAAAGTCGCCAACAATTTTATGCTTGTTTAATGATTTATACTTGCTGGTAATATCAATCTCCCCATTCTTAACCAGGTCTTCAACTACTTTTCTAAACAGCAGGTTTATTTGCTGCTCCACCCGGAAACCTAATTTAAAATCGATCCTTATCAATTTACCGGGCACTAGAAAGTCAACCTCGTATTCGCGTTTATAAGGCTCATCCACTACATCAACATGCACCAGCCAATATACATCGGCGCGTTTAGGCTGTTTCTGTAATATGGAGTAAATTATCTTTGATTCTATCTCTGAGTTGAAATTAGCACTTGTTAAGTATACCAGTTGTGACGCATATTTAGGTACGCCTTCATCCTCGCTCATTTCTTTGATGATGTTAAAATAATCATCAATCTCAATGAATTTAACATAACGGTTCTTGATCTTACGGGCGGTGTGCCATGACCACATAACAATGAACAGCACCAGGCCAATTGATAAAGTGAACCAGCCGCCATGTACAAATTTCACCAGGTTACCCAATAAAAAGGTACCCTCAATAAATAGGTACACTATCAAAAACGTCCCTATAATGTATGTGGGTAGCTTTTTACGCTGCAGGAATTTTGATACCAGTATAGTTGTCATTAACATGGCAACCGTTATACTCAAACCATATGCGGCTTCCATTTTGGCCGAATGCTTAAATAATAGTACCACTCCAATACAGCCGGCACATAACAGCCAGTTAACGCTTGATACGTATAACTGTCCCTTTTGCTCAGACGGATAATTGATCTTTACTTTAGGCCAAAGGTTTAATCTAACAGCCTCGGCAATTAGTGTGAATGAGCCTGATATAAGGGCCTGGCTTGCAATAACCGCAGCTATTGTAGCTATGCCTATACCAAAAATCAGGAACCATTCAGGCATTATCTTATAAAAAGGATTATTTATGCTAAGGTCAATCACCTTTCCTTCGCGCTGTAAAAGCCAAACTGCCTGCCCAAGGTAATTTAAAACCAGGCAGGTTTTCACATATATCCAGCTGATGCGGATGTTGTTACGGCCGCAATGGCCCAAATCAGAATATAAAGCTTCGGCCCCTGTTGTACATAAAAATACTGCGCCTAAAATAATAAAGGCATCATAAGTACTTGAGGTAAGCAGTTGATAGGCATAGTAAGGGTTCAGAGCTTTTAATATAACCGGCATTTGTACAATGTATGATATGCCAAGCACCCCCATCATTGTAAACCATATGAACATTATAGGCCCAAAAGCTTTACCCACCAACGATGTACCAAACTGCTGAATAATGAACAAACAGGCTATAATTGCTATAACTATTTGCATGGTTGGTAATTTCGGGTAATAGACCTGCAACCCTTCAATTGCAGATGATATGGTAATTGGCGGGGTAATGATACCATCGGCAAGTAAGGCGCAGCCGCCTATTACAGCTGGTATTATTAACCATTTTGCTTTACGCCTAACCAACGAGAACAACGAAAAAATACCACCTTCACCCTTGTTATCTGCACGCAAGGTAATTACTACATATTTTAAAGTAGTTTGCAGGGTAAGGGTCCAGAAGATGAGGGAAACACCTCCCAGTACCAGCGTTTGTGAAATTTGCTGTGAAAGATTTGAATGTTCTAAACCAATTATGGCTTTAAAAACATATAAGGGTGATGTACCTATATCACCGTAGATTATTCCTAAACTAATAAGCAGCCCTGCGGCTGATAGTTTCTGCAGATCTTTATGATTTGACACTATATTTTAAAAAGGATACAAAACTATTAAAAAAATCCATTACAACTTAAACTATTAATAATCGTATAAGTCATACTAATAGCTAACTAATAAAAACGTATTTTGTTAAAAATTGTTAAAAGTATTTAATAATTAGCAAGATTATGGATTGCTGATGAGTTTATTTATACTTTTGTATATATAATTGATATGGGTAGAAGATTTACTAACTTAAATTCGTGGTTTACCATAATTGCTTTGGCAGTGGCGGTAAACGTTGCGCTTGCAAGAGGAGTTAGTGCCCAAAAAACGGATACTTCATACTTAAGACTTTTAAGAAGCAAGCCTAAGCAATCATTATTTAAAAATAATTTACACTTAGCTTTACCCCCTTTAAAACCGGCCGTAATATCAACCACAAAAATTAATATTCCGCGTGCTGATGATAAGCTGTTAACTAACGTTCAGGTGTTTCCTAACCCCGTTACCGATCAAATTAATGTTAAATATAATGTTGCACGCAATGCATTTGTTAACGTAAAAATAATGGATGTATTAGGTAATGATGTGGTTACCCTGTTTTCGCAAAGAGTTGAGAATGGCGACCAAAGTATCAGCTATAACATCAATAATAAACTAACCCGTGGTTTTTATTTTGTAAGAATTATTGTTGGTACCGAGTCTATTAACAAAAGGATATCTGTACTGTAACCTTTTAACTCCATAAAAGAGGGCTGAATTTATTTTCTAAGACGCTAAGCTCTTCTTCTTATTTTCTCTTAATTCCTCTATTATTCTCTATTATTTCGGCATTTAACTCCTTACATTTTAGGATTTAGCGTTTAGAGTTTATAATTTCGGCATCTATGAAGATAATAGCAATTGGCCGCAATTATGCCGAGCATGCCAAAGAATTAAATAACCCGGTACCCAGCGTTCCTGTAATTTTCATGAAACCTGATACCGCCCTGCTTAAAGACAATAAACCTTTTTATCATCCAGAGTTTTCGCAGGATGTTCATCACGAAATTGAGATAGTATTAAAGGTGAGTAAAGAGGGTAAGCACATCAGCGAAAAATTCGCAGCTAACTACTTTGAGGAAGTTGCTTTAGGGATTGATTTTACCGCCCGCGATATTCAAACCAAACATAAAGAAAAAGGACTACCCTGGGAACTGGCAAAGGCATTTGACAGCTCTGCCCCGGTGAGCAACTTTGTACCAAAAGCGCAATTTGCCAATATATATAATATCAACTTTAAGCTTAATGTTAACGGAGAGACAAAGCAACAGGGCAATACCAAAGACCTGCTGTTTTCGTTTGAGCGTATAATTGCCTTTGTATCGCAATATGTTACTTTAAAAAAAGGCGACCTTATTTTTACCGGCACCCCACAGGGAGTTGCCAAAGTAAACATAGGCGACAGGCTGGAAGGTTTTTTGGAAGAAGAGAAACTCCTTGATTTTTACGTAAAATAAATCTGGCCACATAAATCTCGTAAAGCGCTAAGCTTTTGTTTGTTAGTGTCTTTACGAGAAATATTAACTATCAACCTTAGTTAATTTCTAAAATAAATAAGAGCATGTCAATCCGAACGGGAAACAAAAAGAGATCATATCATATATCAAAAACTAATTATACAGCGCTTGCAATAACAACCATTCTTTTTCTTTTTGGATTAACCGGCGGTTTAAAGGCTCAGGAACCTATCCAAAGCAAACAATATCCAAAAAACTATTTCCGTTACCCGCTTGATCTGCCACCCATCACAGCTGGTTCATTTGGAGAATTAAGGCCCGGCCATTTCCACTCCGGGCTCGATTTTAAAACTAACCACCGTACGGGTTACCCGGTACATGCCGTTTTTGATGGCTATGTATCGCGCTTGCGTATCCAGTTCGGCGGCTTTGGCCATGCATTATATATTACCCACCCTAATGGCTATACTTCTGTTTATGGCCACATAGCCAGTTTTAGTCCCGAGGTTGCCAAATACATTCGTGATTATCAGTATAAAAATCAAACTTTTGAGGCTGATATTCCTGTTCCACCCGGCTTATTCCATGTTTGTAAAGATGATGTAGTGGCCGTATCAGGTAATGAGGGTGCTTCCGCAGGCCCGCATTTGCATTTTGAGCTTAGGGATACCGTAACCGAAGAAACCATTAACCCCCAATTGTTCGGCCTTACAATTCCTGATAAAATACCACCGTCTATTACCAGCATTGGCATTTATCATTTAAACGGCAATCCTTTCAGCGAGAAAACACCACGAACATTCTTAGCTGTCACCGGCGCTGCCGGCCATTACCGTTTGCTTAAACCACAGGTACTTAACCTAAGCGGTAATATTGGTTTTGGTATTGGGGCTACCGATATGAACAGCGCATCAATGAACCGAAATGGTATTTATTCATTGGAATTAAAACTGGATGGCAGAACCGTATACACCTTTGCTGTTGAACGCTTTGCTTTTGACCAAACACGTGCTATAAACGCTTATATAGATTACCCTGCCTTTTTAACCTCAAGGCGCTGGATGCAAAAGTGTTTTATATTGCCGGGCAGCCGCATTTCGTTGTATCCGCAGTCTATTAATCATGGTATTATAGCTTTTAATGACGATGCCGAGCACGAGGTGGAGTACGTGGTAAAAGATGTTGCTGGTAATACATCGTCGTTAACGCTTAAGGTAAAATCTTCGCCGGGCAATATGATCCCTGATAAGCCCGTGGGCAAACTAATGCATTTCGATCAGAAGAGTGAGTTTAGTAATGATAAGGTTAAAGTAACCATAATGCCAGGTAATTTATATGATGACCTTGATTTTATTTATTCGGCACAGCCTGTAAAACCCGGTGCATTTTCTTTAACTCACCGCATTCACAACCGCCTTACCCCAATACATGATGGTTATGACCTATGGATAAAACCCGATATTAACCTGGGCGCGTATGCTGATAAAGCCGTTATTATAAATGCGGCTTCGGGCAGCATTGGCGGCATGTATGAGGATGGATACGTGAAAGCAGTTGCACGTACTTTTGGCGATTATTATATAAAAATAGACACTGTGCCACCTGTTATTAAACCGCTCAACATTGTCAACGGCAAAAATATGCGATTGGCAAAGGCCATTAATTTCAGGATAGGTGATAACCTGTCTGGTGTAAAAAGTTATGCAGGAAAAATAGATGGCAAATGGGTGTTGATGGAGTGGAGCTATAAAACAAAAGTATTAAGTTATACCTTTAATGCCGATATTGCACCCGGTAAACATAATTTTGAACTGGTGGTGATTGATAGTAAAAATAATACATCAACCTATACTGCAGAATTTAACAGGTAAAAAAATGGCAACTCTTAAACAAGGCGATAAGGCTCCAAATTTTACAGCGAATGACCAGAACGGTGAAGCTGTATCATTAGCCAATTTTAAAGGCAAAAACGTGATCCTTTACTTTTACCCAAAAGATGACACCCCGGGCTGCACTGCCGAATCTTGCGATTTCAGGGATAATTATCAATCACTGGTAGGCAAGGGTTTCGAGGTAATAGGCGTGAGTGTTGATGATGAAAAATCGCACAAAAAATTCGAGACCAAATACAAACTACCCTTTACACTTATAGCCGATACTGATCATAGCATTGTTGAGGCTTATGGCGTTTGGGTTGAAAAAAACATGTACGGTAAAAAGTATATGGGTACTGCCCGCACAACTTTTATAATTAATGCCGATGGCGTAATTGATAAAATTATTGATAAGGTGGATACAAAAGCATCGTCACAACAGGTTTTAGATCTGATTGGATAATTGTCATTCAAACATATCTAAAACAAAAACGCGATATATTTATTTAAGAAGAATAAATTTTAATAGATGTCCATTCAGGTAGAAGACGAAGAGATACTAAGCAAATTTCGGGAAGATACGACTCGAAATGAGGCATTTAACTTGTTGCTAAAAAAGTATCAGCAAAAAATATACTGGCATGTGCGCCGCATGGTTATTGATCATGACGATGCCGATGACCTGGTTCAGGATGTATTTATTAAAGTATGGAAAAACCTGCCCGGTTTTCGTAACGATGCCCAGTTATACACCTGGATGTACCGCATTGCTACAAACGAATGCATCACTTTTCTGAATAAGAAAAAGCAGAAAAACAACATTTCGCTTGATGATGTAGATTATGAATTAGCCGATACCCTTTCAAGCTCAGACCAGTTTAGCGGCGACCAGATCCAAAAGAAGCTGCAGCAGGCCATACTTACACTGCCCGATAAACAGCGCCTTGTTTTTAACATGAAGTATTTTGATGATATGAAATACGAAGAAATGAGCGATGTACTGGGCACCAGCGTTGGCGCTTTAAAAGCATCATTTCACCTGGCCGTGAAAAAAATTGAGGCGTTTATATTATCAACTGATTAATTTTTAAATTAGCATTAAACCTTTGGCAATTTTATTCATCTATAAGAGAGTATGAAAAGCGATATGGAGCATAACGAATGGGCTGACGAAGAAATGTCACTTAAACAGGTTAATAAAAACAACCCGTTTACAGTGCCTGTTGGCTATTTTGAAGAAGCCGGCCAGCGCATTTTATCCCTTGTTAAATTAGAAGAATTAAAAACGGCCAATCCGGCACAGGGCTTTACTGTCCCTGAAAATTATTTTGATACCCTTAATGCAAATATTCAAAGCAGGATCAACATTGAGAGCGCCGTTGATAAGGAGCAGGCTGGGTTTACCGTCCCTGCCAATTATTTTGAGCAACTTACCAATAATATTCAAAGCCGTATAAATGTAGAGGCGGCAGTTAATAGCGAAAGTACAGGTTTTACCGTTCCGGAGAATTATTTTAACAACCTGGAGCAGCAAATAAGCAGCAGGATAGCTGTTGAAAAAATTTTGGAAATAAACACAGGTGAATTTACAGTTCCTGCTAACTATTTTGAAGAGCTTAATAAAAATATATTAAATAGAACTATTAACCAGGATGTAGTTGTGCGCAAAACTATTGTGCGCAAGTTGTTTGCATCAAATACATTTAAATATGCCACTGCTGCATGCCTTGCCCTTATAGTTGGTGCGGGTGTGTTTTTAAGAGAGGCGGCGGCCCCTGTTACACATACAAGTACTTATTTGCATACACAGCTATCGGATATCCCGGTTGATGAAATAAAGAATTACCTTGAGCTGCACATTGATGCAACTGATACACATGGTATGATGGAAAATGATAAAGATATTAATACACAAGCCCTGGATGCCGATCTGCAGGATTATATCGATATCAATAATTAATAATACTTGTTCATGAATAAACTGCTCAGATATCTGTTTTTTGTACTAATTATCATTGGCTCTGGTAACGACGATGTTTTTGCGCAAGGAGATAATATGCGCAGTAATTTTCGCCGTACACCTGCGCCCAATGCTAATTTAAGGGTCGCCAAGCGTAATCCTAAGCTTGATGCCGCCCGCAACAGATTTATTGCTCAGCAGTTGGCGCTTACGAATGAGGAATCGCGTAAGTTTTGGCCATTATACAACCAGTACCAGCAGGAACTAACCGCCGTACGGATCTTAAAACGCTTAAACAATTCCAGTTCGCAAGCCAACGGTACCGAGCAAATTGATAAAGATCTCTCCTACGATAGCCAGATGGTAGCTATCAGAAAACATTATCGGGATGAGTTTTTAAAAATACTGCCTGCCGAAAAAGTAAGTGAGCTTTATAAAAGCGAACGTGAATTTACCGACGAGCTGATCAAACAACTTAGCGAACGCAGCATCAGGGCAGGGAACTAACAATTAGTGATTTTTTGAATTAATGATTTAGTGAGTACGAATTATATTCTTATTCATTGCAACATTGATTATTTTTATTCGCTAATCCACTCAATCACTAATTCACTAATTCAAAATTCACCACTTACCAAATGCTCACCCTGCGCCAGCTTTTTCTTAACAACAACGCACAAACAACCAATTTCCCTTTGCTGCTTGAATTTGAACGGGCCGGCGGCGTGTACATGTATGATAGCGAAGGCAAACGTTATATTGACCTGATATCCGGCATTGGGGTAAGCAATTTAGGGCATGGCAACCCAAAAGTAATTAGTGCTATAAAAGATCAGGTTGATAAGTACATGCACCTGATGGTATATGGCGAGTATGTGCAAACCCCGCAAGTACGCTTTGCCGGGAAACTCATTTCTATCCTGCCGGATAACTTACAATCTGTTTATTTTACCAACTCGGGTGCCGAGGCTGTTGAGGGTGCTTTAAAGCTGGCCAAACGCTTTACCGGGCGGCAGCAGATAGTTGCGTTCCATAACTCCTATCATGGCAGCACGCACGGTGCTTTGAGCGTTATGGGCAATGAGGACTTTAAACAGGCTTATCGCCCTTTGTTACCCGGTGTAAATTTTATAAGCCTTAACAATTATGATGACCTGCAACTGATCACGGATAAAACGGCATGTGTTATCATCGAGACCGTACAGGGAGAAGCAGGGATACGTGTTCCGGATGTTGCTTATATGCAGGCCTTACGCAACCGCTGCACCGAAACGGGAACCTTACTGATACTTGACGAGATACAGGCCGCATTTGGCCGTACGGGTAAACTATTCGCTTTTGAGCATTTTGATATTGTGCCTGATATTTTGTTGCTGGCCAAGGCACTTGGCGGCGGCATGCCTGTGGGGGCTTTTATAGCTTCAACGGCTATCATGTCGGCTTTAAAAGAAAACCCTATCCTGGGGCACATTACTACCTTTGGCGGCCATCCGGTTTGTTGTGCGGCCGGCCTTGCAGCTTTAGAAGTTTTACTGAACGAACAGCTGGTAGAAAAAGTAGCGGCAAAAGAAACACTTATCAGGCAGCACCTCATCCATCCTGCCATTAAAGAGATCCGGGGCAAAGGTTTAATGCTGGCATTGGAGTTTGAAAGCTTCGATCTTAACAAAAAAATAATTGATACCTGTATAGCCAATGGTGTAATTACCGATTGGTTCCTGCATTGCAGCAATGCTATGCGTTTAGCTCCCCCGCTTATTATTACCAATGAGGAAATTATATCTGCCTGCCGCGTAATAACAGAGGCTATTGAAACCAACACTTCTTTTTAGCGGAAACAACATCTCCCACGTTTCATTTGCGTAATTCTTGTGTAATAAGTTCCTTACACGCTTACAAAAGTTAATTGGTATAGTTTATGCATATAGTACGTACCTGCATCTTAACATGTCTTTTAAACCTGTAAATATCATTTAACAGGTCAATACTGCATAGTTTTAAAGTCATGTTAAGATGCTGATACGTAATTATCATACGTTATAATATTAATAACAGTTTGCACTCAAACATGAAAATAGCTTATATTTCAACTTACCCTCCCCGCGAATGCGGAATCGCTACATTTAATACCAACCTTAAACTTGCTATTGACGCCAATTTTCCCAACAGAAAGAACCTGCTCGATGGTGGTTTTGTGGTGGCATTAAATGATTCTGAAAATATGCAGGAGTATGAGTACCCTGCGGATGTTAAGTATGTTATTCGCCAAAACCATCAAAAAGATTATATACATGCTGCAAATTATATTAATACCAGCAATGTAGACGCTTGTATTTTGGAGCATGAATTTGGAATTTTTGGCGGCGAAAGCGGCATTTATATTTTACCGCTCATTAATAGGTTAGAGAAACCTTTAATATCTATTTTACATACCATTTTAAAAGACCCAAGCTACGTACAGCGCATTATTATACGCGAAATTGCCGAACAATCATCAAAAATAATAGTGATGAGCAAGCGGGCAGTTGATTTTTTAACCAGCATTTACGATGTCCCTGCCGAAAAGATACAGATCATAGAACATGGCGTACCCGATTTAGAAGCACCAGAAGTTAACCCGGTTAAAAGCTTAAGCCAATTCAAAAACCACCGGGTACTATTAACCTTCGGGTTGCTAAGCCGTAACAAAGGATTAGAAACCGTTATTATGGCACTGCCTAAGATTGTTGCGAAGCACCCGGATGTAATGTATGTTGTATTGGGCAACACCCATCCCGGTGTTATTAAAAGTTCAGGTGAAGAATACCGCGATCATTTAAAGAGCCTGGCCGCACAGCTAAAGGTTTCGCAGCATTTATCGTTCATTAATCAGTTTGTAGCCGAGAATGAATTGATAGACTACCTTACTGCAACTGAAATTTACGTAACCCCTTATTTAAATGAGGCGCAAATAACCAGTGGTACATTATCATACGCCATTGGTGCAGGTGCTGCTGTAGTTTCAACCCCATACTGGCATGCTACCGAACTATTAGACAATGGCCGCGGCCGTTTATTCGATTTTAAAGATTCTGATGGCCTTGCTGATATTGTAAACGACCTGTTAGATAATGAAGCTGTGCTTGATGAGTTAAAAGAGAACGCATATGAATACGGCCTGCATTTGCGCTGGCCGGTTATTGGCGCCGAATATATTAAAGTAGCGCAGGAAGCCACTGACAGCCACGATTTTAGCGATAAGATATTAAAGAACAGCATTGTTGACCCGGAGATACTGCCAAAATTCAGCCTTACACACGTTCTGCGTTTAACAGATGATACCGGGATTGTTCAGCATGCTAAATATGGTATACCAAACTTAAAAGAGGGCTATTGCCTTGATGATAATGCCCGCGCGCTAATTATGGCTTTAATGGCCTACCAGCGTAATAAAAGCGAAGATGCATTCAGGTTATTGCCCATATACTTAAGCTATATCCACTATATGCAAACGGAGGATGGCAACTTCCGTAACTTTTTAAGCTTTAGCAGGCAATACCTGGATGAAGTAGGTTCTGAAGATTCTTTTGGTCGTACCATTTGGTCGTTAGGACATTTGATAAGCTGCGCGGCAAGCAATTCGTACCGGGAATTTGCTTTAGAGATCTTCCACAAATCTGTAAAACATTTTAAAGCGCTTAAATACCTTAGGGGAGTTGGTAATACCATAATTGGCGTAAGCCTGTATCTCCAGGTTTTCCCCACTGATGAAGGAATGGTGCAGGAACTGGTAATGTTAACCCAGCCGCTTATTGATGCATATGAAAACAACCAATCTGAAGATTGGCAATGGTTTGAGGATAAAATGACCTATGATAATGCCATACTACCGTTAGCCTTGTTGCACTCCTGCGAAATTACCGGCAATGAAAGAGCCAAGGAGATCGCTTTAAACACAATGGCTTTCCTGGATAAGCTCACTTTATCTAATGGATATTTAAGTCCGGTTGGTAATGATGGCTGGTATCATCGCGGTGGTAAATACCCGGTATATGATCAGCAGGCAATAGAGACAATGGCCATGGTGCTGATGCATTATCAAGCATACCAGATCTTCCGCAAGCCACAGTATATTGAGAAAATGTTCCTGAGCTATAAATGGTTCCTGGGCGAAAATACACTGCGTGCACCATTGTATGATCACGAAACCAAGGGTTGCTGTGACGGGTTGCTGCCAACAGGCATTAACCGTAACCAGGGTGCCGAAAGTACGCTGGCCTATCTCATATCACACTTAACTGTTTTAAAAGCATTTGAGCTGGAATACGAGTACAACAAAATGGATCAACAGATAAAATTGTGCTAAGATGAGGGCAGCCATATTAGCACCCGTTGCCTGGCGCACACCGCCCAGGCATTACGGCCCGTGGGAACAGGTATCATCAAACATTGCAGAAGGCCTGATTAAACTGGGGGTTGATGTTACCCTATTTGCCACCGGCGATTCCATTACCGCAGGTGCTTTAAAGTTTATATGTAAACAAGGTTACGAAGAAGACCGCAGCCAGGACGCGAAAGTACTGGAGTGCCTGCACATCAGTAACCTGATGGAACAGGCGGGCGATTTTGACATTATCCATAATAACTTCGATTTTTTACCGCTTACTTATACCGGGCTCATAAAAACGCCGATGATAACTACAATTCATGGTTTCTCATCGCCAAGGATCATACCTGTTTACAAAAAGTACAATTCACGCGGGCATTATGTATCCATCAGTAATGCCGACCGCAGTCCGGAGTTAGATTATATGGCGACGGTTTACAATGGGCTGGATACCAATGATTTTACCTTCACCGAAACACCTGACGATTACCTGGTTTATTTTGGCCGTATCCACCATGATAAAGGCCCGGCCGAAGCCATTGAGATAGCTAAAAAAAGCAAACGAAAATTATTAATAGCCGGTATCATCCAGGATGAAAATTACTGGAAAGAAAAGGTTGAACCCTTTTTAGATGACCAGATCCAATACATTGGCCATGCCGGACCAGAAAAACGCAACGACCTTTTAGGTAATGCCACTGCATTGCTGCACCCCATCAATTTTAACGAGCCATTTGGCATGAGCGTAGCCGAATCTATGCTTTGCGGTACACCTGTTATCGCCTTTAACAGAGGTTCGATGCCTGAGCTAATTAAGCAGGAGAAAACCGGCTTTTTAGTGAACACGGTTGATGAAGCTGTTGATGCTATTGATCAGCTTAAAAGCATAAACCGGAAAGATTGCTTTGAATGGGCAAACTCACAATTCTCCAAAGAAAAAATGGCAGCCGATTACTTTGAATTGTATAAGCGGATATTGGGTTAGGCAGTTACTGCTTATTCCCTTCAGATGACATACATACGTATAACTACCTATTTTTAAAAACAGGTAGTTATACGTATGGTTCTGCATATGGTATTGTTGTATATTGCGCCGTGGTTAAACATTGTAAAAAAGTTTAACTGCAACCTCAACCACCACAATCTACAATGAAAATTAAGTTGCCTCAACTATCAAAAGTAAATTTACGTTCTGTATTACTTTTATTTCTTTCTGCATTAATAATTTATAGCTGCAAAAAAGAACTTGCTCAATCAATTGTACAACCGGGAGAAAACGACCCTGTTTTATCTGAAGCGAAAAACTGGTTTGAAGCCACTTATCCTGTAACCGCATTAACCAACAACACAATTAAACCTGCTTCAACCGGTAATAAAAGAAAGTGGAGTGATGGTGTTGGGCCCGATTGGAGTAAAGCTGCCATATATAAAAAGAACAAAGAATCTATTATTGAAATGCCTTTAGCAAATTCAATAATAGCTTTTGTAGTAAATGTTATTGATACAACAAAAATTAACCTGGCAAGCAATTACACCAAAACATCTTACGTAGTATCTAAAGATAGTACCGGAAAATTCCGCTCCTGGTTTATGGTGATAATAGCAGACACTAACTATGTAAATGGCAATTTTTCTAAAGTAGCCATCAATACCTATAAAAATAAAGATCCAAATTTTAGTGGCAGGCTGCTTTATTTTACCCCTAAAGGAGAGTTTTTAGCCGGATGGAGATATAACAAAGGTGTAATTACAAAAACAATATCCATTAATAAGGAAACAACAATTGGTATACAATCAGTAAATACCCCAAAAGTAAACCTTGTAGATATAAACTGTTATTCTTACCCTATTACAGCTGTAACCGTTCAATGTGTAACGGCCGGAGAAGGTGCAAACGCGAGTACTACCTGTACTTACAGTTATAGTGTAAGCTACACAATTGAGTGTATCGCCACAGGTGGCGGCGGTACCGGTAGTGGTGGTAGTGGTGGTGGCGGCGGAGAAACTTTCCCCCCACCTCCACCACCGCCAGATTGCCCACCTTTAACTGTAGAATCTGTTAATGGTAAACAAATTAATTTGTTGCCCGGCGATGGTGGCGGAGGCGGTGGCACCAGCCCTTGTGCCGTTCCGGCACCGCCAGAAGATCCTTGCGCTAAAATGAAACGGCGAAAGCAAGAATTTGCAGATGCTAATAACCAAACAAAAAATGCCGATGTATTAGCTAAACCAGGTACAAACGAATGGGGATCAGATATAAAGTTAAATTCCCCATCATTGTCAAGCAATTCTAAATCCACATCAATCTCAGGAGGAGGATCTGATTCCTGGCAGCCAAATTTCACATGGAACGATATCGATGGTTACGCTATAGGCTCAGTCCATCGTCACCAGGCTGCCGGCCCATCTCCTGATGATGTGTTTAAGCTAGTAAGTAATTTGAATAATTCAGATTTTATTTCAGCAAGCGCATCCAGTAAAAGCTTTTATCTGAACAATGCATATTCAACTATAGTTTCGGGCACTGCCACATATGTGGTAACCGTTAGTAATTGGGGAATATTAGGCCAAATGCATGATCAATTTAACAATGATAAAGATGCTTACGACAATACATTTTTGGCAGAAGTTGCTCGATATATGGATAATGGTTTAAGCGAAAGTTCAGCAAGCATCCAAGCGTTTGAGGATATCTTTGAAGGAGCTGTTACTTTATACCAAGCACCGGCTGGATCTACAGGTTTTGCTATAGTTGGCGTTGATGCCAACGGAAATATTATTGTCATTAATTGTCCATAATTAATTAAAAAATGAAAAAAACATTTGTATTATTCGCGTTATTTATAATTAGTGCTATCAACTGCGATGCGCAGCTAATTCATACCCGTGATTTCGTGAAAATTGCCTTGCCAGATGGCGTTTATAAACTATCTAAACAGCAAGTTGAGGCGATACCACAATTTAAAGTAACAAACCGGCCTCTTAAATATACAGGCCCCCCGGACGTTTACAAAACAGAAAACATTTCAATCGGGCTATTTATTGTAAATACTGACGCTATGAATAACGATTTCCCAAGGAAAAAGAATTTCTTGGATGAGCTTTATTCATTACTTAAACGGCATGGAAATAACAGCTATACTTCAAGCATTAAGAACATGGGTAAAAATCAGGTACTAATTATTAATTATAAGATTAATGATAAAGGCTACTACCGTTTTTACTATCAGAATGAGTCAAAGACACTTACACAGGCGGGTGAAATGGAATATAATATTGCAGACCGATCAAAAGCTGAAGCACTATTAAATGATGTTTTAAATAATATCCGGTTTACAAAATAGTTGCTTACCGGGCCTTCTTTAATTTAGATGGCCCGGTAATTAATTATTAATTAGCCCGAAGTCGGTGTTATCACCAACCTTTGCATGCAAATAGTAGTGCTGTGATAACACTGACTACAGGCTGCATTTGTAATCGATAAGAATTTTATAAAACGACTTTTTTGAAAAAAATATTTTTAATATCCGCCCTGATCACGCTGCTCCAAAACAATAAATTAATCTATCCCGTCTTCTTTAAACTTGGCTAAAAGCTCATCCAGGTCAACTTCGGCAAATGCGGTTGATGAATCTGATACTCCGTAAGGAATAATAAGCTTATTGTTATGCACAATAGATCCGCAGGAATATAATACGTTTGGCACGTAGCCCTCGCGTTCATCGCTGTTAGGGATCAATAGCGGCTCTTTAAGGCGGCCAATCTCTATAGCAGGGTCATCAAGCTTTAGCAGACTTGCACCCAGCACATAACGGCGCATTGGGCCTACACCGTGGGTAATCACTATCCAGCCATCCTTAGTTTCAATTGGCGAACCGCAGTTACCTATCTGTACAAATTCCCAGGTAAACTTTGGCTGTTGTAACAGTTCGGGTTTTTCCCAGATATTTATTTTATCAGAGTACATAATGTAGTTATTGCACCCGTCAATACGGGATATCATCACATACTTACCATTTATTTTACGCGGGAACAGCGCCAGGTTCTTGTTCTGCGCCCCTGCCCCGTATAAAGGCATTATTTTAAAGTTGTAAAAATCGTTAGTCTGCAACAGCTTGGGCATTATTAATGAGCCATCGTAAGCTGTATAGGTAGCGTAGTAAACCGAGCTGCCATCGTCATTAACAAACTGTACAAAACGGGCATCCTCAATACCCTTGCGCTCGTATTCAGATATAGGGAAAATAACCCTGTCAGATATATCGGTATCCAGTGAAAACACAATTTCGTAGTATGAATCGGCCAGCCAAAGTACCTTATCGTACTCCAGCTTTTTCATATCGCTTTCCTGCAGCTTTTGCGAATCAAGAATAATGCGGCGCAGGTTTGAGTACTCAAAATGATGATCAAGCTTCGCTTCCAGTTCGCTTAATACATCAATATTGATCTGGGTGATAGCTGCCTTATCAAAAAACAGTTTTTTATTGTAAACCGCGTTGCGTACAATCTCGGCCTCATCAATATAATTACCGGCAGGCAGTACAGTAATGTTATTAAATTTATCAATTAAAGCCCTGCGAAAGGTAATAGATGAAATGTGCCCTTCGCCCACTGCGCGGAAACTGATAACCACACGCCTTTGTCCTTCTTCCAGTTCGGTTTGGTCAGGATCTTCAATTATTGAGGGGTTAAAGAACGCGGCCGACTCAATAGAGTACTCATGTGTAAAGTAGGAGCCTATAAGCAGCTTACGATTAACTGTAAGGGTGTCAAAATCAATTTCAAGTTCGGCAAATAAGGGTTTTAGCTTGCTGCAATGACGGTTTAAAACCCGGGTTATATTACGGTGACGCTTAGAATATTCCTGCAATAACGGCGATACAATGCCAAATGCAGTCTCTTCGCTTATACTCATTACACGTTGTAAAACCTCCTTGGCGCGCTCATTTCCGTTGAAAAAAAATCTTGCAATAACACGTTTAGGATCTGGATTTACTCTTATGGGTTTTCTTTCAATGGAAAGTCTCATACTGTATAAAATACGTTTAATTCATTAACACCATTATAGGTGAATTGATTTTTATTATTTAATAAACCTTTTGCAAGGTATAATTAGTTGTCGTTATGTCTTTAAGAAATCAGCTTTACAGTTGACCTCTTAAAATTGCTGTTTAATATTGATCTGGTATAAACAAAATTAATACGGATGCTTAGATCATCCTGTTTCGTTTTATAAGATATTCCCTTAAAATTTCATTGTAGCCCTGGTTAATATCAGCATCAATAATATCAATATGATATTGGGCGCATTTAAGTTCCAACTGGTGGCGATATTCCTGTAATGATGCACGGTAACTATCTCTTATTTTATTGGGATGTACCCTCACCTGCTCACCGGTTTCCATATCAACAAAATGGTGCGGGCGGTTATCAAAGTTAAAATCGAGTTCCTGTTGTTTACTGGTGACATTAAAAATTACTACCTCATGTTTTTTATATTTCAAGTGCTGTATGGCAGCAAATAAAGCCTGCATTTTATCGGCATTTAAACTATTCTCCAGCATATCACTAAATATGATCACCATCGATCGCTGATGGATCTCGCCGGCTATGTGGTGCAATACCTGCGATATATTTGTCCCCGTATTTTCTTTCGGGTTGTTATACATTTTTTCCAGCTCGGCATACAGGTAAAATAAATGGGCCGATGTAGAGCGGGCAGGGCTCATCCAGTCCATTTTATCAGAGAACAGGCATAACCCAAATGCATCCCGCTGTTTTTTGAAAAGATACATTAAGGATGCAATGGCATAAACCGAAAATTGCAGCTTGTTCATCCCCGTTTCGGGAAAGTTCATGGATGACGAGGTATCCAGCAGCAGATAACAGCGCAGGTTAGTTTCCTCCTCAAACTGTTTTACAAAAAGTTTATCGGTACGGGCCAGCAGTTTCCAGTCGATATTCTTAACCGATTCGCCATTGTTATACAACCTGTGCTCGGCAAACTCTACCGAAAACCCATGAAACGGACTTTGATGCAGACCGGTTATAAACCCCTCCACCACTTGCCGCGCAAGCAGTTCTAAACTGGCCAGTTGCCTTATATGCTGATCATTACTGAGTGTGGGCATAATGCCAAGTTAATAAAAATCTTTAACGCTTATTTATCGTGCTTATTTCGATGATTTTTAAAACCTGGTATAAAAAGCTAATTGTAAAATATGGTTTATGGTATAAGCTTCGGCCTGTTTGGTATACTGGTTCATATAGCCCAGGTCAACATCAATTTCCTTGCGGATACGGTAACCAAAAGCTACATAAGCCCGGTTCTGATCAAAGAAATGCTTATTCACCTTGTCCTTATTCTGGACATTTACAAACACCTCGTTCTGCAAGGCAATGAAAGGGCCCTGGGTAAAAGTAGAATCATGCTTAAAGGGGAGCACAGCCCGTGCAAAGTACCGTAAACGCTGCGAAAAGTAATGATTGTTTAGGTTGGTGGTATTGCCTAAAAAACGCTGTTCTAACCTAAAACGGTGTTGTAATGTGCTGATCTTACCAATTTTAGTATTGATGATCAATTGCTCCCAGATACGGCTTTCGGGGCGGAAAGTTTTTTCACCGGTGGCGGTACGGCCGTTGGTAGTGACGTATGCATAGCCCAAAGCCGCCATTTTATTTTTGTCGAAATAATAATTGATGGACGGGCGCAGCAAGATATTTCGCAGATAATCGAAATGGTTTGCCGACCGGAATTGCCCGTCGAAAGATGCCCCCCAGTGCTTAGAGAACCGCTGCGTATGAAATACGGCTGTCCATCCAGAAAATTGATTTTCCTGCGCTAATAGTTTGCAGGGTGCTAAAAAAGCAATAAATAGCAGTAATGATAGTACTTTGTTTTTCATAAAAAGTAAACGGGTGAAAAAGAAATAAAACTCCAGGCCGTATTGCATGGGGGCAGATATTGCAACGGCGAAGGCGCTAAATTAAAAGTTTTATCTTAATCTTTAAACTTTGCTAACCGTTTACGGCCAATATCATAGGTAAGCCTGAATGCTTCCTGGTTACTGCTAAAGCCCGGTGTTTGATGCAGGCTTAATACAAACTGACCCCGCAGGCCTTTATATAGGAATGGCGTATATATGATATCCAGGCGGTTGTAAGTTTTTTTCTGATAATAGGCATCACCAAAAGTAACGTTGTGTCCCTGGCCTTTGTAAAACTCATCAAATAACGCAAATCGTTTGTAGCTTAAAAACGCGCTGGCAACAAAGCCAGTTGGTTTCTGGAAACCATCGATACCGCGGGTACGCTCTAATGACAGCATCCCGCCAGCTTCAAAGCTTAAGGAGTCCAGCACTGTTTTGTGGCTCAAATCCACGCCTAACCTTACCTGTGCGGCACCGTTATCCTGTATGTGATCATTAGGGATGGCTATACCCGGACCAGCATCATGCAGCAAAAAGAAATAATGCGACAGGTAAAAAGGCCCTTTCAATGATGGCTTATACTTACCCGAGAAACCGAAAAGAAATTGTTCACGGTCGGTATTGGTTTGGCGGCTTACCCAGTCAATCCAAATCGTTTCAGAAACGTGGTCGCTATGAAATTTGGTTAGCAAACCTTCCACGTTTGGCCGGTAGTAACGCAGTGTATCGTTCAGCATGGCACGCGGATAATCAGTAAGCAAACCTTCGCGCGGGAACTCACCTGCATTAAAAAGCCATTTTTTGCCTGTAAAACTATAGTACGCCACTGGGTTCACTTTACCAAAAAACGGATTAGCGCCAAACTCATGCAAAGCATTCACACCTACAATAAAATGGTGTACGCTATCAAGGTTCAACCCCACATCAAGCGCCAAACGGGTGCCCGAATAGGTGCGTGAACGTAACACAAACTCCTTGTATTCCCGGTTATCAAAAAAACCCATTCCGTTAAAATGGACGTCGACGGTTTGCGCGCTAACTGAACCTGCGGTTAATACTGAAACTATTATAACGAAGTAAATTTTTTTGATCATGCTTATAAATTCTTATTCAACAATAAATTTTATCAGCCTGCTATTCTTACTCCCCGAAAATGGTTCGGTACGTAATGAGAAGAACAGGCTGTAGATTCCTTTTTTTGCCGGAGCGGTTAATGTGAACTTATATCCGGTACTTTTACCCTTTTCTAAAGTGATAGCATTAAAAGTACTATCGGCCTTTTGTACATCAATCAGTTGTGTATCGCTAAAAAAACAACCTTCTAATACCACCGGATGCGTGTAACCCTGGTTGGTAAAATTAACAGCAATTGGGTAAGGGTTGGTTATGTTAAGGTCAAATTGTACTTTTTGCCCAGGTTTAGCCTTAATATTATAACTTTTGGTATCGATAGCTATCTTTTGATAGGTACGAACATCATTGATCCAGCCGCTGTACCAGGTGCCTGCTTCGCATTTAATACTATCAGTTGTAATGCCTTCAAGCTTAAATCTTAACAGATAATAAACCCTTTTGTGCTGCAGGCTATCCTCCATTGGCCAAATATCAAACATGGTACGCCCGTAAAACCTGGAATCGTACGCAAAACCTTTTAATGTACGGTTGTAATAATCGTATTTAGATGGATTTTGAAAACCTTCTTCCATCACTACAAAAGCATCTCCGGCTTTTTGATGTACCAGGTTAGCCCATTCACGAAAACCGAAATAACTTTTTAATGCCTCTACTTTTTTTACAAAAGGCAAGGCGCTCATAAGCGCTACCCTGATAAACAAAATAACTATGATGTTTATAACAGCCAGCCGGTATAGCCATACCGGGTAAGTGTTTTTTTGTTTTAGGCCGATAAGTACCAGGCAAAGTAATGGTGCGAAAGCAATAAGCGTATAATGCGGCTGCACATTTACCTTTAAGGTATTCAGTAAGAAAAACCCAAATGTACCTATGGCATTAACTAAAAGCGTGCGGGTAAAAATATCGGTTATTTTGGTGGTAAAGCCACGATAAAACAGGTACCAGCTAATTAATACGCCGCCTAAAGCCAATTGCCCTCCCAGATACACGTAGCTAAAAGAAAGATCATAGCCACCACTGGCCGAGCGTTCAAACAACTGGTAATTTACCGCCGGGAAATCGCGGTGCATTTGCCATAGAATGTGGGGGATGTATAAAACAACCCCGGTTATTATGGCCAAATAAAATGATTTGCGGGTGAAAAGCTTCGGGTTTGATAGCACCGTAAAGCCTATCAACAAAACGCCGTGGTACTTACTATAAAGCAAACACGCTGTAATTATACCAATGATAAAGGCGGTAAGCCAGGTATCCTTATCTAAATATCGCTGATAAAAATAATAGAACAGCACCGCGAAAAAGAACAACGGCGCATCTGGCGTACTTGTAAAGCCATAAACATGGAACACCAATACCCCCGAAACCAGTAATATAAACCACTTTGCACTAACCGCGTATTTCTTTACAATAAGCCAAAGCAGATAAATAGCCAGGCTGTTGCTCAACACGGTCATCAGCCGCAGGCCCAATTCATTATGTAGTAAGCTGTCTCCTATTTTGATGAAGATGGCAACCATGGGCGGGTGGTAGAAATACCCCCAGTCCAGCTTTTGTGAGAACAGCCAGTAATACGCCTCATCAGCATGCAGCTCTAAAGTATAGGCCTGTATAGCGTTTAACACCGTCCAACATAAAATGAAATACCATATAGGTTTATCAGACTGAACAGAATTGCTCACAGTATTCTCCGGCATTTAAGATGATGTATAAGCTGCAAAGTTAAAATAAAAGCGATAAGCAAAAAACCGCTTATAATATGCCCGGCCAAGAGATATTAGAGTTTTAGAATCCATTTAAAAATTCAATATTTGGCTTATGATAACCAACACTTTAAACACTATAATAGTAACCCGTAAGCACCTGCTGCACTTAATAGAAGGTTTAACCACCGAACAGTTAAACCACGTCCCAACTGGTTTTAATAATAACATTATCTGGAATGTGGCGCATTTAATATCGGCACAGCAAGGCATTTGCTATACACGTGCCGGTGCCCCTATTACTGTTGATGACAAATTTTACAGCCCTTACCGCCCGGATACTAAACCAAATGGCTTTATTGACAGCGCAGAAATAGAAGTGATAAAAGAACTGCTCATCACCGCTATTGACCACCAATTGGAAACCGACTACAAAAACAACGTTTTTAAAAACTATTCTGAATGGGTAACCCGCTATGGCATGAAAATAACCAGTATAGAAGATGCTATAAACCTTTTACCATTTCATGATGGGATGCATATTGGATATGTAATGGCGTTGAAGAGATTGGTGTAGATAATTCTGGAAGTCGCTTGGCTTCAGTCGGGTCGCTGACTGCAAAAGATTTGAATATATATTATTAATTGTAAAATGGACAAAGATAGAATCAAAAATGCTTTACTTACTACACCTTTCTTCAATTTAGAGATTGAGCAACAAGCTTGGGCCTTAACAATATTTACACAACTACAACACAACAATCCCTATATCGATAAACTCAGCCAGAGATTTAATACTTTGTTCTTTCAAAACGACTACATTGATAGATTCGAGAATTTTAAATATCAATTAGCAAAAAATAACGAAAGTTATACTAAAACAGTTTTCGAACTTATAACGTCTATAGAGCCCGCCTCAGAACTATATAGATTTATTGCTATTGTTATTGGCATAAAAGGCGAGACGGGAGACGACGTAGAAAGTAACAAAGCCTTAGAATTATCATTGCAATCATTTTTTAAATTGATCATTGGGCCATTACGCTATACTTTTTGCGTGTTAAAAACGAGAATAGACTTGTTGATTTACGCTGGTAATTACTTCGAAGCTGCTTCAATATGTGAAAATGCTTATGAAAGTATTTTAGAAGGAATTGAAAATGAAGATACAGATTGGCTCAAATATCAATATTGCAAAACACTAATTGACTTATCCAAAAACGTAAAACTGACGTTAGATTTACAAACGTTGAACAACCAACTAAATCAATTTAAAGATAACGCTGAGTTTTATTAATGCTATCTCATCATATACCTTCAGCTGATTCTAATCATCAAACAAAAAAGTCCGGCTTCTGCCAGACTTTCCTAGCTTAAATGAAGCAGACCGCCTTTTAGATCTTTCACTATTTTTTTCAAACCTTATGCAGTCGCTCGGCTCCAGCCGAGTGACTGTTATTATTAGGCCTCTGGCCGCAGTCATCCCCGGCGGCGGGACGCCGCTAAATAGTCGTCACTCGGCTGGAGCCGAGCGACCGAAAATTGTTTTAAAACAACAAAGGCCCGGCATACGCCAGGCCTTAAATATTTATAATTAAAGAGTTTATACTCCTAACAACAACCTTGCAGGGTCTTCCAGTAATTGTTTTACACGTACCAGGAAGCTTACTGATTCGCGGCCATCAATAATGCGGTGATCATATGACAGGGCCAGGTACATCATTGGGCGGATAACCACTTGTCCGTTTATGGCAACAGGGCGCTCAATAATATTGTGCATACCTAATATAGCCGACTGCGGTGAGTTGATTATAGGGGTCGACATCATGGAACCAAATACGCCACCATTGGTGATGGTAAATGTTCCGCCAGTCATTTCTTCAATGGTTAATTTGCTTTCGCGGGCTTTACCTGCTAATACAACAATAGCTTTCTCAATTTCGGCAAGGCTCATGCTCTCCGCATTACGGATAACGGGAACCACCAAGCCTTTTGGTGCAGATACAGCGATAGAGATATCAGCAAAATTGCTGTAAACTACTTCTTCGCCTTCAATGCGTGCACCAACAGCAGGCCATTCTTTTAAAGCCTCAGTAACCGCTTTGGTGAAGAACGACATAAAACCTAAGCCTACGCCGTGTTTCTCTTTAAATTTATCTTTGTATTTACCACGCAATTCCATTATTGGCGCCATGTCCACTTCGTTAAACGTGGTTAGCATTGCAGTTTCGTTTTTAACGGCTACCAAACGCTTGGCAACTGTTTTACGTAACGACGACATCTTTTCCCTGCGGTCGCTTCTTGCGCCCAGTGGTGCAGGTGCAGCAGCCGGAGTTGCAGTAGCAGCCGGTTTTGGCGCTGCAGGCTGTGCAGCAGGTTGGTTTTGAGCATTAAGGGCATCACCTTTGGTAATACGCCCGTCAACACCGGTACCACTTACTGAAGCAACGTTAATACCTTTTTCGGCTAATATTTTTGCAGCAGCAGGCGACGGCGTGCCCGATGCATAAGTTGTTCCTTTTGATGGGGCAACCTGTGGCGATTCGTTTGCCGCATCTGCCACGTTGGTAATTACAGGTGATGGTGCAGCTGCAGGTGCGCCGGAGCCACCTTCAATAGTACAAACTACCGCGCCAATAGGTAAAGTATCGCCTTCTTTGGCTATGGTTTTTAATATACCTGCTTTTTCGGCAGTTAATTCAAATGTTGCTTTGTCTGATTCAAGCTCGGCAATGGCTTCGTCCATTTCAACAGCATCGCCGTCCTTTTTGATCCAGCGTGATAAAGTAACCTCGGTGATAGATTCACCTACAGCAGGTACTTTTATCTCTAACGAAGAACCGCCTTGTGCCGGCGCAGGAGCCGGTGCGTTTGCAGGTGCCTCAGGACTAACAGCCTTAGCCGGTTCATCCTTAGCAGCAACAGGTGCAGCGGGTGCTTTTTCTGCAGCTACAGCAGGTGCGCCACCATCTTCAATAGTTGCTACAACCGCGCCTATGGCTAAAGTATCGCCTTCGCCGGCTACAGTTTTTAAAGTTCCGGCCTTTTCGGCAGTAAGCTCAAAAGTTGCCTTGTCTGATTCCAGCTCGGCTATTACTTCGTCCATTTCTACATGATCGCCATCCTTTTTTTTCCAGGCTGACAGGGTTACTTCGGTAATGGATTCGCCTACCGGCGGAACTTTTATTTCTAAACTCATATTATAAGTAGTTGTATATTTTAATTAAGTTGAAAGTTAAAGGTTGAAAGTATAAAGCTAAGAAAGCAATCGGTTAAAACTTTTCACTTTCTACTTTAAACTTTTAACTCTGTTCATCAATCCGCCCCGGCATTAGCCATTTTTTCAGCTGTTTTTTTTATAGTTGCTTTAACCGTTCTGCCTATAGGTGCTTCAAATGCCTTGGCAACAATATGTGCTTGTTGCGCGGCATGCTGTTTTGCAAAACCGGTTGCTGTACTTGCACCTTCCAGGCGTGATATTACCTGTAAATTCAAATGTCTGTCATTATGAAACTTGCGGCAAATGTACGGCCATGCACCCATATTCTCAGGTTCTTCCTGCACCCATACAAACTCGGTAGCTTTTTCGTACCGGTATTTCATTTTCAAGATCTGCTGTATTGGTGTTGGATACAATTGCTCCACACGTACAATGGCTACATCTTTACGTTTATCAACCTGTTGTTTCTCTAACAGATCATAATAAACCTTACCGGTGCAAAGCAATACGCGTTTTACCTTTTTAGGATCAGCATAAGTATCATCTATTACTTCATGGAATTTACCATTGGTAAAGTCTTCAATAGGCGATACGCATTTAGGGCTGCGCAATAAGCTCTTAGGGGTAAATATAATAAGCGGCTTGCGGAAATCGCGGTGCATTTGCCTTCTTAGTATATGAAAGAAGTTTGCAGGGGTTGAGCAATTAGCTACCTGAATATTATCATCAGCACAAAGCTCTAAAAAGCGCTCTACACGTGCTGATGAATGCTCAGGGCCCTGGCCTTCATAACCATGAGGTAACAGCATCACAAGGCCATTACCACGCTGCCATTTAGTTTCGGCACTGGCAATATACTGGTCAACAATAATTTGCGCACCATTAAAGAAATCACCAAACTGGGCTTCCCAAATGGTTAGCGCATTAGGGTTAGCCAAAGCATAACCGTATTCAAAACCTAAAACACCATACTCTGATAGCAGGGAATTAAATATGCTCAGTTTAGCTTTAGTCTCGATAGTTTCAAGCGGTGTGTACTCATCTTCAGAATCAACCAGCGTTAATACCGCGTGGCGATGCGAGAAGGTACCCCGTTTAACATCCTCGCCGCTTAGCCTAACCGGGAAACCATCTTTTAACAAAGTACCGTAGGCAAGTAACTCTCCCATGGCCCAGTCAAATACTTTGGTTTTGTTTACCATGGCATTACGGTCTTCAAATAATTTTTCAATTTTTTTGAAGAATGCTTTACCTGCAGGCAGGGTGGTTAATTTGTTCCCTATTTCAGTTATATCTTCTTCTTTAACAGAAGTATCAATAGCGCTTATCAGTTCTTTGTGATTAGCTAAATGCAATCCGCTCCAGGCGCCTTCAAACATGGCGATGGTATCGGTAAACCTGTCTTCGGCCTTTGATTCATCCAGCATTTGCTGTAACTCGGCACGGAAATCTTTCTCCAGCTGTTTAGCATATTTTTCATCGATGCTGCCCTCTGCAATCAACTTTTTGTTGTAGATCTGCAATGGGTTAGGGTGTGCCTCAATAGCCTTGTATAATACCGGCTGGGTAAACTTAGGCTCATCAGCCTCGTTGTGGCCATAGCGGCGGTAACACAGGATATCAATAAATACATCCTCATTAAACACCTGGCGGTATTCCATTGCCAGGTTAATAACGTATACCAATGCCTCAACATCATCGCCATTCACGTGGAAAACGGGCGAAAGCACAGTTTTAGCCACATCGGTACAATAAGTACTTGAGCGGGCGTCTTTATAGTTAGTGGTAAAACCTATCTGGTTGTTTATAACCAAATGCACAGTACCACCGGTACGGTAACCATCAAGTTTTTCCATCTGTAAAACCTCGTAAACAATTCCTTGTCCGGCTACAGATGCATCACCATGTATTAGTATCGGCGCTATTTTAGAATGATCGCCGTTGTATTTAAAGTCAATTTTTGAACGGGTAATACCTTCAACAACCGGGTCAACTGCCTCTAAGTGCGATGGATTTGGGCATAGGCTTAAGTGAACGTTCTTACCTTCCTTAGTTTTTATATCAGTTGAGAAACCCAGGTGATATTTTACGTCGCCACCAAATGGCGATTCAGAATCATAGTTTTTGCCTTCAAACTCAGAGAATACTTCTTTATAAGTTTTCTCCATTATGTTGGTAAGCACGTTTAAGCGGCCACGATGAGCCATACCAATAATGAATTCCTCGATACCAAGCTCTGATCCTTTTTTGATAACCGAATCCAGTGCAGGGATCAATGCTTCGGCACCTTCTAACGAAAAGCGCTTTTGACCCAGGAACTTCGTCCCCAGAAAATTTTCAAAAACAACCGCTTCGTTCAGCTTAGCCAGCATCAGTTTCTTTTCATCAACCGTAAATGATGGTGTATTGCGTTTAGCCTCCATCCTGTCCTCAAACCATTTCAGTTTTATAGGATTGCGGATGTAGCGGTATTCGGCGCCAATTGCCTGGCAGTAAGTATCTTCTAATAACTGGCGGATATCACGCAGCTTTGCGGGGCCAATACCAATTTCAACACCGGCGTTAAACACAGTGTCCATATCGGCTTCGCTTAAGCCAAATGTTTCCAGCTCTTTACCCGGGAAATATTTGCGGCGCTCGCGTACAGGGTTTGTTTTGGTGAATAAATGGCCACGGTTACGGTAGCCATCTATCATGTTCATTACATTTATTTCTTTAAGCAGTTTATCGGGCGTACCGATGCTTGCCGCGGCCGGTGCAGCCTGAGAATCCTTACCGAAATCAAAGCCTTCAAAAAACTTTTGCCAGCCAAATTCCACTGACTCAGGGTCTTGTTGATATGCTTCGTATAATGAACTAATGTAGGCAGCGTTTCCGCTATTTAGATAATTGAGGCGATCCATGAAACCAATATTTAAACGGCACAAAATTAAGCATAATAGTACAATATGCCGAAAATTATATGGTATAACTTTTTAACTAAACCAAGTTTATTTCTTTTGTGACGTAATTGTGTCATCAATAACGCGTAATAATGATTTTTCGCCTCCGGTATCCTGTAATAATTGCCATATCATAACCCCGCCTGCTTTTTCAAGCGCCAGCAGCGTTTTGGCTTTAATAGTTGGCGCGCCATTGTAATAAACTATGCCTCCGCCAGGCACAGTGACCTGATCGGTATTTTCTGCTCCGGGGTATTGGGCTATGATATCTTTATATGGCAGGCTCTCGGGCGCATTAGTGCCAAAACCGTATCCATAAAAAGGCACCCCTAAACTTAACTTTTGTTTGGCAATACCGCGCTTGTTGCTCCAATAGTCCATATCATCGGCGGCCATGTCAAAAGGTGCATGCTGGCCGGGTTTATTTGGGTTCCATGGCCCGGTTTTATCGTAACACATCACATTAATAAAATTGAATTGTGCCAAAGCTTTATCGGTATATCTATCAGCATAAACTGTTGCAATAGCCGCGGTAATAAGTTTGCTTTTTTCTTTTAGTGCCGATGCCAGCTTAAGCACAAAACCTTCGTAATTTTTATCTATCAGTCGGCCTTCCAGGTCTACGTCTATACCATCCAAATTATAATCAACAGTAATTTTTGTCAGGGCCGAGATCAACAGGTCTTGCTTACCGCCATAAATAAAATCGGGCAGGTATTTAGGTGGTGTCCCGCCACCGATAGAAAGAAATACCTTAACTCCGTTTTTGTGCGCTAATGTTGCTACGTCCTTTAAGCCGGATGCAACTATCAAATTACCTGATGAATCGGGGTTGATAAACGCGATATTGAGATGTGTTATCTTATCCAGGTCAACATTCTTAATAGAATTAGCTAATCCACGTTGGTTACGCATATAGCCTATCACCCTAAATTTATCCCCGGCAGACTGGGCCACCACATGTTGCACAATTGGCAATAACAGTATGGCTATTAACAAGCACCTCAACTTTATCATATGGCAAAGCTACCAATGTTTAAGGGTTTTGAATGAGGTATCAATTTTTTGACAAAAATTTGCTAAAGGGCTTAAACCATCAACAACAAACCGGGTCATAAAAAGCAATACCCCAATTATAAAACCCTATATCTTATCCAATATGAAAACCACCAAAATCTATTTGTTTTTTGCACTGGTAATGTGTTTTTTTATGACCGCATGTGAAACCACTTATTATTTAGGCGACACGTACACCCCCAACCGCGACGTTAAAATTTTTTATAATGCACGCGATATCAAGCGGGAATACAAAGTAATTGGCCACATAACCGGGGCTGTAACTGCCGACCAGGAAAAAACAAAGCAAAACATAGTAAACCGGGCTATTATGGTTGGTGCCGATGCCGTTATTTTTAATGATATAGCGTTTACCGGTGGTAAAGAATCATCGGCTGTGCAAAAAGCCGACGCGATAAAATTTACGGATAAAGAGCCCGGAAAAAAAGATACTATTACTACTACTAATTAATGAAGAAGCTTGTGCAGGAAACCGCGCAGATAGCTTAACCCTTCCAACAGTACGGCGAGCAGGCCAATAATTATTGTGAATTGTTCAAAAGGGTTCATATACAAATATATACGTTTTTTATTATATTTTGTTGTGTAATTAAGCTGGTATTGTACTTGCACCCTCGTCTGTAGCAAGCCAGGTGGTTATGAAATCGCTTTTGCTCTCCAGCTGAACGGTTGGTTTGGCAGCATTAAAATAGCGGTTGCTTTTGGTATCGTTACCCACACCCGCCACAAATGCCCAGTTACCCCAGTTACTTGCCGGCGAATAATCTATTAGCTTTTCTTCAAAATATAAAGCGCCTTTTGTCCAATCAACCTGCAGGTCTTTAGTAAGGTAGGTTGCCACAGCCTGCCTGCTGTAGTTGCTGATGTACCCGGTAGCGTTTAACTCATGCATAGCGGCATCAATATAAGGCACACCTGTTTCACCGTGTTTCCAGTGCTCAAACAAATCGTTCTGGTTGGTAGCTACATCGGGGGCCTCGCTGTTAAATCCTTCGGACCTGAAAAACTTTTGGCCATGTTTTTTAAACATAAACCTAAAATAATCGCGCCAAAGCAACTCAAGCATTAACGGCTCGGCACCGTGTAGGTGATTTTCGCGCTGGTGATTTACAACTTCCCAATAAACCTGCCGCGGAGATATACAACCCAATGCCAGCCATGGCGATAAACCTGATGATTGTACAACTCTGTTTTTACCCTGGTTATTTTGCTGGTTATTTGCCAGGTATTGGTGCAATTGGTTCAAAGCTGCGGTTTCGCCACCTGTAAATGTGTTTACCGCACGTGGGTCATCAATAGGCTCGGGCACGCCCAGTTCTACCAATGTTGGTATTTCACCTGCATCGGTAATTTCCGGGGTGGTAACATGGTCAGGACTAACAGTGCAAGGCCTTACGGTGCTATCACGTTCAACCTTCTTTTTAAAGGTAATAAAGCTGTCGGGGATATCTTTAATAGGGAAAGGCAGATCCTCTTTATGGTACATGGTATGCCCTATAAAGTGTTTAAGGTTCAGCTGCATTTTCCATAAAGCGGCCTCTACCCTTTCAGATACTTCGGTTTCATCCGGCGCTACCTCGCGGTGATGGTATACTTCGTTAATGTGGTATTGTTCGGCCAGTTCGGTCAGTACCTCAGCTGGTTCTCCTGTGCGGATAATCAAATCGGCACCAAATGCCTGCAGGTTTTTACGCAGGTCGGCAACTGATTGTAAAAGAAAACGCGCACGAAAGCTGCCTGTTTTTAAGGCCCCTGTCGCGCTGGTTTTAAAGTAGAAAGGATCAAAAATAAACACCGGCAAAACTTTATCTGCTTTGCGTACCGCTTCAGATAATATTTCATTATCGTGTATACGCAAATCATTCCTAAACCAAACCAGTATTGTTTTTTCACTCATATGAACAACTAATCTAAACTTATTTAGATTAATTACAAAAATGGTGATTATTTCTATCTTCTGCACGTTTTCGCTGTAATATTTGACATCACCCTAACATTTTTCATCAGCAATTTAAGGAAGAACGGTTCATTTGCTTTTATTATTTAACCACAGCGTGCGTAAAGAAAAAACTACAAAGCGGTTTTTGTAATTAATAATCCTTTATGATCGCTGTGAAAAATCCCCTGCATGCTGTGGTTAAATCTTAATAACAAACTATTCATCCTCACGTTAATAATACATAAGCATGATATTTGCATTTGCTATTTATCGTAACTTTAATTCATAAAATCCACATCATATGGCTACTACCGAAAGCATACAGAAAGCATATATAGATTTTGTTTTAACCGAAGGGGAGCAACCAAAATCGGTTTACGTTTTTGCCAAAAAGAACAAAATGGCCGAAGAAGAATTTTACCACTTTTTTGGATCGTTTGATGCTATTGAGCAAAGCGTTTGGACAGATCTGGCTAATAAGGCCTTAGTTGAAATAAAGGCACAGGAAATTTGGGCACAATACACTGCCCGGGAAAAAGCATTATCTTTTTTTTACAGCTTTTTTGAATTACTGAAAAGCAGTCGCAGTTTTGCCGTTTACAGCATCAAAAAACAGCCCCGCGCTTTAAGCTCGCCACGCGTGTTGGATGGCTTTAAAGAGGTGTTTGAAGATTTTGCCGAAACCATTTTGAATGAAGGCATTGAAACCTCAGAACTATCAGACCGTAAATTTTTCAGCAAGCGTTATAAAGATGCGCTGTGGATACAGTTTGGTTTTGTACTTAACTTTTGGATAAACGACAATTCGGCCGGTTTTGAAAAAACCGACGAAGCTATAGAAAAGGGCGTAAACGTAACATTCGATCTGTTTCAACGCTCGCCTATTGATAACTTATTTGAATATGGTAAGTTCCTGGCTAAAAATGGTGGCATAAAAGAAAAAATGGGCTTTGGCAGTATATAAAGATCAACCACCAACAACATTCGAGGGACATGGTTTTGCTGTTATCTTTGATATGGATGGCACATTGGTTGACAATACACCATTTCATTTCAGGGCTTGGCAAGCGCTTTTTAAGCTTCATAATATGGGTGAGTTAAGCAAGCAAACCTATCAAAGCGAAATAAGCGGTGTACCCATCCTCAATACAGTTAAAAAACATTTTGGCAGCCAATATGATGATGCCGGTTTAGATGTACTGGTTAATGAAAAGCAAGAGCTGTACCGGCAGGCGTTTCAACCTTATTTAAGGCCAATAAACGGACTGGAGAATTTCCTGGCAGAATTAAAAGATGCAGGTATAAAAATGGCTTTAGCCACCTCATCAGACATACATGATGTGGAGTTTATTTTTAACACTGTACCAATACGGCAGTACTTTGATGCCATTATTATTGGCAGCATGGTGAGCGAACCTAAACCAAGTCCGCTGATATTTTTAAAAGCCGCCGAGCAGCTAAACATCCGGCCCGAAAAATGTGTGGTGTTTGAGGATTCAACATCGGGCCTAAAAGCAGGCAACAACGCAGGCATGAAGGTTGTAGGTATTACTACCAGCCACCCGGCGGCGGTGATAAGCCAGGTAGCCAGCCTGGTAATAAATGACTATGCAGACATAACCTTGCAAAAGCTGGCCGCATTATTTGAGCAATAATTTTATGAGTGATAACACTTCAAAAGAACAAAATAGCATCCCCACTACCAAGGTTGAGCGCAGCGCGAAGTTTGTAAAAACAGGCTTCAAAATTGGCGGCAACTACATAAAGCACTATTCCAAAAAACTGTTTAACCCGGATATGGATAAATCCGAGCTGAACGAGGATAACGCGACAGACATTTATAAATCATTAAGCGAGCTAAAAGGCAGCGCCCTTAAAGTAGCGCAAATGCTAAGCATGGATAAAAACCTGCTTCCGCAGGCTTATGTCGACAAATTCACACAATCGCAATATAACGCGCCCCCACTTTCCGGGCCACTGATTGTACAAACATTCAAAAAATACTTTGGCAAAAACCCCGACCAGATCTATGACAAGTTTAACATTCGCTCCTCCAACGCCGCGTCAATCGGCCAGGTGCACCAGGCAGAGCTGAACGGTAAAAAACTGGCTGTTAAAATTCAATACCCCGGTGTGGGCGATTCTATTTCATCCGATTTGAAACTTGTTAAACCCTTTGCCTTCCGGATGCTGGGCATGAGTGAGAAAGAACTGGATATTTACATGCGCGAGGTAGAGGAACGACTGCTGGAAGAAACCGATTATGAACTGGAAGTACGCCGTTCAATAGAATTTTCTGAGGCGTGTGCCAACCTGGATAACGTTGTTTTCCCTAAGTACTATCCTGAACTTTCCAGCAAACGCATCATCACTATGGACTGGCTGGAAGGCAAGCACCTGCGTGAGTTTTTGGCAACAAACCCATCACAGGAAAGCCGTGACCTGATAGGCCAGGCACTTTGGGACTTTTACAATTTTCAGCAGCACGAGCTCCGTGCAGTACATGCCGACCCGCATCCCGGTAATTTTATGATCACTCCGGATGGTAAATTGGGTGTTATTGATTTTGGATGTATTAAAGAGATGCCGGAGGATTTTTATTATCCTTTCTTCTCGCTTACCTCAACCAACTTATTTGATGATAAGCAAGAAACTATTAAGGCTTTCCGCAAGCTGGAAATGATATTACCTAATGATACCCCCTCACAAATAGAGTTTTATTACACCATGTTTAAGCAGATGATAGGCCTGTTTGCCAAACCTTACATTACCGATCATTTTGATTTTGGCCAAACAGTTTTTTTTGATGAGCTGTTTGGTTTTGGTGAAAAAGTATCTAAGATGCCCGAGTTTAAACAGGCCCGCGGAGTAAAGCATTTCATTTATGTAAACCGCACCAATTTTGGGTTATACAATATCCTGCACGAGTTAAAGGCCCGTGTTAAAACAGATACTTATAAGCCACATGTAGAGGTAATGGTTTAAACGTTAAGCAGGACCCACCTATATCAATTCCATTACCATTAATAACGTTAAAGTGCCTGTAGTTATCCAACTCGCGGTAGCTTTTAATGACCATCCCTCAATTTCGGCTACTTTGCCGGTACCAATATAAGAGTGTGATTTACGCACGCAATATATTCCGAGAACAATAAACAGAACGATAACAAATGCAAGGGAATAAATTAGAATTCTGTGGAAGGCGGGTGTTATCATCTCAATATTAATCGGCTAATCTCTATTATTTACAGGATGCGTTCATCTTAAACCTTGTGAATGATTTTGCTTGTATTGAGCGATATTTCCCCGTATAAAAACAAGTTATTGTACCGCTTGGCTTGTAGTGCGGCTAGGCGTGCAATAATCATAAATGAACACTATATACATCCAATAATGATACCATAACTTTAAACACTAAGTAGTGTTCGTTTATTGGGTTTAATCGGCTTTGTTTTTTACTAATTTATCTTAATTCTTTCCTCTTAGTTCTTGCCCCTTTCTTTCCTCTGTTTAAAACAGCCTGCGTTTTCTGTTGTTGCACTTTTACAATGAAAGTATTGCTTGCCGGTGCCAACGGATATATAGGTACGCGGCTCATCCCGGTTTTGCTGGAGGAGGGCCACACAGTGGTTTGCCTTGTACGCGATAAGCGGCGCTTTCATGAACAAAGCGATTACAGCGACCGGGTAACCCTCCTCACCGCCGATCTGCTAAAAGAAAGCAGTATTGAACAACTGCCTGCCGATATTGATGCGGCCTATTACCTGGTACATTCTATGGCGCAGGCCGAAGATTTTGCCGCCCTTGAGGCATTGTCGGCACATAACTTTACATTGGCCATTAATAAAACCAATTGCCGGCAGCTTATTTATTTAAGCGGTATTACCAACGCTCCCAAATTATCAAATCACCTGCTTTCGCGCAGGCATGTCGAAGATGTGCTGAAAGAAGCTAAGGCTGCATTGACCGTTCTGAGGGCTGCTATTATCATTGGCTCCGGGAGTTCATCTTTCGAGATAATCCGCGACCTTACCGAGAAGCTCCCTGTTATGACGGTGCCCCGCTGGGTGAACACCAAATGCCAGCCCATTGCCATTCGTGATGTATTGGGTTACCTGAAGGACACGCTGCTGAACCAGGGATCGTTTAACAAAACATTTGATATTGGCGGGCCGGATATACTCACCTTTAAGCAGATGATACTTACTTATGCCAAAGTACGCAGGCTTAAGCGGTATATTATTACAATTCCTTTCCTGTCGCCCAGAATATCATCGTACTGGTTATACTTTGTTACGTCTGCCAGCTACTCGCTTGCTCAAAGCCTGGTAGATAGTATGAAGAACGAAACCATTATGAAAAATCATGATATTGATGATGTGGTAAAGCGGGAATGCATCACTTATGAGGAAGCTTTAAAACTGGCTTTTAAAAAGATAGAGCAAAACTCTATTGTGAGCAGCTGGAAGGATGCACTGAATAATGGCTACCTTACTTCGGGATTTATGGACCAGATAAAGGTGCCGCAGAACGGCACGCTGGAATATAAAATAAAACAACCCTTTAAACGCGACAGTGCCGAAGTGCTTAAAAACATCATGGCCATTGGCGGCAACCGCGGCTGGTATTATTGGGATTGGATCTGGAGCATCCGGGGATTTTTGGATAAACTTTTTGGCGGGGTTGGCTCAAGGCGCGGACGCACAAGTAACGTAAATATTGCGCCCGGCGATGTGATTGACTTTTGGAGGGTACTGCTTGCCGATAAAATAAACAAGCGCTTATTATTATATGCCGAAATGAAACTCCCCGGAGAGGCATGGCTGGAATTTAAAATTGTGGAACACAACAATAAACTATATTTAAGCCAGGTAGCCACTTTTAGGCCACGGGGTTTATGGGGGCGCATGTACTGGTATGCAATGTGGCCTTTCCACCTGTTTATATTTAAGGGGATGGCGCGTAAAATTGTAAGCTTTACAAGTAGTGAGTAGTGAGTAGTGAGTAGTGAGTAGTGAGTAGTGAGAAACAGCTTTTAAAAAACAATAGTTTTAATGGGTAACAACAAAAGCATATTAATTACCGGCGGCTCGGGGCTGTTAGGAAAAGAGCTGACCAATACTTTATTAGCCAAGGGTTATACGGTTAGTCATTTAAGCCGCAGCCGGGGGAAGAATCCGCAGGTAAAAACTTTTTTGTGGAATGTAGAGCAGGGGCAGATTGATGAAAATTGTTTAGAAGGTGTAGATACCATCATTCATTTGGCAGGCGCGGGCATTGCTGATAAACGCTGGACCAACGCGCGTAAAAAATTATTAATAGAGAGCCGCACGCAGTCAATAGGATTGATATATGAGCTGATCAAAAAAAAGCCTAACCAGGTTAAGTCCATCATCTCCGCATCTGCTACAGGGTATTACAGCGACCGGGGAGATGAACTGCTTACCGAGGAGAGCCCGCCCGCACATGATTTTTTAGGCACCTGCTGTATTGAATGGGAACAGGCTGTTGATGCAGGCGAAAAATTGGGTTTACGCATTTTAAAATACCGTACAGGTGTAGTGCTTACTAAAGATGGCGGCGCTTTGCCGCAGCTGGCTTTGCCGGTAAAGCTTGGTGTAGGTTCGCCAATTGGTAGTGGTAAACAATGGATCCCCTGGATTCATCACATCGATGTGGTGGCTATGTATATTGATGGTATTAATAACGAAGCCTTAACCGGAGTATTTAACATGGTTGCCCCGCAGCCCGTCACTAATGCGCAACTAAGCCAGGCCGTGGCAAAACAATTGCACCGGCCTTTTTGGGCGCCAAACGTTCCCGCGTTTTTAATAAAATTATTACTTGGCGAAATGGCTACAGTGGTATTGGGAAGCACCAGGGTATCGGCACAAAAAATGGAGGATGCCGGTTTCAAATTCAAATACCCCGACATTACATCGGCACTAAAAGAAATTTATGGATAAGGATACGCCCGTAAGCGTTTTTTGGTTTAGGCGCGATCTGCGGCTTACGGATAACGCAGGACTGTACCATGCCCTTAAAAGCGGCAATCCCGTGCTCCCGTTCTTTATTTTCGACAAAGAGATCTTAGATGAACTGGAAGATGAGGACGACGCCCGTGTAAGCTTTATTTATAAAGCCATTGAAGAAGTTAATAAAGAATGTCAAAAGCACCATAGCAGCCTGCTGGTAGTTTATGATAAGCCCGACCACGCCTGGAAAAAATTAATCAGCCAGTATAATATTGCTGCGGTTTACACCAATCATGATTATGAGCCTTATGCAAAAGAGCGGGATGTTGCGATAAAAAGTCTGCTGGCCAAACATGGCATCGATTTTAAAACTTATAAGGACCAGGTAATTCTTGAAAAGAACGAGGTGCTTAAGGATGATGGCAAGCCGTACACCGTTTACACCCCCTACAAAAACAAATGGTACCAAAAGCTAAAGCCATTTTACCTGAAGGCCTACCCCAACGAAAAATATTTTAAGAACCTGCTGAAATTTGAGGCGCCTGCCATGCCAACTTTAACGGAGATGGGCTTTGTAAAAAGCACTATCACTTACCTCGGGAAAGAATACGACAAGGTAATAGCAGATTACGCCAAAAACCGCGATTTTCCGGCTGTAACGGGCACATCGCATGTGGGGGTGCATTTACGTTTTGGTACGGTGAGTATCCGCAGGTGCGCGAGGGATGCTTATGAAGCCGACGAGAAAACATGGCTGAATGAATTGATATGGCGGGAGTTTTATATGATGATATTATATCATTTCCCGCAGACTATGGACCATGCCTTTAGGCCGGAATATGACCGTATTAAATGGATCAATGACGAGGCGCAGTTTGAGGACTGGTGCAAAGGCGAAACCGGTTTCCCGTTGGTGGATGCCGGGATGCGGGAGCTAAATGCTACGGGGTATATGCATAACCGCGTGCGGATGGTGGTTGCCAGCTTTTTAAGTAAGGACCTGCTGATTGACTGGCGCTGGGGTGAGCGCTACTTTGCCCGTAAGCTGTTAGATTATGAAATGGCAAGCAATGTAGGCGGCTGGCAATGGGCAGCAGGCAGTGGTACAGATGCTGCACCCTACTTCCGTATTTTTAACCCGGATAGTCAGCTGAAAAAGTTTGATCCCAAATTAGAATACGTAAAAAAATGGGTTCCGGAATATGCCGACTTCAGCAAATATCCAAAACCCATTATAGATCATTCTTTCGCCCGCGAAAGATGCTTGAAAGCTTTTAAGGCTGCGTTGAGTAAATAGTTAGTGTGTAACGGTTACTATTTGCCATTCAAATCTTAACGGAGCATTTGAAGGTATTGCACCTGTAGAAGATCCTCCGACACCATATCCCAATCTCGATGGTATTAACATAGAAATTGAAGTACCCTCTTTTGCGTAAGTAAACAGTGCCTCTTTAACGCCATCTACAAATGTTGTTACCTGGTCTGGTGCAAAAGATGTAGCTGTAGTCGATGCGGTTCCATCAAAAACTACATTATTTAAAAGAGTTCCGGTATATGTTGTTGTAATAGTAGATTGATCATTTATAAAACTGCCGGCAGTACCATCTTTTATAATTTTATAGTATAAGCCTGTAGCTGTTTTGGTGTACCCGCTTAAACCATTTGCTGTCATATAACTACGGATCACCAGGTCATCGTATACCTGTTGGTCGTTTATAACATGCACATAATAATCAAGCGATTGGTTACCTGCTATACGGGTGTTTGTATTACTTACGCTACCTGTACCTGTACCTGCTTTTCCGTACGCTAAGCGCGATGGTATTAACAGGCGCATGCTGCCATCCCTGTATTTTAATAAATTTTTAATCCCCAGCATTAAGCCCTTAGGCAGGTTGGCAGATGTTTGCGGGTCCTTAGTGTTAAGGTGGCCCAGGTAATTAAAAATATGATTGGTAATGGTATCTGTTGAAATATACTTACCATCAAAAGATTTCAGCGTAAACACTAATGATACCTGGTCTGAATATTCCAGCGGTACACCAACACCCTTGTTAAATATCTTGTAATACATTCCGGTAGTATCGCCACCGGTAGTGTCCTTGCTAAAGTCGGTTAAGCCATTGGCAGACATGTAAGCCTGTATCTGTTGTTCGTCGTATTGTTTAATATCCGGGTCAGCATCGCTGTTTTTTCTGCATGCTGTAAAACCTGCTGCGGCAATCAATAAAAAAGTAAAAATTTTTTGTTTCATCTAAATCAGTTCGTTACATCTAAAAGTTTTATATCAAAATCCACCACAGAGTTTGCAGGCAGGCCAATTTCAAGCTGGTCAAATGCGCCGTATGCATAACGTGATGGTGATAATATTCGTATCTGGCCACCTTTTTTAATTAACGGAATTGCTAATTTCCAGGCCCTTATCACCGAGCCCAGCGCAAAAGTGGGGTGAAAGTTATTGCTGTTGGTAAACGTTTGGCCGCTAGTTAGTATTTTGCCGGTAAAATCAACCGTAATATTGGTTGAGTTGGTAAACAAGGCGTTCCCTTCGCCCGGCTTAATTATTACGTAATAAATACCCGTAGCCACGCCGGCGCTATCCACCTGTTTGGCAGTAGTGCTTAAACCATTGGCTGATATATAATCTGTTATAATTCCATTATCAACCTCGGCCTGTCTATTTATCTTATCAAGTTCGCTCTCACTTTTTTTACAGGAGGCAAAACCAATAATAAATACCAATAAGATGAGCAATAACCTGTTCATACCGTTTTCAAAGGGCAAATTTATTGTTTTATAATTCAAAAACAGCAGCTTAACACTTTTTAACAATTGGAGGTTTATAAAAAGGCCGGTTCAGGGTTTGTAATTAACCGTAAGCTGGTTTATTTTCTTGAGCATATCCGTCAAATATTGCTTGTCGGCATCGCTTATATGGGCGTTTAAATAGTTATTGAACTCCTTAACCACGTTTTTTGCCAGCTGGCGCTTTTCTTTACCCAGGTCTGTCAAATAAATTTTTACAGAGCGCTTATCCCCCTGGTTTGATTCGCGGTAAATAAGGCCTGTTTTCTCCAACTGGTTAAGCATCCGCGATAAACTGGTTGATTTTAAACCCAGCAAAGCGGCTGCCTGCGATACGGTAGTACCCTCCTCATCAATATTGATAAGTAAATAGCCAATAGACTGTGTAATGCCAAATTCGGTAACTAACTGGTTATAGCGGTTAGCAACTGTTTGCCAAACAATCTTTAAAAAGTAATCAATAGTTTCCTGGTGTTTTACACTCCCTCGCATAGCTGACAAACATAATACTTTTTATTATAGTTCATGGTTGATTATTAGATCATTATTGGGCGTTGCCTGCGGCCGGGCCATCCGCTTATACTGCACATGCCTTAGCCGCATGGCCGGTATCCACTTCTGTCCCTAACGCATTTGCAATTGTAATTTCCTGCAAACTGCGCACTCAAAACTACCAACTTCTCCTTACCACCCCACTTTAGTATCATCCCCACGCGGGTCTGCACCGCCTTCATAATAACCCCATTTGGTTTTCAGGATCCCATCCACACGGCCTATCGCTCCGCGGGTGGTCATTTTATATCCTTTTTGCTTCAATTTTTCGGTGGTGAGGCTATCCAACGCCTCTTTTTCAGATGTAACTTCATCCGGCATCCATTGATGATGGAAACGTTTGGCCGATACCGCCCCCTGCATACTCTTATTAAACTCTATTACATTCAATATCGTTTGAAATACCGATGTTATAATGGTAGATCCGCCCGGTGTGCCTACTATCATAAACAGCTTACCATCCTTCTCCACAATAGTAGGTGTCATGGCCGATAGCATGCGCTTATTCGGCTGTATGCTGTTGGCTTTGCCACCTAGCAGGCCGTACATATTAGGCACGCCCGGTTTTGAGCTAAAATCGTCCATCTCATTGTTCAGCAAAAAGCCTGCGCCTTTCACAAATATTTTTGAGCCGAAGGTGTCGTTCAAGGTAGTGGTGATAGCTACCGCGTTGCCGTCTTTATCCACTATAGAAAAATGGGTGGTTTGCTCACTCTCATACCCGGCAATTGCACCCGGCTGTATGCTGGTGCTTGGTGTGGCTGCCTCCCAGCTAAAGTTCTGCATGCGCGACAGGATATATTTTGTATCGAGCAGGTTGCTAACGGGCACCTTATAAAAATCCGGGTCGCCCAGGTATTTAGAGCGGTCGGCATATACGCGGCGCTCGGCCTCAACCATTAACTGCACGGTAGAATCTTTATTAAAACCCCATTGATGCAACGGATATTTCTCTACAGCTTTAAGCAGCTGCACCAGTGCTATCCCCCCGCTTGATGGCGGCGGCATGGTAATGATCTTATATTCTTTATAATTACCAATGATCGGTTTGCGCCAAACCGAATGGTAATTTTGCAGGTCGGCTTTAGTAATTAAACCGTTGCCTTGTTTCATTTCGGCCACAACCATATCGGCCACTGTGCCTTCATAAAAACCGGCGCGGCCTTTATCGCGGATCTGCTCCAGCGTGTGGCCCAGATCTTCCTGCACCAACACATCGCCCTCCTGCCATTCTTTAGCGGTTAGGTAATTGCTGCCGGGGTTGCTATTTTTAAATTCTGCGGCATTGCGGTTAATATCGTTTGCCAGTCGTTTGGTCATTTTAAATCCGTTAAGCGCAAGCTTAACCGCTGGCTCTAACAGGTCGGCCCATTTTAGCTTACCGTACTTTTTGTGGGCCTCAAATATCCCATCAACAGAACCCGGTATACCCGATGCCTTATGGGTATATAGGCTCATCTTAGGTATCACATTACCCGCCGAATCCAGATACATATTGGTGCTGGCGGTTGCAGGCGCCTTCTCCCTAAAATCCAGTGTATTGGTACTACCCGATGCAGAGCGGTACACCATAAAACCGCCGCCGCCAATATTACCTGCCTGCGGGTGGGTTACCGCCAGTGCGAAATGTACCGCCACTGCCGCGTCAACAGCGTTGCCCCCTTTTTTTAACACCTCCAGCCCTGCATTCGCGGCATCCGGGTAGGCACATACCACCATTCCGTTTTTGTATTGCCCGCTAACATTCTGGCCCAGCTGCCCTCTTACACAACTTGCCCATAAACAAGTTAACACAACAAACAACAATACTTTTGTATTTAAACGGAACGGATATTTCATGGGTATAAGGTTACAATTTTTGAGCAATTTAATCTATTTAGTATTATAAATACAATGCCTTTGTGTTCAAAATACATAAATGGTAATACGAAATGGGCGTAATATTTAATAGAGATTGCATAAAATGCCTATTTTATCGTTATTCGTTTGTAACAATAATCACTAACCTTTAATTTTTTATTAATTCGCATTATCTGCCATGGGCAGAAGAACGACTAAAAACGACTATCGAACATGAAAAAACTTACCTTCATCGCACTATTTTTAACTTCATTTTTATTGATATCTAAAAAATCGGTAGCACAGGATTATCCAATAGCTGCAGGTGTAAAATTTGGCGGATATGAAAATGGATTTTCTGTAAAATACTTTACTAATTCAACCACCGCGCTCGAAGGTATATTGGGTATCCGTAACCACGGCATAGTTATCACCGGTTTATATGAGGTGCATCAGGAAGCGTTTAAAACAGCTGGTTTAAAGTTTTATTATGGCTTTGGTGCCCACGTAGGCTCTGTAGGCAGTGGTGTTTACAAAACCTATGGCGGCGACCAGTATTATAACGACAACCGCATCCTGTTAGGTGCCGACGGTGTTTTAGGGCTTGAATATAAAATTGCCGATGCTCCAATAGCCATTAGCCTTGACCTTAACCCACGTGTTGAACTGGCCACCGGTCCGTTCTTTGACCTTGCACCGGGCCTGGGGTTAAAGTATACGTTTTAGCCTTGCTCTACTCTTCATAAAAGAAGAATCCAAACAAAACAGGCCGTGCAAAAATGCACGGCCTGTTTTGTTTTTAAAAAGCGATGCCTATGTGCGACTTCCTCCCCACGGGAGGCTCCAGGGAGGGGTTTATGAGATAAGGCAATAGCGTAGTAACCCCTACCCGCCACTTCACAGTCTCCGCACCCTTCCCAAGGGAAGGAGTTTATTTTTAAGTAAAAATTGCAGCGCTTTACTTAGCTATAATTATTTTCTTGGAGTACACCTTTTTTCCCAGCATTACTTTTAGCAGGTAAGTGCCCGGCAACTGAGTGCCTATGTTTATTACCGTACTAAAATTGCCCGCGGTAATTACTTGCTGTTGCTGGTATATAGTTTGCCCGGCGGTATTTACTAACGATAAGGTTAAATTGCCCGCTGCTGGGGCCACAAAAACCACATTCAGGTTGTCTACTACAGGTACCGGGAAAATGGCCAACCCAATATCTGTAGATCTATCAGGGTTCTTTGCTATTAAAGCATAAGTATACACGTCTGATTTAGTGATACAGCCAGTTTCAAGCGTAACACCAACCTGGTAGTTGCCGCTTTGTAACGGCGCGTAGGTTGGCCCTGTTGCACCTTCAATCTCTTTATCGTTTAAAAACCACTGGTTACCTGTAGTAAAGCTGGAATTAAGGACTTCACCATTTTGGGTTATCACCGGTTTGTTTAATCCAACCGCTTGTCTGCCTGCGGATGGGCAACCTGTACTCTTTACATGTACATCATAAAAAAAGTAATAGAAGTTTTTATAATACGTGGTATCACTTTCATTTGTGGGCGATATTGCCGTATTACCTGTTATGCTAAAAATGTTACCTAATTTAAACGGATACCCGGTAACGCCACTGTTGTTACGATATAAGGTAGCGTCGTTTTCATATGATGGTGTTATGGTGTAATTGCCGGCTGCGGGCAGCAATAAATTAAGCGCATAAACCCTACCCTGATCTGTGGGATCATCATCTTGCGCACCGGGTTGCGGGTTGCTGCGGGTTGCCGCCACGTTAAGGGTGGTTGATGATACCACCTGCCCGTTGTCTGCCTTTACTGTAAAAGTTATTTTACCGTGGTTTCCAATATATAAACGTGCTGTTTCAATAATTACAGGGATGTTGGTGTGTACTTTCACATCAGGGGTAAACTGGTTGTATCCACCTGCGGGAAATGCATTTTTAGTAGCCGGACCAACATTGCCGTTAAAATCATTTAACCCGGCGTAAAAGGTATTGTTCGCCGGGGCATCAGTTACTGATATACTTGTACCATAAGCAAACGGAAGGGCATCCGTTGGCGATTTATACCAAAGCAACTGCCCATCGCCATTGCCTGATAATAAGTACTGGTTATTATTGGTACAGTAAAACGCTGATAGGTCGTTCGCCACAGGCGGCTGGCTGATTATAATTGAACCTGTTGCTTTATCATTTGAGGAAATGGGGTCGCCTGCTAATGCTGTTTGGGCGCTAATTGCATAAGTGGCGCCCGGTGTAGTGTTGAATTTCCCGCTCAGGGTAAAATCTGTTTCTTCCTGCGGCTGTAAAGTGCCGGTATATATTTCATTGAAGGTGACTATTGTACCGGCAGGCAAAATTACGGTTACAGTAACCGGCACATTGGTTATGGCCGCGCTTCCATAATTTTTTATCCTAACGGTAACCGCGGTTGCAACGGCACATGATGCACCGGCATCGTCATTAACAATATTTGTAATACCCGCATCGGCAGTTGGTTTCAAAAACTGAACGCGGTAATCCTGGGTTTCACCTTTGCTGTAAGTTCCGCAGGGGGTTATGGCTGCTGTATCGGCAGTTTCTGTAAGTACAACCCTTAACAAACCAAAGTTACCGGCTATTACAGATAGCGGTACAGTAATATTACCGGTATACGTACCAGTGCCGTTTATAACGCTGGTTGTAGCAGCCAGTTCATTATTATCGAAAACACCGTTACCATTCCAGTCTACATATACTTTGGCAGCTTTGTTAAAATTGTTTCCGCAGGTGCCTAATGTAATGCTAAAAGGATAGCTTTTTGCCTGCTGGAACTGTATGGTTGTGCCGGTATTATCAGTATAAGCCGTGCAACCGGCAGCGGGTGTATAATTAACGTTGGAGATAGTAAAGTTATTAATGCGTGAATCGGCAGTTGATGAAGGGGCTGATGCACAATATGCCGACCCGCCTATGCCGGTAGCTATAAGCGAATAATCCTGACTGCCTGACGATAACGTACCTTTATGGGTAATAGTAACGGTATATTTTTTACCGGGGATAGCATTGGCTATATAAACCTGCTCCATATTATCACGGATATTATCGCCCGTTGTTGCCGCTGCCGATGGATTATCAGGTGTGAGCACCCAGGGATTAAAGGTAGTTGCGCCGTCGCTTACGCGGATATCCAGATCATTCACCAGTTTGGGCGTGCGACTGTTTACCACACCATCAGCAGTGATGGCTCCTGCCGGGTCTGTCCAACTGATACTTATGGCCAAAGGCCCGTTCCCCGAAGCTATAATATCAAACATTCTGCTTTGGCCTTGTTGCAGTGTGCTCTCATTGATCATGCTTTTTGCACCATTATCAGTAATAGCCTGGGCGGCAGTACGCGTGTTCAATAATCCCCACCCATAAATATAATCAGGGCCTATCCTGCCTGCATCAAAAGCAGTGTGGCATGCCAGGCCTTTTAAAGTTGCAGCCCGCATAAAGCTGCCCGCGTTTTTTTGCGAATAGTATTCCTGCAGTAAATACAAAGAACCTGTAATGCCTGGTGCCGCCATTGATGTCCCTGATAGGGTGAGATATGAGTTTGTACTTGTAACCCCGGTTGAAAGCACATTCTCTCCATCGCCCACAAGATCTGGTTTTATACGGCCGTCATCCGTAGGGCCCCAACTACTAAAAAACGATATGGCTACATCTTCCCGGTTTACCGGGCCATTTGGCAGTGCGGCTACAGAGCCTACTGTAAGTATATTTTTTGCATTACCCGTTGTGCTGATAACGTCATAACCATTGTTGTTGCTAATGTTAGCCGGCCTTGCCCCTTTGTTTACAATTGTAGGGTTTGTACGGCTTTGATAACCATAGTAGGTATCCCCAATTGCCGGACCGTTACTGCTGCGGCTGTTACCGGCCGATTCTACTATCAGGTAATATGGCGCGCTGTAGGCTATTTTATCCCATGACTGTACACGCTCATCATAAAAGCCGAAATTATAGTCTACCGTATCGCCGGGTAAACCATACCACTCCCACCGGGAAGAACCGCTGTTATAATCCCAGCCGGCCACGTCTCCGTAAGAATGGTTTGAAAGCAGCAATCCCGATGCTGCGGCACTCATTTCGGCCACATCGTTTTCAAAATCCCAGGCTGATAGGGTTCCTGCATTAAATGCCATTCCCCGGGCCGGGGCGTACACGCCTTTGGCAAGCATAGTGCCCGCAACATGCGTTGAGTGATCAAGCACAGACGCGACATCTTTAGCCGTAATAGTTTTACCTGCAAACTCCTGATGAAGACTGTATACCTGCCCACCATCCCAAATACCTAATTTACTATTTAATAAAGTACTTGATCCTGAAAGATTTAAACCTAAAGCGCCACCCGGCTGTACTGTATTAGTACCCACAGTAGCTGCAGCAATGGTGTTATTGTGTGTGATAAGATAAACCGGGAAACCCAACCTATTTATACCTTGTAAAGAAACCAGGTTACCTGTTTTTGTTTTTCTGCGGATAGCCCATCCCCGGGATGGTGCCAGTGCCAGCGCTTTTTGGTAGCCCGATGTGAAGCTTTGACCGGCACTTATGGCAAGCTGATCAAGCTCTTTTTTTTTAACTGCATCAACCAGTTGCCGTTGGGCAAACACTTGTGATACACAGCAAATTAAAAAGAAATTAAATAGAACCGCTGTGTAGAATTTACCCATAAATTGATAGAAAATCAGTCCAAGCAAGTTCAGCATTAAATAGCATAAATAAAAATACTCTGGTGTGGATTTTGTGTGATTAAGCAGAGCTACAGATCTTGCACCCCACAATTGCTCCTATCTCCTATAACTCTCTGATTTACAATTTCTGGCATTAAATCTATCAATAAAAAACGAGCAATAAATTGCCCTATTTGTGTAAATAATTCCACACATTTCAGGCGTTTAATTATTAAGAATATTTTCGTTGTGACGCCTAAACATTTATTTAAACCCATTTCCGTGTGGCAACATATAATAATAGTACAAGCTTCTCCTTTTATACTATTTGCATAATTCTTGTATTACCTGGGTAAGTGATATAACACTTCCCCCATTAATTTGAAAACACGTTTACTAAAATATATTTTTTTTATCCTTATATGCTTTTTCCCTTTTGTAAAGGGATTTGGGCAGGAGGTACCCTATTCAAACGGCGGGCTAAACTATTACTGGAACCCATTTGAAACAGCAACACCAGCCAGTGATATTGGATCTTTTGTTTACAGAAATACAACCGCATCTAATTATACTTTCACCTCTACCAATTCACAAACCGCACTAAATGGTTCTTATTCGCTATCAACCGTTAACCGCAATGTGGCGACAGTAGCAAACGGTATTTCAAAGCAATTACTTGGTACCGGTGTTAGCTACAACGGCAGCACAACTTACGAATGGGCTATTCTTTATAAGTATTCAACAAGTGATGCAGCTAACTCAAGCGATATAGTCGATTATCCAAGTGTTGTTGCCGGCAAGTGTGGCTGGCGGTATTGGTTTGCGGCAAAAACCTCAACACCAAGTGTTCAAAACGATGGCTTTTTTATGACACAGGTGGGTAAAGAATTGAGAATTAGCGCTCCAAGCCAGGGGGTAATTTATACTACAACAGTTGAACCTAATATAACCTATAGCATTAAATTAAAAATTATTAGTGGTGCCCGGGTTGTTGTTTATATGAATGCTTATTCGCCTTTGAAAACGGAAGCATCCACCAAAGTTTTGCAAACAAACTTTGGTATAACAATGAGTAATTATAGTTATACCGTATTAGAAGCGAATGAAGCCCGGTCTGCTACTTATCACTGCCAATGGGACGATATTAAACTTTATATTCCAACATTTACAGTTAACTCAATTACAGCGCCATCAAACGGCTTAAGTAACAGCACATTATCTCAGGGGCAAGATGATGCCATCGTTTATGGTTTTAGTATTGTATCAAGAGGCGCTTTTAACATTAAGGAAATTGATATAGATAACGACTTAAGCAATTCACTGTTGATTCTTTCCGGGGCTAAACTATATTCATCAGCGGATAATAACTTTTCTACAACTGCCGATCTGCCTCTTAATACCTATACAGTACCTTCAAGCGGGGCATTAAATTATGCTACAACTACTTTAAACTTAGGGGGTACAGACCAAGCAGGCACAGTGTATAATTTTTTTTATACGATAGATCTTTTACCAAATGCCAAAATCACTTCTCTCCAATTTAAAGACCTGGAAGTACAATATGATAACAATAATGGTTATGTAACAGCGGTATCTCCTGCAACAGATGGTACTGCTTACACTATCGCGCAAGCTTACACGTGGGCCGGGGGAACAAGTACCAGTTTTAATACCGCTTCAAATTGGAGGTTATTGCAAATAAATAATAATGCAGTTACACCAGCTTTAGCCCCGGGTGCAAGCAATTATGTTTATATACCAGGTACAGCAATTAATAACCCGACAGCTTCATTATCAGATGTTAATATAGCGGGGTTAACAATTGATGCGGGCAAATCCCTTACCTTATCTGATGTTAATCTTACAGTCTCTAACCTGTTAAGTAGCAGCGGTACTATTGCATTTACGGGAAGTGTGCCTAATACTTTTACTATTAATGCGGGTGCATATACCAATTTGGCTAATCTTAGTATTATAAAAACAGTTAAAAGCACCACTTTAACTTTAGCCTCAAGTAATTCGTCAAAATTAAATTTAACGGGCACCCTAAATTTACAGAACGCTACTTTAGCTACAGCCGGCCTGCTCACATTAAAATCATCGCCCACGGCTACAGCAAGTGTTTCAAGGCTTGACCAAACAACTGAAGGTACCATTGACGCTGCAATTACAGGTAATGTTATTGCAGAACGCTATGTTACGGGTGGCTCGGGCTACAATCAAGCCAGGTCAAATTACACTTACAGGAATTATAGGGTAATGTCTTCTCCTGTGTATACAACAGGTTCAAGCCCTAATGTTTATAATTTTAATTATATAAATAACAGCGCTATTGTAACAGGGGCTACGGGCGGTTACGGGCCAACTACCGCAAACCCAACTTTATATTTATATCGTGAGGATTTTGCAGGCACAAGCACATCTTTTACATCCGGAAATTTCAGGGCGGTAACAGATGTTTCTACCAATACATACCCAGGTACGGGTTTCTTATTTTATTTCAGGGGTGATAAACTAAACAACCTCACCGTCAAAACTACTACTCCTTTTACTGCACCAGAAAGTGTTGTATTTGCTAATACAGGCACTTTAAACCAGGGATCAATTGCTGCAAAAAACTGGCAAACCGGCAGTACAACATTGTTACGTACTGCAACAGCTGCATCTGTTTCGTATGGTATAAATTTATTGGGTAACCCATATGCTTCATCAATAAATTGGGATAATACAGCAGGTTTTACAACTACTAATATATCAAGTACTATATACTTGTTTAACCCGGTTACAAATCAATTTGATACATATGTAAGGGGAAATAACGGAGTAGGTACAGGGGGCAGTTCTCAAAATATTATTGCAAGCGGACAAGGCTTTTTTGTAAAGGTTGAAAACACAGCAACACCCGCAACAACGCCAACTACCGGGACACTTACATTTAATGAATCTGCAAAATCTTCCTCACAACTATCAGGTCTGAATTTACTTTTAGGCATGCCTGTTGCTTCAGAACAAGCAGCTGGGTTCATCAGACTAAGACTATCATTAGATAGTTTAAATCACGACAATGTAGTTATAGCTTTTAGAGATGGCGCGAGTGAAAAATTTAATACTCAGGAAGATGCTACTGATTTAGGCGGAAGCGGTGCCTATGAAAGTTTGTCGGTTTTATCAAGCGACAGTGTGGCTTTAGCTATTAGCTCAACACCATTTGTAAAAAAACAACAGGCAATTGGGTTAATGGTTAATGCAACCGCATCCGGTTTATATTCACTAAGCCTGAATGAGTTGAAAAACCTGGCTCCTGTTTATGAAGTATGGCTTAAAGATAATTTTAAGAAAGATTCACTTGACCTCCGTATCCATCCATCCTATAATTTCAATATTGACAAGACAAAAACTACAACATTTGGTAAAAACCGCTTCCAAATAGTTATACGCCAAAACCCTGCCATTGCATTACGCCTGCTTGACTTTTCAGCTACCAAAACTACCGAAGGTGTACTGCTATCATGGATTACCGAGAATGAAAGCAATTACACAAACTTTACAGTTGAAAGAAGCACAAATGGCGGCAAAGCATTTGAAGTGATTGGCGGCTTTAAATCAAGTGAACTTGGCAAATACAGCATGTTAGATAACGCGCCGGTTAAGGGCCTTAACCAGTACCGGTTAAAACAGGATGATATTAACGGCACTATAACCTACTCAAAGGTGGTGAACTTAACGTACTCAAAAGCTACAGACAACATTACTATAAATAATTTAAGTGTATACCCCAACCCGGTAAACAGCACCGTAAATATTGCTATTACACCACAAAGCGACGCTGCATCTTATACTATTAAGATAACCGGTGATGTTGGCACGCTGGTAAAATCGGCTACTTCTACCCAACCCACATGGCAGGATAATGTGAGCGGTTTAAGGCCCGGGACATATTTTGTACAGGTAATTAATAACAGCACAAAAGCCATTGTTGGCAATGGAAAGTTTATAAAACTATAAACCTAAAAGATAGTGAGCGTGATAAAAAAGTTTTTTTCATTGTGCGTGTTGCTATTTGTTAATATAGCAATCTGCTATGCCCAGGACGACGATATTGAGCTCCCTTGTGGCGGTAATGGTGACCCGGATATTACCACAACTCCGTGCGAGGTCCCCCTTGATACCTGGGTGTACATCTTAGTAATAGCCGCTGTAATTTTTGGCGTTTATCATCTTTACAAGAAACAGAAGCCTCTTCTGTATAAGTAGTTTATAGGGTTCTTTAACCAAATACCTCCTGTTGTTTTTAGTGCTTATCCATATGCATAAAAGCATAGATCCCTTTTGTCAGCAATTATTCTCTTCCATATAATCTTCTCTTTGGGAACCGCTAAAATGTTAATTATTTAATTAACTATTAAACAACCTTTTATTACTTTATTCGTATAAGGCAACAGTACATTATATTTTGTATCATACATATCCGCAACTTGAACACTATTTACACACCTTTTTCATTTAAAGCAGTTTTGTACATTTTAGCAATACGTCCGTTTGCTCAAACAGGATCAGATATTTATATATCTATAGCCTAATACATGGTTTGTTACAACAATCAGCATATTAATATATATGGGCGATATTATTAGCATAAAAAAATCAATAAAAAGGCTAAGCGTATTTGTTTTATTTGTTTTGATGGTTAATACCGGCATGGCGCAGACTGTAAATATTACCGCCCCTGCCACTGATCCTGCTCTATTTCCGGTGAGTACAGCCAGTATAAATCCGGTAACAGCAACTGCGGCCCCTGCATTTGGTGGTAGTGTAACTAATGTTGTTTTTACATTAGCATTGGCGGCTACCCCTAATACTCCTATAGTTACCGTAACCGATAATACGTCGCCTTACACACCAGCTGGCGGCATATCAATAAGTACGTTGGCTGCCGGAATTTACATATTAAAAGCAACTAATAATTATACGGCAGGCTTCTTTGTTCCGGCCGGATTTGTATCGGATCAAATAACAATAAACATTGTGCCAACCACCCCAACTGCGCCTGCTACATCCACTTGTATTAATACTACTGCAACAATTAATGTTTCGGGCAGTTTACCCGCCGGGGGCACTTATGGTTTATATACTGCAGCTACAGGTGGTACGGCATTATCAACTACAACAGGCAGTACACTTACAACACCTGTAATTACTGCCACCACCACCTATTATGTTGCTTATACCGCAAATGGTGTTGAAAGCACCCGAAGGTCGGTTGCTGTAACAATTACCGCGGCACCCACGGCGCCGGTAATTACGGCACCGGCTACGGTTGCTACCGGCGTAAATGCCCCTGTATCGGTAGCCTTGGTAGCCGGTATTTCCTATAGCTGGGATACCGATGGAGGCACCCCTGCAACTGCAACAGGAAGTTCTATTGGCATAACATGGGCATCGGGCGGTATAAAAACAATAACCTGTACGGCTACAAACACAACAACCGGCTGTAGTACCTCATCTACAAAAACCATACTGGTTAGCCAGGCTGTGCCAGCCAGTTACGCTTTTAGCCAGCAGGTTACATTAAATACATCGGCAATAACCGGGGGCATAACAACTACGTTAAACAATTTCCCGGCGTTGGTTTATATAAAAGAGGATGCTTTAAAAATAGGCCTTGGCTGCGCCAACAATGTTAGTTACACTTCAGGCGGGGTTAACGGCTATGATTTCGCATTTACACTAAATGGCAACACCACAGAATTATTTTACCAGGTAGAAAATTATGACCCTGCAACGGGTACACTGCTGGCGTGGGTACAAATACCCGCGTTAACATCTACCAATACTGCTTTAACATTTTATTTTGGTTCATTATCACCTAACCATACAGCCGGTTTTGCCAAAGCCACCTGGACCAGTGATTACCAGACCGTTTATCATTTAAATGAAGGCTCGGCAGCCACTACTGTTATAGATGCCACAAGCAATAGTAAAAACGCGGCTCAAACAAATACAACTTTTGCTGCCGGTCAAATAGGCGGTGCTTATCAGTTTAATGGTTCAAGCAGTAAAATTATTAGTACCAGTACGGCAAACAATATAACCGGTTCTTTTACCTTGTCTGCCTGGGTAAAACCTACGGCCTATACCTTATCATCATCAGGTGGGTATGATTATAAATTAATTACAAATGAGGCCCTCAATTATACCACCGGAGGTTACAAGTTAGGATTATACGGAAGTACCCCAACAACTGTATACCCCGAAGTAGAGACACGCCCTAACACCGGGGACCCGGCAAGCACCACCAGAAATACATCTACTTTGCAAACCGCAGTTACAGTAAATGGATGGCATTATGTACAGGGCGTTTATAATAACGCCACGGGCATATTTTATACCTATTTAGATGGCAAACAAAATTTCACCATGACAGGCGCCATTGTTTCAGGTACTACAGGGCAAAATATTTATTTGGGTTCTGATTTCGGGGCGGGTAATTTTTTAAATGGAGTTTTGGATGAGGTACGTGTATCTAATACCGTTAAAACGGCCGATTGGATTAAAGCGGAATATTACAACCAAAATAACCCGCTTACATTTACAATCAGCAGTTCAACCATTACAGCTGTTCCTGCTAATGTAGCCGCGATAGGTGGATCGCTTGCATACATGTGGACAGGGGCCGCGTCAACTGTTTCTACCTTAGCGGAAAACTGGGCCTCACCCGCATCCGGGGGCCTTGCCGTTGCCCCTCCGTTTGATGGCACCACCAGCATTGTAATTCCCGCCGGCTTAGCCAATTATCCTGCGTTAGCCGCAGATGCCGCTTTTTATGGCATAACCATAGAACCGGGCGCCAATATTGATTTAAATGGAAAGAAACTTACCGTTGGTTGTAATGTTTATAATAGTGGGCGTATAAATGCAGCCGGTGTTACCAACGCATCAACCATTGAATGGAAGGGAACATTTACCCCGCAATTATACACAGGTACCAATGCAGCAAATACCGCGCAGTTTGGTAATTTTAAAGTAAATAACACAGCGTCATCCGGCCAGGTCAATATAACCGGCGGCCCTGTTGACGTGTATAACACCCTAACTTTAACCGCAGGAAGCCTGAACATTGATAACGCCGGCAATGGTGCTTTAACCTTAAAAAGTACATCTTCGCTAACTGCAACTGTAGGCCCAATAACTGCAACAAGTATTACGGGTACTGTAAATGCAGAAAGGTATGTTCCTGGCGGTGTTTCCACCTCCCGCGGCTACAGATTACTGTCTTCACCGGTATCAAACGTTGTATCAGCATCACCTGCAACCCCGGCCGGGTTAAATAGCTATGATTTAAACACGTTGATTACCAGTACATACATTAGCGGGCCGGGTACTGGCGGCACTGTTGGTACAACAGCCAATTCAAATGGCTTTGATGTTACATCTACTACAGTTATTCCTAACAATCCATCTGTTTTTGTCTATAAAGAATCTGATCTTCCGCCGGCAAACAGAAATGTTACTATAAGCGATTATAAAGGTTTCGCAAATAAGAGCGAATATATACCAATGGGAAATGGCATACTGTATTTTTTTAGAGGAGACAGGACTATGGCGCAATCAGGCAATAATAGTGGTAACGTATTTACATCTCCTTACCCGTATGCGAAGGCTACTACACTTAAATTTTCAGGAAATATAATAGCCGGGCCTGTTGCTGTATCTGTTCCGGTATTCACAAGCTCTGCAACCTATTATAATGTAAGGAATGCTGCTTTAACACCAGGCAATACAAAAACTGTTACTGCATTTTCTTCAACATTATCTTATACTAATAATAGCGCTGCCACAGACGGGTTTAATCTTGTTGGCAACCCTTTCCCGTCAACTATTGACTTGCAATCAGTTACTTTTGGCACTGGCATATCTCCTGTGATTTATATTTTAAACAGCACTTTGCAAACCTACGGTACCTATAGCCGTACAGACCAATCTGTAACTAATGGTGCGAGCAGATTTGCATTATCAGGACAAGGCTTTTTTGTAAAAGCATTATCCACCGGCGTTAGGACGGTTACTTTCCCGGAAAGTGCAAAAACCACTTATCCTACAGGCACGGCACCCTCTACAATCCCTACGGTCTTTTCCTCAACAAGTACTTCTGATTCTTTAAGTAGTAATATTTCTTCGATTAAAATTAAGCTGATTCAGGACAGTACGTATTATAATGAAAGCATACTTTCTTTCAGTAGTAAACATAAAAATGAATTTGATAATGATGACGCATCATATTTAAATGGCGCGGGCCAGCAAATATTTATGTATAGCACTACAGCAGAAGGAATACCATGTATAATTAACAGGATGAGCAGTTTGGACAAGATCACTGCTCCTGTCAATTTATTTGCAGAGGGCGGAATAACCGGAATATATAAAATGGAATTCACTGGTATGAATTCTATTGATAAACTTTATCGTATCTTTTTAAAGGATAGCTTCACTAAAGATTCCCTTGAAATTACTGCAAATCCAACTTATAATTTCAATATTATCAGGAGTAATGCCGCTACTTACGGAGCAAACAGATTCAGCTTGATAATAAAACAAGATCCGGCAATGAAAATACGCTTGTTGGATTTTGATGCTAAAAAAGTAACCAAAGGATCAATGCTAACCTGGATAATGGAAAATGAAAAAAGCTACTTAAATTTTACCGTTGAACGAAGCATAAATAACGGCAAAAGCTTTGAAGTAATTGGTGGTTTTCAATCAAATGGTTTAGGCAAATATGATCTGTTAGATCCATTACCGGTAATGGGGCTAAATCAATACCGCTTAAAGCAAGATAAAAATGGACTAATTACTTATTCCAGCATTGTTAATCTGATGTACTCACAAAACGCAAGTAACGTTATTATAAATAACATAAGCATATTTCCGAATCCAACAAATAGCCTTATTAATGTGGCTATTACGCCCGATTCAAGTACGGTATCTTACACTATAAAAATCATTAATAGTATTGGCGTTTTAGTTAAATCAGTTAATTCAAAACAACCTACCTGGCAAGATGATGTTAGTAATTTAAAACCGGGAACCTACTTTATACAAGTTATTAATAATACTACAAAAGCCGTTATGGGCACTAATAAGTTCACAAAAAAATAATTAAAGGATTTAAGATAATGAAATTTAAAACAAGGGTGGTAGTGCTGGGGGCTTTACAAATATTCAGCTTAAATGTATTTAGTCAATGTACCGGTGATCCAAATGATCCCGGAATCCCTATTGATCCGGAGGACCCTCCATGCTACGTCCCGCTCGATAACTGGTTACATGTATTAGTTATAGTTGCCATTATTTTTGGCGCTTACCATTTATACAAAAAGCATAAAGCCCTTTCTGCTTAAATCAGAAAAGGCTTTATATAATAGTAAAGGCCAGATAATGCTGGCCTTTGCCATTTATGATCTTTTTGTTGTAGGGGTTAACTCCAGTTGCTTTAAAATACCATCAACCACTTTAGGGATGTCTTTCATAGTTTGTTTTGGGTTATGCAGTTCACCTACACCGTAACCGCGCCATACAATCGTATTGGTTTTGGTATCTATCAGGTCAATAATAATTGTACCTTCTTTGTAGTGTACTTTCTGTCCATAACCATATCCGTATCCACCTCCGTAATATCCGGGCCAGCCCCAACCCCAGCCGAAGCCCCAGGGGCGGTAAAAACCACCATATCCAAATCCCCAGCCACCAAAACCACCATAACCATAATAAGGTGAATAGTATTCGGTTTTTGTACCCCGGCCGGTAACTGTAGCATAGCTAACTAATAAATCGGGATTTTGCTGTTCTAGGGTTAATCCCTTTTGTGTAAGGGCCACTTTTACAGCTTCCTGTATTTTACCGTTACCTATTTCATTCAGCGGTCGCCATTGCTTGTTTGGGTTAGTTTTTTGAGCCGCCCATGCAAACGTGCGGTATTTGGTTAAATTAGTTTTATTAGCAGCAGCTGTGTAGTAATTGTAACTACTGCAGGCAGACAGTGCAGATATAAACATTACCGCCAGCATTAAATGAACATACTTTTTCATGACGTCAGATATAAATTATATAGACTTAGACTATGCAATCTACAAAGGTTTAACCAGAATAATTTTAAAAAGAAATTTAGGATTATTAAGAATATAAGCCCTTAAAAACAATAAGAATTAACCCACCAATATGCATAATGTTTAGCACCTTGTTCCGGTTTGATCCGCTCTGTTCCGCTTTTAGCGGAACGGAACAACAATTATCGAAGTTAAATTTACGATAGATACTTCCCTACAATTGGCATACGCCTGCCCATCCCAAATGCCTTTGGCGATACACGCAAAATTGGTGGTGTTTGATAGCGTTTATGTTCGGCCAGATTCACCAGTTTTATTACACGCTGAACGGTATGTTCGTCATATCCTAATTTCACAATCTCGGCAGATGAGCAGCGGCGCTCCACATACTCTTCAATTATTTTGTCAAGTATATCATATTCCGGCAACGAATCCGTATCCTTTTGACCAGGCCTTAATTCGGCAGATGGTGGTTTAATAATAGAATTGACAGGGATGATCTCATTATCTCTGTTAATATATCTGGCCAGCTCAAATACCTGTGTTTTGTAAACATCACCTAAAACAGATATACCGCCACACATATCACCGTAAAGTGTTCCGTACCCAACCGCGGCCTCGCTTTTGTTTGATGTATTTAATAAAATGTAACCAAACTTGTTGCACATAGCCATTAATACAACAGCCCTGCTGCGCGATTGTATATTCTCTTCGGCTATATTAAACGGAAGGTTTTGAAATTGCGGGTGCAACTGTTCTTCAAATGCTTCGGTTATTTTAGCTATTGCAACCGTTTGGCTCATACAACCTAAATTATTCACCAGGTCTTCGGCATCTTTAATAGAGTGGTCGCTTGAAAATTTTGACGGTAACAACACTGCCATCACATTTGCGGCACCCAAAGCTTCGGCAGCCAGGGCACATACCACGGCAGAATCTATCCCTCCGGATAAACCCAATATCGCCTGTTTAAATCCCGACTTATAAAAATAATCGCGGATGCCCAATATCAGCCCCTGGTGTATCTGTTCAATATCACTTTGCCTTTCGGTCCTTAGGGTTGATGTGTGCTCAAAGGTAATTTGCGCGTTATCATCCAAAGTATAATAAGCCATCTGCTCCGTAAAATAAAGCATTTCATCGGCCAGCTTGCCGGTATTATCAAACACTAATGATCCGCCGTCAAATATCAGTTCGGTTTGCGCGCCTACGTGGTTTACGTAAAACAGCGGCAGCTTGTACCGGCTGGCATTATCACTTAAAATATTAATACGCTCTTCGTCGTGGTTATATGCAAATGGCGATGCCGCAATGTTAATCATTACATCGGGCTGCTGTTTGATCAGTACATCCATTGGCCGCGTAATGTACAAGGGGTTTTCTATGGTGTTCCATAAATCCTCGCAAATGGTGAGCGCAATCCTTTTACCTTTAAAATCTATACAATTAAATAATGTTGATGGTTCAAAATACCGATACTCATCAAACACATCGTAATTTGGTAAAAGCGCTTTGTTTACTACAGCTTTTACTTCACCATTCTCAATAAAATAGGCGGAGTTGTTCAGGTCCTTACCTTCGGGATTGTTATTGAATGTTGGCAAGCCAATAATACAGGCAATATCAATACATTCTGCAGCTATTTTTTTGGCGGCCTCATCACAAAGGTTAATAAACTCCTTAAACTCTAAAAAATCACGGGCCGGATAACCGCAAACACACAGTTCAGAAAACACTACCAGGTCGGCACCTTTTTCTTTTGCCTCATGAATATGAGCAATGATCTTATTGGTATTTGATTCAAAATTGCCGACATGATAATTAAGCTGGGCTAATGCGATCTTCATAGGTACAATGGTAATGCTTACGCGTAATGCAAATAAAAAAATTATTTTTGCTAAAACGTTAAAAATGATGTCATATTCCCTAAAAACACGACTAATCTGTCTAAGTTTTTACACATGCCTGTTATTTACAGCCTGCACACATAATAAAAAGGTGGATGTGAGCAACATACCCGTTAATGTAAAGATAGAACGTTTTGATAATGACTTTGATTTACTGCGTACAAAACCACTTACTCCGCATATAGCCGCGCTGCAAAAAAAGTATGGTGTTTTTTATACTGATTTTGTTGAACGCATAATTAAGATAGGCGGCACAGCCGACACCAATTATTATAAAAACCTGCATGATGTTTTTGCGGGCAAAGCCTATACAGATCTTAAGCACGACGTTGATGCCGTTTATAAAAACACCGATAAGCAGGATGCAGAACTAACTGACGCTTTCAGGCGTATTAAATACTACTTTCCGCAAAAGCGATTGCCAAAAGTATATGCCTACATATCAGGTTTCCAGGCACAAACATCCATTGGTGATGGCTATTTCGCCATTGGGCTCGATCTGTTTTTGGGTGCCGATTCCAGGTTTTATCCCTCATTGATAGAGACTTTTCCACTTTACATATCGCGCAGGTTTACGCCTGGTAATATTACGCCACGGGTGGTTGAAGGCATAGCCCGCGAGGACATGTTCCCTGAAGATGATAAAAACACTACCCTGTTATCAAAAATGATCTACAACGGTAAGATCATGTATTTTATGGATCAGGTATTGCCTGATGTGCCCGATTCAACCAAAATAGGTTATACCAACCAGCAAATTAAATGGTGTGCAGATTATAAAAGCAACATCTGGCGTTTCTTTTTAGAAGAGAACCTGCTGTATGAAAGTGATTATCAAAAGATCCAGAAATATTTAACCGAGGCCCCGTTTACCCCCGGTCTTGGGCAAGACAATGAATCGGCACCAAAGCTGGCCATTTGGACAGGCTGGCAGATTGTTAAACAATACATGGAAAAACATCCCAACATTACCTTGCCGCAGCTAATGGCCGAAACTGATGCCCAAAAGATTTTGAACGAGGCCAAATACAGGCCAAAGGATGACGAATAAATACAATAAATTATTCACAAAAAAGGCGCTCATGAATGTCATGAGCGCCTTTTCTATATTTTATTAAAAACTATTTCAGGATCCCGAAAACAGCTTTTAAACATACTATTGATGCGATAAGCAATATAATATTTGAAACTAAAGTACTATGAGGGAAATCTGCAAAGCGTAAGTATACTCCTACTAAACCTGCAATAATTGTAATAACTAAAAATATATAGTGACTTTCTGAATTTGCGCCTTTAGTTGTTGATTCCATTATTCTGTTTTTTATTTGACGCAAAAATATAAATGTTTAATGAAAAAACTACATGTTTTAATATTTTAATCAGTCATTTTAAATTTTCAATATACTCAGTCTCAGACCCGGCCATTAACCGGACTACATATAAGGCACATCAATTTTTATCGGCTGCATTTATATACCGCTGTTTTGTACCTTATTTGATACGCACTGAACTCTTTTTAATCAAAACAATCATTTTCCATATAAGCGTAATTATTTATGCGCTAAACCACAAACCTGTTTAGGGCGTGCGTCGATATAAAAAAATCAGGCAAATCATTCGCTCGGTAAACACTTCTCGCTTCAATCACAATTTATTAACTTGCAGTTATGGGTACCGATGTATTTATATATCTGCAGTTTCTGCGTAAAGTGCTGTTGGGCATGCCGGGTGTTACCGAAAAAATGTGCTTTAATACCCCCGCTTTTTATGTAGGTGGTAAACTATTCGCCCGTATAAAAGAAGATGGTGAAAACCTTGTCATCGGCACACTTGAACGCGATAAATGGATGCGGGCCAATCCTGACACCTATTACATTACCGACCACTACCGCAATTATGATTACATGCTGATAAATCTCGAAAAGGTTGACCCTGCAGAATTGAAAGAACTGCTTATTACCGCCTGGAGTAACCGGGCTACCAAAAAGTTAATTAAAGAATATGAAGCCAATGCCAATTGATCACTATTGGCATTATAGTTGTAAATGTTAGTATACACAGTTACAATTAAAAACTTAAAATTATGGGCTTATTAAAATTTATAGCGGTTGGCGCGGCCATTGGATACGGAATAAACTATATCACCAAAAAAGGCGAGAATGGAAGATCGATACTTGATGATTTGACCGAGAATGCACCTGAATGGTTTGATAAAGCAAAAAAATACGCCACAGACAAGGTTGATATGGCCGTAGATCAGGTTCAACAAAAAAAGAACGAATACCAATAAGGGTTCGTTCTTAAAAAAGAAAGGCTGCAATTAATTGCAGCCTTTCTTTTTATCTTAATAATCTAATCTTTTTCTAAAATTCTCCGTGCTTCTTCCAGTTCCTCTGCCTTTTCTTTTAGCATTATAGGGAAACTTAGTTTTAGATCTTTAAGTGTTTGCAAAATAATGGTAGAGATTGCAATCCTCGTAAACCATTTCTTATCCGCGGGAACTACATACCAGGGGCTGTTATCTGTTGTTGTTGCTTTTATCGCTGCTTCATAGGCTTCCATGTAATCACCCCATCGTTCTCGTTCTTTTAAATCGTCTGCTGCAAATTTCCAGTTCTTTTCAGGATCTTCTATTCTTTTTAACAAACGTTCCTTTTGTTCCTTTTTAGAAAGATGAAGGAAAAACTTAATAATCACAGTTCCATTACTATTCAAGTGCTTTTCAAAATTATGAATGCTCACATAGCGCTGCTCCCAAAACTTTTTACTTATATCGTTTACATCAGTAATACCTGGAATATTTTCCTTCAATATCAATTCGGGATGTACTTTGGCTATCAAGACGTTTTCGTAGTGCGATCGATTATGAATGCCAATACGGCCTCGTTCGGGTAATGCTTTATAATGCCGCCATAAAAAGTCGTGCTCGTAATCTTCAGTGCTTGGCTGCTTAAAACTAAAAACCTGGCAACCTTGCGGGTTAAGCCCGGACATGGTATGGGCAATGGCACTGTCTTTACCTGCAGCATCCATAGCCTGAAATATTATAAGCAGGGAATATCTATTGGCTGCATAAAGTTCTGTTTGTAGTATTGAGGTTTGTTTTATCAGATCTTCTAAAATCTCCTCTGCGTCTTGCTTTTGATAATCGGCAGTGTAAGCAGTGTCATGATCATCAAGAGAAAACTTTCCGGGCTTTATTTTAAACAGGCTGATTATATCTTTCATACAGTATTTTGGTATTATACTAATAGGAAAGTGCTTGTAAAAGTTTTAAGAGTTTTTACTCATTAATAAATAAAAGCAATTTTAAATTCTACTTGCCGCATAAATAAAGTAAGCGTTTAGCGACAGGTACACAACCAATAAAACCTGCGCGCAAATTAAATCAAATCTTTTAGCCTTGTCGATCTTTTCCTGTTTAACAAGTTTTAGAGAATACGAAGTGCAAATGATAACGGTGAGGATAAACAGCAAGGTAATGCCATGCAACGTATCAACCAGTGTAAACGTGGTAGATTCTGGTAGCGATGAGTCTATAATGTACTTGTTACCAATAACCGCAAACAAAGCACCAACGCTTAGTCCAAACCGCGAATCAATGCTATCTGTATGGATATAAAAACACATGTAGGCAATTAAAAAAGCAACATACATTCCCAGAAACATTTTCCAGAACAAGCCCATTGCATCTCTGTCAATTTGTAACCTTACTTTAAAGTTACTATACTCGGTATGTGGTTTTTTTAAACTTTCATCTCCAAAACCCGTTTCATAAATTTTAATGCCGGTAGATATGTCAAGGCTATCAATACGCCATCCCCGGAGGGTAAATCGCGGATCGAAATGTTTACCGAGCGTATCAGCGGCAAAAACCAGTGATTTAGAATCAAACTGAGAATTTTCAATAGAAAAACGCAGCTTCTGCCGGTCGAACGGAAAATTATTTATCGCCCATGAATCCTTCATCACACATTGCAGCTTCATTAATATATAGATCTTGTTATCGCTGGAGTCAACAGTCGAGTATGATGTAGTAAATGTTTTAGCTTGCGGTATTTCAAGATTATGCAGAAAATCGAACTTTTTATTCTTGTATTTTAGCCACAGCCACAGGCTAACATTGTACTCTTTATCCTTAAAGTTGATATCATGTATGCTGGTAATATAAACGCCGCTGTAAACAGTATCCGGAGTTGACTTTTGCGCGATAGCTATTGATGATGCAAATAGAATAACAATAAAAGTAATTACTGTAAGGAACTGTTTAGCGGTTTGTTTCAGCATAAATTAAACATTTTGGGATACCAGGCTAAAGTAGTACTTTTTGGTTGAAGTAGTGTCCCTTTGGCAACAGCTTTTTGTTGCACCTAACACGGCCCTCCTGCAATAAAAGTGTATAATAAATTTCCATTTTGTGTAACTAAATTCATTTTGATCTTCATAACTTTATTAAAAGGAATTTCCAGTCGCAACCACGAGCCATTTGTGGTATGATTGAAACTCCATCTAATCCGGTTCCGTAAAAAACAATCTATTCATAATTATTAAAAATTCACCTATGGAAACGTATCAAGAAAAAGAAGAGGTCTTAGACTTTAAAGTTGACCCTAATTTGTCCCGGGAAGTTAAAGAATTTTTAACAGCCCTAAATTCGGGAGGTACCCCGCTTGAAACCATGGCTAACCAGGATGCCAGGAATGTGTTAGTTAACGCGCAGGCTTCTGTGAACGTTGACCTTTCAGGGATTGAAGAAACTGAGAAAACCATAACGGCCGACGGTTTTACAATTAAACTGAATATTGTACGCCCCGAAGGTGTTAAAGAAAAGCTGCCTGTTTTTATATTTATTCATGGCGGGGGATGGATCCTGGGTGATTACCCTACCCACAAACGCATGGTGCGCGACCTTGCTGTGCTTTCTGGCTTTGCCGGTGTTTTTGTCAATTACACACCCTCTCCTGAAGCGCAGTACCCACAAGCTATTCATGAAATTTATGCCGCCACAAAATGGGTGGCTGAGCATGGCGATGAAATTAACGTTGATGGCAAAAACATGGCGATTGTTGGCAACAGCGTTGGCGGCAATATGTCTACCGTAACAACACTGCTGGCTAAAGAGAATAACGGACCAAAAATTAAATTGCAAATTTTGATGTGGCCGCTTGTAGATGCCGATTTTGAAACTGTTTCTTATCAGAAATTTGGCGATCAGCGTTTTTTAACTACTCCGCTAATGAAATGGATGTATGACAAATACACCACTGATCCGGCCCAGCGAAGAGAGATCTATGCATCGCCTTTACTGGCCACGGTTGACCAGTTGAAAGGGCTGCCGCCGGCACTTATACAAGTATCAGAAAACGATATACTAAGGGATGCAGGCGAAGCATATGGCAGAAAATTAGATGAAGCTGGGGTGCCTGTAACTACTGTACGCTACAATGGCACTATTCATGATTTTGGCTTGCTGAACGCTTTAGCAGAAATACCACAAACTAAATCTTTATTCATACACGCGGCGGCCGAATTAAAAAAACATCTTAATAACGGGTAGCCCCAATATAATAGATAGGCTATTTAAAAAGAGGGTGCCAACATTTATGGCACCCTCTTTTATTTTGGGCGGAATGATTGCAAAAGGTTTTAAGAAAGTACCAGGGTCGTCTGATCTGATTGCCAGATGCCGTTTCTTTACCGGCATTTAATACAGGACAATACCTAATCTTATTAAACTATTTTTTAATAAGATTGTATTGGGGATTAAACAACAATAAACAAAGTATGAAACAAGGACTTTTGATTGATATGGACGGCGTTATTTATAGCGGTGAAGAACTGATTTTTGGTGCCGACAGATTTATAAAGCATTTAATTGAGAAAGACATACCATTTGCTTTCATGACTAATAATAGCCAGCGAACAAGTTTAGAGGTTGTGAGGAAGCTAAAAAGACTGGGCATAACCGTTGAAGCCAGGCATATTTATACCAGCGCAATGGCTACAGGAAAATTTTTAGGAGACCAAAGCCCTAATGGCACAGCATACGTTTTGGGAGAAGGCGGTTTATTAAGCAGCCTGCATGAAAATGGCATCACATTAGTAGATAGCGACCCGGAATTTGTGGTATTAGGCGAAGGAAGAAATTTTACTTTAGAAATGGTACAGAGAGCTGTAGATATGATCCTGGCTGGTGCTAAATTTATTACAACCAACAGGGACCCATCGCCTAAAAAACCGGGCTGGAACAATTTAGGCATTGCTGCAACTACAGCAATGATTGAAGAAGCTACCGGAAGAAAAGCTTTTGTTACCGGCAAGCCAAGCCCTGTGATGATGCGGTCGGCACGTAAGTTCCTGGGGTTAGAAACTGCAGAGACAACTGTTATTGGAGATACAATGGAAACAGATATACAGGGAGGTGTTCAAATGGGCTATAAAACGATCCTGGTATTATCCGGAATAGCAGATAAAGAGCATTTGGGTTATTATGCATTCAAGCCAGATCTGATTGTAGGCTCGGTTGATAAAATTGAATTCCCGCTTAAATGGTGGTAAATTCCTTTCCTATGAGCATGGAATAACCTTACACCTTTCTATTTAATTAAGCCCGTTCACATTTGCCTGATCGTTTTTGTCAATCATTTCTTAGGCTACCTTTCGAGAAAATAATTAAAACCATGGTTAATTATGGTTGTTTTTTACCATATGACCATGCAGTAACGGTTTTTCCATCAGTCCTCTTTTCCAGATTGTTGTAAAACCTGAATTGTTAAAAAATATAATTATGAATAGCCTCAAAGAAAAGCGACCGGCGGAAAGCGGTGCGGGCAAGAAAAAGAACCTTTATACAGAACTCCCTGTAACTGAAGACGAAACCGCAGTAAAACGAACGGAAGAAAAAACAACGATATCACCGGAACAGGCCGAATCCAGTGTAGCTGCTGAGCTTAAAAACAGGGAAAGCGGCAAAAGTAAATGAACAAAAAACGGCAGTGGTCTTATACCGCTGCCGTTTTTAATTAGCTCTTTAATTGTCTTTTACTTTGCAAATAAGGCCGGTAATATATTTCATAGAACTGCTTTTTTGCATCCCTGTAATGGCTTATCGCGCCCAGCCAGTTCATCAATTTAATGTAATACCAGGCAAAATCAATTTGGAAAGGCTTAAAACCGCTTCTGGCGCTCTTTGGAAACAGGTGATGGTTATTATGCCACTCCCCGGCAACAATACCCGGCCATAGCTGGTTAATGGATTTATCCTTTTGGTTATAATCTGTACTTGCATTTTGTTTGTCCTTACCCTTGGCATGCCCCTCATAATTAAAGGTACGAACGCCAACTGCCCAGAAACCTGCAGCGCCGAACAAACAAAAAGCCAGCGCATGACCGCCTATCAGGTAAAAAACTAAATACCAGAATGACCAGTTGAACACCCATGATAAAATAGCACGCCATGGATTCACATATGAGCCCCAGCGCTGGTATTGCGTATAGGTGTTGGCCTTTACGCCGGTATGCTTCATTAGCTTGCTTACCCGGCTATAATCGCCAACATTTAAATCTTTGGCAATAGGCTGGTGGTTCACATCTGCCAGGAAACAATACAGGAAACCGGCCTGCGCGTTATAGGGGTCACCCGGCTGATCAGATTTGGCATGATGCACATGGTGAGAGATCACATAGATCTCTTCCGGGATAACGCTGATAGTTAGGTTCTGCGTAATGAAACGCCAGAATTTATTGCGGAAAGTGTAAGCACCGTGCGTACAATAACGGTGATGCCAGATGGTGCCATGCGTTCCCATTATGATCATTCCATAAATAAAGGCGGCGAGCACTGTCCACCAGCTCAAGAAGTAAATAAGAAACAGCACGAAAAACGGCACAAGGCATAAAACCTTCAGCCAGCTAAAAAATGGCAACCAGTTCTTCCGGGTTTTAAATATGTTTAATCTTGAAAAGAATTCGGCTAATATTTGTTTGACAGCGGGCTTAATTAAAGTCCCCTGTTCGTCCTTCCAACCGTAGGAAGGGGCTTGCAGTACATGATCTAAAAATGGCATTTGCTAAAATTTAATAGTAACGGCTTGTATAAGATTTGAGGCGCGCTTAACGGCGCAGCCGGTTTGGGTTATAGGCAATTACGTATTGCAGTTGATTTTTAGCCAGGGTATTTGCATCCATGATCTTTTCAAGATTGTCCAGTCCCTGGCTTAACGTAGCTTTAACGATACGGAACAGCTCCGGTAAAACTTCCGGCACCACTTTAGTAGATATAGTTGGATAATAGCTTCTTTCAATAGCTGCTTTTTCAGCAGCGGTGGCCAGGCTCACCTTCCAGTGTTCATCAGCTTTAAAGCCATTTTCATTAGCGGCATTGTTCAGGTCAAAGAGATACTCCCTGGCTTGATATTCTATGGTTTTAGTGTTCATATTAATATGTTTTAGTGGAGTATATAAACTCCCGATTTTTTGTTTAATAAGCTTTTCGTAATGTAATTATCCGCATCCAGTTCAGCAGTTTCATCACCGGATAAACCGGGTCTATCTCAAACCATTTCTTGCCAAAATTGGCGCTATTGGGATGCTTGTGGTGATTGTTTTGGAACAGTTCACCAAGCATCAGAAAATCAAATGGTGTGGTGTTTTTAGATTTATCCTTATTGTCAAAGTTGGTATAGCCGTATTTATGACCGCACCAGTTTACAATTGCGCCATGGATAGGCCCCATCATAAAATGTATAGGCAATAACAGGAACATCCACCAATGTGTGGCAAAGAAGATGTAAAAGCAGGTATAGGCGGCGGCAAAAAGCAGCCTTGATAAGATCGAGGACCCCATTCGGTCAATAAGTGGCCATTCGGGGTAATGCCCCGGAAACTGCGCTTCGGGATCTTTAGTACGCTTTACATAATCTCCAAAGGTATTTATGGTAGCCTTCATCATTTGAAAGATGTCGACAAAAAAGTGCGGTGAATGCGGGTCCTTCTCCGTGTCGCTAAAAGCATGGTGCTGCCGGTGCATCAGTGCATACGCTCTCGGATTTAAAAAGGAGGTTCCCTCAAACAGATAGGCCATCACATAAAACACCCGTTCCCAGGTTTTACTGGTCGTAAACATCCGGTGCGAAGCGTAACGGTGCTGGAAAAATGTTTGAAAGAATAGCGACAGAAACCAGTGCGCTATAAAAAAAATAAGTATGATCATAAAAAAATTGTTATTGATAGCAGTAAATAACAGGCATGGTTATTCCATGACTATTAACGGTATTAGAAAACAGAGAGGGTATTGTTCACTGTTGGCCTGAATTTACCAGGTGAAACTTGCGCTATAAATTTAAGCTGCGCTTGTTATTGACCGGTAAATGTTTGTGGGTATTTGTGCCAGAAACAGCAGGTACTTTATAGAAAGGCTATTTAATATAAACTATTAATCCGGCCTTTTATTGTGGCTTAATCAGCCGGTTGTGGGTTTTGCAAATAAAAAGCACCGCCGGTAAAGGCAGTGCTTTACGAGTAATTTATAGTTATTGGTTAAATGACTTTTACATTAACCGCGTTAAGGCCTTTTTTGCCTTCTTCTACATCGTATTGTACGTGATCGTTTTCACGAATTTCGTCGATGAGGCCCGTTGAGTGTACAAAAATATCGCTTCTGTCATCACTCTGCGAAATAAATCCAAAACCTTTAACGGTATTGAAAAATTTCACTGTTCCTTCCTTTTGCATTGTATTTTATTTTAATAAGTATACAAGGTAGTCATTTTAATCGGCAAATATTTCTTTTTAGTAGAATATATTAACAATATATTAAACAATGACTGTGCAATTATAAAGTGCAGACATATTGAGGTTCAATTGACAGATTTCCCTTCACCGCCCTGGATGAAAACAACGTCATTCGGGGTCATGAACCTTAAATATCTTATTTTATCAGCCTGGCGCTGTATAACGTTCATGGATAAGCTGAAAGATCGCTTCCCTGGAGGTTTGGGCGTTTTTGTCCCGTTCTTCTATCTTTTCGGTACGCAGGGCAAGCTCTTCATCATGAACCGACCCTCTGAACCATCTGGAAAAATCTTTTTGCCCGAGATGATAAAGCCAGGTTTCATCATCAACCCCTACTGCCATTTGTGTAAAAGTGTTTAGGTTATTGGCTTTCAGGTTAAGTTTATTTTGGGGCCCTTTAAAATAAAAGCTGTTATCCCCCATATCCCCGGTAGCATATTTACGTTTATGCCGCCGTAGTAAAGTACCGGGCATAACACTTCTCACGGGCACCGTTTTGTTCTGATCTTTCCGCCATACCAGTACTTCGCCTTTTTGCAACTGGATATTTTCAGGGATATCCATTTCCACATTAACAATAGCAGCAAATTCAGCCATAAATTTGCCAGGTGCATCACCCATCATAATGGCAATATTTACTCTTTCCAAAAATATGTGACTGATCAGATCAGGCTTGGTAGTGATGGCAAAAAAGTTTTTAAAGTCTTCCGGGAAATTGAAGAAACTATCTTCAGTTTCTTTAGGTATGAGGTGGTGCGCTTCATCCATAATAATAAAATGGGGATGCCCTGTATTTTTACGCAGATCTACTACGGCGGTTAGCAATTTTTTAAAGAAGACCGGCCTGTCACTCAACGGAATGGCCAGGGTGCATACAACCACGTTTTGTGCTGCCTGGATAAGCAATTTGGTCACTTCCTCAATCACCAGTGGCTGGCTTGCATCTCCCATTGTTACAATATCAGGCAAATCCAGATAATCGCCTTCAGGATCTATCAGGCAGAACTGGTACTGCTTAGCTATTAATTTTTCAAGGAAGGCTGCTGTGAATGTGGTTTTACCAGCCCCCGAAGTGCCCGCCATTAACAAACTGTGCCCGTAAGGACTAACCTCAAAAGCCGAACCATCAAAACACTGCCCCAGTTCCAGGTAATGCCGCGATAAGCGGTGATCCAATGCAGCCAGATCATCTTCTATCATTTGATTAATCAACTCGGCCACGCCTTCCCCATGATGGTGATCTGTGGTCCAATCGGCAGTGGCTTTAACCTGCGGTAAAGCATTGTTTACGGCTACGGCGCATTCAACATTCTGTAACATCGCATTATCATTTTCCGCATCGCCAATGGCTACGGTATTATGCTCGGATATCGCCAATTCTTTTAAAGCCTCATGTAAACCTCTCGCTTTGTTAATACCCGGCGGCAAAATCATTACAGCTCCCTTATTAAAGATCACCTGGTATTCCAATCCGGTTTTTTTGATCGTATTCAGCACTGCAACTTGATGAGGTTCCCAGGTGGCCACTATAACCCGGCCAACCGAAAGCGGCTTAATTTGCTGCGCTTTCAGTTTTAAAATGAAAGATTCCGGGGGCCGCTTTCCCAATACTTTTTCTATTAAAGTAGCCGGCTGATAGATCAGGGCCCCATTCTCAGCCACAATTCGGTCAAACAAGGCACATTCCGGAAATACCCTTTGAAGATCTTCCAGTTCCCGGCCGGTAACCAGGATTAGTTTACGACCACTTGCCTTGAGTCGTTCTAAAGATTTAATTATTTCAGGTGAAACCCGTTCATTTTTGGCAAGTGTCCCATCGTAATCAGTTGCCAGCACATGGTATCGCATAATGTAACGCCGTTTAAAATTGTTTATTTATCTGTTCATCTTAACCTCTCAGATGATTGTTATCAAGTCCCGCTTTAGAAACAGCCGTTCTATTGTTTAGTACAACCAGTATTAATAATATAACAAATGACCTTTGCCATAGATCTCTATTTTTGGGTTAACCGCTCAAATTCCGTGCTAATCCTAAAATTCCGTTAGTAAATTGGTGTAATACTTTAGTAAAGTAAATGTGACAAAATAAGCAATCAGAAGATCTTTTAACCTAACAGGAAAACAGGAAAACAGCAACAGGCCGGGAAGAAAGCTCCGGCAAAAAAGGTGAGTAAAACATCGTTAAGAAAGTTTTAGTCCTGAAAGTTCGGCTACCGGCATCCCTTTTTGCTGAATGAGCACTTTAAATTTGCTTCCCATATCAACTAATAAGGTATGTGTTAGCATAACCTCCTGCATTGCCAGTTGCGCAACATTTCCGGTTAAGTCGGCGGTATTTCTTAAATATTCTTTAAAACCAAGCGCCAGCAGAAACTGTGCCTGGCTGGTTAGGCCACAGCAGATTAATCCGTTTTGGTGCCCCCAGTGACATAAGGCCGAGAAATTGACATGAGCGGTAATGTCCTGTTCACCCACATAATGAAAAGGCTGATCATTGATCTGGTGTTGATGATAACAAAGCAGGGTACCCCGGTTCCGGCATGGCTTGTATAACTCTTCGGAGTGATAACCATAATCTATGGTCATTACATACCCTTTTTTTAATGAAGCCGCGACAACTGCGATCCATTGAGTGGCCTCCAGATTGATCTCTGTCCGGAACCCTTTTGGCAATATAATATTCAAATCAGCCATGTAATCCCTGATCGCTTTTGATGCAGGCCTGAGTAATTCTACAAAACCATTCTTATCGTCCACAAAAACCTCCATCAGTTCATCCATCATTACTACCTGATGAACCGGGAAGTTATCGATCAGTTCATTAGACAGGATACAGCCGGTAATATCAGGAAGATCATGAATCGAATTACACCAGCTAACCTTTTCCTGCAAATGTGCTTTTTCCTTCTTGCACATGGCAGGGCTCTTTTCAATAATGGCATAGTGAAGCTGATCATATAGTTGGGGAATGTTTTTGAGATAATCCAAAATATCATGGCAGAGAACGCCTGTTCCTGCTCCATACTCAACTACTGTAAATTCGTTTCCGCCGGTCAGATGCCACATTTCTTCCAGCTGCCTGCCAATCATGGCCCCGAATACCGGACCAAGACTGGAACTGGTATAAAAATCGCCGTTTTTACCAATTTTATCCGGAGGTGCCATATAGTAGCCCAATTTTGGATGATATAAGGCCATTTCCATGAAATCATGAAAGGAAACCGGGCCTTCTTCCCCGATCCGGTGCCGGATAATTTCTGCTAACGCCACTTACAGGTAAGTATTAAAGAAATCTATTTAAAAGAACTTCAATAATAATACCATATAGATTGATATCCCTTTTCGCACTTAATTAATATTAACAGTGCGCTGCATAATTTTGCGTGTTAATACATGAATTATGATAGCAATAATAGATAAGGTGATGCCAATAACGCATACACCCGACCAATTATAAGTCTCCCAAACACGGGTAGCCAGAAATGTTCCCAGAGCCCCTCCTATAAAATACGATACCATATATATAGTATTAATACGATTGCGTGCCACGGGGTTTAATGACAATATAATAGCCTGGTTTGAAATATGCGTAGCCTGCACACCCATATCCATAATAATTACCCCCAATATGAGCCCCGCAATGCTGTTGGCCGAAAAAAGAAAGATTATAAACGATACCAGTACCAGCGCTAATGTTATGGTAGATAGTTTGTAAGCATCCATCTTATCGCTCAGCCTGCCCATTAACCCGGCTGCTATAGCACCAAAGGCGCCAACAAGGCCAAATGCACCCGCCACGTCACTTCCCTGGTTAAACTGCTGTTTTAGCAAAAACACAAGCGTGGTCCAGAACGCGCTGAAGCAGGCAAAGCACAATGCACCGCGCAGGGATGCCAATTGTAATTTAGGTTCACTTTTAAAAAGGTGAACTAATGATCGCATTAATGTTTTATATGTGCCTTTGTAATCGGGCTCCACCTCGGGCAGTAAGAAATATATAAGGGCCCACATCACTAACATTATAACCGCCGCTATGTAAAACATGGCCCTCCAGCCAAGATGTGCGCCCACAAAACCACTCAGTGTGCGCGATAGCAGGATGCCTATTAACAAGCCGCTCATGATAAAGCCTATTTTTTTGCCGCGCTCATGTGGTTTAGCCAGGTGCGCTGCCATAGGTATAAGCAACTGTGGGATAATTGAAGTTGCACCCAATAAAAACCCGGATAATATAAGTACGTGAATATTAGGGGCCAGTGCTGTTAATAGCAATGCTGCAATAACAAACGCAAAATTTATCAGCATTAAACGCTTACGTTTTACCATATCTGCCAGTGGTACAATAAATAACATCCCTACAGCATAACCAATTTGTGTAAGCATAGATACCTGCCCTGCTTTACCATTGCTTACGTGATACGTATTGGCCATATCATTCAAAAGTGGCTGATTATAATATAAGTTAGCCACTACAAGGCCGGTAGTAAGGGTCATTACCCAAAGGGTAATATTAGTTAGTTCGGGTTTATGTGTTGTAACGGTCATTATATAGTATATTCACAAAAATGTTAAACATTTGTTAACAAATGGTAATATTAAGTTCACATTTAATTTAAAACTTATTAACGTTTAATGCGTATAATTGCAAATGCAATAAATTAATTGTTGTATCTATTAAAATGTTACAATAAAATTACAATTAAATTCTTTGCATATAAAAACTTAGTGTTACTTTTACACTATTAAAAATAACAAACAAGTCTTCTCATAATTTAGGTTTATAATTGGTTAGTAAAGGCCCCTGCCCATCAGGGGCTTTACTTTTTTAAAAGATTTTGTAAACTACTTAATATAAAGCGCCTTAAAAAAATTATCAGTACTTATCAGGCTATTAAACACACCCATTCATCCCCGAAGAGAATTTTTAGCATTGGGTATGTGGTTATTCAGTAAGATATGGATATCAAATCGCTTAAAATCAGCCCTTTCATTAATAGAATTTGATTTTACTGATACGCTTTACGCCAACCATTTTACTATTAAAAAGGGGGATTGTGACTAAGGCGTATCATTAAATAAAAATTAAAATAATTTTTCCCTTTCATAACCATTTAAAAAGCTTTTCTGCAAAAAACAAATTGTGCATTAGGTGTTTCACGGTTACTCAATTACCTATAAATCAGTATTTTATGATTTATTATTCTGTAAGTTTGTTTAAGAATCATCCCTGTATCCGACCAACCAATTGTGTACTTTATAAGTCCGTTTATATTTAAAGGCGGTAGATGTTACCAACAGAACGGCAATATGCAAGCGGCAGCGCTTACTGTAATGATTTATACAAAACCATTTATTTACTTAATCAATGTTTTTTATGAAAAAGAAGAGACTTTCCTATTTTTTTATTGCAGCAGCATTATTGGTAACATCTGTTTTTATAGTAAGGTGTACTAAAAGTGCTACTTCTGAGCAACAGCTCACCCCGGCTAATAAGTTGGCGGTTACAAACAGCGGGATACAAGCCCTTGCAATTACAACTTTTGTGCATCCGGGGATATTGAATACAACATCAAGTTTGAATTTTATTGCCAACGAAGCCAATAATACTTCAACAGGGCGCTATAATGATTATAACAATACGGTGCTTGCATATTGTAATTCGCACAGTGTGCCCAGCACCTTCCCTACAGTTGTAGATGTTGCGGGAGGCGTAGGTACACCTGATGAAGGAAGGTTTAAGGGCGACGGCCTGTTAGCTTATGCGCTGGCCCTACGCTGGGCTAAAACAGGCACCGCTACTTATGCAACCCAAGTAAAGCAGATATTGGATGGATGGGCAAACAATTTTCAAAGCATTAGCCCCGTATCGGGTACAAGTTTTAGCCAAACATACCTTGAAGCGGCCTGGGCGGCACCAAACTTTGTGGCCGCTGCAGAAATTATTAAATACTATGTTCCTGCTAATGGCCAGGGCGGCGGCTGGACAAGCACAGAAGATACTAAGTTCAAAACTTTCATAAACAAGTTAAAGGATACTTACATTAACCATGTAGCAGACATGCACTATAATAACAATTGGGATATATCTGCCGGATATGCTAAAATGGCCATTGGTATCTTTTTAGATAGTCCCAATGTGTATGAAAACGGTTTGACTATCATTAAAACACAAATACCGTTAAATATTGATGCGACAGGCAAGATGAAAGAACTCTGTGACAGGGATTGCCATCACCCGCAATACAGCTTAACAGGTTTAAGCTATGCTGCAAACATGGCTGTGATACAAAACAATGATCTTTCTGTATATACAGCGAATGAAAGCAGGCTTTTGGCTGGGTATGAATACTTGAAAAATTCATATAACGGACAGGGTTGCAGAACATGCGCGGTATCATCAACCCCTATATGGCCGGGTATTGAAATTGCCAACAGGCGTTATCATACCGCCGGTACGCAAAGTTTAAGGAACATGGGCGCACCTTATAGCTTGCCAGGGCAGGATATCAGCTTTTTAGGCTTTACCACCTATACCCACTATAACGTACCATGATATTATAATAAAAAAGGTCATACTCAATTGAGTATGACCTTTTTTAGGGTTTATCAGAAATATATTCCGGTTACAATATCGTTACTCTTAATCCCTGTAAACTATAATTATCAATTATAGTTTTTAATTACTGATCTATATAATATATTTGCAACCCAATTGAGGGGGATTAGCTCAGCTGGCTAGAGCGCTTGCATGGCATGCAAGAGGTCATCGGTTCGACTCCGATATTCTCCACATCTAATAATCAAGACTTTACGTGTTACTCGTAGAGTCTTTTTTATTTGAGGTAACACGTAGGTAACACAGAACGGATGCTCAGTTAACACATTTTCAATTCTTCAAGGAGTTTGAATCCATTAAGTATAGACCTGAATTCCTTTTTCAATGGCCGTAATGAGTTAAAAATGCTTAATATATTATAGAGAGAAGCGGCAAAAACTCTAACTTTCATAGCGATATAAAACTAAAAAGAAAATCCTTCCAGACGAAAATTCATTAAGCAATCGCAACCGTTGGCGCAGGAATTATGATGGCTACCAACACGCCGCTTTTTGCAAATCATAACTACAAATTAAACATGACTAAATTAATTCAATACTTAGCAGCATTCAGATATTAATCGTAATATTGCAATATAAAGTATGGGCTTAACTAAAACAGAAATATTCACCGAAGAACAGAACCGGTTAGCTGTGATGCTAAAAGCAATCGCGCATCCTGCCCGTATCGCCATTTTACAGGAGATCATTAAATCCAACACTTGTATTTGTGGTGACCTGGTAGATGAATTGGGATTGGCGCAGCCGACCATTTCACAACATTTGAAAGAATTGAAAAATGCGGGTTTGATACAAGGAACGATTGAAGGCGTCAGCGTATGCTATTGCATCAATCCTCCTGTTTGGAATGAGTTACAGGAGCAATTGAGCGGTTTCTTCGCAACTTATGACCTGAAAGCGACCTGCTGCTAAAGTTTTTTTTGAGTATATTAATCGTAATATTACAATATCAAAATAGAATAAACACCATGAATAAAATAGAAGCGATCAACTGGAAAACCTTTAAAGACACCTTATTACAGCATCCCGACCTTGACCTGCAATTCCAATATGCAGAAGGCAAATTGGTTGATGCGGCCTATCATATAACCGAGATTAAACAAGCACCTATTACTTCTGTAGATTGCGGCGGCGTGATGAATGCCTGGACAGAGATCATCGTGCAGTTGTGGGTGCCGGAAGGCGAACAACAGGATCGTTCGATGAAAGTGAGTAAGGCTTTATCTATTGTGAATATTGTGGAAAAAATGCTGCCGCTTAACCCGAACGGTACGGTAAAGATCGAGTTTGGCAATTCGGAGTTTGATACCCGCCAGATGTTCCCTAATGAAATGATCGTGGATGGCAATGCCTTAACTGTTGACTTGCGCCCTGACGCGGTACAATGTAAAGCAATAGGCCGTGGCGGTAGTTGCGGTAAGGATGACAAAGGTGAAGAATGCTGTACACCTGCGGTTGCGGAAAAACCAAAAGTACAATTAGTGAACTTGGCTGCACCTGCGGAAGCTTGTTGCACACCGGGTGGTGGTTGCTGCTAACTCTAAAAAAATGATAATCGACCAGGCACAAACTTATCGGGACAAAATACTTGAGCTGCTGATCGCTGAAAAGCTGCCGGTAGCCGATCTACCGGAAACACTGGACAACTTTATTGTTGCCATCCAGGATGGGAATGTAGTTGGTGTAGGCGGTGTGGAAGTTTACGGGAAATATGGATTGCTGCGTTCTATGGCGGTGCATCCTGAACATAGAAATGCCGGGATTGCTGGCAAGCTACTGTCACGACTTGACAGCGTAAGCAAAAAGAATGGCCTTTCAGCTTTGTACCTGCTGACTGAAACCGCGCCAGCCTATTTCGAGCGAAAGAAATACCACCAAATCATGCGGAAAGAAGTGCCTGCCGAGGTTCAGGGATCAACCGAGTTCAGCCATATTTGCCCTGTATCGGCCATTGTCATGAAAAAAGAATTATGAGCAAGAAAAATATATTAGTGCTTTGCACCGGCAATAGTTGCCGCAGCCAATTGGCCGAAGGTTACCTGCGCTATTATGCAGGAGAAAAAGCGAACGTTTACAGTGCAGGGATAGAAACGCACGGCGTTAATCCAAAAGCCATCCAGGTAATGGCAGAAGATCATATTGATATCTCGAAGCATACCTCTAATCACGTAGACGAATACATCACTATCCCATTTGACCAGGTGATCACCGTTTGTGATAACGCGAATGAAGCCTGCCCGTTTTTTCCGGGTAAGGTCGAACGTTTCCACGAAAACTTTCCAGATCCCGCAAAAGCAACCGGTACACCTAAAGAAATTATGGACGAGTTTCACCGGGTTAGGGATATGATCAAAGTTTACGCGGCTAATTTTGTAAAGGAACACGTTAACTAACCTTTTTTTAGACTTATCAATCGCTAAATAGCAATAAACCAATTAGACCATAAAACTTAAAATCATGAAACACTTATCCTTACTTTTCTTAGCAGGCTTACTGGTGGTAAGTTCTGCATTCGCACCTGTGGCAGACCCTATCTATCCTGAACTGGCAAAAGCTTTCAAACAGATCAAAAAGAGCAACCCCATTATCGAAGACCGTCAGGAAGTACTTTACGGCATCCAGCAATTGGGCATCGTTACTAAAGGCAAAAAGCAGCCGGTGATCATAGAGTTTATAGGTAACGATGGCTTTAGCGCACCCATTGCTAAAGCCGTATTGAAAACGTCACTGGCTTCCTACGGTATCAGCGATGTTAAAATATTTGTAGTCGGTACAACTACATCAGATAAAGTTGCGCCTGCTTTAACCAAACTTGGCTTCAAAGTAGGTGCGGATGGCGCTAAATACAATGATGCCGGCGGCTCGGTGACTTTGGAGATTTCGCCTTCAAATCCGAATGCGATCCATGTATTGGTACAGGCAGACGCTGCCTCGCTTTTGGCCAGCCCGGATAAGTTCGCTGTTAAATTGAAATACCCAGCTTTGACAACAGGCGCAACAGATGAGCAATATGATACCCAAGCTAAACTGATCACAGCAGAAATGCTTTTTGCCGCAACTAAATTCAAAGAAAACTGGAAGTAGTTAATATACAATTCACACTAAAACACGATATAAGCAATAATTATGTCAGCAAACAACTGTGCCCCGGTGGCCGAACGTAAAAAACTAAGTTTCCTTGACAGCTATCTAACGCTTTGGATATTCCTGGCCATGGCCATTGGGGTAGCCGTAGGCTATTTCATTCCATCTTCATCAACTTTCATCAATTCATTTTCCAGCGGAACGACCAATATTCCTTTGGCTATTGGTCTCATTCTGATGATGTATCCACCATTGGCAAAAGTAAAATACGAGAACATGGGCGAGGTTTTCAAGGATACGAAAGTACTTAGCGCTTCGCTTATCCTAAATTGGATCATCGGGCCGATACTGATGTTTGTTTTGGCGATCACTTTGTTACGTGACCATCCGGCTTACATGGTCGGATTGATACTGATCGGGCTTGCCCGTTGTATCGCGATGGTGGTAGTATGGAATGAATTGGCTGAGGGCAACCGCGAATATGCCGCTGGTCTGATCGCTTTGAACAGTATCTTTCAGGTGCTATTGTACAGCGTTTATGCTTATCTCTTTATTACCGTACTACCTCCATTATTCGGGTTAAAAGGCTTAGCCGTCAACATCACTATTGGCGAGATTGCCAAAAGCGTAGGCATCTATCTTGGTGTTCCGTTTGCCGCCGGTGTTATTAGCCGCTGTACACTCATCAAATTGAAAGGTGAAGAATGGTTTCAAAACAAATATGTACCATTCATATCGCCCATAACCCTGATCGCTTTGCTGTTTACCATCGTAGTGATGTTCAGCCTGAAAGGTAACCTGATCGTACAGATACCATTTGATGTATTACGTATCGCTATACCGCTGGTTATTTACTTTACCATCATGTTCGTGCTGAGTTTCTTTATCGGTAAATCATTTGGGGCAGACTATTCGAGGTCAACATCAATAGCCTTTACAGCAACCGGCAATAACTTTGAACTGGCCATAGCTGTGGCTATCGGCGTATTCGGCATCAACTCAGGTGAAGCCTTTGCCGGGGTGATCGGCCCTTTGGTAGAAGTGCCTGCTCTGATCGCATTGGTGAACCTGGCCTTTTACTTCCGTAAGAAATATTATAACAAACCATTATCTGTAACTAAATGAAAATAGCCCTTTTCTCCGATATACACGCTAACCTACCGGCGCTGGAGGCATTTTTTGCCGACGTCGAATTACAAAAGCCTGATGCTGTTTACTGCCTCGGCGACCTGGTAGGCTATAACATCTGGCCTAACGAAGTGATCGATGAGATACGTAAGCGTAACATTCCGTGCATTACCGGTAACTATGACTTTGGTATCGGCAGGCATAGCGATGATTGTGGCTGCGCTTATAAAACAGACGAGGAGAAAGCTTTAGGTAAAGTATCTATTGCTTATACCAACGAAGTTGTAAAAGATGAACAGCGGGCTTATTTGCGCACACTGCCCGCCCATATCAGGTTAGAATACCAACTGAATGGCGACAAGCTGAATGTATTGTTCGTACATGGCAGTCCACGGAAAGTGAACGAATACCTTTTTGAAGATAGGGACGAAAAAAGCATGCTACGCATTATGGAAACGGCTGATGCGGATGTGCTATGCTTTGGCCATACCCATCAGCCATATCACCGAACACTGACAGCAAATGACCAGTTCTACCATGCCATTAATATCGGCTCGGTAGGTAAACCGAAAGATAAAGACCCGCGTGGCGGCTATGTGTTATTACACATCAATGAAAACAGTTCCAAAACAGATAAAGATAGTATCAAGGTGGAGTTTATACGCTTTGATTATGACGTTGAGAAAGCAGCCAAAGCAGTTGAAGACAGCCCGCTTCCAAATGAATACGCAGATATGTTAAGGAACGGGTAAGATGAGGATCGCACTTTTTTCAGATATACATGCCAACCTACCGGCATTTGAGGCATTCCTGGCTGATCTGGACAGTCGTAAGGTAGATGCGGTTTATTGTTTAGGCGATATGATCGGTTACAACATTTGGCCTAACGAAGTTATTGCAGAAATACGAAGGCGCGGTATTGCAACGCTCGCTGGTAACCATGATCTTAAAACCAACGGTTACGCATACGAATTAGTTACTGCAGACAACCGCGCGTATCTGGATACACTCCCTGCACATATCGAACTGGAATGCAAACTTAACAATGACCAATTAAATATCGTCCTGACACATGGCAGCACCCGTAGCATCAATGAATATATAATTGAAGATCTGGATGAAGCGTACGTCCTGCAAATGATGAACGAAGCAAATGCGGATATCCTTTGTGTAGGACATTCGCATTTGCCGTACCATCGCGTGATTGGCAATAAACAGGTGATCAATATCGGTTCAGTCGGTAAGCCAAAAGATGGCAACCCGATGGGAGGTTATGTATTACTAACCATCGCGGATACGACCACAGTCGATTTCATCCGCTTTGCCTATGATGTAGAAAAAGCCGTCCATGCAATTGAGGCCAGCCCACTGACAGACGAGTTCGCGGATAGATTAAGAAAAGCGTATTAAGCCAACTTACATTTTCATCCCAGCCATCTTATTATTACTACCATTTTTAAAGATGGCCTCGCTGTTCAATAAATAGGCCCCGTTGGTTACCACAATATCGCCCTTGTTTAAGCCCGACAAAACAGGCACATAGTTTTGATTGCCGACTCCTGTTGTGATCATTCTCGGTGAAAAACTGCCATTTGTATTTTTCACATAAACCATACTACCGCTGCCATTAGTTAGCATGGCCGAAGCAGGCACCGCTAAAGAACGGTTATTGCTACCACCTATCGCGATATAGGCCTGCATTCCCGGCCGGATCAAACCTTGCGGGTTGGGGATACTGATTCTGATTAGATCAACTTTGGATGCGTCCGATAGCTCTGGATTGATAAACTCCACTTTGCCTTTGATGACGGTGCCGCCGAGATCAGGCAAAGAAACATTGACCACATCGTTCTTGTTGTAATTGCCGGTTTCGCTGACGTAAAGCTGCGCTTCCACCCAAAGACTGTTCAGCCCCTGTGTTTTCAGCACCGTCATACCCTCGGTTACATAATCCCCCTCGTGAACGGCAATATCACTTACTGTACCGGCGATATTACTCAATATCGTGGTGGTGGCAGATACTTTCTGAGTTGCTGCCAGGCTTTTGATCTGTGAAGCAGATAAACCCCATAATTTCAATTTGCTTTCTGCGGCAGCGGTCAATTGCGGGTAATCCACATCGGGATTATGTAATACCTTTTGCTGTTGTTTGGCCAACAAGTATTCCTTTTCCGCCTCCTGCAAGTCTTCACTGTAAATGGAATAAACTGGCTGTCCAATAGCTATTTTTCCACCGACAGCCCGTATAAATAATTGCTGTACCCGGCCTGCTAACCGTGCGCTTAGTTCAGATGCGGTATTTTCATTCGTGGTTACGGTACCCGTTAGTGTTTTTTCATTGCCTGTATTTTCTTCCCTGATCGTGTCCGTTTGTATCCCGGCAAGCTGTAATTGCGTAGCGTTTAACGTGATGGTATTGGAGCTGGCCGCATCTGTTAACTCCACTTTAATGAGTTTCATCCCGCAAATCGGGCAATTACCGTCATGGTCTTCATGCACCTGCGGGTGCATCGAGCAAGTATAATAGGCTTTTGTTTCCTGTTTCACCGATTGTTGCGGCTTTTGCTTGCAGGCCACAAAAAATAAGGCGAACAGTAAGGCTAATAATATGATCTTATTCATGACCTTTTGTTTTAATGAAGCTTTCGCTATCTGTTAAATATTGGGCGTTTGATGCCAGGCTATCGGTGGCTATAAGCCCTTTTGTGATCAACACCACTTTGCCGTTTGTAGTTCCGGTATGGACTTCATGTGCTTTAAATAAAGCACCCTGTTTTAACCATACTACTGTGGTGTTACCCAGATCCAACAGAGCCGATTTAGGTATCCATAAGCCTTTGACAGTTCCGGTTTGTATATTTGCTTTAACAAGGCTGTTCACTTTCAAGTCATGATCCATGTTATCAAGGTATACCCGGATACTGGTTGTTTTGTCGCCATCCTGCAAAGTAGGTTCAATAAAATTCACTTTCCCCGCAATCGTCCTATCGGGCATATCCGGTAATGTAATTTCAACCGGCTGGTTTAATTTTAAAGCAGCTATCCCTGATTGGTCAATTTTTATGACCGCCCATAGCTGGTGTGGGTTAACCACATTGAAAAGCGTTTGCCCTTTGGTCACATACATGCCTTCTTTGATTGCTAATGGCAGATTATTGGAAAAGTCCGAAGCAGCCTTTTGATCTGCTGTGCCACCCATCTGACTATGCGCCACATCATGCACATGACCATCGTAAGTACTATAGACCGGCAAGCTATAAAATGCTTTCCCTGTTTTAACAACCTGGTTAACTTGTGCCGTGGTCATGCCCATTAATAAAAGCTTTTGCCGGGCCGCATTGATCAATTCCATTTCCTCGGCGGAGTTTTTGGCCAGATAAATTAAATCCTGTTGCGCTGTTACCAGGTCAGGGCTATAAATATCGAAAATGCGTTGCCCTTGGTGTATTTCCTGAAAGGCATATTTGATATACAGTTTTTCGATACGGCCAGAAAAGCGGGAAGCGATATTGTTAAAGGTACGGGTGTCGAAATCTAAGTAACCATCCGCTGAAATTTCGGTAGCGGTTACTTTTTCTACAGGCGTAATAGAGCCAACCGAAGAAATGACGTTACTGGTAATGGGCTGCAAAACAGTATTCAGGCTAATCCCCGCATCTTCGCTGGCCTGGCCTGATTTCTTTACCAACGTCATCCCGCAGATCGGGCAGTTACCCGGATGGTCTTCCATGATCTGTGAGTGCATCGGACAGGTGTATTTGACATCACTTTTCACGGTTGCCGTAACTTGTGCGGGTTTAGGATTGGAACATGCACTTACCAATATAGTGAGGGCAAGTAGTCCCATTAAGATTGTTTTAATACTTTTCATATTCCCTTTCATAAGCTACCTGTAAGGTTAATAATTCCTGTAAGCGGTCCAATGCACTCATTCTCGCTGCCTGTAAGCTTTTGATACCGTCCAGTACCGATGGCAGGTCGCCCGTATTCTGCTCATAAGCCTGCAAGGATGTTTTATAAGTGTTTTGTAAAGCAGGGATGATGTTTAGCTGGTAATTCTTTAACTGCCTTTTCTTACTGCCCATATCGGTTCGATAGCCCGCCAGTTGCCCCTGCGCCTGGTTTAAGATATCCAGTTTCTTTTGCTGTAACTCTTCAACTTCATAACGGATGCCTTTCAAGTTGGCCTTATACTCTTTTGAGGCCCAGGGAACGATAGGAATGGTAATCGAACCCATTAAAATATATTGATTAGCATAACCGCCATAACTTTGCATGTGCCCCGCCTGTATCCCAAAGTCCGGTTTACGCTTGGCGTACTCCATTTGCATATTGAGTTGTTGCAGGTCAATATTCCGGTTAATCCCCTTAATATCACTACGCGCAGCGGCCAGCATGGCCGTATCGGTAATGCTGGTTTCGTACTCTTTCAACACAATAGTGGTATCTACGGTAAAAGTAGTTTGCTGTGTCCGGTTCATCAGCGTGTTGAGCATGATATTCTTTTGGCTGATCTCATTGCTGAGTTGTTCCCTGGTGTTATCCAATTCAAACAGGTCGGCTTTGGCTTTGTAAATATTCGGTAGCTTTTCTTTACCATAGGTTAGCCGGATATTGGCATCTTTCAGCATATATTCCAGTAAGCTTTCGGTATTTTGTAATTGCACCAACTTTTTTTCCAATACCACACGTTCATAATAGTATTGTCTGGCCTGGGCGATCAGTTGATTTTTCAAGTAGTTCTTATCTTCCTTCGTTACGTTGGATAAGCCTTTCATATAATCTTCTTTGGCCCGAAGTTTGGCAGGATTGGTAAACATTTGCTCGGCCTGGATCATAAAGGCACCGCCATTAGGATTGAGTTGATAAGGCACCTGGTATTGTCCTGCGCTGATTTTGGGCGCATCCAAACTTTTCGCCCCGGTTGCGTAAACATCCTGCGCGCTTGCCTTTGCATCATAAGCCATTAACGCCGGATTAGCGACCACACGGGCTAAAACACTGTCTAAAGGCAGGCGCTGTGCCTTTGCGACTGTTGCTGCACACATTAAGCCCGTTAGTATAATTTGATATTTTTTCATTATTCCTTTACCTCCAATACTTCCAGCTTACCATGTTTTTTGAGTTCATACTCTTTCACCATTAAAAAGATCAGCGGGGTAACCAATAAAATATGCGTGGAAGAAGTTAATACCCCGCCGATCATCGGCAGCACAATGGGCAACATCACATCGCTGCCTGTCCCCGTTGCCCACAGTACCGGCACTAAACCAAACAGGGCTACGCAAACAGTCATCAATTTTGGGCGCAGGCGTTTTACCGCGCCGTTCATTACGTAAAATCTTAAATCTTCTTTAGTAATGGTTTCCTTAGAATTGCCTTTTAAAGTAACCAACTGTTGCATGGCATCATTCAAATAAATGACCATCACAATACCTGTTTCCACGGCGATGCCAAAAAGGGCGATAAAGCCCACGGCTACCGCAACGGATAGATGAACGCCGAAGAAATACACCATATACGCCCCGCCAATCAAAGCGAATGGGATAGAGATCAGGCTAAAGAACGCTTCACGGATGGAATGAAAAGCGAAATACAAACAAGCAAAGATGATAATGAGTACAATGGGTAATATCAGCTTTAATGTGTGCTCTGCACGGATCAGGTTTTCGTACTGGCCACTCCATTCAATATAGTACCCTTTAGGCAATCTTTTAACGAGGCTATTTAGTTTATCCTGTGCCTCCTGAACAGTACTGCCCAAATCACGGTCACGTACATTAAACAATACGGTGCCCCGCAACAACGCATTTTCTGATTGGATCATCGCTGGGCCATCACTTATCTTAATATTGGCAACCGATGATAAAGGTATAGGGCCGTTATTCATTGTTTGTACGAGTGTGCGTTTGATAGCCTCTAAATTATTGCGGTAATCCTGCGCAAGTCGTGCATTAACGCTAAATCGCTGCCTGCCCTCAACGGTCGTTGTTAAATTCATCCCACCCAAAGCGCTCTCCACTACTTCGTTCACATCATCTACACTCAGTCCATAACGGCCAATAGCATCTTTGTTCACTTGGATATCCAGGTATTTCCCGCCGGTGATCGGGTCGACATACAGATCTTTTACACCGTTCAACCCTGTTAAAGCTTGTTTCATTTGGTTAGCCAGGGTACTGATTGTATCCAAGTTTTGACCGTAAATCTTTAAACCTACATCTGTGCGGATGCCTGTAGAAAGCATATTAATTCGGTTGATAATGGGCTGTGTCCAGCCATTGACAACACCGGGTATTTGCAGCTTTGCGTTTAATTCATTGATAATATCTTCTTTTTTAATACCCGCGCGCCATTCACTTTTTGGCTTTAACAGCACGATGGTTTCTGTCATACTGATCGGTGAATTATCGGTAGCGGTATTCGCCCTGCCTGCTTTGCCCAACACATTAGCCACTTCGGGCAGGCTTTTGATAATCTTATCTTGTACCTGTAAAAGCTGTTTGACTTGGGCATTCGACACATCCGGCTGGGTAACCGGCATAAACAAGATAGTCCCCTCATCCAATGGAGGCATAAACTCACTCCCTAAGCTTAGCAAAAGCGGTATGCTAACGAGTAAAGCAATGATATTGATCCCAATGGTGGTTTTACGCCAGGTCACGCACCAGTTAAGTACGGGGCGGTAAATCTTTTCCAGTCCCCGGTTGAGCGGATTATGGTCATCTGTCCTTAATTTCCCTTTCAGGAAAAAAGAGATCAGTACGGGTGCGAGCGTTACCGCGAGTATCGCATCAATAGCCAATATGAATGTCTTTGTCCAGGCTAACGGGCCAAATAGCTTGCCCTCTTGCCCTTCCAACAAAAATACCGGCAGGAATGAAGCAACGATAATGAGCGTAGAAAAGAACACGCCACGGCCAACCTGCTTGCAGGAGGCCTCGATAATTTTTATTCTTTCTGCTGTGGTCATAACTTTTCCTTTTCTTGTGCAATGGATAAGTTCCTATGCGAGTTTTCTACCATGACGATGCCGTTATCCACGATCACCCCAATGGCTAAAGCGATACCGGTTAATGACATGATGTTAGATGATATGCCAAATGCGTTTAACAAAATAAAGCTGGCCGCGATGGTGATCGGTATTTGTATGATGATGCTCAATGCGCTTTTAATACTCAATAAGAACAGGATAACGATAATAGATACCGTGATCATTTCTTCGATGAGCGTATGTTTAACAGAACCAACGGCATTTTCAATGAGTTCGCTACGGTCATATGCGATCTTAAAGCTAACACCCGCAGGTAAGCCTTTTTGGATGTCTGCCATTTTAGCCTTAACGGCATGGATCACTTTGTCGGCATTTTCGCCGTAACGCATTACCACGATACCACCTACCGCTTCACCATTCCCGTTTCGGTCAAAAATACCCAAGCGTTCATCCCCACCCATTTGAACTGTCGCAATATCTTTGATCTTAACAGGTATGGTATTGATCACCCCTACCGGGATGCTTTCCACATCGGCTAAACTTTTAACATAGCCCAGCCCACGGACAATATAACCCGTGCCGTTCATCTCAAACTTGCGCCCGCCCACATCGTTATTATTACTTTTGATGGATTTGAGTACCTGTGATAGCGGGATATGATAATAATTTAGTTTATTGGGATCAATGCTGACCTGGTATTGCTTTTCAAAGCCGCCGAAGGAAGCCACTTCGCTCACACCTGAAACCGTTTGCAAACCCAGTTTTACATACCAATCCTGCAAGGCGCGTTGTTCACCTAAGTCCATGCCTTTAGCATCCAAAGTATACCACAAAATATGGCCCACACCAGTGCCGTCTGGTCCGAGCGTTGGGGTAATCCCTTGCGGCAATAAACGCTGCGCGTAGTTCAGTCGTTCCAGTACCCGGCTTCGTGCCCAATACACATCAGCTTTATCTTCAAATACAATATAAACAAAGCTCATCCCGAACATGGAAGTAGCGCGGATAGCCCTGACTTTTGGGATACCCTGTAAATTACTTACCAATGGGTAAGTCACCTGGTCTTCCATCACCTGCGGGCTGCGACCCTGCCATTCGGTAAATACGATCACCTGGTTCTCCGACAGGTCGGGTATCGCATCTATAGGATTTTCACGGACTGCATAAACTCCCCACGCAAACAAAGCGATGGCGATCAGCAGCACGATATACCTGTTTTTTAAGGACAGGGAAATCAATTGATTAATCATCTTAATTGCTTTAATCAGCCCCGCAGTTTGCGGGGCTGATAGGTTTTACATTTTCATCGGTTCAGCTTTCTTTTTCGCTGGCTTTTTTTCAACCAGCGTCATACCACATTTCGGGCATTTGCCGGGTTTTTCACTAATTACTTCCGGGTGCATGGTACAGGTGTATTGTACTTTGCTGGCAGGTTTTACCTTTTTAGTTTTGGTAGTGTCAGAAACTGGATTGCCCGAATGTGCAGCAAAAACGGTCGCGACAGAAAACAGGATGGCAACAGCCATCAGCATTACTTTTTTCATGTTGTTAAAATTTGAAAATGGATAAATAGCATAGGAAAGCCTACACAGATTATGAATTAAGATGGATTACGAAAGTATGATAGCCGGGTACAGAAAGTACGGGCTAAGAGAAACAGGTCAGATCCTGTAGGTGCAGTTTAAGGTATAGATCGGTATATCAGGTTCACCTGGTGGGGCATTAGCTTGATAGTTGGTATGATCAACTTGTTCGGTAGCGAAAGTAACCAAAGTCCAGTTAGCGGGTGCTGGTATAATTGCCGCGGAAAGTTCACTAAAAACAAATGAAACGGCAGTTACATGGCTATCCTTTACCTTGAAGCTTTTAGTGTCGTGTTTGCAGCAATTATTTTGATCCGTGTGATCTGCCGAAGCATAGGTCAATGTAACCGAAGTCAGCTTACCGCAGCAATAAAAACGGTTTATCCCAATACCCACAAGGGATAAAAGATAAATGGCCGTTAGAAATATGAGTGCGGTACGTTTCACAAATCGAAATTACTATTTTTATTTGATTAAAGACAGGTAAGCAGAGCCGCCCCGATTACGGGACGGCTACCTTTTTACTTATAACTTACACTTAGTCTTACATTCTCCTGAATCCTTACAGCTTTTACTGCAATAATCTTTGCAGTTTGGCCCGCATCCCTTTGCGCATTTAGAGCAGGTTATTTTGCTGTTGCAGCAAGGGGTATTGGCATAAGTAATAGATATAGCAGACAATAGCATCACCATGGTGATGAAAAGAAACTTTTTCATGATTTTGAATTTAAAGATTAATAATTAATTGAATAGCGCGGCCACGAAACGACCGATATGCAGATTGAATTATTAAACTTTCGGCGGGTTCCAGCCATTATGGTGATAATCTGATAATTCACCTGTTTTAAATGGGTGGGTAGATTGCTGATGAAGATCAATAACCGCAGGTGAAAAATATACTGGCTGAGTTACGATAAACCCACACGTTCCGCAGGACAGCATGGCGTTGCAATTTCCTTTGGCACAATCATCATCAGAACTATGTCTTTGATGGCGACAACAATCTTTTTGCGTTTTTGCTATGCAACAAGATGCTTTTTCATGACGAATGTTTGCCATACCCGAAAACGAGGATAAAAGCAATATATTCAAAATGAGAAAAACAGCTAAAGACTTCATGCTCTTATGAAAACGCTTATTGTTTAAAATATTGCAGCATTGGCTACTTAAATATTCCTCTGTAAATATAGGGGCAACCCTTATTGATCATTTATATAATTCCGTTAAAAATTTATATCCTATTGTACTAAACTTTTACTTTTAACAAGCTGGCATTGATCGCTACGACAACGGTACTGACAGTCATTAAAACTGCACCTGCTGCCGGGCTTAGTACAATACCCTGATTGTAAAGTACACCGGCAGCCAATGGCAAAGCAATTACATTATAGCCGGTGGCCCAAGCCAGGTTCTGGACCATCTTCCGGTAAGTCGCTTTGCCAAACAAGATCAAACTGACAATATCCTTAGGATTACTGTTCACCAAAACAATTCCTGCGGTTTCTGCGGCGATATCGCTTCCCGATCCTACCGCGATTCCAATATCCGCCTGGGCAAGTGCAGGCGCATCATTCACACCATCGCCGGTCATCGCTACAAATTCACCTTTTCCCTGCAATTCTTTTATCTTCTCCAGCTTCTGATGCGGTAGCACTTCGGCGATAAAACTATCCATGCCCAAAGTTTTACTCACGCTGGCGGCTACTTTATTATTGTCCCCTGTAAGCAGGATAGATTTGATGTTTTCATCTTTTAGGGTTTTGATAGCTTCTGCTGATTCGGGACGGATCTCATCTGATAAAGCGATATATCCGGCCAGTTTCTTGTCGATCAATACAAATACGACCGTTTCCGTATCATTGGCAGTAAAGCCATCCGGCATAGTTAACTTGTGTTCTTTTAAATAACCCGGACTAACCACCCTGATTTTTTTACCTGCTACCGTAGCTTCAACGCCCTGACCAGTGATGGCTTTAAAGCTCTCTGCCTTCGGAATAGTGATCTTTAAATCCTTTACTTTTTGCAAGATACCGGTAGCGATAGGGTGTTCTGAGTTTTGTTCGAGTGCCGATGCCAAACGGACAAGCTCTTTTTCGTTCAGGTCTTTATCCAGCAGCACGATCTTTGACACTTCAAATTTGCCTACCGTAAGCGTACCTGTTTTATCAAACACAATGGTGGTGATCTTGCGGGAGTTTTCAAATGCCGTCCTGTTCTTGATCAGTAAGCCATGTTTTGCCGACAACGCCGTTGATTTGGCAACGACTAATGGCACCGCCAGTCCTAACGCATGGGGACAGCAAATTACAATAACAGTCACCATTCGCTCCATCGCGAATGCTAAAGTTTGGCCGGTTAAATACCAGTAAAGAAAAGTGCCGATGCCGGTTACCAAGGCGATCACGGTTAGCCATTTGGCTGCAGTATCGGCTAATAGCTGCGTTTGTGATTTTGACTTTTGCGCATCATCTACCAGTTTAACCACCTGCGATAGATAGGAATCTTTGGCCGCATGAGACACCGTAACTTTAAAGGAGCCATTGCCGTTGATAGAACCGGCAATAACTTTATCACCCTTTACTTTTTGTACCGGCTTGGATTCCCCGGTCAGCATGGATTCATTCAAATAACTTTCACCCTCCAGTATAATTCCGTCGGCCGCAACTTTTTCTCCCGGCTTTATCAAAATAACATCGTTCTCCTTTAAGGTATCGGTTTTTACATCATGAATTTGATCGCCCATGACCATGTGCGCATCGGCTGGCATCAATTGAACCAATAGCTCCAGTTCATTTGACGCGCCCATCACCGAACGCATTTCTATCCAGTGCCCTAAAAGCATGATCAGGATCAGCGTAGCCAGTTCCCAAAAGAAATCCATGCCCTTTAGTCCAAATACTGTGGCTGCACTGTAAGCATAGGCTACCGTTATCGCAAAACCGATCAAGGTCATCATGCCGGGATTTTTACCCTTCATTTCGCTCATCCAGCCACTTAGAAACGGCCAGCCGCCATAAACAAATACAACAGAAGCTAAAGCAAAAAGCAGATAAGATGAGCCGCTGAAGTTAATGTCCAGATGTAGCCATTGTTGAATTTGCATAGACAACAACATGACCGGAATGGTCAATACCAACACCACATAAAACCTCTTTTTAAAATCAGCGATCATCATGGCATGGTGGTCATGCTCCGACATCCCCATGTGAGCATTGCTACCATGTTTCAATTTGCTGTGATCCATAACATCATCGTTATGAGCCATATGTTTACCGGCAGGCATTTTATCCCCTCCCATAGTATGACGTTCGTGTTGATTTTTCATAGCTGTAAAGTTTTAATAAGTTAATGTTAATCCACCGCCTAAACCCATGTCGCTATCGTAATGCGTTGACAAAGAAAAGTATTTGGTTATAATATATCGCAAACCTGCCGCATATTCCTTATCGGTATTGACCATGATATTAAAGCGTAAACGACTTGAAACCGGTATATCATCCCTCCCTAACTGGAAGCGCAGTTTGCCATTGCCGTCAATCCGCATATCTGCTACGAATAACATAGGTAGCGTATAAGCCAAACCCGCTACGACCGTATGGCGGTTTTCCTTATTGCTTATTTGGCCGAAGAGATTTTTAGCATCGCTACCAAATATATTTTTTTCATCCGGGTCAAATTTCTTATAATGATAATCAAAACCTACATAAGGAAACAGCCATTGCATCCTGCCGATATAACGCCCGATCATGGTTTCACTTTCATAGCCCATCATCGCATTGGTACCTAAATGCCACATCGTGCTGGCTTTCCAGCGCGTATTTGACAGCATGATCTGCCCGTCACTACCGTTACTTTCCAGGCCGATCTTGCCCATCAGATGGGGCATTTGATCGTCGCGATTTAACATGCGCTGCGCCAGTTTAGGATCGGGAACATCCGGGTTGGGGGGCGAGTTTTCATAGCTGAATATCCGGCCCATGCCACTCATCATGTGGTATAAAATATGGCAATGAAAAAACCAGTCGCCACTCTTTTCAGAGGCCGCAAACTCAATGGTATCCCGCTCCATTGGCATAATATCGATCACGTTTTTCATGGGTGCGTTTTCGCCCTGACCATTGATTACCCTGAAGTCGTGGCCATGCAGGTGCATCGGGTGGCGCATCATGCTGTTGTTATATAAGATGATCCGTAGGTTTTCTCCTTTTTTTATTAAGATCTTATCAGATTCGGATACGGTTTTATTATCCAGTGTCCATACATAACGGTTCATGTTGCCGGTCAGGTCAAACTTCAGTTCCTTCATCGGGCCTTTGGGCAATGTGGTCTTGTGCGGATCACGCAACATATTATAATTGAGTGTTACTATGTCCGGGTTATCGGCAGCCATGTTCATTCCCGACATACTCTTGTCATTCGCCATCTGCATACCTGGCATGGCTGCGTTTACCTCTTTCTTACCAGGCTTTTCCTCGCCGGTGATTTCCGGATACATCACGGTATTCATGTCCATGATCTGGTTCTGCATGTTCATGCCATCCATTTGTACCATGTTGCCATTCATATCCATCATGTCGTTCATCATTTTCATCCCGGCAAAGTATTTCAACTTTGGCATTTTTGCGGCAGGCACTTTCTGACCTTTCCCTAACCAAAGCGAAGCTGATTTAGTACGGTCTTCCGGTGTTATCAAAAACTCATAGCTTTTATTATCCGGAATAGTCACTACCACATCGTATGTTTCGGATGGCGCGATGATTAGCCTATCCACCTCAACAGGCTCCACATCATTACCATCAGTAGCGACGACGGTAACTTTACCGCCGGCGTATTTCAACCAGAAGTAAGAAGTAGCGCCGCCATTGGCTATCCGCAGCCTTACTTTATCACCGGCCTTATATTGGGGCTGTTCGTTCTGATTTTTACCGTTGATCAGGAACTTATCGTAGTAAACATCGCTCACATCCATTGCATTCATCCGTTTCCATTCATTCGCTACTTTTGTTTTAAAATGGCCTGATTTAATCGCCTCCAAATAGCTTTGTGTCGTGCCTTTTTGTATGGCAAACCAATCGGATGCCGCGTGTAAACTGCGATCAACCTCTTTGGGGTTCATGTTTGTCCACTCACTCAGCACCACTGGTAAGGTGGGTATATTCCATTCTTTCCGCTTGTTCATGATAAATGCACCGTACATGCCAATTTGCTCCTGTAAACCCGTGTGGCTATGGTACCAATGGGTGCCATGCTGCCTGATCGGAAATTTGTATAGATGCGTTTCTCCCGGCATAATCGGCATTTGCGTTAGGTTAGGCACACCATCGTATCGATTGGGCAGGAAAAGTCCGTGCCAATGCAGGGAGGTCTCTTCCTTCAGTTTATTATGCACATAGATCTCCGCGGTATCGCCTTCTGTAAATGTCAGGGTCGGCATCGGGATGCTTCCGTTTACCGCGATAGCACGCTTTGGCTTCCCGGCAAAATTTACGGTGGTATCTGCAATATACAGGTCATAACGAACGGTACGTGGAGGTGTATTATTGACGAGTGTTTTAATTGGACCTAAATTAGCTTTTGCAATTTTCATTTCATCTGCTGTCGCATCACCCCCCATTTTCATCCCATCCATCTTCATTCCGCTCATGTCATCGGCTTTTTTGCCCGGATCTTTCATTGGCATTTTCATACCGTCAGCCTTTTCAGAAGTAGATGTTGGTTTTCCCTGATCCATTTTCATACCGCTCATATCGCTTTTTTTTGCTGGCGTTTTCATCCCAGCGGGCTTTTTTACGGTAGCTTTGGGCTTTTCCTTAACCAGTTTCATCCCGCATTTAGGGCAGTTACCCGGCTTAGTAGCATGGATCTCCGGGTGCATCGGGCAGGTATAGGTAACCGGCTGCTGCTTTTGCATTCCGGTCATGTCCTTCATATCGGTTTGTGCAGATGCCAATTGCCTGAAGCAAAGCATCAATAATACTATTATAATTTTTTTCATCTTTATATCTTTTAATGCTGCCTATCGCTGGTTGACTTTACCCAATTAACCAGCAACTGCTTGTCTTCTTTGGAAAGTATGGCATTTCTGTGTATCAGGGTATAAGAGGATAAAGGCATGGAGCCCTCATCCAAACTTTCACCAATTGCCCTTAACTTGCTGCGTTGTTTTCTGGGTGTATAACTCCCAAATTCATCAAAATTCAACTCTGCTTTTCCACCTCTTATATGGTCGTCAAGCATATACCTGAATGGTTGTATTTGTGCATACCAGGGATAATTGGTGCGATTGCTATGGCAGTCGTAACATGATTTTTTTAAGATAGCGCCAACACTTGCCGGAACAGGGAATACTTTGGTCAGGTTATTCGGCTGCACACTTCTTCCATCATTGTGATCACGCGGGATCAGTTGAACCGCAAGAAAAAGGATTCCTATTACGACAAGTGTAATTTTCAGGGCACGTTTCATGGTAGCTATTATAACTCTTCTTTAACAGAACCGCAGGTAGGCATCTTGGTGCCCAGGTAAGGGTTTTTGATGTCCTTCGTCTCGCTCAGCCAATCCGCTCCTTTGTTATTATTGTACATCGGACAATGATCCACAAATAAAGGCTGCCCCGCGCCAAATAGTTTAACAAGGTCAACCATGTCTTTACTTAACATATCAAAATGTTCGCGTTGATGGGGAAGCTTACCGGCGCTTATACCAATATGTTCCGCCATTTCTTTAGCATCATCAGCAATATCGGTATAGGATTTCTTTTGCGTTGGAGTAAGTACGGACTGATCAAGTTTTGCAAAACCATCAGATAGTGCTTTGCCGGCAGTTGCCGCATCATTGCTATTATCTTTTGTCAGTGCATTTTTCAATTGCAGGTAATTTCCAACCATTTCCTTTACAGAAGCAGTCGTTTTCGGATCAACCCCTGATTTTGATTGTGACGCGGCAGCGGCTGTGTTTGTTGCAACAGTTGTATCCTTCTCGGTGTTACCGGAAGTTGATTTATTAGTTTGATTACAGGCAATCATTGAAAATGACAGCAAGCCAATAGTTGAAAGAATGATTAGATTTTTCATATATAAATAGTGTTGGGGTTAATATACACCGCTTCCAATATATAACTTATTAATTAGCAACTTGTTAGTTATTTATTCAGGGTTTCAGCAACCTTACCACAGGTGAGCATTTGGCTGCCATAGTAAGGGTTTTTGATCACATCCTCGGCCGATAACCAATAGCTCTTTTTCATTGGGCAATAAGCATAGTAAACAGGTTTATCCGTTAATTTTACAGCCTTGGCCAATTTAAAAAAGTTAACTGAAAAATTGGCAAAATGCTCCCTCTGGTGGGCGATATCCTTGCTTTCGGAAATATGCCTGGCATCGAAAGCCAGTTTTTCATGCGCCGCCATAAAAGTGGACATATCCGCTGCGGGCAGCGACTTCATATCTACGCCGTTAACCGCTTTTAAAAACGTTCCGGCATGAGTAGCAGCATCGGCGCTATTTGATTTGATCAAAGCATCTTTAATATCGTAATAAGATGCCAATAAAGGTGTGAGCGAAGTTGATTTGTTATCCTGCGCAAAAAGTAGTTGGGTAGAAACTGTTGCCATTAAAGCAACCAATAAAAATATCTTTTTCATGATCTGAATTAATTAATGTAATAGAAAAATTTTGACATGACGAAGCCATGTAGTCTTAATGTTCTATCAATTAATCAAATCTGAAAGCTTTGCAGCGCGATGCGGATAGGGTATGTAGGAGGCCGTCGTCGTCCGTCAACTAACACCAATCGGATTGATTGACTAACGGTAACCGGATTTAAAAAGAATTGATAATAAGCACCTATATAAGTAAAAGGGGCCAATAAAATAATTTGCGTTGATTGCGGGGTAATTTTAGCTAACGTATTAAAGCTATTAACAGCCCCCTGGCAGCAAGGGTCACTTTGAGCAAGCGAAGTCTGGTTGAATAGCAGTAGCTGATGCTTAACAGGAGCCATTTCTTTCTCATCATGTTCATGATGGTGTTCCGTAGCTTCGTTACCTTCGTGGTGATGTTCTGTAGATTCATCATGCTCATGGACGGACATACGTAAAGCACAAGCGAACCCCGTAGCGGTGTTTAGCAGGAATATGAATAAAAATAAAAGTGCTTTACTTTTCATCTTCAACTACAAAGTTAAACAACAGGTTGTCAAATTGTTTTATATAATTACGTTTTAAATTTATACTCTATTATAAAAATCGTACTAAGCCACTGTCCGGGCTATCTTTTGCATAATAGCATGATCATCACCGAATTTACATAAGGCATCGCAATGTTGCCTCAGATCGCTAAAGCAGATGTATTTCATTTGCATATTTCCTTGTTTGATCGACGGGCGGGATAACTGCATAATTACATCTTTCTCCCGGTTATCAGGAACCACCAGGTATAATACTTCTTCTTTATTGTTCACGCTGCAACTTAGATCAGTTAGCCTCAAAATTCCCGAGTAGATACTGGTGCTCTTTTCGACCTCAAAAGCAGCGATAACTTTAGCAGTTCCCTTTTCAAACCACAGTACGTCAATTAATTTAACGGTATTTAAGACTTCTTTGTCTAACACTAAGTCTGGAAAGTCTGCCAGTGAAATAAACGTAAACTTATTACCGCCCCATGATTTAGACCGGTCATTAGAGGCTGCGATCACATCATATCCGAGCGCATGGCCGATCTTTAACAAATGATACTGCATTTCATTATGCAAATGTTCGTCCTCCGTTTCAACCCGTTTGTCCTTATGCCGCTTTTCGATCAACCTTTCAAGCCTTGTGCGTTCAGTTTCCGAAAGATATTCATCTTTACCTAACAGCAACTTTTGTGTGCCGATCTCGAATAACAAGCCTGCGAATGCCCCGGTGTCCAAAGACAGCTCATTGCAATGTTGACGATTCAGATCCATAATGACTTCCCTTATCTTGAGATATTCACTCCAGCTACCTAATTTCTTTTTGTCTTTAAAAAGATAGTTGAACCCATTAATGATCGCGGTATTAAACGGCGGAATCAATGTGGGATGCAAAAAATAAAGAATGCTGGCCACAGCAGGCCCCAAACCTTTGATCTTTAAAGCATCCAGTTTTTTAATTTCCCTGATGATGTGTTCTTCATTTTTTGCATTAATACAATTCTCTAAAAATTGTCCAAAAGCGATCTTATTAGGCTGGTTCTCGTAAATATCGGGAATCCGTAATTTGGGTTTCCAATAGAAAGGATGTGATGCCCCTTCAAAAACCTGTTTTTGCTCTGTTATGCAACTCAAAACAAATTCAAGTGAGGTTCCTTTAAAATCGTTCCCAAAGCGCTTCGTTTTAATGTCATCAATAACCTGTAATACTCCCCGGCGAATAGAGCGAAACGCTTTCAATCGTTCTTCATTATTGATAAACCAGGTATTATAAACTGACTCCTGGTCGTTTTTATATTGACTGATAATAGACTGTAAATGTTCGCTCATGTTTAGGAATAAAGAACTAAGATATGCAAATCCCTACCGGCAGCATTTTTTAACAAACAAAAATTTTAACAACCATACCAGACCGGCCTTTACTTTTTTCATTGCCTTTACTTAATTTATATAGTTATCAATATGGATTTCCAACACCATAAATTAAACAGTTTTAAATAAGAAAATATAGTGTTCCGCATGATGGTAATTAATATCGTTCTTAAATTCAGTGGCCAGCATTTGCTTACTTGTCATTAGACTTACAACATCGCATCCCTGCTCACGGGCATATTGTTCGGTATGTTCTAACAAAAGTTTTCCATACCCCATTTTTTGTTTGTCGGGAGAAATAAATATCTCATCAATGTGTAGCAGATCATTTGCCCACCATGTCTTTAAGTGTCCCAGTAATATACCTGTTATCTTACCGCGTTCATATAAAATAAATCCGACAAACCGGGTTTGGGCAGCGAATTCCCGGAGATATTTTAATGCGGTATCATAGTCCCATTGATGGTTCCAAGGCGGGCGATTACACGATTCGATGCATAGGTCAACACATTTATCTATATCTTCTTTTTCTATTTTTCTTATATCCATCATACTTGAATGATTTTTAGCGGTAACGTTTATATTTTACTGACCTGTCCGTATTTAATCTTTCCTGAAAAAACCATGATAATATTGATTGCCAAATAGGCAACCGACCTTTTCGGATTTATCAGCTAAAAATTCATCACATGCAAGCTTAACACCGGGGTGGGCATCAAATCCAACACCGTTAACTTGCTCATCATAATAATCCATAAGCACACAGACCCCGCCCGTTGGCATTCGGGGATAAACCTCTTTTAGGCAGTTTAAAATAACGTCTTTATGTAAAGATTGATCGCCTCCAAAACCACAGTCGATGTGTATAAAACAAATTTGATCAGGTAATTGTCCAGGGAGGGTATCTTGAAATAACCCTTTATGCAAAACAGGTAACTTCAAACCTGCATCGTTGAAATTGCGGATCAGTTGATCTTCTACCTCGCCCTGTATGGTATATTTATTTTCAAAAGTATCGTACAAATGAAGTTTTTTCTCCGACTGGTGTTGTTCTATGACCTTTTGAAACAACATAGCGCACTGGCCTGTAAAACAACCTAATTCAACTATATCACCAGCGACATTATTTGATAAAACATTATCTAATAAATGGTAATAGTTAATTCGTTGTTCAATAGTATTCATATCAACTATCGTGTCAACGGGGCTTACCGTGTATCCGATTTTTGAAAATCTTAACACCTTGTTTATAAATGAAATAAAATAAGATTTTCCCTTTCTTTTACCGAAAGGAGGTTGAGTAATAAAATAATTGCTCATTATAATGTGATTAGGATGATAACTTTATGATTGATTTTCAAAGATTATCTTGTTACTCGCCTGGTATTTCAACACGCTTGATGCAGTAGAACAAAAGGATCGCCCGCTGGTTTATAATTAATCCATTGCCGCCCTAAACAATAGGTGATTCAATGTTTTTTATTAGCGGATGGTAAGATCAGTAATCCCCAATAAGGTGCTTATTGAAAGCATCAGCCTTGTGGGTGTAATTATGATCATTCAGCGTTAACAGATAATAGGATATCCAGCCGCCTGGGTGGCAGCAACGCTTGATCAGATAAGAAGAGTTCTGTTAGAGATATAAATAGGTTGCCGGAATAAAAAGGGTGGCCCCGTTGATCTTGGCCAACAGATGGACGGCTTGATAATTTCCGATATGAATGAAGAATACCTTTCCTGATTCCGGGGAGCCAACGCGATTTGACTAACGGAAAACTGAAAGTCAATAGTGGCCCTAAAGTTCTCTTTTACTACATAATTTCCATGATGGTAACAGCAGGTACAGTCACCCTTTTTGCAATCATCATCGTCCGCTTGTTTAGCCTGATCGTGATCGTCGTTTGCCGGATGCAACTGGCGGCTTTCGTTAAATTGAGAAAATACTAAATCAGCTGTGCAATGCAATAGGCACTCGTAAGCACCTGTTGTTAACAACAGGTAAAACGATGTCATCAATAAAGCACAAAATTTCCTCATTAAGCCCGCAGGGTATATCGCTTAAAGATATTTATAATAACTATCCACAACAAGTTTTATGCTCGTTTTCATAAATTCTTTTGCCGATAGGATCATCGCCCGGATACTCATATTTATTCTTAGATCTTATCAATCGCTTTTCTATTAGTTTTTCCTGAAGCTTTAAACTGACTTGGGGTTAAACCAGTGATTGCTTTAAATTGAGCTGATAAATGCGCACTGCTACTGTAACCCATCTTCCAAGTGATCTCGTTTAAATTTAATTCTTTGTATTCCAGCAATTCTTTTACTTTTTCTATTTTTTGCTGAATAATAAATTTTTCGATGGTCGTGTCTTCAGCATCGGAGAACATTCGGCTAAGGTAGGCGTAATCTTTATTCAAACCTTCCGACAGATATTGTGAGAAATTCAAATGGGTATCGGCGAGGTCACTATGGTGTACCTTTTCAATGATCAGGCTTTTGATCCGCTCTACGATGCGGTCCTTTTCATTGTCCAGTAATTCAAAGCCCAGTAGTTTAAGTTGCGACGAGATCAGGCTCAATTGCTCGCTGTCCTGTTCGGGCTGAACGGTAGCGGAACCTAAGTTTACCTCACTCACATTCAGCCCAATGTTTTGCAACTGTTGTCTAACCACCATAATGCAGCGGTCACAAACCATATTTTTAATATGCAGGATCATATTTTTATTTAGCAATATTACGGTTAAATTTTTTCAGCGTTATAACCTTTGGTTTTTAAAGCGCTGATCACTTCATTTGCATTTAATCCATTATCCGATTCGACCGTAAGGATCTTATCCGGGTTGGCGGTGTCCACTTCCCATTTTTCTATACCTTCCAGGTTATCTAAAGCCGGGGTTACGGTTGCAATACAGCCACCGCATTTGATATTTGTTTTGAATTTTAAAGTTTCCACGTTTTTTATTTTAAAAATTAAAGATTAAGTTTTGTAAGTTTCAACCGCAGGCTATTACTAACCACCGATACAGAGCTTAAAGCCATGGCCGCGCCAGCGATCATCGGGTTGAGTAAGAAACCATTCACGGGGTATAGTATACCGGCGGCAATAGGTATGCCGATCAGATTATAAATAAAAGCCCAGAACAGGTTTTGCTTTATCGTGCGCACGGTCAGTTTGGAAAGCCTTAATGCTTTGGGTACTTGTTGCAGGTCTGACGAGACCAGCGTGATCTTGGCTACATCCATCGCGATATCGGAACCTTTGCCCATTGCTATACTTACATCAGCCTGTGCTAAGGCCTGGCTGTCGTTGATGCCGTCACCGATCATAGCTACGATTTTACCTTCAGCCTGCAGTTTTTTAACAAAGTCCGCTTTGTCTGATGGCATAGTGTCGGCTTGGAAATGGTCGATACCCGCTTCTTTTGCGATAGCAGCTGCGGTTTGTGCGTTATCCCCGGTCAACATATAAATAGCAATCCCCTGTTTCTTTAACTGGCCAACGGCTGCTGCCGAGCCGGCTTTGATAGGGTCGGCTATGGCGGCAATTGCCAATACCTGCGTTTGATTGGCAAAGTAGATCACCGTTTTCGCCTGGTTTAAATGGGTTCCGATAGCAATTTTCAAATCTTCGGGTACCGCTATATTTCTTTCCCCGATCAGTTTATGGCTTCCGGCAAAGTAAAGCTGGGCATCAAAATTCGCTTCAACGCCACGCCCGGTTAAACTATTAAATGAATTTATTTTTACAGAAAGGTTATTGCCGGGTTTCAGGTGAGCTACGATTGCCTCAGCCAAAGGATGTTCGGATTGCTGTTCTAACGCTAAAAATAATCCCTGTAATTGACTTTGATCAATTGGAAGAGACTTTGCCCAAAGCAGGTCAGCAACTACGGGTTTTCCCTGTGTGATTGTACCGGTTTTATCCAGTACCACCGCATTTACCTTATGGCCTAATTCCAATCCTTCGGCATCTTTGATTAAAATGCCGTTTTCTGCACCTTTTCCAATACCCACCATAATGGCGGTTGGGGTAGCCAACCCCAAAGAACAGGGACAGGCAATCACCAGTACCGTAACCATCGCCAGTAAGCCTTGTGTTAGGGCATGTTGCCCGCCAAATACCAGCCATGCACCTAAGCTTAATAAAGCGATCAGCATGACCATAGGAACAAAAATGCCGGCGATTTTGTCCACTAATTTTTGTACAGGGGCTTTAGAGCCTTGCGCGTCCTGCACCAATTGAATGATCTGGGCCAGCAAGGTTTCGCCACCAACCTTTTCTGCCGTAAACCGGAAACTTCCTTTTTGGTTTAAGGTGCCGGTAAAAACAGAGTCGCCTGCTTTTTTCTCTACAGCGACAGGCTCACCTGTGATCATGCTTTCATCCACAAAAGAGTTGCCTTCATCAACTATGCCGTCAACCGGGATCTTTTCACCTGGCCGAACCAACAGGCGGTCGCCGATCTGCACATCTGCAATAGCTGTTTCTTTTTCACCTTCTGCAGTGATGAGCAACACTGTTTTGGGTTGTAGGCCGATCAGTTTTTTAATGGCGGACGAGGTATTGGATTTTGCTTTTTCTTCTAATAATTTCCCCAGCATGATAAAAACGATCACTACGGAAGCTGCCTCAAAGTAAACGTGCGGGTGCAGTCCCTGGCGATGCCAAAACTCCGGGAAGAAAGTATTGAAAACGCTGAATAAAAAGGCAATGCCGGTACTCATGGTGACCAGCGTATCCATATTAGCCCGGCCATGCCTGGCCTGTTTCCAGGCGTTGATAAAAAAGTTTTTGCCTGCTATAAAAAGAACCGGTGCAGTTAATGCCATCATGATATAATTGGCATAAGGTATGTCCATAAACACCATCCCGATCAGTACTACGGGAAGCGTCAATATAATGGCCCAGGTAATATTTATCTTCAACTGCTGGTAATGACTTTGCTGCGCTTCCGCTTGTTTTTCTTTGCCATTCACCGTATCGATGATCAGATCATAACCAACCGACTGAACCGATTGCTGCAAATTGACTGGCTGAATAATTTCGGGATGAAAGGCAACTTTAACGGATTGTGTGGCATAGTTCACTTCTGCCTTTTCAACGCCATTTTGTGCGCCGATCATCGATTCTACGCTGGATGCACAGGCGGCGCAGGTCATGCCGGTAACTGGGAACGTAAGAGTTTGTAATTGTAGTGCTGACATGTCTTTTGTTTAACAGCACAAATTTACGCCGGGTTCGGGCTATGGATTTTACAGGATTTCGAGAAAGATTTATATAATATTGCGATAGAAAAACAGCCGCCACAAACGAACATATTGTATTTAATCTGTATAATTTATTATATTTAATGTTTGTTTAAGCAATGAAGAAAAAGATCCTTGTTATTGAGAACGATGAAGCACTCCTGGAGATCGTGACTTATGTGCTGGAAGATGAAGGTTATGAAGTCAAAACATTACATACACAAGCTCTCATTTTTGACACGATTGAGAATTATAAGCCGGATGCCATCATACTTGATATTATCAGACCAAGTGAAGATGGAACAGAAATATGCCGTACACTAAAGGCGAACCATAAAACAAAGCATATTCCTGTTATTGTTTACTCTACCCATCCTAAAGTAATGAAGACTATCAAAGAAGTATGCGCTGATGAGGTTGTGCCCAAACCTTTTGATGTCGCTGAATTAGTTAATGCGGTTGAAATTCAATTATCCTGATCAGTGACACCCGCTCCCGTTACTTTTGCAACTTTTTACTGATCCGAAAGATCAAAAAGCTTAAATACTTTTAAACTTGATAGTTTTATCCTGCTCCCAGACACAGATGATTTTGTCGTTGGGCAACACGGCTGATTTTAAGAAACCACCGTTGCCTATCGGGGTGGTAAGCCTGCTTTTTACCGATACTAATTTTACAGTATCTGAATTTTGATAAGTGATAAAAGTATTGTCCCCGCTTCCCGAAATGGCGCAGCTTCTCCCGTTTGCAATAAAGACCTCCGGCTGACCAGGCTGGCAATAATACACCATTCCTTTTCGCTGCCAGGTAGTTTGAACAACATTTGACGGGTTAATGCGCAGACCGCCGCCATCCATCGGGCAGCCGTTCAGTTTCCAGGTATCCATTCCCATTTTGACTGCCGGAGAAAAAGTTTTCCCCTGATCGGATGAACGGGTTACGTAAAGGTCTCTTGAACCGTTCAGCCAGTTCCTGAACATCAGCACTACACTTGTTCCCTTAACGGCAATGCTTGGTCTGCAACATTCACAGACATGCTGGTCGGGTGACTGGTAGGCCATGATGTTTTTTGACCATTTAAATGCTTTATCTGTCAACGATGAAAAATAGATCTGGTTATGCTTCCCTGTCCTGGTATCCAACCAAACCGCATAGAAATTATCTTTATCGTCAGCTGCGATATTCATCAGTCCCTCGGGTGCTGAATCTTTCAGGTCATTGACAAGACCCATATATTTCCATTTGGCAGTAGCATGATTGAGCTGATACCAGTGAATATTCCCGGTTTTGTCCATGGCTGTGATCACCGAGAAATTCTTAGAACTGGTGAACTGCGGGCCTCTCGACATACCCAGGTGCATTTCCGGAACTTTGGCAACCAGTAGCGGTTTGCCAAAAGATACGCCATGATCAGTGGAAGTGGCGCAAAAGATCTGATCGGCCAAGCCGAATACAACCCTTACGATTCCCTTAGTGTCAACACTTATCTGCGGCTGCTGTCCGTTTCCTATAGAATTAATAGGGAGGTTGGATAATGAAGATAAACTAAAAAATGCCAATGCGGGCAAAATCAGGAAGAGGAACTTTTTCATTTGGCAGGCAGGTTAATCTTGTAAGTTAAATATATTGAACGATATAAGGGAATGTAAGTACAAAAAGATAAACATTGCGGTCAAAGGCCCTATATTTTGATGTGCAAAAACAGTTTATGGCATAAGACAAATCTGCATAATCTCGTAGCGTTCATGCGGCCGTTTAAAATGAATAATTGAGATAATGATTTAATTACTAATAACCTAAAAATTGTGAAACAGTTTTTCGTTATACAATGTTATTTTACTAAGTTTGAATCGTAAATAACGGAAATGGTGTTCTTCCGTTCAAAATAACCGCCTCGTGCTGATGACGCCTACAAAAATTAACCGGACAGGCAATTTCGCCTGCCCTTAAGTTATTTGTAGGTGAGCGAAAAAAACAATTCATATCAGCAACCAAATCAGTTAGATTTTCCGATTAAAGGTCTTAATGATGCGCAAATTCGCGTACCGAAGAAAGATTTAATTGTAAACAATCTTAGTTCATGAAAAATAGGATCATGACTTTTTTTCATGAAATGGGCTGGTATTTTCTACCCCTGGCTCTCGCATGGATAGTAGTTGGTTTATTACTGATACGCCGCGGTGATATTCAGGGGTTTTTATGGCTGAATGGACTTTATAACAAGCTGATTGACCACCCTGTCCTGTGGATGACAGAACTTAGCGGAGGGTACGTCATTGCATCATTTTTTGTTTTAATTAATGCCCGTTCTGCACCTGCTAACACACTGTTTGCAATTTTACTCATCTTTATTTGCTGGTACACCACAATCGCCATTAAATATAATCACTTCGCGGACTGGAAAAGCCCTTCTGTGGTATTGAAAGCGCAGGTAACGCATGTTTTAGAAAACCAGCAACTACAACCTGAATTGGATTTTCCTTCTTCACATGCTGCTGTAGTGGGATGCGTTTTTCTTTACACCGGTTGGCTTGCGCGCAGATCAAAACTTTTAACGGGGCTTACCGCCGTTGTGGGGCTTTTATTGTGCTATTCCAGGATATACGTTGGTTGGTCTTATCCGGGCGATGTCCTTTTTGGAAACCTCATCGGAGTTGCTATCGCTGTTTTTTTGATATGTTGGCTGCTTCCTAAGACGCAGGCATGGTATGAAAGCCGTTCCGAATGGTGGCAATCCATGCTCATATCCATCATGCGAACAGCGGCGATCTGTACGCTGTTGGTCAACTTCAAATATTTTATCTTATAATACACGATATAAACTTAAAAGTTAAAACTATGAAAATACAAAAGATCAAAGCCCGGGAAATCCTGGATTCAAGAGGAAACCCGACAGTAGAGGCTGAAATACATTTAGCCGACGGAACTTCCGCTCGTGGCATATCACCATCTGGTGCCAGCACCGGCGAAAAGGAAGCGGTTGAACTACGGGATGGCGATCCGGCAAGGTATAAAGGTAAAGGTGTCGAAACCCCTGTTTCGGGATTGAATCAAGAGGTTAATCAGGAATTAGCCGGGCTGGAATTTGAAAGCCAGGAAGCGTTCGACAAAAAGCTGATAGAACTGGACGGAACCCCTAATAAATCAAGGCTCGGTGCTAACGCGTTATTGGCCGCTTCGATTGCTTTTGCAAGGGTATCATCCGTTTCCCGTAAAATCCCGCTCTACCGCCAGCTGGTCGACCGGGAACAATATATCCTTCCGGTACCTTGTATGAACGTGATCAACGGTGGCCATCATGCAGACAACAATGTTGACTTTCAGGAATTTATGATTGCACCGCACAATGCCCCTACTTTTAAAGAAAGCATCCGCATGGGCGAAGAAGTATTTCATAGTCTTAAATCATTATTAACAGCAAAAGGCTACAGCACCGGGGTGGGTGATGAAGGCGGTTTTGCCCCAAACCTGCGGTCAAATGAGGAAGCCATTGAAGTGATTATGGAAGCGATCAGCAAAGCAGGGTATGAACCGGGTAAGGACATTTCCATATGCCTTGACCCTGCTGCCAGCGAACTATGGAAAGACGGCAAATACAGCCTTTTTAAAAGCAGCGGACAAAACTTTACCTCTGATGAACTGATTGAACTATGGGCATCGTGGATTGACAAATATCCGATCATTTCACTGGAGGACGGTTTGGGGGAGAATGACTGGCAAGGCTGGAAAAAACTGACCGACCGTTTAGGGAACAAGATTGAACTTGTTGGTGATGATATTTTCTGTACGAACCCGGAAATCATACAGCGTGGAATAGATGCAGGTATAGGAAACAGTGTGCTGATCAAGTTAAACCAGATCGGGACGGTATGGGAAACATTACAGGCCGTTGAGCTGGCGCAAAAGAATGGCTATCATTGCTTTATTTCACACCGCAGTGGCGAAACAGAAGATACTACAATCGCTGACCTTGTGGTGGCAACGAACGCAGGTCACATTAAGACCGGAAGCGGTTGCCGCACTGAGCGGGTAGCTAAATTTAATCAGTTGCTGCGTATTGAAGAAGAATTGGGTGCGGGCGGTAAATTTGCCGGTAAAAGCACTTTCAAAGGGTTTAAATAATCGCTAAATTAATGATAACGAACGATAAGATCAGCTTAAAGGAACATTACGGAATCTTTAAACATTTAATCAGGTGGACCCTACTGGTAGCACCCATCGCCGTGGCGATAGGCAGCATGGTCGCATTCTTTTTATGGCTTCTGGGGGCTGCAATTCATTTTAGGTTTACTCATTACTGGTTACTATTCTTACTACCTGCCGCAGGGGTGCTGATCCATTTTATTTATCAATCAGTCGGTAAATCCTCTGAGAAAGGCAATAACCTAATCATGGAACAAATACACGAAGCCGGAGGAGGCGTGCCTAAACGAATGGCTCCGATTATCCTGATTACTACGGTTATTACCCATTTTTTCGGAGGATCGGCGGGCAGGGAAGGAACTGCTGTGCAAATCGGTGGGAGTATCGCTGCTATGTTTGGTTCCTGGTTCAAGTTGAAAGGTGTAGACATGCGCATGATCTTAACAGCAGGTGTTGCAGCAGGCTTTGGGGCGGTATTCGGCACGCCACTCACCGGGGCGATCTTCGCAATGGAAGTGCTTACCATTGGCCGGATACAATATGAAGCGCTCATTCCGGCGCTTATCGCTGCCATCATCGGCGATGCCACCGTGGCAGCCTGGGGCGTTAACCATGTTCATTATCACATAGCCCAATTTGCGCAGGCACCTTTTCTTGTATCTAATTTTCTGCATACCGACGTTCTGTTACTGGGAAAAGTGATTATTGCCTCTGCTTTCTTTGGATTAGCCAGTTTTATTTTTGCGGGCATGGTCCATGAGATCAAAGCATTTTGTGGCAAAGTGTTCAGCCACAAATGGATGATTCCTGTCGTTGGCGGCCTGGTGATTATTGGGTTAACATTGATACTGGGCAAACCAGACTATCTGAGTTTAGGTGTAGATGCAGAACACCCCGGCGCGGTGACCATTCCCTCCGCGTTTCAGGCCAGCGGGGCTGATACCTGGAGTTGGTTATGGAAGACGATTTATACGACGATTACATTAGGAACCGGCTTTAAGGGCGGAGAGGTAACCCCTTTATTTTATATTGGCGCCACCTTGGGAAATACCTTATCCGGCCTGCTGAACGCACCAGTTGGATTATTTGCCGCTTTAGGCTTTATTGCTGTTTTTTCCGGCGCCACCAATACACCGCTCGCTTGTACTTTCATGGGTATTGAATTATTTGGTGGTGAACACGCCCTGCTGTTTGCCGTGGCCTGTTTTACTGCTTATTTTTTTAGCGGGCATTCGGGAATTTACAGCGCGCAAAAGATTGTGGTTCCAAAGATCTTCGACGCTGATTATGCAGATGAAACTTCTCTTGCTGATGCCAACAAGCGCCGTGGTTATATTCATCAAAAACTAAACAAGTACCGATTACCATACCGTAAAAAAAATGACAAATAATCAGGTTATAACAGAACGTACCTTAGGTAAGATCCAAATTTATCTCAAACCAAAAGACAAACTACCGGGAAGCGGGCTGATGAGCCGCCTGAAACCCAAACAGCTTTACCGGGAGATCGTGCAATATGCCAAAGACGACCGGCTAATGAACGCGTCGGTTTATCAGACCCATCATGGCTATTCGATGCATGGCGAGATCAGGGCGCATCATTATGAGCTTGATAACCAAGACCTTTCACTTTGTATTGAACTGATCGACGAGAAGAAAAAGCTGGAAGACTTTTGTATCAAGCATGCGGAACTTCTCAAAGATAAAATGATCGTTTACCGCGCAGTGGAATTTTGGGAGCTTAAATAACGCAAAACATGAAAACACTCCTGATCATATTTTTTGGCGGAGGACTGGGTTCCTTGCTCCGTTATGGTGTAAACCGCTGGATAGCCAATCACGTGACTTCAGTCTTTCCTTATGGCACTTTCATCATTAATATAACCGGTTGTTTTTTGATCGGGTTCATTGTCTTCTATACAGAAAGGTTCGGGCCGAACGCCCTGAATTGGCGATTATTTTTGGTGACCGGCTTTTGTGGCGGATACACTACCTTTTCGTCCTTTGCCTTTGAAAATGTACAGTTAATGAGTGATCATCACATTTTTACCGTTTTGCTGTATACATTAGGCAGTATTGCACTGGGTTTTGCGGCAACCTATATGGGAATACTGTTATCGCGTCAAATTTAATTTTAATCAAACCGATATTATGAGTTATCAAAAAATTCTGATTGTTACGGACGATAATCCATCAGCTTTGAAAGCCGCCATTTGCGGTTATGAACTGGCCCGGCAATTAAAAGCCAAAGTGGCTTTGCTAGGTGTTGTCGAAGAGGCGCTTACAGAAGGCAATGTTGATGCCGGCATATTTCCAAAAGATGCCAAACATGACATGAAACAGCAAATGGAAGAATTTCTTTCCAATATAGAAAAGGAATATAGTAAGGGAGTTAAAACGGAACGGTTTGCACCGGAGGGTGAAGTCAAGGAAACGGTACTGCAAATGTCAAGAACCTGGAAGGCCGATTTAATCGTTGCCGGTACCCACGGCAGAAAAGGCCTCAGTAGGCTACTTGAAGGTAGCATGGCTGAGGGGGTGCTGCGCGACTCCAAGGTACCTTTGTTTATCGTACCCATGGATAAAGAATGACTTGTCTGGAATTCAAGTAGTGTCTCAGTTTGAAGTTTCATTCTGCTCCATATTCAGGATTCTAACAATCCATTCTTTAAAATCTTTTACCGTATAAAAAATATGATCCGGTTGCAAAGGTATTAACTCGTCGGCATTTGTAGTGCCAGCCCAGGCTGCAGCTGCAATAGGAATACCAATTTCTTTACAGTAACGTATATCGCTGGGTGCGTCACCTACGTATAAGCTTTCATTTGCTTTAACGTTTAGCCTTTCCAGTACCTTTCGAATACCATCAACTTTATTGGGGCCGTCCGGTGAGCCGGTTTCCAGCACTTCAAAATAAGGAACAATATCAAATTGTTTAAGAGAAAGCCTGGTACTATGGATGCCTTTTCCGGTTACCATTGCCAGTTTTAACCCCTTATCTTGCAATATCTTTAACAGTTCTTGAATACCTGGAAAAACAACAGGGCAGTTACCGTGTAAACTTTCGTAATGATAAAGGTAATCCTTAACGCCCTGCTCTTGTTGCAAAGGTATAAGTTTGCGAATAGTCCCTTCTTCTGACGGGCCGAATGTAGCGATAATTTCCTCGTCGCTAAGTTTTTTGCCAAGCAACGGTTCTATGCTTTTCTTAAATGCCGCAATACAGAGTGGCAATGTGTCAGCGATAGTTCCATCTAAATCAAATATTACGGCTTTTATTTTCATACGGCTAAAATAGTAAAAATATGATTTTTAGCTCAGAGCGGCTAATTTTAAACTGAGACACTATCGGTATTTAACCATCGTTTATCGCCAGGATTTTGATTGATAAGTCCGCAAGCTTACTATCCAAATTGGCCGGTTGAACTACGTTTGATAAACCAGTCCAGTACCACGAAAGCCGCCAGCGATGAGACACTGCCGACTGCAACGGCCGCAAGAACATCCGACGGGTAATGTACGCCTAAATAAACGCGCGAAATGCCTACTAGGGTCGCCCAAAGGTAAACTGCAACGATCAGTAAGCGCCGATTTGGATAGACTAACCATATAATAGCGGCCAGGAAAAACGCGTCGGAAGTATGACCGGAAGGGTAAGACCACCCACCGCCAGGACCAAGCGAATGGATAGCTGGGTAAAGTTGGAAAGGCCTGACCCTTTGTATCCCATTTTTTAATAGCGTAACCGCCAGGCCTGAAAAAACTCCGGCCAATGCAATCTTGTAAAATTTATACTTCACTGCGCGCTCCTTGATTAAAAAGGATAAAAGCAATAAAATGATCGATGTTCCATAAGCTATAAAACCAGCACTATTGGTGATATTCAAAAAAAATAAATCCCAGAACGGATTCCGTAGTTGGTTGAAGTGAATCACCAATGACTTATCGTAGTTATAAAAGATTGTTGCTAATATTACTGAGAAACTCAGAAAACAAAGCAACAACAAGCCGATCTTAGGGTAGGAAAAAGATTTGTTCGTCATCATTAGAAGATCAAAACGAGCGTTCCCCCAAGGATCATAACTGCTCCGATTGCGGCCTTAAGCGAAACGGTTTCTTTGAGGAAAATAACTGATAAAATAATGGTTAGGGCCACACTTAGCTTATCTACCGGAGCAACCTGCGATACTTTGCCTATTTGCAGCGCCTTATAATAAAATATCCAGGATAGCCCGGTCGCCAGACCGGACAGTCCCAGGAAGATCCAAGTGTTTTTCGAGAGATCACTGATGCCTTTTACCTCACCACGGGCCATAGCGATGCTCCAGGCGATGACAAGTATCACTACCGTTCGGATAGCCGTAGCGAGGTCTGAGTTGACATCCTTTACGCCAATTTTGGCGAAGATGGCGGTTAATGAAGCAAAAAACGCGGACAACAGGGCATAGATCCACCACATAGCTTATTTGTTTAATTTGAGTTAAATGTTTTGTTTTTCTTTTTTCCCCGCAACCATTGATTGGCTTTGTAAGTCAGGAAAGCGGTACCTGAACCCAGGATGGCGCCGCCCAATACGTCGCTGGGATAATGCACGCCAAGATACATGCGTGAGTAACCCACCGCGGCGGCGTAAGTATAGGAGGGCACAATCACGTACCACTTAGGAATAGCCAGGCTTAAAGAAGTTGCCGTGGCGAAGGCTGTAGTTACATGCCCGGATGGAAAGCTGTAATCGGTCGGACCATGTTTGCCTGTGATTAGATCGGGATAAGCAAGATATGGCCTTTCGCGGTGCGTGATCAGTTTGACACCTGTGCTCAATATCGCCGACCCGCCAATAGCAACGAGGCCAACCAGTGCCTGTTGTTTTAGATATTCGTTATGACCAAAATGACCGGCAATCAATAAGCCGAGCGGTTCAGCAACAGCCACTGGTGCCATCGTATTGGTCACAAAACGCCAGCGGGAATCCGGCCCCGGATTAACTGGGCCGTTAATGTGCTCTAATAAACGTAAATCCCAGCTTTGCGCCTTGCTTTGCAAAGTGCCGGTAACCAGCAGGAGGGCCAACAATAGTTTGATAGAATATTTCATATAAGGGTGTTTAGCCAATTTACACTTCATGAGTTTTCATATGCTTACGATAGCCCAGGCGGATGAGGGACGGAAATACAAATAGCAATAAAGGCAGTGCAGCGATAAAACCGCCGATAACAGCTACGGCTAAAGGCTGCTGCATCTGCGCCCCCAGGCCAATACCTAAAGCCAGCGGCATCAACGCCAGTATCGCGCCTATCGCAGTCATTAATTTGGGCCTAATACGCAAGCTGATCGCGTAATTGATAGAAGTGTCTACATCGCCGCTATCCGCCAGATTAAACCGGAACTGGTTCAATGTAAAAATGGCGTTCTCGGCAATGATGCCCACAATCATAATGATCCCGGTATAACTGCTCACATTAAGCGGAATATTGCAGATAAACAGCGCCAGAATACTGCCACCAATACCCAATACCGAGATCAGGATCACCAAGCTCGCCAGCAACCAGTCACGGAACAGAAAAAGCAAAACCGCAAACACCAATACCACTGCCAAACCGAGAATTAATAATAATTCATTGAATGATTGTTGTTGCTCCGAGTAAGCGCCGCCATAGCTGATAAAATATCCCTTAGGGAGGTTTAACCCAGTCGATAGCTTTTGCCGGATTTCCGTGACAGCGCTGCCAAGGTCGCGGCCATCCAGCCTCGCCGTTAAAATTATATTTGATTTGAGATCCTCCCTCGTTTGCTGCACTTCGCCCGGTAAAACATTTACGGCACAGAAAAAGGACAGCGGCCGGGTTTTCCCATTTGGTAAAAAGATCAGTTGCTTTTTGATATGCTCCAGGTCATTGTCTTTGAAATTCGTAAAACGCAATAGTATCTTGCGCATTTGCTGACCGTCCTGCAATTCGCCGATCTGTATGCCGCCGGTCAATGCTGCCTGTGAGGCCGATGGTTCCGCGATGTTTGAGTTCATGCCCAGCGGAACACCGCCCGTATAGGCGGTCAGCTGCATTTGGAAGTCGGTCAACGGAATGTTATACAGGTCAAGTTTATCCTGATCAGGAATAAATTCAAGTGAAGGCCCGGCGGCGATCAATCCATCATCCAAATCGGCAACGCCCGGAATCTTTTGCAAGATACCGGTGGCTTTTTTGTCCAGTTCTTGCAATTTGGCATAGTCGTCACCGAAGATCTTGATCTCGATAGGTGCTGGCGTACTCATTAAATCTCCTAATAAATCCGAAATACGCTGTCCGAAAGAGATATGCATCACCGGCACATGGGCGGATAACTTATCCCGTAGCTCTCCGATCACCTCATCGGTGGTTTTACTACGGTCTTTTTTCAGTTGTATGGAATAATCCCCGAAGTTTGGTTGGGTAGTTTTAAACGCCATTTTCACCCCGGTACGGCGGGAATAAGTCTCCACCTCGGGTTGAGCGGTAACGATCTTCTCCATCTGCTTACATAAGCGGTCGGTTTCCTCCAGGGAAGTTCCGGCGGGTGAGAAATAGTCTAACACGATCGTTCCTTCATCCAAATTTGGAAGGAAGCCGGTTTCCAACTTACCGGAAGCGATATAAGCTGATATACCTAATAGAGCGATAAATACCAGCGCAAAGCCCGGTTTTTTAAACGTCCAGGTCAGCCACGAAAGCTTATTGGTCGTAAAGTCATTGTGTCTGTGCTCGCTACCTTTGTGCGGGCGGTAGCCGACGACCATATGCAATACAGGCAGCAACAGCCAGGTCACCAGGAACGAACAGACCAAAGTGATCTGCATGGTGTCAGATAACTCCTTAAAAAAACTACCGGCCAGGCCGCTCATCAAACGGAATGGAAAAAAGATCACGATAGTTGCCACCGAGGAACCGATCATCGCCGGAAATAAGGCTTTGATGGCATCGATCACGATTTGATAAATATGCTTATCCGGATATTCTTCATGCTCCCGGTGGATCTGTTCAATGATCACAATGGCATCATCAATGACCAGCCCGACAGAAGCTGCAATAGCGCCGAGCGACATGATATTAATGGTGATATCCGCCAAATAAAGTACAGTAATTGTAAAGCCTAACGTAACCGGGATGGATAGCATTACCGCCAGGCTGGACCGCCATGATTTCAGGAAAAAGATCATCACGATTATAGCCAGGATCAAGCCCTCATAAATCGTTTTGATCACGCTGTGGATGCTGTCGCCGACAAATGCACTCTGATCATAATAGGGTGTGAGTTCGTAATCATCGGGTAAAGCTTTGCGCACTTCCTCCGCTTTTGCGGCCGCGTCTTTGGCGAAATCGATCAGGTTGACGCCAGGCTGTTTAACAAGGTCGATCTGTATGGCATTTTTACCGTTGGCATTTACGATCACAAATTCTTGTTGCTCCTGCACATCTACTGTAGCGAAATCCCGAAGTTTGATCAACCGGGAGCCATCGTTGCGAATGGTCAGATTGGATAGTGCGTCAACGTCCATCACGCGGGTATCGGTCAAGGTGAGGTAAAGGCGATTAAAATCAGCCAGGTTCCCGTTGGAAAGCACATAATTATTATTAGCAAAAGCTGTGGTTACCGCTGCGGGAGTAATACCCAGAGCGGACATTTTCACCGGGTCCGGAATGATCACAAATTCTTTAGACCGCCCGCCACGCGTGACCACATTCGCGATACCTTTTACCCGTGAAAAAATCGGCCGCAAGGTCAAATAAGCCTGATCTTTGAGGGCGACCTGGCCATGTGTTTTACTCGAAAGGGTATAACCGTAAACCGGGAACAGCGATTGATTCATCGCCTCGATGGACATATTGATGCCGGCAGGCAGGAAATTTTTGATCTCGTTGACCCGGCTTTCGATTTGGGTTTTCTGCGCGTAGGTATCCAATCCCCAATCAAAATAAACATCAATGGTTACACTGCCGCGACTGGTACTGCTTTTGACGATAGTTACACCCCGCACTTTTTTCACCGCGCTTTCGATTGGTTTGGTAACCGTGAGCATCATGCGGTCAATGGGCAGCTGTCCGGCCTCAACAATAATGGCAACGCGCGGGAACAGCACTTCCGGGAAAAGGTTAGTTTGCATGTGCGTATAGAAGTAAGCACCTGCAGCCACCAGGATCGCACCAACAAAGAGGATTGGCCGCGAAAACTTTTTAAAATAGTTCTTTTTTTCTTCCATGGCCTTATTTATTTACCATGACCAGGGCAGTATCCGCTAATCCGTAATTACCACTGATCAGGATTTTGTCGCCAGTCTGAAATTTCGGAGATCGTATCTCGATTAATCGCAGGTCTTTGCTGCCGGTCTTAACCGGAACTTTGACGGCCATACTGTCATTGACCAACTTCATCACCCAAAACTCCTTCAACAATTCGTCACTAAGCACACATGATTTAGGGAGCAGCTGTTGATTGCCGGGAGCCGAGCGATTAAACTGCACCTTGCCCAGGAGATTTTCCGGCAGGAACAAGTTCTGGTCCGGGCGTGCCAGCAATACTTGTGTTTGCTCGGTTACATTCATCGTAGCCAGCGGTGTAGTGATCGTGGCCGTATGTTGTGAACCGTCAGGCAGCGTTATCGTACATTTCTTTCCCGGTTTCACCAGATCAGTATATTCATAAGGTACATTTACCTGAAAGGCAAGGTCATTGCTGGCGGCAATGGTGCATAGTTGCGCGCCTTCCAGTACATATTCGCCTGTTTGTTGTTTATCAAAAGTAGTTACAATGCCCGAGGCCGGAGCGGTAACTCTTATCAAACCAAACCCTTTCAGTGAGGGATCTACCTTGCTGATATCAGCACCTAATGCTTTGCGTTCCTTTGATTCCAGCAGATAAAGCGCCTGTCCTTTTTTCACGTGGTCGCCTAATTTGACGTAAACATTGGTGATAAAGGCGGCGATGGAAGATGTCACCATATTCCTTTTCAGGTAAACAGAAGTCCCTGAAAGTACAAGGTTATCACTGATATTGCCCGATTGGATAACAGTAATTTGGACATTGGATCTCGGCTTGGGTTCGTTTGCCGGCGCGGAGTTGTTGTTATGACAGGCACTCAATAAAAGCAAGCCTGATAATACAGTTGTTGATATTTTCATAGGTTGTTACCAGTTCCAGTAATTATATGCGTTGGTTAATAGATTGCGGTTGGTCTCTAATTGCAGCAGATCCCGTTGAGCAGTTGTCCGGTTTTTTAAAACATTGATAAAATCGATTACTGATAATTGTGCCTGAATTACCTGAGTTCGGTAACTGTTCAGAAGCGATTGATACTCGCTTAGTTGCTTACGTTGGTTTTGCACCCTTGCCTCATAGGACTTCAGTTCATCAAGCGCCTGCGTACGGCGCAGGTCGTTCTGAAACTGCGCGTTGTTTTTACTGAATGCGACCGTTTGTAATTGAACCGCTGTCTTTCGCCGGGTGATCTCTTTCTGATGGCCATCAAGAATGCTCCAGGTTAGGTTGAGTCCGGCACTTAAACCAAAGCGGTTGGGCAAGGTATTGAAGTGTGTGCCGTTAAGACCGGTATTTCCGAATGCGCTTAACTGTGGTTGGTACCTGGTTTCAAATGCTTTTTGCGTGGCAACCAGGTTCAGGCTATCCAGCCGGAACTTTTCCACGTAGGCCGATTGTTGCGCCGGTGCTTTGAGTTCCAATTGAAGCGTATCCAATTCAATTGCGGTGGTATCTCTGCTGCCACTCATGATTTGTAGTTCGAGCAAATCTTTATGATAGGCCGCCTGGTAGGTTAGGAAAACGTTCTGGTTATTCTCGTATTCGATATTCAACAGGATGAGATCGGAGTTTTTAAGTAAGCTGGCATTAACCAGTTTTTTAACGATGATCCGCTGCTGATCGATGATCTTCATATTTTCCGAAGCATTGTTAATTTGCTTTTTATCCAACAGGCACAAAATATACTGGTCAGTAATAGATTTCTCCAGGTCATGCCGGGTGAGCTTTATGGCATTGGTATTGATCAGAGAGCTTACCCGCGATTGTTCAGCGAGTATTTCCGCACGTTTGGCAGCGAATAAAGGCTGATTAACGGTAACCAGGCCCTGCATACTACCGCCGTTCGTGGTGCCAAGATCAAAACCGTAGTAATTAGTAGCACCTGTTGAATTAAGATCAAAACCCTTATGGCCCGCATCGGTGACATACACCGGCGCAAATAAATAATTCGCGTTGAGGCTCAACTGTAACTTGGTAGTCATTGCCCTGATCCGTTCGGCTTCCGCCTGGTTATTGATCTGCTGATTCTTGTTGTCATTGATCAGCGGGCTGTTGGTATAGGCCAGATTTAAAAAGTCCGGAAGGTTGGACTGTGCTTGCAGACGGGTAACCGACAAGAAAAGCAGGATAGTTACAGCTATATATATATTCTTCATAAGGCTGGCTGAAATACTCTAAGGGCTGCTGGAAGGAGGTCTGTTTGGGGTTCCGCCAGTAAGTAAAGATTCGCTGCGGGTATGAGCAGGCTTGTACCCGCGCCATTTCGGGTACGGATTTGCTGGATAAGCGAAAGCTCGTCCCTTTTGACGCTGAAAGCATCTAAAAAACCTTCGCCGCAGGATACGTATAAGCGCGCACGATTACTGTCTAAATAAATTCCGTCCACATCTTTTGGAATGGTGATCCTATTGACCTCTTTTCCATTGAGCATCGATAATGTGATTAAATGACCACCTGTACAGCCGATGTACAGGCGTTGCTTGGTTTGATCAATTGCCATCGGTACATTATCCTTATGATTGTTGACGCGCCAGGTGGTAACCACTTTATACGTTTTACGGTCGATCACTTCTATGAGACCTTTGCCTGGCTCATTCACGTAAATGCGGTCTCGGGTCAATTCAAACTGCTTGGGAAAACCTGCCAAAGGAATTTGCAAAGTAATTTTATGCTTATTAAGGTCTATGATACCAATAGCGCCAAAGGTGTCACCAACCCCCACAAAAAGCTGGTTGGTGCGATGATCATACCGGAGGTTATTACATTTTTCTTTGAATGCGTAGGTTTTTATTGTTTTATAGTTAGCTGCATTCACAGCCGTTACTTTGCCATCCTTACCTGTAGCTACATACAACACGTTTGTTTCCGGATGATAGAAAACCCATTTCGGTTCGTTAAAGCCGGGAAGGCTTTTAACAGGTCTATTATTTTTGAGATCGATCACTTCTACAGAATGGTTATCCTGTGCAGATAAGAAAAGTCGTTGATGCCGTGAATCGTAAGCCATCAGATCAAAGCCGCCTTTTACTGCGGGCATCACAATCTCGTCTTGTGGAATCAGTGCCTGTACTTTCGTTTGCGCCTGTCCGCTGTTTGTCAGCCATAGCAATCCCAAACCAAGGAGATTGCAAATAGCCTTTTTTTTTAAAGTATACACCGTTTTAGCGGCAGTTGATTGATGCTGCCGGGACAAAACTGCCGTAACAATCTGAAAAGTTTCTGAAACGTAAGTCCAGATTAAAAATCTTTATTCCTTCTTTTTTTTGCTGAAAGCGGCCAGTAGAACTGGGATCAGAGAAATGATCACTATACCAATGATAAAAAGCGTAAAATTATTTTTGATCAGGGGGATAATCCCAAAGAAGTAGCCGAGGGAAAGGAACAAGAGCACCCAAATACTGCCTCCGGTTATATTAAACCCAAGAAACCTTGCAGTTGACATGCGGCTAACGCCGGCGACAAATGGTACAAATGTCCGGATTACCGGCATGAATCTTCCCAATGCGATGGATTTACCACCATGCTGCTTAAAAAATGTTTCTGTACGATGATAATACTCTGGCTTGAGGATCTTATTGCCCTGCTTAAAGATCCGTGGGCCGAAATAGCCGCCAAGACGATAATTCAATACATCTCCTGAGAAGGCAGCGATAATAAGTAATAAGGCCAGCAGGTAAATGTTCAGACCGGTATGCCCGCCCGCTACCAGTGCTCCGGTAGCGAAAAGTAATGAATCTCCGGGTATGAACGGAGCAATAACGATCCCTGTTTCAATGAAGATCATACCGAACAAAATAAGATAGGTGTAGTTATGATAATGATCGATCAGGCCGGCAAGATATTTATCAATGTGTAGCAGAAAATCCATAGATATGGTCAATTGGTATAATGTCCATCTCAAATAAAACAGTCAATACTGAAAAGATTCTGAACAGGCGTTTAAAAACGTATGGTAAATTGATGGTTATCTGCAATATAAGTATAATCTACGCTCAGCTTCATCAAATCTGTGATCTGACGTACGATAGCCAATCCCAGCCCAACCCCATGTTTGCTGGCTTTGTCTTTTCCAAAACGAGTGAAAAGGACCTTCTCACTAAAACCAAGTGGCTGCCCTGAATTACGGATGCGCAGTATGTTCTCATCCAAAATAATTTCTATAGTACCTTTTTCAGGTGTGTGGTTTACGGCGTTACTTAATAAGTTTGATAAGCAGATCTCGATCAGCATGGGGTTGCCTTGTAGTATTTTATCCACAGTAATGACTGTGTTTACGCTAATTTGTTTGTCATGAATAGCTTCTTCCAGGTGACCGAGTATTTTGTTGGTCAAATTTTCTACAGAAACCGAAGAAGTCTCCTCAAACTGGTGGTTTTCGATCTGTGAAAGTAAAAGCAAGCTTTTGTTCAGGTGATTAAGCCGTTCGATGGCTTCATACTGCGACTGAATATACCTGGCCTGCTCTGCTGTTAGGCCTTCCGATACCACTAAAAGATCAAGTTTAGATTGAAGGATAGCGACCGGCGTTTGCATCTCATGGGAAGCATTTTCAATAAAGTTCTTTTGTTGGGTAAAGATCCCGTGATTTTTTTGGATCAGATCATTCACTACTTCGTTCAGGGTATCAAATTCCGAAATACCGGAAGAAGGAATACCTGATTGCGGGTTTTTTCCCATCTCATAATCTTTAAGCCACTCAATGATCCTTTCGAATGGCAACCAGATCCTGCGCGAAGTTTGACGGTTGATGATAATCCACCCGCCAAACAGCAGGATCAGTAAGATGGCTTGGGCTTCCGCAATGCCCACAATAAGGTCCTGGCTTTCGACCAATGAACGCCGGATCGTGGTTAAATAGGTTTTGTCATTAATTGTTAACGTGGTGCGCAGTTCCCGGTAAGGTTCCATTTCCTTGTCCAGTGTGTCCAAATATAATTTAGGATATATAGTATCCCCAGATACGTCGCCTTTCGGCAAAGGGTACATCCGTACCTCTTGATCCATACCCAGCCACAGGCGCATGTCATGTTCATTTTTCAAGCTATGGGTGCGGATGATTAGTTCCTTTTTTTTCAGGCGCAAAGCATCATCGACATCCTGGTAATACAATTCCTCGATGATAAAATAGAAAACCGGAATGCTGATCAGTAGTACCACAACGGCGTAGCCCAGTAAGTTTCTGACCGTTTTATCCAGCAGCTTCATAACATTCAAATTTATAACCTACACCATAGATCGTTTTTATATAATCCTTGCTGCCCGCCTCAGCAAGCTTTTTTTTAAGGTTCTTCATGTGTGCGTAAACAACATCATACCCGCGATAATAACCTGATTCATCCTGCGATAAATGCTCCGAAATTGCGGATTTGGAAATGACCCGGTTCTTATTGGCCACCAGGAATAACAAAAGATCCAATTCCTTTTTATTCAGCGACAGCGGTTTACTATGTACCAGCACTGTTTTGTCATCGATGTTTACCTGTAATTCATTGAAATTAAATGTGCTGGAACCCTGAAAATTTCTTCTGCGGATCACAGAATTTAACCGGGCACTTAATTCAGATAAATGGAAAGGCTTGGCCAGGTAATCATCAGCCCCCAGGTTAAGGCCCATTAATTTATCATTAAGGCCGCTGTTGGCAGAGATCACAATAATGCCGTCGTTCCGCTTCATGCTCTTGATCAGTTTGATGAGTTCAAGGCCGTTACCTCCAGGCAAGCCAACATCCACGATCACGCAATCATATTGAAAATCTATGATCTTGTTTTTCGCTTCCGGGAAATCCAGTACAGTTTCACAGCGGTACTGCTCATGCTGAAGATAGGAAGCAATACTTCCTGATAATTCCGGCTCATCTTCTACGATCAGGATTTTCATCTTACGAAGTTAGTTTTCATCACTTAAATATCGCATTAATCTATTGCTTCAGATATTGATCATCAATTAACTAAGCGATGCGGCAATATTCTATATGAAATCTGAACACTTTCTGAAAAATAAGTTTTTCAGGCCTTATTTCTAATTCTTTTCAGAATTGCCTCCGTTATTTACACCAAATTGAAATCATGGGAAATTTGATAGATATTGATCTGGTGGAAAATTATGTGAAGAATATATTTAAGCAACTACCAGAAAAACTGACGTTGCATAACTGGCAACATACCGCATAGGTAGTTAGATCGATGCAAGTTTTATTTACAGATCCACAAAGCCTCCTTGTTTTGTTTTAGCAGAAACGTAAATACAATACCTAATTAAATGCTTGAAAAAAAATATTTATATAAAAATGCTTCTTTTCAAAAATCAAATTATGACTCACGATGTAATACTTATATAATAAGCTATTAACCAATGTCCTTTTTAACAATCGCGGAACTCAGTGTTTTGATGTTTACCTGTTTTCTTCTCTCCAGAATTTGCCGTCCATAATCTGTATGAAACTGGTGTTTCCTCAACAGATCGAGATTCTGTAAATTCCAATCCCGATCTGTAAAGGTTTTATGCAAAACTAAAGACCATTCCGCTCGAAGATGCCGAGCATAATCGATATAATTTTTTTTTGAAAAATGATAGAGATCGGCATCGCAAATGATCTGCTCCAATAAAGTTTTCGGTTCTTGGGGAAACCGGGTCGACCAAATGCAGCTCAATACTTTTTCAATAAAAGATCGTTCGCAATTTTCGTTGTTCAGAAAACCAGTTGCAATATCAATGCTGGAATTTTCGTGCCCTTCGTATTCAAAGCAATAACCGGTATCGTGAAACCAGGCCGCTACGGTCAGGACATCCAGATCGCCTTCATGCAACGAACTGTTCAAGCCAATCCGGTTAACAGCGTAAGCTACATCCTCCGCGTGACCAATATTGTGAAAGTGCATGTCTGCCGGTAGATTGGTTGTTAGAAATTCCCTGACAAATATTTTTGATCTTTTCACTACTTCTAACATCCCCTTACCTTTGTTTTAAAAGTTCAATCAATTTATTTTGCTTTTTAATACTGTCCCAGGCCAGTTCCTTCAACTGCTCACTTTGCCCCATTGATACAAAAGCCACACTGATCTGGTCCATGTTTTCATAGAATTCAATTAGGACAGCTGCCAATGGATTGCCGGATTTGATGTTTGGCTGGTGGTTGAACCTGCTGAAATGCTGTAAAGCGGCATCAACTGTTAATTTAAAGCGTGCGTCTACAGTTGTTTCTTTGGATCTAACCGACATAAATCCGACAAAGCGGTTACTCATTTGGCTATGAAATCGCTGAAACAATGCCGATTGTTGTGAAAGGCTGTTTGACTGCCCATTCCTTATTTGGAATTTTACCATGTCGTTTGCTCCATCGTACAAAGCCAGCATGAGCTTAATGTAGTAATTGTCCGTACCGCTTTCCACTGGGATCGCTTTGAATTTAGCAACGCGCGCGCTGAGCAATTTGCTCAGGGAGGAATCGACTGACTGAAAGTTATTACTTTTTAAAGGAATTGAATGGCCTTGAACACCATGGGTTACGCCCAAACTGCCGTAAATCAATAAAGCTATGATGATGATTTTCATTTATTATATATTAACAAGTCTCATTATATCTATAAAGCATACATAAATTGCCAGCAGTGCCAGAATGACTAACCCGCCGATCTGCAGGTAAGCGGTTATCGTAGTGCTGATCGGCTTTCCTCTGATCGCTTCGACTCCTATAAAAAAAGCTTGTCCACCGTCAAGCACAGGTAGCGGCAACAAATTAAAAAATGCTATTGCCGTAGAAAGTACGGCGATCAGCCGCCAGAACCGGAGCCAATCAAAGCTTCCGCCGAACAACATAGCTATACCTATTGGGCCGGTTACCGCGTCGGCAACTTTTACCCTGCCGCTCATGATATCGTTTAGTCCTTTGGCATTATCTGAAAACGCCGACCATGTACGTTCGGCACCATATGACAAGGTCTGCGGGACACTGATCTCCACGGGCTTAATTTGAGGGTGGATGGCCTGCAATGAAAAGCCGATGTGCCCGTCTTTATCCTTGTGGGCTATTACCTGGCTTGTTTTTCCATCGTGGATAATGGTCAATTGAATTTGTTTTTTTTTGTTTTTTTGTAATCTTACCAGAAAATCCTCATAGAAATTCACCGGCTTTCCATCAAGTGCAGTCACACGATCGTTTTTCTGGATCCCGGCAGTTTTGAGGTCACTGTTGGTATAAATAGAATCGAATTTAAAGATCGTGCCCAACCTGAAGAATTCGGTCGGTGCCTTATCCGCCAGCAGGCGCATGATCTCCGGAGAGATTTTGAGATGCATATGCACCTTTTCGTTGGCTTTGGTCCTAACCACCGTCAGTATCGTGTTGCCTTTCAGGATACGTGTACTCAATAATTCATCCTGGTAAAAGACAGAGTCCCCGTTAAGCGCAATTATCTTATCACCCGGCAATAATCCGGCTTTTAAACCGATCTCGCCGGGCAATATTTCATAATCTGCTTTTAGTTTGGTTATATAATTTTTGCCGTATATCGCCATTTGCACGGAGAAAATCAGCACCGCCAGCAGCAGGTTTAAGATTATGCCTCCGGACATAACGATCAGCCGTTGCCAGGCAGGTTTTGTACGGAATGACGCGATGTCCCCATTCGGGACGTTGCTGTCCAAATCATCGTCAACCTCATGCATACCAGCCATTTGCAGGTAGCCACCCAAGGGTAACCAGCCTATACCGTATTCGGTTCCATTTCTTTTAAATTTAAACAGGCTCAAACCCCAGGCATCAAAGAACAAATAAAATTTTTCAACACGAATACCGAATGCCCTGGCGGCAATAAAGTGCCCCAGTTCATGGACTGTTACCAGTATAGAAATGCCCAGTATGAACTGCGCTATCATGATCACTATATCCATATCAGTGTTTATTAGTATAATCTGTCGACCGCGCTACAAAGAATATGGCCGAGCAAAATATGCATTTCCTGTATGCGGGCTGTCGTCCGGCAATTGACATTTAACAAAACATCGGAAAATTCGTCCATTTTCCCACCCTCATTTCCGGAAAATCCCAGGGTGTGGCATTGGATATTTTTTGCCATTTCCAGGCCTCGCAGGACATTTTCACTGTTCCCGCTGGTTGATATGCCGATAACCAGGTCTCCCGGGTGGGATAATGCTTCTACCTGACGTGCGAATACCATTGAAAAGCCATAGTCGTTACTGATCGCTGTGAGTGCTGAAGTGTCCGTTGTCAAGGCAATTGCGGGTAGGCCTCTTCGCTCTTTTATATAGCGCCCCGTAAACTCCGCCGCAATATGCTGGGCATCGCTTGCTGATCCGCCATTACCGAATATCAGGATCTTTTTTCCGCCGGAAATTGTAGCAGTAACCAACCTTGCTGCCGCGGTAATTGCGTTCATTAATGCGGGTTCATACAGTTTAGCCACTGTTTCCTGGTGCTCACGGATCTCCGCGATGATTAATTCCTCATTTTCCATCATATCATTCCTCATCATTTTTTTCAGCGCCGTGTTTGGCCTGCATTTTTTTCTTCCATCTGGTGTACCATGACTGATGGTGCAATGCCAACAGGGCATAAAGCGCGCCTGCTGCTACGAAAGCAATGATCAGCATATTTAATCCAACGGCCACACCTATCCCGGCCGTGCACCAGATAGTTGCCGCTGTTGTTAATCCGCTGGAGCTATTGGTGAAATCGTTTTTGTAAATAATGCCAGCGCCTAAAAATCCGATTCCAACGAGAATATTGGCGATGATCCGGGACGCTGCCGCGAGGTCACCCATATGCTCGCCAATAGCTGTGAATAAAGCCGCACCCAAACAAACGGCGGCATAGGTCCTGATGCCTGCACTCCGGCCATGTTTTTCCCTGTCCAGGCCAATAACGCCGCCGAGTGCTACTGCCAGGAGCAGCTTTAAAACGATTGTCCACTCGCTTTCATTATTCATCATCATTAAAATTCATTACGGTTAACATTAATATTATGGGCAATACTTTGCACTGATTTGATCAATATCGTATCATAAAAACCGGAACATTTGCCGCAGAGAATATGAATAAAAAGTTCGCTTTCGAGTAGAAGCTCCGGTAAGTAAGGGATTCGCTGCGTTCCCAAAAACGAATGCAGATCCTGTTCTGAACCGGACTTAAGCGCAAATATCGTGATAGAAGACGATGTATCCCCAAAAGTATCTTCTGGAAAACTTTGCAGCGTCAGCAGGTCTTTAAGTGGAAAATATACACTTTGCTCCTTAACGACATTGCCGTTACTCAATCTATGGGACAGACTAAATCCAAGATCTGTACCTAATCCCTGAAAATCGTCCGACTGCAAATTGTAATGCCAGTCTGTGGTATATATGACCGGCAATACCTCCGTCAAGAACGGAGAATACCGAATCAGCACGTAAGAATTAAGTCCTGACATTAATTTCTTAGCCAGCGACAGGTAATAGTGCAGGTGTTTGTAATACTGTGTCGTCCGATGATCAGTTGCTGTCTGTTTAACGAATAAATAATTGTTCAGCCCTTCACCGAAGGTTTGATTAAACGTAATATTCATTTCTCAGCCCTCCATATTTAAGTACCATTCCTGTGCCAGCTTTATAGCTTCCGGCACAATTGACAACTCAGATACCGTACGCTCTTCTTTCAGTTTGTTAGCGATCTCGATCGCCTTTTCCCGGACCTGTGGTTCCAGGTCATTCATTTCAAAGGGATAGTGCTCATTATTCCAAACCATAGCTGTTATTTTAAGTGATACCATTCATTCTATTTTTGCATTAAACCGGCAACCACATTAATACTTAATGCAACAATGACGGTATTGAAAGTAAAGGATAGTAAGCCGTGCATCAGGGCAAGGCGCCTGATCCTTTTAGAGGTAATCTGCACATCTGAAACCTGGAACGTCATGCCGATCACGAAAGAAAAATAGCTAAAATCCAGATAATCCGGCTTGTTTTCCTCTGGAAATTGCAAGCCGCCGGGTTTAGGATTTTTACCGTCGGCATCTTTATCAATATCACAGTAATAAAAATGCGCATAGCGGAAAGTAAAAATGGTGTGTACCAGTACCCAGGAACTGACGACGCAAGCCAACGAAAGGAGGACATGAAGGGTGAGTTGTTGGGTATTATTACCTGTTCCTGTAGTCCGTAATAGCAGCAATATCGCGAGAAGACTGGCTAACGAAGCAAATACCGCAAACACAAAAACGATGGTTCGGCTGGAATCCTGTGCATGTGCTTCTTGATGTACTTCCGCAGGATGAATGTTAAATATAGTCAAACCCGATAAGGTTAAGGAAGTGGCAGCATAGGTTAGCCAAGTCACCATGAAATGTACCGATCCGGAGAAACGGCCAAGTGTAGCAAAAAAGCAAACTGCCGCCAAGCCCAGGGAAACATAGAGCTTGTGATGCGCGTCCAGGCGGTTGATATTAAATTTTTTTTCGGTTTTCATGCTATATATTGAAATTCCTTAAGGTTAAATAACCATGCCCAGAATAATAAAAATCAAAAAACCGCCGAAAAAAGCAGCGGTATAAAATGGAGAATCTTTTTCCTCGTGTGCTTCAACCAGCAGTTCTTCGGTAACCAGGAATAAAAGTGCAGCCGAACCAAAGGACAGGATCAGTTCCAATACTTTGTCTCCGGCCCCATGCAATAGCATCAAGCCGATCACAGCACCGATGATAAACAGTCCGCTTAATCCTAATAAAATAAAAATGACCGTTTTCTTCGATAAAGAAGAACCCAGCAATGTGGTTACTGTAGCCATACCGAGAGAAAAACATTCCAGCGCAAGCGCCAGTGCCAATAAGACACCTTCTTTCGCTCCTGCCGCAAAGCCGATACCCATTAGGATGCCATCCAGTAAGAGGTCAATCCCGATGGCGGTCATAATTCCCCAGGGAAGTGCTTTGCTTTCTTGTGCATTGCTCTCCTTCTTCGCCAGCTTCTCTGTAAAATGTTTGATTAAAAGCATCGCCGTTATACCCATGGTAAATCCGATGACGATAGACTTTGGATCGTGTATTTTGATCATATCCGGCAAAAGTTCAACGGCCACAACAGAAAACACGACGCCCGCAGCAAAGTGAAGAATCACACTTTTTAAGGCGGCAGCAGGCGGCCGAATAAGGGCGATAATTCCCCCGACAGTTAACATAACTACCGGGATCAGGGCAAAAAGTATTTCTTTTCCAGCATTCATAACTATTCGTATAGTTTTATAAAAAGGCGTTTAAATATTGCATTGCACCCCACAGCGATAAACGTTCCTGCAACCATGCTTAATAATAAAGTACCTGGATAATAAAGACCTTGATAAACCTGCCCGTAAATAACGAGCAGCGCCCACACCATTAAGGCGACTTTTAGAAGGTTATATCGTTTCCCTAAATAAAGAATGGAGAACACAGCCAGGCCAAATGCGACCGCAGCACTGGTTGATATCGAAAAACATTTGCCGGTAGCCGCGGCTCTGACATAATCGTGTTCAGCTACACGGCACCATGCCAAAGGGGAATAAGCTGCCAACCCGTTAAACCCTGAAATTAATAATACCAGTGCGAGCAGACAGGCCGTTAAAGCTGAACATATCCTAAGAAATTTTACCCGCTCTAATCCAGCCAGCACCAGGAGGACTGTACAATAAAATGGTATCCAGAAATAAATACTGCTCAAATGCGGGGCAAGTTTATCCATTAGTTTGAACCGGCTGTGACTAATGCTCATTCCGATTTGCGTATCAAGGCCTGCTATACTTGCCATTAAATTGTTGTTTGATAGCAAGAAAAGGGTGAAAATACCCATGAAGACCAAGGCTACTACCAAGATAGGGAACATTATATCCAGTGGTTCCATATTTTTCATTTGGAAAAGAATTGCAGGTAGAGCAGGAACACCGAACCGGCTGTCATAACCAGCAAACAGAGACCGCCTAGGATATTCGATAACCATTTATTGGTATAATCACCCATAATCTTTTTATTATTGGCGATATGTAATACTATCGCAATGATAACTGGACAGGTTATTCCATACAGGATAGCGGTATATAGTAGTGCATCAACTGGGTTGATCCCGAAATAATTGATGCTTAGTCCAAGTAATACTGAAACAATTAGAATAATGTAAAAGGCTTTCGCCTTGCGAAATTTCTTATCCAGGTTACCTTTCAGGCCGAAGGTTTCTGTTACGATATAGGACAAGGAGCCGCTTAATACAGGGATGGCTAAGAATCCCGTTCCAATAATCCCCAAGGCAAACAGCAAGTAGGAGAATTTTCCGGCAACAGGTTCCAGGGCTTTAGCCGCCTGCTCTACCGTATCAATATTCCTGATCCCGTGGCTATATAAAGCGGTACCGGTCGCAAGTATGGTAAAAAACATGATCAGGTTGGAAAGGAACATACCCAAATTGACATCAAGGCTCATTTTTTGGATCAGAAGTTCCAGCAGCCGGCTTTCGCGTTTTTTGCCGTTGTCGGGAAAGCTCTCGCTAACAGACAACAATCTTTTATTAATCATGATCTGCCTTTTAACAGCTTTTACATCTTCAGCTTCCATAGCGGTCTGCCAGAAAAACAGGTAGGGGGAGATGGTAGTACCTAATATCGCCACCAACACGCCTATGAAATCCTTATCCCATTTGATCGTCGGCATGAGTGTTTGCTTTAAGACTATACCCCAGTCAGGTTTAGTAAAGAACGGCACAGCGATATATAACAACAAGGTGAGGCATAAATACTTCAGCACTGCTGCTAACTTTTGATAAGGCAGGTACACAATAAAAAATAACAGGAGGCCTGTAAAGAGTATACTGAAAAAAATGGCCGGAACCGATGGAAACAGCAAATTAGCAACCGCGCCCATCGCAGCGATGTCCGCCCCGATATTCAGGATTATAGCAGGAACGCTGAAGAGCACCATCAGGTACAGTACCGGTTTACCATAGTGCTTTTTCAGCGTGGTGGTCAGCCCCGCGGAAGTGATCAGGCCGATTCTGGCGCACATTTCCTGGATGGCTGCCATCAAGGGGAAAGTAATCAGCACCGTCCATAATGTAGCGATACCGTATTTTGCACCTGCCTGTGAATAAGTCGCGATACCCGACGGGTCGTCGTCACTTGCACCTGTTACAATCCCCGGCCCTAACGCGCCGAAGAATTTTTTTACTTTTTTAAGCATCTTTTCGACTTTTTGCCTTTGCTGTGTTCTTCTGGTCATTATTATATGCCAACAGGCGAAGTGCATTGAACACCACAAGTAAGGTTGACCCTTCGTGAGCGATCACCGCCGGCCCGATCGAGGCGATGCCTAAAATGGTAAGCGGTATCAATGCAGCTACTACGCCCAGGCTGATCCAAAGATTCTGTTTAATAATGCCCTTTGCTTTCCGGCTCAACCCGATAGCGAATGGCAGGCTTTCCAGTTTATCTCCCATCAGGGCAATATCTGCTGTTTCCAGGGCAACATCAGAACCTGCCGCACCCATTGCGATCCCAACCGTGCTTTTGGCCATAGCTGGTGCATCATTCACTCCGTCGCCGACCATGGCAACCATTTTTTCCGACCTATCCAATTTTTGTACGGCCTTTACCTTGTCTTCCGGCATCAGATCACCCCAGGCTTCCGTAATTCCGATCTGTTTGGCAACCGAATCCGCGACCTGCTGGTTATCACCGGTCAGCATGATCATTTTTTTGATACCTAAACCGCTTAATTCGGCAAGGACATGCTTTGCCTCTTTGCGCGGCACATCCATTAGTGCCAGCAGGCCGATAAAATCTTTATCCCTTTTGACCAGCATTGTCGTGTTTCCCTGCTTTTCGAGGTCCTCTACCTGTTTAAGTAGCCCATCGGGTATGCTTTTTTCAAATAAAGCTTTATTACCAATGAGCACCTTTTTGCCGCCAACTTCGGCCTGGACCCCACGCCCGGTGATTCCTTTGACATTGTGCGCTTCCGGAATCTTGGCATTCTTTAACTTTTCCATCGCGCCTTTGACGATAGCTTCCGCCAGCGGGTGGTCGCTCAGTTTTTCGACGGCCACTGCGAGGGTCAGTAATTCTTCTTCGGTGATCTTGTCAAAAGGAATGGCGTTAGTCAGTTGTGGCTTTCCTTCGGTTAATGTTCCTGTTTTGTCGAATGCGATAGCATTCAGAGAACCAAGATCCTCTAAAGGCCTACCGCCCTTAATGAGCACTCCGCCGCGGGCGGCTCTGGCTACACCAGCAAGTACGGCGCTCGGCGTAGAGATGGCCAGGGCACATGGACTGGCCGCTACCAGGACCGACATGGCGCGGTAGAAGCTTTTACTGAAAGGTTCGTCAATTACCAGGTAAGCGAAGCAAAGCGCTGTAACCAGGATAAGTACCGTCGGCACGAAGAACTTTTCGAACTTATCAGTGAACAACTGTGTCGGTGATTTTTGCTTTTCCGCCTCATTCACCATTTTGACAAGCCGTGATATGGTAGAGTCCTTAGCCTCTTTGATCACCTTTACTTCTAATGCAGCAGCGCCGTTGATGGTTCCGGCAAAGACCCTGTATTGCGGTTTGATGCTGGCCTCCTTGCTATAATCTTTAGCGGCATCAGGCACAGGGGATTTATCAACGGGTACACTTTCGCCCGTGATCGGTGCCTGGTTCACACTGCTTTCACCTTTAACGACTACGCCATCTGCCGGTATTTTGCTGTTAGGTTTAATGATAATGATATCGCCCAGGACTAATTCCTCGATACGGATCTCTTCCTGTTTGCCATTACGAGAAACCAAAGCTGTCGGTGGCGCGAGACTTGTAAGCGCCGCAATAGATTTACGTGCTTTGGCCATTGCGTAATGTTCCAGGGAATGCCCCAGGCTGAACAGGAACAACAATAACGCGCCTTCCGCCCAGGAACCTAAGATAGCAGCACCGATCGCTGCCACAAGCATCAGAAAATCGATCTCGAAACCACCCTTAAGAATAGTCTGCACCGCTTCTCTGGCCGTAAAGAATCCCCCAAAGAAATAGGCTATGATATAGAGGGACAGGCTTACCCAGGAAGGCAGGCCGGGGACGAATGTAAGACCCCAGCCCGCCCCAAGTGCTGCACCGCAGATAGCCGCGAAGATCATTTCAGTATTTTTTCCGAAAATTCCGCCATGCTCATGGCCTTCTTCTTCATCGTGGTCATCTTCCTCTTTGTGGTTATGCCCGTCTTTGGGCGCATTTTTCGCTTCAGATTTGCCTTTTTTTATGCCGTCTGAAGATGAACCTGCTGTTTTCTTTACTGGTTCTCCCTTTACTGCCGATGTCATATTTTTGTTGTTTTTCATAGCGTTTGGTATTAAATATTTAAACAGGCCCATCATAACGGTCTACTCTTCTTCGCTGTTTTTCATTTTGGATAGCAGATCATAAGCGCCTTTCAATACGATCCTTCCTTTCAAAGACTGGTCTTTAGATAATTGCACCTCAGTAAATCCACCATCGGATATGCCAGTTGTCACTTCAACCATTTCAAAATGAAATGATTCCCCGGCTGCTTCTTTTATACTTTCCGGTTCATCTTTTTCATGCTGGTGGGCATTGCTTTGTTTTACCTCCGTGTGTACAAAAACATATTTTTTACCCTGAAAATCGACGATAGCCGTTTCCGGCACCGCGGTGACTTGGCTCGTCCCGGTTTCGATATAGGCTTTCAAATAGGTTCCAGGAATAAATTTGATGCTGCCCTTGGCAATAGCGTGCACCGTAACCGTTTTATCCGTATTGATCTCGCGGCCCACAAGCTGAACAACCGCTATGCGGTCTGTCGAATCGTTAGAGAGGTTAAAGCGAACCTTTTGTCCCGGTTTAACTTTTTCTGCATCTTTTTCGAAAACATTAAGTTCAACATGCAGGTTGGAACTGTTTACGATCTCGAACATAACATCATTGGGATTAACAAACTTGCCGCTATTCACATTAACCTTCGTTACATAGCCGCTGATCGGCGCGTAGATATTGATGGAACTTCGGATGTTCCCTGCCGTCAAGCTCTCCGGGCTGATATTGATCAGCCGGAGGCGCTGCTTCAGCGCATTTTCCCTTGCCAGCATCGTCTGGTACTGCGCTTTGGATTGTTGCAAAACCTTTTGAGAATTGACATTTTGCTGAGACAGTTCCTGTTGCCTTTTGTATTCTGTATCACTTAGCTCCAATTGACTCTTGCTCTCCAGGTAGTCTTGTTGCAATTGTACGTAGTCCTGGTTTTGCAGGACGGCAATCACTTCGCCTTTGCTCACACTGCTGCCCTGCAATAATGGCGTGGATTTGACGATCCCACCCATCTGTGTGGTAATGCTGACCAGGTTCTGTGGCGGAACATCGATAAAGCCATTAACTTTCAGTAGTCCGGCAAGGTTTTTAGGTTCTGCTGAACCTAAACTAATACCGATCGCCTTGTATTGGGCGGCGGTCACTTCTACGGTATTTTTATCTTCTTGATGGGCCGTATCCGGCTTGGCCTCGGCAGTAGAATTTTCCGCCGGCTTGCTGCCGCAAGAACTGATGAAGAATGGGAGGGCTATAGTAACAGCCAGTTTTCCTATGGATTGAATGGTAAATTTCATATGCTTAATTATAAACCGATAAGGTATTGGAGCGTGTAAACAGATTGATTGTATTGATTAATAGCCTGCAGGTAATTGAACCTGATCTCAGAATAAGTACGGAGCGCCTGGGCGAATTCGATATAGCCGATATCTCCGCTCTGAAACGCGATCTGACCTTGTTTCAGGATAAGGTTGGTATTTGGCAGCGCGCTCTGTTCATAATATTCGATGCTTCGCGCGTTCTTCAACACATCCTGATAGGCTTGCTGATACTGGCTTTGCAGATTGACCTGGTAAAGGTTATACTGGGATTCGGAAACCTGTTTGTCAATCTTCGCTGCCTTTATCCGTGCCGCGTAAGGTTTGAAAAACAAGGGTACTGAAATACCGGCCTGTATTCCTTGGAAGCGGTTCGAGCCTGAAAAGCTACGGTCTTGCCCATTAATATTCTGTATACCGATCAGGGACTGGTTGAAATAGCCTACCGTAAAATCAGGCCCGGAGCGTGATTTTTCCAAACGGATATTTTTATCAGCGATCACGATCTGCTGTTTTTGGTAGGCCAGCAACGGGTTTCTCACAATACTGCTGTCCGAAAAAGGAACGACCTCCGTTGTTTTAACAAATTGTCCCGGCATTACGGTCACACTATCTGCAGTGTTAAGCAAACGTTTGAGCTCCGATTTTGCCGCTAAAATATCAGACTGGTTTTTCATCATCTGATTTTTGACCTCATTATATTGTGTTTCCGCAGTGGTCTTTTCAAGCAGGTTTGTTTCGCCGGTCTTATAACGAAGCCCGGCTGCCTTTAGAAAGGCACTGTAAATGGAATCCTGAGTGAAGTACAGCTTTTGCAGGGCGACAAAATAGGTGAGCTGTGTATAGGCCTGTCTGACCTCATACGTAAGCTGATTTTTTGTAACGTTCAGGCCGATCTCCGCTGCGCCAATCCGGGCATTGTAAACCTCGCGCTGATTTTTGTACAAGCCCGGGAATGGAATATTCTGCTGAATGCTGATATTATTATCCCTTTTTATGCTATTGATCTGGCCATATTGGATACTGAAATCAGTTTTGCCCAGTTCTGTAGCACTACCTCTCAGGGCTTGCTGTTGGGTAATCTGGAGGCGTGATGATTGCACATTTTGATTGTTCGCAACGGCTGTACTGATCGCCTGCTGGATACTCAATGGCTGAGTTGGAACAGTCTGGGCTTTAGCAGGTAACCCGAATAAAACCAGCAGGGCGATAACGGCAACCGGCACAGCCTTAACCTTTTTGGTCTCCCGCCATTTTTCGAAATAGGTATATAACACAGGTAAAACAATTAAAGTTAGAATAGTAGAAGTGATGAGTCCGCCTATCACAACAGTAGCCAGTGGTTTCTGTACTTCGGCACCGGCCGCAGTGGAGATCGCCATCGGCAGGAACCCGAGCGAAGCCACGGTTGCAGTCATTAATACAGGCCTGAGGCGTACTTCAGTACCCTCCAGGACGATTGCCTTCAGATCTTTTTTGCCTGATTTTTTCAAACGGTTAAATTCGGTGATCAGAACGATACCATTCAGCACCGCTACACCGAATAATGCGATAAAACCGACGCCAGCGGAAATACTGAACGGCATTCCCCGTATAAGCAGGGCGAAGACACCACCGATGGCGGCCATAGGTATGGCAGAGAAAATAAGTATAGACTGGTTAAATGAACCAAAAGAAAAATAAAGCAGTAAAATAATGAGCAACAAAGCCACCGGTACCGCTACTGAAAGGCGCTTGGTTGCTTCTTTTAAGTTCTCGAACTGTCCGCCGTAAGTAATATAGTACCCTGCAGGCAGTTTGATCTGCTGGTCTATCTTCTGTTGAATCTCGGTAACCACACTTTGGATATCCCGGCCACGTACGTTAAGCCCGACGATAATGCGCCGTTTGGTATCTTCGCGCTGGATCTGGTTGGGTCCGATCTGGAAAGATACATCAGCCAATTGTTCCATCGGCACCTGGTTACCGTTTGGTGCGGTCACGTAGAGATTTTTGACATCATTGATTCCCTGGCGATTGGCCAGAGAAAGGCGGACCACCATATCATAACGTTTCTCACCCTCATAGACCAAACCCGCCGATTGACCGGCAAACGCGGAATTAAGCGCCTGGTTAACCGTACCAATGCTTAGGCCGTACTGGGCTACCTTGTCCCGGTTGATCTTGACCACAATTTGCGGTAAGCCGGTAGCCTGTTCCAGGTAAACGTCTTTCGCTCCCTGTACTGAACTAACGATCTTGCCGATTTTTTTAGAAAGATCAGTGAGTTCGTCGAGATCATCTCCGAATATTTTGATTCCGATATCCTGCCGCACACCCGAGATGAGTTCATTAGAGCGTAGCTGGATAGGTTGTGAAAAACCGAATGTCACACCCGGAACTTCCTCTAATGCTTCTGCCATAAGATTAGCCAATTCTTCGCGGCTGTGCGTCGTGGTCCATTCCTTTTTGTCCTTCAGGATGACCGTGAGATCGCAGGCATCCATAGGCATCGGATCGGTCGGAATCTCCGCTGCGCCGATTTTACCGATAACCTCTTTAACTTCGGGAAACTTCTTCACGAGGATTTGAGAGGCCTGATTGACTTTATCGATGGTTTGCGAAAGGGAACTGCCGGTGAGCAGGCGGGTTTCCACCGCAAAGTCACCTTCTTCCAGTGTCGGGATAAATTCACCTCCCATACGGGTAAAGACGAATATGCTGACAACAAGCAAAGCAACTGAACTACCTACGACGATCAGCCGTTTATTCAGTGCGCCTTTGATCAGCGGCAAATAACGGCGGTGGATCGCATCCATCATCCTGTCAGAAAAATTCTTTTTATGACTTTGGTTCTTACTTAAGGCCAGTGAAGAAACCATAGGTACATAAGTTAGCGACAGTAAGAATGCTCCAAGTATGGCAAAAGATACCGTTTGTGCCATAGGGCCGAACATTTTGCCTTCGATTCCGACAAGGGCCAGGATAGGGAGATAAACGATCAGGATAATGATCTGACCAAACGCAGCAGCGCTCATCATTCTTCCGGCAGACTGCTCGACCTGCTCGTTCATCTCCTTTTGCGTAAAGGGACGTCCTGGATTATTGACCGCTAGCACATGCATGGTCGCTTCCACGATAATAACGGCACCATCGACTATAAGGCCGAAATCGATCGCACCTAGACTCATAAGATTACCTGAAACGCCGAAAACGTTCATCAGGCAAATAGCAAAAAGCATTGCCAGCGGTATAACGGAGGCAACGACAAGACCTGCCCTGATGTTCCCGAGGAACAATACCAGTACGAAAATTACAATAAGTGCACCCTCGATGAGGTTTTTAGCGACGGTGCCGATTGCCCTGTCGACTAACGCGCTGCGGTCAAGGAACGGCTCTACAGTCACCCCCTCAGGTAGTGTTTTGTTAATACGTGTGATCTTTTCTTTTACCAGCTTAACGACATTGTTAGCATTGGCGCCTTTGAGCATCATTACAATGCCGCCGACAGCTTCGCCTTCACTATTCGTCGTCGAACGGGTTAAAGCACCATAGCGTATGGAATTGCTGATCCCTACGTTTGCGATATTCCTAATGAGTACGGGTAAACCATTTGCGTTGTTCTTGACTACGATCTTGTTGATATCATCAACGGTACCGACCAGACCTTCACTGCGAATAAAATAGGCATTCGGCTTTTTATCGATATAGGCTCCGCCGGTATTTTGGTTATTTTGTTCCAGTGCATTAAATACATCGCTGATACTTAAATTTAAACTGCGTAGCTTGTCCGGGTCAAGGGCGATCTCATATTGCTTAAGTAACCCTCCAAAACTGTTGACTTCGGCGATCCCTGGGGTGCCAAGCAATTGCCTGCGAACGATCCAGTCCTGGATACTCCGTAATTCGCGGGCATCATACTTCTTTTCAAAACCGGGTTTAGCGTGAATTACGTATTGATAGATCTCACCGAGACCTGTTGATATGGGCGAGATTTCGGGGTTACCAAGACCAGCCGGAATATTATTTTTTGCTTCGGACAGCTTTTCGTTAACCTGCTGCCGTGCCCAATAAATGTCGACCTTATCGTGAAAAACGATAGTAACCACCGAAAGGCCGAAACGGGATAGTGAACGTACTTGCTCTATCTCGGGAATGGTAGCCATCGTTTGCTCTACCGGGTAGGAGATAAGTCTTTCCACTTCCTGCGTGGCAAGGGACGGGCTGAGCGTGATTACCTGTACCTGATTGTTAGTAATATCGGGAACGGCATCTATAGGCAATTTATTCAAAGAATAAATTCCCCAAGCGATCAGAGCGAGCGTAAATAGCCCAATGACCAGCTTATTATTGATGGAAAAATTGATTATTTTATTTAACATGTGAATTTAGTGCTTAGTTACCATATGGTAATATTTCATGGCAATGCCAATCATCGCCAGAATCATTACGATCACAATAATGACCAGTGAAATAATTCTGATAACGCGCATCCATTTTGGTTTAGGCTGGATTTTTTTTCCATAGTAAACCACACGGTGCTTGTTTGGCAGTGCTCTCTTTTTTCGAGCCATACCTGATGAATAAATTATTAAATAGAAATTTTCATGCGTTTAGCATGAGAGAGAAGAGAAATCTTAGGAAAATAATTTGGGAGGTTGCCAAATAACTATACTCCTGTTTTTGATCTTTGATGTAGGCAGTTCCGGATAGAACTTTAACACCTCTACGGGTATTGAAAATAATAGGGGTCTTATAACGGTTAGTGTTGGCGTATTACAACATGAACACTGACAAAACGGGGAACAATGATCCTGAACCGGGTTAGCCCCCCGGTGGCCTTGATCGACGGCTACTTTTGTGAGCGTTTTAGACGCGGCATTACTGTCTTTGCAGGGCATGAGCCCCAGCACAAGTATAACAGCGCACATAAATAAACTCCAAAATTTCATTATTGGCAAAACTACACAACTAAATCTATAAATACAAATTCCACTTTTATAGCAAAATTCATGTTAAGCATCATCAGATCCATCCGATTGCTGATGTAAATATATAACACTTTGATTAGTTGTAACAACTTCGCATATTGCATATTATAACTTAGTCAAAACAATCAATCAAGTTGCAAACCTCAAAGTATGCGTCTGTTTATATCTACTAATTTAGTCACAAAAACATTAACGTTTAATGCAACAGAATAGATCAAGTTTTATTGACTTTTTAAGTTTGCATAAGAATATTTATATTTAACTATTAAAGGAATTAAAATTTGTACGGTGAGAAAACAGTCTTTAGCGTCGAGGTTATGATGTTACTTAGTTATATGCGTGATCTATTCCAACTTCATTTTCTGTATTCTCACCGCATTCAGGATCGCCAGTAGCGCAACTCCTACGTCAGCAATAACCGCTTCCCATAAATTAGCTACCCCGCCTGCGCCAAGAATCAAAACAATGACTTTAACTACCATGGCGATAGTGATGTTCTGCCACACGATCCGTTTAGTAATTCGTCCGATTTTTATAGCGGCGGTAATTTTAGAAGGCTGGTCGTTCTGAATAACGATGTCTGCCGTTTCAATGGTCGCATCGCTGCCCAACCCTCCCATCGCAATCCCGGCATCAGCCAATGCCACTACCGGCGCGTCATTTACACCATCACCTACAAAAGCTATCCGGCTGCCGGCGTTCTTGTATTCCTGTACTTTCTGTACTTTTCCGTCCGGCAACAAGTCGCCAAAGGCTTTATCAAGCCCTAATAATTTAGCCACCTTATCCACAACAGCTTGTTTATCCCCTGATAACATTACTGTTTGAATTTTTAAGCTGTGCATCTGCTCAATCGCCTGTTTGGCATCTTCTTTTATTTCATCAGCTATGGTCAGATAACCGGCATACTTTTCATCGATGGCAACCACAACCACCGTATCAACCAGTTGATCTACTTCCGGCGGGTAAGCGATATTGAATTTTTTAAGCAATTTACTGTTACCCGCTAAAACAGTTTTACCATCAATCGTTCCTTTTAAACCATGCCCGGATATTTCTTCAACATCTTTAGCTTTTAGCTCACCTAAAGCCTTACCTGCATAGGCGACTACCGCTTTGGCAATTGGGTGGGTAGAATTACTTTCGATAGCCGCAGTGATCCTGACCAGTTCTTTTTGGTCAAAGCCATCGGTGACCACTTCCTGAACATTAAAAACACCTTTGGTCAGCGTACCCGTTTTATCCATAATAACCGTATTAATGGTGGTCATCACATCTAAGAAATTTGAACCTTTAAAAAGGATACCGTTACGGGAGGCCAGGCCTATGCCACCAAAATAACCCAATGGAATAGATACGACTAATGCGCAAGGGCAGCTGATCACCAGGAATACTAATGCCCGGTAAAACCATTGGTGGAAATTATAAGGGTCTGTAAAAAAATAAGGCGCAAAGCAAACCAATAGTGCCAGCGCGAATACTATAGGCGTATAGATCTTAGCAAAACGACTGATAAAAAGCTGTGTTTGTGATTTTCGGGCGGTAGCATCCTGCACCATTTCCAATATCTTACTTAGCTTACTATCTTTAAAAAGTGATTTAACCTGAACCTCCGACACCTTATCCAGGTTGATCATCCCGGCCAAAACTGTTTCGCCTTTCCTTTTGGTATCGGGTTTACTTTCCCCGGTCAGGGCAGCCGTATTAAAAATGGCGGCATCTGAATAAAGTTCGCCATCCAACGCAACCTTTTCACCGGATTTAACCTGTATGATCTCATCAATTTTGATTTCTTTCGGGTTGCTTATCAATGCTTTGCCATCCCGTATTACAGTTGCTTTATCCGGCCTGATATCCAATAAGGCTTTAATGCTTTTTTTGGCTTTGTTTACCGCTGCATCCTGGAACCATTCCCCAATAGAATAAAACACCATTACTGCCACCCCCTCACTGTAAGAGCCGATACTGAATGCACCCAATGTGGCGACACTCATCAAAAAGAACTCATTAAAAAAATCAAAGTGTTTGGCTTTACGCCAGGCCATTCCTAAAACATTATATCCAGCCAGTAAGAATGCCACTGAAAATATGATCAGATTGAAAGGAAAAGGTGGCTGATATTTAAAACCAAATTCCAGCGTAAGCATGACCAGTAATATCGCTAATGCGGTAAGCAGGGGCCAATGGCTTTGCCAGCCTTCTTCTTCAGCGGGTTTGTTCAGATCAAGAACTTCTTCGTCATCTTGGCTCTCATCAGATTTCAGCTCACGATCCTGATCCTTAATGATATTCACCTGCGGACTGTCTTTTTTAGCGGGCGCATCAGGATGAGCCGTTACTATTGGTGTCTGCTTATTTTTAATCTCTTTCATAATTTTTTGTAACTCAATTATCCTTCTGAATCTAAAAACCATAGCTCCGCTTCCGCAATTGCTTTTTTTAAAGCGACTCCCGGATCGGTTCCATCATCAAGATAACCGGCAGCCAGTTCGAGTGCCTTTTCTTTTACTTCAGGGCGCAAATCTGTTAACTGATCATCAAACCCTTTAAATTTTGTTTCACTCATTTTTAATTCCTTCAAATTTAGGCAAGGAACAACTGCAATCGTAGTGCATTTATTTCTTACATGCTGAACATAAGCCTTTCACCAGCAAGCTTGTTTCCTGCCGTTCGTATCCACCCGGTAATTTGACTTCCGGTATCTGTGTTTTCGGCAGGCAATGAGTTTCCTGGCAATTGATACAGTAGAAATGCACATGTAGGTCATGGTGCCCGTCAATAGTACAGTCAGGTTGGCAAAGCGCAAATTTGGTAACACCTGTTCCATCTTCTATTCGGTGAACCAGGCCATGTTCTTCAAATGTCCTGATGCTGCGGTACAAAGTTACCCGGTCTGTTTTTTCCATGCCCAACTCAATATCAGTTAAACTAACCGCATTGGTTTGTTTGACTAAATGATCTAATACCACTAACCGCATAGCAGTTGGATTGATCTGTTTTTCGAGTAATCTGCGTTCGAGTCCTTTCATCTTTTGCCCCTTTGCTCCACGGCCGTTTAAGCTATAATAATGTCCTTTTGTCGCTAAATATACATTAGGCGGACAGTATCTAATGGTGTAATCTATATAATCTAATTGCGCACGTAGTTATCACCTTTGTCTTGATAAATAGGATTTTATCATCTTTACCATTCGTTTTATTTACAGATACATCCAGTTGCCCTCCGAATGAGCCACTGCCTCAACAGGTACAATGGCGATTAGTTTGCTGAATGTGCTGATCTGAGCAGTGACCTACATGCCGGTATCAGATTTAATTCGCCGTATTCAACGGCTATTTCAATAAAGAAATTCAGATATGGAACTATTATCTTGGCAGGATGTCAGGCCCCAGCATGAAGATAAGAGCGCACATAGATGAATTGCTATATTAGTGCTGTAGAACCGAATAATTATTTTATAGTATAATTTCTACTTATAAGCAAGATATCTGCAAAAAAATGATACACATATCAGATTGCTAATGGTATATCTTTTACAATTTTAGTAAATAGTAACAACTTAGCATATTATAGAGAGTTATAATAATCAACATGAGTGCGAAACAAAGTCAACATCTGTTTACTTTGTGAATTAAAAAGACTAGTGTTATTAGCCTTATACTGGTTTTTTAGGTTTCAACTTCGTCATATATATTATTATCACAATGATAAAATTTAACGAAATATATAAACGCAAAACTTATCCAGTTCAAAATTAAACTGTTAACATATTCATAAAATGAAGAAATGTTTGGTTTTTTCCTTTCTACTCTTTGGAACTATATACTGCAACGCTCAAAATATTGTCTTAAGTGGAATCATACGGGATTTTGATTCTAAAAACTTTTTACAGGGTGTTACGGTTCGGGTTGGTGAGACAAGTACCGCCACGGACTCATTAGGAAAATTCAAAATCGCAATTCAGTTTTCACAATTTAAACAACACGGTATTCGCTTTACAAACGTCGGGTACAAGCAGTTGTTTCTAAACTTTGCCGGTGATTATACCTTTGATATAGAATTGCGGGCGAGTTATGTCGAGCTTACCGAAGTCAGGATTATGGGTACGGGTTCAACCATTCTGAAAAAAGCTATAAGCCGGATTCACGCGAATTATCCGCAAAGGCCTTATATCTTAACAGGCGCGATGCGGCTGCAATATTTAAGGAACCGTTCAGATCTTTTTAACAGCGATGCTATCGTGCAAATATACGTCCCCTCATACAGCGCAAATAAGCAGGAGGAAGTAAAACTGATTCAAAATAAAATTGACACAATTACTGATAAATCCCTAATTTTCATCAAATGGATCGGAGGATATTTAACCGTTCCTCATGCTGACATCATCCATAACCGTGAATCTTTTATTACAGCATCTAAGGTAAAAGACTTTCAATATCAGTTGATGCAAAAAAGAATGTACCATAACAGGAATGTTTATGTCATCAATTTTTCGCAAAGAGATTCTACTCAAAAGCAAAAGGCGACCAGCGGAACTTTATATATCGATACCGCCACTTATGCTTTTGTTGGTGCTGACATTAGTTATTTCAACGTTACCCGGTATGGCACTTTACCCAAATCAAAGCTTCAGTATCATATTGCTTATCGTCCTTTGGGTAATACCTGGTACATACAGGAAGCTTTCATGAAAGGCAATACCATTTATAAAAAGGAAAACCCCACTACAACCACCGTTTATATTACCTCAAAAATAGACACTGCCTATATTGAGCCGTTTGCCTATGGAGATATCATTCAGGAAAACGATATAACTCAAAATATTTCAAAACCAGGGGATTCCACAATTTGGCTTAAAGCTGATACACTGCTTAGCCATTCTGAGCGATACAATTATTTAAGCAAACTTTCTGCTGATATAACTGATACCATACGAGCAAATCGGAACTCAGTAAAGCAAAAAAGCAATTGGTTAAACTATTTTACGAAGGACAACTTTCATTATTCGCTAACCTTTATAAGGTTCCCGGTCAATATTATCAACGCACCTACCCACATTTCAAATTTTGTAAAATACGGGTTTCAGATAGGAACCTATTTTCGCTTATATAAGTCCATGTTTTTTCAATTTGAAGGATCAGGCAACACCGGGACAAATAAAATTAATTTTTCCCAATATGCTTTTCATTTGTCGAATGACATTGTGCTAAACAAATCTGCACACGCTATTACTTTGGCACCTTACTTGGGATACAACCTATTATCAATTGATGAGAAGAACGAGAATAAAACGGGCCGGGCAAATTATTTTGTTTATGGGACCTCCGGTGCCTATGAAATAACCCATAACGTTTCTTTTCTGATTTCCGTCGCCCTGAATCATTTTACCCTCTCTGGTAACACCCATTTTCAACCAACCAATACAACCATTTTTGCGGGTGTGCTTGTAAAACGATAATTGAAATTTGCTGAAACGGTAAAATAGTTTGGTATATTAATCCGGTTTGTTTTCAGCTTCATATTCTAATTTAGTTACCTTAGTGTGTAACATCGGTTAATTATTATAACTTAGCCTGCAATGAAGTTTGCCTGTTATCTTTTACTTATCATGATCACGTGGCTGGTAATGGTTCCCTGCATGGATTCCCGCGCAGCGAAAACTGACCAGCCGACCGTTCGTCAGGTCCCGTTAAAGAATTTCAGTCTATGTTCGGCAACAGTTGATGATTGCTCCCCATTCTGTTCTTGTACCTGTTGCAGCACTCCGTCACTTTATAAAGATAGTGCGGACCACTCAGCCATCCCAACATTTTACGCTGGTCATTATTTTTCTGTTGATCAGGACGATCTACCCGTAGCGACTGCGCCGGTCTGGTTGCCTCCCAAAATATTAGCTTAGCTTTTCTCCCGAGTCCTTGCAGGCTCTCTGTAGCTCTGTAGTATCGGCGGAAATCTCATGTATCAACAAATTTATCTTTCCACCCCATATTTCGGTGAGAGTCAACCTGTGAATTATCGCCGGACAGCCGTGCGTTTAATTCTTATATAGAAAATTAATGACTATTCTATCAAAAATCAAACACGACTTACCCGCAGGGTTAGTCGTATTTCTTGTCGCCCTGCCGTTATGCCTCGGCATTGCAATGGCATCCGGAGCGCCACTTCTTTCCGGAATTATTTCTGGTATCATTGGTGGTATCGTGGTCGGCTCAATAAGTGGTTCGCAAACCAGTATCAGCGGGCCGGCCGCCGGCTTGGCGGCTGTCGTTCTGGCTTCCATCAGCAAACTGGGCGGCTTTGAAGTTTTCTCATCAGCTTTGCTGATCGCCGGTGCGTTGCAGTTTTTAAGCGGGATATTCAAAGCCGGCTTTATCGCAAACTATATCCCTTCCAATGTAATTAAGGGTTTATTGGCCGCTATCGGCATACTTCTTATTCTTAAGCAGATACCCCTTGCTTTTGGTTATAATAGTGGCCATCAGGATGACTTTGCCTTCGTTCAGGCTAATGGAGAGAACACGATCACCCATTTATACCATGCCTTATTTCATATTACCCCGGGAGCCGTTATTATCAATTTCCTTTCGGTGCTGATTCTGGTTTTTTGGGACATCATGCCATTTAAAAAAATCAAATTTTTTCCGGCATCGCTAGTTGTTGTGCTGCTTGGGATCGGTATAAATCAACTATTCCGTTTTTTCGAACCTATACTTTATCTTGGTCAAAAGCATCTGGTAGCGCTTCCTGCTGTTAAGCCTGGTGATCTGTTCTCTTTCTTACATTTACCAGATCTTGCCTCACTGACCAATTACAATGTTTGGTTAACTGCGGTCACCATCGCTATCGTGGCCTCGCTGGAGACGCTGTTAAATTTGGAAGCAGTAGATAATATTGATCCGCATAAACGGCAGTCTCCGCCTAATAAGGAACTGGTCGCACAGGGCGTTGGCAATATTTTAGCAGGGTTGACCGGCGGTCTGCCCGTTACATCGGTGATCGTCCGCAGTTCAGTCAATATTAACGCAGGCGCAAAAAGCAAGGCTTCCAGCGTTATCCATGGTATTTTCCTTCTGCTGGCGATCTTGTTTTTAAGTCCTTTTATCAATCTGATACCGTTTCCCTCTTTAGCGGCCATATTAATGGTGACCGGTTACAAGCTGGCGAAGATTTCCATCTTTAAAGAGATGTATGCGAAAGGTTGGAAACAGTTCATTCCGTTCGTTGTAACAATCACTGCCATCATTTTTACTGATCTGCTGATCGGCATCCTGATCGGTTTGGCCGTCAGTTTATTCTATCTTTTAAAAAGCAATTACAGCAATCCGTTCCTGCTTGAAAGAATCCAGCTCCAGCAAGGTGAAACGATCCGGCTTGAATTACCCAGTCAGGTCTCCTTTCTAAACAAGGCGGGTATAAAAGATACGCTGTTAACGGTTCCGGCCGGTTCTAATGTTATTATTGATGGTAGTAAGGCTGACTTTATTGATAACGATGTGTTGGAATTATTCGATGATTACAAGAACGTGGTCGCACCGGAAAAGCAAATCATGCTGAACATGATCGGCATCAGGTCAGCTTATCAACTGTCAGACCATGTGCAGTTTGTTAATGTGTTAGACCGTCAGGCGCAACAGCAACTTAATCCGGAACAGGTAGTAAATTTATTGAAAAGCGGAAATGAGCGGTTTAGACAAGGAAAATGGAATGCGAAGTATTTCCGGCATCAGGTCAATGCGACCTCATCAGGCCAATTTCCTATGGCTGTGATCATCAGCTGCATCGATTCGAGGACATCGCCGGAAATCATCTTTGATGCCAGCCTCGGGGATATTTTGTCTATCCGTATAGCAGGCAATATTGTCAGCAATGAGATCATCGGCAGTTTAGAACTTGCTATCAGGGAAATGGGGGTAAAACTGGTCGTCGTCATGGGGCATTCCAAGTGCGGAGCTGTGGGCGCCGCGATAAATGCTATGGATAATGAGAATATTGGCTTTGTTACCAGGAAAATCAATCCGGCCATCGTTACGGCCAAAAACATTAGCCCTGTTTTTGATGGCGGCGAATTCTCTGAGCGGGTAGAGCACATTAACATTAGCAATTCTATCGAGGAGATCTTAAACTGCAGCCCGCTGATCCGGCAGCAAAACCATGAAGGTAAAGTTGGCCTTTTAGCTGCTTACTATGATACCGCAACCGGAATTATAGCATTCAAAAGCCTCATATGGTGTTGACCCCTGTCTATTTCAACTAAGTGAATTACGAATTTAGTCCTTTAAACTATGAAAATATCCTTAATTTTAATAATAAGCCTGCTTTACCTGAGGTCAAGCCGGGCTCAATCGCAAACCTTGAATCTGGGAGGTGCAGCACCTAAAGGCTATTATGCCGAAATGCCCTATGAATTTATCGGCGGAAAAATCATTATAAAGGCAGAACTTGGCGGGAAGTTGCGCAGGTTTTTACTGGATACAGGTGCCCCTGTTGCTATCAGTAAGGAATTGTCTGCCGAATTAAAAGCTGACCTCATCTATAATAATATGATCAGGGACGTTAATGGCGTGGCTGATTCCGCAGCCGTGGTCAGATTGGGCCATATCCGATTGGGTAATATCGATTTTGTTGATATCCCGGCGGTAGTGGTTGAATCGGATTTTTATAAGTGTTTTGATATTGAGGGGGTCATCGGCAGTAATCTGTTCAGAAATTCAATCATTACCATCGCCGGCGATAGAAGGCAGATCATTATTACCGACCAGCCGGACAAAGTGAAATTAAATCCTAAAAGCAGTGTGCCAATGATCACTACCGGAAAGAACAACCAGCAGAGCAATCCTTTCATTAAGGTCACATTGAAATATGGCGTCGGCATGTTATTAGGTTTCGACACAGGCGATAGTGATTTCCTGCGTTTTACCGATGACTATATGATGCAATTACAGAATAAAGGGGTTTATGACATTGTAGCTAAAGGATATGGTGCGAACAGTGTCGGTCTCTTCGGCTTGCAGGCGGTTGCCGATAAATACCTGCTGAAATTAAGTGCTATAACTATCGGCACGGCACGATTCAATAATGTGATCACGGAAACCAATAAAGGCGGCTTACCGGCGATGGGAACAAAGCTCTTAGAATATGGAAATGTCACGCTTGACTTTATTAAAGGTAAATTTTATTTTGATGCTCATAAGCCCGTCCACGACCTAAACCGAAAAATCTGGCCGTTTCAGCCAGTGGTTTCTGACGGTAAACTGGTGGTCGGTCTGATCTGGGACAAAAGCGGGAATTCGGTAAAACCGGGTGAACAAATTACAGAAATCGACGGCCAAGCCTATCCGAGCGTAAGCCTCTGCGAAATGATCACGAGCAAGCAACCTCTGTTAGCAGGAAAAGAGTCGGCAGTTATCCAGTTAAAGGACCAACAAGGCAAAAGCCGAAAACTATTGATCACAAAAAATTAAAAGGGTGCATAAACTAAAATAATTAATAATTAATAATTAATAATTAATAATTAATAATTAATAATTAATAATTAATAATTAAATCAACATAAAATGGAATTAATAACTGGTTTAGTGATAATTTCTTTGATATTCATCGCTGAAATTATCAGTTTTTTGGAAATCGTTCTTTCTATGGGTTCAACTAAAGGGCTGACGGGAAAGGGTCTCTGGGACATGCTATCTCAGATAAGGAAATACGCATACTCACCTCTTTTTAAAGTATCCTGTCTTTTAGTTAAATATGCCGACCATTACGCTCAGCATCGAATCCTGTCCCAATGACTAAGAAATAAACGATCAATAGCTTTATGAAAGATCAAAACGAACCAAAAAAGCGGGAAGGAAAAAGAGCCTGGTTTAAAAATATAAGATTTCCATCCTTCTGGGAGGGGATCATTTACATTATCTTATCTATTCTGATTGGCATCGCTTTATTGGGTAAAATACTCCTGCCTTATCTATAGTGTTGCCCGACAAAACAACCGGTCTGAATAACATCTAAAATAATTATTAATGAAAAAACTGATCATATTTGACCTTGATGGCACTTTAGCTGAAAGCAAGGCGCCGCTTGATACTGAAATGGCTGAATTGCTAACTCGCTTACTTACTACGGCTAAGGTCGCAGTGATCTCAGGCGGAGACTGGCCGCAATTTGAAAAACAGGTACTTGCGAAAATTCCCCAGAACAGCCTGCTGAAAAGATTGTCGATCCTTCCGACCTGCGGAACAAAATATTACCATTACACCACGCGCTGGGAACCGCTCTACGCTGAAAATTTCTCCAAAACCGAGAAGGAACTAATCACAAATAGCCTAAACGGGGCGATTGCACAATCAGGCATAGCTTTCGGCAAACTTTGGGGAGAACAGATGGAGGATCGCGGTAGCCAAATTACATTCTCTGGGTTAGGGCAGCAGGCACCACTGAACGAAAAAAGCAGATGGGACCCTGACTTTTCAAAACGCGCTAAGATCAAAACGATACTGGATGCAAAATTAACCGGCTTCGCCGTAAACATGGGCGGAACAACGTCTATTGACATTACTAAGCACGGAATAGATAAAGCCTATGGAATTTATAAGTTAAGGGATATACTGAAGATAAGTATCTTGGAAATGATTTTTTTAGGTGACGCGTTGATCCCGGGAGGTAATGACCAGCCTGTCCGCAAAACAGGGGCGGATTGCATTAAAGTGCGGGACCCGGAAGAGACCAAGCGTGTGATAGAGGGAATAATCGCTTGTTTAGCCGGTGTTAATTCGAATAACTAAGACCCCGCATACTTTATTTGTCTCTTGTTTTTGCTTTGTCTGGTCGCAGGAAAAGTGCAGCATGGTTGTCATCACATTAGATGCTTATAAATTACGGAAACGCTTAATATGAAGCAAAGACCTGCAACCGGTTTGATCTCATCTATACCTAATTTCAATTCAAACATGTCAGAGAACAGTTTATTTTTAGTTTCTACCAGGCGACTGCTAAGTTAAATGATAACCAACAGGCGTTCAAAGTCCCTTACAATATAGATCGCAAAAAATCAGTAAATTGAAAGACGATGGGTAGTGGTGTAGATTAAGAGGTGTAATTGGGTTATCGCATAATAAAGTCAAAAGGCCCGATATTCTGTTCGGGCCTTTTGATAAGATCAGGATTTTTTAGTATGGTGCTCCGATTCCTCGTGATGTTCTTCTTCCTGATGATGTTCCGGCTCATCGTGGTGTTCCGGTTCGTTTTCGTGTCCCGGCCCCTCATGGTGTTCGGGATGTACATGGTGCTCCTTGTGCTCGTGATGTTCCGGGTGCTGATCTTTTTCTGGCTGTTCTTGATTTCCTGGTGTCATAATTAAATTTTTAGATTGGTAATTATTAAATAACAGGAATACCCAACAATAAGTTTCACCGGTGTACAACAAAAGTTAGAAGTTAACCGCTAATTCATTGCCAAAAATTAAATTACTATCTGTAAATTTTGATCAAATTACTTTATAAGTACCGCCCGTATTGCTTTAGTTTTTTTGTAATGCAGCAAATATTTGGTGATCGAAAGGTGATTTGCTTTTAGCCGGTCAGCGTCTACAGAAATTACATATTGTGTCGGTTAACTGCCAAAACTGCCGACATCTGCAATACCGGGCAAATTTTATCAAGGCACTACCTTTATAAAAGGCGTGGTCAATTTTCATAAACTCTGCTCATCATATTCATGATCGCACACTATCAAATCGGCAGAAAATAGTTTTATAATAAAATGATATTGCCATCAATGTTTCCTGATGCCATGAACATACTGCATGACCGCTTCAATAATGACCAGTAGCATACCTGTCGCCAACATAATCATCCCGATGATCCGGATTATTTTTATCCATAATGGGCGCGGCCGAGTTTTTCGTGCGTATTGTAATGTGCGATGTACTGCCGCCCCTTTCTTTTTATTTCGGGCCATTTATATTTGGTGGAAATTAGTTTATCAATATACTTTCCAAAAATTTTCTTGAAACGCTGATACTACTGCCCTTGTTAATTTTAATTACAGCGGATTGATCGAAATCAATAATTTGCTCGACCATCAGCTTTGACCCGATTTTTATATCCAGTTGTTTCAGGTAGTTTAAAAACATAGATGAACTGTCCTTTACGCCAACTACCTCTAACTCGATCCCTATAGTCGAATCCGACAACAATTTGCCCGATACTTGGGAAATGTTTCCTTTGATATCCGGTATGGGGTGACCATGCGGATCGAATTGAGGAAATCCCAGGAATTTATCCAAACGATCCGCCAGTTCAGGGTGATGAACATGCTCTAACTGTTCGGCGATGTCGTGAATCTCTTCCCAGGAAAACTCCAGTTTTTCTGCTAATAAAACTTCCCATAAACGGTGTTTTCGAACAATGTCTATTGCTGCCTTTTCCCCTGCTCTTGTTAGACTGGCACCTTTCTTTTTGTCATAATCCACCAATTCCTTAGCCGTCAATTTTCTGAGCATACTTATGACCGAGGCTGCGGTGTTCTCTAATGACGCGGCCAGTGTTGTGATACTAACCTTCTCCTTGCTATTTCTGCTTAAATGAAAAATAGCCTTCAAATAATTTTCTTCTGATAATGTCCTTGTCATCCTTTGTTCTTCAAAACAAAAATACTCTTTAATCCTTAAAATAAAAATTAGCCATGTCTAATTTATATTAGTTGTATAATTAAATTAATAATATATGTTTGTACTATTGAAAAAAATATGAATAATGAATAAGAATCATTTTGCTGTTATCGGACTGTTTTTGTTGCTGATTACAATGATAATATCCTGTCAGAAACTTGAACCTTCTGCGCCTGCCGACGATTCCATCCTTGACGGGCCTGTCGAAAATTTAACATCAGCCCAAAATTTACAACATCTTGCCGGCGATGTGGGGTTTAACGGGCAGGTTTTTACAGCGGCTACCGGATTGGGTCCCGTATTTGTAGCAACCAGTTGCGGAAGCTGCCACGCAGGTGATGGTAAAGGTCATCCGTTTACTACATTGACCAGGTTTGGAAAAAACGATAGTCTTGGGCGTAATGAATTTGATCACGGGCCGCAATTACAGGAGCGTGCATTACCGGGCTATGCCCCTGAAAAGTTACCCGCAGGCACCAGCTTTGCTAAATTTACGCCGCCTATAAATTCAGGACTGGGCTTCATAGAATTGGTTAGCGAAGATGATATACTGGCGATGGCCGCCGGGAACGTCAATAATCCTGATGGCGTTAGAGGTCATCCCAACTGGGCACTGCTGCCAACCTATATTAAAATCAGGCCTGGCAGTAAAAATCAGGGGAACAGGTATATCACCCGTTTTGGTAAGAAAGCCAGTACTTATAATTTGCTCCACCAGACCATCCTTGCTTACAATCAGGACATGGGTATTGCTTCGTCGTTTGATCCAAGTGACGTTTTTACTTTGTTAGATACCGATCCCGAGATCTCCGATAAAATAGTAAGAGAAGTAGTTTTTTACCTGCAAACCCTTAAAGCACCGATTCAACGTGACCAGCATAATTCTGATGTGATAACAGGTAAAGACCTTTTTGTTCAAATAGGTTGCGAGAGTTGCCATAAGCAAACATTGAAAACAGGCATTTCGCCGGTTTCGGCGCTTGACAATAAGGAGTTCCACCCTTACACCGACCTCCTGGTACATGATATGGGGCCGGGTTTAGATGACGGCTATACAGAAGGTTCCGCCAAAACAAGCGAATGGCGCACAGCACCTTTATGGGGATTAGGATTAGCGCCTAAATCTCAGGGAGGGCAGTTTTTTTTACTGCACGATGGCCGGGCCAGGAGTATCGACGAGGCGATACAAATGCATGGCGGAGAAGCCTTAGTCATCAAAAACAGGTACAACGCGCTCCAGGAAAATGAAAAGCAAAAAGTGATCAAATTTTTAAATAGCCTTTAACATGGACAGAAGGAAATTCATAGCTACAACGTGTCTAAGCTGTATGAGCGGCGGATTATTATTGGCGTTCGAAGGATGCGGAACGGCCTCCAAACTGATATCCGCTGATATTGCCGGTTCAAATATGCTGTTACCACTTAGCGAATTTGAACATAAAAAAGGCGGTAAAAAAGACTTCCGGAAATACGTGGTCGTCCAAAATGACCTATTGAAATACCCGATATGTGTGTACCGATTTAGTGATACCCAATTCGAGGCGCTATGGATGCGCTGCACGCACCAGGGGACGGAACTACAGGTGTTTTGGGATAAAATGCAATGTCCGGCGCATGGCAGCGAATTTAATAATCGCGGCCAGGTAGTAAACGGACCTGCGGCAAATCCCCTTAGAAACTTTCCGGTAACGATCACTGATAACCAATTAAGAATATCTTTAAAATGAGAATTATAGCCTTTTCTGCTTTTTTATTTATTGCGATTAGCGCGCAAGCACAAATTGATACTACTTTATTAAGGCGCACTACAGCAGATACATCAAAAAGAAAAATGAACATGGATGCTATTTATAACCGTCCTATGTTGCAATCGGGAAAGCTTCCGGTTTCATTAGGGGGATATGTAGAGGCCAATTATCAGCACTTAGGTACAGACGGTATTTCAGAAGGCCACCAGTTTCAATTCAGAAGGTTGACCTTATTTGTAGCATCGACCATTTCCAGCCGCATCAAATTTTTATCAGAAATTGAATTTGAACCTGCCGATAAGGAGATCAGCGTAGAATTTGCTGCGGTCGATGTAGAGTTTCACCCGCTCTTTAATTTACGCGGGGGAATGATCGTTAATCCGATAGGTGCATTTAACCAAAACCATGATGGCCCTAAATGGGAATTTACAGACCGCCCTATTTCTGCTGAAAAAATGCTGCCTGCCACCTGGAGCAATGCAGGCTTTGGCGTATATGGTAAATATTACCAAAACAGATGGTTGCTTGGCTATGAGTTATATCTGACCAGTGGATTTGATAATACGATCATTGAAAATGAATTTAACAGGACCTACCTTCCGGCAGCTAAAGCAAATGCCGAACGCTTTGAAGAAAGTAATAACGGTGAACCTTTAATCACAGCTAAGGTGGCGGTAAAAAACACCCGTTTCGGCGAGATAGGCTTTTCCTACATGGGCGGCATTTATAACAAATACCAGGAGGATGGTTTTAAATTAGACGATAAACGGCGCCTTGATGTTTTTGCTTTGGATATCAATACAAGGATCAGTAAAACAGGAACTGCATTTACCGGGGAATATGCCTGGATCTTTGTAAATGTTCCTGATACCTATTCGCAACAATTCGGAAATAAACAACATGGCGGATTTTTGGACATCGTACAGTCTGTGTTAAAAGACAATTTATTAGGCTGGCGAAACGCGGTACTAAACCTTGCCTGCCGTTTAGAATATGTAGATTATAATGTTGGGCGGTTCAAAGAAACGGGCGGAAATATCGGCGACGAAATTTGGAGTATTATGCCTGCTGTTAGTTTCAGACCCAATCCACAGACAGTTTTGCGTTTAAACTACCGTTTTCAAAAACAACGGGATATTTTTACTAATCCGGCTGTTAACATCGCCGGATTTAGCTTTGGGATATCAACTTATTTTTAACCCGACCAAGGGAAGCGAACAGCGTCTGATATACCGACTCAAATCGCAAATTATTCTAATGTATGGTAAGAGGTAATTCCCGGCCTTTAGACAATTTGTTCAGCAGCAATCTTAGCTTTGCAATTGAGCGCCCCCGTATTTTCTTCAAAGCAACCAACGATGCGAAAATATAGTATTGACGGTGTTCACCAATGCTTCCGCACTTCAACCACATATTCCCTGTGATATGCCCTACTATTATTTTCTATATTCACCCCACGGATATTTAAAAGAACACCCAGAGCACTATATTTAGAGGAGTCACACCAATAATAATTATGCCTTCTTCGATCATCGCTACTTTATAATTCAATATTACCTCAAAACGCCGACGATGCATTATGATTCCGGCAAGATGTACAACGACGCTCCAGTTACCAAAAAAGGTCTTCAAAATGCACGCTAAATGTCGTTAATTTCAAATAAAAAACAATATTTTAACCTATATGCACAGTCCGGGCCTTATTTCCACTTTTACCCGTTCCTTTATAAGGATAAATTAATTAATCGAGCTTTTCTGTTTTTCAAACTTATTTTCCCCTGCACAATATCCCTAACCATTCCGCTCGTCCCTATTCTATTTCTCACTCATCATGGCATCCCCTTCGGGACGGGCTTTCCGCTGTATCTTCTATCGAAGGATGCCGCTTCCAATCCCATGATGCATTTCCCTTCCCACAAATCCCTCTTTTAAAAAAATAATAGAAATTCCGCATGCTGATTAAAGTTCATGCGCTTCGGAGCAGCCGAAAAAACTCTGCCATGAACACATACCCCATAAAGTGAATAATATATGTGCCCCGCCTGAAAAACTTGATTCAGTTTATGCTGGCTTTGGCGCAAGGAAAAAAAACAGACCGCATCATGGTGGAATGTATGGCCAAGCGATGTTGCCCGCCGACGACATTGCCAGGCTACAGCAACAGGCTCCTGAAGACATCATCGGCAGCCAGCAGGCATTCGCAGGCGGCGAGGAAATTCTGAACTGACACGACCCTTCTGAAATGTTCTTTGATGAAGATACGCGGGAAGAAATCGGCATAATTGTATCAACTACCGGTTGGCCGGTGATTAACAGGTTAGATATTCTCTCTTGTTCGGACAGCGTTTGGGACTTGTTTTTGTTTTGCCGGAGGTATATTAAATTTCAAGTTTAAGTCCTGTTTTCCTGTCATCTGGGATCTTCATCGCCTATGGCTCCAACGGCATTTTTTTATTTAATCAATGAATATTTTTAGGCGAAACGGGTAAAAAGCGCAGCTAAAATCAAGCCCGGATCTGTCGTTGGATTTGCAAAAGACTACGGCATAAACGGTTTCCTCCCCGCCCTTTGGGCGGGTCCCCTCCAATTATTCCGTTTCCTTTTGCCCGCTGCCGGGCTTTACGATTTGCTTTCTTTTTTCCCTTTTTCTTTTAAAAATAATCAATCAGGGCAAGGCGGCGAAAGGAAAAGCAAATAACAAATTATTCATTATTAAACATTTAAAATTATGCTATTCACAGGAAGATTAACCGCAAACGCAGCAATCAATGCGGTCAAAGGGGACAAACAGGTAATCAATTTTACCGTAGCTATCAACCAAAAATGGAAAAACAAAGCGGGCGAAAAAAAGGAAAAAACCGCATTCGTTGACTGCGCCTACTGGCGCAATTCAGGCATAGCCGAATACCTCACCAAAGGGGCAGTAGTGGAAATTTCGGGATGGATGGAAGCGCAGGGCTACCAAAGCAAAAAAGACGGCATCCGTGCAAGGCTGATTTGTACCTGTGACACCATTAAGCTTTTTTCTTTAGTGGCAAAGGCAAGCGACCCTACCGACAGCGCAGAGAAAAGAGCCGTAACCGCAGGTACAGGAAAAGACGATGACGACCTGCCATTCTAAGCAAACCCAATCATAACAAATTTCAAAAGACTTAAAAATTACCATCATGGCACACAATATCAATTTCAACGAGCAAACAGGACAACACAGTTTTTTCAGCGTAAAGGAAAAGGCATGGCACGGATTAGGGCAAATCGTAGAGGATTACCCCACCAGTAAAGAAGCATTGCAATTCGCAGGGCTTGACTTCAACGTAGTAAAAATGCCGAATATCCACCGCTTGCAGGACGGCACAGAAACTATTTCAAAAAGTTCATTTTTTACCTACCGTACCGATAACGGCGCAATATTAGGCGATAAAGTAGGTACAGATTATAACATTGTTCAGAATGCAGATGCATTCGGTTTTTTTGATGCCATCGTAGGCGGGGACGGGATGCAATATGAAACCGCAGGGGCTTTAGGCAACGGTGAAAAGATTTTTATCACCGCAAAACTCCCCGGCTATATTAAAGTAGGCAATGATGATTATATCGAAAAATACCTATTCCTGACTACCTCGCACGATGGTTCGGGCAGTATCACCGCAGCATTTACCCCCATCAGGATTGTTTGCCAAAACACGCTGAGCGCTGCACTCCGTAACAGCTCCAATACGATTAAGATACGTCATACCGCAAGCGCAGAGGACAGGCTAAAAGAAGCCCACAAAGTAATGGGCATATCCAACAAAATGGCTGATGAACTGGACGGCATCTTTAACCAATGGACAAAGGTACGCATCACTGATAAGGACGTAATGAAGCTTATCCAACAGGCAATGGCACCGAGCAAGGAAGTATTAAAGAGCCTGAAAACAGGCGAAGAACTTTCTACCGTCTTTAAGAACATCTGTGATAATGCCTTTATGTACGCAATGGCAAGCCCGACCCAACAGACCGAAACCACCAAAGGCACTTTGTTTGGAGCGTTCAACGCCATAACAGGCTATTTTCAAAATGTCAAGGAATACAAGGACGATGAAGCCAAAGTAAAATCCATCATAGGCGGGACAGGACAGTTACGCACACAGGCTGCATTTGATTTATGCCTCGGCTATGCCAAAAACGGGGAAGAAGCATTAACCCTCAATTAATCACCATTCGGGGGGAGCAATCCCCCCTTAAACTAAAATCAAAGAATATGACACGCTCAAATCTTTATATCACCCTTACTAATGGCAAAGCCATTATTTGCGTTGCTGATAGCAGTAGCGCACCTGAACAGGGTTATCTCGTAGAATCCTTATTGTTACCGCTTTTATCGCTGAGTGATGCGGATGAGGAACTGGCGTTATTAGGTGCGCATTGCGCCATGAATGAACTGCGCACCAATGCAACCTATCGCTATGAAATTAATCTCCAAACCAAAACGGTAGAGTTTTTTGACGAGATATATTTCTATAAAACGGACATTTTTCGTAAAGGCGAGAACCTTACCCGCAGGTACACCATTTACCTATCGTCAATTGAAAATAAAACCCTTTGAAGCCATGAAAACGATAACACTCAAATTGTTCAGTTTTAACGAACTGGAAAAAACAGCCAAAGAAAAATCCCTGACGACCTACCGGGATTTGAATGTGAATTTTGACTGGTGGGACTATGAACTGGAGGATTTTATAGAACTGTGTTCCTACATAGGCATAACAGTCATTAAAGATAAAATTAAATTCAGGGGATTTTATTCACAGGGGGACGGTAGCGGTTTTTCCGCTATGGTTGACATACCCAAACTGCTAATCGCGGTTGCCAACCAATCGTGGAAAGACTATGCCCCGATGCAGGAATTTCAATTCAGCGTTCTGCAGATTGACCGCAGGGTGATTGCACTGGTTGCGGACGGCCTGTTGTCAAGCGAACCGCAAATTATCAGCAGGTCAAGGCAATTTGGCATAGTGACCGATTTAGGCATTTCGGAAGTTATCAAAGACGGCAAAACGCACGATAACATCTTTGAAGAACTGGACAAACTCGAAGAATGGCTACGCTCGGTTGCTGAAATTCTAAACCGCCACCTGTACAGATCCCTCGAAAATCAATACGAATTTCTGACCGGTGATACCGCTATCAAGGAAAGCATTTTAACAAATGAATACTTGTTTACCGCAGACGGCAGGTCGGCTAACCACTTAGTTGAATTGAACAAACGCACACCTAAAAATTAAATACCATGACAACGAACTTTTTTCAAAATATAGCAAGCCTTAATCTTCCCGGTACATGGAAGTTAGTGATACAAACCGATGCAGACGGCAATATGACCGTTTCCGAATTATTTAACGCCACCTGCGGGGATAAAGCCGTAAAGCTGATTATCCCTTATACCCTCACAGGCACGGCGCAGGATTTAGACGAAGCTTTTTTTATGAAGATTACCGAGCCTGTAGCAAAAACCGCAGAACTGCAAACCAATTTGGAAGCCCACTTAAAAAGTGTAGAACAGGCAAAAGCAGCGTCTAAAATGGAACAGGACAAAAAGAACAAAGAAAAAGCGCAAGCGACCGCAACGCCCAAAAAGACCGAAGATGCGGAATTACCCGAACCCAAAATCAGCAAGGAGGACAAGAAAAAAGCCTATGATACCGCAATGGAAAATGTAAACGAACTGATTAAAAAGTTAAAGTTCTCCGAAGCCCTTACCATGCTGCCAAGCGTGGAAGAACACCCAAATAAGGAAAACGAACTAAAGAAGAAACGCCAGTATTTGGAACAGCAAGCCAACTTCTATGAAAAAGCACTTCAGAATTTTAACGCAGAATAAAACGAAAAGCCATGTTAGAAACGAAATTATTACCAAGAGTTTTTGTCCATACCGAGAACGGGCAAAAGATACGCCTTACCGACCCGAACGAGGATTTTAGCCCCGAAGCGGTATGCAACTATTACAGCAACCTGTACGCCATACTGACCACCGCCAAAATCACAGGGCCGGAGTTTGTAGAAGATTGCAGGGAATATGAATTTGTATCCACCATAGGGGTAAAAGGATAGGCAATGACCACCATGAGCTACCAACATTACCTAAATGGCTCATGGTAGCTTTATTGCCATTAAACAGCAAATGACATGAATGAAAACACAAAAGAGAACAAGGGATTAATCAAAGAACGCAATCAACAGCAATGGAAACTACATCAGCAACTCGCACACTTTATGAAAGACCTCGACAGGCTACCCGATGCACAGGAAGCAAGGCTCAACCGCCCCAGGTCATCACCGCAGAGCCTGTTACCAATGGTTTTTTAAGGCACAGCTTTATGCCCATGTGCCTGCCAGCAACGGAATTGCCAACACAATCAGCAGTCGAGGGGGATTTTTTTAAATCCCTCTCACACCTGACCAAACACTATGGTTTAAACCTGACCAATTACCGCTCCCTGCCATATCCGTATAACGTCCTGATGGCGGAAAGGGAGGCAAACCGCAAGCTGAAAGCAAAGGGACGGTTTCGGCAACTATTGGTCGTGGAGCAGGAAGATACCCATACCTGTTTGGTAGTTAAGGAAACCTTTAGCCATGATTTCGGGCTGTACTATATTCCCGTGATGCCGATATACGACCTGTGGCAGAACCCTCACTATGCGCAATGTGCAGAATTACTGACTGCCGTCTGCGCCTACTTATATGCCGAGGCTGGTATAGACTACTATCGAGATGATGATACCTATATGTTTAATAACTACGAATTTTTGGAGGATTGGATTAGGGAAAGACAGGAAGAAGCCGATGATGAGGAAGACTACAACAGGCAGCAATTCGACTATGATAATGCCAAGCTGCAGGGTGATTTTATACAGGAAAAGATGATGGCAAAAGATTTTCGCCAAAGCCTCGACAGTCTGATGGCTCACTTTTGTGCCGTATCCGAATTTGAAAAGAAATGCCTTAAAGTTGCAGAAACTGCGTGGAAATTATGGCAAGCCTTTCCCGATATGAACCTTTATAAACATGCCAACTTGCAGGATTATGAACCCGACGACTACGATGATAATTATGTCGGGATGCATGAGTATTTCTCTTTTATCGGCAGTGTACAGGACAGTATCAGCGACGACCTAAAAAACATGGTCAATGATGATTTTAACGAACGCCCCCGCTATCAGGAACCTGAAATAGTCACCTTTTTCAATGAACCTAAAACGGCTTACACCGATGAACTGGCCTACGAGGAAAGACTGTTAGCCCTGATAGATGATTTATGCACCTTATTATACGACAAACCATGAAAGAATTAACCGGAACTTTTGGAGAATTATACCAGCCTGTAAAAGCCCTGCTTTTTCTACAAAAAACAGGCAATGGCGTTCCATCAGATTTTTACATTGAAAGCTACGATATGGATATCGCAGGTTGCCCCATCAACGGGCATCCTTTGTCTATTCCCGAGAGCCACAAGTTAGCAAAGGCTTTGCAGATTAATGAAAAAAAGGCACAGGGGTTTTTAAACCCGAAAGGCTTAATGCCCCCTAATATTTTAACTATCAACAGCGGTTCATCCGGCTATGCGGTATGGCATACGCCACCGCAACAAATCAAATTGTTATTTACGGAGAACCTTGATATTCCATCAGGCATAGCTGCTGTTCCCGCAATGGTTTGGAAGGCCGGGAAAAACAGTATTCAGCTTTTTGCGGTAGCCGATAATGATTTTTCGGAAAGCACATCCCTATATCATGCCCCCTTTTTTAACGTCTATCCTGACGGCAGGGTATGTATGGGCAACGTGCGCATCAGCATACCCAAAGATTGCGGACTGGAGCAGTTTATGGAACTATGGCAAAACTATTTTTTTAACAGCTATTTCAGTCACCTGTTTGGTGGTCATCAGCCCGTTAAAGGAAATATCGTTCAGCTATGGCAACATTTGACCGCCTGCGGGGAGCAATTCCCAACCGATGTATTAATTCCCAACAATTATCAAATTAAAAATCTACTCCAATGAAAACGCTTACCCCCATACATATCACCGATAATTACCTGATCAATCCCACCAATCCCATTACGGTTAACCTCATTGGCTGCGGTGGGACTGGCAGTCAGATGCTCACCAACCTTGCCCGGATGAACCAGGCTATGCTTGCGCTTAATCATCCGGGCTTAATGGTCTTGGCCTACGATGATGATACGGTAAGCGAAGCCAACCTCGGCAGGCAGTTGTTTGCCGAAGCAGAAATAGGACTGAACAAGAGTGTCGTATTGATTAATCGCATCAACCGTTTTTTTGGTACGAACTGGAAAGCGGTCACTCAACGCTATGATACCGACTATGCAGAGGAACAGCCGAATGATGGCAAAGCGAATTTGTTTATCACCTGTGTGGACAATGCCGTTTCAAGATTTGAAATCGGTAAAATCCTGCAACAGTTTAATGGTTACCGAACTTATGAACGAAACCGCCCCTTATACTGGATGGATTTAGGCAACAGCAAGGACACCGGACAGGTGGTTTTATCAACTATTGGCGAACTCAAACAGCCGGAATCCAAAAAGTATGCGCCCGTAGGAAACCTGCCCTTTGTTACCGAAACTTTTAAGGAACTATTGGAAACGGCAGATGCAACCGACAATACGCCAAGTTGTTCATTAGCCGAAGCCCTGACCAAACAGGATTTATTTATCAATTCCACCTTAGCCAACATGGGTTCATCCCTGCTATGGCAACTGTTTAAGGAGGGCTTATTGTTTAACCGGGGCTTTTTCATCAACCTGCATGATTTTCGGACACAGCCCTTAAAAGTAGCCTGAACAGCCATGACGATAACAGATCAAAACGGTAAAATAATTACCATCGAAAATTTGGAGTTGGCCATCCTGCAAGCAGACGATTACAGGCATTACCGGCATGTTGACCCCTCATTCAAATCTTTGGATGAGGGCTTGCAAGTCTATTGGGAAGATGTCTATCAAAAATTAATGGAGTTAAGAATCGAATAAAAAATCGCGCCAGACGGCCACTTGCTGCTTTCATCCGCAACAGGCCGTCTGGCGTTTTGGGTCGCCTGACTTTCCTAAAATCAACACCTGCCTCCGGCCACTATTGCTTTAGAAAAAACAGGCCTGTTTCAAATGAAGAATTATGGTAAAGATAAAAGAGGGCTATGTGATGAACGCCCGTGAAAAAGTTGAATTTGATAGGGTCAATGCCCTGCCACGCAAAACATCCGGTGTGGTCGCTTATTACTTCAAACCGCAAACGAAATACCCGCCACGCATTTATGTTTTTATGCACGCTGAAATTTGGTGCGACCGTAACCGCCGTCCAATGGGGTTGTTTCATACTATGCCGTTTTTATCCCGGCCAATGAACCGGGAGGAAATTGAATACCATCATTTTGACATCCGGCTTTGCTACCACCAATATGAGGATTGGGATAAGCTCATTTATACTGAGGAACAGGAAGCGGAAGAACTGGATAAGGAAAATCCCGGTACAGGAAGCGCTTTTTTGGAGAAGCTAAAAAGTTACAGGAATGATTACCCCGTAGGACAGCCTCAAAATCCGCAACCACGGATTAATGAGCAGTTAACTGAAAGCGGGGAAAGCAATTTAATGGGAGAATTGATAAGCAACGGACAGCACTATTCCCTTCAGCAAATCAGTGAATTACTGATTAAAGAACAGCAGGGTGAAAAAAGGATGACTATTCTTATTCTTTTACGGGAACTCTACAAAAGCAGGGCAACAGGGCAAACCGAAGGCCATAATATGACAATTGCACAAATAGAACGTAAGGCGCTGATGTCACAGCAACGTACCCGCAGGAATTATGTCAGGAGGGTTTACCAAAAAAACAAGCTATTTGCATTGGAGGAGATCCGTGTCAAATATCCTGACTATACCGAAGCGAGGCTTCAAGCCGACCTTTTGGTAAAGAAAAGAAGATTTCGGAATAAAAAACGTAAGCCTATTGTGGATTTGCGTCGTTGCCAACTGGAGAAATTGGCTCGAAAACTGAGCTTTGAGGATTTAAGCGAACACGACTATCATCACACCTGTTGTCGGATAGTTTTGTTGCAAAACGCGCACAAGCTTCGAATGCCTATCCTGTTAACAGTAAACTTAAACAAAAACAAACTCATCTACTCATTTAACTGGCGAACCAGGGAAAGCGTGGTGAAGTTCTTTGTCGGCCTGGCCAATACACGGGGAATGACCCACGAACAATTGGCGCTACGCCATAAAGAAATGAGCAGCTCAAATTATAGTTTTTGAAAATCGCCGGGCGGCCCCGGCAAAGCCGGGGCCCATATGCCAACCGTTTATTTACACGTTGAGTTTTTTTAAGCAGTTGGCATTTTTATAATGAAATAAAAACATACTTTTAAAACCATCAAAATTTTCTCTACATTCAAAATAAAAACGGCGATTTATTTAAACAGTGATGAAGAAACCGGCCATTGATTATTGGAGATATCTGACAAAAGTTAGGATCAAAGAAAAATTTTCAGACCAGAAAATCTATGCAGTCCTGCTGCTGTTATTGTGGCTTTTGGTTTTTTTATTAAAGAAATAAAACTCGTTATCACAACTAGCCAACAAAGTTCGTGATGGCTGTTTATATGAATATTCAGTTACTGTCATATTTTCTGTCCAGCCACTTCATAAAATCAAAGCCCTTACATGGATGGAAAAACCCTCAAATTACGGCTATCCAAAAAAATTACAAACAGAAATTCAAATGAAGAACCGCGCCGGCAACTACGAGGAACTTTTATCTCTATGCGCTTCTTTTTTTCCTTGACTCACTGTAAGCCCTGTCAGAAACTTTTGATCGGATTTGGCGTGGAATCATACCTTTAGTGGATTTAACAAGTTTATTTAAGATAGCATAAGGCGCGGTGAACTACCCTTTGTCGTTTTTGATGCCTGCCGAGATAAAGGATTGAAGCGCCTGTTCCTTTGTAGGAATGGTTTTAAATTCTTCTTTAACCAGGGCGGTCAATTTTTTTAAATTCTTGTCGCTCATGATCGCAATGTTTGACAATAAATATCGACAAATTATTTTCCAATTCAAATGATTATAACTTCTGACACTAAGTCTGGTTATGTTTATCGATCCTATATAAATCGTAAATAACCAACTGACCTTAATGGTTAGCAGCATCGTTAATCAGGAACTTTATTTGTAGGAAGAAGACCTTTATTGCTTTTCGGGGGTAAAATATTTAATTTAATGGCTATTCTCCCTGTTGAAGGTCATGTTTCCGAATTAAAGGGACGGTACAGATACCGCTTAAATTGGCAGTATCTGATTAATTCTTTTTTTTGAAACTCGTCAATTCCCCGGTATATTTCTTTTGCTTTAGCTCTGAAATCTTTGGCATTGACGTAAAACCCGTTTCGCTCGTCCTGATCTGTTAAGCCTTCGTCAATCAACAGTTGTATCAGTCCAATAATTGTCTGATAAGAGAGCGTACTAAACATAGCTTGGTGATCATGAACGCCACCGCTATCCTTGTCGATTTTCTTTTGCATCGCTGAAATTAGAATTACCTATAAAATCACTTCTTGTTGTGCTATCACACAAAAGATTTTTTAATATTAACTGGGGTATAGGGGTAGTAAGAAATGACGCCGAAAGAATTATTTAATAAGCAATATAGCGTGCGGCTTCGGTTCACTGCCTGCTTGTATCGACCCATTTTTCTAATAAACGGTTTAATTCTTAAGAAAAAGTTACTACCCTTTTACTACTGTTTTAGAGCTGCTGGTTGTGTTTACTTTGTTGGTGTATTCCCATAAATAATACAATTACCATGAAAATGATTCTGACCCAAATTTGTCTATTGCTTCTTTGTCTGCTTTTTGTCTATACATCGGCCAGTAAATTTTTAGACTATGATAAGTTTGTCTTTCAAATGCGTCTCGCCCCTGTGCCGCTGATGAAAATAGTTGCACCCGTTTTAGGGTGGCTGGTACCTGCGGTCGAATTTACCCTTTCCATAGTATTAGCTGTAGGAATGTTCGTTCCATCGATAAAAATTAAAGCGCTTAAGGCATCTGCTTTTCTGCTGGTTGCTTTTGAAATTTACATAATTATTATGTTGTTGTCCGGATCTCATCTTCCCTGTACCTGTGGAGGTATTATCTCTACAATGGGCTGGAAGCAGCATTTGTTCTTTAATGCATTTTTTATCCTGGCAGCTTACTTTTCAATCAAATATTTAAAAAAACATGAAACATCACCGGCAATTGAACATGGCGGTGATACCTATAAAATACTTTCACGCGCGTAAGAACAGGTGGTGCCGTTGCCTGTAATTTTAATCAATGGCGTAACTGTTAAACTTAATATATAATATCATGAAAAAGTTAAAAATTAGTATGTTGGCCTTAGTGTTCGCTGTTGGTATCGGTGGCGCATTCGTACAAAAAATTCAGGCAGCGCCTAAATTCGTTGATCAGGTTTATTCCTGGACAAGTCCAAGTCAGGGTTCATTTTCCGGCACACGTCAAGAAGCAATCGACAATTATGGTTGTGAAACAGGAGCACAATTATGTGCAACAGGCACGGCTTCCGGCGTTCCAACAATAACTTTGAAGAAAAATTAACCAGTAACCCTTCGGCTAATATTAATATTAGCCGAAGGGTTTTTAACCTTTATCACTTTTAATCACAATACAATCTAATTCGCGCATTTCTTTATTGATGGTCAAGCCAAATGGGGCTAAGGATTTTCTTACCTTGTCGAGTTCATTGAAATCTAAACTCATTTCAAGATCAATTAATTTTCGTGCATCAATTCCAGTTTCATCAAATACCTGATAAGGCGGGTAGACATACATATTATCAATGTATTTAATAAATTTCCCCCATTGTAATGTAACTTTTAAAACAGTTCGTTTCGTAATTTCAAAGTGATTAGTATCTGTCTTTGTACTGTACTTTACTATGCCATTATGCAGTTTTTTTATTACTAAACAAGGCACAATTTGTTTTTGACGGGTGCTACTTACATTAAAGAAAAGATCAAGTTGGTTTTGTATATATTTACGAACGCGGTTTTCAGCGATCTTTTTGTTTACGATTATTTCATAAACATACTGTTTTGATATATTTGAATAATCATTAGGATCCTTTACGTCAATCAATATTCTACTGTCAGACAATGGATTATTGAGAACAGAAAAGCCAAAAGCTATTTTATAGAGGTCTTTAAAAGTGTAGGCATTACCGGCTTCTGATTTATGATTGCCCGTTAATTCTAAGCCAGAACTACTGAATCCCCCCATAGTGTATTTACTGTCATCTCTTGGAGCTAAATAGGAGTAAATATAAAAATCGTCGCCAAAGTATGGGTACATTTGTACCAATAGCGGCTTGTCGGATGCTCCAATTTTGATTGTTGGTTTTTCTTTGAAGCCAAGAGGTTTGTCTGCAAGAAAGTTAGTGATATTTTCTTTTGTGAAATTTTCTCCGCTGGTGATATATTTAATTATTCCATCTTTATCGATCCATATATGTGTAGGAACATAAGTATAATTGAACATCTTAGCCAATTTTTGCTCTCCATTTATAAACGGGAGATGGTTGTTTCGCACATTTTCAGACCTTAGTGCTAACTTATGTACTTGGTTGGTTAGACTCTTTGTAACCATCAACACTTTAATCTGGTCCTTAAAGATGTTTTGCAGCTCTTCAACATCAGGCATATGCTCAATGCAGGAACTGCACCAGACAGCCCAAAGATCCAGGATGACCAGCTTACCTTTAAAATCAGAGATTTTTATTTTTTGCTGCTTACCATAACTTGTAGTATATATTTCATCAGGCATCCTATCACCAACATGCAAAAAGCCGTCTTTTACATTAGTGGTATCGGAAGTGTTTTTAGGCTGTGACCATCCCTGTTTTGGAATAAATAAGAATAAAGCACTGCCTATTAAAATTTTGCAAAATAGACTTTCCATATCAGTAACCTTGATTTTGTGTTAAATTAGGATTAGTATTAAGTTCGTTCTGAGGGATAGGCAGCACAATTGCATTGGGTTTCCAGGTCGATTTAAATGAACCAATTGCAGCATTTAATCCCCCCGTTCTCTTAAGATCTAAAAACCTATTTCCCCATTCAGTAAAAAGCTCGACCTGTTTTTCATGGCGAATTGCTGCAACAACCGATGATTGATCAGTTGCCTCTGAATAATTACCAAGTCCAGCTCGTGTACGGATAACATTTAAGTCAGCAATAGCACCAGAGGAGCCGGAAATATTACCCTGCTGGGCACGCGCCTCTGCCCTGATTAAGTATTGTTCACCCGCTCTTAATGCAATTAAATATTCCGGGACGGATGTATTCGCCGCACGATTTTTATACTTATAGGGTGAATAATAGGTCTTGCCACTAACAACGCTGGTTTTTATCCAATTAGATTTCCGTAGATCTCCCAACTCAAAAGCATTTACTAGTGAAGTCGTAAAAAAGTAGCCGGGAGCGCCGGAACTTGGAATCAAAGACGATGCGTCCGAGACAAAACCATTTTGTGTCCAGAAAGACAAAATAGTTTCTTTGCTATTGGCCAAAAAAGCCTGGGCCGGCGCCGGTAGCGGAGTATATAGAGATGAATTAATTATTGCAGAAGCGGAGCTTTCTGCATTAACCCAATCTTTCTGCCATAAATAAACTTTGGATAGCAAAGCAGTCGCGGCATATTTATTTGCTCTGACACGACCAGCACCCCTATAATTAATAGAGAGGTTACTTTGTGCGTCTTTAAGGTCTCGAACTATTTGCTTATAAACCGAAGCAGAATCAGAATTAGCAATAGTGGCATTAACGTTCACATCTGTTGAGATTACAAGGGGTACAGAACCATACACATTAACCAAATGAAAATAAGCATAGGCTCTCAAGAATTTGGCTTCATTTGTAAAGTCCAATACAGTAGAAGATGATAGCGCCGTAGATTTTTGGAGTTGTTCTATGATATCATTACATTGATAAATGGAAGCATAATTGTATTTCCAATAATTTAGATTAGGGGTATTGGTAGCTGGAACAAGGCTTTTTACATAATCAAGAGTTCCTTGGGTAGAGGATGTGTAAGTCAACTCATCGGTATAAAGGCCCATAAACTTGTTGTAATTATTGTTGATATATTTATCATATAAAGCATAAATGCCAATCACAGCGGCAGTCGCGGATGTGCTATCTGCAAATACTTTGTCAGTAGTTAACTGATTTTTAGGGGTATTTACTTCAACCAATTTTTTACAACTGAAAAGGGCTATAGCGCCAATCAGGCATGCTAAAACCTGGGTTAATCTTTTTGATTTCATGATTTAATATTAAAATGTTATTTGTGCACCGATGATAATTGATCGCATCGGTGGTAAATTGTTCGTATAGCCAAATGCTCCTGACTCAGGGTCAAGGAATGGTGAATTTCTATGCCACCAGGTATATAAATTTTGTCCTTGTACATAAATTTTAACCCGATCAACTTTTATTTTTCGAATTATATCAGTTGGAAGACTGTAGGAAAGTGCCACATTTTTTAGTCGTATATAAGAAGCATCGAAATAATTGGCTGTTGAAGAGCTGTAGTTGTAATCAATAATTGTTGAGGCTTTGGGGACGTTAGTTTGATCTCCTGCTTGTTGCCATCGATTGAGTACAAACTGGTAATTATTAGCAAATACACCTGGCGTATAAATTATATCTCCAGGTAGTTTCTGTTTGGCGAACTGTAAGAAGAAATCCAATTGCCAATTCTTGTAAGAAATGTTATTGCCAAATCCGCCATATAGGTCAGGAGTCTTTTTGCCGATGGTATTATAAAAATATGGAGACGTTGAAGTGCTTCCAGGCTGAGGGGCATAAACAGCCGTGCCGGTTGCCGGATCAACCGACAATAACCGATATCCAACGATCCTGGTAATATCTTCACCGATTACAAGGGTGTTTGCATAGCTTGAATTTGAGAAGTTAGGGAAGCTTTTTAATTGATTTTTCGGAATAGTGATATTAAAAGATGTCGTCCAGCTAAAGTTTTTCTGTTGTATGTTTTTTGTGTTAAGCTCAAACTCCCAGCCTGTATTTTCAACGACGGCAGGCAAATTAGCCTGATAACTATTAAAGCCTGTAAGTGTAGGGATGGCGTAATTTACTAACTGGTTAGAACTTTTGCTTTGATATCGGTTGACATTCAACAATATCCGGTCTTTTAAAAACCCTAATTCCACTCCAATCTCAAGTTTCTTGTTTACTTCCCAATGAAAGTTTGCATTAGTGATTCTTGACGCTTTTAATGCAGCTATATCTTGATAATTATAACCAGCATTAGTATAGGTGGATAGATATTGATAATCTGTTATCTGATCATTGCCCACTATGCCATAGCTGCCTCTTAATTTACCATAGCTTAAAAATGGCAATGCTGATTTTACCCATTGCTCACTTCCAAACAGCCAGGCTGCACCAACTGCGCCAAAGGTTCCAAATTGATTGCCAGGGCCAAATCTTGATGAACCGTCTCTGCGTATACTTGCATTGACAATATATTTGTCTGAGAAGTTATATGTAGCCCTGCCAAAAACTGAAACGTATCTGTATTGCGTATAAAAATTAGAAATATAATCTAAAGTCGCTGCGGAGGCAATATTTTCCAATAATCCCTCACTGCTGAAATTGCTCGCCTGGATATATTGACCTTGATTTAGAGACGTTTGGTAGGTACCTCCTACTAATAAATTGAGTGAAGAGTTTTCAAGTTTTTTATTATAATTCAGCTGCGGCTCTACTATGAACGATTTTCTTGTATTATCTGTAAAATTTGAATGATTAGAAGGGCTAAACGCCGGATTTTGAGAGGCGAGCGGAAAGGTCTGTACCTGGTTAATATTAATCCTGTTATAACCGGTGCTAGTACTCAAAGTAAGGTCCTGAAGTATTTTGTAACTCAAAACCAGGTTAGTTATTAAATTGTCGGTTTTCACTGTTGATCTGGCTTTGAGATCTGCTAATGGATTTACTCCAAAACTCCAATTGGTGTATCCGCTCGCATTCAGTAATTGAAAATTTGGCGGAAGGAATAAATCATTCTGAAAAGAACTTGCATTAACAAGACCATTGTTGTCTGTGGAATATGCGCCGGATAAAGAAATACTAAACTTTTCGTTCGTAGAAGAATGTTTTAAAGCATACCTGATTCCGCCTCGTTGATATAAGTTATCGCCAGGTAAAATAGTCGTTTCAGAATGGTAATTCGCACCTATATTAAAAGTAGTATTAGCATCACCCCCCGATACATTTCCCTGAAAATCAGTAACACGCCCTGTCCCGCCTAACAAATATTTGCGCCAGTCAGTGGATTTTGTAGTATCCCAAACCATTAAATCTGGCGCATAACCTGGAGAGGAGGGGTCGGCAGATGGGGTCAGTCCGTCATTTTTAAATGCTTGCCTACGTATCTGTAGGTATTGTTGCAGATTAAGTAAAGAAGGCAGACTGGCGATTTTATTTATTCCTTCTGATAAATTTACGTCAATCTTAGTGTTTCCGGCTTTGCCTTTTTTCGTAGTGATTAGCACTACGCCATTTGATCCTCTAGAACCATAAATTGCTGTTGCATCTGCGTCTTTTAAAACGCTTATACTTTCTATATCATCAGGATTGATACTGTTAAAGGGGCTGATCAGACCTGTTAAGGTTGTGGCCCCAATTCCAGAATATGAATTTAAAATCGATGAATCAAAAGTAACTCCATCAATTACGTACAAAGGGTCTGTGCCAGCCAGGATAGAACCTGTACCTCTTATTTGAATACTTATTCCGCCGCCCGGTAGCCCATTCGTTGTTTGCACGTTAACACCAGCAGCCCTACCTGATAATGCTGACAGTATGTTTGTAACAGGCTGTTTCTCAATATCCGTAGCAGTTATTGTTGATACGCTACCGGTGTTAAGCCGTTTAGTTGTCGTACCATAGCCAATAACCTGCACCTCGTTTAATGAATTAGCATCTGCTTTTAATTGGATGATAAACTCGTTATCAAAATTGAGTGGTAGTGGAATATTAGCTGTCTGAAAACCGATAAAACTTACGGATACAACACCCTTTCTCGGGGCATTGGTAAACGTAAATTTGCCGTCCTTACCAGTAATGCTTATTCTGCTTTCATTTTGAATTTTAACAGTTGCGCCTGGCAATGGCGTGCCTTGCTCGTCAATTACTTTCCCGATAATATTGATGATAGGAGGCCCTGAATTATTTTGAGCCGACGATTTGAAAAAAAAGCAAAGCGTGGCCAACACTATAAAAAGTATAGTTTTTTTCATTGAAAATTTAATTAAGTATCCGTTAAAAGACCAGTTAGTAAGAACTAAAATGGAAAACGGCAACCGAGAATACAATTAACTACTACTGATCTTGAGTTGCCGTTACCTATTCTTTATTCGGGAGAGCAGATAATATTCTTAATTGGGTTTTGCAATGGACGGGAAATTTCCTTAAAGAGCGGAAGTAAAAAGTAACATAACGTTTGGAATATCTCGAAAAAGTTATTGGATTTCAAGAACGCATTAGATTCACAATTGAAAATTGTGTAATAATGGTTAATAGTATATTGCCTGTTCGTTTTCATTGTATTATTAATGATAACGAGTCTCCAAGACAGTCCACTATAAAGGGTGGGCTTCACTGCTTCTGCACAAGGTACCGCCAGGAACCCCTCTAACCCTATTCAAGAGTCGGAGTTGACCACAGAAGACTTAAGTGAAGCCCACCCCATAATATATATCGCAAAGATATACTTTTACAGGTATGGGCAAATTCACTTGTCTTCACGTGGTCTAAACTGGCGGTTTTTGTACGTGAGACTTCGTTAGCACAAAATCTATTAATGAACTCTATGCTTTTAGATTTTAATGCCTTTTCTAAAACAAATATAAAACTTTTTTATACAAATAGTAACTATTCTTTACTAAGGGTAACTTTTTTATCTAATTTCTGATTAACTGGTGACTTTTATACCTAAAAAGGTAAACATGTCAAATTGGAAAGAAGAATATAAGAAAGATTTACCTTTGTTTAATTCTTTAAAGCTACTTTTTGAAAATCATGCAATTACAAGAATGTATGAGATCAAAGATTTATACGCAGGCAAAATTGCTAATGCTTTAGGAATTAATAAAGGTCGATATGCTCAAAAACTTGCCAACCCAGAAACATTTGTTCTCTTCGAAATTTTACGCTTAGCATTCATTATTGATATAGATCCTAACTTAATAATAAATGTAATTCAGAACGAAAAAGATGTCATGACCAAAATCATCGATAGAGTAAAAAAAGACAAGTCGAAATAAGCCAAGGCTTATTTCCAAAGGGTACCGGATTCTATCAAATTCATATTCAATTTATGGGGCGATAGGATAGTCGCCTTTTACTTTTAGTTGTTGGTAATCCCAGGCATTGTTTTTGTCTTCCTTTGCCAATTCATCATAGTATTTATTTGCCAGGTCTTTATAGGTATTATACAATGTTTTTCGATCAGCAATCTGCTTTTTATTAAACATCCATGATTCATCGCCCGAATATCTGTAAGCAATATCACTATAGATCTGAGCGCGTAAGACTCTTGTTTTAAAACTCGACATGCCCAGACTAATCGCTTTTTCAATTTGACCTTTCCCGATGATTAGATTTTCCAGGGGACCGTTTTCTCTTTGGTAAGGTCTGGCCATCAAATTATTAATGTGTGAATAAAATAGAGCGCGATAGAACAAACTAGTGGTGTCATTAGGATTAATTTTAAGAACTTTATCCAGGCTATCTATCTTGGATTTATATTTTGAGGCCGTAAATATCATGCTTCCATCATTGATCAATACTTTTCCGGCAATAATCCTGATCGGTGGTTGAGCAATCACGGAAATTTTTACAAAAAATAATGATGCAAGTATAAATAAGGAGGTTACAAATGCTTTCATAAGTGGTAATGTTATAAAAATTTAAACGCCTATCGTTGATAATAATTATCATTTGTTCCTTAAAATTTAATCAATCGGTGATTCGACAATGGCTGTTACGCTCAATGTGCCTGATTTTGACAGGTATCTAATAATGCTTAATTTTATCGCCCTGCCATAGATGAAAAAATAAATATAAAACATTTTAAATTAACTTATAAGTGAATATCTTTGCATTGGAAATTTGGGATGATGAAGGAAAAAAGTGTACTTTTTATACAGTACGCTGGGAAGATGGCAAGGAAAGTCAAACAGATAAGTTCTTTAATAAATACGATGCAATCCCTGAACTAAAAACAGCAACCCAGCAAATGTTAAGTTTTGTGCTGGATAGCTTGGGGGATGATCATGGCGCTATTGACGCTTTGTTTAACCGGCCGGAAAATGAGGTGACCGGTTTGCCTAATACCGGCAAGGTAACGGTAAAACAAGTAATGTTTACTTATCCTAATTTTCCGCTTCGCTTATATGCGTTGCGAATTAATAACCGGAACGATATCGTTGTTTTGTTTAACGGGGGTGTCAAATCCTCCTGGACAAATCAGGAAAGTAAAGATATTCATCTTAAATGGGTGGAAGCCTGCCAGTTTGCAAAGCGAATTGAAGAAGCATTACGAGATGGTGAAATCATAATTGATGAGGGTAAAAGAAAAATGCGGTCGGCTAATAACGGCGAAGAAATTTTTCTATAAATAAGTACGGTCATGAGAAGTAAAGTTGCACAAAGGATACAGGATGAAACGCCGCAGGAAGTTCGCATTTTCGTTCGCCAGTACACCGACATCGTAGTTCGGATTAACGAGCTTATGCAGGAGAAGGGTTATAGCCAGAAAGACCTGGCAGCGAAAATGAATAAAAAACCTTCCGAAATTAACAAATGGCTAAAAGGAAATCATAATTTAACCCTTAAAACATTGGCAAAACTGGAAGCGGAATTAGGTGCTCCATTAATTTATACCGCCCGTGAGCATGCACATGCTTAACATTCCTACTTTTAATTTATATATAGATCATGATGCAAGAAGTCTTTAACGAACATTATATTATAGGCAATGATACTTTTAAAGTGGTGTTCCTGATCAAAAAGGGAGATAAATTGGACGGCGGTATGATGCCTTACCATGTTTTTGAAATACAAAAGCTGGGCGACAGCCAAAAATTTTCCTTTCACAAGGCCGAAGTGGGTTTCGCGGGGAAATACGGCCTGGCCAAAATCGATGATAAGCAAGAGTTAACCTGGTCTCCTGAAGTTCATAAAGAGCTATTGAACAAAATCTCGCATCAAAAAATTCCAAATAGTTTCTATCTCAGACCTGAATTGGGAAGCCGGTTTATTGAATAGCAATAGGATTGATTATAAGTATTACTGCCAAAATCCGATAAGGTTTAGATTTAAAACTATCGTGAATAGATATCATTCTTTTTTAATGAATCATTACGTTTAATAATAATCGTAAAATACTCCTTTTTTGCGTCCAATAGTGTCAGGATCATATAACCAGGCCTCCAATAGCCAATGCCAAATATTCTGACTGGCTGAGAATGTGCTTGAATCACCGAAGGATCTGTGGCTATAGATTTTTGTGTCGAACAGCCAAACGGAAGAAAACAAAGAAATAATAGCAATCTTCTCATCTCATGGCACAATTTTATGACTTAGTTGATAAATCAACACGCTGTAAAATTAGATATTATTCTGCTCCTTTACCTGCAATACTTTTAAAATTAGATATTTCAATTAAACATTATTTGGTAAAGTACAATCCTAAATCGGTAGAGAATTCTCGTTTCCGTTCTTGGAGGATAATAATTATTAAGGACCGGAATCTTGAATGGACTTAACTACAAATCAAATCTATAAACTAATACTATATTTGATAGTTAATAATGCTATGATCTATCCCCCCCTTATTAACTGAATTTACAAATTTTAGCAATTAACCCTATTAAATAACTAACGATAACAGGTCTTTTACCATAGTTTTATTTTAACCAACAGTTATTTTAACTTTAAAATTTATTAATAGTATAAGCTACAAATTGATTTCGCGGCAACTATTGGAACATTTATTATTTACCTAAATACGTACCGCGATGAATGATTATGATTTTTTAAATGATCTGTTACTCAGGAGCCCGCTTTATGATTATGATCAATACTCGCCTGATCAAAGTGCGAAGATTCTGCTCGATTCTTATTTTCAGGTCGCGTTGTACCTGGCCAGTCCTCAATTGTTTCAAATATTAGCAGCAAAAGGGTTTAATTTTAATGCCCTTAATTCACGTGAGCAGTTAAGCTTCATGCGCTACTACAACCGCATGAGTTTCCGGCCTACACCTTTTGGAAGTTTTTCATCTTTTTCTATGACTGTATGGGGTGAAGCGGCGGCAATCAACTTAGGTAATAAAAAGGATGCAAAGTTACATTTGAACCTTGACCAGGAAGTTATCTTACGTTTATCCGAGGGTTTAATAGGCAATAAAAAAGAAGATTACACTTACATCTGTAACCCGGCTTTATATAAATCTGGCAAAGAATTCCGATTTATTAAAACATCTTATTCGCAAAATAAAAAAAACATTTTTTTTGACCTGGAATCTATCGAAGGAAATATATTAACCAACGCATTGTTCGATTACTGTGCGGGAGAATATAAGCAAGGAAAAGAAATTATTTCCTATATGGTAAAAACAACTGGATGTGATTGGGAAACAGCCAGTGACTATCTGAATTTCCTAATAGATGCGAATATCGTTATACCGCATACGAAAACAAACATCATTGGGGAAGATTATCTGCAAAGACTTTTGCATCACCCTGAAACGCCATTGACTTTAATTCGGCAGGACCTGTCGACGATTCAGGATCAAATGATAGCCTACAATTTTCCTGATGCAAGCCAGTTGGTCAAAATTTCCGGGCAGGTAAATGATTTATTATTTCCATTAAAACATGAAATAGAAAAACAGGTATTTTATGCGGGATTGGAAAGAAAAGTTGTTAATGGTAATCTTTCAATACATCGCCAGCAGCAGATTAAGGATGGGCTTAGGGCTTTGGAACTGCTTATCACACCTGTGCAAACATCACTACTACAGCAATTTATTTATGATTTCAAAGCGAGGTATGATTTGCGGAAAGTTCTCCTTTTGGAGGCTATTGATCCAGAGATCGGCATAGGATATGGCCCCTCGGTCTCTCCAGCTGCTGAAACCGATTTGTTGCGTCATGTGAAATTTACAGATCAGCAGAATAAGAAGGTAAACTTGGAATGGTCAACGGTTCACCGGTTATTATTTAGAAAATGGAATGAAAATTTCAAAAGTACTGCCCCGATCCAATTGAATGACTCCGATTTATCACAACTTTCACCCGACCAAGCTTTCACATCCCCGCCGACGTTACCTGTTGTCTTTCGAGTACTTGGTGATCATGTCTACCTTGAAACCATAGGAGGGGTTTCAGCAACCGCCTTAATAGGACGCTTTACAGCCTGGAGTAATAAGGTGCATGGGCTTGGCCGTGAACTTGCTTCAAAAGAACAATTAGCAAATCCAAACGTCATTTTTGCTGATATCGGGCAGTTGTCCGATACACATGCAGATAATATCAATAGAAGGCAGCATATATATGATTATGAAATACCTATAAATTCAATCTCTACCTTTCCGGTTGAACAGCAAATTGCCCTTTCTGATCTCTGGATTTCCGTCGTCGGGAATGAATTGGTATTAGAATCGAAGTCACACGGCAGAGTGATTGTACCCCGCTTAACCTCTGCTTATAATTTCAGCCGCAACAATCTGGCACTTTTTCGCCTGCTTTGCGATTTACAATACCAGGGTTTACAAGGGAATTATACCTTTGATTTGGAACAATACTTTCCGGGTATGGCCCACTACCCGCGTGTGGTTTATAAAAACACTATCCTGTCTGCGGCAAAATGGTATTTATCAACTCAGAATTTAAAGGAATTAAAAGAAGCGACTGAAGGTGAAGCCACTATTCGATTTAAAATACTGCGGGAAACGTTACAGCTTCCGTCACTTATTGCACTAAGCCAATTCGATCAGCAACTCATTTTCGATATCGATAAAGAAAATGAGATCATCTTTTTATTAGATTGTCTGAGATCCATGGGAACCGCGGTTTTCCAGGAGTTTTTTTTACCCGCTGAACCAATTGTCACCAGTGAAGGAAAACCGTTGGTCAATCAGTTCATTGCTTTTTTATATAAAAATCAGGAAGTTTATAAAGGCAACCGAATACCGGATCTAATGATTAGACCCAGGGTTCAGCAGGATTATATCTTAGGGGGCAAATGGCTGTATTTAAAATTGTATTGTGCCCCTGCCATCGCTAATGACCTGCTCACTAAAAAGCTGCTTCCTCTATTAAACCAGTTGGGCGAAAAAGAATTATTACTATGGTTTTTTATTCGTTATAAGGACTCCGGCTACCACATTCGTTTGCGCCTAAAAATTAACGAATCCGCTGTTGGTGATATTTTAGCACGCTTAAAAAAGCGCCTTGCTGATACTGTGCATTATCATTTGATCAGGGAATACCAGGCAGATACCTATCGTCGGGAAATGGAAAGATACGGTCCGGACATCATAACATTAGTAGAATCCTTTTTTTGCGGTAGCAGTGAACTTGTCTTGCGGTATATTAAAATAACAGCCCGGAAATCCCTACCCTACAGTTATCATAGCCTGGCTTTTGTTTCAGTCGCCTATTTGTTAAACTGTTTTATACCAGAAATTAATGAGCAGCTAATTTTTCTTGAACAGATGGTCAATACATTTTATGCTGAATTTTCAACTGATAAATCGTTAAAAATAGATCTCGACCAGAAATTCAGGGAGTTAAAAACCGAGATCAGCAGCCTGCTCACCAACGAGGGGTATTATTTGTCGTTAAAACTGACTATGTGGGCAGATCTTTATAAAATAAGAATTGATGCGCTACAAAAAAAGACAGCCCTTTTTACAACCAAACGAAGGGATCAGCTACTCGCTGACTTAATACATATGCATTTGAACCGTTTATTCATTGACCGGCAACGCAATCAGGAACTGATAATTTATTACTGCTTTTATAAATACCAGCTATCGGTAAAAGCTATAAAGAAAGTGAATGGTTAAAACCTTCTTCTCGACCTCAACAACAATTCATTCATTTTTTCAAGAAACGCGTCCTTGTAAAACCGGCCTAAGTTTAAAGTAATATCTTTCTCTAAGGTAACCCGTGTTTGCTCAACAGATTTAATCCGGTCATTGTTAATGATGAAGGATTGATGAATTCTCGAAAACTGGTCCATCGGAAGATATTGTTCTGTTTCATTAATGGTTAAATAAGGCATAATATCACCGGAGGTCAAATGGATCTTAATGTAATTTTGAGCACCTTCTACATATAGAATTTCATTAATAATCACTTTTACCATCTTACCTCTGCTTTCCGTCTTAACAAAAAAGAAGTCTCTTTTTTCTTTTTTTGTCGGCCGAGCGGCAATTCCGGTCCGCTGTATGTGCAGTATACATTTGCGAAACCGGGCATAGCTGATCGGTTTTAAAAGAAAGTCGAATGCCTCCTTTTCAAATGCTTCAAGGGCAAATTCCTGGAAAGAGGTGGTAAATACAATCGTGGTATGCAGGTTTACTAATCCGGCAAACGCCATGCCTGATAATTCAGGCATTTCTACGTCTAAAAAAGTAATATCGGGCGGATTAGGTCCGGTCACTTCGTTAAGTGCAGTAAGCGGATTGGTAGAAAATCCCTGTAATTCAAGTCCATCAGTCCGTTCTATATATTCAATCAGCATTTCTATAGAATGATATTCATCATCCACAACATAACATCTTAAATTCATAATTGCACCCTCAGTTCTAATCCGTAACTTTCTTTCTCGTCTTTGATAATTATATTATATTGATCTTTGTAGCTGAATTCTAAACGTTTGATTACATTTTTTATTCCAATTGACCTCGTTCGCTTGTAATCTGGTTGATCTCCTTTTAAATTCCAGCTTATAAAACTTAGCTCATTTTGATCGTTTAGCGTAATATGCAATTTTGCCGCGCCCTGCTTTTTTTTTAGGTAACCATGCTTGAAAATATTTTCGGTAAGCGTTAACAGCACCAAGGGAATAATTTGATAAGATTCAAAATCACCTTCGGCTTCAAAATCAATAAACAAAGCGTAATCATAGCGGAGCTGGTTGATTTCAATGTAATTTTGGATTTGTTCGATTTCCTTATCCAATGATGTTTTGCCATTAATACTGACCTCGTTTAGCGAAAAACGCATTATGTCAACTAATAATAATACACATTGAGAGGCCTCACGTGAATGTTTAGCATAGGTATTGTGAATGAAGCTTAGCGTATTAAAAAGCAAATGCGGATTGATCTGTTGTTGTAAATAAGCATTCATAGCCTCGGATAGGTTTCGTTCTAACTCCGCCTTTTCCTTTAACGTTACTAACTGCACCGTTTCTGTTTCATGCACACGTTTCCTGAACGAAATAACGCGTAGAACAGACCAATAAAGAGTGCTAGAGCCTATAAAAGAAACTCCTCTATAAATATTCGGTACAAGCAGCTTTTTAACGTAAACATTTTGGCTTGGAACAGCATTTTGGGGAAATGCCAGTAAAACATCAAGCAAATATTTAAAAATTAAATAGACCAGCATTTCGAATAACATCAATACAGGAATCAGCAGGTATGATCTGTTCGATTTTATTGCAGATGAAAGCAATACATGCGCATTGAAATAAAATAATAAAATATTTAATCCATAATAACAAATGTAATTCTCTAATGAAGCGAAAGTGTCAATGCTAAACCAGACAAAGCTAATTTCATAGGCGATAAAAATAGCCCAGCCAGCAAAATGCTTAAAAAGCAATTTGCCATCCAACTTGCTGAAAAATGCGAATTTGGATTGTAATCCCATTGTCATAGCCGGTTATCTTTCTACCGCAAGCTGTCGTGCGTGTAACAAAGTTGTTGTGTACCCTTTTGTACTCCTAATTTGACAGAAAAGTTATCGCTATGAAAAATTTAATTGTAAAAAACTTCAAAAAGAAAACAAATAAGCTATACAGCTTTAATCATTTGTCGGGTATCAATTCAACCGATACCCCAACTGATACCATAATTGGAGATCCAACCAATACGACAATCACCGTACTGACTACTGTCAGCGGGCCAACACATTTTAATAGCCGACAAAATGGGGATAAGTTAAGAGTGTAAAGGATGATATTTTTTAGATAATCAAAGTAATATGCTAAAGGATGAAATGAAGCTATTGGCGCAAATGGCGGCTAAATATCTATTAGAGATTGAAAATGGAAGTGAGCCGTCTTTGGAAAACGAGAATGAGCAGAAAGCCCGTATAAGTACGGAATGCTTTCGGATAAAAAAAAGCTGGACTGACCTGTTGTTTAGTCCGGTTAAAGATCATGTCATGAGACGCTATATCGGGTTTCAACAACAAATCATATTGGAAACGGCAGATAGCCTGTATAAGCAGATTGAAAGCAGCAAAAAAACATCAGCGCAGGAAATTTATCCTTTACTAAAGGTCCCTGATTTTCTGCTGGAATGCCTGTTAGGATTAAAAGATTTTCAGCTTCAATATTTTACTAATTATATTGATGATGGAGGCAAATTACCTGACGCAGCTATTTCCACCGTAAGAAAGAGAATGACCGAAGCCGCAGAAAAAGTCAGCGCAACACTGCAAAATGTGGAATTGGATGTTAAATTAAGGGCTTGCATCTGCGATTATTTAGGAGACATTATTATGATGCAGCCTGATTCTCTACTTAACTACCGATCTGCCGAATACCTCATTTCTTTTACCGAAACGATAGCGGTAACGACTGATTTTACAGACAACCGTGATCTAACTCAAATTGTTACAGAAGCGCTATTCTATATGAATTTCAATCATCACAATTTTTTCCAGTGGTACCAGGAAACTATAGAAGTTAGAAAATTATCACTCCGGCCACAGGATCAGCTGCCGATGCTAATGAAACAATTGCTGGTCCTTAAATCCATGCCGGTAATGACATCCATGAGTTTCGATCCGAAGGTGCAACCGATAAATAGCCAATTGGAAAGCTGGCTAGGTGAATATATCAAGCACGAAACGGTCCATCTTGAAATGTCTGAGATTGAGCTACCAGATAAAATCGAGTTAAAGCTGACGGTAGCCCAACTGGCATTATTAATAAGACTTTTGTATGAAGAGGATGTTTTTGCTATGAAAAACATAGCCGCATTATTAAGGTTTTTTTCAAATCACTTTATGAGCAAAAAGCAAGAACATATTTCCTATGGAAGTATGAACAAATTATATTATAGTGGAGATCAATTTACCGGCTATGCAGTCCGGGAACTCTTATTAAAAATGGTCGCAAAGGTCAACAAGATGTTTTTCCCTACATAATTTAGAATAATAAAACAAATTAGATATGATTAAAGCAACAAGCAAGGAAAAATTGCTGGTCGTTCGATTACTGACACAATCTTTCATGGACAACCAAAGTGTAAATTATATCATACAGCAAGATGATTATAAAATAAAACGCCTTCGTGCGCTGGTGGAATATTCTTTTGAAATGTGTTTAAAGTTTGGCGACGTTTGGATAACTGAACAAGAAGACGGCTGCGCTTTAATTTTATACCCGCATTTAAAAAAATTCTCTCTTTTAGCGATTTGGTTAGATGTTAAACTAATCTTTCAGGCTATTGGCATCGCTGGTATTTTCAAAGCGCTGAGACGTGAAAGCCTGATCAGAAAGATCCAGCCAAAACATCCCATGGCTTATTTATGGTTTATTGGCGTTGATCCAAGGGCACAGCATGCGGGGCAAGGGAGCCTGCTTTTAGCTGATATTATCGCATCGGCGACAAAAAACGGTCTGCCTTTATTTCTGGAAACATCCACAATTAGCAATCTTGCCTGGTATAAAAAATTCGCTTTCGAGATTTATGACCAATTGGATTTAGGTTACACGCTGTATTTTCTTAAGCGAACAATCGACTAATATTGACATGCTGGTATTCGGGACGCAAATTCATATTGTTACTTTCCTATTTATCGTCCTGGAAACGGGCATGTTCCTTTTTCAATTGTTTTATTATCTGTTCCGTCCGCAGGACGAGCAGCGCAAATGGTACTTGATCCTGCTGTTCCTCATGCTGTTTTATAATATCACAGGCGGATTGTTCCCTGACCCTAACATCGGTTTTCCGGTCAGCGTACAGCTCATGGTAGCTTACGGCAGTGGGTTCCTGATGGCCTCTTATTTCCCTTTTTACTTTTACAAGGCCTTTGCATTGCCTTCCCTTCGCTGGCATGCTTATTTTGGAGTACCCCTGTTTCTTTTTTTGCCTTATATTATTTTTTTTATCGTTGACTTCGCCATAAAAGGCCATCTCAACCTAAAATATGGGATGATCGTACCTTTCATTTATGCCATGGTTCTGCTATATGTCATGTTTCGCGCGATCAGGCGTAAACACAAGCAGGAACGCAACGCGCATCAATACCTGGAGGAAATAGCTATGTATTGCGCCATAACACCCTGGGCGTCGTTATCGTTTTTTGGGCTGGTCGAAAGCAGTCAATTGGTAGAAGTCGTGTGTACCAATACAGGAATAATCGGTATAACCATCCTTGTTATCTGGCGTTCCATTAAAAATGCCCGTCTGGAGTATACTCGTTTGTTGGAACTGGCAAGGGTTGGTGAGGGCACACAAGTCTTTGAGGAAATGTGCCGCTATTATAAATTGACCAGCCGGGAGATCGAGATTGTGCTGCTCGTTCGTCAGGGATTAACCTACAAAGAGATTTCAACCAAGCTCTTCATCGCAGGCAAAACTGTTGAAAACCATATCCAGCACATCTTCGAAAAGACAGAGGCTAATAACAAGATTGCCCTGCTGCATAAGCTATTTAATGCCTGATATTTTAGTATAGTGGTTTCTACTTATTATGTCAAATGAGGGAATTTACCTATTGTTAGTCAGCCCCTTTTCTGCCCAAATTTGCGGAACAAATAATAATTTTTGCAATGAGCTAGAATGGAGCGTGGTTATGGAAAAGGCATTATTCACAAATAAATACCCATATGCGTGGTTAGACGAGATCGTCGATTTTACCCTCAACCCGCAGCAAACTGATGTTGCTGCTATACAGGTCCAGCAATTGACTACGATTGAATTGCGATTCCGGGAAGACCTCCAGGAAGTGTTTCGTCAGTTAAAAGCGGGCACATTTTTCCTATTATCTTCCAGAAAATTAAACGTTGTTGTCAACCATTATTATGATGCGCTCCTTTTACTGGAACGCCAGGCCATGGTAAACCTCGCCGCCTATCCGGACGATCAGCCCTTAACGGTTACCGGCGAAAATATCCTGATGGCTATACAGGATTTGAAAGCTGCCATTATCAAGCGCTTTGGCTTGATTGTTACCGGCGATGGAAAAGATAGCCCTGCCGCTGAGGGAAATGTGCTCACTAAAATATTCTGTAAGCTGAGCGTCGACCAGATCGGCATCATTTTAAAAGCTGCCGACGACACCCGGCTGATTATTGCAAGCTCGCTAAGTCTGATCTTCCGTTCAATTGTTCCCTTTCTCTCCACCGAAAAATCCAAACGTATCTCCTGGAACAGCATGCGAAAAAGCACCTACCATATGGAACAGCATGATAAAGAAGTTGCCATCGAAGCCCTTGAAAAATTAATTGCCACAATCAAGGGGTATTAATTAACCACTACATCGACAGGAAAGGTCAACGGGAAATCGCTGGCCTTTTTTTTATAAAATATACATTGGTAAATATCTAATTATCAATAGGGCGCAAGGGGTGCAACAGGGGTGCAATAAAAAGTTGAACTTTTTGGCCATCCCAAAACGCTGTTGTTTTGCTCTCACCAAATCATTGATACTACAATCAAAATGAGATGGCAACGGACGTTATTTGACATACAGGAATGAAACATTATCCGGCCAACAACCGGAAATTTCGCGAAGGTGAGCGTAAAGCCGCAATACCCGAAAGCGCGAAGGCAGGCGAGGGCCCGGATCGTAGGATCCGACGCGAGTAATTCCGACTCTTTATATATACCGGCAGAAATGAATTATCGGGATCGATACCCGCTGCCGGTACTCAGAAAAATATTCCTGGACTATTTTCATAATTTTTTTGTATTCGTCTTTTATTTTTTGCCGGCAAGTATGACTTTTCTAAAGCACCGCTTACCTCCGGCTACTTTTTTTACTTCAAAATAATCATTTATGGCTAATTTATTAACAGCGAAAGAGCTCAAAGAGCAGGCCTCCCTGGTTGACCTGCTAAGCCGTTTGGGCTACCAGCCCGTTCCCAAACGCGGACGGGAAAAAATGTACATCAGCATGCTTAGGGACACCGATACCCTGCCATCTTTTAGTGTGAATGATGACCTGGGCGTATGGTTTGATCATGGCGCAGGGAAAGGCGGCAACATCATTGATTTTGGCCTGGCCTACTGGAAAAACCTTGGTTTTAACGAGGTCATTAAAAAGATACAGCAGGTTTGTTCACTGGACAAGGTTCAGCATAGAGTGCCACGTCCTCGAAAACCCATGAAAGTTCATCATGTCGTCGAACGGGTAAAACCTCTAGGTGTTCATCCGGCCATAACAGATTACCTTAAAAGCCGTGGTGTTTACGATGTAGCAAAATTCTACCTAAGCGAAGTATATTACTATATCGAAGATGATAGTGATGTCCGCAAGCATTATTTCGCAGCGGGCTGGCTTAACGAAAATAACTCATGGGAAGTACGGAACCGTTACTTTAAAGGGTGCATGGGCCACAAAGGAATAACCATTATACCCGGTCACCCCAAAAAAGCAGCTATTTTTGAAGGTTTTATAGATTTCCTAAGCTGGCGTTTTGAAAACCAGGACGCTGACCACAGCATTATTGTGCTTAACACCTTAACTTTATTACACCAAGGAATCGTCAGGGCAAAAGCCTTTTCATCGCTTGATATCTATTTTGACCGGGATAAGGCGGGTAAGGCGGCCAGCCGTGATTTTATCAAAGCACTACCCTATGCGACTGACCGTTCGGCGATTTATGAGGGCTTTAACGATTATAACGATAAGATCAAGGCACAGCTAAAAGTGCCTGAGATGCTGCAAAAAACTCAAGTAGATTTCTTTGCAAACGTTAGAATTCCCTTTGAAAGGTAGGGTTCATGAGTTTAACGCTTGTTCAATACCGAATATTGTAATTGAGGGCGACAGCCTGGAGGTCATGGCTTAGTTTCCTGATACTCCATCATCTGATATTATGTGACCTACCATATGGCACAACTATTAATCCCAGGGATGTCTCGATTAATTTTGATCGTTTAGGGCAACATTACCGGAGCATCATCAAATCTAACGATGTCATCGTATTACTGACCGCGACAGAGCCACCCAATCTACGGTTTCATGGTTGAATCACCAATTTGCTTATGGATAATTCCGTTGCTTTTGCAACGGCAAGATGTCTTTTTGTTTCACAAAAAGTCTCTTGCCCTTCCAGGGGGGAGATAAAAAAACTTCGCAACTCGTTTTTACTATGGCTGACTTAAAGAAGCTGAATGGGCGACCGAAATTAAAGGAGGGTAAAAGAACTAAGTTCATTAACGTCAGGTTTACAGAAGAAGAGTATATGGAAATAGCTGGTCTTGAAAAAGCACTGGCCCTTTCTAAAACAGACCTGATCAGGATGCGTATTTTATCCGATGCAAAAAAAACCGTGATCAATTCCCGGGAGCTTATCAAATACATTGATAGCGCGGGTGCCGAAATGGCCCGGATTGGTAATAATATCAACCAGTTAGCCAAACATGCGAACACACTTAGATTGCAAGGTGCATTAAATCCGGCGATCATTACCCAATTCAATCAACTGTTTGACGAGTACATCCAGGTTCAGCAAAAATTTGAGGTTTCACTTCGGAAAATAATCAGGGCAATGGGCCTTTGACCCTTGCCATTCTGACGGTAAGACGATTGTCGACTTGATGCCAGGCAGATCGCGGGATTAGCAGATCGTGAGATCTGTGGATTAGCAGATTAGGAGATTGTAAGATTACCTCTCGTGAGATCGCTTGATCGCAAGATTTAGTGATTAGTAGATCGGTAGATTTTCAGATTCGTAGACTATTGGATTAGTCGATCTAAGTAGATGCGGATCGGTTGCTATCGGGATCACCCGCTACCAGGATCCCCTGATTAATAACTTTAAGGATCTGCTGATTTGCAGGTAAAAGGATCGGTAGGTAGTTTTTTTATTGTACTATAATCCATGATAGCGCACATTCTTGAAAAACCTTCCAGGACATTTGCAGGTGTAAAGTACAATACAAATAAAGTTGACCGGAATACAGGCGAGCTAATGCTGATCGCCAACTTTGGCGCTACCCAGGCACTCCATAATCCACGCCCTCAGGACCTGGTAAACTATCTGCTGATGGTTTCAGCACAAAATAAAGGCATCAAAAATACGCAGTTCCATGCCGTCATTTCGGCTGCCGGCCGTAATTACAGTAAACAGGAACTCACAAAAGCCGCGGTCATGTGGATGAAAGAAATGAAATATGGTGACCAGCCATATCTTATTGTCTTTCATAAAGACACAGATAATAACCACGTTCATATTGTGAGTTCGCGCGTGGGTAAGGACGGAAAACAGATCGACCGGGATTACGAACAGATACGGGCTGTCCGGAATATCAACAAGGTATTGGGCTACGATTTCGCCCTTCAATACCGGTTTAGTACAAAAGCACAATTCTATCTGATCCTGGAAAATCAGGGTTTTCTTGGCCGGGATTACCTGGACGAGCAAAAGCTTCAAAAGGGCATACAATCCTATAAGCCCGACAAAGCAAGAATAGCTGACCTCAAAGCATTGTTTAATAATCACAAAAGTAACGCTGACTTTGTCGGGCAGATGAAATCGCTTTACGGGCTTGATCTTGTATTTCACTCACCTGAAGGAAAAGTGCCCTACGGCTATACGGTCATCGACCATAGCACCAAACAGGTTTTTAAAGGAAGTGAAATACTCCATCTTAAAATGCTGTTGAACGACAAAATCAACATTGAACAATTAAATTATCCGCCAACAATTGACCTGCATGATTATTTAAACGAGAATGCCATAACCTATTATTCTGAATATTCCCCGGAGCCGATTCACATTCAACCTATTATGATTGCCGACGATGTAGATGATCAGCAAGTGCTTGGCATGAAGCGCCGGAGACAAAAGAAGGCCCGGACCAATACCCGTTAAGCGGTTAGGCCATAAAAATTATTACTCCATTGAAAACTTATGATCTGTTTATTCGGCAATCAAAAAGGCGGCGTAGGAAAAAGTACGCTTACTGTCTTATCAGGAAACTACCTGAGCCTGGCTAAAGACTGGCCGGTTACTATTATAGATATGGACTATCAACAATCCATATCGCAGAAATTTGAAAAGGCAAAGGTGTTGGAAAACGAGGAGCCGTATGATGTGTTACCGGCTAACCTGGAAAGCTTTCCCCCTTTAATTCCTGTTCTGACAAAAAATAAGAAAGACGCAATTTTAATAGATCTGCCCGGCAAGCTGGACGATGACGGCCTGATACCGGTTTTTAAATCCGCTGATCTGGTCATCTGCCCCTTTGCTTATGATGAGTTCACCTTTGAGTCAACAGTGCTTTTCTCAGTCGTCCTTAAAAAGGTTAATCCCAATGTAGAGGTGGTGTTTATTCCAAACCGCATCAAAGCCAATGTAAAGTTTGAGATTATGAGCGAGGTGAACGAACAGCTCTCCAAATTCGGCAAGATCACTAAGGCCATTCCGGATCGTATCGATTTTCAAAGGATTACCACCTTCCAGACGCCGCTGTCCCTCTATGGGATTATCACTCCTGTTTTTGAAGACATATTTGCCGATCGCCTATGGAAAAAATGAAATCATTAGCCGACCAGTTGCGTGAGCAAATGGTTAAGCCCAGTGAAAAACAAGAAGGCAGTAAACCGAAAAGTACCGGAAAAAAAGCTGTCAAAACTGAAAAGCTGCTGAAGAATAATTCGGAGGGTGCGCCAATACTTCAGGTGCTGACCGAATACGATAATAGCGACCATAAAACGATGGTACATTTTCGGTTTGATCAGCAAACGGTAGATTTCCTGAACCAGTTTAAAATAGCAACTGGTGTGGACGCTACCAAATTCGTTGCTTATGCCGTCAGGCAGTTTATCGGGGCGCATCCCGAATTAAAAACGATCATTAAACAATTTATTCAAAAATCATACTTATGACACGATTGAAATTTTTACTCGGATTGTTTTGTACCTACGCAGCCTATTACACAATAGTCGTCCTTTGTGACCGCAGACAACAAAAGCAACCGGCGGCGAAATCGAACGAAGAGCCGCCTGCAAGTGATCAGCCCTCCCCTGTAGAACTGGCTATAGAAAGAAAAAGTGGGACGGGTACGGTTCTCAAACATAATACTATAGCCAGATCGTTGTATGCCTATGATAACAGTAATCATACCCAAATGGTGCACGTTCGGTTTGATCCGCAGACAGTGGATTTGCTGAACAAGTTTAAAGTGGCTACGGGTACTGATATTACCAAATTTGTCGCATTCGCGGTTAAATACCTGTTTGAGTCCAATCCCGAACTCAAAACCATCATCAAACAATACTTACAAAATACAACACTATGACCTGGATTAAATTCGCTCTTTGGATGCTTGGCATCTATACCAGCTATTACGCGGCCCTGATATTCTGGGATTTTCTGCGTTCAAACCGCGGTGGAACCGCCAACGATAAACATGAACTTACTTTTGTCGAGGATATCCACCCTGTAAAATCACTTGTGGAAGAAATAACAGGTTCCGGTAAGGAATCTTCTATTGCTTTTTCCGGTGGTGTGAGCCTTAAACAGCTTTTCAATCTCGCCCGAGAGGAATCGGTCGAGTACATCAAATCCGTTAGCTTCTAATGAATGAAATTTTTCCTGTTAGCATGTTGCTGTTTTTTCAAAGCAGCGGCATTCGCTCAACCCGGCATCGCAGAGATGCAGCAGGCTAAACAAGATCTATCATCATCCTTTTTTTCTGCCGTTGATTTTTGTTTGGTCCTCGCCTGTTTATTCGGCCTGTTAGGCGGGCTCAGAATTTACCATAACTGGCAGATGGGTAAGGACCGGATAGATTCGGCCGTTGCCGCCTGGTTTTTTGCATCTTTCTTTATGATCCTGTCGGGTCCTTTTTTGCGGGCATTGTTCGGAATTTGAATGCCTGTTTTTCCAAATGCTTCATCCCGCGAAGCACTAAAAGATTCCTGTCCTTAATTCTTCAATTTTAAATCCTTCTTGGATTTAATCGGCAGCCTTTATTCTGCCATCTCTTGGGTGAAATAACCGGGGCGTTGTTCGTGATCTGAACGCTCTTTTTAGCATAACCGGCCTGCTTCCCCGCTGGCTCTAAAAGATCTCCGCCTTTATTTTTTCTCCACTTAAATGTTTTCAAAAACAAAAAAGTTATGGGCTTCAGCCGTATTGCTGGCCCTGTCCATTCCCGTGTTCGCACAAAGCGGTGTTAACGGACTGAACACTGCAACAACTACCCTTAAAACCTACGTAGCCCCCGTAACCAATATTACTTTGGTGATCGGCGGTATCGTTGGTATCGTTGGTGCCATCCGCGTTTATTCCAAGTGGAATTCGGGTGACCAGGATATCAACAAAGAGTTGATGGGATGGGGTGGCAGTTGTGTCTTCCTCGTGGTTTCTGCTTTGGTGATCAAAGCTTTCTTCGGCTTGTAATCATGGCCAGGAAGTATCCTGTTTATAAGGGGCTGCAACGGCCCCTTATATTCAAGGGCTTCAAAGGCAAGTTCATTTATTGGGGAATCGCCTCCCTGCTAACCGGGCTTGTTTTTGGGGCTTTAACCATGTCACTGGTCAATATGTGGCTCGGCGCCATGGTACTGATCGGGTTTGTTGTCGGCGGACTACTCTTTACCGCCAGCAAACAAAAAGGCGGCCTTCATTCCAAAAGCCGTACCTCAAACACTTACATCCTTAATCATTATGGCCGTAAAAAGCTTGTTTAACATCCCCTATGCGGGGGTGGATAAAGGCGGGGAATACGATTTGCTCATTGGCCTTAACGGCGAATGTTCTGTTGTCATCCAACTGGTAAACCCCGTTATCCGTTACTCCGCTTATCCGGCAGGTTACGAGGAATTTCACCACCTGCTTATTAATTTCGTCAAAATATTAGGCGATGGTTACCTGCTGCAAAAGCAGGATATCATCAGCCGGTCTCCTTATAAAGGCCCGCCTGCCACGGAATACCTGCAAAAACAGTACAACGCTCATTTTAACGGGCGGGAATGTATGCAGGTCGCCACTTATTTAACCATCACGCGCCAAGTAAAAAAAGGCGCGTTTTATGTTTATGATGGCCGTGTACTGCGGGACTTCAGGCAGGCCATTGGAAAAGTACTGGATGTGCTGCCCTCCGCCAATGCGCTCAACGAAGGGCAATTAAACCAATTGGTTTTGCAGGTGCTGAGCATGGACTTTGGCAGCCCCAATATTGTCCTTGATAATCTTGCCCCCTCGGAAACGGAGATCAGGATGGGCGAAAGATCGGTCCGCTGCATCAGCCTGGTTAACATTGACAGCATTGATCTGCCGCCCGATGTATCATCTCATATTGAATTAAACGATAAGGAAAGCATGCGCGGCTTTCCCGTGGATTTCATGTCTTTTCTCTTTAAGGTGCCCGGTGTGGATGTGATCGTTTATAACCAGGTTATCGAAATACCAAACCAGGTAACGACCCTCCGTAAGCTGGAGCAAAAAAAGAAAAGACATGCCGGTATACCCGATCCCGCCAATCAATTATGCGTGGAGGATATCGACCTGCTGCTGAATGATGTCGCCCGCGAAAGCCAATTGCTGGTCAATTGCCATTTTAATATCCTGGTGGCCGCACCGATTACTGCCATTCAAAAGGCGGTAAATTTCATTGAAAGTTCTCTTTTTCAATTAGGGATCATCCCCAGCAAAAATGCCTATAACCAGCTAGAACTATTTCGCACCGCGCTGCCGGGAAACAGCGTAGAGTTAAAGGAATATGATTGGTTTCTTACCACCTGCGATGCAGCCGTTTGCTTTTTCTTTAAGGAATCACTGCCGAGGGATGAACCTTCTGATTTCCTGTTAAGGTTTACAGACCGCCAGGGTATCCCCGTAGGGATGGACCCAGCCGATCTGCCCATGCGTACTGGACGCATCAACAACCGCAACAAATTTGTACTTGGGCCGAGCGGTTCCGGCAAAAGCTTCTTTATGAATGCCCTTATAGAGCAGTACATGCTCTATAATATGGATATGGTCATCGTGGATACCGGCCACTCTTACTCGGGCTTGTGTGCCTATTATAAAGGGAAATATATCACCTATACAGATAAAAACCCAATAACCATGAACCCGTTTCGTATCACCGAGGCGGAATACAACATAGAAAAGAAAGATTTTCTCTGTACCCTGATCGGGGTAACCTGGAAAGGAGCAGAAGGAAATTTAAGCCCGGTGGAACGCGATGTGATCGCCAACGTGATATCAGCTTATTACAGCCAGTTCTTTACTGATAATGGCGATTTAAGCTTCAATACCTTTTATGACTTCGCCTTAACAAAGGTCCCTGAAATCAAAACCGAAGAAAAGATCGTTTTTGATTTTGACGAGTTTAAATATGTCCTTAAAAAGTTTTACAAAGGCGGCGAGTTTGCCCGGTTACTGAATGAGGACACCGATAAATCACTGTTTACCGAGCGATTCATTGTATATGAAATTGATTCGATCAAGGAGAACAAGACCCTCTTTCCACTCGTCACGTTATCGATTATGGATGTGTTCATCCAGAAAATGCGGTACCGGTCGAACAGGCGCAAAGCTTTGGTGGTCGAAGAAGCATGGAAGGCCATCGCCAGCCCGCTTATGGCAGGCTACCTCCTGTACCTCTATAAAACTGTCCGGAAATTTTGGGGCGAGGCCATTGTCGTTACCCAGGAACTTGGGGACATTATCGGAAATGCGGTAGTAAAGGATAGTATCATCAATAATTCCGATACCATCTGCCTGCTGGACCAAACGAAGTTCAAGGATAATTACAATGATATCGCTGCCTTGCTTTCTATCAATGAAACCGAAAGGCGGAAGATATTTACCATTAACCAGCTTGACAATACAGAAAATCGTGGCCGGTTTAAAGAAGTCTATATCCGGCGTGGCGCTGTCGGGGAGGTTTACGGCGTAGAAGTGTCCTTGCAGCAATACCTGACCTATACGACAGAAAAACCGGAAAAGTCAGCCGTGGAAAGCTACACCAGCCGATTCGGCTCTTATCCTGATGGCCTTGATGCCTTTATCAGCGATTTCAAAGAAAGCGGGAAATCTTTACCTGCTTTCATCTCACAGGTTAACCAAAAACAGCAGCCATGAAAATTAACCTTTTTAAAAAATCAATATTAGCTATTATCCTTTGCCTGGGTATTTGCAATGCCTATGCGCAGACCCTGACGATTGACCCTGCCGTATCCGCTGCCATCGCCGTAAATGCGGGTGTGATCAACGGGCAGCTGAATACGACCAATAACAAACTTGACCTCATCCAGAAAGGCCAGCTGGCCGTAACCGGTCAGTTGGTGATCGTTAACGACCTGCAAAATAGGATCTATCAGGGGCTGAGCCAGGTAGCCTCGGTCATTAATAACCTGGCCACTATTAAAGAGATCGCTGAATGCGGTACTGACATTATTAAGGATGTGGAGTCCTCTGTCATGTTGGCGAAATCCGACCCGGTTTTATTGCTTTTTGCCGAACAGGGTGCCCGTGATTTTAAAGCGCGGGCAACCATCCTTGCTGCAGATGTCAGCGCCTTTGTTCTTAAAGGTGGCAATAATCTGATGGATTCCGGCGAGCGCGGCAAAATGCTTAACCACATCGCTGATGAAATGCGCATCCTGCGCGGTATCGCCTATGGTATGGACAGGGCCATGTACTGGGCTAAGATCAACGGCATATTTCGGTCATTGAACCCCTGGTCGGAATGGCAGAACCAGGATGTGCGGATCGCCAATGACGTATTATCCAACGCTAAATACCTTAAACCATGAATTTCGATCTCATCATGGTTTGCCCGCCATGGAAACATTTTAATCGTTTCAGAACACGGAGTATCATCCTTCCCGATAACATACCTCCGAAATTGAACAGATCTATTAAGGCCTTTGAATTCATTCAGCAAATACTCAGGAATTCCACACGGGGAGATCATTTAGTCTTTGTTTGGGTGCCGGGGAAATTCACTTCGGACTACAGGGAGTATATGGCCCGCCAGGGTTATACTTCCCATGGCTCATTTATGTGGGTAAGGCCGAAATGGAAAATGGGCAGCGATAAAAAGACCGTTGAATTCCTCCAGGTCTATCATAAAGGGAATATGCCAAAACTGTCTGATCATTATACCAAAATGGCGGATTCACATTTCCCCGGAACGGTCAGGTCCCGGTCTGAAAAGCCTGAAAGCGCCTACGAACTATTGGAGGAGGAATTTCCCTGGGCAAGCAAGCTTCAGGTTTACGGATATACCGACAGGCCCGGCTGGACGGTATTTCATCAAAATGATGAAAAAATCAAATAATATCATGAAGACTGTAAAGCTATTAATTACCCTATTGCTTATAGGTGCAACAACCTCCTTTGCGCAGCATAAAATACTGAACATTCCCGCCCTGCACCAGTTAGTTGATGAATCTGAATCCGAAAACAAACTGCAGGTAAAGGCCAAAAATCAACAGGCGATTGCTACTGCAAATGAGCAGGCCAACCTTACCTTATTAACGAAAACGAAAAACATGTACCGCACTTTGCAACAGCGGTATAATACACTCGGCACCGCAATAAATATCGCGGACATCGGTATTTATGCAACACCAATGGTAAGCCGCATCATTAACAACCAGGCGCAGATCATCCGCTTAGTTCAGCAAAACCCTGCTTTAATTGCTATCGGTTATCAATCGGCCCTTCAATTTACCAGCCAGGCAAGGAGCCTGGTTGCCTACGTGACCGGGCTCACCCTGGCGCTTGGCGATGTAAACCAAATGAAAGCTGCCGACCGAAAGATGCTCTTTGATTATGTGATCGCCGAACTAAGCAATATCCAGGACTTGTCAGGCAATATGCTCAATATGATGCAGTATTCCAGTATCGCCTCCCTGTTAAGGGCCGCAAACCCTTTTCAGAATTTCATTGACGCCGATAAGTCTATTGGCCGCGAGATCATTCAAAATGCCAAATACCTGAAATGAAAAACTTATGTATAACCGGCTTGCTGCTTCTGTGTTTTCAATGGGTACAGGCCCAGGAATACGTGATCGACTATCAGCACCTTGTTGCAGTTACCCAAAATGCATCGGTCAGAAGTGGCGCAGAGGTTACCCATGACCAGTATCTCGGAAAGATCAATAATAATATCAACGATCTGAATACCAATGTTGGTTCCGTAGTACTGGCCCAAACCATGATCTATCAAGGGCTTTCCAATGTTAATTCCGCTTTAAAGGATGGACTTGCCGTTAAAAACATTGCAGTGATCATTGCTGATATGACCGGTTATATCAACCAGGCATTGGCAATGGCAAGAAGCGAACCCTATCTGTTGGTATTTGCCGGGAACATGGCCGCTGAAATGCGAACGAGGTCTTTGGCTTTGGTGACGGATGTTTCGGGTTATGTGCTCAAGGAGGGCAATAACGTACTCGCCGACTATAACGCCCGTGACCAGTTATTACGCAAGGTGATCACCCAGCTGCAAATATTGGATGGCTTAGCCTATGGTACCTGGAAAGCCATGTATTGGGCAAAGGAACGGGGTGTTATAGCTTCTTTAAATCCATTTGCCAATTTCATCAGTCAGGATATCCGGATCGTTGATCAGATCATTCAAAACGCAAAATACTTAAGGCAATAATTATCCATTCGGGATAGCCGGATGAATTCCTGAGTACGATTTAAAATCATAAAGAATCATGAAAAACTTCTTAATACCATTACCATTTATACTTTTTTCCCTGATACAGCATTGTTCCGGGCAGGTGCCCGCGCAGGATAAGGCCGTTCGCTACCAGCAGGAACGCATGGTTTACCTGCAATGGGACAAAAATAAATTTGAACCTAAGGCAGGCTTTCTCAGTCTCAACCCATATTACTGGCTGACCTGGGGCTTGTTTCATCCGAGTTATCATAAAAAGGATTTGCGTCCCCTCAGTGCTACCGGCCCGCAAACCCAGCGCCTGGCATTGGTCGGGGTCATGAATACCACGGATAATAAATATAAACTTCAATCCGATACTGTGCGGAATACGGCCTTATCTGAAATTGCCAATCAAACCGGCCTTGTTTCGGATGTCGATCCCTTATGGCAATTGTACTACAAAAATGAATTGAAACCTGTGCTGAATAATTCAATGGCTTCCATTTTAGCCGGCCTTTCCCCGCAGGTCAGTACTAAATTGGTTGCTGAAGGTTTATATGGCTGGTACAAAAATGAACTGGATATGCTGAAAGAACGGGTCGATGCCGCACATTCAACCACTATGGATCGTGGCGCACGCATCCTGGCTTATCACCGGTACCTGATGGAATACCGCAGGCTTGCCGGCGTCTGGGCCATTCGTACTTCATCCGCGCAAACCACCATAAATATGGCCGCACAGCAGCAAAAGCTACAAGCTGGTCAGGTGGTAGTCAGCAACTGGACGCCGCAAACGGACATCCAGATCGCCAAACAAGTTTTACAACACCTGCAATGAAAAAGAAATTATCCTTAGCTATTCTGCTCTGTCTCTGTACAACAATTTTGTTCGCCCAATCCAACCCAAATCCGGATAATACCAAAACACTGCAATTCCTACAGGGTGACGGAGTTTACGAGGCCGGTGTCATGGTGTTTTTAAAAGGCCTGAAAGATTCCATATGGACACATTTTGACCTCTTTATTACCGATGCTAAAGCGCTTGCCGCTATTTTTATGATCATTTTTTTTGCGATCAAGTCCTATGAAATGATGGTTGGTGACAAGCAATTGGAGATCATGCCATTAATGCGGCCCTTTGGTTTGGCCATGGTAATTTTGTGGTGGGGCCCATTCGTTAAAATGATCGCCTTCCCAACCGATTTGGTAACCAATCAAACGGAGCAGATGTTTAACAGTGAACAGACGATCGTCAATAACTTAAGGTTAAACCGCTCCAGCCTGATGCTGGCCGTTGCCAACTCGCTTTATACTTACCAGGCACAAACGGAGGTGGCGGAAAAGGAAAGCGATACCTGGTACGGACAAGCATGGGATTCCGTAACCAGCACGGTAAAAGAAGGTATCAGCAGCGTGGTCTCACCCTTATTGGAATTAAAGAACCGGCTTACTGTGGGAATGCAATTGCTCTTTACGCAATTGCTGGAATTGCTGGGGATATGGATCTTGCGTTTGGCAGTTTATATCATCTTTATGATACAAATTATTTACTCCTCTATCCTGATTATTCTGGGCCCTTTTGCAGTCGCCGTAAGCATCCTGCCGGCCTTCCGCGATAGTTTCAGCACCTGGATCGCCCGTTTTATTTCTGTCAACTTATACAGCGGCATCGGCTATCTGATCATGTACCTGACGGGCCTGATGCAGGAATATGCACTGACCTCGGAGATCAGTAAATACAAAGAGCTTGTGGGCGAAAACGGGATGAGTGCCAACCTGGAAAAAATGGCATGGTTTGCCGGAAACGGCATCCTTTCATTTGGAACGGTGATCATTGTTTTCCTGATCGGCGCAATTTGTATGTTCACCGTTCCCAGTATCTCAACGTGGATCATCTCCACCTCCGGTATCAGTTCGGCCACCTCTACTTTTGGCCGTAGTGCCGGAACCGTTGCGAGTATGGCCCGCAAGGCCACGGGCAGTTTCTTCTAAGATCTTCTTGTTTTCCTTTTCCCTTTAATGTCAGGCTGACCCGCGATTGCGGGCCGGCCTTTTTTATTTAACGCCAATAATCATGATCATCAAAAATATTGAAGCCAAAATCAGGCTGGCGACATTCATCGCGGCCGGCAGCCTGCTTACCTCGCTGGCCATCGTCGGCATGAATTGCCTTTATGCATATAAGATGGTTTCAAATGCACAAAAAAGCATTTATATCCTGGATAATAATATCCCCATTCTGGCCAAACAAACTGATGTACAGATGAACCGCCCTGCTGAATACAGGGCAGATGTTGACCTTTTTCATTCCCTTTTCTTTTCCTTAACGCCGGATGATAATTATATGGAGTACCAAATGAAAAAGGCCATGTACCTCGTAGATGAATCGGGGATGCAGCAGTATAATAACCTGAAGGAGAATGGGTTTTTCAACTCGATCCTTTCTTCCAGCTCTGTACTGACCCTACAGACGGATTCCATCTCGGTGGATATGCCCAAACACTATTTTCGCTATTACGGTAAACTCAAAATTGACCGCCGAAGCTCTACGGTTGTTCGCTCCCTGATCACCGAAGGTTACCTGAAAGATATCCCGCGCAGTGATAACAACCCGCACGGCGTACTGATCCTGAACTGGAAAACCCTTGAAAATAAAGACCTGCAAGATGTGGAAAAGAATACATTCTAACAGGGATCCCAGGGATACCCTGTACAGCGAAATACATAAGGAATTTGGCACTTATTTTGCGATTGCCGGGAACGCGGCCAAAAGGCTGGTGGCTGCCTATCCAAAGTTTTTTTGGGGCTGCATGATCTTCCTTTTGGCTTTATCATTTGTGTTGTCATTTACCGTCTTTCGGAAACCCGATAAAACCGGGGTAGCTGTAGTTAAAAAAGTCAACCCTGTGGAGGATGGATTTAGCCAGATCTTACAGGCCACCGGGAATATCCGCGAAACCATGAACCTTAAAAAGCTGGTGGATAGCCTGACCGCTAAAAGCCAGCTTTCTGCCCATGATAGTACCTTACTGGATAGCGCTCTTTCCCGCCTGTCCAAAATTCACCAATCACTAAAATAGAACTTATGAAAATTGATTTTAAGCAGCCCAAATATGTGCTGCCGCTCGTCTTTTTACCCTTTTTGTGCCTTTTCTTTTATGTCTGGAGCAGTGGTTTTTCAAAACCAAAGGCCACCGTTAAAGAAACCATAGGGCTGAACGGGTCTGTAGGCCAGGTTTCGGCTGATGTGCGCAAAAAGCAGTTAGCGGATAAACTCGATGCTTATCGCAGTACCTACAAAGAGGCCGATGGCCTGACAGCCGTAAATGTGATCCCCCGCGAAAATTCCAGTAACCCCGCCTTTAACAACGATTATTCGGAACAGCAAAAGAATAAGCTTGATTCCATTCAGCAAGCCATGAGGTTGAAATTTGGTACAGGAAATCATACCAATAACAAGCAGGAACCGCTAACAGGCTTATCCCAGGACCGGCAGGTGGCCAAAGCGATTGAGTCCATGAACAGAAGACTGGCCAATCCTTCACATCCGGTCGCCGCAGTTGTCAAGGAAAAAGACCCAATGGATGTTTTCAGGGCGCAAATGGCCATTATGGATAGCATCAATAAACAGAATGACCCCGCTTACAAGGATGAGCTAAAGAAAAAACAGGCTGCTGATATGATAGCTAAGGCCAGGCAAAACCAAATAAAGCTTTCGGTTGCAAAGGCTGATGCGGTTTCCGCAGACTTTAACACCGTTTTGCCGGAAAAGGACCCCGCCTTTATAAGCGCGGTGATCGATGAAAACGTGACCGGGTATGCAGGTTCACGCTTACGGTTGAAACTATTGGAAGATATTAAGGCAGGTAATAACCTGGTCAAAAAAGGCACTTACCTTTTCGCACAGATCAATGGTTTCACCGAACAGCGCGTTACGCTGACCATTTCTTCCATTTTATATGATGGGAAAATCCTTCCGGTTAAGCTGGATATCTATGATATGGACGGTTTGCCCGGCCTGTATGTGCCGTCATCCGCATTCCGCGATTTCACGAAAGACCTGGGGAGCAACTCCATGCAGGGTGTAACCATAGACGGCAGTTCTGGGAATAGCCAGTTTATCATGAGCTCGCTAAGCAAGGTCTTTCAATCAACCTCATCTGCCATTGCAGACCTCATCCGCAAAAACAAGGCGAAGCTTAAATACAATTCATACCTCTATTTAATCGACCCGGATGCTTTGCAAAACGCTCAAAGCGGCGAAGCTATTCTGAGCGATGATAAAAAATAAACGCCTCCCAAAATCCTATTAAAACGCAGCGCTAAGCACTGCCGGTTCTGGATAATTAAAAACTAACAAACATGAAAAAGATCTTATGCTACCTATTGGTGCTCTGCGCCCCATCTCTATATGCCCAGGAAAAACTGCCCGTAGTTTACCTGCCGGAAAACCTCACCATACATTTTGTCTCGCCTGAGCCTATACAATATGTGGATATTTCCACCAAGGACCTCATTGGCGATCTGCCACTCAAAAACGTATTGCGTTTAAAACTGCGGGATTCCCTCAAAACCTATTTAGGATCCGTGGTTACTGTTGCCGGTGAAAAATTTATTGCACAATACCGCCTTTTACCCGGCTATCCGGGCGTACCGACGGAGATCGATATTGTTCCTGATGATATGCACCCGCTGGATATTTCCGGTATCGGCCTGTCTCAGAACCAGCTGAAAGGTTTAGCCCTAAGCCTCATCGCCAAAAGCCCCGATAAACGCATGGAAAAGGTGAAAGCCTTTGGTATAAAAGGTCAATTAAACCATGTTTACACGGTTGGGGACTATATTTTTCTTGATATCAGCTATCGCAATAAAACCAACCTGAAATATGACATTGCTGATTTCCGGTTTAAGGTGGATGACAAGAAAGTTACCAAAGCGGCCAATAACCAGTCGGTTGAAGTTAAACCCGTTTTTGTACTGCTAAGCCCGCCAACCTTTGCCAAAAATTACAGGAACATCTTTGTATTTAAAAAGATGTCCTTTCCCGGTATCAAGGTATTGCATGCAGAGCTAAGCGAAAAGCAGCTTTCCGGCCGTATCGTTACCCTGAGTATTTCCTACCAGGACATACTGGATGCGGATACGCTCCCAAACTAATCCTATTACCATTATCATGACTGATTCCATAGCCTACGATTACGTAAAGCTTGTGTTGGAAGAAGAATTTTTCAGGGCCTACCTGCGCTTCTCCAACCACGGGATTCTCCACTACGAGCTTACGAATATCCTCGAACTCTGCGACCCGCTTATCAAGGGCCTGGACGAGGACGACCGCTTTTTAAAATATGAAGTGATCGGCACCATAGCAAATTATTTACAGGAGGTTTAGTATGGCATTTAATCCGGTAAGGAAGATGGTAGATAATATTTCGGCCATCCGCATCGCGCTGGACTTTACTGGCCAGCAGCTCACCGAAACAGAATTAGCCGCCCTGAAGAAATATGCCGGTTTTGGCGGTTTAAAAGCAGTACTGTTTCCACCCGGGGACATTTGGACCTGGGAGAATTTGGGAGCATCAAAGTCTGATCTCAAGCTCTACCCACAAGTGATGGAACTGCATGGCCTCTTGCAGGAGAAACTACCATCAAAGGATTATAAGGCAACGATAGATGCCTTGAAAAGCAGTTCACAAACGGCTTATTATACCCCCGATTATATCCCCAGGGCAATCTATGCTGCCATGAAGGAGGCCCGTATTTTACCCAAACGATTATATGAGCCAAGTGCTGGGGCCGGCGTATTTATAGAGGAAGCTGTGGCCGCATTTGAAGGATTGGAGCAGGTCAACGCGGTGGAAAAAGATATCCTGACGGGTAAGATACTTTCCGCCTTATGTTCGGTTTCTCCGGTACCCGTGGATGTTCAGATCAAAAAACTGGAAGAAACCGCCGCGACAGAAAAAGCGCAATCAGATGTGGTTATCAGCAATATCCCTTTTGGTAAGATCGCGGTCCACGACCCGGCCTATAACAAAAGCGGAATTTCTTCAAAAGTGCATACCTACTTCTTCGCCAAGGGGTTGGACAAGATCAGGGATGGTGGTATTTTAGCCTATATCGTTACAGAGGCATTCCTCAATAACCCATCTAATGAAACGGCGCGTAAATACCTGTTTACCTCCGCTGACCTGTTAAGTGTGGCTGTGCTGCCGACCAACCTGATGAAGGAAAATGCAAACGTCGAAGTTGGCATGCACCTGATCCTGGTTCAGAAAAATGATCTTAAGGAAACACTTACCGAAGCAGAAAGCCTGCTGATCGATACCATAGAAGTGGAAAATTCTTTTGGTAAATATCACTTGAACGCCTGGTTAGCGGATAAAAATGAACTGGTATTCGCAGACGAAATTATTGAGGGAACCAATGCACGCGGCAAGGCTTCACGCGTTGCCTGGCAAAATGGCGACATGATGGATATCGTACCTTCACTTCAGGAGTTGCTGGTTGCCGGGTTTACCAATTTTAACTATACCAAATGGGAAGCCATTTCCTTTGACAATAAGGCAACGCAGCTTAAACAGTTTACCTTTTTACCGGTACCACAACCGCCAAAATCAGCCGATAAAAAAGAGCTGAGTTTTGGCCAGTTAGGCTTGTTCGACACGCCTGTTCAAACTGATCAGGATAACAAAGCATTGGCCTACCTTGATGATTTGGACAAGCAATTTGTGGATGCAGGTTCCGTACGGCAGATCAGCGTTTTACGAACAACTGCCAAACCCCTGCATGACAGCATTGTGTTATTGACCGCCCGTGCCAAATCAAATAACAGGTATGCCTATAAACTGTACAGCAACTTATCCGAGATCTCTTTTACCGGAAAATGGATGACAGGTGTTACCCTTGGACAGGAACTGGATGCGCTATCGGTTAAACTAAAACATTTTGGACATGATTACCGCTATGAAGGCGATACCAGCCTGGAACCGGCTTTTAAATTACAACCTGACAAGCCAAAAGCATTTACAGACCTGAAGCCATTTTATGTTAAGGACTCCCTGGTCATTTTTGGTGGCAAGCTTGGCCTGATCGGCGAACCTCATAATTTTGAGGCCAAATTCGACGCGCTTGATCCGCAGCCCGAATTGCCTTTTTATGAGGATTACCTGGCCCTGCGGGATATATACCTTGAATTATCCGGTTATGAAAATGAGCATGAGATCCAGTTCCCCGAACTGCGTAAATCACTCAATTTTTATTATGAGAATTTCGTTGCCAAATATGGTGAACTGAATAAAAATGCCAACAGGAACCGTATCTTAAATGATGCGGCATTAGGTTTTAAAATGCTGTCCTCCCTCGAAATCCGAGAGGGTGACAAATTTGTTCGCTCCGATATATTTTACGGACCGCTGTTCCAGCAAAAGGAAATGCTGAAAACAGATGATCCCACCGAAGCACTGGCACGTTGCCTGAACGACACGGGCCGTGTTGATCTGACTATCATCGGGCAGATCACCGGATTAACAGACGATGAGATCATCCTGCAACTGGATAAGCAGATCCTGCAAAACCCGGAAACACTGAACTGGGAAACAACCGATAATTACCTTTCCGGTAACGTGATTCAAAAACTTCAGGCGGCAGAAAGGCTGGCCGGGGAAGAACCGCAAAATCTTCAGTTTGCAAGAAGCCTGGCAGCTATCCGGCGTGTACAGCCTGAACGCATACCCTTTGAGAGGCTTGATTTTAACCTTGGGGAACGCTGGGTGCCGGTAGCGTATTACCAGCGTTTTGCAACCGATCTGTTTAAACTGGATACTAAAATAACTTACCTGGCATCCATTGACGACTATAAGGTCAGCTATGCCAAAAAAGGCAATACGATCACCAATGAAGAGTTTTCGGTCACCCCGAAGGAAAGCAACAAGGTCACCGGCCGGACTTTACTGGAATATGCACTTCTTAACACCAATCCTCATTTTACCTACCCGGTGGAACAGTTTGGTAAAGTGGTACGGGTACCGGACACCGAAGCCATACAAAATGCGCACAGGAAAGTTGATAACATCAGGGCACGCTACCTGCTTTGGTTGCTCGAACTGCCAAACAAGGACAAGAAGTACTTAGAGAAGTTATATAATGACACGTACAACTGTTACGCGCTGCGTGAGTATGATGGCAGCCACCTGACCTTTCCGGGTCTTGATTTTAAAGCTTTAAAGATCTTAGACCTTTATCCCTCACAGCGAAATGCGGCCTGGCGGGTCATTCAAAATAATGGTGGGTTGATCGACCATGAAGTTGGGCTCGGTAAGACCCTTGCCATGATCATCGCCGCCATGGAAATGAAACGGTTGGGGATCGTACATAAACCGATGATATTGGCTTTAAAGGCCAATGTACAGCAGATCACGGATACGTTTCGGCTGGCTTATCCAAAAGCCAAAATATTGGCTCCGGGCGAAAATGATTTTGAGCCGGCAAAAAGGAAACGCATTTTTCACGAGATCAAAAACAACAACTGGGACTGCATCATTTTAACCCACGACCAGTTTGGCAAAATTCCGCAGGACCCGGAAATTCAGCGGCAGATCTTAGAGATCGAGCTAGACAATACGGAACTTGATCTACTGGCCCTACAGGACCAGGGTGAAGAGATCACCAAAGAGAAGCTGAAAGGCTTAGAGATCAGGAAGGAAAACCTGGAAGCCAAGCTAAAAGGCGTGATCGATGCTATAGAAAACCGAAAGGATACCGGTATCAATTTCCGGGAAATGGCTATCGACCATTTGTTCATTGATGAATCCCATAAGTTTAAGAACCTCACCTTTACCACAAGGCATACCAAAGTTGCAGGTTTGGGGAACATGGCCGGCAGTCAGAAAGCGCTGAATATGCTATTTGCCATTCGTACGTTACAGGATCGCTTTGATACAGACCTGTGCGCGACCTTTCTTTCCGGCACCCCTATTTCTAACAGCCTGACGGAAATGTACCTGATCTTTAAATACCTCCGGCCGCGGGAACTGGAAAGGCAGCATATCAGCAATTTTGATGCATGGGCGGCAGTCTATGCGCGCAAAACAGTAGATTTTGAATTTACCGTTACCAATGAGATCAGGGCGAAGGAACGTTTTCGCCACTTTATTAAAGTGCCGGAACTCGCGCTTTTTTATAACCAGATCACCGATTATAAAACGGCCAAACACATCAATTTGGATAAGCCGGAAATAGAGGAAACGCTGGTCAATATCAAGCCAACGCCTGAACAGCAGGACTTCATTAAGCGCCTGATGCAATTTGCCAAGACAGGTGATGCCACCGTTATCGGCAGGCGACCCCTGACGAAAGATGAGGATAAAGGCCGGATGCTGATCGCCACCAACTATGCCAAGAAAATGGCGGTGGACATGCGTTTGATTGACCCTGATAAATTTGGTGACCACCCTGGCAACAAGATTAATGTTTGCGCCCGGAACGTAGCGGAGATCTATCATGAAAGTACCCCGCATAAGGGGACGCAGATCATTTTCAGCGATATCGGCACACCGAAACCCGATGAATTTAATGTCTATGATGCCCTGCGTGATAAGCTGATCAACGATTTTAACATCCCGGCTAACCAGATCACCTTTATACACAACTGGGCAACCGATAAACAGCGAAAAGAGCTTTTTAAAAAAATGAACACCGGGGAGATTCGGATCCTGATTGGCAGCACCGAAAAAGCCGGAACAGGTCTCAATGTTCAGGAACGCATCGTTGCCATGCACCATTTGGATATCCCCTGGAAACCTTCTGAACTCGAACAACGCGATGGCCGTGGTGCCCGCCAGGGTAACTGGTTGGCCAAAATGTTTTATGGCAATAAGGTTAGGAACTTTATTTACGCGGTAGAACAGTCACTGGATAATTACAAGTTCAACCTGCTGAAGAACAAGCAGATTTTCATTAGCCAGATGAAGAACAATGAATTGTCCGTGCGTACGCTGGATGAAGGGGCCATGGATGAACAGAGCGGCATGAGTTTCTCTGAGTATATCGCTATTCTATCAGGCGATACCTCCTTATTGGAAAAGACACGCCTTGAAAAAAAAGTTGCCGAACTGGAAGGGTATAAAGGTGCTCACTTTAAGGAAGTCTCCCGCAGCCGCTACCTTCTGGAAGACCTGGAAAAGAAAAGCCAGGAAACCCGATCCACTTTGGAACTGGTTCGAAAAGATGAGGTGAACTATAAGAAGGTCCTGAAATTCGATGAGGACGGTGCCAAGCAGAACCCGCTTAAATTAAAAGATATAGAACTGGCGGATACCGTTGCTATTGGTAATCACCTGATCGGTTTATATAAAAACTGGTCGCCTGCTGATTATAGCCAGCCTGACCTTCATTTAGGTGTATTGTACGGTTTTGATCTTTTTATCAGGCGTAAGCTGCAAACTGTTGAGGAAGGTTTCTCCAGCAGGATCACTCATGTTACTTCCCTATATGCAGAGAGCCGGTCAACAGGCATTAAATATATGCAAAATGGCGGTGCCCCAAATATTGATAACCCTAAACACGCGGCAAGGTATTTTTTGGATGCGATCAACAGGGTTGTTGGCATGGCGGAGCGATACGAAAAGGAATTGGATGGTATCAACAAACAAATTCCTGAAGTACGTGAGTTGTCGCTTAGGCCCTTTGACCAGGAGTATGAATTGGCTTCCTTAAAAAAGGAAGTGGAGAAACTCGATATGGAGATCAATCAAAAAATAGCTGAAAGGGAAAAACAGGTACAGGCAGATCAAATGACCATTGAAGATGTCGATGATTCAATTGAGCTGGTCCCTGCTGGTTTTAAACGTTAACCATCTTAAATTTTAACTATGGAACAGATTAGTGTCTATACCAGGTCAAGGCCGGTAATCCAACTTGGCGAAACATCCTTTTTTGTTGATGCTCAATGGCAATATCTAATTGAGGTTGGAGATACTGAAAACAAGATAGATATGGGGGAAGCCCGTTCTTTTAAAGATCACATTGAGTTATGGTATGATCCGTTGATCAGGAATTGTTATAGTGGCCCCTTTGCAGGGATACCTCCTGAAAACATTCAAGTCTATTGCTTTCACTCCTTTAGCGCTTTGGATCCTGCGGGTGAGGCGGCAAAGCTCGATGAACTCAATCCGCAATGGCGGGTGGGATCAGACATCAAGCTGCCTTTGGCTGAAATAGCAGGCAGGTATTTTTTTGTAGATAAAAAGTACAGTTGCTTTTATGAAGTGAATAACTGCTGGAACTCGATTAGTTTCAACGAGATTACTTCCCGTAAAAAAACCAAGGGCTTCTTTATAAATCTAATTTATCATAATACCGCTTTTCCTCATGAGATCTCTGCTGCATCAAAAGCACCGATATGGCCGGAAAATATCGTTTTTGCTCCGATCAAAGGAGGGGCTAAAGTGCATAAAATTATAAACGGGTATTTAAAGCGTAACCAGCGCTAACCACTATTGATTGAGCGATCTCTACAAGCCACCCGCAAAAGCCGGTGGCCTTTTTATTTTATAACATTCCTGATATGGAAGAACGGCGAAGCCCTCCTTTCATGCCATTAAAAATCAAATTATATTATGGAAGAAACCAGAGAGCAGCAAAAACTCCATGGGTTTCTGCAATGCGCTATCTATATATCCATAGGATTAGAAGCTGCCATTTTTATTTACCACGATGCCCCTTTCTGGGGCATTTTTTTTACGCCACTGGATAAGATCAGCCACCTGGTCATTTATTCCGGCCTGGTTTATAGTAAGCTGACCACATTTGGCCTCATCTGCCTGGTCAGCATCGGTACGCTGGCAAAAAAGAAAACAGACCTCGACCCTAAAAAGCATATCATCTATCCGCTTGCCATCGGTCTGTTTTTATTCTTCGGCAGCCTTGTATTTGCGGGTCGTGCCTCCCCGGTAGCATTTGCCTATACGAGCTGGTATAACCTGCTTTACCTCATTTGCTCTTTTGCCGGTGCGCTTATGGTGAGCATGTCTATGGACAACATCTCCAAGTTTATCAAATCAGGCCTGGGCAAGGATAAATGGAATACAGAAGCAGAAAGCTTCATGCAGCCGGTCAAGCGGGTGGATACCCCTTATTCGGTCAATATCCCCATGCTTTTTTATTACAAGGGAAAGGTAAGAAACGGGTGGATCAATATCTGCAATGTATTTCGGGGCACCATGGTGATCGGTACACCCGGTTCGGGTAAATCGTTTAGTATCGTTAATCCCTTTATCCGTCAGTTGATCGCTAAAGAGTTCGCGGTATGTCTGTATGATTTCAAGTTCCCCGACCTTGGGCATATCGCTTACTACCATTACCTTCTGGCCAAGCAGAACGGTAAACTAAAAGGCTTTGCCTTTCATGTTATCAATCTCAACGATATTGAAAGAAGCCGCAGGATCAACCCCTGGCGGGCGGATTATATCAAGTCATTGGCCGATGCAGCGGAAACAGCCGAGGCATTGGTAGAGGCATTAAAAAAAGGTGACCGCTCCGGTGGCAGCGACCAGTTCTTTACGCAATCTGCTATTAACTTCTTGGCATCCTGTGTTTATTTCATGAGCAAATACAAAGGCGGCATCTATTCCAGCTTCCCCCATGTATTGGCTTTGCTGAACCGCTCTTACGAGGAAATATTTAATGCCCTGACCTCAGAGCCGGAACTGCGTTCGTTGCTGTCACCTTTTATGACCGCTTATAATGCAAAAGCGTTCGACCAGTTAGAGGGGCAGATCGGTACGCTGAAGATCTTTATCAGCCGTTTGGCCACAAAGGAAACCTATTGGGTATTCTCCGGCAATGATTTTGACCTGAAAATATCAGCAAAAGAAAATCCGGGGATGCTCGTACTGGCAAATGACCCGAATACCCAAAATATTAATTCGGCCTGCTATTCCATCATCATCAACCGCCTTACCAAGCTGATCAATACCAAAGGCAATTTGCCTTCTGCACTGATCGTGGATGAAGTACCCACCTTATTCGTTCACCGCGTGGAAAACCTAATAGCAACTGCCAGGTCGAATAAGGTAGCCGTGTTGATGGGTTTACAGGAGTTGCCACAGTTCAACCAGCAATACGGAAAAGATACCGCTGCGACGATAACGGCTGTAGTAGGTACTGTGCTTTCCGGTTCGGTCAGAAATAAAGACACGTTGGAATGGTTGGAGCGCCTCTTTGGTAAATCCAAACAGATCGGTGAAGGCCTGTCCATCGACCGCAATAAAACTTCTACATCCTTGAATGAAAAACTGGAAGCACTAATTCCGGCAGGTAAGATCGCATCGCTTAATTCCGGTGAGATGGTTGGTGTCATCGCTGCCGATGCGCAGGAAAAGTTTACCGGGCAATTTGAAACCTCTGCTGTTAATTGCCGGATCAATCTCGATATGGATGCCATCAAGCGGGAAGAAAAAGGCTACAAGCCATTGCCATCCTTTTATGATTTCGGCGGGAAGCTCGATGAAAAACTCCGGCAGAACTTTAACCATATCAGCCAGGAAATACAGGAAATGGTATTGGCATTCAAACCGCCAGCACCGGTTACACCAGTTAAAGCCACCATGAGAAAATGAAAGAAGAAGCAAACGAAATACAGTTGCCCCACTATTTGTTGGTACACCCTGACCTGAAAGATGACCCGGCAAATAAACAGGGCGAGATCGGTTTTATAACAGCCGCAATTCTCAATACCGATGAATTTTATGTGGGTTTTGACGACCATGAAGTCGGCTTTTACGGCGCTGATGCCCTGCTCACCTTCAAAGAACCCGGCGACATCTATGATTATATGCATGAAAATGCGCTCAGGCTATCAGTTGATGATTTTAAAGACTTGAAAAACATCGCGCTCTTACTGGATCATGGAACGGAAAAACATATTCGAACCGCAATGGAACTGGTAAAAAAGAACGGCAACATTCGTGATGCAGTGACCATTGGATTAGACCAGTTTCTTGGAATAGATCAAACCAGGGGTTTGAAAAGATAAGCCCTTACATGACGAACAGCCATTTATAAATTCAAACAAACATTTAAAGCAATCAACATGAAACAGGAAGAAACAATGGGATTAATGGTCATGGTCAGCCCGGTACTCTGGACTTCTGACCATTGTGGCAAAATCGGCCTCATTAAATTTACAGACTTTGAGGCTGATAAAATAGGAGTGGGATTTGAGGACGAGGAGGTAGATTCCTTCAGCGCTAAAACACTGTTTGTCTTGAAAACCACCGAAGAGTTAAAGGAATTGGCGGAAAAATTCAAGTCCGTGCAATGGCCGCCGGTAGCTCAAAATCTGCAAACACTGGTATTGCTGCAGGAATCCGGATCGCCCGACCAACTGAAAAAGGCCTATATCCTCATACAGGACGATCCGGAACTTCATCGCGAAGCTACCATCCGGTTGAACGAGGTCATCGAATTAACGCCAACACGAAAAGTTGGCAGGTAAACATTTAACAATAAACATCATGGAAAATCAAACTTTAGCCGGCACACTCGTTTTGGTGAAGCCGGATTTAGAAATTGACCCTGAAGCAAAACGGGGCCAGATCGGCGTGTTAACCTACGCCAGGTCTGAAACAGAAAATTACGTACGGTTCCCTGCGGGCGGGGAAGCATTTTACCCTGCTGCGCAGGTCATGATGCTGAAAGATAAACAGGAGATCTTCAATGACCTGACCAGCAACGGCTCGTCCATGCCACTCGATGACTTTAAGGCTATGTACAAGATCATGCTTTTGCAGGACAGGGGCACTTCCCAGGCTTTATACTCCGCATTAGCTATCGCTAACGATCATCCCGGTTTACAGGAAAAAGTACTGGATTCTATCAGCCCTGCTCAAAAACAGGAATTGGCGAAATCATATAGCCGATGAAACTACTGATCAGCTTCTGCCTGGTCTGCCTGCCCCTTAAACATCTAAAAATAAATTCCGGATACGGTTACCGAATCCACCCGCTTACCGGCAAATACGCCATGCATGAGGGTGTCGATCTCAAAGCCCGCCATGATACCGTTTATGCTATCCTTAGCGGTCTGGTCAGATCGACTGGCTATGATAATGGCCTGGGCATAAACATTCGGCTGGCTCATGGCGCGGTCGAATCCATATACGGTCACCTCAGCCAAATTTTTGTAATACCCACCGATAGCGTAACCGCCGGTGAGCCTATCGGCATCACCGGAGCTACCGGGCACGTGACCGGCGAGCATCTGCACTTGAGCATTTGCTACAGGCATAAAAACATCAATCCAATCAAATTTTTATACGAACTGCTTAAAAAACAAGAAAATGAGCAAAAATTTCAAACCACTGCCGATCCAGCTTTCAGACAAGCTGATCGCTGAAATCAAAGAGGGTAACTCCCTGTTTCAAAAACCGGTTAAAGAAAATGGCATGCCTGCCTTTGTTAAACCGATCAATCCGACAACCGGGAAAGGCTATAGCGCCATGAATGCGCTGATCCTCGGTATGCAGCGCCATGAAGACCCACGCTGGATGTCGGCTGACGCCGCGCGTTATGCAGGGAATTGGGTAAAAAAGGATGAAACCGGTACCCTGATCGAGTTCCCAAAAACCAGCGACATTCAGGCTATCCGCACCGCAGAGGGTAAGGTCATCAAGGATGATGCGGGTGTTACCCAAACCAAAAAGGTAGAATTTGATAAACCGCAGCGGGGCCAGGCTTTCCTTTTCAATGGCAGCCAGCTGAAAGACCTCGAACCATTGGAAGAGTTTTTGGCCAAACAAAATGAAGGCCAAACCTTATCACCCATCGATAGGGCCGCAAAATTGATCGATGATAGCAAAGCGGTAATCATTCATGGTGGTCAGGAGGCTTACTATGACAAGGTTCGCGACGCAATCATCATGCCCGAGCCGGAACATTTTGAGAACGAAACCAAATACCTGCAGGCTGCCATTCACCAACTGGCGCACTGGAGTGGCCATGAAAGCCGTCTTAACCGTCCGATGGAGGGTAAATTTGGTTCACTTGATTATGCGCGCGAAGAAATGCGCGCCGCCATTGCCGGTATCCTGATCGGTGGTGAATTAAAGGTCGGCCATAACTTTGGGCAGCAAGCTGCCTACATGAACAACTTTGCCAAGATCCTAAAGGACGAACCTTTTGAAATTGTAAAAGCATCCCGTGACGCACAAAAAATAGCCAACCTGCTTTTGGGCGTTTCTCAAAAACGGGAACAAAAACAGGGTGCCGAAACCATAGGATTTAATAAAGGTGATGAGATCGCTTATATAGATACCACCTATAAGGTACTGGAAACCTATAAAACCAAAAGCATCAAAGTAGAAGATGCCGAAGGTACCCGCAAGGTTCTAAAACCGGAATACGGGCTTTACAAATCTTTGCTGGAGGCAAAAACCAAACCCCGTGAACCGGAACTGGTTTTAGAAGAAGAACAGGATCAATCCCAGGAACAGGGGCAAAATCAGAAAATAGGCCGTTAACATGAACCCGATAACATTTCACGAGAATGATCTCCCGGTCAAGGACCTGGAGACTATCGGGCTGGCTTCAGGCGGTCAGCTCTTGTTAAACGTCGATGACCTGAAAGCTCTGCTTTCAGGTCGCCGCACAAGCTTAATGGAATTGCATGACCTGGAAACGGATACGATCAAAATTAAATCCATCAATGCAAAGATATCACTGAAACCAAATGAAAAGGGACAGTTAGATCTCTTGATCCACCCGATTTACCGCGATGCCGAAATCCCCGACCTGTTGACCAATAATGAAGCCCTGCAATTACAAAAGGGTGAAGTAGGCAGCGTGCTGCGGATCGCACTCGATAACCATGGCCAAAAAAAGGAAATGCTGGTCGAGTACGATCCGGAAACAAAAGAGTTTATTGTTTCGGATACGGAGAAAATCCTGGCTCCTGATATGGTCAATAATGAATTTCTTACCCAGGCTCAAAAGGAGCAATACCGGAAGGGCAAGGAAGTACAGATACCGGATGGGACCCGCTTCAGCTATTCGGCAACAGATAAGCACGGCATCCGTTCCAATAAACTGGCCCTGGTGGCATCCATCCTGATGGACGGTGGTTTATCCTATATGGTGTTTAAAGGGCTGAATGCCCTGTTCAATAAGAAACGTGATCCGGCAGCAGCTGCGAAATTGAGCCCCGGTTATTACCAGGCGATTAAGGATATTGAGAACCAGCACGGATTCAAACCGCACGAGTTTGAGCGTTCGCAATCCCGAAAAGGGCGGTAAGCACTATGAATCCCCTTTTAACAGGGCTTGGCATTTCTTTGGAGATCCAGGCCTTTTTTGGGGCAGCAACCGAACTAACCTTTAGCTATGGCGATCAGTTTGAACGCTATGGTACTGGCTATCATATCGTGCCCTCCACCCAAAACCTTTGGGTGGCCGGGCTGCCAAATGCAACACATCTGATCATTACTTATTCAGTTATGGAAGCGATGGCGTTTATCACGCTTAACCGCCATCGTTTTCCACGGCTGGAGCAACTGGCGTTTGTAGCTATCGGCAACAGGCTGCATGTTGAACAAGGAGACTGGATCATGCAGAATTATCCCAGTCGCAAAATTACCCTGGTATTTGGCAAAGATATAATCGGGCATATTACCGATATCAAATTGGCTGCTGCCATCAAAGGTATATCGCTCAGGATAATATCTAAAGATAACGAGATCCATATTTATCGTGGTAAGTGTCTGCAGATTTTTACGCAGGAGCAAATTTCCCTTCATGCCTTCCAGGAATCTTTTGGCGTACGTCCCCGTTTCCGAACCGCCAAGCCGGCTCGATCATTAACCTTTTTAGAACAATTACAATATGACGCAGAACGATGATATTTTATTGAGGCCGGCCATGCTGTTCGCCTTTTTCAAAGCATTCCCGCTTATCCTGTTAGCGCTGACGTTTCTGATGCTGGCCTGGTACCTCTCTCCTTATTTTATACTGTTTAGCCTTGCAGTATGCGGGGTGGCCTGGTACCGGCTGCTATACATCCGTAGTTATAAATATCTGGTTAGTGCAGAATACATCCTGATCACAAAGGGAATATTCTTTAAACGCATTGACCAGGTGGAAATGTTTAGGGTGAAAGATTACATTATTACCCAGCCATTTATGTTGCAAATATGCAAACTGATGTACCTCACCTTAAAAAGTACAGATGAAGAAAATAAGGTTATCCGCTTTGAGGGTATTCCTGAATCCGGCATCCTTGATACCATTCGTGATAGGGTTTTGAACGCCCGTAAAAACAATAATATTTACGAATTAAATTAACTAAGCACTTGGAAGTTACTAATTTAATTAGTAATTTTAATTAATTGATTTAACGCCATGAAAGCCATCATACGTAACATTTTATTAGCCTGTATTATTTCCATGTTTGCCTTTTTTGGCGCTGTTGGAAGGAAGCATACTAAGGCTGAAATGACTGAAGCTCAAAGGGCGGAGGCAAGGAAGGAAACATTAACCTGTTTAGCTGTTGCTTTCATAGCTTGCGGTGCCTGTGCTTGGAGGTGTAATGTTCTTTATAAAAGAATGAATGAAGAACGGGAGTACCAGCGCAGGTTCAATGAATACATGCGCAACTCGGCCTTTAACAGGCATTATTGAAAACCCGTCGATTAGTTTAATTTTTTATTAATTTGCAAAATCAAAATACCGGCGATCTGCCGGTTAATTGTGATAAGGTTTCCTCTAAAAATAAAGCCACATGGAAATAAGATTATATCTTAAATAAGAAAAGGGTATAATCTTATTTAAGTAATTGCTTAAATACTTATATTTGTATTTTAATTCAATTATGAGTATATGTAGCCGAATATTTGCAGATGCAGCGCAGATTAATATCTGCAAAGCATCACTTCAAATAAAGCAACCTATTTTCACTGAGCTTGCTCAAGTCTTGTCGCTATCAGGTAATGAGGTTCGACTAAAAATACTTTTCCTGTTACAACAGGAAAATGAGCTTTGCCCTTGCGACCTGAGTGACATATTGGGTATGACTATTCCTGCCATATCCCAGCATCTTCGCAAACTTAAGGATGGCAATATTATAAAATTCCGTAAAAGCGGCCAGACCATTTTCTACTCGCTTTGCAATACAAGTCAATTGCTGCCTTTGTTTAATCTATTGCAAACTCCTTTAACAACAGAATCAATATGATTACCACTAATACAAATAAAAGTTGGATACCAGGTTTACTTGCTGCTTTAGCAGCATCGTTGTGCTGTATTACGCCGATGGTTGCTCTATTAGGAGGCGTTAGCGGTTTAGCTTCATCTTTTTCATGGATTGAACCCGCAAGACCTTACCTAATTGGTTTTACGGTTCTCGTCTTCGCATTTGCATGGTATCGGCAGTATAACTCAAAAGCGCAAACTAATGATTGTTGTGATGTGAAACCCGTTTCCTTTTGGCAATCAAAAAAGTTTTTACTGATTGTTACTGTGTTATCCGCCATATTGATAGCCTTCCCTTACTATTCATCAGTCTTGTATGGTGCACCAAAACAATCTTCTGCACTAACCATTCAACAAAGCGATTTGAAATGGGTGCAACTGACCGTTAGAGGCATGGGATGTGCTGACTGTACCAAACATATCGATGGGGTATTATCCAAAGTTCCGGGTGTAGTTAAAGTGTCTACCTCCTTTGAGAAAGCGCAGACTTCGGTTAATTACGATCCTAAAAAAACATCAGCAGACAGCCTGAAAAACAAAATTGCCCAAATAGGTTATCAGGTTACCGCTGTTAAATAAACTCAAAGAAATACCATGGTCAAAGAAATTCAGTTACAATCTGTGCTAACCTGTCCGAAATGCGGTCATAAAAAGGAAGAAACAATGCCTACAGATTCCTGCCAGTACTTTTATGAATGTGAAATGTGTCACTCAAACTTAAAACCACTTGCTGGTGACTGCTGTGTATTTTGCAGTTATGGAACGGTAAAATGTCCCCCTATACAACAAGGTACTTCATGCTGTCGCTAACTATATGCTGCATTCTATAAAACTAAATCCCACACAGGATCATAGTATAAAAATAAGTTTCCTCTGCGTTCTCATGGAACAAGCCTGGGCGCTATCTACAGTTTGGCAGCTTAGGTTTCAGACTTTTTAATCTATTACCTTTTCCGTCCTTTTAGTTCGTTAAATTTCATTGGTGTTTGGCCATGATAGATGGGCCTTATGATATAAAGCTGCTTTAGCTTGCTTTAATACCGAAACACATGAACTTTACATGCCACCGGATGATTTAATGGAATTGCCGGAAGATGTCGTGGTTCTTGAAATACCAAATGAACTACATCTCGATCCTGTTGACTGATTGAAAATAATATTCTCCACCAGCAACAATCGAGCGATGAAACTCGATCAAAACATAGTCGGTAAAAACTTCTAAAACCTCAAACTCCATTGAGGCAATAAACGCAAGTTCATTGCGGGTGCTCCTGTAAATCGGGAGCACCTCTATAAATTTTTTATTAAAATATTATGGGAATACAGGTATTAACGGCTGACGACTTGGAGAAATTCCGGGTGCAGCTAATGACCGATATTGAAAACCTACTTAACACCAAACATCCAAAAAAATGGCTTAAAACCCATGAAGTAATGGAGCTGCTGGGTATTTCTGAAGTTACCCTTCAACATCTGCGCAACCGAGGTCAAATCCCCTTTAGGAAATTAGGAGGCACTTGCCTCTATAGTGCCGAGGAAATTGATGACTACTTAACTAAATCAAAATATACTAAGTTATAGGCGTATAATCTGCAATATTCAGAAAAGTAAGTAAAGGCAAATCGGCTGATTTTTTTGATATCTTTACTTTATAACCTTATTGATTATAAATGACGAGAATTGGTGATTACTTCAACTTATTGAGCGATATACAGGTGAGCGATTACCGAATATCATTTTTGCCTAAATTTCCGAATGAAGCTCAGGAATTAGTTTTAGAACATGAGCGGAACGCCTCCCTAAAAATGCAATTGCAGGAAATTGAAAAGGAATTGCATCAGCCCACAAAAGAAGGTGAACTGATTAGATCAGGATTCATTTATATTTCGAATGGTTTACTAAATAGTTTTAGAAATATCAGCAAATGGGGAGGGTATTTTCCTGATCTCGGACAAGGAATGGTCATTCGCGGATACTTGTTTGGCAAGATATTAAATGATTATAGTACCGCGCTAAAGTCTGAAGGCAATTACTTTCCTATTGCCAATATCTATATGTCTACTGTTTCGTGGAATGCTTCACTGCTTGAGAAAGTCATCATTAATATATTTAATAAGCTAAATGATAGCAATTTTCAATCAAAAATGGATGCTATTAATTTTTATGATCAGTTCCGGGAATCGATGCTCATTATAATTCAGGGTCTTAAGGAGGATGGCGTCATATGAACCCTTATCAGAAAGGTGCTGCATGGAGAATCTGGGATCTTCAGATTCAAACTATTCTTGACGATGGCTACAAATCACTGGCATCCTATTATGAGCAACTTAAAGAACTTGATGCCGAAAAATGGGGGAGCTTCGTTAGCAGGGTTGGCGGTGAAAGCAATGCTTTATTTTATGATAGTAAAGGCTATTTCGGTAACGACACAATTCCTAAAAAGGAGCGTTGCGTAAATCATGTCAGCACAGTCTTTGCCTTTCTTGAAATTTATAAACCACATCTTGGCTTAATTGGTATTACAGATCACAATTATCATGACGAAATGTTGTTGGATGAATTCGCTTCAAAAGCGAAAAATGCAACATGTCAGGTATTGTGTGGTGTTGAAATTAATGTTAGCGGTATTCATATGCTGGTTTATTTCGCCGCACCTCCATATAGTAAAACAACCTTTTCAGAAGGTGTGAAGACATTCCTTTCAAAAATTGGAGTAGATGCACCCAAAACAGGTAATGTTTTAAATGTTTGTAATAAAGCACCACAGGATGTTATAAAGGAAATACAAGTCTCCGATGGTATCTTCATTTATCCACATTGCAATTCAGACAATGGGCTTTTTCAGGAGCGCCCGAGAACAGATAGGACTTTGTTATCTAATATCTTCAATCATTTGCCTGCCGTTGTCCTGCAAAGTAACAATAAGGAAAGTATAGAAAAAGTAGCTAATTATATTGCCACCAATCCCTCCCTATTTAAATCTAAAGCCATTTTTACTACGGCCTCTGACGCCAGATGTCTCAATGAATATGGTAAAGCAGATAAAGATGGCAACTATCAATGGATCAAAGCAGACCCTACTTTTAACGGCTTCAAACAGATTTTATATGAGCCTACGTCGAGAGTACGTATTGAAAAAGAGCGGCCGGAAGATAAACAGGATTACTTGGTAATTGACAACGTTAGATTTATTGGTAAGGCAACCGACATAACTTTTCCCCAAGCTAAGATTGAGGTTAACGATAAACTGAACGCTATTATTGGAGGTAAGTCGTCTGGAAAATCCATCTTACTTTATTATATCGCTAAAACGATTGACTCTAAACAGGTTAGTCATAAAATTGCGGATTCTAAATTGGATCTGGCCTATGATTTTGAAAAAGAACCGGAATTTGATTTTGAGGTAAAGTGGAAAGATGGAGAAACCTTTACACTAAAAAATAACACACAGGAAAAGTCTCGCCAGATCACCTACGTACCGCAGATGTATATCAATTACCTGGCTGAGAAAGGCGGCCAATCTGAGCTTCGGAAATTGATTCAGGAAATCCTGGAGCAAAAACCCGAATTTAAGGTGCTCTATGACGCTCAAGTAGTAATTGTAACTGAAAACAAAGTAAAGTTGACGGCGGCGATTGAAACTTATTTTCAGATTAGGGAACAGTTAAAAGCAAACGCAGCGAGTATCCGCTCTAAGGGCGACAAAAAAGCAAGGGAAGAAAATATTAGGCAAAAAATTGAAGAAATTGACGCGCTTCGCAAAAGCTCGGGGTTTACGCCTGAGGAGGAAACGAGATATCAGGAACTAAGGACTTTGCAAAGCATTTATAATTCCCGTTTTACAAACCTCACCGGCTTTAAACAAACGTATGAAAGTGATTATGTAAACCATCTAACAACATTAAAAACTAATCTTGGACCATCTTTAAATAATATTCATATTAACACGGTTGCTAAATTTCTCAGAGTAAGTTTCCTTGGTGAATTCATCAGCAAAGAGATTTTAAGTGATAATAAGCGCATCAATGACCTATTAGATGAATTGATTGCCAAGGCAAGGCGAAGAATAGAAAAGGTAGATGATCTTTTGGTTCTAAACGATGAGAGGCTGGCCTACTTTAGGGGTTTGGTATCTCCCTATCTTCAAAGAATTAAAAACCAGGAGAAACTTGATGAGCTCAATGAGGTAATAAGCCAGGAGCAACTTGTGTTGGATGAAATTGCGGGTTTCGAGACGACAAGAAGCACTTTATTGGATAGCCAGGTAACGGCAAAAAAAGATTTTTTAAAGGCATACGAAAATATCTTTGAATCTTATAAAGCTATTGCCGATACCGTAAATTCCAACCCTGATTTTAGTAATATAAGCATTGAAAAAGGCATTATCCTATCATCAAAAGTCGTTTTCAATATTTCAAAATTTCGTGAAAACATTATTAGTTTAATTAATAGCCAGGGCTATTTAAGTAGTAAGATTGGTACTTTCATTAACGGCGACAATGACTTTATCTATGATGAAGCAACCCATCTTCAAAGCATAGAGTTGTTTTTTGAAAAAATATTAGACCATGAGTCAAGCGGTATCAAATTTAATGCAGGAGGTGACGTGCCGACTGTTGCCAAAAAATTATTTCAGGACTTTTTTATAGTCAAATATGAATTGTCTCAAAATCAAGAAAGCATCCTTAAAATGTCTCCCGGAAAAAAGGGAATGATTTTGCTCTTTTTAATTTTGCATCTTAGTAATGCCGCATATCCGATTTTAATTGATCAGCCAGAAGATAACTTGGATAACCGCACGGTATACAAGGAATTAAAAGAGTTTATAAAAGAAAAAAAGATAACACGACAGATCATTATTGTTACCCATAACGCGAATTTGGTGGTTCCTACCGATGCTGAAAATATTATAATAGCAAATCAGAATGGTCAGGATAACAGTAAGGACAATGAAAAATATCGATTTGAATATATAACGGGCTCTCTGGAGAACTCATTTGAAAATACTTCAGCAATTGGTATACTAAATCAAATGGGAGTTAAAGAGCACGTATGTGATATTTTGGAAGGTGGCAGTGATGCGTTTATGGAAAGAGAATTAAAGTACAATTTAAAGTAATGATTAACATCTCCGCTGACAAAACATGACATTTCAAGTTAGAAGGTAATTTATTTTAGGCTGCTTTTTTTAACAATTAAAGCTGAATTTATTGCATTAGTAATAATACTGTCTTCGATATCGTCAAGATAAGTCCTTGTTTGCTTTTCGGTTTCATGGCCCATAGCTTCCTGAATTATTTTGATATCGACATCAGCTTCATTTAAGTGGCTAGCAAAGCCATGACGAAGCGCATTTGATGTGAATTTTTTATGCCAGCCGATTGCTGAAGCCATCGCTTTTGAATCTTCGTTAAAGTCCTTTAATGCGGAATCAATTCTGGCATCAATTTTTTTCGAGGTATCATGTTCCTTCAAAATAAATGGGAATACATAACCAGCATCTGATTGATTTGGCAGTTTTTTAAAAATTTCAAGAATCTCCAACGCGACAGGATGAAGTTCAAAATCATAATGTCTTTTATTTTTTGTCCGTTTGTATGTCAAGCCATTGTTTTGAATATCATCCCACTTTAGCCTCACTATATCATTAAAGTTCATTCCACGAGCATAATACATGAATTGCATTATCAAATGAGATTTGTAGATCCTGGTTTCCTTGGCAGGTTTTAAATTCAGGAGTCTTTGCCAATAATCAGCTTTGATAGACCTTTTCTTGGTCCGTATTTTCTTGTATGCTTTGAACTTAATATATTGCTTAGGGTGATGGTCTTTTGTACAAAGCCCGTCAAGAATGGCCAGATTCCAAATTCTATAATATGTCCTTAAATAATTACTGATTGTTGACTCTGCTTTACCGGTTAATTGTTTCTCATAAGCTTCATGGTCGGCTTTAGTAAAAGCAAGAAACATCTTATCCTTTTCCTTCAACAGCTTTTTTAAAGTAAGATTAAAATTATAAAAAACATCCGCATAGCCATGATTATCAACTCCCCGATAATTATCCTCTATCATTTTCGTATAAGCCATAATTTTATTTGGCTTATCTGCTACAGCGATTATTCTTTCCTTGCTGTTAAGGGTTGTTTTGATTTCTATAGGAGTGATATTCCGTCCTCCTTTCTCCGCAAGCTTTATTTCAAAGCCAATGTCTTCCAACATTACGTCAATTCTCGCGGCTAATTCTTTATATCTGGGGTGACTGGTCAATGGATAAGCTTTTTCGCTATCCCAGTTCTCGACAGACGAACTAAAGCCGGTTGCCATATAAGTCCGCACTCTGTTGTGGGTCATTTTGATTCTAACCTCATGCTCACCTGCAATTTGATTCTTTTCATTTTCCTGAATTTCTTTATAAATCCAAAGAAATGATGTTATGCCTATTTTCATTTTAATTTTTTACTTTTGCCCGGGTAACACTCAGGTAACACAAAAGTACTTAAGTGCGCTTGTAAAAACAAGAATTAAAATACGAAAAAACAACATAATATACTGTTATTTAGGTAGTTGGATGAAAGTTATAACTATTGATAATTTCTAAAATCACTGATGGCATGCAAGAGGTCATCGGTTCGACTCCGATATTCTCCACTTAATAATATCAGGCTTTTAGATTAGGTTCTAAAAGCCTGACTTTTTTTATAGACAACACTTCCTGTCATTTCCATTTAGTTTCATTGCCTGTATTTTAAAGACCCCATTTAACAACCTTCATCTTCGAAATAAGTCATTGATAACAGATAGCGGTAGTGGTCATTTTAAATATGGCGGGATGGACCAATGAAGTGTGGTTTATGCAATATATTGTATTTTTGCCTTACATGCATCCGCTGATACAACATATCCAGAAAATGACGGCCAGCCGGGAGATAAACGAAGAAAATGTCCTGTCGTTTTTTGATACCCGATGCTCCCGGAAAAAAGACCTGTTACAGGAAGAAGGCAAACTTTGTACCTCCTACTTTTTTGTGGTAAAGGGCTGCCTCCGTTTGTTTTTTACCGATGATAATGGCTTGGAACAAACGCTGCAACTTGCATTGGAAAACTGGTGGATGACTGATCTTGATGCTTTCCGGTTTGGGCGAAGATCAGTGTATACCATTCAGGCACTCGAAGCCACAGAAGTACTGGTTCTTACGACCAAAAACTATGCTTTATTACTGGAGGAGATCCCTTTAATGGAAAAATATTTCCGACTGGTGTATGAGCGCGCCTATGCCGCATCCCTGCATCGCGTACGGATGATATCAAGAATGCCCAAAAACGAATTTTACGAGCTCTTCGAATCCAAATACCCCGAACTCTTACAGCGCATCCCACAAAAAATACTGGCCTCTTTTTTGGGTTTTACACCAGAATATTTGAGCGAATTGCGCAAAAAAAGGGTGGAAAATAAACACGTATGACCGAACAGTTACACCTCCATATTCAACAACTCCTTCCCGGCTTTACGATACCGCAGGAACAAATGGCCCATTTCTTTCAAACAATATCAATAAAAAAAGATGCCCTGCTGTTAAATGAGAAAGAAATTTGCGACAGCATTTACTTTGTCAATAAAGGATGCCTGTACTTATTTTATAACCACAATAATCAAAAACAGGTTGTCCATTTTGCACTCGAAAACTGGTGGCTAACAGACTACAAAACCTTCTGTGATAGCAAACCTGCTGTGTATGCCATTGCCGCTATGGAAGATTCGGAAATTACCTGCCTCAGCAGGACAAATTATGAAACCCTGCTGTTGCAATTCCCTTTCATGGCCTTGTATTTCAATAAAATTCATGAGCGTGCCTATGGAGCGGCCCTGTTCAAACAAAAAACATTTGCCACCCTATCCAAAAAAGATTTTTACCGCCATTTCCGTAACACTTATCCCGCACTGATCCAAAGGATTCCAGATCCCATTTTTGCCTCCTATATGGGTGTTTCGCCCGAAACTTTACAAACCTTAAAGGATACCTATATTTCTTAAACCAGCTTAAGTTTTTCCGGTATAACGCTGCTCATCTTTGTATTATCAAATCACTTAAAAAATTTACAAAATGAAAATAGTAGTTATCGGCGGTACCGGCCTTATTGGTAGCCAGGTAGTTAACTTATTGCAGCAAACAGAGCACGAAATTGTTGCTGCTTCACCTAATAACGGTGTAAACACCCTCACCGGCGAAGGTTTGTCTGAAGTTTTACAGGGCGCGCATGTGGTGGTGGATGTATCCAATTCGCCTTCTTTTGAAGATACGGCCGTAATGAACTTTTTCAAAACCTCTAACGAAAACCTGCTGACGGCCGAAAAAGCAGCAGGTGTGCAACACCATATTGCCTTGTCGGTAGTAGGAACGCAAAAATTACAGGCAAGTGGTTATTTCCGGGCCAAACAAGTGCAGGAAGATATGATCAAAGCATCGGGCATTCCTTATACTATCGTTCACGCCACACAATTCTTTGAATTTGCAGGGAGTATTCTTCAAATGAGTATAGTAGATGGGAAAGTACGCTTACCCGATGCTAACATTCAGCCTATCGCAAGTAAAGACGTGGCTGCCTTCGTAGCGCAAACAGCAGTTGCCCAACCAGCCAATACCATCCTGGAAATAGGCGGACCCGAGAAATTCAATATTACTGCATGGGTCAAAGAATATGCACAGGCTACCAGTAAAAACTATGAAATAGGGCCTGATGCCAACGCCTTATATTCTGGCGCGCCACTTGATGCCGATACCTTAGCGCCCGAAAGAGCCGTTTACCTGGGCCCAACAAACTACGCGGAATGGATTGCTATCCCTCAGAATCAGCGGTAAGGGCTGGGCAAATCGGAGCTTAGTAGCTGTAATTAGGATATTAGGTATCTCATAATGATTATTAAGGCTTTACGGAAGATCGTAAAGCCTTTTTCTTTTCTTATAAAACATAAACACGTTAGATCTGTGAGGCCGCTATTTGTCAGCATTTCAATAAAAAGCGAACACTCTAAACAAAAACGTACACAATATTGACCACCCTTTACAACACGTTGTATATTTTTCTTGTACATTTTCAATCCATAACTATGTTAAAAAAAACATAAGAGGTTGATTTTTGGCGCTTTATGTTTATTGTGTAAAAAAATATTGAACGGAATGTAATTTTTTTTGGCGGCGATAGCTTTTTTGGCACTGAATTGGAATAACACATATCAAACAGAGATAAAATGGTAATCGGAAAGAAAACTGAAAAACCTGGCGAAGAGAAAGAATGGGAAAACCCATTAGCACCAGAAAACACCTCTGATGAAAGAGACAGGGAACAACTGGCTAGGCAATACAAAGAAGCAAAACGCAGACATGATAACCTTAGCGAGAACCAGGAAGACAATAAAGAAGAAGAAGAAGACAAAAACTAACCAAACTATTAAAACATTTAAAAATATTAACTATGAAAGCCTATCAAAAACAATCAGTAAGTAAATTAGTAGCTCGTTTTGATAAAGAGTTGAAAAACATTTTAATGACCGATTTAAAAGCTGTTAAAGCGATTAAAAATCAGTTAATGAACAGCCAAAACTTAAATGCAGCTTAGTAACAGCTAAAACATTTACAGAAGCTCACAACAAATTATCTACTTATGAAGACTTATACAAAAACAGCTACCAGCAAATTAGTTACCCGTTTTGATAACGAATTAAAAAACTTGCTAATGGAAGATCTGAAGTCTTTCAGGGAACGTAACCAATTTTCAACAAGCAACAAACAGGCAACTGCACAACAACAGTTAAAAGCTGCCTGATCATTATATTTCTATTACATCTATATCTGAAACATTCCTTTGAGAAAGGCAAGGCCCGCTATTTGGTAGCGGGCCTTATTTTTTTGAAGCATATTTTACTATCAGGGCGGCAGTTTTGACTGATGCCCCGGGTGTGCCCATCTTTTCATCGAGCACATCATAATCAGCAAGCATTTTTTGGCGATAAGCTTTATCGTTTACTAACCTGTCCAGCTCCGCAATTATCCCGGGGGGATTGCAATCCTGCTGTATCAGCTCTTTTACTACCTGGCTATCCATTATCAAATTTACCAGTGATATAAATTTGATCTTTATCAGCATCCTCGCAATGCCAATGGTTATGGCGTTACCTTTATAAACCACTACTTGCGGCACGTTAAATAAAGCGGTTTCTAAAGTAGCTGTGCCCGATGCAACAACAGCAGCTTCGGCTACGTTCAAAAGATCGTACGTAGCGTTAAATATCACAGGAATGCTTTTATTAAGGAGGAATTGCTGATAATATTCAATATTAAATGACGGTGCGCCTGCAACCACAAACTGGTGATGCGGGAACTGATGGGTAACAGCCAGCATATCCGGCAATAAGCGGCTTATCTCCTGCTTACGGCTACCGGGCAACAAGGCTATTATCCTTTTACCGGCGAGGCTATTGTTTTGCAGAAAATTGGGATCGGGCTTAAAGGCATCAACAGCATCTAAAAGTGGGTTACCTACATAGTCAATTTCCATGCCCCAGCTTTTATAAAAATCAACCTCAAAAGGCAGGATACAAAAGAGGTGGTCTACTACTTTCTTTATTTTAAGTACTCGCTTCTGGTTCCAGGCCCAAACTTTGGGTGAGATATAATAGCAAACCAGCAAGCCCTGTGTTTTGGCAAACTCTGCTATTTTTAAGTTAAAGCCGGGGAAATCAATCAGTATTAAAACATCAGGCCGGTAGGCTACAATATCCTTTTTACAAAGGCTTAGGTTTTTAAGAATTGTATTCAGGTTTAAAACTACCTCTACAAAACCCATAAAAGCCATATCGGCATAGTGCTTTACCAGTGTACCACCCTCAGCCTGCATCAGGTCACCGCCAAAAAAGCGGAACTCTGCCTGCCCGTCAAGCTCTTTTAAGGCTTTCATCAGGTTGGCCCCATGCAAATCGCCGGATGCTTCGCCGGCTACCAGGTAATACTTCATCTGATATGCATTTTAAACATAAACACTAACAGCATAAAAGTAAAGGTAACTATCATTATACCATTAGCTGTTTTACCCATATCTTTTTTAAAAACATATCTTAACAGCAACAGGTTTAACACAATAGCTACCAGATAAGGCATAGCAGGCTTATCTAATAATACAACTTCGTCATGCAAAATGTAGCCAAAAACTACCCAGGCAATGGCAGGCGCAATGCAGCCATAAAGCATCCCCAATGGTAAGCTATCCTTTTTAAACATTAAACTTCCAGCCATTTAATACAGGGATAGCGTGATGAGCGGTCATATCAAACTGAACCGGCACTACCGATACGTAGTTATGATCAAGCGCCCAAACATCGGTATCCTCGCCGTGATCATTATTCTGGAAAACACCTGTTAGCCAGTAATAAGGGCGTTTGTATGGGTCATGCCGCATATCAAACTCTTCTGCCCATTTAGCGTTTGCCTGGCGGCAAACCTTTATACCTTTTATATTACTCCCTGCGGGGAAGTTCACATTTAACACTGTACCAACCGGCAAGCCGTTGGCCAAAACCTGTTGGGCAATTTCCTTTACATATTTTAAGCAATGCTCAAAATTGGCCTGCAACGTATAATCATCTAAAGAAAAACCTATTGACGGGATGCCCTCAATAGCTCCCTCAACAGCTGCCGACATGGTGCCGGAGTACAATACGTTGATAGAGTTATTTAACCCGTGATTTATGCCCGATACACAAAGATCGGGCTTTACACCTTTTAAAACCGAGTTAACGGCCAGCTTTACACAATCAACCGGGGTACCGCTGCAACTATACATTTCAATACCTTCATACACCTCAACTTTATCTAAACGCAATGGCTTACCAATAGTTATGGCGTGCCCCATGCCCGATTGCGGACTATCTGGCGCTACTACCACTACCCTGCCAAGCTCCTTCATTACATGCATCAGGGCCTTAATACCTTCGGCGGTTATGCCATCATCGTTTACTACTAATATGGTGGGCTGCTTAAGTTTTGTCATCAGGCAAAAATAGATATAATTGAATTAAGCTGCCTGTTCAATCAGGCACTAAATTATCTTATTCACTCCCGGTATCCTCACTATTATCATCCCTAATAAAAAACTGAATGTAACGGCCAGTGGTGCTACGATCAATAATTTCAGTGCAGGTTCAATAGTCCAACTATGTAAGGCGACCGATAACGCTATCAGCACCAGGGGATGAAAAATATAAACCGCGAATGTGCAGCGCGACAGTTTGCTCATAAAAGCCGAAGCCCCGCCCCAGCGGGTTTTGCCGATGCAAAGCAAGGCTGTAACTATACTAAAGCCCACCAGTTGCTCCCATACCGCGTACCATAATGATTGCCAGTGGCCCCCTACATTAAAGTACTCCACAGGAAAATTCAACGCTTTTTGGATCACAAAAAATAGCGGGAAGCCAATAAACACCAGGCACAAAGCAATAGTCCTCATTCTTTTACCCATGCTATAATCTGCCTGATTCAACCACTTACTGCGTGATGCTATCAATCCCAGTATAAACATGGCTATGTATTGCGGAAAATGCCCTAACTGAAAGCCAAGTGGCTTTAGCACCCATCCCACCGGAAAAACAATTCGTACAAAATAACTTATTACGCCAATACCCGCAGCAAACAACAGGATAACAGTTCCGGATGGTAATGACTTTATCCGGCTTTGCCTTTTCACGATTATGCGGAACAACACATATAATAAGGTAAATATCAGCAATGCAGCTACAAACCATAACACGCCAAAACTTATCCAGCCATCAAACCCACCTAAATACTGCAGGTAAGTAATATGATGCCCTTCAGCAACATAATACACCATGAAACTTAAAAAAGGCGACAGGATAAGCGAGTAGAAGACCAACGGTATGCCAAGCCGAAGCAGCCGGTCGGTAACGAACTTAACAGGGCCCTTTTTATCATAGGATGAAGGAATGAATAATGCTGAAAGGAAAAAAAAGAACCCCATAAAAAATGCCTGGTTAACTGCCACAAACATGGTCATAGGCACTATTGCCCCTGCCAGCGTGGTCTTTTGCGAATAATACCAGCCGCCGGGTGCGCCATAGGTAATAAAAGCATGATGCAGTATTACAAGAACAGTTAACACCACCTTGAGGTGATCTAAATAATTGATCTTGTTTTTGGGTTGAATAAGGGCTGGTTGAGATTCAGGGGTTGACATTGTGATTGGTATTGATCTGATAAAAATAGGCGAAACTTTTAATCAATCTTTATTTTTATGGAATTCACCCACAAGGCCTGTCTGTCAAATGTTTTTTGAAAGCCATTCAATAAAAAGCTTTTATCAGCTTTAACTTTTTCTTTAAATACTTGTTTGCCATTAGCCATTACAGTTATTGGCTTATTTAGGTCTACCATTTCGGCGCTTATTTTCAATTCGACTTCGTTAGTTGCTGATGTTTGCAGGGTAAATACATTATCCTTATAGCTCGCCTGTACTACGGCGCTTTTTAATGGCTCATAATAGTTCCCTTCAATCCAAAGCTGCCTCGTTTCTAAATATTCCTTATATCTAACGTCAAAAACGTTATACCAGGCTGCACTTTTACGGCTTGTGTCGGGTTTGGTAATAGTTAACCAGTCGCACGAATTATAGGGGCTATTTTGTGTGGTTTCCAGGTAGATATTACTTTGGTATGGGTTGCGTATAACCCCTTTCATGAATTTATCTGCATAGGGTGCATCAATACCTAAATGCTTATCCCAATGCTCGTAGCCTGTATATTCTTTGTAGGTTATCCTTTTATCAAATTTCTTTATCGAATCGATGATCTGCCGGTTCATTCCTATTCTGCGTAGTTTATCTTTATCTGAATGTACCTCGTAAAGTGGCCGGTTTTGAACGTTCCGGATATAATAATCATGCGTGAATAAATTCTTAAACATGGTATTATAAGCCACCACCCCGGCAAACTGATCGGGCTTATAAACCGCCAGGCCAATGGCTCCGTCAGAACCATCAGAATGCCCGAACGCATACACCCGGTTATCATCAATATTTAAAACCTGCTTAAGCGCAGTAATAATTTCAGTCAGTTTTTTATACGTAAGGTTAAAGTGATAGGCCTGCCCACTCCCAAGCCATTTGTTACCGCCCCAGGTAAAGCCTTTGCTTTTATCGCCCAATGGTTGTATAATAATGTAGTTGTTAGCTTTCAGCGGGTCCGTAAGTATTCCCTCATCACTATCTGCAAGGCTATCAATATCGCTGAATTTACTTTGCCCTACGGCACCATGTAATTGCAATACGCAGGGCGTTTTCCTTGTATTTTGATAGTTTGCCGGGATATATACACGAAGCGGTATCTTACCATAATCAGCATCGGTATAATAAAATTTATAATCGCGCCCCACGTCCTTAACAGGTTCATAGTCTGACCAGTTGCTTAAAAGCATCAGGGTAGAATCCGCATCAATTTTCATGTTTGCTTTAATCTGTTTGAGCAGGATATCCGGGTTGTTTGTGGCTAATAATTCAGGCGCTTTGCTTTGGGCAAATAATTCAGACTGACAAAATAAGCCGGACAGAATAATGAATACGTTAAATAAAATTCGTTTCATGGTAAGATTTTGGTGCAATAGAAAAGACGTGGTATTTATCCCGGCGTTGCATAATGATATTACCTTAGCCTGAAATTGTAAATTAGCAATATAAAATATACTTCTTACTTTCGCTCAGTAATATAATGATGTACCCGTCTTTCCGTAAATATATTGACCAATACACCGGCGATACCATGACCGACGATGAGTTTGAACTTGTGAGGCGGGCATTTGTTCCAAAAAAGATCAGGAAAAAACAATACTTATTGCAGGAGGGCGACGTATGCAAGTACCTGTCCTTCATAGTAAAAGGCGCCATGCGGCAATATACGGTAGACGAAAAAGGTAACGAGCATATTGTACGTTTTGGAATTGAGAACTGGTGGATGGCAGATCGCGAAAGCTTTGAGCTTTTAACCCCCACCATTTATAATATTGATGCCTGGGAAGAAACCGAGGTTTTGCAGGTAACACTGGCAAATTTAACTGAACTGAAAGAGCGCTTTCCGGGGATGAATAAGGTCACTACTGCCCTGGACAAGCGCGGGCATATTGCCGCCCAAAAACGAATAACTGCCGCCATAAGCCTTACTGCCGAAGAGAAATATCTTGACCTTTTTAAAACCCACCCGATATTTTTTCAGCGTTTTCCGCAAACAATGATTGCCTCTTACCTGGGCATTTCGCCGGAGACGCTGAGCCGCATCCGCAAAAACAACATACTTAAATAACATATTTACAGTATATTATAACTTTTTCGCTTGATAAATATCAAGCGCATTTCTTGCTATATGTCATTTACCACGCCATGCGGTTACTGCACCTTTGATGCGAACAAAAAACAATAATCCGCACAAAAGTCAATAACATGAAAAAGATAATTTTTATTACCGGTACCAGCACAGGTTTTGGTAAACTAATGGTAGAAACCCTTTCAAAAGCAGGCCATATAATAATTGCAGGCATGCGCGGCACCACCGGTAAAAACGAAGGTGTAGCAAAAGAGCTTAACGCATTACCTAATGTTGAAGTAACCGAAATTGAGATCACAGATGATGAGTCGGTAAATACGGCCATCCATAATTCTGTTAATAAATACGGTAAAATAGATGTGCTGGTAAACAATGCAGCAATGGCGGGTTATGGTTTGCTGGAAGGTTATTCGGTAGCGCAGTTCCAAAAAATGATGGATGTAAACCTGTATAGCGTATTACGTACATATCAAGCTGTGCTGCCATCAATGCGTGCCGAAAAAAATGGCTTGGTTATTAATATTACATCTGGCGCAAGCGGCTTCACTGTTCCGTTTATGATACCTTACTTAACTTCTAAATTTGGGGTGGAAGCTATTACCGAAGGCTTGCAGGATGAACTTAAAGATTATGGAATAGACAATGTAAGCATTCAGCCGGGAGTGTATCCAACAGAAATGAATACAGGTGTTAAAACAGGGATAAATGCCGATAAAGAAGATATTATAGCCGCCTACGGCAATGCCGCGACTGATCAGTTTAATGCTATGGGTGCTGCTATGTTTGGTAAAATGGCCGAATATAAAATGGATCCGCAGGTAATTGCCGATGGTGTATTAAAACTGATTGAAATGGAAAAAGGCGAACTCCCTTTGCGTTATCCTATTGATGCCATAGCTCGGGGCACCGACCATGAGTTTATAAAAGCCCGTGCAGATATCAAGGCAAAATGGAGAGCTAATTATGGGTTTTAATTTGAGAGGCTTTTAAGCCTATGAACGCAGTTCCTTAGACAAAATATTTTAAAACAAAAAGCCTCAATTAAATTGAGGCTTTTTGTTGTTATAAGCTGTTTATCCATTTTACCAGCTGTTCGCGGGTTTTGCCCGTTTTTTGCTGCAGGCGGCCCAATGTTTCGTCATCTTTACCTTCTTCGTATTTCAGATCGTCATCGGTTAAATCGCCATAGGCTTGTTTTATTTTCCCTTTCAGCTCATTCCAACCACCTTTTAATTCTAATTTGTCCATAATATGTTTCTCCTATTTAGATGTAATAGAATAACAGACCGGGACTTGTTTGGTTTTCTTAAGATTCAAGAATCAGGAATCAAGACAGGAAAAATTGTAGCTTCTTGTCTCTTGATTCTTAGTTCTTGATTCTCTTACAAAGCTCCTGCCTTAATTTCCTCAACCACTCCCGGATCCAGCAAGGTAGATGTATCGCCTAAGTTCGAGGTATCGCCTTCAGCAATCTTTCTCAAGATCCTGCGCATGATTTTGCCTGACCGGGTTTTGGGCAGGCCGCTTACAAACTGGATCTTATCCGGCCTGGCTATGGCACCTATAATACGGGCTACCGTCATCATAATATCCTTGCGTGTAAGTTCAGGGTCATCATGCTGATTAGGGCATACCACAAAGGCGTATACCCCTTGTCCCTTAATATCATGCGGGTAACCTACCACGGCAGATTCTACCACGGTGCTGTGCATATTTATGGCATTCTCTACCTCGGCAGTACCAATACGGTGGCCAGATACATTCAGCACATCATCTACACGGCCGGTTATACGATAGTAACCATCTTCATCGCGCAGGCAGCCATCGCCTGTAAAATACAGGTTTGGATAGGCGGTAAAATAGGTAGTGCGGCAACGCTCATGATCGCCATAAGTGGTACGCAGCATACCCGGCCACGGGAATTTGATACAGAGGTTTCCGCTTACACCGTTGCCCTCAAGTTCTTTACCGCTCTCATCAACCAAAATAGGTTGCACACCTGGTAAAGGCAGGGTTGCATACCCTGGCTTGGTTTTGGTAACACCCGCAATTGGCGATATCATAAAGCCACCGGTTTCGGTTTGCCACCAGGTATCAACAATAGGGCATTTACCCTGGCCAATTTTTTCATCAAACCAGTGCCACGCTTCTTCATTAATAGGTTCGCCTACCGAACCTAATTTTTTCAGCGAGCTAAAATCCTTGTTTTTAAGCACATCATCACCAAAGCTCATTAACGAGCGAATAGCTGTTGGGGCGGTATATAGTATGTTTACTTTATGCTTTTCTACAATATCCCATAAGCGCCCGGCATTAGGCCAGGTAGGGATGCCCTCAAACAATACACATGTTGCCCCCTGGCTCAGCGGACCATAAGCGATATAGGAGTGGCCCGTGATCCAGCCAATATCAGCCGTACAAAAATAAACCTCTCCCTGTTGGTATTGGAACGCGTTACTGAATGTGTAACCCGTGTAAACCATATAGCCGCCACAGGTATGCACTACACCTTTAGGCTTACCGGTAGAGCCTGATGTATATAGGATGAACAGCATATCCTCCGCGTCCATTTCTTCGGCAGGGCAATCAGGGTTGCCCTGGGTCTCCACTTTTTTGATCTCATCTTCCCACCATACATCGCGGCCCTTTATCATTGATACAGGTGTATGGCTGCGGGTTAACACAATTACTTTTTTTATAGATGGGCATTGTACCAGTGCATCATCAATAACTGATTTTAAAGGCACTTCTTTTGTCCCCCTAAAACTCCCATCGGCAGTAACTACTATATTACATTCCGCGTCTTTTATCCTGTCTGCAATTGATTGTGCCGAAAACCCGCCGAAAACTACAGAATGAATAGCCCCTATCCTTGCACATGCCAATACAGCTATGGCCAGCTCAGGTACCATTGGCATGTAAATACATATCCGGTCGCCTTTTTTGGCGCCGTTGTTTTTTAACACGTTTGCAAACTGGCAAACTTTACTATGCAGCTGCTTATACGTTAATATATGATGATCTTCACTTGGGTCGTTTGGTTCCCAGATAATGGCCGGGGTATCGCCGTTCTTTTCCAGGTGGCGGTCAATGCAATTCTCGGTAATGTTTAGTTTTGCCCCCTGGAACCATTTGATGCTGGGCTCTTTAAAATTCCATTCCAGTACTTTATCCCACTTTTTTTTCCATAAAAAGTTATCCGCAATTTCTGCCCAAAACTCTTCTGGCTGCTCTACACTTTTGCGGTAAACCTGGTTGTATTCTTCAATTGATTTAACTTGCATAATAGGTTATAAATGATGGTGTAAATTAGTAATTTTCCTATAAGGCGTTATAATTAAATACTATTTTAGGTTGATAATGTTTATTTGAACATTACAGGCGTGCTTATAAAGCCGGTTTCCGGGTATGAAAAGGTGGGTTGCCGGGCCAGTTTTATCATCCAAAAACCTATATTTTTGTGTTATTAAATCTTTTTGAAAAATATTTGAAAACACTATTGCCTGTTTGCTTTAAAAACCTGATATTTGCAAACTCTTTTTAGGAAAAGAGTGAAGATTTAAAAAATATTTGTCATGTCAAGAATTTGTGATTTAACAGGAAAAGGCTACATGAACGGTAATAGCGTTTCTAATTCAAATGCTAAAACCAAACGTAAGTTTTATCCAAACTTACAGCTGAAAAAGTTTTATATCCCTGAAGAAGATAAATGGATCACTTTGAAAGTATCTACTTCTGCTGTTAAAACTATCAGCAAACGCGGTATTACTGCTTGTATCAACAAGTTTGTTAAAAAAGGATCTATTTAATAAAAATTAGTTTTGAGCAATGAGCTACGGGTTTTAATTTTTAAAACCGGCAACTCAAAACCCAAAACTCAAAACAATATATAAGATGGCTAAGAAAGGTAACAGGGTTCAGGTAATATTAGAATGCACAGAGCATAAAACCAGCGGCATGCCGGGTATGTCTCGCTATATTACTACCAAAAACAAAAAGAACACTACTGAGAGACTGGAAATGAAAAAATTCAACCCGGTTTTAAGAAAAGTAACTGTTCATAAAGAAATTAAATAACAATTGGTTAAGGTTTATCAGCGGTTTAAGAATTTCCTAAATCACTAATTTACACTATCACTAATTCAATAATTAAACAACATGGCAAAGAAAGTAGTTGCAACCCTGAAAGTAGCAGGTAAAGGAAAAGAATTTTCAAAAGTAATAACAATGAGCAAATCAGCACGTACCGGTGCTTACTCATTCAAAGAGTTGATCGTAGCTAACGACAACATCAAGGATGCTCTTGCAGGTAAAACCCTGTAATTACTTTTGCTGAAAATATTAAAGCCGTCTTGTTTAAACGAGAGGGCTTTTTTTGTTAGATTTAGTCTGAAACAGAATTTACAGGATTTTAGAATTGACAAAATGGCTGTCAACTCATTGCATGTAGTTCTGAACATCATAAATTAATTCAGAAAATTCAAAAATTCTGAGAATTCTGATCACTTATGGGATTATTTGATTTTTTCAAGAAAAAAGAAAACACGCAGCAAGAACAGCAGGCGCTTGATACCGGCCTGGAAAAAACCAAGGACAATTTCTTTTCAAAGATCACCAAAGTTATCGCCGGTAAATCAACCGTTGATGATGATGTGCTTGACGACCTGGAAGAAGTACTGGTAACATCTGACGTTGGTGTAAGCACCACCTTAAAGATAATTGAACGCATCCAGGCACGCGTTGCAAAAGATAAATACGTAAGCACATCTGAGCTGAACACCCTTTTAAAGGATGAGATACAACAGCTGCTTGCCGAAAATAACAGCAACGATTTCCGCACGTTTGAATATGGTACCCAAAAGCCTTATGTAATAATGGTAGTTGGCGTAAATGGCGTGGGTAAAACCACAACCATTGGTAAGCTGGCCCATAAATTAAAACAGGCGGGCAACAAGGTAGTATTAGGTGCAGCAGATACCTTCCGTGCAGCAGCGGTAGATCAGTTGCAGCTTTGGGGTAAGCGTGTTGATGTAAAGGTAGTAGCCCAGCCAATGGGATCAGACCCGGCATCGGTAGCCTTTGATACGCTGCGTTCGGCAGTGGCCAATGGCGACGATGTGGCAATTATTGATACCGCCGGCCGTTTACATAATAAGGTAGGCTTAATGAACGAGCTTACCAAAATTAAAAATGTGATGCAAAAGGTAATCCCCGGCGCACCACATGAAATACTGTTGGTGCTTGATGCATCAACCGGGCAAAACGCTATTGAGCAGTGCAAACAGTTTACAGAAGCCACCGCGGTTAATGCCCTGGCCCTAACCAAGCTTGATGGTACGGCAAAAGGCGGTGTAGTTATAGGAATATCAGACCAGTTTAAAATACCGGTAAAATATATAGGTGTAGGCGAAGGCATGGACCATTTACAGCTTTTTGACAGGCAAGCGTTTGTTGATAGCCTGTTTAAATAGAAAGAGTGCCAGGCTTCCGTTAATAAAGCGTCATTGCGAGGAACGAAGCAATCTCCGATAAGCATAGCCAATATGCATAGTTTTGAGATTGCTTCGTTCCTCGCAATGACGCGTTGGGAAATACAATGAAAACAAAAGAAATTTATCAGCCAAAAAAGATTCTTAAACCACGCGTAAATGTGGTGACTTTGGGCTGTTCAAAAAATATTTACGACAGTGAAGTGCTCATGGGCCAGCTTAAAGGCAATGCCTATGATGTGGTGCATGAAACAGATAAGTTGCGTAGTAACGATATCATTGTGATAAATACCTGCGGCTTTATTGATAATGCCAAACAGGAATCTATTGATACCATTTTGCAGTATAGCGAGCTAAAAGAGCAAGGCAAAGTTGGGAAAGTAATTGTTACCGGTTGCTTAAGCGAGCGTTATAAACCCGAGCTGGAAGCCGAGATCACTAATGTTGATGCTTACTTTGGCACTAACGATCTGCAAAATATCCTTACCAATATAGGTGCCGATTATCGCCACGAATTAATTGGTGAGCGCCTGTTAACTACCCCGTCGCATTTTGCATACTTTAAAATTGCCGAAGGCTGTAACCGTCCGTGTTCTTTTTGCGCTATCCCTTTAATGCGTGGCAAGCACGTGAGTACGCCTATTGACCAACTGGTTAAGAACGCCGAAAGCCTGGTTAAGAACGGCACTAAAGAATTGATACTGATAGCACAAGACCTTACTTATTATGGCCTTGACCTATACGGAAAACGTAATTTAGACGAATTGCTTCGCCGCATATCTGATGTAAACGGTGTAGAATGGATCAGGCTGCAATACGCCTACCCTGCCGGCTTCCCAATGGAGGTTTTGGATGTGATGAATGAGCGCGATAACATTTGCAAGTATATGGATATGCCTTTGCAGCACATCAGCGATAATATGCTTAAATCAATGCGCCGTGGTTTAACAAAACAAAAAACCATTGATGTAGTGAACCAGATCCGCGATAAAGTACCGGGCATTGCCATGCGTACCACGCTGATAACCGGTTACCCCGGCGAAACGCAACAGGATTTTGAAGAAATGGCACAATGGGTTGAAGATACCAAATTTGACCGCCTGGGCTGTTTCACCTACTCGCATGAAGAAAAAACACATGCCCATTCTTTGGTTGATGATGTACCTGAAGAAGTAAAACAGGAACGCGCCGATGCCATAATGGAGATACAACAGGGCATCTCTTTTGATAAGAACCAGGAAAAAATTGGCAACACCTATAAGGTGCTGATTGATAAAAAAGACGGTGGTTACTTTGTTGGCCGTACCGAATATGATTCGCCCGAGGTGGATAACGAGGTGCTGATTGATGCGGCTATTGATTATGCGGCTGTTGGCAGTTTTGTTAACGTTAAAATTAACAGCGCCGAGGACTTTGATCTTTATGGACAAATTGTAAAATAAACCCAATCTTAACAGCTCCCTATTTGTTTTTAGATTATAAAATCTAAATTCGACATGTAAATGCTTAAGCTAAGTTATTTAACTCTCGCGAAGACGCAAAGAATCATTATTTGAAAACTTAGCGCCTTTGCGTCTTTGCGAGACATATCTTAACGACTTTGTCTTTAGTCATTAATCTACAATCGTAAATAAAATGGACGCAGCCTGTATTGACTATAAAGACACCGGGTACTTTTCCCAAACCGTAATAGATTACCTGGAGAATATTCCGGAATTAAGATCGTTTTATAGCTACCGCCCCACCCTTAAAGGCTTTGCTGAATTGTTTGAGAACAAAAAGGTTGTTGCCGACAGGGCACTTTTGGTGCAAGTTCTGCAAAGCCAGTATTTCCATGAGTCCGGAAACCGGAGAAATGGAAAATCAGACATTGAAAGCTCATCCCAAATTGAATTAGATGCTTCTGATTTTATAAGGCAAAAAATAGATCTGTTAAAATCTGATAATACTTACACCGTTACTACCGGCCATCAGCTGAATATATTTACCGGCCCGCTCTATTTTATTTACAAGATAGTTACGGCCATAAAACTATGCCGCCAGCTAAAAGATTCTTTTCCCGATAAAAATTTTGTGCCGGTTTACTGGATGGCATCAGAAGATCATGATTTTGCCGAGATCAACTACACCAACATTGGCGGTAAAAAAGTGCATTGGTGGTACGAGGCTTCGGGCGCTACCGGGCGTATCAACCCAGATACTATGCGCCAGGCAATAAACCAGTACAAAGGTGTTTTGGGTATTGATGGCCATGCCGATGAACTGGGTGAAATGGTTGAAACCGCCTATACCAAATTTGATAAACTGGCCGATGCTACCCGCTATCTGGTAAATGCCCTTTTTGGCAGATACGGACTGGTTATTATTGATGCCGACGACCATCGCCTTAAACAGCAGTTTGCCCCTATTATGGAGCGCGATATTATTGAGCAAAACAGTTTCAAAAATATCAGTGCTGCTAATGAGCAATTGCGACAGTTGGGTGTACATATACAGGTTAACCCGCGCGAGATCAACTTTTTTTACCTGATAGATAATCTGCGCGAGCGATTGGTTTTTGAGAATGATCGCTACAGTGTAATGAATACCGACATCAGTTTTACGGAACAAGAACTGAAACAGGAAATAAAAAATGCACCTGAACGCTTTAGCCCTAACGTGGTGATGCGGCCGCTGTACCAGGAATGTATTTTGCCCAATATTGCCTATATAGGCGGTGGTGCCGAAGTAGTTTACTGGCTGGAATTGAAATCAAATTTCGACCATTATAACATCGATTTCCCTATCCTTATCCTGCGTAACTCCGGCCTCATCATTAAAAAAGAAACTGCCGCCAAAATCAACAGTATGGAATTAGGCCCGGTTGATATTTTTAAAAGTACAGACGAGATCAAGAACCACTGGATAAAAAAACATAGCAGCCATGATCTTACCCTTAACGAAGAATGGCGTGAAATTGAGTGTGTGTTTGAAAAGATAAAGCTCCGCGCCCATAAAATTGACAGGACGCTGGAACCATCGGCAACGGCGGTACAGGCACGTTTAAAGCATGCAATGGATAACTTGCAAAAGAAACTGGTAAAAGCCGAAAAGCGAAATTACCATACCCGTCTGGAGCAGATAGAACACATCAAAGCCGACATTTTCCCTAAAGATAGCCTGCAGGAACGTACCGAAAACTTTGGCCTCAGCTACGTAAAATGGGGCCAACTGTTTATAGACGAACTCATCCGCAATTTTGAACCGCTTGAATTTAAATTCACGGTGCTGACGGAGTAAAAGTCACCAAGTACCCACGTCTTATTAAACCGTGTCATTTTTATTAAACCATATCATTGCGAGGAGCGCAGCGACGTGGACAACCGACCGTAGGGAGCTCATTAATTCCATAAGGAAAATCAAACTCATTAATAATCCCGTAGCCAGTGCATGACCGCTTGTCCTGCGACGGGATTGCCACGCTATCGCTCGCAATGACATGGTTTTTATTTTTATTTAAGTAGAGGCGCAAAATATTGCGCCTCTACGCGGTTTATCTTTTAATAATGATACCTCACGAACGCTTCCATGGCGGCGTATTCGGCCAGCCCCAGCCGGTCATAGCTCTGCGCCGTTTCCCGGTTGCGGT
>NZ_JBAZVP010000005.1:0-274622 GCF_041660805.1 Mucilaginibacter sp. | reverse complement strand
GCAGGTCTGCCCGAGCCGCATATATTGCGGCGGTATAGCCTGCCGGGCCTGATCCGATGATCAGGCATTTAACGTGTTCAGTTGCTGATGACATTTTATTATGAAGTTTATAGCTTGATCGAAAAATCCAGGTTCTCTGGCGGCAGGCATTTTTTGTCATTACAGGTCATGAATTCCAGTTTACCATGCAAGACCCCTGTCCCCGACTTCAAGCGGATCTTTTGCTGAAAGATAACAGAGCGCTCAAAGTAAGACACCTTCATATTGAAGGCACTCTCGAACTTGGTATGTGGCTGCGGCTGACTGGTTTTCCCGATCAGCGCATAGTCCGCGCCGGGCAGAAAAGTGAAGGAGGTTTTTATCGGGCCGCCTTCTTTCTGATCCAGTGAATAAATATGCCAGCTGTTCTGTATATCAGCCTTTAAAAAGACGGTCGCTTCGGTGTTACTTTCCTTTTTTATGGCAAACGACCATTTAACGGGCTTCTCGATCTGGCTGAAGGCCTGCGATCCGATCAGGACGGCGGCTATCATTAATAGAATTTTTTTCATTTGTTGTAATTTTAAAATAGGTTCGTTATTTATTTATCCGGCTGAAATTCCAGCGATACCGAGTTCATGCAATACCTTTTGTAAGTGGGTGGCGGGCCGTCGTCAAAAATGTGGCCCAGGTGCGAACTGCAGCGGGCGCAGTTCACCTCTGTCCTGTCCAAACCATGCGACTGGTCCTCATGATAAATTACACTGTTCTTACGGGTTGGTTCAAAAAAACTGGGCCAACCGCAGGTGCTGGAGAATTTAGCATCTGACCGGAAAAGCTGATTGCCACAAACTGCACAGTAATAAGTGCCTTTGGCGTTGGCATTCCAGAATTTCCCGGTAAAGGGCTTTTCAGTTGCTTGTTCCCGGGCGGTCGCATACAGCCCCGAAGGAAGGATCCTTTTCCATTCGGTGTTGGACACATTCAGTTTTTTAGTATCCGTATTGGAATAGTAGGGATTATTCCCATGCCCGCTTGATGACTTCAGGTTTTGCGCAAATGCGCCGCCGGTGATGGCGAATAACAAAACCGCTATGATGATAACTGATCTCATGCTCTTATTTTTTAGCAATTTTTAATTTATTGGCGAATGCTTTTCTGAATTTTTCCAGCTCGGGCTGTATGACATACTTGCAATAAGGTGCATCACCGTTTCTGCTAAAATAATCCTGGTGATATCCTTCTGCCTTGTAGAAAACGCTAAAGGGTGCGACCTGGGTCACTACCGGTTTTGGATAAGCTTTTTCCTCGTTGATCTTTTTAATATAATACTCCGATTTTTGCTTTTGAACGGCATTATGGTAAAAAACGGCGGAACGGTATTGTGTGCCTACATCATTTCCCTGGCGGTTTAACTGGGTAGGATCGTGAACGGTAAAGAACACCTGTAATAGCTCATCAAAGCTGATCTGGGTTGGGTCATATACGATATTACAGGCTTCGGCGTGACCGGTCGTACCGGTACAAACCTGCTCATAGGTTGGATTGGCGGTATGTCCCCCGATAAAGCCGGATGTGACTTTTACCACACCGCGCAGTTCTTTGAATTTGGCTTCTGTACACCAGAAGCAGCCTGTCGCCAGGGTAGCGGTGTCCAGCCTTGCAGCTTTAGCATTTCCCTTTTCTCGAGGCGGTGACGCGAAAGCAGAACAGGCGGTTGTTACAGATAACAGGATATAACATATGATCTTTTTCATCTTTTTATGTATGGAGTTTAATTATTATTGTTGGATAGTTTTATTCAGAAAATCTGCAAGGTCTGTTCCCCGCACATTTTTGGCAATGATCTTTCCCTGCGGATCGATAATAAAATTGGAAGGAATGGCCCGGATCTGGTAAAGTTGTTCTGCCGTTCCTTCAAAACTCTTCAGGTCTGAAGCCTGGGCCCATCCCAGATGGTCGTCGTTGACGGCCTTTTGCCAGGCGGCCTTATCCATATCCAGAGAAACACCGAGTATATCGAGCCCTTTTCCGTGAAACCTTTGATACTGGGTTAAAACATTGGGATTTTCCTGCCGGCAGGGTACGCACCAGGAGGCCCAAAAATCGATCATCACATATTTGCCTTTATAATCGGATAACCTTATCCGTTTATTGTCGATGCTGCTGATGGTAAAATCAGGTGCCGGGTGGCCCACAGACAAGGGTTTCGCCTTGGCCATCGCTGCAACAAAGCTATGCACCACAGGGTTCTTGTTTAATGCGCCGTTGTCCCGAACGTCATCCGCATACGCGATGAGCTGCTGTTCATATTTTACCGGATCCAGCGCTGTTGCGGCATAAAAGGCAGCAAGGGATCCTTTATTATCTTCGATAAATTTCAATACGGCATTACTGTAATTAGACAGATTTTTTTGGAAGACAGGCATATAGATCTTCAAAAGCGAATCGGGTCGCTGGCCGCTTACTTGTGATCTTTGCTGAAACTCGGCAACCACCTTATTGTTCCTGTCTGTGTAAGCCTTGCTAAATTCATTAAATGCCTTGACCTGTTGGGAGGCGTCTGAGCCGCTGACGGTATAAGCGTGATGTCTGTCATTAAGATCAGTATGGAATTCAATGTCATCGCCATTACCGGCGATGAGGTCAAATTGGTTGCTATCGGTCTTTAGCTTATACAGGTCTGTGTAGGCCGAACTTCTTTTAAGTTCGAAACTGCCGTCACCCATTAAGCGGACTGAATCAACCACTTTAAATTGAGCGGTGCTGTCGGCCTGCAAAAGGAAAATGAAGCCTCTCTTAGCCGGATGTAGGATCGTTCCGTTGATCGTGAACGTGGTGTTATCCTTGCACGAAAACAGAAAAGCGCTTATCATCAGGCCGGGTATGATTAGTTTATTTTTCATGATCCATTATTGGTTATTAAAATGATCTAAGCCGGATCGCAGGTAGTTGTAATAAGCGTCCGGGTCATAATCGGCGCCTTCCGGTGTGACCAGCGGCGTTTCAGTTGCGGGGTTCAGCAATACATAATAAGGCTGTGAGTTGGTGTTGAATTTGGTGGCCTGGATGTCACTGTTGAGCGCTCCGATACTGGTCACCTTCCTGTGACTGAAACTGCTGACGTATTGTTCGTTTGCAGGAAGCTTGGTTTTATCGTCCACATAAAGCTGGATCAGCACATAGCTGTCTTTCAGCAATGGCAGTATCTTTTTATCCGGCCATACGGTCGCTTCCATTTTACGGCAGTTCACACAAGCATGTCCGGTAAAATCAATGATAACCGGTTTGTTCACTTTTTGCGCATAAGCAATACCCTCTTTGTAGTCGAAGAAGGGGTTTAGGTTCAAAGGTTTGTCAAATAGGTTCGCATACTTATGCGGGGTCTGGTCTTCAGGCACTGCACCGGTGACATTACTGTTGCCGCCTGATAAAGTCGGCGTGTACAGATCAAAGTCCTGGCCGGATTGTGGCGGTAAAAAAGCGGCGATTGATTTCAATGGCGCCCCCCACAAGCCCGGCACCATATAGACGGAAAAAGACAAAACTATAATAGCGAGGAAAAGCCTTGGTACAGAGATATAGGCAACGTCGCTGTCATGACTGAATTTTAGTTTACCCAACAGGTAGAAACCCGTCAATGCAGCGATCACGATCCACAGTACCAGGAAAACTTCGCGGTCAAACAGATGCCAATGGTAAGTTAAGTCCACATTGCTCAGGAACTTTAAAGAAAGCGCCAGTTCCAGAAAGCCCAGGAAAACCTTAACGCTGTTCAACCAGCCGCCCGATTTTGGGAGGTTGTTCAACCAGGAAGGGAACAATGCGAATAATACAAATGGAAATGCCAGGGCGATAGAAAAGCCTAGCATCCCAACTGCCGGGCCCAGCCGAGCCCCTGAGGTTGCTGCCTGCACCAATAGTGTGCCGATGATCGGCCCGGTACAACTAAAAGAAACCAAAGCAAGCGCGGCTGCCATGAAAAATATGCCGGCAAATCCCTTCTTTTCGGTGTTTTCTTCGGCTTTATTCGCCCATTTATTCGGCAGGGTTATTTCAAATGCACCAAAAAAGGACGCAGCGAACACCACTAACAACAGGAAGAAAACAAAGTTGAATATCCCGTTCGTCGAAAGGGCATTTAAAGCATCCGCCCCAAAGATCACGGTGATCAGCATGCCCAGGCCTACATAGATCAGGATGATGGAAAGACCATAAACGACCGCATCCAGGATCCCCTTTCTGGGATCGCTGTGCCGCTTGGTAAAAAAGCCGACAGTAAGCGGCAACATCGGGAAGATACAAGGAAGCAATAAAGCCGCCAGCCCGCCAACAAACCCCGCTATGAATATGGTCCATAAACTGAGTGGCGCGTTTGCAGAAGCTGCGGGCACTTGAACTTTCGGCGATGCATTCTTCGAAGCGTTTGATCGTACCGTAGCCGTCGCCTGGGTATCGGCGTCATCCGTAGTAATTGGCGTGAATTGTAAGTCGGATGTACTAACGGAATCAGCCTGAACGGAAGGGCTTGCAACAACCTTAACGGATAGCAGGCAAAACAATACCAGTAATACCGGTAGTTTTTTGAGGAGAATTATACTGATTTTTTTCATGAGCGTAGCTGAAAACTTTATGTCTCCAAAACTCGCTCATTAAGGCCTTACAAGTTATCACAGAAGTATAACGTATCCTCCGTTTATGGTACTTTTTTTAGTTATTTGTTATATAAAATATCGCACAAAATCGAGGCAATCAGCCATTCGAATGCCCCATTTCGTATTCCAGGAATCAGCTGCCTCAGGATATTGATCTTATGTAACTATCCATAATAACCGTAAAGCAGTTAGCGTTTTTTTTCTCCGCCTCGAAGTAGGCAAAGCTGAAATTGTGCAAACGCAGCATCCGTTTGACGAGGGCGAGTCCCAATCCGGCCTCTCTGGGCCTTTTAATGGTATCTTCCCCGGTATCATCATTGATCCAGTCTGAGAGTTGTAGCGACAGCAGGGCGCCGCTATTTTCTATTCGCATGATAAGATGCCCGGTTTCACGGGATAAAGCGATCCTGATATAGCCGTTCTCATCGGTGTACTTCAATGCGTTCTCTAGCAAGTTTTGAAGAACCCTTTCCATCATGCTGATATCAGCGTCGATCAGTGTGCTGTCTTCACAGTTTTCACAATCGATCCGGATAGTTTTGGATCTTGCCTGTAATTCAGTTCCGCGGATGATCTCCTGCAATACTTCTGAAAACACAAAGGGTTCTTTTTGCGGCGTAAAGTCAACGGATTCCATCCTGGAGAGCTCAAAAAGCTGCAACACTAACTTTTCTACCTGCATCATTTTGTTCAGTGCCATTTCAAGATGGCTTTCCTGTTCCGGCCTGCTGATGCTGCCGTCGATCAACAAGGTTTCGGTATAGCCCCTTGCGACCGCCAAAGGCGTGCGCAGGTCATGCGAGATATTGGCCAGAAAGATTCTGCGCTCGCCTTCCAGCAGCTTTAGTTTGGTAAAATTATCGTCCAGCATCGCCACCATTTTATTAAAAGCATCGGCAATAGGAAAAAACTCGTCCTTCTCGCCGATGGTAAACCTGACATTCAGGTTGCCATCCCGGAACTGGTCGAGTATATGAATCACGTGGTTGTACCGCTTTTGCAGACGCGACGTATAAAAAAAGCTAAAGACGACGGTTGCCAGAATGATAATAAAAAACATTTTTGTCGCCCAGCCGCCGATCTGGGACTTAAATACGAATTCTGCTACACTGCGATATTCCATGCCGGCGAGGATCACATAAATATAACCGACCTTCTGGTCATGAAAGTTTACCGGGGCCGCTGAGAAGATCTTTGGCGTACCGGGATCTCTTGGATCGGCATTCTTGATCAGGTGCAGGTTATCGCTTAGATAGGTTTCGATCTTATCCACCGGCACCTTCCGTTCTTTGATCAGCGAGTCCGGCGCGTAATAATATTTGACGTTGCCCATCGTATCCAGAAAATAGACCTCCGTGTTCGGGCTGATAATCATCGTGCTGTTAAAAACTGAATCTGCCTTGTTATGGTCAATACCTTCTTTGGAATAAGGTTCGGAAAGTTTAGCGATATGTCCGGCGATGTCCTTATTCAGCAATTGCGTACTAGCCTGATAATAGTCGCTGGTCGCATTATAGGTGACGACAACAAATAGCACACCCAACGTCGTGATGACGATAAAGATCAAGAGCCCAAGCCGCGAAAAAATACCTGTGAATCTCTTTCTCATCCGATAAATCTATAGCCGATGCCCCAGCTGGTCAATATATATTCCGGTTGATCCAAATTAGTCTCTATTTTGATCCTGAGCCGGTTGATGTGTGCTGTCACCGTATGTTCATACCCGGAAAATGTATATCCCCAAACCTGTTCGAGCAATTCCTGCCGCGTAAAGGCCTTGCCGGGATTGGAGGCCAATAAAACAAGCAGGTCGAATTCTTTTGGTGTTAGTTCCAGGCGGTCGCCCTTTAAGGAAGCCTTTCTTAAATTGAGGTCAACGGCTAGATCTTTGACCACGATCTCTTTTTGGGGCTCAGCCATCTGTTGGGGCGCTTGTTCGGACCGCCTGATAAGCGCTTTTGTACGGGCCATCAGCTCCCGGACACCGAAAGGCTTGGTCACATAATCATCTGCGCCGAGTTCCAGGGCGAGCACCTTATCGATCTCTTCTGATTTTGAAGTAAGTATAAGGATAGCGCCGGCAACCTTATGATCCCTGATACCTTTGCAAACCTCCATACCTTCCAGATCCGGCAGGGTCAGGTCCAGTATAACCAGGTCGTAATTACCGGTCAACGCTTTCTCCAGGCCATCGGCACCACTGGCGGTAGCCGTAAGCGCATAATTTGGTTCCTTATAATGTAACTGTAATAGCCGGGTGATCTCAGGATCGTCCTCAACTAATAAAATATGCTTCATTTGTTAAAATAAGATCGACGGTAATAAATTGTCCTAGGGATCCAAGCCAAAGCACGCATTCCCTGAATGCCAGCTCCCCGCTTATGAACCATAAATCCATTTTGCCCGCAGCTTTATCGGAGCCGCACAGACAAGCACTTCAATTACTTATCTTTAATGACTTTCAAAAAGAAGCTAAACTTGAATTTTTTACGTTTCCAAGCCACTCCTGGCATAAACGGGCAGTTATAACTCTATTATTGTCTAACACGGTAAAATACAAAGCTGCTGCAATAGGAAACAGCTTTGTACGCCTTAGGTATTAGTCTGCGGTGAGCTCAGCAGCTAACGGAAAATCTACGGGCACTTTTGTTACTGCGTGTAAAATATTGCTGATGGTTCGGTCACCTATCAGCATGATGACATCGACCAGATTTTCTTTCGAGTAACCGGCATCAAAAAACGCTTCCAATAGCGACCTGGGAACATGCCCATTGCGTTCTGTCAAACTTTTGGTAAAGCGGGCAAGATTATCCAGTTTCACGTCTGTTTTGCTGTGCCCCTTACGGAATCCGATGATTTCGTCGCCTGAGAAACCGGCATTTTTGGCGATGACACTATGCGCGCTGAGGCAGTAAATACAATCATTAGATTGACTAACAACCAGATTTACGACCTCGACTTCTTTGGTGCTTAGAGAGGTTGGGGCATTTTCCAGATTTATGTAAGCTTCCAACGCGTTTTCGGAGTGCGCCAGAACGGTGTAGAGATTTGGCACAACGCCTAAGCCAGCCCTTAGATTATCGTATAATCCCTGGTTTTTAATAGATACCTCCTCACGTGGAAGGACTTTAAATGGTTCCATAGTATTTTTATTTGTTTCCGCTTTAGTCGGAGACCGATCAAATACCTTACAGCATTTCATTATTTATCAGGCTGGTAAGCCTACAGCCAATGGCTTAACGAATATCGCGGAAGCGGGCGATAACGCTGTGCTTTCATCTTATGTTAAAGGCATTACCGGCATTTTTACACCGCTTTCGCCTATCTTAGTTGTCATATATAATGGTATAGATAATCCTATCTATAAAATTGGCGAAAATGACCGGGGCGAAGGTTTGAAACCACTGGCTCAGCAAGGCAATGCTGATACGCTTGCTGCCTATCTCAAGACATTTCCCGGTGTAAAACAGGTATATGTATTGCCTGCTCCTACCACAAGGGTATTGCTACCAGTGATCGGAGGTCAGCAAGGTGGTGTGGTCTCAACCGAATTTTCGGCTGCTAAAGGTGATCGTCTGGCGATCGCAACCATGTATGGCTTCTCGAACGATTGGTTCTTTGCATCAACCGATAACGGCATTGACGCCACTCAAAAAGGAGACGTATCTAATACGATCCAGCTATTTGACAACGGCACAGCGGTCAATCAATTTCCCGGTGCAGGTATAACACAATTTAATCTGGCGGGGACTCCTTTAAAAGAAAGCAAGCCGATCGCGGTTGTTCCGAATCCAAATTCGTTTACCACATTGCCGGAAATAGCTAAGATCATTAAAGTAACGATCAAGTAAGTGTAATGCATCAAACGAAAAGACTGCCTCAAAAATGAGGCGGTCTTTTTTGGTTTAAGGGGTTATTAAGCACTATCAACGCAACTGCAAAATCCCGTTGAAGCTGGCCAATGCGTAAACATAATAGCGTATGCTGGCAACGCATTTAGCCATATGATGACCATCTTAACTACTGATCACCAGATAAATACATTATGAAAACCGATGAGCTATTTCATTATTCCTGCTTGTTTCACTATACAACAGTAATATTATTGTTACCGCAACTGTAAGGTTTGTCGTAAAGCTCCGACCAATGAGGAAAACCTTAAAATCAAGACTGTATGAAAATGAAAAAACTCTTTGTACCCTGCTTGCTATTTCTGCTGACCGCCGCTGTCGCGGCTGGTTGCAAAAAAGAGAGCACGCCAACCAGTGCCTTAAATGAAAAAGTAGACCCTGCCGTATCCGCGCCCCAAAGCAATAGCAGCGGTTTCGCTAACGGCCCTTATGGCGCGGTTACCGGCACTGCCCGGATATATCTGACCAATGGTAAATACCAGCTCGCACTCGAAAATTTCAATAGCAGTAACGGGCCCGATCTAAAGGTATACCTCAGTAAAGAACAGAACCCGGTAGGTTTTGTAAACCTGGGTTCATTAAAGTCCACCAGCGGAGATCAGCTATACGACATACCTGCCGGTGCAGATGTGAAAGATTATACCTACGCCCTGATCTATTGTCAACAGTTCAGTCATTTATTCGGTTATGCAAAACTCACCTATTAAACTTTAAACGATGAAATATTTTTTAGCATGTCTGGTAACTATGGCTATCAGTATTAAAGGATTTGGACAGGGTTGCAGTGATGCCGGCTTTTGCAGTCTGGGTTCCTTAAAAAATCACATTGAAAACGATTCATTATCGGGGGCAAAAAAACGGCGGTTCAGCCTTGGTATCAACTATGGGCGTGGTGAGCAGAACACCAGCACGATAAATGGTTATGCCGAATACGCCGTAAAGCTTAACAACACCCTCGCATTCCAGTCCAAGATCACCGGCACCTATGCGACCGGGTTTCTAGGAAGTGCGTTTAATGTAGGGGATGTTTATGCCACCTTTAATTATTCGCCTAAGGTAAGTGATGCCAACAGCCTAAGCCTGGTCGGAGGTATAAAAGTCCCGGTCAGCTATGGCAATTCAAAAAACAGTGAGGGAAAGCCCTTACCACTTGATTACCAGGCCAGCATTGGTACCTATGACGCCATTGGCGGAATAAATTACATTATTGATCGCCGGTGGGAGTTCAACGCAGCGATCCAGGTCCCGGTTATACAGGTAAACAAAAGCACCTATTTCCCGGATGAATTTAGCGACCCGAGAGCATTGGAGTTTGCTCCGACCAATCAATTCAAGCGTAAAAGCGATGTGCTTGCCCGGGTAGGGTATTATATTTTCCTGCAGCAATCCTCCATTATTTTAAAACCGAGTTTATCTGGCATTTACCATGTCGGCAACGATTCATACGAGAACAGGTTTGGGCAAAGAACCGGCATCGCGGGATCACGGGGGCTTACTTTGAACGGCAGTATCGTAGCCACCAAACAATTGAAGAATGGTAACCAGATCGAAGTTTTTGTAGGAACACCGTTTATTGTACGCAAAGAGAGGCCTGACGGACTGACACGGAGTGCTGTTATCAACTTTCAGTACACCATCGCCTTTTAAGTCGGCAGGATAAATCTAATACTCTGTGATGATCCTCGAATATTAAGAAAGATGTGTTGAGATTGAAATTTTATATTAAATGATTCATCACCGGTAGCGGGAAGAGGCTGTCTCCATTGAGGCAGCCTTTTTATTAATGCTATTCCAATCGCGATATGCGACAAATTATTCATATATCTCTTAACAATCTGTCGGCAAAATACGGTTATCGTTAAAGTAATAAATTTTCAGGAAAACCGTAAGGAATAAGCAGAACATACGACTAAGATCATGAACAATCACTTAAGTATATGTCAAATGGATATAATGAAGGCGGCGTGGAAACGCAAAGCCTAAATGCGAAACTGTGGGTTAGTCGCTATGCGGATTACCTGTATAGTTTCGCCATAGCACGATTGAATGATGAGGAACTGGCCCGGGACCTGGTACAGGAAACATTTCTTGCCGGATTAGAGAAGCTCGAGGCGTTCCAGGGAAAAAGCTCGGAAAGAACATGGCTGACCGCTATTTTAAAAAACAAAATCGTTGATGCTTACCGGAAAAAATCCTCCGGACTTGAGGTACGGAGATCTGAAGATGAAGAAGCAAAGGCTCACGAGGATTTTTTTGAGGCTTCAAACGGGCATTGGCGTGACGATCACCGGCCGGTCGATTTTATGACCGACCATGTTGATCCACTTATAAATAAGGAGCTGAGCGGTATCCTGAAAACATGTATGGGAAAATTACCATCATTATGGCTGGCCGTTTTCTCCATGAAGCATGTGGATGATGAATCTACGGAGGTGATCTGTAGCTCCTTGTCGGTATCGGCTTCCAATTATTGGGTGATCATGCACCGTACCAAGGTGAATCTGAGGGCTTGTCTTCAAAAAAATTGGATTTAATTAATGATTATGAATGAGTTAACTAAGATCGCCTACAATTGCAAAAAGGCGACATTTCTTATCGAAAAAAAACAGACCGGCGAGATCAATATCCGGGAAAAGCTGGAACTTAAAATACATCTGGCCGGCTGCAGTATTTGCCGGACATTTGAAAAGCAAAGCCTCATGATCAATCAAATGGTGAAAAACCTGATGGGCGGAGCTGATGAAAAACATTTGGATGAAGATTATAAAAAGCATTTACAGGAGATCATTGATAAAAAGATGAATGAGCATTAAGCATATCTGCGTTCGCAGAAAAACTTCGATAAATCTGTAAGGTTAACCAGCATCGGGCGACTAAGACAGAAAAACGAATGAAAACAAAAAGTTTAAAATCAGTATTAGCCGCTGCAGCAGCGGTGATCCTTTTCAGTGGTACAGTAGTTGCAGCTCCATTGCAAAGCAAGATGGGGTCAGACACATCCAAAATGGCCAAATCAAAAATGAGCCATCCGAAATCAAAGATGGCGCACGATAAAATGGCCGGAAGCAAAATGTCTGACGGAAAAATGGCTGACAAAAAGATGGCTGATAAAATGATGTCCGATAAAAAAATGTCTGACGGAAAGATGGCTGACAAAATGATGTCTGATAAAAAAATGTCTGACGGAAAGATGGCAGACAAAAAGATGTCAGGTAAAAAAATGGATAACGGGAAAATGAAAAAAGATACTACGAAGATGTAAGTGTTGTTTGATTGTTCGACGGAGGAGCTAATATGCTTCTCCGTTTTTTTTTGAGCTCCCAAAGTAAATAAACATTACCCTGAAGGTAGACCGCAATATAGACAGCGCCGCAGGTGGATCCCGGCTGGCTTGCACATTCAGAATTAGTTCATTACGTCTCAGATCATAAATAACCTGAAGGTTCTTTATGTCGAGTCATCAATATTTAATAACCATTAAAACCAAAAAATCTAACTATGGTAAAGTTTGCGTTACTGGCAAGGCTTGAGGCTAAATCAGGAAAAGAACAAGAAGTGGAAAATTTCATCAAGGGAGCTTTACCGCTTGCACAACAGGAAACCGAAACGGTAAGCTGGTTTGCTTTGCGTATAGGTCCGTCAACCTTTGGTATCTTTGATACTTTTGAAACGGAAGATGGCAGAAAAGCACATTTAGGGGGCGAGATAGCCAAGGCACTGATGGCGCAGGCTCCAGAACTACTGGCCTCAGACCCGGTGATTGAACAGGTTGATATTCTCGCTTCCAAATAAGTCCCCCCCCTTCAGAAAATTTATCGTTGACATAGACTAAATTGATATGCCGCGATTTGAAACCGCGATCCCTTGATCAATCAATGGGTCGCGGTTTTGTTTTTAGCCTGCATCGCCCGATCACAACTTTACCGCCTTCATAGCCTTCTTGTCAACCCCAAATTTAAGCTGATTCCACGATGGCAAAAAAAACATTAACAAGGATGTAAGGAATTAGAACTGATTACGACAAAGCAGGAAAACATAACGAATTCTTAAGGAAATGAAAAAATTATTTGCTTTAGCAGTATTAAGTTTTAGTATAACGGTTTGCCTTGCCCAAAAAGTAACGACCAGCAACTTTAATCTTGATAAAAACGGTCTGGCGATCGAGGGATATGATCCGGTCGCCTATTTTACAGCCAATAAGGCCATGGAAGGCAAAAAAGAGATCACGCTGGTGAACAATGGCGTGACCTATCGCTTTGCATCGGCTAAAGACAGGGAGCTCTTTAAGGCTGATCCGGAAAAATACCTGCCACAATACGGCGGTTGGTGCGCCTACGCTATGGGCGCCACAGGCGAAAAAGTAAGTATTGACCCTGAAACTTTCAAGCTGGTAGACGGGAAACTTTACCTGTTTTATAACCAGTTTTTCAACAACACCAAAAAATCATGGAATAAGGACGAGGCTAACCTAAAAGCTAAAGCCGATGCTAACTGGATCAAGACCAATAAATAAATCGCTGTGCCTTGTACAGCTCATCAACTACTCACGATAAATCAACACAACAATGAAACGTACCCTAATCATCACAGTCCTGGCAATCTTCACCGTAATCCAGGCGTATGCGCAAAAACAAGAGATCTTCGCTCCGGGCGGAAAGGCGATCAAAGGTTATGACCCTGTGGCCTTCTTTAAAGAATCTAAAGCTGTTAAAGGCTCGGACAGCCTGAGTTACCAATGGAAAAATGCCACCTGGCTTTTCGCTAACAGCGCTGATATGGAAGCTTTCAAGGCGAATCCGGATAAATACGCGCCTCAATACGGCGGCTATTGTGCCTATGGTGCTTCTGATGGTTCAGGTCATAAAGCCCCGACCCAAACCGAGACCTGGACAGTTGTAAATGAAAAACTCTATTTCAATTACAATCCCAAAGTGAAAGAACTGTGGGTGAAAGATCAGGAAAATTTCATCAAGAAGGCGGACACGAACTGGCCTACGCTAAAAGACAAAAACTAATTTTTTAGAGGGCCGGCAAAATACCGTCGGCCCCTATATACTCCTTAATGTAAATGGATAAAGAAAAACGAGCAGTATTGATCACGGCGGGTCCAACAAGGGAAGCCATAGATCCTATACGGTATATAACCAATCACTCGTCAGGAAAAATGGGTTACGCGATCGCCGAAGCTTTTTTGGATCTGGGTTATCCGGTAGTCCTTGTTTCCGGGCCGGTAAATATCGCACTCGAACACCCTGATCTAACTGTTGTACAGATCAATACAGCAGATGAGATGCATGCCGCCTGTTCCGGTCATTTCGACCAGGTTGCGGTAGCGGTCTTTGCGGCTGCGGTCGCAGATTACAAGCCCGCGATCGTGCATCAGGAGAAGTTAAAAAAGTCCGACGAGGAATTTAACCTGCTCATGGTCAAGAATGTCGATATCGCTTATGAATTTGGCCGGCAAAAAAAGGAAACACAGGTAGCAGTTGGCTTCGCGCTGGAAACGAATGAGGAAGATCAGAATGCCGTTTCCAAACTTCAAAGAAAGAATTTAGACCTGGTTATTCTTAATTCTACCCGTGACACCGGCGCAACATTCGGCTTTGACACGAACAAGATCACGATCATCGATCAATTATTGAGATATAACAGGCTGCCGCTGAAAACCAAAAAAGCTGTCGGTGTAGAGATCGCCGTTGCAGCGCTTGATGTCTTGCGACAAAAACTTGAAACTACATAAAACATTAACCTCATAACAATATGACGACTTCACTAAACGTAACGATCTGGGTGTTACGCCTTGCAGCAGCAGTTATCATGCTGCAGACCCTGTATTTTAAATTCATGGCTGCCCCTGAGTCGGTCTATATATTTTCAAAACTTGGTCTTGAGCCCTGGGGAAGGCTTGGGATTGGCTCGTTGGAGCTTATTGCTGCCATACTTATCCTGGTGCCAAAAACGACCTCTTTAGGCGCATTATTGGCCGTTGGCGTAATGGCCGGAGCCATCTTCTTTCATCTGACCAAATTAGGTATCGTCGTTCAGAACGACGGCGGGATGTTGTTCCTGCTGGCGCTGATCGTTTTTGTCACAGCAGCAATTTTGCTGGTGATCTTCAGACGACAGCTTTTCGGCTTTATCCCTTTTTTAAAAATGATTAATACCAAATAACTATGCAACTGAAAGCACCAGTGCTGAATTTATTAGAGCAATTACAATTTGTGATTGAGCTGCTCAATAATAAAGCATACACATCTCCTGTAAAAATATTAGCAAATGCTACGATCGGCCAACATACGCGTCATATCCTGGAATTCTTTATTGAGCTTAATAAGGGCTACGAAAACGGTACCGTCGATTATGACCGGCGGGAACGCGACCATCGCATTGAATCGGATAAATTCTTCGCTGTTGAAATGATGCAGCAGATCGGCGGTTTGGTTGAAAAACCAGAGCGGGAGATCAATTTACGTGCAGAATACGGAAACTCATCTACTTCTGCAGTTTCGGTACCTACAAACTATAGCCGCGAACTGGTTTATAATATGGAGCACATGGTCCATCATATGGCCTTGATCAGAATTGGCGTCGAAGCCACGACTATGATCAATATTCCTGCGGAATTTGGCGTAGCAACATCCACATTGAAATACAGGCAGACATGTGCACGGTAACCTATGTGCCGGGAAGTAATGGTTTTTTTCTTACCTCTAACCGCGACGAAAGCTCACGGAGAAGTACGGCTTTGCCGCCAAAAGTATATAGTGACGCGGAATTCTCTTTGCTTTATCCCAAAGACGCAGATAAGAACGGGAGCTGGATCGTTGGAAAAAGCAATGGCAATGTGATCGTTCTGCTCAACGGCGCCTTTGAGAAACATGACGCGACCCCACCTTACTTTAAAAGCAGAGGTTTGATATTGATCGAAATTATTCGTTCAGCGTTTCCTGATCAATTTTTTAGGACAATGAACCTTGACGGCATCGAGCCCTTTACCTGTATTCTGCATACCGGAAGTCAATTCGTAGAATCCCGGTGGGATGGGTTAACGAAACATATACGTGTGCTGGATGAAAGGAATACCTATATCTGGTCTTCAGCCACTCTTTATAATAAAGACTCCCGCCGATTACGGGAAGAATGGTTTAATGATTGGTGCGGACGCGGTAATCCCATCACAACGGAAGAAATTCTTTCCTTTCATAAATCCGGCGGGGATGGTAACCAAAACCATAGTTTAATTATCGACAGAGCGGGAAAAATAGGAACTGTAAGCATCACCAGCCTTTTCCGTAGCTCCGATAAGTTATCAATGACACATCTTGACTTACGTTCAGGTAATGAAACTGTAGATGAAATGCCTATACTACCGCATGTCCGGCATCATTTTCAACGGCCAACAAAGTTAAAATTAGCCATCCGAACAGCGCTCATCCGATTATTTCATTGGGAGTTCTGGTCATTTAATGCTTTATATGGCCCGATTATATTTTACTGGTTTTGGTTAAGCCTTAAAGCGCGTTCTTTCTTCTTCTTTAGTACAGCAAATCCGCTGATTGAAAATAGTGGGTTTACAATGGAAAGTAAAGCGGCGATCTACCCTCTTATACCAAAACAGTACGTTCCAAAGACTTTACGGTTCAGCAGTGATACAAATTGGGCGGAACTGGCAGCTGTATTAGCCGGTGAACGGTTAAGCTACCCATTGATCGCCAAGCCTGATATTGGCGGCAGAGGTATCCGGGTAAAACTTGTTCATTCGGCCAGCGAATTGCAGGAATATGCCAGCGAAACGCCTGTTGATTACCTTGTTCAGGAACTGATACCTTACAAAAACGAAGTTGGCATATTTTATTGTCGCCTTCCGGGTGAAAAACACGGCCGTATCACCGGGATCGTAGGCAAAGAATTTTTGCAGATCAAAGGAGACGGCCGATCAACCATTGGAGACCTTTTATTAGCGGAACCCCGTTTTGTGTTACAATACAGGGTATTGGAGAAAATGTTGGGATCGAAGCTGGATGACGTTCTTCCCGACGGCGAAAACCGGACACTTGTACCCTACGGAAATCATGCGCGTGGGGCCAAATTCATAGATCTCAGTCATTTGATCACCGAGAAATTTAATATATCCTTCGACGCTTTTTGCCGCCAAATACCGGATTTCTATTTTGGCCGTCTGGATGTGATGTACGATAACTGGGACGACCTGGAAAGTGGTAAAAAGTTCCAGATCGTCGAACTCAATGGAGCTGGCAGCGAGCCAACGCATATTTATGACCCCTCACATAGCCTGCTTTTTGGATGGTCGGAAATTATTCGTCATTGGAAGATACTTTATGAAATTGCGGCGAAAAATCACAAGCAAAGAGGTATCCCCTACCTTACCTTTCGTGAAGGTTGGACGATGCTGAAGAAAAACAGTGAATATTTTAAGATCGTATCATGAGTCACCGCAGGAACCTACGCCTTTTTCTTGTGGGCTGGAGTATTAGCTTCCTTGGCGCCCTGTCGATCGGTACACTAAACACTACCGTAGCCAGCTATACGCTCCAAGGAAGATTTCTCGACGGTTTTGAGTTCGGTATAGCAGCCATACTTGTGGAAGTAATTGTCGTTCGGTTGGCGCTTACCTTAATTGAAAAACTGGCACACTTACAAAAGTTGTTCCTCGCGCTGAGTATTTTAATGTGCGCCGGAATATTTTTTCTTGCCTACCTGACGCTGAGCGCAGCCTACCATATGACGGACTTTGTAGATGTTTTGCCTTTTGCAGGGATGCATGCTTTTTATTCCGGATTGGTGTTGAGCCTGCTCAACCCGCTTCACCTTCCCTTCTGGATGAGCTGGTCGGCGGTGCTGAGAGGCCGGGGATTACTGCAAGCTAACAACACATCCTATAATATTTATATAGGGGCAATAGGTTCAGGAACAGCAGTAGCCTTTTCTATTTACGCGATCGCGGGTAACTTTTTGATGGAAACGTTAAAAGCAAAGCACCATTTGATCAACTGGATCCTGGGCGGAACATTTTTATTGACCGGCATGGTCATCGCGTTTAAATTAATAACAAAGAAATTGAACTTAAAAGGAGTCGTTTCTCCCTGATTACAACAAATAGATAACAGATATGAAAACAAGATCGATCAGATCCATCCTAGCCTTAGTGGCAATTACGGCCGTCATATTCATGACCGCTTGCAAAATGAAATATAAGCCGTTGCTAAGTTCCAAGGAAGGGATAAACTTTAAGGGATTAACGCTTCACGAGGCCCTGGAAACTGCGAAAAAGGAAAATAAGCCATTGTTTGTATTCGCACATGCATCGTGGTGTCCTACATGTAAGCAAATGGAGAAAGAGGTCCTCGTGAAGAAAGAATTAGGCGACTCCTTTAATGAAGACTTATTGAACGTAGCTATTGATATCGATTCGCCTGCGGGAAAACAACTTCAGCAATCCTACCCGATCCGGGCGACACCAACTTTGCTTTTTTTTAATGCTGATGGCAGCCTGAAAAAGAAAGTTGAAGGTTCTGCATCGTCTGACGAGTTGTTAGCCGTGGCAGCTTCATTTAAAAAGTAGCTATTCGAGCTATGCGTGAGGTTGCCGGCATCTCTTTAACAGCCAACCGTACAACCGAAAAGAAACAATTAATTTTTAAACAGCAACATGACGAATTTGAAAAAGTTAAGCACATTTATCATTGGCATTGGGCTATTAGGTACCTATCCGTTGGAAATACGCGCACAAAATGTCGCTAATCCTCCGGCATTGAAAACAACAGGCAGTAAATCCAATACTGAAAACCCAGTAAAGACCAGGCATAAAACCGTTGTGATCAACGGCATCAAGATCTTCTATCGTGAAGCAGGATCGCCGGATGCGCCGACCATCTTGCTGTTGCACGGATTTCCATCCTCGTCCAGGATGTACAATACCCTGATAACATCTTTAGCTGACAGATTCCATCTTATTGCCCCGGATTACCCGGGATTTGGAAACAGCGATACGCCTCCGGCCAGTAAATTCAAGTATACTTTTGATCATATTGCCGAAATTGTAGACCAGTTCACCATGGCAATCGGCCTACAAAAATATTCGCTGTTTCTTCAGGATTACGGCGGCCCCATCGGTATGCGCCTGGCCATTGCGCATCCGGAACGAGTAACCTCGATCATTATACAAAATGCTGTTTCTCATGAGGAAGGCTTGTCGCCATTATGGGAGAAACGACGGGCTTATTGGAAAGACAGAGCGGCTAACGAGCCGGCCCTAATGAAAAGTCTTACCTCTCCTGAGGCTACCAAGCAAAGACATATCGGCACTAACCCGCATCCGGAACTGATCGACCCTGATACCTGGAATGACGAGCTGACCTGGATCAATAAACCCGGTGAATTAGAAATTCAACTAGACCTGTTTTACGATTACCAGAACAATGTGGCATCTTACCCCAAGTACCAAACCTATCTGCGGAAGTATCAACCGCCTATGCTGGTTGTTTGGGGTAAATATGATCCGTCCTTTACAACCGCTGGCGCGGAAGCTTACAAAAAGGAAATACCGGGCTGTGAAATTCATATCCTCGATGCGGGACACTTTGCGCTTGACGATAACACAGCTGAGATAGACCGGTATATCCGTGCCTTTTTCGACAGGCTTTAATTTGATGGACTGCCCGATTAAGGAGCAAGGTAGTTGGCGCCAATTACCTTTGACGAAATCCAAATTTGAAGCTGACAAACTTCATCACAAGATCGACTAATATATTATATGAATGTAGAAGAGTTCAGAGTGTTCTGTTTGTCATTGCCTAATACCCATGAAGGGATGCCTTTTGAGGGCTTTTTCAGGAATTCACTTTCAATCCTTGTATTTTATATGGGCGAGAAAATGTTTTGTCTTTTTGACCTGGATAAATTCGATTACTGCACTTTAAAATGTGATCCTGAAATTATTGACGAACTAAGAGAACATAAGGATATCAGCTCACACTTCCAGAGGTAGATTTAGCATTCAAAAACAGCCCAAAAAACCAGATGAAGGATCCCGAACCTTTTCAAAGAATTTTGATCAATTTTATTTTATAAATGAGATTGTTATTGGGGAATTCGCACATAAAAAGCTTACACGGTTGTTGCTGTAAATCAAGCTATGTTCGACAGTCGAACATTTTTGCCGAGAAATTTTTCAAATAAAGTTTTGAATTTGTTAGATTTTGTCCCTCAAAGATGAAGTTAGTCGGCGAAAAAACAATATTTAAATCTATGTAACTAATTGATTTTTAATTCACTAATTAGTAATAAAAGAGGAATTAAGTGTTCGACCTGACCCCCATCATCTCCACTGAAAAGACCTTCGCCAGAAGGTCTTTTTTTGTAAAAGCGCGTTTCCAGCGTTTTTAGAGGGTTTTTGAAAATAAAAGTCTATCAAATTTGACCAGTTTCTTTAAGTATAAAAGGCTATCATAAAGGCTACCATCCACATTTTAAAAAGTGGTAGCCTTTTTATGAGGTAAACCACTGATCGTCATTATTTTAAGCAAGGTTGAAAAAATCCATATCAGATTCAATCAATCTGTTTAAAGTGCGTTTGACGGCCTTTGAAATGGCCATTTTGATGCTGAAATTGGTGATCTTACCTATTTCGATGATTCAATGAAGTCGGGTTTTGAGAGCGAACGAAAACAAATCGTTCACTTAAAATCCAATTTCCATGAAAGTAAATGAAAAACTTTCCATCCTGGTATTGCCAAAAAGCGCCAGGAAGTCCAAAGACGGCAGCTTATCGCTGGACATCCGTATTACCGTCAATCTTAAAAGGGCCGTCATTTCTTTAGGCCAAAAAGTCCCGGAGAATTTATGGGACCAGGAGGCTGGCAGAATGAAGGGAAGCACACAAGAAGCCAGACTTGTCAACAATACCATTGAAAATGCCAAAGTAAAGCTTCGGCAACTGTTCAGTACCCTAGAAGCACAAGGCGAAGAAGTTACGGTAGAAATGCTCCGAGAGGCTTACCAGGGCAAAACAGAGCAGCCTAAAACCTTGCTCAATGCGATTGATTTCGTTATTGAGCGTTTTGAAAAAAAGGTGGAGAAACAACATCGTTCGATTGCTTCGCTCAAAAAACTAAGAACGATCCGCGTAAAAACAGTAAGCTTTATTCAGCATCAGTATAAAGCGAAAGATATACGACTGGATAAAATCAGGTTTGCATTTGCAGAGGACTTTGTGGACTACCTGATGTTAGACGAAGACATTAATGGTAATACAGCGAAGAAATATTTAAAGCATGTTAAACACGCTATAAAAACTGGGGTTGAGCGGAACTGGATACCCACCAATCCAATACAAACCTATAAATGTGGGTATATCGATCCTGAACGAGACATTTTGACTGAGCAGGAAATCATGATCCTTTATCACAAACATTTTGAGATTAAGCGATTAGAGGAAATCAAAGATGCTTACCTGTTTATGTGTTTTACCGGTTTTGCTTATAAAGATACCAGCTTACTGACTACCGATCACATCATTAACTTTTTTGATGGTCAACAATGGGTGGTCAAAAACCGGCATAAAGTAACAAGCACTATTTGCCGGGAAAGTGTACCGCTATTACCTATCGCTAAAGAAATCATCGAGAAATATAACAACCATCCTGTCCGCAAAAGCAAGGGGTTGCTATTGCCTGTTTTGAGTAATCAGAAGTACAACGCTTATCTAAAGGAAGTTGTGGACATCTGTGGCATCAACAAAATTTTAACTACGCATACAGCCAGGCATACGTTTGCTACTACGGTCACCTTGGCCAATGGTGTGCCGATAGAAACAGTCAGTGCATTGCTCGGCCATAAGTCGATAAAAACAACGCAAATCTATGCGAAGATTGTCGCCCAAAAGATCAGCGAGGATATGAGCGCATTAAAACAAAAGCTTGCCATTAAATTACCCATCTTAACCTTACAAAGCCATGAAAATTAATCCATCCGTCATAACAGATATTAAAACCATTATCCTTAATTCCAGGGATAGTGCGATCCGTGCCGTAGATACCGAACGTGTACAGATGTACTGGCGTATCGGACAGCGTATTTTTGTAGAAGAGCAACAAGAAAAAGACCGCGCCGATTATGGTGCACAGCTGCTAAAAACTATTTCGACACAATTGGAGCCCGAATTTGGCAGCGGTTTATCTATAAGACAATTGGAGCGCTATCGACAGTTTTATCGCACTTTCCCAATTGCGTCCGCAGTGCGGACGCAATTGGGTTGGACACATTATAAAATGCTCATAAGCATTGATAACCAGGACAAAAGAGATTTTTATATTGCGGAAGCTGTAAAAAACAATTGGTCATCCCGCCAACTGGAGCGCCAAATTCATAGTAGTTTGTGGGAACGCTTACTAATGAGTAACGACAGTAACGACATATTGGCCGTTGCCCGGAATGAGCAGCAGCCTGCTGATGCTAAGGACATTATAAAAGACCCGATGTACCTCGAATTTTTAGGATTGCACCGTGAAGCGTCGTATTATGAAAAAGATTTAGAACAAGCGATTATCACCCATTTACAGGACTTTCTTTTAGAATTAGGCAATGGGTTCGCGTTTATAGCAAGGCAAAAACGGCTACATATTGAAGGCGATGATTTTTTCATTGATCTTGTGCTATATAATCGTCTTTTACAGGCATTTGTCATTATCGAGATAAAAACTACCCGGCTTACTCACCAAGACATCGGGCAATTACAGATGTATGTAAATTATTATGACCGGGTAGAAAAGAAAGACTTTGAAAAACCGACCATCGGCATTTTACTTTGTGCAGATAAAAACAATGCAGTTGTAAAATTCTCTCTGCCGGCGAATAATAAAACCATTGTTGCCAGTGCATACAAATTATACCTACCCTCAGAACAGCAGTTGATCGATGAAGTGCAAAAGGAAATTGAAAAAAGAGAAGGCAACCATCCTTAGACAATGAAATTGGAGGCCACAATTTGTGGTCTCCAATTAATACTCTTCAAGGTGCCAAATTGGCTCCTTAAAACATTTCGCAGCTGTTACCTGGACTTATATTGTTTCCCGTAGTGCCCTGTTTCTTTTTCGCGCGTCGACATAGGCATCATAATTTTGTAAATTAGGAGCCCAATCATAAAAGATTCCGCTTTTTTTATCTATTACCTCTTCATATTGAGGTATAGTTATATTTAGATGCTGGTCAAAAATTTTATAGGATTTATTGTTTACAGTTTCTACAAAGACTTCCAAATGGTATTCACCCGGCAAAAATTCATAGTCTGTATTTCTTGATAAAAGAAAATGGTGATTGCTCGAAATGCCCTCTTTATTTACGAATAAGCCACTACCGCGAGCTAATCCGCTATCACCATATACCCACACATTAAAATTCTGAATTGTTTCACCTCTTTGTAAACGCAAATACATATTCTGAATATATTGCCCTCTATCGGATGTGCTATACAACAGCGTTCTGATAAATACTTTTTGCTCTTTTTGATTTTCCAAATTCACACCGTCGGGACCAAAAAATATAGTGGTTGGCCTTGTCATTTTAACCATTCCTTTTTTTAACCGGGAGTAATAAAATGTCAATGCGGAAATCAGCAACGCTAATAAAGAAATAGCAAGAGGAATATAATTGTTCATTTTTTAAATTTTAATAAGAAGTACAAGCCATTGTTTTTAATTTCTCTTTTTTCTTCTTTAAACTCCAGGTATGATTGACCGGCAGTCATACTTAAAGACGTTAAAATCGCATATTGTATTGGTATGCTTGCCACAACAGTCCCGACCAAAGGAACATAAGTTTTATAATCCTTCATCTTATCTACAAAAAGTCTAAACGTTTTACTTTTCAGATTTTTCATTTTTGTTTCCAATTCCCTAAGCGGTTTTTGTATTTCTGAGTAGAATACCGCTTCATACTCCTTATGATTTATATTCGTGTCAAATAGCTGTTTATTTTTGACCTCAATGGCATTAATGGTTTGGTAGAATAACCCTAATTCATCTTTGAGTTTTAATTTCAATTCCAGAATATCTTCCAAACTTAAATTATCAGGATTTGGTAATCCGATTTTTAAAGCATCAAAAGCCAAAGATTTTGAATAGCCCTCTACGCCGGATTTAAAATTTAGTTGCTCTGATTCCTTTATTAAAGCGGTAAAAAGATGATTAAGATTATTACTACTGGTGATGCAAGTCTGGCCTTCCATGAGCAGCTTAACAAACCATTTTAATTTAAACGCATAATACCACCATACTAAATTCACTCCTACTGGTTTCCCCGGCTCAAAGTCGAAGATATTAGTCATTATATCAAACACCTCTTCCGTTATAATCTTAGTATCCGGCTTCTCGGGATGTAATGGGTAGATATAACTATTACTTGCATTGACTATTTCACTAATCTTACTTGCAAATTGCTTCTCATAAGGGTCATCAGCTTTTTCATCCCTTTTAGTAATCGACATTAACCCCTCATCGATCAGCAGCTTATAGTCTTCTCGAAATTTCCTTGGAATAAACTGTATGTCTTCAACCCCGGCAAATTCAAATTTACCATTTGTTGTCTCAAATTTGGGAGTGTAAACCGCGTCATTAACAATGTTTATCTTGTCATAGTAAAGGGCAAGCAATTTAATTTCATTAGCTGCTTTGGGTGTAATATCGGAGTTATAGTAGATTTCCCGCATTTAGGTTGATAAGGTAAAATTGAAATTAAAGATAAGCATAATAGGTTATTATAAGTCTTAAAAGTAAAGCGCCGACTGTTTTTGCCATAAAAAACAAAATCACTTAAAAACAGTCGGCGTTTTGGGCCCCCGATGTATATCGGGGGCCGCCGGGCAATTTTAACAGGCAAAGCCCTGTGTCTGTAAAAACACAGGGCTTTTAAATTGGCTTAACAGGCGTTAGACGTATGCCGAACCTGTAAAATATTCGCCCCAGGCGTTCAATATTTTGGCTTTATTACTGCCATCGGCGTACTGGAATAATTTAAAGAGGGTGACGGTAAAGTTGTTGAGGTTTCTTTCCTCTTCGTCCATCCACTTATCATACAGGCATTTTTCGTTTTCCATGATCTTATTTTTAAATGCGTTTTAAAAATCCTTGTTCCTGTATGTTTTGCAGCCATTGGTTTGCAAATATGACATGGTGCAATTGCAGGGTGCGGTCGTATTTGTCCATTTCGTTACCCTCGAAAGTGATACTTTCCTCGTAAATCGCTAAGTTGGCTTGCTGATACATATACGGCACAATTTTTACCTTGTCAACTGCCGTTAAATCTTCTCCCCTTTGGTCAACTACAATGAAACACATCTCCGGGTCTTGCATCAGGTCGAAATTCTGCACATAATAATGGCATAAGCTGTACAAACTGGCTTCGCCCCAATAGGTCGTTACATTTCCCCCTACTTTTTCAATGGTTAAGGGCATAAAAGGATCATTTTCGATTTTCAAATGCTGACCGCCATTCATGCGGTCAAGCAGTAAGCAAAATATTTTGGTGCTATGCTGATTTAATGTTTTCATCATAAAAAATGCGCCCTTTATGCGGTTGCGCCTCCGTTTTTGATTACTGAATAAAATTATTTCGCCTCGGCTTGTCCTCGTTCAATACCGCACTACCGTACTTATTTCGTATCTCGTCCAATGATTTACCGCTGCTTTTATTCACCTTGTATTCGGCAGTTCGGAAATACCACGCCTGTTTTTTTGAGGCAAATAAGAAACCCGCCATTTTAAGCGCTGCCCTTACAGGGTAGGTGTTTTTTGTTACCCATATCCAATAGCCAACAAGTTCTATGACTATGCCGTCTAAATGGATAATTTGCTCAATGGCATGACGGTAGGCTTCGGACGATAATATCTCGTTTTCTGCTTCTTCATCCGTCATGTTTGACCCTTTAATCGCTTTAGCGGTCGCATAGGCATACTCGGTATTTATCTGTTGCATGGTCGCAGTATCACCGCCTAAGTCCGGATGATACTGTTTAGCCAGTTGCTTATATCTTGCCTTTACTGCTTCAAGCGTGGGGCAATCGTTAAACCATTTCATAACTGTAAGTATTTAGAAAGTCGTTAAACTCAAACTGGAAAGCTTGCGGGTCTGATTGAGCTAATTGCTCGGCATAGCCCTCATAAAATAACTGGTCGGTCAGTTCTACAAATAATTCGTACATGGCATTGGAATTTGGAGGTGAAACCTTAAAAATGCCTCCCGATAAATCGGGAGGCATAACTTCATTTAAGCGTTTGGGAATACAATGTTGGCTTCTATCTCTGCCAGTTTTTCGCCACAGGCGTTAAAAATGAATTGTGATACCAAACGGATTAAGCCGGGGGTTGTGGTGACAAACTCCCTGTTCTTATCATCCTTAATAATCAATTTACAGCCTTGGTAAGGGTTGTCTTCCAACTCGTCGTTTTCTTGCCTTAAAGCCACTTCAAAGGCTTCCAATTGCTTGATGCGGGCAATCAGGTTAAGGCGCAATATGCTCCAACGGTGCAGGGTGTCCACAGCCTTTAAAGTCAATTCCAAATTTGGTGCGGGCTTGATGTACTTAACTTCTGTTTTTGGTTCGTCTGCCCTTATTTCCTGTTTTTCGGCATGTTCTGCAACGTTAGCGGGTTGGTTATCCACTGTAGCGGGATTACCGGCCTGAGCCTCGGCAGCTTGGGTTGCCTCAACTTTCGGAGCCTCGGCAGGTTTTTGATCTTTAACGGGTTCATCTTTTTTGTCCTCCTTTGCTTCCTTGCCTGTAATGTTCGGGCGGTTTTGAGTTTTAACATCGGTTGCTTTTTTTGCCTGTGCGGTTGTACCTTGTACCCCTGTCGCATTTTTTTGTGCTGTTTTCATTTTTTTTGAATTTTAAATGGTTAAAAATTTTGTTCTATCAAGCCATTTCGGAAAAGTCCCATTTGGCCTTTGATAGAGGCAAATCACTTGCGCGGGGGGCTGGCGGGGCAAGGCTGGCGGCGGAAAATACGCTCTCCAACACATCGCCCGCAGGGCAGCCTATAAAAAATTGAGAGGAAGATTTTGCGGCGGCATTTACATGGCCTTGACCGCCGAAGAGGTGTATATTTGCCTCAAGCAAAGGTCAAATGAAGCTCCTTATTGATAAACTGGTCTTATTCCCGGTATCTTAAAAAACAGGTCTTAGCGATTCGCCAGTCTTCAATTATTTATTCAGGTTTAAAGGGGGAACTGCCAAAACGGTTACCGTTACCGTTCGCGGCACCCGGAGGGCGTGGTTCACCTTTTAAACCGGGTCTTGACGAATAAAGGCGGGGTTAGAATAAAGCAAATGCCTGGCCGGCTTTTGCTGTGTGGACAGGGAAGTTGGTGAAAGAATGAGCGAAGTTACTGAGCGAATGAACGAACCTGCTTCACCTGCTTTGGGTAGCTTAACAAACTGTTAACATAGCCGTTACCAGCATCTTTAAAAAAATTTAATTAATATTGGCCTGATTATCCGTAAATTTAACTGAAGGTTTTTTTGGCATGGCGGCATACGATGAAATGTCCGATTCTGAATTGGTCGCCCTTTTAAAAGAGGGTGATGAGCATGCCTTGCGTATGATCTACCGGAAATACTGGAAGCTATTGTACAATGAGTGCTGCCGCCGCCTGAATGACCCTGCACAAAATGAAGAACTGGTACAGGATATTTTAGCCAATCTTTGGGAAAAAAGAGCGGAACGCGAAATTGAAAATCTCGAAGCTTACCTGACCACCGCTGCCAAATACGCGGTGTACCGCCAATACCGCCGCAACCAATCCCTGCCCTTTTTTGAAGAACCGTTGGAACATATGGTTTATGAAGAAAGCGAGGCTGATTCCGCCTTGTTTTTAAAGGAACTGCGCGTTTTTATCGATCAATGGCTGGAGGCACAGCCTGAGAAACGCCGGGAAATTTTCAGGCGGCGTTATTTTGAAGACCAGACCACCGAAGAAATCAGCCAGCAAATGGCTGTACCTCAAAAGACCGTTCAAAATACCCTGCGCAATACGATGGTCGCCTTACGCGCGGACATTGCTAAATTCCTTGTGCTGATGCCATTTTTTATGGATCATCATAAATAATTAAAAAATATTTTTATTTTTTCGGGAGTTACTAAAAAAAAGGACACTGTATAAAAAACAGTTGTGCTATGCCCGACCAAAAAAGGAAAGAATTTCAAAGGCTCGTTGACAAATATCTAAATGGTACTGCCACCCCTGAAGAGCAGGAAGCACTGGATCGTTATTACCTGCTTTTCCGCGATGAACCCGAAGATACCGGCTTGTTAACGAAAAAACAAATGCTGGCCCTGGAGGAACGAATGGAAAATGGTTTGTTCAACCGTATCCAAAAGTCTGCCGGGGTAAAAAGATTGTGGCCGCGCATTGCCGCCGCTGCATCTATCGTGCTATTCCTGTCTTTTGGAGGTTATTACCTGTTGCACAAACAAAAGCCGCAACAACAAACCGCTCAAATCAACAAACAAGATTTACAGCCGGGTAGCGATAAAGCGATACTGACCACATCAAACGGGCAAAAAATTGACCTGACCGCAGCCCGTAAAGGAAAAATCACCGTCCAGGGGAATACGACTGTTAACAAAACCGGTGACGGCCACATTGTTTATGAGCAAGCGCAGCAATCATCAGGTTCGGCTGAACCATTAGCTTATAATACGATGACTACCCCCCGTGGCGGGCAACATCCTTTGACCTTATCAGACGGCACCAAAGTATGGCTGGATGCCGCTTCGTCCATCACTTTCCCTGTAGTATTTGGAGGTAATGACCGTTCGGTTAAAATCACCGGGCAGGTCTATTTCGAGGTGGCTCACAATCCGGCAAAGCCGTTCAGGGTAAGCGCCAATGGTCAAACGGTTGAAGTATTAGGAACCCATTTTAATATCAATGCCTATACCGATGAACCGGAAATGAAAACGACCTTATTGGAAGGTAGTGTAAAAATCATAAAAGATGGAAAAACGGCAGTACTTATACCAGGGCAACAAGCTTTGGTTTCATTTGGACCGGCTAAAAATATAGTCGTAAAAGAAGCGGACACCGAAGAAGCTATTGCCTGGCACAAAGGCTTGTTCCAGTTCCATGACACCAATATTCAAACCGTTATGCGCCAGTTATCCCGCTGGTATGATGTGGATATCAGTTACGAGGGTAAGATCCATGACAGGCAATTTTCAGGTAAAATGTACCGGAATGTGACGGCCTTAACGATAGCTGATATATTAAGCTACAAAAAAATACACTTCAGAATTGAAGGAAAGAAAATTATCGTAGAACCATAATATACCTGATGATATAGACGAAGATTAACCCAAAAAGAAAGGAAAGAATGGAAAAATCATACTAAGCAAAAAGCAGCAAAGGCAGGCACAAAAAAACCGCATCCTGACGGCTAATCAGGATACGGAAATATTGGGCTAACCCTCCCGGCAAACCGGGAAAATAACAATTGGAACATTGTATTCACGTATTACCCAACAATTACAAAAGTAATGAAATTAAATGCTTTTACTAAAGTCATGCCCAACGCATGGCTGCTAAAAAAATTCCTACTGGTTATGAAGCTAACAACGCTCCTGCTCGTCATAACCCTGGTACAAGTCAGTGCCAAAGGGTATAGCCAGAAGATCAATCTGAATGAAAGGAATGTGCCCTTAGAAAAGGTATTGCATTCCATAGAACAACAATCCGGATATGTATTTTTTTACGATTCAAAGGATGTTAAACAGCTTGTCAATGTAAAAGTAACCAATGCTTCTATCGAAGATGCTTTGGCCACCTGTTTTAAGGATATTCCTTTAACTTATAAAATTGCCGACAAAACGATACTGTTACAGGAAAAAGAACCTTCCCTCCTTGACAAACTCAAAACAATCATTGCTGTTCCCTCAATCATCAAGGGCAAAGTTCTTGATGAAAATGGTCAACCCTTAATGGGTGCCACCATTAGAATTAAAGGTAAAAACACAGGGATGGTAACCAACGACAAGGGCGAGTTTGAAATCGCAATTGAGGGCAGTCCTGTCGTATTAACTATTTCTTATATTAGTTATATTCCCCAGGAAATCACCGTCAGCGCCGCCAATACTAATTTCGTCATCCACCTGATGCACAGTACTTCCAAACTGGATGAAGTACAGGTGATCGCTTATGGTGAAACTACACAGCGGTATAATGTGGGATCGGTTTCAAAAGTCACCGCTGCGGATATTTCCTCACAACCGGTAACCAATGTGCTGAGTGCTTTAGAAGGCCGTGTGCCGGGGCTGGTCGTGAGCCAGACCAGCGGGATACCTGGGGCCTCTTTCAATATACAGATAAGGGGCCAAAATACATTGAGTTCTCAGGCCCTGGGCATCACAGACCCGCGCCCCCTGGATAACCCTTTTTTTATCATTGACGGTGTGCCATTTGCTACACAAAATCCTGTCATCAATCAGTTGACCTCTATCTCATCCGAGGGTACTTCTTCCGTTTCTGGCAACCCCTATGGCGGCATGAGCCCTTTCAACAGTATCAATCCTGCCGACATCGAGAGTATTGAGATATTAAGAGACGCTGATGCGACGGCTATTTATGGGTCTAGGGCCGCCAATGGGGTGATCCTGATTACCACAAAAAAAGGGAAAGCCGGTAAGGTTAAGTTTAGTGCAAATATTTTTACGGGGCAGAGCAGGATAACCCGCTCCATCAATATGATGAACACTTCGGAATATTTGAAAATGCGCCATGAAGCGATCAGCAATGACGGACTGAATGCCTTGCTGGATCAGCCAAAATATGCCGCTACATTCGCTGACCTGAAGGTGTATGACACCACTAAATATACTGACTGGAAGAAATATTTTTTAGGCGGGACTGCTTACAGTACCGACGCGAATGCTTCTGTGTCCGGTGGCACAACCAACACGCAGTTTTTGATCGGGGGCGGCTATCACCGGGAGACCTATATCTTCCCGGGCGATTTTTCCGATAACCGCGCTTCACTGAATTCAAGTATACATCACAGTTCCGCAGACAAACGGCTCAATATCGACTTTTCGGTAAATTATTCTTACGACCAAAACAACTCTTCCGGCACCCCGTCCGCTTTAAAAGCGTACACGCTGCCGCCTGATTCCCCGGATCTTCTGGATGCTTCGGGCAACCTGGTCTGGAAATATAACGGAGTGGCTATCAGCAATCCACTGGCTTATTTAAAACAGTTATACAACGCACAGAATTATAATTTGCTGGGACATTTCCAGGTTGGCTACGAATTGCTGCCGGGCTTGAGCATTCGTGCCAGTTTAGGCTATAATACGGTAAACTTCAATGAATACAGCGAAGACCCGAGTATAGCGCATGATCCCTCAAAGAATATTCTGGGTAGCGCAAATTTCGCCAGGAATGATTTTATGAACTGGATCATTGAACCCCAGGCCGAATATAAAAAGATGATCGGCAAAGGAAAGCTTGACATTTTGATAGGCGGCAGTTTTCAGAAAAATACCAATACGTCTATAAATACATATGGCAGCAACTACTCTGATGACGCCCTGTTGGGTTCAATTTCCGGGGCTGGCACCACGGTTTCAACAGACGGATATTCGGCTTATAAATACGATGCCATCTTCGGGCGGATAAACTATATCTGGGACGGGAAGTATATTGTCAATGTTACGGGCAGAAGAGACGGTTCCAGCCGTTTTGGTCCAGGAAAACAATTCGGCAACTTTGGTTCCATCGGCGGAGGCTGGATATTCTCGGAGGAACAACTTATAAAGAAGGCACTGCCGGTACTCAGTTATGGTAAGGTAAGGGCGACTTATGGAACCACCGGTAACGACCGTATCGGCGATTACCAATACCTGTCTAATTGGGCACCTAACGGGTATGCTTACCAAGGGCAGGCCAGTTACGTGCCTTTGAACCTTTTTAACCAGGATTATAGCTGGGAAATTAACAAAAAGCTGGAGGCCGGGCTTGAGCTTGGATTTTTAAAGGACGGGATACTGTTCAGCGCCTCCTGGTACAGAAACCGCTGTGGAAATCAGTTGGTCACCTATTCATTACCGACCCAGACCGGTTTCTATGGCGTTATTCAGAACTTTCCGGCGGTGGTCCAAAATACCGGATGGGAGTTTCAATTGAACGCCAATATTTTAAAGACAGACAAGTTTAGCTGGAACACCTCGATTAATGTGACTATTCCCAGGAATAAATTGCTTGCCTTTCCTGGCCTTTCCTCATCCAGCTACGCTACGACATATATCGTAGGCCAGCCTGTCCGCGTATTACAGCGGACCGTCTTTGCCGGCGTGAACGATACGACCGGTGTGTTCCAGTTCCTGACGTCGAAGGGGGCCAAAACTTACCAGCCTGACCAGGTAGCTGACGCAAAACCTATTGGGACCCTTGATCCAAAGTTTTATGGCGGCTTCCGCAATACATTTTCCTACAAACAGTTCCAACTGGATATTTTCCTGCAGTTCGCAAAACAACGCGGGCCAAGTTACCTGCAGCAGATCTACCAGAACGGTCCAGTAGGTTCAATGAAAAACCAACCGGAGTTGATGTCCGAAAGATGGCAGCACCCCGGCGACCAGGCAATTTTTGAAAAGTTTACGATGCTTGCAGGTTCTGCAGCCGGCAAAGCAGCTAACAGTTTTATTTTTTCGGATGCAGCTTATACCGATGCCTCTTATCTCCGTTTCAAAACCGTTTCATTTTCTTACACATTCAGCAATGAGTTCCTGAAGAAAATGAATGTTACCGGCTGCCGCCTATTTATCAATGCCCAAAACCTATTCACCGTTACCAAATATATCGGTGACCCCGAATCGCAGAGTATTTACAATGTGCCGCCGCTGAGGACTATCGCGGCCGGTTTACAATTCACTTTTTAAATATCATGTCATGAATAAAATAAAAATATTATTTATCCCTCGGCTAACCATATACAGCATGTTGGTGATCATAGCGGCATCTTCCTGCAAGAAATTTATAGAGATACCTTCGCCCAAAACCAGTATTACTTCAGCAGAAGTATTTCGCGATAGCCTGGCTGCGACCTCTGCTGTGCTCGGGCTCTATACCCATCTTACTGCCGTTAATACTGGCGTTTTTATGTATGGCGGCATTACCATCGCTACCGGCTTATCCGCGGATGAACTTATCTCCAACACGGGCTCGGTGGATGAAAGTGCATTTTATACCAACGGGCTAAACTCCAATATCAGCACCATTGCCCAATGGTGGCAAACAGCCTATTTGACCATTTACCAGGCGAATGCCTGTATCGAAGGTATTTCTGCAAGTAAAGGCATCAGTGCCTCCTGCAAAGCGCAGTTGACCGGAGAATGTAAATTCATGCGGTCATTGGTTTATTTTAACCTGGTGAATATTTATGGCGCCGTCCCTTTAATTACCACAAGCGATTACAGAATCAACCAGTCGGTACACCGGACACCGGTTGATTCTGTATATACACAGATCATTAACGACCTGGCCGATGCGCAAAATACACTCCATATTAATTATTTAACGGCTGGCAGGGTCCGCCCTAACCAATCGGTCGCCACAGCACTGCTGGCAAAAGTTTACCTATACCGGCAGGATTGGGCAAAAGCAGCAGTTGCTGCCGGGCAAATTATCAACTCAGCTACCTATGCGCTGGAACCGGACCTGAACAACGTGTTCCTTTCCGGGAGCCAGGAGGCCATCTTTCAACTGATACCGGTGCAAGCCGGCGCGGAAACCGTGGAAGGAAGCACTTTTGTTCCGGCTGACCCTACGGTTATCCCCAGCTATACGATCAATAGCTATTTACTAAACGCTTTTGAGCCTGGTGACCAGCGTTTCAGCCGTTGGTTGAACAGCAGCCAAGTGAACGGGGATACCTATTATTACCCTTTCAAATACCAGTTTGGCTATGACGGGCTTACACCCCCGAAAAATTACTATATCCTGCTACGCCTTGCTGAACAATACCTGATACGTGCCGAGGCCAATACGGAGTCCGGTAATTTGGCCGAAGGGGTAAATGACCTGAATGTGATCCGCAACAGGGCCGGTTTACCTAACACCACCGCATCAACTAAAGATGCCTTGTTGTCCGCTATTTATCATGAAAGGCAGATCGAGCTGTTTTGTGAATTGGGAAACCGTTGGTATGATCTTAAGCGCACAGGTCTGACAAAAACTGTGCTGCCGGCAATTACTACCGCCAAAGGGGGAACCTGGAGCGATAGCTGGCAATTATATCCGGTTCCTTTCCAGGAACTGCTGACCAACCCGTTTTTAAAACAAAATACCGGCTACTGATCCTATGAAGTTAACAAATCTATTTGCATTGATGGTGGGGCTTGTCCTCACCGTTAATGCCTACGCGCAAACACCTGCCACTAAACCATTGACTATCGGCGAGCAGGTTCCCGACCTGACATATAACCTGCATATCGGGGACGAGGAAGAAAATATCCGTCTCAGTGATTTTAAGGGTAAGCTTATCCTGCTTGATTTCTGGGGCGTAGATTGCCCCACCTGTATCCAGGAAATGCCGCACATGCTGGAACTCCAGGAAAAATTCAAAGACAGGATAAAAGTGATCCTCGTTACGCAGGACAGCAAAGAGGACATCGCGATTTTATGGAAAAATCTTGCCCATTCCATTGAAAACGCCAAAAAATATGTGAAGGCGGGCAGCAGGTTACCTTTTATCGTTTCCGATACGACTTTAAGGACCTTATTCAGGCCGACCACCCTCGGAGAACATGTATGGATCGATGGCGACCGGCTTTTCCGGGCGCTAACACACCCGACGACGACCATTGCGGCAAATATTCAGGATTTCCTTGACGGCAAAAAAGTCAAATTATATAATGTTGAAACGCCGCATATTTCCCTGTCCGACCCACTCACCTGGCTCGACCCTAAGAATAAACTACAGGATCATGTGGCCTTTTACTCGCTCATTATGCACCGGATCGAAGCAACAATAGGCTGGGTGCCCGAACTGGCCATCGGACGTGATTCGATAACCAAAAAACTCACCCAGATCAGGCTACTGAATAAATCTGCAGTAGAACTCTATGAATATGCCCATTTCAAGGATTTTGTACCGCTCTACAAGGTGTTGTTAAAAGTTAAAGACCCTTCAGATTTCTTTTTAAATACAGACGATGACCTCAAGACCTACCAATGGCAGGAAAATCACCAATATTGCTACGCCTTGAAAATTCCGGCAACGGGCAATTTAGACGCCTGTCAAATTATGCGACAGGACCTTGACCGTTATTTTCACTACACCAGTAAAGTCGAATACGTCAAAGTTAAATGCTTGATCTTGAAACAAACTACCAAAGGGACTATAAAACCATCAAAAAGCGCAAGTTACAGTATCCTCAACAAGGTTACGCCCAATGGATTGGTTCGGGTTTTCAAAAAAGTGCATATACGCAGCCTGATGGAACATTTGCAGAGCATCGCCGCCTACCACGATAAGTTTATAGAATTGGTTGACGAAACAGGCTATAAAGGAAAATTCGACGCAGAGGTACCCGGCTTTGAAGACCCCGAGTTCGCTAAAAAAATAACCGTTCCCACCCTGCAAAGCGCATTAAAACTCTATGGACTAGGTCTTGAAGAGGGGTACAGGATAAGAAAACGATTGGTAATTACAGGAAATTGAGACACATGAAAAAGATATTATTCGCACTGTTTATACTCGGCGCAGCTTTGTCAGCTAATGGACAGATATATAAGCCCATAAAATGGAGCTATATGGTAAAAAAACTACTTGATACTGCCGGTTACGAGGTACATCTGAAAGCGGACATCCAGCATGGCTGGCATTTGTATGCACAGTCACAGCCCCCCGGCGCTATAGCTAAGCCTACTCAAATTATTTTTAAAAAAGATGAAGACCTGGTTTTAATTGGAAAAATCAGGGAAAAAGGGAAACAGCGAAATAGTTTTAACAGTAGTTTAGGCGTTAGCGCTAATCAATATGAGGGAATGGTGGACTTTGTGCAGGTGATCAAAGTCAAGGACAATCTCAAAACTATATCCGGAACAATCACTTTTCAAACCTGTACGGATAAGATGTGCCTGCCAAGCGAGACTGTTCCGTTCACAGTGCCGTTAAGATAATGGCTTCGACGCATCATTAATTATTCTTTAAAAACTCCACCATAGCCTGTCAACCCAATCGAAGCTTTTACTAAACAGTGGTTGATATTAAGCCAGCTAATGAAGGATCAGTTATGGTTAATGATGCTTCAAAGTATAATTGTTTGAAAAAAAGCCGATGAGCATTGAAAAATCAAAGAAATGAAAAAAATAAAATTATTCTCCCTGGCTTTCGTTGGGTTCGGTTTAGGTCTACAGGCCCAAACATACAAACATATCATCCTGATCTCCATCGACGGCCTGCACCCGGATATGTACCTGGATAAAAGCTGGCCTGCGCCAAATCTTCGGGAATTGATGAAGCACGGTACTTATGCCGATCACATGCTCAGCGTGTTCCCCAGTTATACTTATCCTTCACATGCTGCTATGCTGACAGGCGCGTTACCTTCACGTTCAGGTATTTATTACAACCAGCCCATCAGCAGTAAAGGCGATTGGAACTGGTTTGCCAGCGCGGTTAAAGTGCCGACGCTTTGGAAAGTTATGAAGCAGGCTGGGTTGACTACTGCCGCCGTGGAATGGCCGGTAAGCGTAGGTAAGGATATTACCTGGAATATCCCGGAGATATGGTCAGACCGTTACCCCGACCGAATTACGGAATCAAGGAAATATGCAACACCTGGTCTGGTCGAGGAAATCGAACAAAATGCCACCGGTAAACTGGATAGTGACAATATGAGTGAAGATAGGTTCAGCATGGATGCCAATTCGGCCCGTATGGCGGCTTATATTTTCAAAACGTATCATCCGGCTTTGTTAGCCGTTCATTTCGCGGAAGTTGACGGTGCAGAGCATGCACATGGCAGGGATGGAGATAGTGTGCGGTTGGCCGTCGGCGCAGTGGACCGAGCTATCGGGGACGTTTTGGAAGCCGTACAAAGAAGCGGGTTAAAGGATAGCACGGTCATCGTTATCGTGGGTGATCATGGTTTCAGCACCATCCATACGGTATTCCGGCCCAATATGCTGATCAAAGACATAAATGCAACATTTATTGCTGCTGGCGGTTCGGCTTTTTTATATCGTTATGCGGATACCAAGGAAGAAGATGTGGCAGAGATCATTAAATCAACAACACAAAAACTAAATGCCCTACCAAAAGACAAACGAAAATTGTTTAGGATAGTTTACCGCAAGGAACTAAACAAAATGGGTGCTGATTCATCGGCAATCATGGCTTTAGCCGCTGTACCAGGTACTGTATTCAGCGGCTCGACTGCTCCGGCAAAGGCAACCAATAAAGGGCCAGGAACGCTAATACAAAATGATCCGTTGGCCGGCGTTTTCATTCCGACAACCGGCGGTCATCATGGTTATGATCCTAATTTACCCGAAATGTATACCGGCTTCATTGCCTATGGCGCAGGTATTAATAAAGGCGGACATATTAAAGAGTTATGTGTAACTGATATTGCACCCTTGATAGCAAATTTGTTGGGTATCGAATTTAAAACTCCGGACGGTAAATTAATTTCTGGAATAATGAGGCCTAATTAAATATAGCTGACACACCATGAATATAAGAAACGCTACATACAGAGATGCTCCAGCAATAAAATTACTGCTGGAAGCTTTGGGTTATAAAACAAGTACGATCCTGCTTGTTAGCCAGCTTGAAAAGTTATTCGGGCAAAATGACCATCAGGTCTTGGTTTATGAATTAAATAAGGATGTACTGGGATTTATATCTATACACTATTTGCCTCAATTGGGTTTTGACGCAGAACTGGTGATCATTACTTATTTGTCCGTAGATGAAACGGTAAGCGATCAGAGTATTGGAGCAGCCCTTGAAGAATATGTTGCTGCGCAGGCAATTAAAAGAAAGTGTGACCGGATACAGGTTCATTGTTCAGAATGGCGGGCACCTACCCACAAATTTTATAAACAACAGGGTTACCAGGAGTATCCCCAGTATTATACCAAGCGATTGATTTATGCGGAATAAGATAGTTAAAACTGAATGATGGACGTAGCATTGTGGATCGTACTTAGCGTGATCGTCTTATTTATCATCCTTACCGTTATTTGGTTGATCAAAGATTTTAAAAACGACAACCGCAAATAATATAAAAAATAAACCCTTCCCGTTCTTTAGTTTTTTCATTTTAAAATTATGAGAAACAGTTATAGTTAATTAATGATTAAGCGCCCGTCGATGGAGCGGCGGGCGTTTTTTAATTTAAAATGAATGCCTATGCTATAAATCTACACGCACTAAAATCTACTTATCTTATGAAATATGAATTAGAAAAACTGGAAGAACTTGTCCATACATGGACTACCGATCCCGCCTTACCTGCCTTAAATGAACAGCATTATTTATTCCGGGAAGAAGTCTGGCGTACCAAAAAAGCGATCATCCACAACCTGTTATTACAGGGAAATCAGACCCTTTTGCAAACTTACTTTACGGTGCACATGCAGAAATTGGTTGAATTAAGTGATAAAATATTCGATATAACCAAACAGGATACCACTCATTATAGCATAGCTGCCATCCTTGATCTTTTAGGTGCTGTGAAAAAAGCGGTGCCTGCTTTAATCGATCGTGATTTAGCATTACCCAAAGCTTTCCGGATCATACAAGGTAAATGCCTGGAAATAGAATGGAAACAATTAAGGGGACGTTTGTCAAGTATTGGTGCAACACCTGAATTGTTGGAAATTGCAGGGCTGCCATTTGTGGAGTTTACTTCCTTAAAACTTAAACTTTCGTGGTTTCATTATGTTTGGCTGAAGCAATACCTGCATGAACTGGACAATATTGACTTTGCAAAATACGAACCTTATCCATCCGCAGTACATCTCATTCATGAGTGCCTGATCCGACTGGATTTTAATCACTCCCGCTTCATGGCTTATTGCTGCAAGGTCATCAGGGAAAGTACCGACCAGTTTGAGGACCCGAGAGAGCAGTTATTGGTATTGAGTATGTCAAAGAAGATCATTAAACAATACCCCATGCTTTCCGCTGAGGCATTTTACCAAAAGAAACAATCCATTATCAAAGACTTAATCAAATGGATCGATGAGGAAACCGATTTCAGAAGTGTTTATGACCTGGGGATATTCGCCAGTATCGGTAAAAAAGTACCAGTTAACCCATATAAATATATTTACGATATGACTTTGGAACAACTGGCTTTCTGGAAAAAGCTCCAATATGATCATAAAGTATTTATTGAAGATAACCTGGATAGTTTCAGTATTAAGATTGCCTATAATTCCTCCACCAAAAACAGGGACGAACTATCTGTAGGCAGCATTACATCCAAATTATATTCCAAAGACTATAAGGTAATCAGTCCTGTTTATGAATTGGTATTTGCGATGCTTACAACCATTCAGCCTATCGCGGAGGTATTGCAAAAAATGCTGGACGACTTAAAGCCTTTTATGGCTTAATGTATTTGCCTAAATGCGCCGCCTCTATAAAATCAATGTATTCCGTTAACAAACGGTAGCCAAATCCGGGCAGTTTAAGCAGGTCACTGGGCTGATACTCCAGCAGGCTTGCAAGGGTGTGAAAACCCAACTGCCCGGTTTTGATTTTAAATTCCTCAGAAATTTCAAGATTATTTATAGGTGTGTTTAACACCGGCTCGGCGAAATGCGTACTCATGCGTTGTAAATTGCGGCCTGCGATCCCGATACAGCGCCTTTAAAAACGATACAGCGCGGGAAACGGACATATCCGTTTAAGAGGTACCGCGAAGCACCTAAAGCACAAGATAAGCCGCACCCGCGCTGTAGCGCAGGCGATCAGCCTATTTTCCCTTGTGCTTTTAAAAATTCGCGGTTTTCTTAAACAAGTAAAATAGCCGTTCGCTATAATATTTTTACGCCCAAATATAGCAAAATCAACCTGATTTTTGCCGCTTTCAAATCCCGCTTCACCAACTCCCACGCCAGTCCCACTTGATGAATAGCCGATTAACTCCTTGTTTTGAATTAATAACCAATAGTTAAAGCCTATGTAACAGGACTACACATCCGCTGCTTTGTTGAAACTGCTGTTTGGATATGGCAGGCATAGCGGCATCTATTAAATGTTGACCTATGATTTTAAAATTTAGCGAACGGCTTTATGAAGACCTGAACAGCGCGCTTGGTGCGCTCAAATTAGAAGAAAAACGACTGCTCAAAAGACTGGAACAATCGGTACTGGTCTGTATTAAGTTCTTTACCCGGCTCCGGGACTTTTATAAGGAACACGAACCCAACAGCAAGGAAGATAAGATACGCTTCTTTAAGGAAGTCAAACCCAAGTTCAAGGCCCTGCTCATCTTTCACCAGGCATTACTCCGTATTGAAGGCCGGAGGACCATCGGGGCAAAAGAAGACCTTAGCTTGTATTACCTTGATGAAGTAAAAGTACTCACCCATTATTTTGAAGATCATACGGACTTTTACCGCTACGTGCGTTCAGAGGATAATTACCTGGACGAGCAATACTATCTGCCGGGCGTATTTAATGTACATCTTGACCCCGATGAAAATGTCGTGGATGCCGATACGGTATTCTGCACAAGCCATGATAACAAACTGGCGCATATTATTGCCCATGAACTGCTGCTGGCTTACCTGGAAAAAGCCATTCTCCGGCTGAACAGCCGGGAGGAAACCGATCTCTATACTTTTATCGAAGAAGAAATGATGGTCTGGACACAGACCAATACGGCCCTTTCAGAAAATATTTATGGCTGGAAGGAAACCAAAGCCATCAACCACGGCAAGACCTCTATTGCCCGGATCACGGCTTATATGCAAAGAATTTTTCATGTGGACATCGGCAGCATATCAGACAACTGGAATTATATCTGCGAAAGAGCCGGTAAGACGATCTATCTCGATGAAATGAAAAAAAGGGTTTTGGAGCGGATGAATAAAAAGCTGGAATAAAAAATCGGCCTGCGACATCGGAGGCCGTCGGATATTCCCGGATTTTTTACCCACCAGTTTTGTCCCGGCTTCGCAATGGTGCAAAGTCCTAAATCCAAATTTTATGCTTCATGCAATCACCTGGAAGCAGTTCGGGATCGCCGCATTCAGCGCCGGACTGCTCTATTATCTCATCGTTTTATTTAAGTATTACCGGCAGGAGGCTATCGCCCTGCTAAGTAGCCGGAAAAATCTGCCTGCGGTTGCCACTCCGGGCACGGCCGCACAAAAACCGGATCAGGGCATATTCGGGGCCGCGCAATTCGATGATTCAGAAATGAACCTGGTGGATGCCGATGAGCTGAACTTTGCCGAAGCTGAACCGGACGAAATTGACCTGCCTGATACCAAAAGCCAGCTTTTGGGCGAAGTCGCGGACTTTATGCAGGAACTGAAAGTATTGCTGCGCATCACCAAAGAAGCAGGCGATACCAAAGAAAATTTCCTGATGCTGCTCCGGCTCCTGATCAGCAAACACCCCGTTGTGGCAACTGCTACCTATGCTGAATCCATTGCAACAAGCATTATTGAAGATGCTGCCGGCTTGCCCTTTGAACTGGCGCTGGCTGAACTCGAACAGGAATTTATTAACCCCCTATTCACCGAAGAATAACAAATTAAAACAATGAAAAACCAATTCATTCCTCATAAAAAACAATTGGCCGCCAAATGGTGGCTGCTATCCGTTACGCTGATCGCTTACCAAATGTTGGTTAACGCAGCGTATGCGCTGGCCCAGGATGGGAATCAAGGCATATCCCAGGCAACCACAATGGTCAAAGGCTACTTTGACACCGGCTGTACCTTGATGTATGCCATCGGCGCGGTAGTCGGCATTGTCGGCGCAATTAAAGTTTATCAAAAATGGAATGCTGGCGAACCCGATACCGGCAAGGTAGCGGCAAGCTGGTTTGGCTCCTGTATCTTTTTGGTGGTAGTCGCTACGGTCATCAAATCATTTTTCGGATTGTAACATGATCAGCTTTGAACATATCCGCTGCCCCTTGCACCGCTACACATTTTCGGTCGGGCTGATCCGTGATTGGGTGGAACGTCATTGCGAAGGCAGGGTACTAAACCTGTTTGCAGGCCGAACCAAACTCGGAGTAGATGAAATCAGAAATGACCTTGATCCAAGCGCCATTGCCGACTACCGGGAAGATGCGTTGGATTTCCTGCGTAACTGGAAAGGTGTTTCGTTCCGTACTATCCTGCTTGATCCGCCTTATGCTTACCGCAAAAGTATGCAACTGTACAATGGCATGGTCTGTAACCCTTTCCGACAATTGAAAGACGAAATCAGGCATTGTTTAGCACCAGGCGGTAAGGTGATCACTTTTGGCTACCATTCTATTGTGATGGGTCAGGGCCGTGGATTTAAACTGGAGAGGGTCGCCTTATTCAGTCATGGCGGTGCGATTCATGATACCATAGCTACCATCGAGCGATACCATACGCTTATTAATTAAACTTTATTCCCTGTGGGCATTGCACCCACGGGGTTAATTAACCACGATATGAGTTCAATTTATAATATAAATAAAGGGATTAACAAATCCATAGAATTTAGAGGACTCCGCGCGCAATACATTGGCTATTTAGCCGGTGGCCTGGTGGCTCTGTTGATCCTGTTTGCCGTCCTGTACATCGCAGGTGTTAACACCTATCTCTGCCTGGCCCTGATCTTAGGGTCAGGCACCGCGCTGGTGATCTGCATTTTCCGGCTCAGTCACAAATACGGGCAGTACGGCCTGATGAAAAAGCGCGCGAAACGCAGCCTGCCTACCTACCTCTACTTCAAATCAAGAAAGTTATTCATTCAAAAAAAGGAGGGTTTATGATCGCCATAGATAAAATATTTCCTATTTACAAAGTCGAACATGATGCGCTGCTTTCGGCGTTGGGTGACATTACCATCGTTTACGAAGCAACTTTGCCGGATATATTTACCTTATCCGGCGCCGATTATGAAACCTATCACCAAAGCTGGATCAGGGCCATCCGGGTATTGCCCAAACACAGCATCCTGCATAAAAAGGATATTTTTATGCGGAATCATTATCAGGAAGCCACGGCTAACGCCAGCTTCCTATCGGCAGCGGCAGCCCGTTATTTTAAGGGTCGCCCCTACTTGGATCACCGCTGCTATATCCTGATTACCAAGAAAGCGGAAGACCGCCGGGCTGCCAGTAGTGCCTATTCCGGGCTGATGCGCAAAAGCATCGTGCCCAAACAGACCAATGATCCCAGGCTTTTTACTGAATTTCTGGAAAAGACGGGCCAATTTGAGCGTATCCTGTCGGACAGCGGTTTTGTCAAATTGCGCAGGTTGAATGATGATGAACTGGCCGGAACCAATGCAAAAGCGGGCATATTGGAACAGTATTGTTTTGGTTTAGGCGCTGATGAACTACCTGTTATTAAAGATGTACATTTAAAAGACCGGCTGCAAATTGGTGAACAGTATGGTGCCTTGTTTACCCTGAGTGATGCCGAAGATCTGCCCGCGCTCTGTGGCAGCCGGATCGACTACGATAAATACAGTACCGACCAGACCCGTTTCCCCATCGGTTTTGCAGCCAGACTAAATTTACTACTGGATTGTGACCACGATTATAACCAGTTTATTTTTATCGAGGACGCACAAAAAACGCTGAAACTTCTGGAGGCCAAAAAACGGCGACTGCAATCCCTTTCCGCTTACAGCCGGGAAAACGCCATTGCCAAAGATGCCACCAACGATTTTTTAAACGAAGCCATCAGCCAGGGACGCTTACCCGTTAAGGCGCATTTTAATGTGACGGCCTGGACGGATGATCCCGGCAAAATACAGGACTTGCGGAATCTGGTCGGTTCTGCAATGGCGCAGATCGGCGCGACTGCCAAGCAGGAAAGCGATGGTGCCGCCCAAATCTGGTGGAGCGGCATTCCCGGTAACGCCGCTGATTTCCCGCTAAACGATACGTTCGATACTTTTTTGGAGCAGGCGGCCTGTTTCCTGAACCTCGAAACAAACTACAAAAGCGACCCGCCCGAAAGCGGTATCCGCTTCTGTGACCGGTTATCCGCTAAACCCGTTTATGTTGATCTGTTTGACGCGCCGCGCAAAAAAGGTATTACCTCGAATATGGGGATGCTGGTTTGCGGCACTTCAGGAGGTGGCAAAAGCATGACGGTTAACCACATCCTGCGCACCCTGTATGACCAGGGTGCCCATTGCGTGATCGTGGATATTGGCGGCAGTTACCTGGGCCTGTGTGAAACGGTTGGCGGTTATTATTTTACCTACTCAGAACATAATCCCATCCGTTTTAATCCCTTTTACCTGCCGGATGGTCAAATCCTCGATACGGAGAAAAAAGAGAGTTTGAAGGCCTTACTGGTCGCCCTCTGGAAACAGGAAAACGAAAACTTTAACCGCAGCGAATATGTAGCGCTCTCCAATGCTCTGCAAGGTTATTACCAGTTTCTTAATAACGATACTTCGCTCTTTCCCTGCTTCAATACCTTTTACGAGTATTTGGAAACACATTATACGGAAGTACTCAAAACACACCGGGTCAAAGACCGTGATTTTGACGTGGATAACTTCCTCTATGTTTTGCGGCCCTATTATAAAGGCGGCGAATTTGACTACCTGCTGAATGCTACGGAGAACCTGGACTTATTAAATCAGCGCTTTGTAGTCATAGAACTGGACCAAATTGCTGACCATCCGACTTTATTTCCGGTCGTAACCCTGATCGTGATGGAACTTTTCCTCTCGAAAATGCGCAAGCTGAAGGGTATCCGTAAGGTGCTTTGTATCGACGAGGCATGGAAGGCGATTGCCAAATCCGGCATGGCCGAATTTCTGAAATACGCCTTTAAAACCATCCGTAAGTTTAACGGGGTGCCCATTGTGATCACGCAGGAACTCGACGACCTGGTGAGTTCCCCCATCATCAAAGATGCTATTATCAATAACGCCGACATCAAGATCCTGATGGATATGAAAAAGTTCCTGCACAAGTTCGACAAGTTGCAGGATACGCTCGGCTTATCCGAAAAAGGCAAAACCATCCTGCTCTCCGTCAATAAAGATGAAAGAGAGATCCTGATCGACATCGGCGGCCAGATCCTCAAAGTCTATAAGAACCAATTATGCCCCGAGGAATACTACGCCTACACCACCGAGGGGAAAGAACGGGTCAAAGTACAGGAATATGCCGCCAAATATGGCAGTATGGAAAAAGGCATCGTCGCATTAGTCAACCAATTAAACACCAATAAATTATGAGAACATTAATCAGAATCATGCTCCTGCCGATCAGTTTATGGTCAGCCTGCACCAATTCCAGTCACCGGGTTACCAATTTTATACCCGGCACCTATGTCAACCACGCGCAAAGCACGTACAGCGCGGCGAATGATACCTTGCTCATTACGCAGGATGAGCAAAACCTCAACAGCTATCATATTACCCGGAGGACCGGTTTCCGACGCATAAAAGACGGCAAACTGCAACCACCGGAATATCAAGTAAAATCCCTAACAGGGATTTGGGATGACGGGAAGCAAACCTTGCAGATCTCGCAAAACGGAATATTGCTGCTATTCCAGCCGGATCAAGACAAGCTGCTGATCGAAAACAGCGAATACCGCAAACTTTAATCTTATGCTTATGAAATTCTATAAAATCGTCTTACCCGTCAGTATGGTCGTCATACTGATTACCCTGCCCGAACAAAAAGTCCATGCGCAATTTGTGATCACCGAGGTATTGAACCAAACCGTCGGTAAAATCATCCGGGCCATAGACCTAAGCGTGCAACGAGCGCAGAACCAAACGATTTGGCTCCAAAATGCGCAGAAAGTTGTGGAAACACAGTTGAATCAATTGAAGCTATCGCAGATCGCAGGTGTCAGCCAGCAGCAAACCGACCTGTTCAGCAAATATTATAATGAACTCTACGAAGTCAAGACCCTGATTACTGGCTACGAACAAGTGAAGCATATCGCCGAACGGCAGGCAGCTTTGGTCAGGGAATATCAAAGCGCGTGGTCGCTGACCCAACAGGATGAACATTTTACCATCGGGGAATTGCAGCATATCCAGGCAGTCTATACCGGAATCTTAGCGGAAAGCGTAAAGAATTTGGACCAGCTGATGGTCGTGATCAATTCCTTCAAAACCCAAATGAGTGACGGTCAACGCATCGAACTGATCGACCGTATTGCCCGAAAGATCGACGGAAACTACAATGACCTCAAGCAATTTAATAACCAAAACATCCTGCTAAGTATCGGCAGGGCGCACAACGCGCAGGATGTTTATAGCCTTAAAAATCTGTATGGCATCCATTAGAATGACAGCTATCCTGCTGCTGTTGGCAGCGGGGGCCAATGCGCAAAGCTTCAGCTTTGGCGACCTGTTCGGGCAGGCCGGTAAGCAGAAACAATATTACCTGCAACAGATCGCCGCTTACCAGGCATTTGAATCGGAATTAAAACAAGGCTATAATGTGGTTAAAAATGGGTTGAACGGTATCCGTGATATTAACACCGCAGAACTAAATGCACACACCGCTTATTATCAATCCCTGAAGCAACCCTGTTCAGCGGTCAAAAGCAGCACACAGGTACAGGATATTTTAACCTGGCAAACGGAAATAACCGGCAGCTTTAGCCAGTCCTTCAGCGGCCTGACCGCGGACGAACAAAGCTATCTAAGTGCGGTAAAAACCAATTTGCTCGGAGCCTGTAATGCCGACCTGACTGATCTGCAAAACCTCCTGCAAAGTGGTACGCTGCAAATGACCGATGACGAGCGGCTCAAACGCCTGGCTAAAATCCATGCCGCAATGCTGGATAAATACCAGTTTACGCGAAGCTTCTGCAATTCAGTGAAGTTGTTGGCCGCCCAAAGACGACAAAGTATCTACGAAACACAAACCTTAAAAAGTATTTATGAAACGAATTAAGATGATGATGCTCTTGCTGTTGTTTACAGCGGGAGCCAAAGCGCAAAGCGCCGACCTGGTACAACTCATTTTAGATATTGAAAAACTCACCCAATTGAAAGGCATCCTGACCGATATGAAAACCGGGTATGATATCATCAATGGCGGCTATAACGAAGTAAAGCAGATCGCCAGCGGAAACCTGAATGTGCATACGGTTTTCCTGAACGGCCTGTTAGCGGTAAATCCCGAGATCGCCAAATATGGCCGGGTAGCTGATATTGTTTTAGAACAGGGCTATATCGTAACCGAATATACCAGGGCATACAGCCAGTTCAAACAAAGCGGCAGCTTCAGCACCGGTGAGATCGCCTACCTGGGCAACGTTTATACGACGCTATTACAGCAAAGCTTGCAGAATTTGAGCCAGTTAACGGATATACTGGCCGCGGGTAAATTAAGGATGAGCGACGACGAGCGGCTCAAAGCGATCGATCATATCCATAACGACACCGATGATAAATTAACCTTTCTCCGGCATTTCAACCGGCAGGCCGCTATCCTGAATATCCAGCGGCAACATGAATTAAATAATCTATCCACCCTCCAAAAATTATATTGATATGGATAATATTTCCGGCCTACAAGCCACCTTAGAACAGGTGTACAGCCAGATGCTGCCACTCTGTTCACAATTGATCGGCACCGCGCAGGGCATTGCAGGCTTTGCCGCCTTATGGTATATCGCCTCCCGTGTTTGGCGGCAGATCGCCGCCGCCGAACCCATCGACTTCTATCCTTTGCTCCGGCCGTTTGCTTTGGGTATGGCGATTATGCTGTTTCCAACAGTAATTGCAGTTATGAACGGCGTATTGCAGCCGGTGGTCAGCACCACGAACAATATGGTGCAAGATAGCAATCAAGCTATCGCAACACTGCTACAACAAAAGGAAAAAGCAGAACAGCAAACCGCCACTTGGCAGATGTTTGTTGGCGCCGATGGCGAGGGGAATCGTGATGCGTGGTATAAATACACGTACCCTGATGATCCGAACGGTACAAATGAGGGTATGTTCGGCAGTATCGGCAATGATGTCAAATTCGCGATGGCGAAGGCCAGCTATAATTTCCGCAACAGCATTAAAGAATGGATGTCCGAAGTGTTACAGGTACTTTACGAAGCGGCGGCCTTATGTATCAATACCATTCGCACCTTTCAATTGATCGTATTGGCCATATTGGGCCCTTTGGTATTCGGCATCGCGGTCTTTGACGGTTTCCAGCATACGCTCACCGTATGGATGGCGCGGTATATCAACGTATTTCTTTGGCTGCCCGTCGCCAATATCTTCGGCAGCATCATCGGCAAGGTACAGCAAAACATGCTTACCCTCGATATTGCACAGATACAAAACACAGGCGATACTTTCTTTAGCAGCAGCGATGTTTGTTACCTCATTTTCCTGGTCATTGGCATTGTCGGTTATTTCACTGTACCAAGCACCGCCAATTATATCGTTCATGCGGGTGGCGGCAATACGCTGGTGCATAAAGTAAATAGCTTGGTCGCCAGTTCTTCCAGATCAGTGAGTAATGCGATGTCCGGCGGCATGGCTGCTGATGCATTCGGGAACCAACGAGAAAATGTAAGCCAAAGCATGGCTGCCAATTCACTCAACGAAGGGTATTTTAAAGATCGCAGCACTTATCAGAAAGACAAATTATCCGGTAACGCAAAAACGACATAACCATGTTCACCCAACTCAAAAATATCGACACAGCATTTCAGCATATTAAACGCTTCAGTTACCTGCTGATCCTGGCTTGTTCTGGCATATCAGGCTATGCCATCTATAAAAGCTACCAAAGTTCTACGGACTTTAAGAATCACATTTATATCCTGGCAAACGGTAAGGCTTTGGAAGCCTTTGCCGCAGACCGGAAGCAGAATATCCCGGTCGAGGCCCGCGATCATATCAGGATCTTCCACGAGGACTTTTTTAACCTTGACCCGGATGATAAACAGGTGCAGGCCACCATTACCAAAGCCCTGTACCTGGCCGATGGCAGTGCCAAAACACAATATGATAACCTCCGGGAATCGGGTTTTTACGCCAACCTGATCGCCGGCAATATCAGCCAGCAGGTGAGCATAGACAGTGTACAACTGGATATGAACCAATATCCCTTTTACTTCAAATGTTACGGAACAGAGAAACTAATCCGTACCAGCTCCACCGTTAACCGCAGCTTAATTACGCAAGGTTACCTGCGCAACGTCAGCCGCTCGGACAATAACCCGCATGGCTTCCTCATTGAACGGTGGGAAACCTTAGAGAACAAGGATCTTAATACCCAAAACACGAAGCCATGAACTTTTTTAAAAGAAAAAAAGCTGCGGCAATTAACCCCAAAGCAGAGGCATTGGCCATAAGGATAGCCGATAGCATTATAGGGCGGCAAACCCGGATCGCTGCTTACCTGAACCGCAAAACACAGCATTGGAACAGGGCTTCAAAAATCGTTGCCTTGCTGCTGTTCACGCTGTTATTCGGCGCCATTTGCCTTTATTTTATTATTAAATCATTTAATCACTTATAATTATGAACAAGCAACATTCTATTCAATACCAAAGGCAACGAAAACTCCTGTTGGTGCTTCCGTTGATCCTATTACCGTTTTTGGCCCTTGCCTTTTATGCTTTGGGCGGCGGCAAAAGCAGTTTAGCAGATAAACAGGCCAATATCAGCCAGGGCCTGAATACACGGTTGCCCGGTGCGGCTTTCGACAAACACGAAAAACCCAAAGACAAGCTGAGTTTTTATAACCAGGCCAAACAGGATTCCGTCAAGCAGCAATCCAGTAACAATAACCCGATGTTACAGCAGCTTGGCTTTAACAAGGATAAACCGGGAGTTATACCGTTATCAAACACTAAAAATCTACCGCTTACTTCGGCTTACACTGACCCTAACGTAGTGAAGATCAATCAAAAGCTGGCCGACATCAACAAACAGATCAATCAGCCGCAAACACCTCCTGTCTTACCTGTGGTAACGCCTGCTAATAATAAACCCCAACCTGACAAAGATTTTACAGACCAGGTGAATAAACTGGAAACGCTGATGAAATCCCTGAATACCAACCAGGAAATCGACCCTCAAATGCAGCAATTGAGCAAAATGCTGGAACAGATACAGGCCATACAGCATCCTGAACTCACCAAAACAGAGATTAAACCGGCAGCAAGGGCAGAGAATCCCTTTAAAGCGATCCCTGCTGTAATTGATGGAAACCAGAAAGTCAGGCAGGGCGGCGCGGTCAAACTGCGTTTAAACGATAGCATCACCATCAAAGACCAGGTCATTCCCAAAGGAACACCTATTTACGGTACGGCCAATATCACCAACCAGCGGCTATTAGTAGACATCAAAAATATCCGATTGGGAGAAGCTATCATCCCGGTCAACCTGACGATCTATGCAATGGATGGTATGCCCGGTGTGCCTGCTCCCGAAGCTGAATTGGGCGAAGCGGCTGGCAGTGGCGCGGATAATGCGATACAAAGTATGCAGTTTCTGAGCATGGATCAATCACTGGCCACCCAGGCTGCCGCCGGTGGTATAACTGCTGCCAAATCGCTTTTCAGCAAGAAAATAAAGCGCATCAAAGTCCACCTGAAAAATGGCGATGCGGTATTACTGCGCAATAATCAAATTCATTAACCTTTTAATTCTTTTCTTATGAGTACTACCAATCAAACCGCCACGCCTAATGTGGAATACCTGCAAAACGGTTTTTTAAACCTGGGATTTGGCGACAAACTGAACAAAGACCTGGAAATGGCAATGGAGCGGAAGCAGACAGACATCCAGTTACACCACCGCAACGATTACAATGGTGATATAATGAGCTATACCCTGAACCTTAAAAAGTCGGATAAAAGCGACCTGTATTTCTTTAACAGCATAGATGCTACCTTAAAAAAAGAAGGACAGGAACAGGAGATCAAACAAAGTTTCGGCATTAAAAAGAATTATGGTGTAACGGCTAAGGAAGCGTATAATCTAATGGATGGGCGTTCCATCGAAAAAAAACTGTACAACGACGAGGGAACTGCTCAAACCCGCTGGCTCAAACTAGACTTTGAGAACAAAAACCAGTATGGCAATTATAAAATGTACCGGATGTTCCCCTATAACCTCGAAAGGGAGATCAATAAATATCCCGTTGAACTTAAAAATGATTATGAAAAAAATGAACTGATCCGCTCCCTGAAGAAGGGCAACGCACAGCAAATCACCGTAGAACAGGACGGGCAAAAGGTTAAATATTACCTGTCTGCCAACCCTGCGGAACGGACATTGGATATTTACGATGCCAATAAGAATGTAGTTAAACGAGAATTGCTGATGAAACAAGACCAGCGAAAGGAGCAAAAGCAAGAGCAGCAACAGGATAACAAGCAAACGCAGAAAAACACACAACAGAAAAAGCAGGGCCAAAGCCGGAAAAACACCAGTCATTAATCAAGAGTCAATCAAGGCTGTTCCAAAGGGGCAGCCTTTTTTATTGAACGAGATACTCAGGAGCTTTTGATCGGCACCTGTGATGAGGCTACTAAAAAAATCGGGGTATTTATTGAAGATGCCTTCCGTCCCTGATCTGTTGCAATGAACAACACTCAATTGTACGTATTAATTTTAGAACAAAAACAACCAAGCTATAATTTAATGCGCTCTGCCCTGTTCACTATCGGCACCTCCGGTATTACGTTTCGACGGCACATTGCTTGACTTACCGAAGCTATAGGTAAATGCCAGGGTAGCTATCCGCGTATCGTCGAAGTTGTGGAAGGTGGCGCTTGCGCCAACAACATTGGTAATAGTGCCGTTTGTGCTGCCGGTGCGCAGGATATCCCGCATATTTAACTTGATTGAACCCTTATTGTTAAGTATTTTTTTCTGAATAGCTGCATTTAGCATGCCTTTAGGCAGCGTAATAAACTGGCCGTAAGTGCCGCCGGTATTATAAAAGCCGCTTAATTCGGCGCTCCAGCCATTTGATAAATTGAACTGATTGTTACCATTGAACCCAAATGTATATTGGGACTGATTAAGGTAACCGGTGTAAAATACCCCCTGGTAAGTATTATTATAGACCTCGGCATACAGATTAACTGACCACCATTTGGCAGGCTGGAAATTGGAATTGACGGAAAAGTTCAACGTTTTCTGTTGCCCAATGTTACCCTGGGTGCTGATGAATACGTTACCACTTTTGTGAATGGTTTCACCCTGAACATCGATGGTATAATTATAGGCAACCGCCACAGTTAACAAGCTTTTGAAACTATAGGCCAGTTTATAATTATCGGTAAACTGCGGTTTCAGGAAGGGGTTGCCGGAAAAATAGGTAAACTCATCCACAAAAAAGGTAAAAGGATTTAAACTTCCATAATTCGCCCTGCCTATCCGGCGGCTGTAAGAAACCACCAGTAAATGATGACCCGCTGTATCCAGTTTGTAAGAAAAATAAGCCGTTGGAAACAGATTGGTATAATGATTAATAAATGTTGAATCGGCCTTTTGGGCATTACCCAGCTGGTGCCCGTTGCCATTAGTGTTTTCTAACCGCAAGCCTGTTTGTAAGGAGAGCCGGCCGAAGTTTTTGTTGAAATTAAGATAGGCCGCATTGATATTCTCCTTATATAAAAACCGGTTGGTATTGTTATCATCAACGGTGCTTACATTATTGACGACGTTAAAGTAATTAGCTGCGTTATCCGTATTGACATAGCTGCTCTTAACTCCGGCCTCCAGCTTTGCCTTGCCTTTGAGCGGATGGGAATAATCAGCCTTGGCGGAGTAAATGTTGATGGTACCCGGCAAATTGTCACGGAGGGTCCGCGAATTAGTTAAAGAACCGTCGGGCAAAAAAGTATTGTTTACAAACAACTGATTACTGCCGGATACGTTGCGGATATAATCCAGGTCAAAGGTTAGCGCCCTGCCGGTACTATCAAACTTATGGGTGTAGTTCAGGTTTATGCCTCCGCTGTTAAACTTGTTTTTGGAAGTATTGAGGGTATTAATAGTCGAATCCAACCCACCGTTTTTATTATATAGCAAGCTATATACCGGGCTGCTATCATGATCACGCGATATGTTGCCGGTAAATACCACTCCCCAGGTTGTTTTAGACGATACAAAATAATCCATTCCTGCCTTGATGTTGGTATTATTTCCTGCCGGCCTGAAATAAGAAATATCCTTTAGCGACGAGGTTAGATCTCCGTTCACGTCTAAATAATCCCGGTCAATTTCAAGCCTCCTGAAAGTGTGTTGTTTATTGTAAGCCAGGTTTGCAAAGAGGTTAACTTTGTTTACACGGTAATTGAGGTTGATGCTCGCATCGCCACGGCCATAAAAACCCTGCGCGTAATCTGCAGACACCACGGCGTGAAATCCCCTGACGGTACTCTTTTTTGTTCTGATATTGATCACGCCCGCATTTCCCGCAGCGTCATACCTGGCCGGCGGGTTATCCATCAGCTCTATCTGATCTAATGACGAAGATGGTAAAGAACGCAGGTAAGTGGCCAGGTTTGCGGCCGAAAGATAAGTAGGTTTATCGTCAATCATCACCAATACGCCGCTTTTTCCCTTAAAGGTAATATTGCCATCAGCATCTACCTGCACACCGGGCGTCTTTTCCAGTACTTCCAGAGCATTAGCGCCGGTATTGGATATCAGCGCGCCTACATTAACGACAGTACGATCAATTTTTTGCTGGATATATGATCTTTGAGCGGTTACAGACACTTCATTCAACGTTTTTCCTGATGATGATAAAATAAATGCCGGTAAATTAACCGGTTTTTGCTGGCTGACAACCACATCGCCGCTACAGTAATTTTTATAGCCAATATAGGTCGCCTTGATGAGGTAAGTATTATCTGGTAAGTTTTGAAAGGTGAAGCTGCCATCCGGGTTAGACAACTGGCTACTTATCACTGTCGAATCCTTGGCGATAAGCAAAATTACGGTTGCCCCATCAAGCGGTTTTTTAGCATCGTCTACAACCGATCCCGAAATTTTACCGCCCGCGGTTTGTGCATCAGCAAAGTTCACTAGTAACAGCGTGAATAAGTTTAATACAAGGATTGGTATCAGTTTCATAACTATAAGACCAGAACTTAAATGAAATCGTTACACGACTTTTAGCCTTTTCCTGATCCGCAAGAGTCAGCTTGCAGATCTAATCCACTACAAGGGAGGATAGCATGTTATTCGTGGAAATCGGGACTAAGCCATAGCGGTTGAAGTCCGGCTTAAGCAAGTACTTCGACTTCACTAAACGACGAACTTCTAAATGGGTTGCTTACTTTCACTTCTTTTTCTTTAAATAAATATCGCCACCGACCGATTTTACATATATCTCGGTTCCGCCGCCGTTGATCTTACCGATGGTGCGGTGGATGATGCTTTTTGGCTTTTGATCTGCTGATCCTTCATCAATATCAAAATCTGAATGGATGGCTGCAAAATCCGATTGCAATTTTACATTGGCTTTTTGGTCGGAAGGCAGCTTTAATGTGATCGTACCCATGACGCTGCTTAATACCAAATGAGCATTCATATTAACGGCATTCATATCCACTTTAATGGTACCCGTGGTGTTGTTGACCGATACTGAGCCACCGATATTGAACAGTGTAATATTTCCGCTGACTACCGAAATCTCCTGGTCGCCGTTTACATTTTCCACGTCGATATTGCCTTGGGCTTGTGTTTTCAAAACGAGCGAAAAATTACGCGGGACTTTAATCACCAGGTTCATGATGTCGAACTTTTCTACCTTGATCCTGACGAGGTTGTTATCCTGCGAAATAAAATCGGATAGCTTTTTGGTGGAATCCCTGACCGGATTTTGTCCCGCCTTACCGGGAAGGTACGGCCCGTCACCGCTGACGATGACGTCTTTCCCGGCGTAAGCCACAATTTTGATTGAACCAACAAACAATTCTATACTTAATTTCCCCGCTTTTGCCGGGTCCGTTAATTTTACGGACAGTTCTTTATTCTGGCTTTTTACAGTTTGAATGTTTAGCAATGCCACTATGGCTATGATTAACAAGCTAACATTTCTTTTCATGGTTTTATCTTTTTATATGGTTTCCAATTGCTGGACGGTCTGCTCCAGCTTTTTTTGAATGATGGGGCTTTTCCGTTCTTCAAGTAGTTTCTTAAAAGACTTCACGGATTTTTTTTCCTGTAATTGCAACATCGCGTCGGCAAGGGCGGCCTGCACCAATTCCGAGTCCTGTTTGATAATAGCGTTGACCAGCCCCGCCCGAACTTTGGGATCATCCGCCAGTTGAACGAGCGCGTCCAGGGTAACCAACCGGACATTTTCGTTGGGGTCGGTATTTAGCGTCAGGAATAAGGCGTCAATCACTTTGCTATTAACCTGGCGTAATCGCTGCGTGTAATTGACGGCCTTCAGCCGGCCGTTAGCATCAGCGTTTTTGAGCATCGCCAGGACACTGGTTTGCTGTGGGTCATTTGGAACAGGAGTGTCCGCAGGCTTTAAGTATAACCATGCGCCCAAAGCACCCATACTGATCAGCAGTACCGAATAAGCCCAATTATACTTCGGCCGGTAAACAAACAGGGCAGCTAATTGCCTCCAAACGGTATGCGTTTTACGATGTTCCTGTTCCAGCTCAAATGTTTTGAGCATGGCCTCAAAACCAGTGGTCGGTTCCGCGCTGATATCGGGAACTTCCCGCAGGTCCAAGCCTTCCCAAACTTGTTTCACCTCGCTGAATTTGGCAGCAAAAGCCGGTGAGATCTGCTGCAAGTGTTCAACTTCCTTTCTTTCCGTTCCAGAAAGGCGGCCTTGCAGGTAATCCAGGATTTTTATTTCTATATCTATCTCTTCCATGTCATTCCTTATTTTTTATGTAGTTTTTTCAACACCTGTATGGCCCTGAACACTTTAACTTTCACATTTCCTTCAGTTGTTTTGAGTACCGTAGCAATTTCCTTATAAGATAGTTCCTGGTATTTACTTAATATCAATACCTCCCGCTGGTCATCCGGCAGGCGGGCTATCGCCTGGTTTAACTGGGCCCTCGCCTCCTGGTGGTCATAGTTATGCTCCAGTTCATGTTCCAGCGGCTGCGTTTCAAACTCAGCCTGGTACACTATTCGATTGTTTTTCTTTATCGAGTTGATCAGCGTATTCCGGGCGATCTGGTACATCCAGGCCCGAAAAGCACCATCGGCTGAAAACGTATGCCTGTTCTTCAGCATCAGGTAAAATACCGTCTGCACCAAGTCTTCACTTTCGTTCCTTTTTCCGGTTTGGTGAAAAAGGTAAGCAAATAACGGCTGGCGGTACCGCTGGTACAGCAAACTCATTTTACGGAGATCGCCGTTCTTCACTTGCAGCATCAGGCTATTTTCGATTAGTGCGTCCATTTAGTTTGCCCTGTTGCGTTCGTCTGCGGCAGCGGTCGAATGAGACCGGGCAGATTTCACATTTGTATTTCCAAATTTATAACTGAAATTGATACTGGCTACGCGGTTGGACGGTCTGTTGGCCGAAGTATTATGGATACCCGTCGTGTTAACTACACCATAAAAAGCATTGGTCGCAAAAATATCATTTACGGTTAAGCTCAAATTTGCTTTACTGTCCCAAAGCGATTTCCTGATCCCCAAATTTACCTGGTATTGTTCTTTTACCCTGATCTGGGTATACCTATTTTTCGAGTTATAGTTGATGGAAGCTTCCAGGCTGACTTTGTTAGATAATTTAAACACCTGGCTGGAATAAAAATTATAAGGCACCACACTATAATCCAGTGAGGAGTTGGATACCTTTCCCTGGTATTTCACATATTGGACCGCAAAATTATTGTTCGCTGTCCACCAGTTAGTAAAGTTAATTGGAAAAGTAACACCAAGGTTAAGAATATCCTGCGTAGCAAAGTTTTCGGTAGTTACATAAGTGATCTTCGACGGGTCAACATTGGTTCCAACAGTAGAGGCTACGACCCTGGCATAAGTAGCGGGGTCGTCGGTGGCATTTTTAAAAACCTGTGCCATCAGGTTGGTGGTACTGCTATAGCCTAAAGACAGGATAATGGAATGCCTGAACGTGTAATTGACGCCAAATGAATTAGTAAACTGGGGTTGCAGGTTTTCATTACCGATCTCATAGCTATAAGGGTCGGCAAAATTAATGTAGGGATTCAGCCTGCTGTAAGCAGGGCGGTCGATCCGGCGGCTGTAGGAATACGAAATTTCGTTATTTTTATCGATCACTTGTTTTAAGAAAAAGCTTGGGAAAAGGTTAACATATTGGTGGTTTGTGTTTTGATCCAGTGTTACGGAGTTCCCGTCAGCATTGGTATATTCCATTCGCAAACCGGCCTGCAGGCTCCATCGCGGACTGAATTCTTTACTAAAGGTACCATATAGCGCATTTATATTTTCCGTATAAATAAAGTGATTGGTCCTTCCTGCGTCCATTGCCCCGTTTTTGTAGTACCGAAAGTCGTTGTCCGAGTTCACCCAGCTGCTTTTTGCGCCGATCTCCAGTTTCGATTTGTTTTTCATCGGCAGGGCATAATCCAGTTTAGCGGCGGTAATGTTATAAATATTCGGGATATCATTGGTGATCAGTAGCGGCGCGGCATTTTCCTGGCCGTTCGCATCAAAGAAATGGGTATTCAAACCATGTTCCTGGCCGCGATTATTATAAATAGAATGATCCACATCTACGGTCAATTCCCGGCCCGTGGTGTCAAATGTATGTTTAAAGTTCGCATTAAAAGTCGTATTTGCCCAGGCGTACTCTACCTCTGAAGTTGTTCTGAGGCTGCTTTGTAAAACTCCGCCGGTGGTTTTCACGTAATCATTGATCATCGATGGCGAAGGATTTTCAAAATGCCCATCGTTGCCGCTGATCAAAATGCCGATTGTCGTGTTTTTATTTACAAAGTAGTCTGCGCCTGCTTTATAGTTGATATTATGGATCATGTTGAACCGGTAGGTGTATTCATCATATAAGGTATTAGTCACTGTACGGGCACTTGTCGCATTATTTGAACTTTGGGTATTACTGTAATTAAGGCTCCCAAATACATTTACTTTTCCTTCGCGGTTATTTAAGCTAAGCGCCGTATTATAACGGGGCGACAGGCCCAGACTTTTATAACCCAATACCCCGTTCGTTTCCGTCGCGGCGACGGTAGGGCCAAACATGACCCCGGTACCTGCACTGATGCTGCCATTGGTACCAAAATTTTTGTTTTTTATCGTTACAATGTTGAGTATGGCCCTGCCCGCCGCATCATATTTTGCAGACGGGTTGGAAATAATCTCCAGTTTGGATATCTGGTCACTTCGCATATTTTTCAAAAGGTTTATAAGATCGCCTGGTGATAGATACGTCTGCTTACCGTCCATATAGATCATAATACCTGATCTGCCATTCAGCATAATATTGTCACTTTGATCAACAGATACGCCCGGCGCTTTTTGCAGAAGCTCAAAAACGGTGTTGCCTGTTGCCGTAATGCTGCTTTGCACGTTCATGATTAACTTATCGGCCTGTATTTCTATTAAGGGTTTTTGGGCGGTGACGGTGACGGTTTTTAACGCATTAACGACCGGTGCCAGCGAAATGGCAGGAACTGCTAAAGGCGTGCCTGCGGCGGTAATTATCAACGGAGGGGTAAGTTGTTTCGCATAACCTATCATGGAAACCGAAAGGATGTACCGCCCTGCCGTTAACTGCTCAAAAGTAAAGTTACCCCCCAAATTACTCAAGGTGCTTTTCACCAGGGTAGAGTCACCGGCTTTTAGCAATAGCACGGTAGCAGCGGGCAAAGGCTGTTTGTTCTCATCCAAGATGCTGCCGGATATCCTTCCGGCACTGCTTTGTGCAAGAACGGTCCTGGTAAACGCGAGGGCTAATAGCAAGAGTGAGATTTTGTACATGGATCTTGTTTTGAGATGAGTACACCTGAGACCGGAGGAGGTTACAAATTATCTTTAAAAAAAACTCCCCGGTTGTGAGTTTCACGAGTTGACGGTTCTTCGTCACTTATGATGAAAACAGGCATCCAAACTATTTATTACGTCCGGTTTTGTGTATTTGCAGGATAAACCTGCTGTGATTCAACACAGTTAGGTGATTTATTGCCAAAAGTGACGAAGACCTTCATGGTGCACCCCTTTTTATAGCTTTAGACGCTACACATGGAGTTTTAGAGATGTAATGATGTTATTTTCTACGGACAATTTCGTGCATTGTCTTATAGATTCATAACTAACCGTAAACCAGGCGATACTTCATACTGCCTGCGATGCCTTGAAGAATATCAGCCAAACTTCATTTCACCTATTTTAGATTTTTATCAAAATAACGCCGTATCGCATCGTTTGCATAGTTTTCGCTCACCCCTTCAAAAAAATGGGTCTGCCCGGGTAATAATAACAGATCATAAAGCTTCCCTGCCTTGATCAGCGCATCAACCATTCTTATGGTTGTTGAAAGCGGCGCGTTCGTATCGCTCGTGCCATGAATAAAAAGCAGTTTACCTTTGAGGTTTCCCGCAAGATTGGTATTTGTACCGAATTTATAGCCCGCCTGGTTATCCTGTGGCAGTCCAATGTATGGTTCGTTGATCTCGGCTCCTTCGGTTAAATCCCCTGGCGCCGATGCGATGCCCACCTGGTATACATCAGGGGCGGTTAACATCGCACGAAGCGCAAAATAGCCTCCCCAGGAGTGTCCGTAGATGCCGACCCTGGTCAGGTCCATAAAGGAGCGTTTGGCTGCCAGTTGCTTAAGAGCAGCGACATGATCGGGTATCTCGTATTTGCCGATGTTCCCATACACGGCGTCCTGGAAAGCCTTGCTGCGTTCGGTTGTTCCCCGTCCGTCAACTAAAAAAGTGATATAACCCAATTGCGCCATGGCCTGCGCCTGTATAGCCAGGGAAGTGCCCGGCATGAAACCATGAGGTACAATGGTCATAAAGGGGCCGCCGTAAATAAACTCGATCACCGGGTACTTTTTGTTCGGGTCAAAGTCAAATGGTTTATAAAGGATACCATACAGGTCGGTGCTGCCGTCATCCGCTTTGACAATAAAACTTTCCGGCGCATGAAAGCCGATACGGTTTAGCTGGCTGGTATCAGCCTTTCTCAGCACCTGGAGCAGCCGTCCGTCTGCGCTGCGCAGCTCAACTGATGGGGGACGATTTGGGCTGGAATGGGTATCCAGGAAATACTTGCCAGATGGGGAAAGCTGTATATCATGCGAACCGCTTGCTGCTGTCAGTTTTTTGAATTGTTTACCGTCAAAACTGACACGGTAAAGATTGGTGGCATAAAGATCGGTTTCGGCATTGGCGGTGAAATAAATCCAGCCCGCTTTTTCATCCGCCTTTATTACTCCGGTAACCGGGAAAGTCCCTGTAGTTAAACGCCGGATCAGCTTTCCACCCATATCATAGAGGTAGAGTTGTTTCCAGCCGTCTCTTTCAGATAGCCATATAAACGTATTCCCGCCCCGGAGTAAGGTGAATTGCCTTTTCCATTTTTCCGTAATGAAATCCAGGCCGCAGGCAAAGGTCTTTTGCTGTTCAGTGACAATAACCCTGCTTTTCCCGGTATGGGGATCAGCAGCCAGCAACTCCAGCTTATTACCCTGACGTGTCATGCGCATAAAGAGCACTTCTGAATTATCCGGCCGCCACCCCAACGGGAAAATATATTGTGCCGTATCTTTACCTGCATCTATTTTTACCTGGCGTTTGGTTTTCACGTCAACGACAAAAAGTTCAGTGATCTCCAGCGCCCCGCCGGTTTTCGCATAAATATTCCATTCCACCTCTTCGGCCGGCTTTGAATAGTTGATGACAGGCAGATGATGCACTTTCCGGTCATCTGATTTTTTGACAAATAACATAGCACCATCCGGCGACCAGGCTGAGCCCGGAGTATTCCAGCTATGATCTTTTATGCCGTCATCCGTTAATGGTGCTGTTTCTGGTTTGGCTGTACTGCCAAACCACAAGTTATTATCCCGGACGAAAATAAATTGCTGTCTGTCTGGGGAAAACAATTGCGATTCCCTTATAACCGCCTCCGGTGATGCCTTAACCGGGGTTATAGTATAGTCTTTAAGATTTAACCGGAACGCTTTGCTTTCTACCCTGAACTGCACCGTATCGGTTCCGTTGACAACATCAAAATCAATAAACGGGATTCCTTTATTCGGGGGGGCATGTCCCAGCACCTGTTTGAGCGCCGCACGTAACCGCCTGGTATTAAACAATTCAGTTTTAGTGTTACGCTGAGGATCAACCTCATAAATAACTGTGCTATCGGCTGTGCCTCCCGCAAACCAGAAATGGTTTCCGTCTGGATACCAATGAGGACGAACATTAGCGCCCCGGACAAGTGTATAGAATTTAAGGTAGTTTTCATAGCGGTTTTCGTCCGTTATGCTACCGCTGGCCTGGCCGTAAGCGCTGGCTATTGAGATAATCGTTAAGAGACTTGTGAGTAAAACAGATATGGAGAACCGGTAATTTGTCATCGTTTGTTATTTTTAAAAGCAATTGTCCGTTATCCTTTGGAGTAAATTTTTCAGTATGTCGATTTCCCCGGATGAAATACCCGCTATTGCTTTTTCCCTGTTTGCATCAACAACCGGCTTCATTTGCCGGATTATGGTTAATCCCGAATCAGTTATGCTTAAATTAAATCGCCGCCTGTCATCTGCATGGAAGTCCCGGTGCAAGATCTTCCTGCCTACAAGGTTTTCAATGATACGGGTAACCGAAGCATGGTCCTTAAAAGCCTTGACCGCGATCTGCTGCTGGGTGATACCAGGATTATCCTTTATGATATTTAAGATCAAACCCTGGTCTATGGTGATATCAAATCCGCTGCCATGGAGGTTCTTTTGAGCGAATTGCCGGTAAGATTTAATTGCTTTTTCTATACTATAAAAGACCGTTTGCTCGGGGTTTGCCATCGTATCAATTTTATTGATGTAAATATAATTGATATATCACATAAATGCAAAATAAAAATTGGCCATGATCTGATACAAGAGGACATCATGCCGCACGAACTATTAAAAAAAGCGTCGTGTCAACTCATGAAAATAACACCGCTTGTCTTTTTTAAAGGTGCATTAATTTTATATTTATTAGGTTAGCATGTTCGTTGCGTTCCCATCAAACGGTCCCAAAATGTAAAATATAACCCATAATTACCCTTAAAATAATGATGGTGCGCATTGTGCCGGGCCGAGCCATTTAGCCAGCTAAACATCCAATGGTCTACTTTGCCTTCCGGGATGATAAAATATCCCAAATGGCCGTTTACGTTGTGCGCAAGTGAAAAGAGCAGGTAAAGGGAAACTAACAAAGGGTGTACGGGAAAAAGGAAAACGAACAACCAGATCACCCCTGCTTCTAAGATAGCCTCCAGCGGATGCCATGACTGGGCCGCCCATGGTGAAGGGTTGGTCGATTTATGATGGATTAAGTGCACTCGTTTGAAAATAGCCGGGTGATGTATGGCCCGATGCATCCAGTAAAAATAAGTGTCATGGATCATGACCATTAGCACAAGGCTTATGATGCCGTAGCCCAGGGAATGCTCGCTCACATTGTGATACACTTGTGTAAACTTTGTTATGGGACTTGCCAATGCGATGATTCCGGTTGCAGCCAAAATTGCCGATGAGAGTATCGAGTACCCAATTTCCCTGCGGTAATCCTTGTTGGTTGGAAAATCTTGCTGGATTTTACGCGACGAAAAGCGCCCTTTGATCAGATGGTAAAAAACAAGGAACGGAATTCCGGCTATTACTGTATACTTTAAAAAGATATACAGGGAAAAAGTAAATATCTGCTGGTTCATGAAGCAAAAATCCTAAGCTTCAGGCACCTTTCAAATAACATAAGTTAATTAATTCACTTTCTTTTCCTGATCCTGCTTAATGATACCGGCGTAATGCCTAAATAGGAAGCGAGCACTTTTTGGGGTATAATATTGATAAGTTCCGGATACTCATTTTGCATTTGCCGGTAGCGCTCGAAGGGAGTATAAATGATAAATGAGGTGGTCCGGTCATAAGCATCTGCCAGCTGCAGCCGCATAAATTCTTTAGAGGTCTGGTCGGCAAGTTCATTGGCTTTAAATAATTCCTGCATGGCGCTAAAACTGGTGACCATCATCTCGGTATCGACAAGTGCTTTATAAGTCAGGCGGCTGGGTTGATTTAACAAAAGGCAATCGTAGGCAGCCACACTATTGTAAAGCGAACTGATGTGAATCGTCTTTTCTTCGCCGCCCTTTAAAAGATAACCATAAATAACGCCGCTGGTGATAAAGCCGATCTTATCGCTCATCATTCCCTCCCGGATGAATACGTCATCTTTTTTTAAACTTGATGGTCTAAGCAGCTTAAGGATGTCGGCTTGTAGTTCCTGGGGCAATCCTTCAAATATGCTGATCGCATTTCTTGGTATCATTTTTTTCTGGAAGTGGTAAAACGTATTAAAGCTTCAAGGCTCGTAAGCATAGGTCCTTGCGGGAAGTGATTTAGAATCAATAACGCTTTATCTGCATATTCCTGCATCTTTGCCGCCGCGTAGTCCAAACCGCCCGAAACTTTAACAAAGTTAATGATCTCCGCTATTTTCCGGGGGTTATCATGATGGTTTTTTAATAATTGCAGCCACCGCTTCCTTTCTCGTTTCGTACAGTGCTGCAATGCAAATAATAAGGGAAGCGTGATCTTTTTTTCTTTGACATCCATAGCAGGCGGTTTGCCGGTTTGATCATCACTATAATCGAAAATGTCATCCCGTATCTGAAAAGCTATTCCCGCCAGTTCGCCAAATGTATGCAGCTTTTTTACCGTTTTGGGATCGGCGCCTGCGGAAAGCGCCCCGGCGGAACAACATGCGGCAATCAGCGAGGCCGTTTTTCTTTTAATGATTTCATAATAAACATTTTCATCAACGAGGAGCCTCCTTGCTTTCTCCATCTGGAGCAATTCACCTTCAGCCATAGCAATCAATGTATCGGACAAAATCTTCAAGACTCCGAAGTCGCCATTTTCAAGCGCTAATAACATACTCCTGGCAAATATGAAATCACCGGCCCTTATGGCGGTTTTGTTCCTCCATAAGGCATTAACAGAATAACGCCCACGGCGCAAAGAAGAGGCATCCACGACATCATCGTGAACAAGACTGGCAGTATGCAAAAGTTCCACGAGGATAGCAGCCCGGTTCGTTCCCGGATTGATCTCCCCCGAAACGCCCGCGCAAAGAAAAACAAATAAAGGTCTGATCTGCTTGCCCTCAACACGCATCAGGTATCCAGTGATAACATTCATTAACTCCACCTTGCTTTGTAAGGAATCCTGCAGGTTTTGGGCGAAGGCTGCCATTTCTGCGGCTACCGGCTCTTTTATACTTTCTAACTCCATAACGTTTTGCAAATATCATAAGTCGGCTGCCTTGCCCGGATTAACAATTGTTAATTAATACTGTAAACAAGCTGTTTCCAGTAGCTGAACCGTATGATCTATGATTTTAATGGGATATTTGACCATAAAGAAAAAGAAGGGATTACCGATGCGCTACGCTATTATTACCTACGGTACCCGGGGAGATGTTCAGCCTTTCATTGCATTAGCCCTGGGTTTGATGCAAAAGGGCGAAGCTGTGATTTTACTCGCCCCCGAAAATTTTAAGGACTTTGTTCAAGGCTATGGCGTAGATTTCTATCCGCTTCACGGCGATATTGAAGGAATGCTTCATTCGGCGGAGCCGCTTAGCCTATTAAAAAAGGGAAGTGCGGTTGCACTGCTAAAATACATGCAAAAGGTCAGCCACGAAATCCAACCCCGCCTGAATCAGGATTTGTTAAATGGTTGCCGGGAAGCTGACTTTTTAATAACGGGGGTTCTAACAGCACATTGGATAAACGCGATAGCTGAGAAGAATAGGAAGAAGTTCGCAATAATTCAATTGAATCCGCCATCCACGGCGACCAGGGTATTTCCATTTGCCGGCCTTGATTTTTTCAACTTCCCGCAATACAACCTGCTTAGCCATTGGCTGGTCAAATATTTCTACTGGCAACTCAATAAACGCGATATTAATCACTTCAGAAACACGCTCGGCCTTGAATCCCAGAAACAGGCAAAATCGGTTGAAATCGAAGAAAACGTTCTTACGATCTATGCCTATAGTCCGCAATTGATCCCGCGTCCGCAAGACTGGGGCAACAACACAATCGTTTCGGGCTTTTTGACCTTGAATGCAAAGAGCAGGGAAACAAATAAAATGGACTCGATACCGGAGGCGTTAATCGAGTGGTTAAAAGCCGGTGAACAACCCATATATATTGGCTTTGGAAGTGTTCCAATACCTGACCCGGAATATTTTAGCAGGATCATAAAAAAGTTAATAGCTAACACCAATTTACGGGTACTACTGGGCACTGGCTGGTCGTTGATCCCAGATTTGCCGGATAGCCCCCAATTATTTATTACCAAATATGTCAATCATGACTGGCTATTGCCGCAGTGCAAAACTGCCATAATCCATGGGGGAATAGGTACCGTTGCGGCTGTTTTGCATTCAAAGATCTCGGCAATTGTGGTTTCTATTATCGCTGACCAACCCTGGTGGGGTAAAATTATTGAACGCAAAAAATTGGGAGTCCATATCCCGTTTAAGAAGTTGAGTTATGATCGTCTGATCCGTGCAATCGCGTTGACGGAGACGACAGAATTGATTGTAAATGCAAAAGCAGTTGGTGAATTAATACGGAATGAGGATGGTTTAAACCTTACAATAGATAAACTTCATACCTATTTTCTTAAAAAGTCAATCTAAGGTTGTTCCTATATTAGTATCGAGCGTTTTTTATAGGGAGATGAAGTCGGGATTTTATAAAACGGACATCATTGTATTCCCTGTCGCAAAAACTGTACGTGTTCAAACTGATTTTTAATCAATTGAATAAAGAATTGTTTATTCGGCCAGTTCTTCAATAATCAGTTCTTCAATCTCCATTTTTATTCTCAAGTAATTATTCCGGATCAATTCGGGCGTTACCGTTCTGATGACTGGTAATGGCCGGTACCCAGCTTCTTCTTTACGGATGGCTTCATGGTTGTTGATGATCTCGGCGTGAAAAGCTTTTAAGGCGATTTTTTGATCGGGATTGTCTGCCACCATGCCTACAAACTCACCTGATGATAAAGAGGTTATAGTAGATAAAGGAATCGCCGCATCCAACTGGCCGGAGTAACTAACAGAGGTATCGCTGCTGTTTACCGAAGTGCTTTGCCGGTTCTGCATGATCTTCCCAAAGCCATCTGATAAGGCTTTAGCCGTTTCCCCCGAAACCTGCCCGCTAATAATGTTCCCCACAATATTGGGTATTACATCCGCCAGTTCCTTGCCATATTCTTTCCTTAATTGGCTAAAATCCTGCACAGCAAGCGTGATAGCCACTTTATTTCCTCTGGCAGTGGCTAACCCTAAACTGTCCAAATTGTTGACATAGATCGTCGGAAATTCATCAAAGTTTAAACTTGATTTTAGCTGGCCCGGTTTGTTGACCAGTTTCATCATCTTGGTAATATACAGCGATAACACTGCCCCATAGGTTTGTGATTTTTGGGGATTATTGCCCAGGCTAATGATTTTTGGCGCTTTTGGATTATTTAAGTCCATTGTAAAATCATTACCGGACAACACGTAGTAAAGCTGTGGTGAAGATAATCTCGCCATAGCGATACCAGCACCTGAAATTTGCCCTTCCAACTGATCCATCGCATCATTTTTAAATGCATTGATAAATGGATTGATCAATGCCTCAATTTCTCTTTCCTTTTGCAATACCGCGAACAGTTTGGCGTGTTCCACCTGTATTAATTCAACCACATGGGGCAAGGTGCAGTATTTACCACCCTTGTATTTACGCAGATACCAGATCATGGCCGTAACATAAGTGATCGGTGATTCCACGAAAAAATCACCCTGCTTACGAATCCACTCGCGGTTCAGCCCTAACAGGATGGTACGTGCCGCTTCCATCGCATCGGTAATGTCATCCATCGTTGCCGGATCAAGCGGATTGCAGCGGTGTGAGCGGGATAGATCATCAAAGTTAATGACGTAAAATTGCGGCTTTACCGGGTAGACAGCCAGGTTATTGACCAGGGTATTGTAAGCGATTTTTGTTAAGTCGGGGTATTTAAAATCATAAATAAACATACTAAATCCCTTGCAGATATGCTGCGTGATAATATGCCGCATCACAAAATACGATTTACCTGCTCCCGGAGTTCCGGCGACCAGTAACCCGCGGAATGGATTGATAATATTGATCCAGCTTTTACGGATTTTACCTTGCAAATTATATTGCGCAGGCAGGTTGATGGAGTATTCATTTTCTAAAAGCCGCTCTTCCTGTGGAAAAGTTTCGTTGGTTTTGTTGAACACATCCTGCTGAAATTTCAGTTTCAATAAGCGTGAAAGCATAGTCCCACCTGTCAAAACTAACAGATAGCCTAAGCCTGTTACGCCCATATAAACCGATGCTATAAAAATCAGGGTAATTTGCAGTGCTAATAAAAGATAGCTGCCAAAGAACAACAGTAAGCCAATGCCAATATAAGACAGCGCGTTTTTTAACCTGATCTTTTCTTCCTTCCGGCCCCTAGTACCGATCAGGGACACCGCTAATAATAACAATGATGCGGCCTTAGTAGTTGGCCTATTTTTAAATACGGGCATTCGGGCAAAATTGCCGATGACGCGGGTGGCAATAGGCGCGGTCAGGTGCCATTGCTGAAAAGCGCCGTAACAGGCGATATAAAAATGAATGGCCAGTATGACCAGGCTTAACAGCCTTGTAAAATCAATGATACGGCGCAGCCCGTGCTCGTTTTCCCCAGTTTGCATAATTATCGTTTAAGGGTTTGTCCTTGTTTCTTTTTGCGTTTGCGTTTTTTGATAAGCTGGCCGGGGATGTAATCATCCAAACGGCGGGTTTGCAATAGATCCTCCAATAAATTTGGCGATTGACTAACTGTGTCCCTATCCTGTTGATAGTGCGTAAGCTCTTGGCGCTGGAAGTGCTGTCTATCCTGTTTTTGTCGCTGCACCTGGTCGTTGGCAACCAATCGCTGGCTGATGGCGTTTGCGGCATATTCCTTGCCCAAATCGCTGCCGTTGAACACCGACTTTTTAAACTGATCGATATAAGTAATACCATAGACCTGCCCAGCCGCATTTTCGCGGAACAGGGCTTTAATGTTTTCCTTTTTGAGCAGGTATGCCATGTCATTCCGGCTTAGTTTTGGATAATCGCATAATGCTTTATCAATTCTTTCTTTCAGTATTTCCCTGTACAGTTTGCGGCTCTGACCGTTCTTTTGAAACTGTTTTTCGAGGTTTTTTAGGGTCGGTTTATTATACAGGTCGCTTGCCTTGATCGCTACACCGAGTTTTTTGCCGTTATCATCGGTGGCGCTATATACCAGGCCGTTTTTCCGGAACATAATGGAATCTTCATTACCCCGGTCGGCTACCACATTATATTGCCGGAGTACGGCATTAAGTTCGGCCAAAGAGGTAAAATTATACTCACGGACGATGGTGTTTACGATATTGGTGATCGTCCTTTTGGTTTCCGTCCTACCGTATTGTAGTTTTTCCAATGGGAATGGCTTTAAGCCCTGCAACTGTTTTTGGGAGCGGCTTTGCGCGGGTATCAATCCGTATTCCCTTTCAATTTCTAAACGTGCCTGTGTGGAACGTTCACGGCCCAGGTTATGCAGTTGGATGGCTTTGCCATTCTCCTGCACATTGGTAGTGACGAGGTGAATATGTGGGTGACCGGCATCTGTATGCTGGTAAACCAAATAGGGTTGATTACCAAAGCCTATCTTTTCCATATAACGCCCGGCTATTTCAATAAGCTGTTGTTTGCTTAATTTTTCAGACGGGTCAAAGTTGAGGGAGATATGTACCGCGTTGGTTTTTACCCTGGGGTTCTTTTCCTGCAAATGCTCCAGCCGGTTGAGCTTCTGGTAAAAATTCAGGTCTTCCCTTTCCACACCGTAGCGGCTGGCCGCAATACACTGCGCCTGGCCTTCCTTTAACTTATTCTCATTATAGTTGAGAATACCCCGGACGCTTTTGCCGATGGTTATTTTTGCAACCATGATTTGGCCAATTGGGAAATAAGTGACAATAGCAGGCTAACCTTGGCATCCACCTGTTTATAATATTGCAAAGTGATCTGTAAGTGGTGTGCCCGCTGGCCCTCCGATGTACTGCGGTTAAAATAGCGGGTGGTTTGGTTGATATTGATGCCGATGGCTTTTAATTCCTGCTGTATGCCGGTCAATATTTCCATTGGCCCATCCAACGAAGCATCTTTATGATAATAAATAATTTGTTCGTTGTCGATAATGCGGCGCACCACTTCCGGTACGGTCTGGCAGTCACTGTTCTGCCTGATGCTGTCCAGCTTTTGCCGGGTAGTTTCTGTTAACCTTAACATCACCACTTCGGTTAAATTATCATCGGGATGGGTGGCTTTTCTTCTGCCCATAACATCATTTTATTTATAGACCGGGCGACTTCGGAGCAAGGTCAAAACAGCGGTAGCTGCCAGACAACCTTTTTGATGTAATCAAAAATACATCTGGCTAAACGCGCTAACGCAGCGTTTTAATTCCTTATCCTCGGTAATCCCTGGTTTGTTGTATATTAATCGGCCTTTTTAATTTGTCTGTTTCGTCCACCTGCGGTGGCCGGTTTTACTTCATCCGCAAGTGCGGATTCCGTAGTTTAATTTCCCAAAGCCATTCCTGGGCTTTGGTCTTCCAGTTGCGGATCAGGCCGCCTTTCAGGCCGCGCCAATCCATAATCTCGTAGTGATTATAAAAGTGTTGTGCCTCGGTTTCGGAGAAGCCTGCCTGGTCAAAAAAGATCAACACATAGTTTAAGGGCGGCGGCACCTGCCTGCCTAAACCAGTTATTATTTTCGGACTGCTCATTTGGCTGGCCATTGATTGTGACGCCGTTTTTGTTCTTCCATCACTTTCAAGATATCCTCGTAATCGAAGTAAAGACAGCCGCCGATTTTTGAATACGGCAAAACGCCGTTAATGCGAAGTGTCAATAATGTGGTGATAGAGATGCCGAGGATTTTTCTTACCTCGTTGGTCTTGAGCCATTTTTTGGCGGGCTGCCCGGCGTTTTCTTTAAGCGATTTTTTGACTTCAATAAGAAGTTCATTTTTAAAATCGTTGAGATCTTTAATGGTGACCAGTTGCTCACCAAATAGTTGGGTATGGCCGCCGAGGCGTTGTTTGTTTTCTGTTGCACTCATCTTGTTTATGTTTGATGAGGCAAAATTGGCCCGGCTGAAACAGTGGATTATCCTACGTTATGCTACGTCGGAGGGTGGAAATATTAAAATTACTTATCTTTAAACGAACCATTAATTCTAATTGAAATGAGTAATCCGCGACGTCAGCACTTCATTCCTAAATCTTATCTTAAAAACTTCGCATATGCAGAAGATGATAAGTATTTCGTGGAAGCGAAACTCAAAAGTGAAGATGCACCAAAGGAAAAGTTAATTAGCATAAGAAGTATTTGTGTCGATAAGAATATTTACACGATTCCTGATGTAGAAGGAAATGAAAAATATGAAATTGAACGATATTATGCGTCTGAGATTGACAACATATACCCCAATATTTACAGGTTGCTCATCGATGAAAAACACACAAATATCACATCGGAAGAAAGGCGCCAGATCATATTAACTACGATGAGCCTTTTCTTCAGAACCCCCAAGTTTTTAAATTTCAATGAAAAAAGGATCGACAAGATCTTGAATTCTGTCGTTTCAAATCACAAAGAACAAACTGAGAAAATCCGAATCCAGTTTAATGACCAACCACTTGAATTTTTCGCTGAAGACGTAGAAATGGTACGAAATGACCTTTACATTAAAAACAAGCAGAATTTTCTTAGCCAACATCTCAAAGACCTTCATGAGTTTGTCGAATTCAAAATGGATGCCGGCCTAATGGTAATGACTATTCAAGACGATATTGATTTAATTACTTCCGACAATCCGGTGTATATGCATAGCATAACTAACCAACGGTTCAATGTTTTTGATCCGACCAATATCATCCAGGTCCATCTGGATAATAAACATTATCTCATTATTTATCCCAATACAGAGGAAGCGCTTGTTGACAGGGTGTTTCGTGCTACGCAAGATTATAGGGCAGTATTGACTGCTAACTTGCAGGTTGAAAAAAATTCAGAAGATTGGATACTCGGGAAACCAGGAACCGTACACGCACATTTAAAAGATCAGATCAAATATAATGAAATCACTCCCGAGAATATTTTAATGGTCCAAAATTTAGCAGAACAAGCCACAGATATGAAAGAGTTGGTTACATTTATGGAGGCACATGGTTTAGGAAACCCCGCTACTATAAAAAAGATGGAAGATCTCCTCCAAAAGCCTCTTCATCATAATAACTTACAGCTCAAAGCCGAATATGAAGAAATAAAGAAACTCGGCTACTAACTTCACTCAAAAATCTAATAGTTAGCTTCAGCGCGACAGTACACTGCTAATAGTTTTATTAAATATAATATCTGAATGGAAGTGCTGGTTTTAAGCCTTCTAAAGTACCAGCAGTTAATACATCACCTATTACATTAGCAAATTTTAGCGTTACTGGTAATCCATCACAAAAGCGGCAGGAGTTATAATTTAGCTTGGTAAGGGCTAAAATGTCCTGGCAAACTGTTTCTATTTTCACATTTCCCTTACCCCGCGTTATCCGTATGGTTAAAGGATTAGGAGTTTCCATTCCCAATGGTTGTTGTAATCGCGGAATAAAACCTTTAGTCCATAAAAAAGCATTATTATCATCTTTGACAAAAAGACTCCCCCTTAAAATCGGGAAATTTTTATCTCTGTATAGTTTAAATACTTTTTCATCCTTAATGGTTACACCGACTAATGCAATTTCTAAATCCTTTACTGCTTCACAAAAGCCATCCCATTCATCATTATCGAATTGTGTACGGCCATGTATAAATACCTCTTTGGGAATGTTCTGATCATTGGATTTTTTAAACGACTGTATGGCTTTTGAAAGAAGATCTAAAGCCGCGTCCTTAGTTAAATGATATTCTTTGGTTTCTTCATTATACCAGGGGCCGACAGCACCTTTAAAAACCATCCCATCGCCGGAATCCAAAAACATTTGAGCTGCACAACAAGCATATTTGTTCGACTTTTGCCTTTCATCTATTTTGAATACTAAACCAATATAACATACATCCTTTCGTATGGTGCCGAGTTTCCAAGGCAATCCCCCAATTTTATAATAGGTAGAAGTTGCGATATTCCAGGCAATATCCGTTTCCATCTTGGATAAATCTCTTTTTGGCTCCCGGTTTTTCTTTAAAAACTCATCTTCTTTATAAGCTACCGTTGATTCTCGAATGATTTGTGTTAATACTTCATGCTTCAACAATTTTAATTTTAACTGATTATGAAAGTGATTGTCATATAGGTAGCACTCTTTAAGTTTAGCATATTCGGGGTCAATTTCATCAAACAAACCAGGGTTAACACGGTCATATTTATTTTTAATACCGATCTTGATAGCTTCGCCAAAACCTTTAGATTTTATCCTTCCGTGTTGATAAACTAAATCCGGGATTACTACAAACCATAAATTTACCGGAGGCCTGTCATCGTCAGTTTTGTATTCTACGAGTGCATCCACATACAAATTGACCATATTGGCAACCCTTACATGAGCATCTGAATAACGATAATACTCATTAAGTTTATTTTCATCGACCTTTATTTCAATTGTAGAATTAAGATTGATAGTAACTCCAAATATTGTTTCAAAACCGGGATAAAAAGGTTTGGCGTAGTCTTTCTTTAGGGGTTGCATCGGTTTCAAAAACCGGGCAATCCATTTTTTCATTCTTATGATCCCTTTGTCTGTTCCAATAATTCCTATAGAGAAATTATTGATCTTATTTTTATTAAAGGGCCCGAACAATGTTAATCCATCGCGGGGGTCAGTTACTTTTTGATCATGGTTAAAAAGTAAAACAGGCTCTTTGATGTGCTTTAATTCAAACATCTGTATTACCCTCGCCTTCTTCGTAAAATTCCTCTTCTTCTAAGAAATCATCTATCGGTTTTAATCGTTCCTCATCATTAGGCTCAATATAACTGAATTTAGCATTGAAAGTAATTGGCGTAGTGGATAATACAATATTTTCATCCTCCGCAACTGGAATTGAAATCTCGTCACTTTCTGTATTGCAAAGGCAGGAAAGAAAAGCTAAAAGTTGGTCGCGCCATTCCTTATTTCGCATATTCTTGCCCTTATCTCTTCTGGCACTATGCATTTTCTTTTTATCATCCCAAGCCTTTACTCCATCCTCTGTGAAAATGATATGGTTTTTTATACTCAGACATAGTTCAGGATAGAGAAGTGGCCTAAAACTTATCGCATAATGCCAAAACGCATCATAGTATTTTCCGGTTACCCCTATATTTTTCAACTTCCCATTGACATAAAATTTACCCTTTGATTTATCTTCTCCCTTATGTTCAAAATAATAACAGCTACTATTGGAAAGTTCATAAGGTATCAGGTTAAATCCTTTCAAATAATTTTCAAAACATTCTCTAAGCAGCCTGACTAATAAGCGTCTAAAATCATTATAACTAGGAAAGGTATCTGACTCGTACCACTCAAAAGCTTCAAACGTGTCTTTGATTAAATGCTCCGTGGGATTAATCTCCAATTGTTCATCTGACAAATAATAATTCAATGTTTTTTGAAAGGTAACTATCATATTACCATGCCGGAATCCAGGGTAAACCAGATTGCTTAGAATAGCCTTTGCCTGCTGCTCATTATAAAACTTATAGAAATGGATCTTCTTAGGTAGATGAGGGATTTTTATCCAGTTGGAAAAGAAGGTATCTGTATCCTTGTAATCAACACCTGAATATGTGGTATAAACATTGTCATACCAATCCATAATGGAATTATTGCTCGCTATTGCTTTCGGCACTGCATCATGCGCCAATTTATTTAATAACCGCTTTAATCCATCACCCCAATTATTTTCAAATGATATAATATTTTTCCTATTCAGGCCAATTCTGGTATTATATGCGGAATTATCAACTTTAACAGGAATAATAAAATCTGTTAAACTGTGTTGCTTTTCAATACTTTTACATTGTTCCCATTCATCTAATACCCCGCTTTTATCAAATGTTACATTGGAAACTACCAGGATATATTTGATTGTTTTCTGCCCTAATAAGTCTTGTAAGCTTTTCCAATAATCAGATTCGCCACCTAATAAAAATGACAAATCACATTCGCAATTATAGCCTTCGTTTTTAAGTTTAGATTGAAGCCAAAGCGTAAATTCATTATCTTCAGGTGTAGCATGTCCAATAAATACTATGTCCCTAATATCTGTTTCCACTATTTTTCTCTTAGAAATTATTTAATCAGAATTTACTTGGAGGTTATTCAATAATATTACTGAAATAAGGGGGATTGCTTGTTAAAGCCCTATTAGCGGTTTAATATTTTGAATAAGGTTAAAGTACTACAAATATAACATAAATACCAAAGCCAGCTACATGCTGGCTTTTAACAAGATACCTAAGTTACTTAGATGGTTTTTCACATTATAACCCGTCTATCTAATTTGAACATTTGTTGCAGAATATGCTTTGATTTAATAAAAAATTCGATGTAAATTGCATTACAAATCGTTCTATAAAATCCGGTGAATTGAATTAATCTAAAAGGCTACCATCGAGGCTATCACTTTTTTAGGCAATTCAAAAAACCTCATTTAAACGCTAAAAATGCACATTTTGCGCGAAGAAATTAACTTTTCATAGAGCCTCCGGCTCCACGATTACAGCCTCAAAACAGGCCAAAACGCTATAAAACCCGGTTTTATAGCGTTTTTTTTATGAATTATACCTCAAAAGAAGTCAAAAATGCTCAACGTTCTGGAGACCTATTCGGAGACCTCGACAGGTTTCTTACCTTAGGTCTCTGGAAATGCTGGAAGCTTCTGTATTTCAATGTGTTATTTAAGACCAACTCATTAAAATCAGCAGTGTAAAGGACTAATTTTTTAACCTTTAATAGCACTAAAAATGACTAAATCTTTTGCCCTTTTGTTTCAGATGAAACGAACCAAGGCGTTACCCAATGGAAACGCCCCTATTTATCTACGGATAACTATTGATAGTGAGCGAGTTGAGATCGCAACTAAGCGAAATGCCCCTCCGGATAAATGGAATACTATCGCCCAAAAAGTAATGGGAAACACCGACGAAGCCAAATCCGTCAACAACCATTTAAAAACGGTTGAACAAAAAGCCTATGAAGTTTATCGGGAAATGATCGAACGGAAAATCCCCATTACCGCGCAAACCTTTAAAGACCGCATGAATGGCATTGAAGAGGAAGTTGTTTGCCGTATGTTGATCCCAATCTTTGAAGATCACAACAGGCAGGTTGAGGCGCTGATTGGAAAAGAGTATGCACCTGCTACAGCCATTCGCTATCAGACCACGATTAAACATGTGAAAAACTTTTTAAAGTGGAAGTATAAAGTCTCTGATATTAATATTCAGGATTTAGACCATGAGTTTGTAACATCGCTTGAATTTTACCTCAGAACTGTGAGGCACTGTAATAACAACTCGGCAGTCAAGTATATCAAGAACTTAAAAAAGATCATCCATATCTGTGTGGCTAATAATTGGCTTGTACGTAGCCCCTTCATTAATTATAAAACGAAGATCAAGGCCAAGTACAAACAATCTTTCAATGATCTCGATACCAAATTTAAGTTTGTGCTCCGCCAATTTTTTCTTTATTAAGCTATCAAATGAACTGCAAATTATTTACTCCATATAATTCTTCTAAAAATGCATTAACATCATTTAGTTCCAGCAGAGTAGCCCTTTGCTCTGCATCTAACTGATAAACACCAAAATTCTTTAGATAATTACGGCTCATAGAGATATATCCTGATGAATAATCCTTTGTAGTATTACTAATATATTTGAAAAAAAGATCAGATTCCATAATCTTTTTAATCACCAGTAAATCTTCTAAACTATTGGAAACGATGGCCATCCCATTATAAAATAGCAAATCCATTTCTTCACACAATACAAAAGTTGGCCGATCACAAATGTGTGGAAAAAATAATTTATAAGCGTGGATATCCATCGATTGCCTGCGACCATAGGCATACCAGGTTTCATAATCCCTGTTTCCCTTATCCCTTCCAGAAAGAATTTGTCGTTTAACAGTTAAGTAATTGTAAGCCTGCGGAAAATTAACCTGCATGATGTTTTCAGGTATGATAACAGTTCGTTCATCATAAGGAAAAATAATTTTTTCGCGTATTCGATCAATGTCGTTTTCCTGTTTTAATTTATTAGCATTGATAATATCCCGACATATGCCTACCTCGATTTGAAATCGCTGTCCACCATCTTCTAAGTAATAAAATTCCCGGTCTTCATAAACGGGCTTAAATTTATAAACATCGTTTTTCAATGTGGCTATACCATTCTTGGTATTATAAAGATCTTTAAATGGAATACCTATGTTTTCTACAACATTAATAAAGTTAAGAACCTCAATCTCGTTAACTAAATTCCAACCGTCATGATGATTTAAATCGTCGTAATTAAAATGCAAAAGATTTTCTAGGTTGACGCCGTCCAATTCGTTACTTTCTAAACGAATGTAATCTATACCACCATTACCATGTGTCAAAAAGCAAATACAAGTGTAAGTGTTTCTATCCTGGAAAATCTGTTCGCCTCCGAAATTCAAAAGCTTCAAGTTAATATCATTAGCAGCAAAATACTCTCGTACCCCTCTGCCGTTGATGCTTTTAATAAATGTATTAACGGTAATATAGCCTAAAACACCTGTATCATTTAGATTTTCAATACCAATTTGAAAAAAGGGGATGTATAGGTCAGGATGTCCGGTCCTGGAAACCTCCCAGCGTTCCAGCAGCGCAAGTGTTTCGGCATCCATATTTCTCGAACAAACATAGGGTGGGTTTCCGACCAAAATATCAAACCCTCCGTTTTGTTCAACCCTCTCGCTATTGGCTACCCAATCAAATTCAAGTGAGTTGCCAGTAAACAGATTAAATTGAAAGGTTTGTTCATCTTCTCCATTCATGAGAGCGTATATAGTAAGAAGGATTTTAGTTCGATCAATACTATAACTAGTGATATCTATTCCAAAGATGTTTTCGCCATAAATTTGACTAAAAGATCTGTTTGTGCGCTCGCGTAGTTTTGCGGCCATACTCAAAAGAAACCCGCCACATCCGCAAGCTATATCTGCTCCTATAATTGTTTCTAATTGACCAGTGTACAGATTAAATGCATTTTCGACTATATATTCTCTAATATGAACGGGAGTATACACAGCCCCATTTATTATTTTGTCTGATGGCGAAATTACAAATTCAAATAACTCGATCAACTGCTCAAGGCCAAAAGTGCTTGTTTCATTTGCGATTACAGATACAAAATCTTTTAATCGTGAATTTTCTTCAGCCTGTAATTCTTTAATTAAAAGTTCTTTTAAATGAAGATTATGATTAACCTCGATTTTATTGATTGCAAAAAATGCAGAAACAATCAATCTGTCAACTTCACGGGAATTAGTAACACCACTTTGGCTTAAATACTTGAATACACTTTTCATTATTGCAGCCTTATTGATTACCGCGCAGGTAATCCAGATAGGTAGTCAATTCCGTACTTAAATCACTATGTAAGACCTGCAAATTAGTTTTGATATTTTGATTTTTCGGGTTTTTTATCGCGTCACTCAATTGTTTCATTCGAGCGACAATATTGTCAAGCATCCATATAATTTGATATCGCCTTAGATACAGCTTCAACCGTTTATGCATATAAACGGCAGAACTCGATTTTGCAACAGGAAGTATATTGCCAACGTTATCGCGCGTAAAGTGATCGTTAAAATCAACATTACACGGATCAATATAATCCGTTTCATCATTCGATTTCAATATGTTCACATAAGAACAACAATAGACCAGGTTTTGATAATCAGTTTTTAAATGAGGTTTCGCCGGATAATTTTTCCATGGCACAAAATGATCGATATGGAAATTATTTGGCCCACCAAACCAAAAGTCCGAACAGTCTGTATAGCCGCATCTATTCACAAAATCTTTCGCGAGGTGTGGTTTAAAAGGCCCGTAGGTTGTGTAGGTTTTGGCACAAGTTCGCTTGGGCTGGTTTTCCCGAAATTTATTTGCCATCCTCTGAATCTATTTTCTTTAAAATATCATCTACTTTTGAAAGTATCTGATCTAATCTATCGGTATTAGAGAGGCTTTTAAACTCTTTTGGTATTACGCTTTTCCTATCTATGCTTGATTCTAAAAAAGTATCCAGTTCAATAATTTCATTTTCTTGATCAATCGTTGCCTTACCGGCTGCTCTTATTTCAAGAAGCTCCAATAATCTTTTTTCGGCAACATCAACGCGGGTTTTATAGTGATTTATTTGGCCTTTAATCCGTTCTAAAAAAGTTGCACGAGCCTTGGTCTTTGTCTCAACATCACCATGTAGTATATTTTTGATATAAACGATGTTGACATCTTCACTTTGCGTTATGGCCTGATCGTCAAAAGACGTTAAGATAAAGCATGGAAAATCGTGCCTGATATCAGTAAAAGTTTTAACCAATATAGAGCCGTTATATGGCACATTGTATTTGATATCGACCTTTGCATCATTAAGCATAAAATCAGTAACAATCGCATCAGGATTAACCTTAATGATCAATTCAATCATCTCCTCTATATTGTTCAAAGGAAGCTCGGTAATTATTTCAAATTCCGCCTTCAATGGTGATGCATCGACATAATCCTTAAAGTCCCCAAAGACCTCAGTTTCCTCATCTATAAATAATACTTTATACATTTTGCTTTTTATATTTAACGGGGAAAGAGATTCTTATACCAAAACCCTCTTGAGGAAATAGCAATTTCACCGTACCGTCGTTTTCTTCTACAATAGATTTAATCAACCACATTCCCAAACCGGTACCTATTTCTTCACCGGTATTTGGATTGCGTTTGGTGGTGTACATCGCTTCAAAAATGATTTCAGGCCGCTCTATGTCTGTTGATAGACCTGGGCCGCTATCATAGTATTCGATTAATATTTCTTTATTAGTTATGGATGTCTTCACCCATATTTTTCTTGGTCGGTCAACCGTTGAGACGGTAAAAGCATCTATAGAATTAATAAACAGATTGTTAAAAATGCTGTCAAAATCAATTTCAAACACACGCATTTCCAGGTCCTCAACTGCACTAATGTCCAAGTCTATCGCCCGGTACTCAAATACAGTAGACCAATCATTTTTGAGGTCGCTAAAGTAATTTTTCAGAAAGAGTTGTTTACGTTTTCTCTTATCTTTTCTTGCCGCACCCAAGGAAAAGCTTAACCAATTTTGCATTTTGGCATCCTGTTTTTTAAACTTTTCCAGTTGAAAGAATGGATTTTTTCGTTCTTCAACATCAGCGTACGAATCCTCGCTGATCCTTTCAAGCAATAAACCTTTTAGTTTATCCACACGGGAACTAAGAACATCATTTAGTTTACTCAAATCATGACTAAATGAAGCCAATACAATGCCGCTACTTGCTAACCCCCTTAATATTTTTTGCTCTTCTTTTAATTTTTCAATTTCTTCCTCTTTTCGTTCCACCTCACCGGCAAGCATTTCTTTTTCTTCATCAACCGGCTCATTGTCTGCTGTTGTATCACCCTGTTCTGAACTTGTTTGCTGATTAGCCGCTTTTTCCTTTCTTGCACGGCTATTAGCTAATATGCGCTTCGCAACAGCCTCAGCAGCTTTCCTATCACGTTCCGGCCCAAATTTAATATTATCATAATCGGCCATTTCCCGTGCTATATATGCGCGATCGTTTTCGAAAACGTTGATAATAGCTGCTAATAACCTTTTGAATATTTGAAAGGTTTTATTCTCCTGCAAACCCTCTCTGCTTGATTTATCTTCAAAATTTACGTTCGTTAGGCGAGATATTTTTACTGCGCCCGCTACGTTTTCAGGCTCTACTCTATAACCACCCTCTTCTTTCCCTATACCTGCCGGACTCGCCGATTTTCTGTTACCCAATCCAAGCCAATCAAACGCCACATCGTTAGTTTCACCGTAAGGGCGCACGCGGAAATTATCACGAAAAAGCTTTATGCCACCAAATTTATCAAGCCATTCTCTTCGATGATTGGAGTGAAAATTTCTGTAAAAAAAGCGCTTAGTGTCAGGTGAAGAAGTAGTACGCTTCAAGAAATAAAAAGAAAAATCAAATACGCCAATTTCTGCAAAAACATTCTCATCATCTTGCACGGCATACCCCGGAATGAGTTTAGAAAAAGTAGTATCCATTTTCCACTCGCCGTTAATAAAATCTTGTTTAGTAAAAGGAAATATCTTCATTGCTTCTCGTTGAAACAATTCAGGATCAATTAATTCATGATTGTATTCCTGACGATAAATTGTAATAGAAACATTTTGCTTTTCATCAGCAACTGCATGTATCTTATAATCATAATCATCACAAATAGATCCAAATACTTCGCCATACTTATCCGGTGTTAAGGAACTAAAAACATAAATTTCGAAACCACCATTTTCTTTCGGTGGCACTAATACTTCAAGGTCAGAATAAACCTGCGATACAAAGAAATCTTCCCAATTGTCACGTAAATCGGTTATTTTCAAAATCGTACCGAATTGAAAATCAACATTTTTGATTTCTAAAAAATTGATCTCCGGTATATGCTCCTGGAGTTCTGTTAAAATTGAGCTTTCTGTTATGCCTATTAATTCAGCGTTAACACTATCGATTGTCTTATAGTCGCCTTCAAAATCTTCCCAATTTACCAACCATTGATAACCCGAAAAGCCCGTTGGTTGTCCATCTTCATCCACATCGACTTCATGATTTTCAGGATTGAAAATAGTTGTCATTTCACATTTACTACCAAGCTTGTCCAAGGCAAACCGGCCTATACCTTTTGCCCCCGCTTTGACGCGGCCGGTTTTTGTAAATATATTATTCGCTTTATTATCTGTACCAATGGTCATCCAATGGTCCCTAATGATTTTTTGGGTCATGCCCTCGCCGAAATCAATAATATATAATGTTGCAAGTTTAGCGAGTTGTTTTTTTAACTCTCCTTTAATTCCTTCGTCAATGACCGCTTTTATCCGATAACCGTCCTCTACCTTTTCATAAACCTTTAATAATAAATCATTTGGGATTTCGAATAGTTGGAGATCAGTAAAGTAATCAGTGGTTATTTCGTTAGGGATACTTGAATATCTATTATCAAAATAAACGATACTGACCTTACTGTCTGCATCATAACCATTTTTTACCAGTTCAATTATGGCACCTTTAGAAGTAGCAATGTTTTCACGACCGATTAGCCGGGCAGTTCTTGCCGACACTTTAAATGGTACTTTATTTCTAACCGGTTGTATTACTTCCATTAATATTATTAATAAACATAGAGCCCATAAATTGTATTTCATGGGCTTTATAGTTTAAAGATATAACTTTCATTTAACTATCACCAAATGCCTTTATATCAAAACCTACTAAACAGTTAACTATACCTGCAAATGTATGAATATTGATAATTGATCATGCACTAACAATCGTTTCTTACAGTTTTCCATCAATATATATTAATTCTTGTTAAATCAGCAGTTCCAGCCGCTTCATTCCTCAGCCGCTTCACTGCATTTTAAAACACTGGGTGGTTTGGGCATCGCATTCGCATCGCCCAAGCCACCCGGATTTTTTACGGCCACTTACTAATTCCGTTTAATTTCTATTACGCTTTTACTCGTTCTCCACAGGCTTTTTGTCAACAAATTTCCCAAGAGTTGGGCAGAACGCCAAGCCCGGGGCCCTGCGGGTTTGCTGAAAAAAAATCTCCACACCCCGCTTCGCGGGGGTAGTATTTTTTTTTCGCAAAGCCTTGTCGTTCTGCCCAACTCATTAGGTGAGGGCTGTCAACAAAAGCCACCGGAGGCTTCAGCCGACGGTGACTTTCAAAAAGATAGCATCATGGACACAGCAAACGGACGAGACCCACCACACAGCCCAAGCGGGGCGGCAAGGCCGCCCCGGCTTCCGCACCCACATTTAGGAGAATTAACATTAAAAACATCCATTTAAAATTTAGAAAGCATGGAAACCAAAGTAATTGAAAGCAAAAAAACAGGTGATAGCACCAGTGTAAAAAAAGAAAACCCGGTAACTAAGGAGAACCAAAACCCGCAATTCGTGGCGGGTAACCCTGTCAATAAAGATTCGGCCAAGCCTGCCGAAGCGCAAAAGCCAAAGGAAGAAGCCCCGAATGCAGAGGTACCAAAAGTTGAACCGGCTAAAGCCCCTGAACCGCCAAAAGCAGAGGTTAAGACAGAACCGAAAGCCGAACCTGTTAAACCTGCCCTGAACTTAGAGGGTACTTTAAAACTGGTGGAAGAATTGCACCGCCGTAAAATACAAAGGGACAAGCTGTTGGAAACCATCAACAATTTAGATGCCTTTGAATTCGACCTGAAAGAAGAAATGGACGAGACAGGCGGTAATGTATACCAGGGCTGTGTTTTGACCATTGAGGACGATAACCGCCAAAAGTTTACCACCAAGAACCCGACCATTATCTGGACAGTTGCACAGATGGTGAACCGTCTTTGCGTGGATAAGCTTGCCGAGATCGAGGCAGGTATTACGATACCCGCTTAATTGACCCATAACCCCTATGCTTTCGGGCATAGGGGTTATTCTATTTACCAAATTCAGGAAATCATGACCGATACCATTTTTTTATTAGTAAAAGCCACTATCCGTACTACGCATAAAACAGTACACGAAGCTATCAGCGATTTACAGCATAAGGCTAAAGTAACTGTTAGCGACACTAAAAAAGTGAGGATAGAAAAGCTGGAATTGATGGACTATAAACTCAAACATTAATATTATGGAAACTGCAAATCAAAATATCAAACCAAAAGTTTGGCAGGTCTTAGGCAAGACCATTACCAAATGTAATACCAGCGCCGAAGCGATAGCCGAGGCGGGTTTAGACTTTACTGTTTTAAAGCGCCCGAATATTCACCCTCTGCCGAGTGGTATAAACATTATATCGGATAACAGTTACTATACTTTTCGCACCGATACCGAAGCCATTTTGGGCGATAAGGTCGGGAGCGATTACGAAGTCGTGCAAAACATCGAAAGCTTTGGCTTTTTTGACAGCATTGTTAAAGAGTATGGCGGGATACACTATGAAACAGCAGGGAGCATCGGTTACGGCTCAACTGTTTATGTAACTGCCAAATTGCCCGAATATATCCGTGTCGGGCGCAATGATATGGTGGAGCAGTATTTATTTTTAACCTCCAGTCATGACGGTACAGGGAGTATTACCATTGCTTTTACACCTGTACGGATTATATGCCGCAACACTTTGAACGCCACATTGCAGAATTGCACCAATTGTATCAAGATACGCCATACCGCCAGTGCCGCCGAAAAACTAAAATCGGCGCACAAAATGTTGGGGCTTACCAATCAGCTTGCCCAGGAACTGGACGGCATTTTTAACCAGTGGGCGAAATTGCGTATTAGCGACCCGCAGTTAAAGAAACTGATACAACTGGCCATGTCGCCCAACAGGGAAACCCTGAGTAAGTTACAGGCGGGTAAAGAGGCCGAATTGAGCAGTCATTTTAACAACACAGTTAGTTCTGTCATGGATTACGCGCTTACCAGCGAGACCCAACAGGAGATCACGACCAAAGGCACGTTATTTGGTTTTTACAATGCGGTAACAGGTTATCACCAAAATGTGCGCAGCTTTAAAGATGATGAGACCAAATTTAAGTCCATCATGGGTGGTACAGATTTACAGCGTAACCAATCAGCGTTTGACCTTGCGACCAATTTTGCACAGTTCGGTAGCCAAATGTTGAACTTTAATTGATACGGCCATGGGATACCTGATTTTAGAAATGCACGGCGGCCCCGAATACGCTGCCATTGTAACCGACCAAGACGGCAACAACCTTGTATTAGACGACCGTTTAGAGGCCGAGGCGGAAGCCGCCGACTGCCAATATCCAATGATTATCGAGGTTAATTAAGAGGCCCAAACAAGCTAAAAACAACTAAAACGCCGCTATCCACAGCGATAGGCAGGCGTTTTTTGACGGGCGTTAAGTGCCTAATAAGTGCTATTTTATGATTAATTTAACTATCCAGATCACCAGCCCGACATCAACCGCACCTAATAACCACAAAATATTTTTCAATAACTCAAAACGTTTGTTTTTCAACTCCAGGCTACGGATCATTTCATCCTTTTCCCGCAAGGTCTTTTCATAAGTCATCTTCTCATTCTGCAATAGCAGGTTTTCCTTTTGAAGCTTATCCAAATCCAATTGGGCCTTGTTCACATTTTCATGGGCCCTGTATTGAGCGGTGAATCCCCCGCTTTTCATTAAAAGAACTGCTTTCGGCTCACGGGTAATGAGCATCGGCAGGTCAGTTTCTTCCGTACTCAATGCATTTACCATCCCTGATTCAACCAGCAGGGTCACAATTGCATTGGCTAATGGCTCGTCGCCGTCAAATATTTCCAGTAATTGCTTACGGCTCAAATTGTCGCTTTTGCCAAACGCTTCCAATATCGTATCGAGCATCCCCGCCTCATATTCATTAATTTTCATCAAAGTAAATTTACGTAGATTTATATGGAGAAATTTAATGATTATAGTAATAAAAACTAAACTTAATGACTGACGAAGAATGCAGGGAACTCGGCATTATGACCGACCAGGAGCTTAAAGAAATGGATCAACGATTTGAAAGAATGGAGGAAACCGGAATTGCTGATACTCAAAAGTATTTTGACAGAATGCACGATAAAGTGTTTAGTTTGAACAATTTGTTAATTGCTGCCTATTTTGCATTAATCGCTTTCAGAAAAGATGTACCAAGTTGGAGTTTGGTAATTCCGACGCTTAATTCTGTCCTGCTTCTATTTGTTGATTATCGTATGTTGTTAAGAGCGCGGCTTCAGGCCAATATAACTAAGATTGGTGAAAGAGACCGGGAACGATACGGTTCCATTCAGACAGGAACTAATTTATATTCTCTACTCTCTATTTACTCAACGATCGCGGTTTTATTGTTTTTCGGGTATTTTCTATTATCAAATCGTTGAACTGAGAAAGAACAATGGAAACTGGCGATAATAAGCATTGGAGCACGAGTTACGTTATACATGAATAAATGCGAGCTGGGCGTATATCTTCATAGCAGTAAGAGGATAACGGTTATTGGCTAATACAGTGTATTTTTGTTTCAACCAGCCTAATTCAATGAGCAAAAAGAAAACGAAAAAAACAGTCGATATGAACCCGCTCGCTTTGCAGGCTAAACACAAGCGTGATTATTTGTCGCGCCTGAAAATGGTTTGCGATAAACTGGTTGGCCCTAGCTGGTTTGAGGTGATATCGGCAGCGGCTATTGACAACATATACGCAAACCGCTATCTGTCGCTCACTATTAAAATGGCTTCGAGTGTGGTCATTGATGCCAAACGTTGGCAAACCTATAGAGAAACGCTATCGGATTTATTGGACGCTCCGGCTTTCGATGTTCCAGAGCATGGCATTCCGTTAAAAACGATGCTGAGCGAGGGATTAACGTTGATCCATTTCGTTTCTACAATGAGGGAAAATAGCTTTCCAGGTTCGGAGGAATTGCGTACAGCCTTTCAACCATTTTTTATTACTACTAATGGTTATTATGGCTATTTGCCCAATCAGCTTTCTTCGCTGTTATTTTTGATGGATCTGCGCAGTGGAAATTATAAAGATGGTTTTCTACACGCCGACCGCACGCAAATCAACCTAGGAAAACTTGGGGTTACGTCGAATTCGATTTTTGTTCATTTGTTTAAGCCAATCGTAGACAAAGTGGTTATTGAGGGCAGTAAACGCGAAATTATCGCTGTCAATAGATTTGTTCCGCGCGGGGTGATCTTACAGGTTAAATTCCGCCCTTCGGCTATTGGTCTGCAATCCGTTACGGACGAAGCCTTGCCGCTTTATATTCAGCGGCATGCCCTCCAGCGTTTGGATGAGCGGCTCGGTTTGAAAGCTGAAAACGTTCACGCGCATTTATTTTTCAGCCTGTACGAACAGCCGGTGAATTACGTCATGAATAATGGCCGTTCCCTGGTCGAGTTTAATATGTATGAATATAAAGTGGGGTACCTGGTAACCACCTTGCAGGATAATAAACTCGTGATCCTTACTTTTTTGTTTCTGACCAACGATGACACACCAGAAGGCCGCAAGCTTCGCCAGCTTACCGGATTGGTAAAACATGATAAAAAGTATTTGGGTATCGACAAATTATCCACCTTTACAGCCTACAAAATCCATGAGGATGAGGAATTAAGTTCCCTGTTTCATGCGGCAGGATGTGGCTCATTGCTCGATGCCCGAAACCTTAAGGAAATCGCAGCCGATTACACACCGGAGCGCAACAAGGCTACTCTGCATAAATATATCGGTGTCGATTAGTAACATCACTATAACTTTAGTACAACCTACAAGTCAGTGCGCTGGAATTTTTTCATTTCATCAACAACATCCAACAACTCTTTCAAGTAGAAATAAAACACATCAAATTCGCTCGTTTCTTCTTGCAATGGTTCAACCTCTATCCCCCCGCCTCCACAAAAAAATCAGTGAAAATGCTCTTATTTAACAGATAAGGGCATTTTTTATATATTGATATTTAATGGGGTGTAAAAAGGGTGCATTTTTTAATCATTTGGAAGCGCACTTTAGAACTCCGGAATTTTTACAACTAATTTTTCAAGGTATATTGCCCCAGGTGGTAAGATTTCTACTAATTTTCCGTCAGCAGACAACTCGGTTAGCCTTGATTGATGTAAAACCCTTAATGTTTTTAGAAAATAACTTTTGTTTTTATATTCAATTCAACGTAGAAGTATCACCTCAAAATGTAGTTCATCTTCTATATGATACCTACAACGCCTACATCCTGGAGCATTTTTACATTTTCTGCAATATGGGTTGGTTTATCGTTATACCAATCAACGGGGAGGCCACGACCGCTCGACCTCCCCGAGTCCTTACGGGCGAACGCGGATGATCGTCTTGCCTGTGACCCGATTGGTCGGATTGAAGGCGGCAACGGCGTCGTCGAGGGTAGCGATGTTGCCGATGTTCGTCCGCAGACGTCCCTCCCGGAACCGCTGGACGACCTCAATCAATTGGGCGCGATCGGCTTCGACGACAAAGTCGATAGTCAGAACTCCGGCTGGCTGCGCTTCGATCGGGCCGGCAACGGTCACAAACGTTCCTCCGGTGCGAACCAGGCCCGCAGACCGCTTCGCGATGTCGCCGCCGAGGACATCAAAAACCAGATCGACCCCGCCAACATCCTCTAAGACGTCACTATCGAGGTCGACGAACTCATGTGCGCCGAAGTCGAGCGCGGCCTGACGGTGGGCAGCGCGCCCGGTGCCGATGACGTACGCGCCGGCCTCACGTGCGAGCTGGGCTGCCATCGAACCGACTACGCCGGCCGCACCATGCACGAGGACGGTCTGCCCTGCCTGAAGGCGGCCGTGCTGGAACAACCCCTGCCACGCAGTCAGGCCCGGCATCACGAGGGCCGCGCCGTCAGGGAAGTAAACGTCGCCCGGGAGCGGCGCGAGGTTGCGTGCCTCGACGGCTACATACTCCGCCAGGGAGCCGTCACGATACCAATCTGTAAGGCCGAACACCCGCTGCCCCACCGACAGCCCCGTTGTGCCATAGTCGAGCGCGGTCACCACTCCGGCCAGTTCGTGGCCGGGGATCGACGGCGTCCGGTCACGATCGGCGCGATCGGTCCAGGTCGACGGCCACGATAGCTCATCCCCGGTGATACTCGACGCGTAAACCTGAACGACTACGTCATTTATCGCTGCCTGCGGCTCGGGCCGCTCCACCAGTTTCATCCCGGCTGTTCCTGCAGCCTGGTCTGTTACAACTATCGCCTTCATAGCACACCTCCTTTTTTGCTCATCAGCAAACACCCACTTAATGAAGTGATATTGCCGTACACTACTGTTTTCATTTTTTTAGTTTTTAGAGTTAATACTTATCATTGAACTATCCAAAAACATCCTCTCCGACATAACAGGACGCTGGCAATCTTGTTTTCAGCATGTCAAACGTCCAGGCAATTCCACAGGAGATGTTCTTGTTTTCATTTTGAACAGCCTGCTGAAATACTGCGGATGCTCAAACCCTAACTTGTAGGCTACTTCACTAATGGTCAGGTTCGTGGTGAAGCCAGGAAATTACAAGCAAAAGTATTGTTACCGGACGGTTCGCAAAGCCAGGCGTTTTTAAAACGGCCGCTTGATGAGTTGGCTGCTGTATTAGCGCACGCGTGACGTTTAAAAACAGGCCACCTGGCTGCGGATAACAGTGGCGACCCGGTAAAGGTCGCCACCGCCTTAAAGCCGTTCTTTAACGCATAGAATGAAAGGCCACCCGGTTCCCCTCGGTGTCGATAAAACGCGCCATAAAGCCGTTCGGACCAATAGAAGTTTTTGGCAAAATGATCTTACCGCCCGCGGCTTCAACTTTAGCTAACGGAACATCCAGGTCATCGCCGCCGTTCAGATAGATCAATGCGCCTTGCTGTGACGGCTCAAAACCTTCTTCTTCAGAAAGGCCGCCACCGATCTCGCCATTTTGCATATCCGCCGGGAACATGGCGTATTTCATGTCGGGAAAAGGCAGGATCATTTCGATACCTAATACCGCTTCGTAAAAGGCTTTCGCCCGCTCTAAATTTTTGGCTGGAATTTCAAACCAGTTGATTGCATGTGCCATAGTTTTGATTGCTATTTAAATTAAAAAATATGATTTATTCTCGGTGAGCAGGTGAAACAGGTAATCCTTAATAACGGTGTTCCAACCGTCGTGGCATAACGCATAACACTCTTTTTCAGGAACAAGCCCTTCATGTGTAAAATGCAGCATTGTTTTATCGTCCTTAGTGGTCAGCTCAAAAATCATTTTCGTGTTTTTCCATTCCTGCTTGTCTTTTTTAAGCCAGTCGAGGGTGCTTTCCGTCACCAGCCAAACCAATTTTTCGTTTGGGGTAACTTCAACTAATTGCTGTTTGGAATAATGGGCGCCGGGATGGTGAATGATAAATTCGTTATTCAATTTTTGTGTGCTGCCTGTCAGATCGGGGCCGCCCCACCATTTTGCCACATCATCGGTGATGCGGTTAAAAACCTCCTGGGGAGAATTGGGAACTGTTATCGCTACGGTAAAGCTTTTATTGATAAAGTTATAAAACAGCTCCTTTAGCGTAATATCACAGATCTGAACCAATCTATCAGCTTCCTCTTCCAGCACAACGCCGTCATAGGTAAATTCCAGGAAGGTATGATCGCCCCGCTTTGAAAGTTCAAAGATCATTTTGGTGCCGGTCCAGTCAAAACCATCTGATTTGCGCCGGCTCTCCGTGGTCTGCCAGGTCAATTTCTGATTGGGCACAAATTTGATCACTTTATTTTTTGAATAGTGCCCGTCGCCTGTCTTCAATACAAATTCGGAACCGGGTTGGAGGCTTTCGCCTTCGAATTCCTCAGGCCACCATTTTGAAAGATCAATCAGATGGTCAAAAACATCAGACAGCGGTCTGGTAAGCTCAATTGCTACGCTATATTTTGCGGTCGTGTAATTCATCTTTGTTCAAAATTCAGCTTCAGGCTCTGTTTTCCAAGCGCTGCTTTAATTTTTTCCATATCCGGCCCGGTACCGGTTCCTTCATAAAAGGAAAGGTCCTCATCTATACCGACGAGTCTCAGGCATTGCCCGCCCGGTGCCTGGAAATACAGATGTGGGTCGGGTACGTCCAATTGTTGTACCAGGCCGGAATCCAGTATCTTTTGGCGGGTCGCCGCCACATCGTCTGATTTGAGTTCCAGCCAGATGGCGCGGGCGCTGCGGTGCAATTGGTTAACATCGTCAACCTCGCCGTAAAGGAAGGCGATAAAAAAATCATCACCGAGGCGGATAAAATCCCGGTCAGGATCGGCCTGCATCAGCTTGCCGCCGAGTATCTCGACATAAAATCGGTTAATGTTTTCCCGGTCCTTGCGGGGAACTAACACCGAGGAATGGTTGCCAAAAACTATTTTCGCCATAATGCAGATAAAGTTAATATCCCGGCCAGCAGCGAAAAGGCCGCGGCAAAGGGAAAGAAAAAGATCAGCTCGTTAACACCGAAGCCTATTAAGAAGATACCCATAACCCATATCATCCTGCGGTTAAATGCAGTTGATAAGAGCCATAATAAGATGCTGACCAATAACAGTACGCCGATCATACCGAACCCGTAACCCTCAAAAAAGGAGGCCAGCGTGAGCGATCTTCCCATGAACCTGAAATGTTCGTTTTGCATGCCCGCAACAACAGCCGCTACGCGCGCATTCGGGGCATCCTTCCAGGTCAGCGCACCGATGGTATGACCGGTGGTATGCAACAACATCAGGATGCTGGCGATACGGAGTAAGGTTTTTGCTTTCATTGTTCCACTGCTTTTTTATACAATTCCAGCATGGTGCCCCAGCCGCCATCCATACTTTCCACGGCTTTGCCATTGCCGAGCTTGTGCAGATCCTTATGTTCGAATTTGACACGGGTGGTCTTTGGACCTTCGGGAATGAACTCGACGACCACTTCGGTCACGAGGTCCGGGTCACATTTGAAATCGCCGTTGATCTGCCAGGCCAGCACGAACAGATCATAAGGCCGGTAAGTTTGGACATAACCAACATTGGCTTCGCTGCCGTCGGTGTGCTTGGTATACCAGCGCCCGTTCACATAGGGTTCGACGACCACTTCGGTCATATCCGAACTGCCAACATGGTGCGTCCGCGGCCACCAGAGGTCCATTTTTTGGGTAAATACTTCAAAGGCTGTCTGCTGTGAGGCGGCGACCGTGACTTCTTTTTTGATCGAGGTTAAATTTATGGTTTGCATTATTTATTTTTTTCAGTTTGTTCGGCCAATGCTTTGAAGTTATTTAAAGCGTCGTCCCAGAATTTATCTAAATAGTTTCTCATGGCTAAGATGCCCTCGCGGTTCAATTCATAAATATTGTTATTGCCAACGGTTTTCAGGGTAATGAGTTTGGCTTCCTTCAGCACTTTCAAATGCTGGGACACGGCGGGGCGGCTGATGGGCAAACCATCGGCGACGTCAACCACAGCCATTGGCCGGTATTGTAATTTTTCAAAGATCGCCCGGCGGGTCGGATCACCCAGGGCGTTAAAAGCTGCGTTGCTATTCATAATTAAATAGTAAGTGTAAACTTACCGTAAGTACAAACTTACTAACTATTTTAACATCTGCAAATACATTTAGAAATTTATTTAAAATTGGGATATGCTGACCATGGAAGAATAGTCAATAGGATCTAACAGGTGTTTCAAACGAATTAAAAACACCTCCATTTCCATCGCTTTTAACTCGTCATTGAGTTCAATTTGTTCTATTGACCTCCCGCCGCCTCCACAATAAATATTATTCAATCGAATTCTTCAGGCATGAGTATAGAGTTGAGTAACAAAAAAATCCACTATTATTCTTACTTTAGGAAGTACAACCTCTACGATGGGAGTAAATTTCACAAATAGTAATGGTTAATTTTAAAAAAAGCATTCCGGCATTGCCTGTCGTGAGTATTAAAAAGGCGGTGGATTTCTATAAAACAAAAATGGGATTTCATGCACGACATCAGGAAGATAGCTTTGCGGTCCTGGTGAGGGGTTCAGTTGAAATTCACCTTTGGCAGGCCTGCTACAATGGGTGGAAATGGAAGAGCATCTTTCTATTCCTAAGCCCGGTATCCTGCGGAGCGGAAAGTTTTCTAGCAGGAACGGCCAGCTGCAGGATCGAGGTTGAAGGGATTGATGAACTTTACCAGGAATACAAGGCACAAGGAGTACTCCATCATGAGCATTCGGTGATCGAAGAACAATATTGGGGAGATCGTGATCTTGCCACATTGGACTTGTACGGAAACCTTATCACCTTTTATGAAGTAATGAATTAACTACAGCGGGATGTTACCTATTAGATATAAAAAATCATTAATTGGCAATTTTTAAATTTTCAAAAAACGTTAAAGTTGGTATAAGGTGTTCGATTGTGCCCCCTTCATCTCCACGAGGCAAAAAGCCTTGACTATAAAATAGTCAAGGCTTTTTGTTTTTATAATGAAGTACAAAAATCAATCCCCGACCGGCACCAGAAGCTGGCACATACAACTATCCGCATCTCCTCTATCTAAATGGAAAACGTCGTTATTTCCATCATTATTGTGCGCAAAAAAATATAGTTGAGAAACGGTGTTTTGATAAGCAATACCTTATATTTTTGACTTTGTACATCTCTAAAAAGCCATAATTATGATACGGGAAAACAAACTTAATGCCATAAAAAAAGCTATGAATACATTTGTAATTTCTTTTCAGGAGATCGACAGATCAAAGGTTAGTATTGTAGGAGGCAAAGGCGCTAATCTTGGCGAATTGTCCAGGATCAAGGGGATACGGGTGCCGGAGGGTTTTTGCGTTACCACAGAAGCGTATAAAAAGATAATCGAAAACAATCAGGAACTTAACAGCTTGCTGGATGAATTAACGCGTTTTAAGGCCGACGAAAGAGAAAGTATCAGCGAGATCAGTGCAAAGATCCGTATGGCTATTGAAAGAGTACCCATTCCTAAAGATATAGCAGAAGAGATTAAGGGTTATCTCGCAAACTTTGATGAAAAAGATGCCTTTGCTGTGCGGTCCAGTGCTACTGCAGAGGACCTGCCGACGGCATCCTTTGCGGGACAGCAGGATACATATTTGAACATTATCGGAAAAACGGCAATCTTAAAGCATATCAGCAAATGCTGGGCATCGCTATTTACCGGGAGGGCAATAATTTACCGCCTTCAAAACGGCTTCGATCATCGTAAAGTCCACCTGTCTGTGATTGTTCAGAAGATGGTCCTCCCCCAGGCGGCGGGAATTTTGTTTACTGCCGATCCGGTCACTTCTAATAGAAAAATGTCATCCATTGATGCCAGCTTCGGGCTTGGTGAGGCCATGGTCTCCGGCCTGGTGAATGCCGATCTTTATAAAGTGTGTAACGGCCAGATTATCGATAAGAAGATATCCACCAAAAAACTGGCTATTTACGCCTTAAAAGATGGCGGTACGAAAGAACAGGAGATCGATCCTGAGATGCAGAACATGCAAGCGCTGACGGATGAGCAGATCTTGCAGCTTGAGCGCATAGGCAGAAAAATCGAAGAACATTTCGGCTGCCCGCAAGACATCGAATGGTGTTTGGCCAGTGATACATTTTATATTGTCCAGAGCCGGCCAATTACTACTTTATACCCCATCCCTGAAGCGAATGACCAGGAGAATCACGTTTACATATCTGTCGGTCATCAACAAATGATGACCGATGCCATGAAACCATTGGGATTGTCTTTTTTTCTGTTAACAACACCGGCACTCATGCGTACTGCCGGCGGAAGATTATTTGTTGATGTTACACCTATGCTGGCTTCACCTGTCGGCAGAGAAACTATGGTAAATGTCCTTGGAAAATCCGACCCGATCATCAAAGACGCACTTACAAACATCTTAAAGCGGGCAGAATTTATTAAGCTGTTACCGGATGATAAAAAAGATCCAGGTGCCGGTAAGAGCGATAAAACTATATCGCTTCCAAATTACCAGGCACTAAACGATTATGATGCAACAATCGTTCGTGATTTGATTAACGCCAATCAAGCATCAATAGAGACGTTAAAACAAAACATCGAAAAGAAATCAGGCTCCGATGTGTTAGATTTCATCCTTGAAGATATTCAGCAATTAAAGAATAGAAATGCTGATCCACAAAGTTTTAATGTGGTTATGACCGGTATGAATGCCGCATCATGGATTAATGAAAAAATGAGCGAATGGTTAGGTGAGAAAAATGCAGCAGACACAATTGCTCAATCTGTGCCTAATAATATCACTTCGCAAATGGGCCTCACACTATTGAATGTTGCAGATGTAATCCGTCCTTATCCGGAAGTGATTGAATACTTACAACAAGCAGAAAATGATGACTTTTTGGATGAGCTGGTTCAGTTTAATGGCGGGGAAAAAATCCGGGACACCATCAATGCCTTTCTTGAAAAATATGGCATGCGATGTGCCGGTGAAATCGATATAACAAGAACCCGTTGGGGCGAAAGACCTGTTACACTTGTCCCCATCATTCTTAATAATATCCAAAATTTTGAACCCGGTGCTGCCAAGCGAAAATTTGAGCAAGGACGACAGGAATCTTTGAAAAAAGAACAGGAATTATTGGATCGGTTGAAGCAATTACCGGATGGTGAACAAAAAGTGAAAGAAACAAAAAGAATGATCGACCTCGTCCGGAATCTCAGCGGTTATCGCGAATATCCGAAATATGCAATCGTTAGCCGCTATTTCGTTTATAAGCAGGCTTTATTGAAAGAAGCCGAACGGCTTGCAAAGACCAGCGTTATTCATCAAAAGGAAGATATTTACTATCTCAGCTTTGAAGAACTTCGCGAAGTGATAAGCACAAATAAACTGGATCATCAAGTGATCAGCAAACGAAAAGATGAGTACAAGTTATATCAAAAATTAAAGCCGTCGCGCGTTTTCACATCTGATGGTGAAATCATTACAGGTAAGTACAACCGGGAAAATCTTCCGGCTGATGCTATTGCAGGACTGGCTGTCTCTTCCGGCGTTATAGAGGGGCGGGCGCGTGTCATTTTAAATATGGAAGATGCCAGCCTCGTACATGGAGACATATTAGTCACTACCTTTACAGACCCTAGCTGGACACCATTGTTTGTATCCATAAAAGGCCTGGTCACCGAAGTTGGTGGACTGATGACGCACGGAGCAGTTATCGCACGTGAATATGGCTTACCGGCAGTTGTCGGAGTGGAAAATGCTACCAGGCTGATCAAAGACGGACAGAGGATCCGGGTGAATGGAACGGACGGATATATAGAAATACTATAAATTGAGATGCATAGCCTCCTTTAAGGTACCCGAATAATTCAGTAAGGCCCTTAATCCATCATGTATCGTTCCTAAAAACATATTGGTTTATTCTTTGTTTCTAAAACAGGTCCCGTTATAATTTAATAAATAAGTTATGTCTTGCTTAAAAACTGTTTCGCTGGCAATAGTATTTTTGCTTTGCGTATCGTTCACCTACTTTCATCATGGGTGGGCTAACTATGACCAGAATAAAGTACTGGATTTCAAAACCACTATTGAAGAATCCGTTTATGAAAACCCCCATGCGCTGGCTAAAGTAAAATACAATGGAGTAACGTGGCTGGTTTATCTGGCACCCGCGAGCCGCATGACAAATCGCGGGGTATCTGCGGATATGATTAAAAAGGGGACTTCTTTAAGGATCGTTGCCTATCCCCATAAAACCGTAAAAACCGAAATGCGCGCCGAACGGATATTTATAGGGGGCAAGAAATATGAATTGCGATAATTGTCCCTTTTATGTCGCAATTTCTTGACTGGCTGGAAAATACATCCTGGGCGGATGGTATTCGCCAATCAATTTGGCTTTACCCGGCTTTAGAAATTGTGCATATAACAGGTATAGTCGTTGTTGTTGGTGCGGCGTTTATGTTTGATCTGCGCTTGTTAGGCTTTTCTAAAAGCCTGCAGTTATCGGGTTTATCCCGTCATTTACTACGGTGGTCGGCAAGGGGTTTGCTACTTGTCATTCCCTCGGGGATGTTGTTATTCATCACCAACGCTAAGGCCCTGGGTGCCGATCCAACCTTTTGGCTCAAAATGATTTTATTGGTCATCGCGGCACTTAACGTGCTGGTGTTCCACGAGCTTATTTTCAAACAACATGTTAACCGGAAAATTCAGGGGGAACTTCCTTTTGTAGCCAGGATATCCGCTTTTGTTTCGATCGTTGTCTGGATCGCAATCATTGCCTGTGGCCGTTTATTGGCTTACTAAACATATTCCGTATTTGCAGTTGGATAGCATTTTCAAATCCCGCAATTGCATACGCCATAAATTATTACCTGCCGTTTCAAGTTTCCAAATTTCAGATGAATATGCCCGGCTATCATCTGATAATGGCACTGTGTTTGTGCATTTATCTGGCAATCAAAGAGAACCAAAATTGACTTTACGTTTACAGGATAAATAAGCGGGCAGGTATATCGCTATTGAGAGGCAGTGTCAAAAATAAAGGAATGGAAGTACCGGATCATCTATAATAAATAAAATGGCATGGAAAACGAAAAAACACACAAAGTTGGAACAAGAGAAGAGTGGCTGGAAGCACGGCTGAAGCTGCTTAAGGAGGAGAAAGAATTAACCAGGCGCAGTGACGAGTTGGCGCGTCACCGGACGGAAATGCCCTGGGTTGAGGTAGACAAAGCGTATCAATTTGAAACCGAAAAGGGAAGTATCTCGCTGGCAGATCTTTTTGAAGGCCGCTCACAACTCCTGGTATATCACTTTATGTTTGGGCCTGATTACAAGGCGGGATGCCCGGCCTGCTCAGCAATCGCCGACGGCTTCAATGGAATAGCAGTTCATCTGGCGAATCATGACGTGATGCTTGCCGCGGTATCACGTGCACCGTTGGCAAAACTGCAGGAATACAAGCAGCGAATGGGCTGGTCGTTTCCATGGGCGTCTTCGTTCGGTAGTGATTTCAACGCCGACTTCAATGTATGGTTCACTGAGGAGCAGCAGCGCAACGGAGGTATCGAATACAATTACACACGCGAGACCGGAACAGGTGAGCCGCTTGCGGGAGAAACAGTGCGGGAATGGAAAACTGAAAATGACCAGGGCCCTGTTGCACAGGTTGCAAGCATGGCCGGAACCGACCTTGCAACGTTTACCCGTGAACGACCCGGTTTGAGTGCTTTTGTACTGGAGGATGGCAAGGTTTATCATACCTATTCTGCCTATTCGCGTGGATTGGATGGCCTATGGAACGTGTACCAATGGCTTGACCGTGCGCCCCTTGGACGTAACGAAACGGGCTTTTGGTGGCGCCGGCATGACGAGTATTAAGATGGGCAAAACTTTAGTTTCCTTAATAAATCAAAATTGGAAATATGACCTCTGATAGAAACGCGCTTCGAACGTTTTGGGGAACTGTTGCATTGCTCTTTACTGCCAGTTCGGCCGTAACAATTGTATGGTGCATATCCATGTCGGCTATGGAAGAAATGCCGATGCCCGGTGGCTGGAGTATGTCGATGACGTGGATGCCTATGTATGGCCAATCGCTGTTCGACGCCACAGCATCCTTCCTTGCAATGTGGGATGTTATGATGTTGGCTATGATGCTACCGTGCCTGGTACCCATGCTGTTGCGCTATCGCAAGGCTGTTCAAAAGACAAGTGCAAGGCGTTTAAATTGGCTGACGGTCTTAGTAGGACTTGGTTATTTTCTTGTATGGACGATTGTTGGATTGGTCGTCTTCCCACTGGGTGTTGTACTTAATGCAATTTTAATGCAACATAAGGAGCTGTCTTTAATTGTACCTGTTTCCATTGGAATAGTTATACTGGCAGTAGGCTTACTCCAGCTCACAAACTGGAAGTTGCATCAGCTTGCCTGCTGCCGGGAATTGCCCTTTGGGGGCCAAACGAGACCAGACGATGCCGCCACGGCCTGGAAACATGGGCTGCACCTCGGAATCCGCTGCAGCCGTTGTACCGCGGGCTTGATGTCTATCCTACTTATAGTAGGGATGATGAACCTTTTTGTAATGGCTATTGTAACCATAGCGATCACCTTTGAACGCCTGGCACCTGCCAGTAAATGGATTACTGGTACCATCGGAGCTATTGGTATTGGAGCCGGGATTTTTCTGACCGCCCAGGCAGTCGGAATTTTTTAACTTACAGTGGGCTATCAACTTGGATAACTACGTTGTATTGACCTAACATTTTTACGTGTGAAAGGTTAAACGGGCATAAAACCAACCGTAAAAATAAGCAGCAATTTCCAATATTTTTCTGCTTATACCGGGCTATATCAAACATTTTAATGTGATCACGCTTTTTATAACAGTTAGCTTGATGAAACATGGATGTGATTACCCACCTGGCTTTAGGCGTTTGTACGGCCGAAATCTTACTGACCAAAAAATTGGGCAAAAAGGGCCTGATCTGGGGTGCATTGGCACAGGCGTTGCCTGATATAGATACGCTTCCGGCCTTATTTTTACCTGCAGATCAATCCCTGCTGATCCATCGTGGTCTAACGCATTCTTTCCTGTTCGCATTGATTGCAGGAATACTTCTGGCATTCACAATGCAGAAAATCTATAGCAAGGCGGGTTTATCGTTTATCTCACTGCTCTTTTTCTTTTGTTTCCAGTTGACGCTTCATGACCTGATTGACACTTGCAACAGTTACGGCACAGGCCTTTTAGAGCCTTTTAGCCATCAGCGTTTTTCAATCAATTTGTTATATGTAGCCGATCCGCTGTTTACGGTTGGGTTGTTGGTTGGAAGTATGGTTTTAATATTTAAACATACCCAATATCAGCGCCGGAAAAAGTGGGCCGGGGCCATGCTCATCATTTCGGCCTGCTATATAGGTTACGCAGGTATTAATAAAGCCTATATCAACGATAAGATCAATCATTCTTTTAAATCGCAGCAAATAAACCCTATCGGCTATTTTACTACGCCGGCGCCATTTAATTGTATGCTGTGGTACATTGTTGCGGCGGCGGATGGTAGTTATTATACGGGTTACAGTTCGGTATGGGATGATTTGCAACAACCGGTCCGTTATGAAAAGCATCTTAAAAATGATACCTTGAGTGGTAAGATCGCGGATAAAAAAACATTGCAGCATTTAATCACCTTTGCCAGTCAGTATTACACCCTCTCACAAACCGGAAGTTCCTTATATTTAAATGTGTTAAAATTTGGCCAGGTACAGGGCTGGCGGGTGCCCAATGCCCCATTTGTATTGAGCTACCCGCTAACTGCCGGTGGCAGCAAAACGACATTATTACAGAAGGGCCGATTGGCTGGGTGGGACAAAAGTTCCTTAAAAGCTTATATCAGGCGCATAGCAGGCAACAAACCATGAAAGTAAAGATCAAGAATAGCTATTATATCATCAATAGTATTACGCTTTATAGGATGATAGCCGTACCATTTCTTATTTATCTGGCGTTTACACATCAATTCAGCATATTTAAATGGTTGCTTGCGCTCAGTTTTCTTACTGATGCGATAGACGGGTATCTCGCCAGAAGGTATAAAACTATAAGTGCATTTGGAGCCAGGATCGATTCAATTGCCGACGACTTAAATATTGTTGCCGCTATAATTGGTATGTATGTCCAAAACCCCGCGTTCTTTGCAAAGGAGATCATACCAATCATAATTTTACTTGTACTTTATCTTTCGCAAAACATTCTGGCTTTCATCAAATATCGCAAGATGACCAGCTTTCATACCTATGTCGCTAAAATTGCGGCGGTATTCCAGGGAATATTCCTGATCACTTTTTTCTTTTTTCCACAGCCTGTTTATTGGTTGTTCTATCTCACCATTATCCTCACGGGGATAGATCTGATCGAAGAAATACTGTTGATCCTCCTGCTTTCCGATTACCGCATCAATGTAAAAGGCCTGTATTGGCTGATTAAAGGCAAAAGATCAGAGCAATAGATAAGCGTTTATTTACAGCTCTTCAATAATCTGAAATCCCCAGGCGGGCAATGCGATCGTACTATTTACGCCAACATTTACTCCTGTAGATAAAGCCTTACCTTTTGGATATGGATAAACCAGGGTCTTAGTATCTGCTGAATAGTTGAAATAATAGTGAATGGTTTTACCTTGCTGATTGATGCCTGATTTTGTGATCAATGGAAATTTAAGCGCCTGATCTTTTCCCCAAAGGCCGGCATTCTTTAAAGCGCCTTCAAGAATTTTTTCGGTAACGGCGTTATTGGTTCCGCACCCTATATAGGTTGCTAGGCCTTTGCCATAATTATTCTGGGTAACTGCCGCATACCTGCCCCAGGCCGGATGATCATACCAGGCCAGTACTTTAGCGGTAGTAGGCGTAATCAGTTCCATCCATTTTTCTGCACGGTTTTGGCTGCCTGCGTTAAATGGATCATCCTTAAAACCTACGTTTACAGGGTCGGTGAACTCCGTATAGCTGATACCACAGGCCTCGCTGATAATTCCGGGTTGAGAGACAGTCCGTACCTTGTTATGCTCATCAGCAAAGCCGCTTTTAAAGGTGTAAACAATATGTCCGCCGTTTTTAACAAAACGGTTCAACCGTTGTAACAGGCTGTCGGGCGCCGCATATAGCGCCGGCACCACAATGAGTTTGTATTTTTCTATATCCTTGCTCGATGGGTCAATAAAATCAACGCCAACATTCATATTGTACAGAACATCGTACATAGGCCTTAGCACACTGTTATAATTACCCGGCCCAAAAGAGTTATAAGCGGTTAACGCTTCGTTACTGAACAATATGGCTACATCATTTTTAATAGTAAGATTAGCCAAATGTGGCGCAAGCTTTTTAAAGTCGGCGCCAATGGTTTTAGCCTCATTATAAGTTTCGTTTGGCGCAAAGTCATGGCTGAGCAGACCTTTCCAATATGTTTCTGCTGAATTGTGTATTGAGTGCCAGTGCCAGTAAGATACCATATTGGCGCCGGACGCCAAGTGGCTGAAGGCCTGCAAACGCAGTTGGCCAGGATAAGGCACCCATTGCGGGAACCCCTGGGCTTCTGTTTCTATCACCAGGTAATTCTTTCCACCTTTCATTGACCGGGCTATGTCACCACCAAAAGAAATTTCTGCGCCGGTAAGTTTATCCTGCGAAGGGTGATAAATGTCTATTCCGGCAATATCGAGCGCTTTTGCAGCTGCAAAATGGTCTACCTCGGTCTGTATACCATAAGAATATCCCCTCCAATCAAGGTCAAAGTTCTGTGTGATAAACTGCCCCGGCTTTTTGTATTCGCGAACGATCTTTGCCTGCCAGGCCAGAAAATCCGTAACCAGCGATCGTTGGAATTTAGCAAACTCCGCATTCAGACTGGCGTTAATGCTTCCGTTGACTGATGGAAAATCATCCCAGTTATTGATCCGGTTGCTCCAGTAGTCCAGGCCAAATATCTTATTCAAACTGTCCAGCGAGGGATATTTTGATTTCATATAAGCCACAAATTGCGCCTGTACATTGGGGCCGCTGGTGCCATATGGCTTGGTCTCATTATCTACCTGATATCCTATAATTGCCGGATGGTCTTTAATATGTTCCAGCATTTTACGAATTGCATTCTCGGCATGAGCACGGTATTGAACGTTGGTGATATCCATATTCTGGCGCGCGCCGTATTGATTGGGGCCCCTTGAGGTAATAGCAAGCACATCCGGATATTTTTTCACCAGCCAGGTAGGCACCGCATATGTGGGTGTCCCTATAATAACGCTGATGCCCGCCTTATGCATTCCATTAAGCACCTTATCAATATGGCTAAAATTGAATACTCCTTCCTGTGGTTCCATCGTACTCCAGGTAGACTCCGCTATTCGGACAACATTGATCCCTGCTTCTTTCATCATCCTGATATCCTTATCAAGGCGTTCATAGGGCATATACTCGTCATAATAAGCGACGCCAAAAAGAAGCTGGTCTTTTTTAATTTGGGCAAATCCAGAATCAATCTTTAAAATGATTGATAAAAAAACAGTTGTTAAAAATACGGGGAGAAAAGTTTTCATTTCTTAGTTTTTCAGCTTAACATAATTAAACACGCTATCTACCATACAGCCCATCGCTTTTACCTGGCTGCCTTTACTCCTTCTGAGGTCATTATGACGCGCTTTATACTGCCGTCTTTATTATAATACAGGTAATCAACACATACCGACCGGTGAAAACTCCCTGCATCTGCCGCTAATGCGCCGGTATGGTAAATAAAGTAGCTCTTCCCTTTAAAGTCAATAATAGCCTGATGATTGGTATTTGAATTCCCTGCCAGTTCGTTTATTATTCCTTTGTACTGCCATGGCCCGTTAATGTTGCGGCTCATCGCGTAGGCTATCTTCTCAGGGAATTCATAAGCATATGATAAGTAATACCAGCCGTTGCGGTAGTGAACCCATGGCGCTTCAGTAAAATGCGGAAGGGTGATGGTTTTTATGGGGCCATCCAACTCCGTCATATTGGCCTTGAGTTTGGCATAATAGCATATGCTGTTGCCCCAAAACAGGTAGGCCTGCCCATCCTTATCTATAATAACCGATGGGTCGATATCATCCCAATGGTGTTTGATGGCTTTGGTCATATCGTTGGTTACCAGTGCTGAGCCCCTTGCATCTTTAAAAGGCCCCAGCGGATTATCTGCTACAGCCACTCCTATTGATTTGCCGCCAATACTTGCGTGCTCTACTGCTACATACCAGTAAAATTTGCCGTCACGCTCAATTACCTGAGAGGCCCATGCATCATCTTTAGCCCAGGCAAAAGCTTTTACATTTAACGGCGATGGATGCTCTGTCCAATTCAACATATCGGTTGAGGTGAAACTGGCCCAATGATGCATCTCATAGTTGTTTTTGCCGGTTGGCGCTTCGTCCACACCGGTGTACAAATACACGGTATTTTTATACACCATAGCAGCGGGGTCGGCAGTAAATTTATGGCGGATAATAGGGTTGCCATTTGAACGAAACACGGTATCCTTACTCTGCGCTTCAACTTTTACTGCTGAAAACAGGCAGGCTCCAAACCATACTACCGCAAAGTATTTCTTTAGTTTTTGCATTTTATTTTGTTGTATTTAAGTCGCGCACATGTATTTCCGGCCAGCCAGTTACCCAATTTAACCTCATCCTTAGGCTTAGGCTCCGGATTTATAAACTATCGGATATTATTGTTATTTAGATTTTGGTTCAAAAGCAAAGCTCTGAAATAATGTCTAGGGAAATTTGATCGCCCCACTCCTTTTTCAACGCTTGCTTAGGCCTAAGGTAAAATTAAATTATTTTAATTGTCAAATAAACAATTAAAATAATTTCAGCCAGGTGATATACCGCCTACACTTAAGAAAAAATGCTATTAAATTTCCATTTAATAGTATCCCGCCCATTCCTTTTAAATTAGCAAAAAGCCACTAATTGTTAAAATTAGTGGCTTTTTGTTATCGATTAATATTTACTAGTGTTAAATTTATTGTGTTAAATGCTGCCATATAATATTAAATACATCAACCGGGGAAACACTGCCTTGCATTGGTTTATTATTAGTGATCAATACAGGCTTGTATTTGTCGGCAACACCAACCCGCCCATGTGATCCTTTAATCAATGTTGCGTCTAATGGTATCACATCCATAACATATCTTAATCCAGCTTTTTTACGCAATAACTTATATCCCGCACGGGCTTTTGAGGTCATAAACATTTCTACAGGATCATACCCGGGTTTTTTATGAATATCAACAACACGGGCATAATCAGGCGCTTTGGCATCATCCAGCCAAAAATAATAAGTAAACCAGCTGTCTTCAGCCGCCATAAGCACCAAATCGCCGGCACGTTCATGGTTAATGTGGTATGCCGCCTGTTCCTCCCTGTCAAGCACCAGCTCAATACCCGGCACCGTTTTAAGTAAAGCTTTTACCTGCTCAGTAACAGATGGGTCATTAATATATACATGCGCTATTTGATGGTCGGCTACAACAAATGCCTTCGAAGCTCCCGGGTCAAGCAGTTCTAAACCCCGTTCTACCCGTATCGCTAACAAGTTATGCTGTCTTAACAAGCGATTTAAATGAATGGGGTTGTTTACCGGCGCTATGCCATATTCTGATAACAGAATAATGTTGGCGTTCTTTTTTTGGTAAAATAAAACCAGTTCTTCAACCAAAGAATCTACTTCTTTTAGTTCAGTGGCTATTTTTGATTCATCGGGACCAAACTTTTGCAGGCAATAATCTAAATGCGGGAGATAGATGAGCGTAAGTGTAGGATCGTGCAGATCATCAGTATGCATAGATGCATCTGCTATCCATCTGCTCGATTTAATGTTTGCTCCGGGCCCCCAGAATTGAAAAAGGGGAAATTGCCCCAGCTTGTCTTGTAATATATCACGTAATTCGGCAGGGTGCGTGTAACAATCGGGCATTTTTCTGCCATCAGCAAGGTAATTGGGGCGCGGTGTTACCGAGTAATCGGCAGTTGAATACATATTGTACCACCAAAACATCATTGATGAGGTAAAAGAAGGGTCTTCTTTTTTTGCTTTATCCCATATCTTATCACCTATAACAAGTTTATTCGACTGCTTCCAGAATTTGACCTCGCTATCCACACGGTCATACCAGCCGTTGCCTACAATACCATTATCAACCGGATATTTGCCGGTTAAATAAGCCGACTGAACAGCAGTGGTTACAGCAGGTAAAAGCGGCTCAATAGTGGTAAGGTTCTTTTGCTGGATATATTTTTTCAAAAATGGCGTATGCTCTCCTATCACAGAAGCAGACAGGCCAACTATATCAATAACAACCGTTTTGTTCATTGTATGAATTTAATGTATTAACTGATGCTTAACCCAATCCAACTCACGGATTATAGACTGGGTAAGCGGGATTTTCAAAGCATCCGGCAATACGCCCCATGTATATGTTTCTACTTCCAGATGACTGGTAAAAGGACTTTTACACTGTATACCGAGCACTTCCTTGATATCGGCCTGCGTAGATTGCAGCAGGCCAAAATTCTCTAAAAACACAGGAACATGGAAGTGCGCCCTCCATTCCCGGGCATCGTCTGTGGCCATTAACGCGTCTGGCAAATCGGCGTATCGCTGCAGGCTGCCATCCTTTAACTTCGCAATTACCTGATGAAGGTAGGTAGGTTCGTTAAATTTTTCAAACTCGCTAAGTATAGCTCCCCTGTTGCCGGGCGTAGCGTCAAAGCTCGCTTTTAACGCAGCACTGATCTGTATCTTACCTATCTTAATTTCTTTTTGAACCAGCTCATTAATCACGGCCTGGTGGGGTTCAAATCCTATTGCAAAATGGCAAACATCATAACACAAATTAACATGCTGTTTAATAAGGTGGTGTGCCTGCTGACTTGAAAGTTCTAATTCATCTTTAAAAAGGTTTTCGCCAAGTGGTAACAACTCACCTTCAAACCATTCTATAAATTCTTTTCCGGTCTCTAATATTCCGTCGGGCTCTGGCTCAATGTCTAAATGTAAGCTGATACCCGTTCTTTGTTTTATTAAATTGAGTTGGGCAACTACCTGTAATATATTTTTTGTCGCCTCCATTTTGGCTTGGGCCATCGCATCATCACTGTCAAACCAGTGCTTATAGCTTAAAGGCGATGTTGATATCCCTCCCTCCATACCATCTGGCAGTAACAATGCCAGTATATTAAAAAGTCGTATAGTGTAGTTTACCCTCTCGTTAGTTGTCCAGTCGGGGGCATGTACCTGATCTTTAACTATCACATCATGAAACCCACCGTATGGGAAGCCATTCATGGTAAACACATAGGCTCCCGTTTGCGCCAGCCATTCTTTAAAAACCTTCAAATTGTCGCCCTCCAGCAATTCTATACTGGCCACGTTTGATAAACGGAGCCCAATGCCCATTGGCGCATCGGGCGAAAGTTGTTTTTTTATTTCGGGGAAACTTTGTTGCAAAGCGCTAAAATGATCGGTCCAGGTTTCGCCGGGGTGTATATTAGTACAGTAAGAGAGATGGCCTGCGGGAAGTTTCATAGTATTTATTAACTTTTATAATTGACGTGTTGCAATTCATTTAATTTTTTTCCGGCCCTTTTTAATATGTCCGTATCAATTTCATGCACTTCCTCACCCTGGCCGATAGCTTTCAGCAACATAATGGTTAACTGACCGCCTAAATGTTCGCGAAATTCTTCCAGGCCAGCCAATATTGGGCTATTTTCTGCATCTACCTGCAACAGTGAATGTGAAATATCGAAGCCAAGACTTTGCAATGCATGGATAATTCTATCACTTTCTGCTGATGACAAACGACCTGAAAGATTTGAATAAACCGTATCTAGGGCAATGCCCATTGCCACTGCTTCTCCATGGCGTACGTCAAAATTACTCAGGTATTCGAGTTTATGGGCGCTCCAGTGCCCAAAATCAAGTGGGCGCGACGATCCGCTTTCAAAGGGGTCAGCCCCGGCAATATGTTCCATATGCAGCTGCGCGCATCTCCATATCAGATAGTTCATTGCCTCCATATCGCGTTTAACCAATGTTGCCGCATTATCTTCTATCCAACTAAAAAATGCTGCGTCTTTTAACACAGCCACCTTAACAGCTTCAGATATTCCTGAACGCCAGTCGCGGTCAGAAAGGGTTTTTAAAAAGTTTTCATCGTTAAACACGACGGCCGGCGGCATAAACGTGCCCAGGAAGTTTTTCTTTGAAAAATAATTGATCCCGTTTTTCACCCCGATACCCGAGTCGTTTTGAGATAGCACAGTAGTGGGTATGCGTATATGTTTAATACCACGGTGCGATACCGCAGCGGCATAACCAACCATATCCAGTACAGAGCCGCCGCCAATAGCAGCAATATAAGAGTGCCTGTCAATACCGTAAGTATTAACCGCTTCAACAACCTGGTTAAAGTAAACCTCATCATTTTTAACTACCTCGCCGCCGGGCACAATTAAAACGTCGGGGACGAGGCGAACGGTGTTATAAGAAGTGAAATATTTCTTTATATCATCAATAAGATTAGGGTGTGCATTTATAACACCACTATCTGCCACAAACAGTATTTTACGTAAAGATGCCGATGTTGCTGAGTTTAGAAAAAAATCGTTTAAAAGCGTATTGACAGGGTTAAATATACCTGCCGTAAAGTAAACCTGGTATTCGAACTTTACAGAAAAAGACTGTGATAGTTGCTTCATGTGAAGGATTAAGAAAGCGCTAAAATAAGTAATTAAGTAACGGCAAAAATCTTTGCCAGCCATAATGATAAAGGCAATAAACAAGCTATAATTAAGGCAGCGTAAATAGTACTAAATGTTGCCGCCCATGCCGCATCCATTAATATGAGGGAAATAACACCTGCTTTTACAGCTCCGCCTATGTTTTTACCCACCGGATCTTTAATTGCTTTAATCAGTGGCGTAAATATCATCCACAAAAACGGTATTAGTATTATCACCGTTAGCAGCAGCTTATTATTCAGATATGAAAAGCAAAGTATAAATCCAGTTACCACAGTATATAAGAGTGCTGCAATGTACAAATTACCCTTATTGCCGCCATGCACTTCGCCGCGGCTGATCATGGTTATAGAAAAAATGTAGATGATGGGTACAACTGCCAAAAAATACCATTGCGGTAAAGCCTGTGTAACAATACTAACTCCCAAAAGTAAATTTAAGCCCCTGCAAAGCCCCATATTAAGCGGGCCAAAAAACGGATGATCTTTACTGATCTTATTGTATAACAAGGCAAAAAAAGCAACGCCTGTTGCTAACGAAGCTGACACGGAACTGTATAAACCCGCAAATAATATTCCGGCTGTTAATAAAATGCTGCCAAATACAGCGGCCTGGCGCACGCTTATTATCCCCCTGGGAATAGCCCGTTCGGGCCGTTCAATTTTATCAAGTTCGGCATCAAACACATCGTTAAACACAATACCGCCTGCATATAAGCAAGCTGTTGAAAAACATAACAGTAAAGCTCCTGTTATATTATCTGCAAGGTACCCCCATGAAAATGCACCTGCTATAGCAATGCCTGCTAAAACATCGGCAACCGAAGTTACGATGTTAGCCGGCCGCATCATCCGTAAATAAGCAATTGTATTTTTCAAAATGCCTAACTAATAATAATGGATGATTTATTAATGCGCGGCTGCTGGCCTCCCCTTAAAATGCTGTTTCCCTCAAATTTTACGCTTTGGTCAACATCCGCAACAAAATCGGCCTCATTGATCTGGCCGCTTTGCGCAAAAGCCGTTATAGCGTTACGATAAGTAACCAGTTCAATAGCAGCATCACTTATTCCGTTAAGCTTCATTAACGCTGCGGTTTTAGGCACCGCCAAAGGGTCGCTTATCCCCCAATCTGCTGCTGAGTTAACCATAATGCGCTCGGGCCCGTACTGTTTTACGATCTCTACCATGCGCTGGTTACCCATTTTGGTGAACGGATAAATTGTAAAGGCAGTCCAAAACCCTCTGTCAAGCACTTCTTTAACCGTTTCTTCATTGTTATGGTCAACAATAACCATTTTAGGATCCAGGCCATGCTCTATCGCTATATCCATACTGCGCTGCGTTCCGCGTTTTTTGTCGCGGTGCGGGGTATGTATCTGTACGGGTAAACCTGCCTCCTTTGCCAACTCAAGCTGTAACCGGTAATATTTTTCTTCTAAAGCGGTTTGGTCATCAAAGCCAATTTCACCAATACCTACCACGCCGTCTTTATACATAAACAGCGGCAGCATTTCCATTACCTGCTCGGCGAGGGCTTCGTTATTTGCTTCCCTTGAATTGAGCCCGATGGTGCAATAATGTTTTATACCAAATTGCGACGACCGGAATCTTTCCCACCCTATCAGGCTGCTGTAATAATCTTTAAAACTGTCGGCACCCGTACGGGGCTGGCCCAGCCAAAAAGAGGGCTCTATAAGTGCAACTATGCCGGCATCGGCCATGGCCTGGTAATCATCAGTTGTCCGCGAGGTCATGTGTACATGCGGATCAAAAAACTTCATCCCTTTTATAACACTTATATCAAACGCATCTGCCGGTTGTTCAGATGGTATATTTTTATCTTCAATGGTATGACTGCAACACATTTCTTTTCCTTTTAATAAACTATTAACTCTTTAAAATCTCCCCTGTTTCATATCGTGCAATGTTTGATTGTCAATAAACTTGCCAACCAGGTGCCAAAGCATAGGGTCTACCCCTCTGCCTGCTGCATGGCGTTCCTTTGCATAATCAATTAATATACGTGCAAGCTCACTGTTAGCCCTATGGTCTAAGCCATATATTTTATCCATTTGTTTTTCGGTAAAAAAAGCTTTTAATATCATTTGGTTCCATGCGGGTTCATCAAGGTTCTCAGCCGGGTACGGATTGTGATACATGATAGCCTCAAGCACTATACCCATGTTGCTTCTAATACCTTCGGCACAACGTTTTATCCACAAGCTGGGATAAGGCAGCAACGGCAGGGCAGCATATAGTGCAGCCTGTTCGTTCATTTCGGCCGCAGAAAACAAATTCTCAATATCTTTAAAATAAGTGTCTTTTTCTATTTTGCTATGCTGAATTAATAATAGTACCCTGCCAAGTTTATCGGCTGTCCAATTGTTAAGTGTAAACCCTGGGCGCAAATTTGCTAATGCCTGCTGTTGGGTTTCGCCAACCTCTAAAACAGCCTTACCGGTTTTACGCGGCATCATAACAAATGCTTTGTTAAAAGCCAGTGTATCATCCGCATCACTTTGAGCATTGAACCAGCTCCACGCTTCGGTAGTTATATTTGCCTGTAAAATGTTTGAAAGAACAGTTTTAACCGTTGTAATATTGTAAGTATCCATATTGATTCAGACTGCAAAATAGTTAACAAACAACGCCACAGCAATAATGGGCAACCCTAAAAACTCAGAAAAATCACATTCAAAACAATCAAGCATACAACCTTACATTATTACATACTAAGTAAAAAATACAGCAGGGCAATTTACAATTAATATTTATTAAGATTTGCTTGCAGATAATTAACCACAGTTCTTAATCTGCCAGCTAAACTAAACGTTGTATCAGATCCAACAATTGCTTCAGGTCATTTATGGTTGTCAGCGGATTCATCAAAGCTGTCCTTAAGTAAAACCCGCCTTTTATTGAGGTACTTACTATATAAAACCTGCCGTCTTTGATTATCTGTTTCAGGATCTCCTTATTTAACGCGTTTAAGTCGTTAGTGGCGGTAACATAGCGGAAACAAACGATGTTGGCTTGCGGTAGACAAAGAAGTTCAAAATTGGGCGATTCAATCAACATTTGCCCGAATGATTTTGCCAGCTCATATAGCTTATTGATATTTTGGCGGTAAAGATGTTGTCCATACAATTTCATAACAGTGTATACATGTAGTATCGACATGGGCTTAGTACATTCAAATGTTTGTTTTCCAGAGTTATACCATTCATCAGCCTGCTGATCTTGCCAAAGATATTGAGCATCCTGCGTGAAAGTAAACTGTGAAAGTTCATGAGACCGGAATATTAAGGCTGTAGACAGAGACGGTACCATCATCATTTTGTGAAAGTCAAGTATCAGTGAGTTGGCCCTCTCTGTTCCTTTCAATAAATGAGTGTAATCAGGAGAAAAAATGGCTGCACCGCCGTGAGCTGCATCCACATGAAACCATAACCGAAATTTTTCAGCAAAATCTGCCAATGCTTCTAAATTATCATAAGCACCGGTAGCAGTGGTACACGCACAGCCAATAACTCCAAAAATATGCTTACTTTCTGATAAAGATTTCAGGTACAGCGGCTCCAGCGTATCAACCAGAATTGAAAAATCATTTCCCGCCGGTATTTTAATAATATTTTCTGACGGAATGCCCATAACCGTAAATGCCCGGCTAACGCTGTAATGAGCCTCTTCTGATACCATTATAGCTAATTGCTCATACCTTACATCGGTATATTGCCTAAGATAATAGGTGCGTGCCGCTAATAATGCAGAAAGATTTCCGAGTGTGCCACCGGAAGTTACAAAACCGGAAGCCTCTGCTCCGAATCCAAAGCGTTTAGCCAGATCACTGATAATGACTTTTTCCATGGCATTGCCGGCCATGCCCATTTCGTATACGGCCATACCATTGTTTAAAAAAGCCATCAAGGCCGAAGTAAGTATAGTAACGGGCAATGTTGGCGGTACCTGGTGGCCAATGTAGGCCCTACGATGCACGTTAATGGATTTAGATATGACTTTTTCAAACAGTTCTAATGCGTCAGCCGGTGCTGGCGACTCAAAGTCGTTCTGCCAATAGGCCAACTGTTGTTCCGGAGATTCCCATGGTAAAACAGTTTCACCTGGCTGCAGGTGCGCTTTTTTTAATTCCTCGGTAAGTATACCTATTAGTCCTTCTGCCAAATCCCTGAACTTCTCCGGATCATAGGCCTCTGTAATTAAATTTTCCATTGGTATCTTTTTACAAATGAAAGCCCTTTTCTTATAGAAAAATACTTAATTTGAATGGATTTATAACAAAAAATTGCAAGCTTACCCGTCTGGATGCCTTTTGGCGTCTTTTTTCATTTATCCGGATAAAATCAAATTTCGGTCACCCGCATATCACGAAGTAACAATTCGTATTTTTTTTAAAATGTTTTCCTGAGCTTCGCGTCTGTATAGGTATATACACATACAATACATATATGGAACACGATTATTTAATGCTGAATGGTGGTTGCCCTGCAACCTTGGCCATGCCCCCTGATGAGGAAAGAGAGCTGGCCATTTTATTTCTGGATGTGCGGAACTTTACCGGGCTTATGGAATCACAACCGGCGGGATCTGTGATCCAGGTAGTGCGCCGCTTATTTACAGCATTCAACCAGATCATTAAAAACTTCAATGGTAAAGTGGTAGAAATAGCTGGTGACAACCTGTATGCGGTTTTTGGCTTACAAGATAATGTCCGCGCGGCTGCGAACCATGCTTATCAGGCTGCAAAAATCATGTTTCAAACCGTCAACCTTTTCAATGAGGCTTATACAACGCCTTATTATGGCGGCCCGCTGGAAATTGGCGTTGGCCTGCACGCCGGGAAAGTGTTTGTTGGAGAATTTGGACTGGATTCGCCTGCTCAGTTATCAGTAATGGGGCTGCCCGTAAACATTGCTTCCAGGCTTCAGGCGAAGACAAAGGAACTGAACAATAATATGCTTATGTCTGAGGATGTTTACCGTTTGTTAGAACCAAATGGAACTGTTTTCAACCAGCAAACGGTTAACCTACAGGGTATATCCAATAGTCAGCAAGTACGGTTGGCCGGAAGACCTTATAGTAAGCAACTAACCTTAACAGCTCTACAACACGACATGGACTATTTACTGGCCATTTCCGGTTAAGGCGCCCTAAGCTTGGGCAGTATTAATAAGGTGCATGGTTTGCACATCCTTTACGCCGCTATAAAATTTGTCCAGCACTTGTTGAAAGACCGGGTCGGTGTTGGGCAGTGCAGCAAACAAGGTCATGCAGGATTTCAATTTAAGGTCATCGGGCGTACCGAATATATCCGTCGCGTTGTTACTCTCCAGTTTAAGTAATTGCTGGCAAATCCGGATCAATCGTCCACCTAACACCGGGTGCGTCAGAAATCCCTCTGCTTCCTTCACATCCCTGATAGCGTAATATTTGGAAGTTTCACTAAAACCCAGCCCTTCTATCTGTGGAAAGATGTACCACATCCAATGGCTTTGCTTCCTGCCACGTTTAATTTCGGCGAACGCCCCCTGGTAATCATTTTCCTGTGCCTCTAAAAACCTGGTTAGTCCGGCCATTTTCCTCCTCTTTGAACTTATTGTCATTGGTAAGCTGGTTTATGTTCTGTTCTCTCTTTTTTGCAAAGAACTCCCGTGCGCGTTTCAGCCCGGTAGCAATCGCCATGCCCTCGTCCGCACCATCCTTTAGTACTTCATTGGCGATCTCGACAGCCTTTTCCCGCAGTTTTTTTGGCTGATTGTTATAAGACGGCGGATAATCTCCGTTGTACCAGGGCATAGGCTTATTTTTTTTCCTTTTACTTGATTTTCAATGTTGTAGCATTGATTGGAACCGCCTTTTTTCGCATCTTTAATATCGGCTTGTTTAATGCCGGGTTTGCCTGCTTCATATTTTACTTCGTGTGGTTGATCTGATACAAAATGCCGTTCCACTTTTGATCCTCTTTGCCATATGTTGTAATTTTTAGCTATAGGGATAACAACCGCAAATACACAGGGTTTGAATTTCTTTTTATTTGTGAAGAAAATATTTTATCAGGGCGGAGATCTACAACAGCAAACTTATAAGACAAACCGCGCAAAAGGTAGAGGAATGAGACGATAAAAACGCTGATATCTATTATTCCGGTTGTTGGTCTACTATTTTTCTACTTCATTCCCTGTTCGGTTAATATTGTTATCAGAGAGTAATGGTCAAGGATTTTAATTAAAAATTTATATTATGCGACACACAACATTCAATCAGGCGTTTATTAAGATGTTTACGCTGATTACACTATGCTTCACTGCATTTGGTTTCACAACAAAATTTGGATTGGACAGTTATGAGATCTATCTTAATAACAAGCTCATCCTGAAACAGGCGGTGAACCAGCCCCTGAGTTTAAGAGTACTGCAATTGGATAAGGCAAATGACAATGATCAGCTGCGTATCAATTACAAACATTGCACTGTAAAGGGGGCCGGTACCAACAGGAGCATTACCATAAAAGACGAGAAGGGAAATGCATTGAAGAAATTTGAATTTGCCAATACCACCGGTTCAGATTTAAATATGGTAATATCAGTAAAAGATCTGTTGCAGTTGAAAAAGAATAATGCCCAACATGAGCTCAGCCTTCATTATACTGCACGGGAACTCCCTAAAGGCGAAATGCTTGCATTTCTTCGTTAAATGAATGGGATATTTTCCAGGAGAAATGGCAATAAGCAAGTGCACCGGAGATTTAACAAAGGTGCACTTGCCTATTGCCTTTAAGCTAATATCGTTTTAAATAGCCTGCTTGCAGGATCATCATTAATTTACCATTTTTCATTTTTCCAACGCGTCAATAACAGGAAGGCACCTTCAATAATAGTAAACTTTGCTGCGCTTGCCTTGCTGAAATTTATTACTGACGTGATCGGGGTTGCTTTATAAAGCTATTTAGTTTTTAACACGTTCTCCTTTAGCTGCAAACATCCCCATCAGGCTTCCCTTTACGCGGTCGGCATCCAGAGGCTCAAGCATCAGGTTAACATCATAACCTTGTGTGTTGAAATAGGCGGTAATGCTTTTATCCTTTTCGTCTATCTGAGTAATCTTTGAAATTTCTTTGTCGGTTGAATCTCGCAAGGCGCCGGTTAGTTTGCCGTCCTTTTTTTCAAAAACAAACATCATGGTAGCATCTCCCTGAGGCGTTCCCATAATTATTACTTTCCATTTCCCCGTGAAATAGTCTGTTGTTGACTGTGCTTTCGCACCAACGCATAAAAACATGCTTGCAATTACTGTGAAAGTTAAAATGAGTTTTTTCATAATGATTTATTTTAAGTTTAAAATTGGTGAAGCCATTCCGTAAGAATGACAGAATAAATGTAACCAACAAAAACTATAAAACAAATTATTCCGTACTTTTTACGTAATGTATTTTAGTTAACTTTACAACCGAAATGAAAGCGCTAAAATTTGAAGATCTAACAGCTAACTCCGACCAATATCTTCGGAACGTTGCTGTAGATAACGTTATCTTTGGATATCATGATAAAGAACTGAAAGTACTGCTTCAACAGCCTTTAGCTGTAACTAAATGGACGGTTACAGGAGGTTATATCAAAAAATCAGAGGACATTGCTGAAGCTGCAAAACGGATCGCTTTTACAAGAACCGGCCTTGATAACCTTTTCTTTCAGCAATTTGGTGCGTTTGGGAGCCCTACAAGGTCTGTGGATAGTGAATTTACAGCACAACGCCTTAGCGAATTTTCAGGGATTGAAATACCTGCTAATCTCTGGATCTTTGATTATTTTGTGTCTCTCGGCTTTTATACATTGACCGAGTTTTCAAAGGTTAAGTTAAAAAAGGGTGGCTATGAGGCCGAATGCCGGTGGTGGCCTGTAAGCGAACTACCGCCGATGATGTTTGACCATAAGCAAATTGTTTCTGAAGCGTTACGCGCCTTACGTCTGCATATAGCGTATTACCCAATAGGTTACGAACTCCTTCCCGAGAAATTCACCTTACCAGAAATTCATAATCTTTATGAGGCCATTTTAGGGAAACCACTTGATACCAGGAACTTCTCTAAACGCTTAATGGGTACCGGCATCATCGTTAAATTAAATGAAACCAAAAAGATAGGCGCCCACCGCTCTCCGTTCCTCTATACATTCGACAAAGAAAAATACGACGAGGGATTGAAGAACGGCGTTACCCTGGCATTTTAATGCAATTACAGGAATAACTTATAAAAAGTTCCACTCTGCTTAATTTAATAACTCTATTTGACAGGGCCTGCTGCTGCTTCAATTATTAAGCGGGCAACCTCTTGGGGGTGCGATACAAATACTGAATGGCTTGCACCTTCTATTTCTACAGTTTGGCTGCCGGCGCGTTTGGCGTACATCCTTTCCAGATCCGGGTTAATGATCCGGTCGGCTTTAGCAACCATATACCAACTGGGTTTGGTTCTCCAGGCCGGATTTTGAATTACAGCGTGAAAAACCTGGTCGGCTGTAGGCATCTGCGCATTGGCCATAAATTCTGCTTGTTTTTTGGGCAGGTCTCCTGCAAAATCAGCAGGAAATTGTGCAGGGTCAATATAATCGAAACCATCGGCCGGTTTTTGCAGGGATTTGTAAGCCGGAGGGATACGTTTGCCATTATCCGCTTCTGATTCCCCTTTATCTGGTGCATGGGCAGCTATATAAACCAGCCCTGCCACATGTGAGTTGTTCCCTGCTTCGGTAATTAAACCGCCACCGTAACTATGACCAACTAAAATACAGGGGCCGTCCTGAAGGTCCAACACTCTTTTTACGGCTGCTAAATCGGCCTCAAAAGATGTTAAAGGCTGCTGTACAACACTCACACGATATCCTTTGCTTACCAGGATATCGTAAACGGGCTTCCATCCGGAACCATCTACAAATGCGCCATGTACCAATACGATATTTTTAATTGTGGCAGCCTGCTGTGCGTGGGCTACCGATGAAATAAATAAAGCAGCAAAGGCTATACTGCCGGCCACCATCAACCTGATGATATTTTTTGATATATTTTTCATGGTAAAAGAATTTTCAATTAATTTAAACCCTCTTTCAAGCACGTCGGCATTGTTAAAAACAACGCCCGGTATAATGTCCTGATCTTTCAACTTCATCCTTATTGACAAACCCTAAGAACGAAACACCATTGAGGTAAAAGAAGTTTGCTTTATGAAGAAGTTTGAGAAATTTGCCAGGTCATCAAATCCTAAGGTATAGGATATTTCAGAGATATTCCAGTCGGTTTGTTTAAGTAAGATCTTGGCTTCCTGTATTATCCTGCTGCTGAAGTCCCTGGTGCCTTGGTACACGCAGTCATGCTTAGTGCGGGTCATCATTTTGTAAGATTTGCTAATTGCTTGTTCAATTAAGTATTAAATTAAACACAGGGTAGGATAATTAAACCAAATGGTATAACTTTAATTATAATTTAAACCATATGATATTATATGGACTTATAAATCAATTTATCCATTATTTTAAACACACCGACCAACTCATGAACACACAAACACTTTTACCGGCCCTGTTAACGCTTCATCTTACAGGCCTTATCCTCATGGCAGGTACTACAGTTATCGATTATGTTACATTTTCAACCTTTTGGAAGCAATTTCAGGTCAATCAAACCAAATCATTAGTGTTACTGGAAGCAACGTCAAAATTCGCAAGGATCAATGGAATTGGCGCCGCCCTACTAATACTTACAGGCATAGGTATGATGGCACTTACTCATGGTATTTTTGGAGAACAGCTATGGTTCAGAATCAAATTCGCTTTGGTAATTATCATTATACTAAACGCGTTGCTTGTTAGCAGGCGGCAGAGTTTGAAACTACGAAAACATATAACTGACACCGGCAGCACAGCACTTGAAGAAATAAACAAAGCCAAGGCGAACCTCTATCGGTTTTATTTTTCCCAGTTCCTTCTGTTATTTCTGGTAATTTTCCTCAGTGTGTTTAAATTCAACTAGGCTGTTTACTCATAGCTGTACTACGGATTGTTACTGCTTTATTTGGATTATTACAGCTGGTAAAATGGTATGCCGGTGCGCATGATCCCGGCATACTATTGACCAGTATAAAGGTTAACTTTATCTTTAACCAAAACCATCCGTATTTTCGTAAAACGTCATGTATAGTCCAAACAAGAAAAACACATACAGAATATCCCCCTGGATCATTTGGTTAAGTTCTCTTTTTATGGGCATTTTAGTTTCTGTACCTAAAATTGCTGAACGGCATTTTAATATTATGGAGACCCTGGTTAACTCGGGCGTTACATTTGTGTTTGCGTTGTTTGTATGGTATTACAATATCTATACTCTTCCTGGTTATACAACATCTTATAAAAACAGAGGGTTCTCCACATTCCGGCTTATGCGCAGCCTTCTGATTGGATTAGCGGTTATGTTTCTTCTTGCCTATGCGCAGCAGTTATTGCTTTCAAGTATTAATTTCGGCCCGGATATGTTAATGGTAGAGGTACGGGGAATACTCGTAAACCTTACATTTTATATGTTTCTTCATTTGCTGTATCAGGGTTACCAGAACCAACAGGTTAGCATCGAGCTGGAACGAACACAGGCAGACAACCTTGGCGCACAATACGAAATGCTTAAACAGCAGGTTAACCCTCACTTTCTGTTTAATAATATGAACACCCTAAAAGCAATGGTAGAAACCAATGATGAGCACACTGTTGAGTTTATTCTTAAACTATCTGACTTTTATAGGTTTACATTAGAAAGCCGTAAGAATGACCTGATTCATTTATCTGATGAGGTTGAAATATTAACTGCCTATATGTTTTTATTGAAGGCACGGTTTGAGGATGGAATAAACCTTGTAAACACAATTGACCCCCAATATTATTCATCACTTATCCCTCCCTTTACAATACAGCTGCTTATTGAAAATTGCATTAAACATAATATAGTGTCCCTGGATTATCCTCTTCAAATAAAACTTTATACTGAAAACGAAAAAATAATTGTCGAAAATCAGCTACAACCCAAAAAGAGCCAGGAGTTCTCTACTAAAGTAGGGCTTGAAAACATTAATCAGCGTTACATTCATCTTTTAGACCAGAAAATTGACATTGAGGTTAACGAAAAATCCTTTAAAATAAAATTGCCTGTAATTCATGAACATTATCATCATTGAAGACGAGATCAAGACCGCCAGATCGTTGGCTGCTATGATAACCGAAATTAAGCCTGAAGCTAAAATCCTAGCACAACTTCAAAGCATTGAACGTGTTATAAGCTACTTTTCTGAAAATGAACAGCCAGACCTTATTTTTATGGACGTTCAATTAGCTGACGGTATCTGTTTTGATATTTTTAAAACAGTTAAAATTACTTGTCCTGTGGTTTTTTGTACAGCATTTGACGAATATTCGTTAGAGGCTTTCAAAGCTAATGGTATTGATTACGTGGTTAAACCCATTTCAAAAGATAATATAATAGCGGCTTTTAAAAAAGTGGATGAGTTTAAAAACTTCTTTCAGCAAAGCCTTATGCCTAATATTAATGACTTGCTTACCCGGTTAGGTAACCCCGAAGGCAAAAAGAGCTTTTTAGTATTTAAGAATAATAAATATATAACGGTACCAACAGATACTATTGCCTTTTTTTATATCAGAAATGAGACAACTACTATAATGTGTTTTGATCAGCAAGAATATTCAGTGGCTCAGTCAATGGACCACGTGCATAGCCTTCTTTCACCAAATCAGTTTTTTAGGCTGAACAGGCAATATCTGATCAATTTTGCCGCTGTAAAAGAAATAGAGCGGTATTTTGCCCGTAAATTATTTGTACGGCTCGTGATTCCAACGCCTAATAAATTATTAGTTAACAAGGAGAAAATTCATGTCTTTTTAAGCTGGCTTGAAAATCGTTAATTTTTAAACTCCAGGCCTCCTCATTTCTTTTTAGATGCGCTTACAATTACCTGCAATAACGCGTCAGAATTTGACATAGATCCCGGGCTATGCCATTCATGTCTCCTTAGCCTTCCATGCCTCATTTATGATATTACGAAGCATTGTACAAATACCTGCTACTGTGAAGCATTCGTAAAATCTGTTTACGAAATTTAGATATCGGGCACCAAATGCATTCAGGATAAAAAAGGTCTGATTCGCCTAAGATTATGCCTAACTGGGCTACATTTAGCTAACGGCCCGCCCGCTTTTAAGATAGTTTTGTGGCGCTAATCAGTCAGTGATACAATATTGATCAACACATAAACTACCATAAAAATCACGATCCTTTTAAATAAAAACAATGAAAAAGTATAAACACATCCTTGCCGGTAAAATTATTACCGGCGCTCTTATGCTGTTCGGGGCACCTGGCTTCGCACAGACCGTTCCGGCTACCAATGCCCAGGCCTCCAGCCAAATCCGTCCCTTCCATATCAACGTCCCGGAAGCTACATTAACTGATCTGCGCCAACGCGTATTAGCAACAAGGTGGCCAGATAAAGAAACTGTTACTGATCAAACGCAAGGCGTAAAGTTAGAGCAAATTCAAAAACTTGTAAAATACTGGGGGAATGGTTACGATTGGCGTAAAGCAGAAGCTAAACTGAATGCCCTGCCACAGTTTATAACTACCATTGATGGGCTTGATATCCAGTTTGTACATATTCGTTCTAAACATAAAAATGCTTTGCCGCTCATTATTACACACGGCTGGCCGGGTTCTGTCTTTGAACTACTGAAGATTGTTGGGCCGCTTACTGATCCTACCGCATTTGGTGGCCGCGCAGAAGATGCTTTCGATGTTGTTATTCCTTCGATGCCTGGTTATGGTTTTTCCGGAAAGCCAACAGGTACCGGTTGGGGCCCTGATCGTATTGCAAGTGCATGGGATGTACTAATGAAACGGTTGGGATATAAATACTATGTGTCACAAGGTGGCGATTGGGGTTCAGTAATAGCCGATGCAATGGCACGCCAGGCACCGGCCGGATTGCGTGGCATTCACGTTAATATGCCTGCAACAGTACCGGCAGATGTAGCAAAGGCGCTTAAAAACGGCGAACCTGCACCTGCAGGACTGTCTGAAAAAGAGCAGGCAGCATTTAAATCGCTTAATCACTTGTACACCAAAGGCGGTGGCTACGCTGCCCTAATGGTGACCCGCCCGCAAACCCTGGGTTACAGTCTGTCAGATTCACCTGTTGGCCTTGCTTCTTTTTTTTTAGACAAGTTTAACGAATGGACCTATAGCGGAGGGGATGCCGGGAAATCGCTTACACAGGATGAAATGCTTGACGATATTACACTCTATTGGGTTACAAATACTGCGGCTTCTTCCGCACAACTATACTGGGAAAATAACACCAACAACTTTAACGCTGTGGAGCAGAAAACAGCCGAGATCAAAATCCCGGTTGCGGTGACAGTCTTCCCTGGTGAGATCTACCAGGCTCCAAAAAGCTGGGCCGAACGTAGTTATCAAAAGCTTATTTATTTCCACGAGGCAGACAAAGGTGGTCACTTCGCGCAATGGGAACAGCCGCAATTGTTTGCAGAAGAGCTTCGTGCAGCATTCAAATCACTGCGCTAAGTTTTGGTTAATAAGGCACAGATTCCATACACAAAAAAGGCGTTTCTGATCTAGAAACGCCTTTTTTGTGTTGAATTTAACTCCTATTCCAACTTCTTTAACTTATCATAGATCTCGGCCGTGTGCTTTAATGATAAGGCCTTTTTAAAGTATTTAATGGCGTTTACCTTATCATTTTTAGCTAAATAATAATCGCCCAGGCCGTCATAAGTGTTAAAGTTTTTAGGGTAATAATCAATGTTCACCTCAAAAAACATTTTAGCCTTCTCGTAATTCTTTATTTGAAGCATTATGTAACCCAACTGGTTTATTGTAAACTCCGGAGGGCGTACTGCATATCCCATTTCCTGCGATAATTGATTATAATGTGCTGTTATCATCTTCCTTAATGTTTCTGCAGATAAACGCTTGTCGAAATACTGGTTTTCCGGTTGATTTTTGGGAAACCTGTTGTGATGGAAAATAAATCTTAACGCATCATACTCAGCAATAAGCGGCATTGAAGCATGGTCATCATCAGGGTAATATTTATAGTTCCACCTTAAACTATCCGAAGGATATTTTTTGAGGTTATCAGCAAACTTTAATATAGACCGGATATGCTGCGTTATTGCTGTTGTATCTTTTCTTACCTGCGCGGTATCCATTCCCTCACTCATGGTGTTGGCAATCCCCAGGAATAATGACCTGCCCCTAAAGTTTTTTTGTTTGAGCAGGGCATCAGTTTGCTTTAAAAGGCTTCCATCGTCATAAAACATGCTCGGGTCCAGGGCTGCATACGCATTAAACAAACTGGTGTGGTTCACCAATGTATTAACTACCATTAAGCCGCCCAACGAGTGGCCAATTAATGTACGGTACGGCGCTGTCGCATAATTTTTATCAATATAGGGTATCAATTCCTTTTCTAAAAAAGCGGTGAAGTTTTCGCCCCCGCCCGACGACTTATCAAACGCATTGTTTTTTGCAGGCGTAAGATCACGGTTGCGGTTACCCGGCGTATTTAGCACACCCACAATTACCATTTCTGGTAACACAGTATTACCGTTAATAACACCCAACTGCTTTATCATAGTTACTAATGACAAAAAATAACCATCACCATCTAACACATACAAAACCGGATAGCTTGGTTTAGAAAAATAACTGGTGTCATAAGATGGCGTATAAACCCATACCGGGCGTTTCTCTTTTAAGATATTTGAATACAAGGTATCCACATGCCCCAAAACTATGGGTTGTTCTTTTGACTGCCCTTTCACAATAATTGAAAGGCTTGCCAGTATTAAAATAAGTATATACTTCTTCATGTTTCAATATTTATTTGCCGATGTTTTCTCAATGCTACCGAATGTTAAACCTGCTTGCAGATAAATGTGATGAACCATTTAAAATATGTGACGGAACGCTGTTTTTGCAATTAAATTGACTTAATTTCCTTAAGATTTTTTACTTTCAGCGATCTAACATACCTACCATGAAAAGAAGGCAATTTATTGGCAGCAGTACCATATTGGGTGCAAGCGTATTTTTAAGTAAATTATCAATAGCGGCAGATGCTGCTTACCCGGTAGTAAGGGTACCCGCAGGCCAAAGAAAATTCACAAGTAAATCTGTTGAAAAGGCTATTGTTGAATTTAAAGCCAAAGTAAAAAATCCGGAGTTGGGCTGGCTGTTCGAGAATTGCTTCCCTAACACATTAGATACAACTGTAACCTATAAATTAACCGATAACAAGCCCGATACATACGTAATAACCGGCGATATTGATGCCATGTGGCTGCGTGATAGCAGTGCACAGGTTTGGCCTTACCTTGCCTTTATTAATAAAGATGCCGAACTGAAAAAGCTGGTAGCCGGTGTAATAAACCGACAGGCAACCTGCATTCTGCGCGACCCTTATGCCAACGCTTTTTATGATGACCCAACAAAAGTTGGCGAATGGAAAGATGATGTGACCGATATGAAACCCGGCCTGCATGAACGCAAATGGGAAATTGACTCTTTATGTTACCCCATTCGTTTAGCACATAAGTACTGGAAACTTACCGGCGATACTTCCCCGTTTGATGCCAAATGGAAAACAGCCATACAAAGCACACTCAAAACCTTTAAAGAACAGCAGCGAAAGGATAACGACGGGCCTTACTCCTTTCAGCGTAAAACATCGTGGGCAACTGATGGGGTACCTATGAACGGCTTTGGCTATCCGGTAAAACCGGTAGGGTTGATCTGTTCATCCTTCCGCCCCAGCGATGATGCTACCATATACTCCTACCTGGTGCCATCAAACTTTTTCGCGGTAACCAGTTTAAACCAAGCTGCGGAGATGGTAACGGCAATATCAAAAGATACTGCTTTAGCTGCCGAACTAAATGCATTAGCCGCAGAAGTTAACACCGCTTTGCAAAAACACGCGGTTATTAATCATCCCGATTATGGTAAAGTTTATGCTTACGAGGTGAATGGTTTTGGCAGTTTTAATTTAATGGATGATGCCAATGTACCAAGCCTTTTAGGTATGCCATACCTTGATGCTATTAAAAACACTGATCCGGTTTACATCAACACCCGCAAAATGTTGTTATCGCTTAACAACCCCTTCTTTTTTAAAGGTACAGCAGGCGAAGGCATTGGCGGGCCACATATTGGTAAGGATATGATATGGCCTATCAGTATAATTATTCGTGCTTTAACCAGTAATGATGATGCAGAAATAAAGCAATGTATTGAAACGCTGAGAAAAACACATGGGGGCACCGGCTTTATGCACGAGTCATTCCACAAAAACGATCCTACCAAATTTACCCGTAAATGGTTTGCCTGGGCCAACACCTTGTTTGGCGAACTGCTTTGGGAAACATACACAGCCAAACCACACTTATTGGCTTAAATCATTTATCCCTTGCAAAGCTGCAAGAGGACAAATAGACCATCATTTCTTTAAACAACAAAGCCTGGCAATACCAGGCTTTGTTGTTTATACTATATTATCGGCAAAGCCTTTCAAAAACAGTTTTATATTGAGGATAAGCTTTTTCTAATGCTGCTTTATCTGCCATTTCAAATTCACTAAACTCAAAACCAGGCGCCACTGCGCAACTAACTAAACAATAACCTGTTTTAGCAGGCAGTTCTGCCGCAAACCACAAACCTGCGGATACGATTATTGATAAATTGCCGGTAGCTAAATCAGAAAGCTCATGTGTTTCATGAAGGCCCTGCTCATTTATCACATGTATATGTAAGGGGCCGCCTTTATGAAAATACCAGATCTCGTCTGATAAGATGCGGTGGAAGCCTGAGTAATCCTCACCTTCCAGCAGGTAATAAATTGAGGTACAAGCCTGGCGGATAACTGTATTTCCGCTCCTGCTAACCTGCTGCAATGAGCGGAACGTTTCTTTATAATAACCACCTTCGGGGTGCGGCTGTAAGGCTAAATGTTCTATCCAGTACCTGGAGGTTCTTTCGGGCATTTTGTAAGGAATATGCCGTGAATATAATAAGTTAAACGTAATTGCAGCAAATAACAAAAGCCCGGTTTTGCCGGGCTTTTGTTATAAAATGCTTGTGTTTTACTTTGTTGGTTTTAAGACACCATTTATACCGTTTACAACACCGTTGGCACCTACCAGGTCAAACAATGTTACCTGGGCAGTACTGCCGGAAGCATTTGTTAATTGCAGTTTACTGCCAACTAACGATAAGGTTAAAGGCTGCCCATCAATAGTTGTTAAGCTTGCCTTGCCTTTTCCTGCATTTAATGCCTTAATAATATCCGCTTTAGAATATTTACCGGTAACTACGTGGCCTTTTAACAGGCTAGCCAGTTTAGTAGGGTCTTTCATTAAACTGTCCTGTTCTCCTGCAGGCAAATTACTAAAAGCAACATTGTTTGGAGCGAATATGGTATATGGGCCACCTGCTTTTAAAGTAGCATCTAAACCCGCGGTTTTTACAGCAGTTAGCGCGGTTGAATAGTCGGCATTGCTTGCTAAGGCTCCTACTACATCACTTGCACCCTCTGTGGTGGTTGTGGTTGTAGTTTTCTTCGTCGTGTCCTGTACCTGTGCGAATACGTGGCTGGCTGTTAAATTTAAAATTAATATTGCGCCAACCATTAAAAGTGATTTTTTCATGTTTCTCTCCGTTTATGATTTTTCAATTATTAATTGTTAATGCGTAAATATTTTCTCTCTATAGCCTGCCTGTTTAGTTAAGTGTTTCATTGTTTATAACCCCGTTAAAACGCAAATTGTTTAAAAATCGTTTAATTTAGTTGTGAAAAAACACAAATCAAGTTCAAAATAATTTGAAACTGCTTATGTAAAAGCAGCATAAAAAAAGAAATCAATATCGGTTTGACTACTAAATCAGCTAACCAATAAACTCAGGATAGCGCGGTTATAATAACAAAATCTAAACCTTTTCAACAACCACATTGGGTTTCAGGTTACGTAAATGGATAAGCCTTACTACATCGCTCACCTACAACAAAATGAACATCACCAGCAGCGATAATCTCAATTTCACTTACGGGCTGGCATTTGACAAGTATTTTTAATGGTTCTTATTTTTGCTTTAAAACAGGATACTGAAGATAGATCAGTACCAGGTTCATCAGTAAAAATGGCAGTTCAATAGCCGCTCCCTTTAAATCTTTAATGGTTAGCTGCAAGCAAAGGATAAGGAGTATAGAGCCTGCCATTATAAAGTTGCCTGCAACATAAGTTTGCGGAAACAGCAGCATCAGCACACTTAACAAAGTAACAACACCAAATATTTTAATGCTTAGTACATTAAAATTCCATTTACTAAACATGTTCAGCATTTCGGGTTTGCTGTTTACCATGGCCCAGCCTTGCTTAAGGCCCATGTAAACTACAAACAACAGTAACAGGGTAGTTAATATCTTAATTATCATGATTTTATGTTAAAGAGGAAAGCCAATAGCAATTAAAATGCTATTGGCTTTAAGTGATTATTCAATATTAATTAGTTGCACCACCATTTACCAACAAGTGCTGGCCTGATACGAAAGAAGAAAGATCGCTTGCGAAAAATTCAGCGGCATTGGCTACGTCTTCCACTTCGGCCAGGCGACCCATTGGGCAGCTGTCCAGCAATTGTTTCCTTAGTTCAGGATAGCTGTCTGGTTCTGCAAATATGCCTGAATGATCAACCGCGAAGGGTATAATGGAGTTTACGGTTACGCCTTTGTGACCAATTTCTTTTGACAGGATATCTACCAGATAGCGTGGTGTGGTTTTGCTACCGCCATACACTGCCATGCCCGGTACCGGAAACGATGTGGTGCTTGACGCGATATATATGATGCGGCCATTATTTTCTACATGTTTAGCGGCCTGCTGCATAGTAAAGTAAGTACCTTTTGTGTTGATGCCGAACACGCGGTCAAACTGTTCTTCGGTAAAATCAACTACAGGGGTTTCTACCAGTTCAATACCTGCATTGGCTACCACTATATCTATTTTACCAAAAGCGGCAATGGCTTCCGCGAATAACCTTTCCAGGTCGGCAACTTTGCTTACATCGGCTTGTACTGCTATTACCCTTGCCCCCATTGCTTTTATATTGCTTACCACCTCATCGGCAGATGCTTTATCACGTGAATAATTGATCACTATATCTGCGCCCAGGGCTGCGTAACGTTCTGCAATTGCTTTACCTAATCCACGGGCCGATCCTGTTACTAATGCTACTTTATTATTTAATGTGTTCATGATTTCTAATCTTTTAATTGTGATTTTGCTATTTTCTTTACTTTACTTTTAGCTCTAATTATCTCTAATTATCTCTAATTTTTAACCTTTCAATTATGCCATTGCGCCATTTATCCCTAAATTTTGCGCGCTTATCCATTTGGCATCATCGCCGGCCAGGAATACTACTACTTTGGCAATGTCTTCGGGTTCGCCAATGCGGTTAAAGGCAGATTGTGATGCCAACCGGTCTATCACTTCCTGTGGTTTACCTTTGGTAAATAGCTCGGTATTGGTTGGGCCCGGAGATATTGAATTTACATTGATACCCCTTGCACCAACTTCTTTTGAGAATACCCGGGTTAGTTGTTCAACCGCTGCCTTACTTGCCACATAGGTACCGTAAGTTGGCATCATTACCCTTGTTGTGGTTGATGAGAAGTTGATGATACTTCCGTTGTCTGCCAGTTTTGTAGCGGCCTGGCGCATGGTATTGAAAGTACCCCGAACGTTGATATCAAACTGACGGGTAAAATCTTCGTCGGTGGTATCTTTTATTAATTTGGTAAGCATAATGCCTGCATTGTTTACCAATACATCAATGCGGCCATAGTGGGCAATGGCGGCATCAAACATGGCCTCTACCTCCTGCGCTTTACTTACATCGGCTTGTAAGGCAATAGCGTCGCCGCCTTCTTGTTTAATGTTGTCAACTGTTTGGTCGGCAGCTTCTTTACCGCCGGCATAGTTAACAATTACTTTAGCCCCTGCTTGTGCAAGCTTTTGAGCCACTGCTGCACCGATACCTCTTGAGGCGCCGGTTACTAAGATTACTTTTTCTGTTAGCGTTTTCATATCCTTTTTATTTGTTTTGTTTTGATAGAACAAAGGTCTGGATATGGGCAACTCAAAAAGTACAGATACTAAAGCATTACATGCAAATATTAAAGATTAGGGGTAAAACAGATTGTTTAGCTGCTCTTTTAATAAAGGTCAGAAAGGTATTTCAAGACTTTGTTAAGATGCAATAGTGCTGTGCTGTTTACGATATAAAACCGGGGAGGTTTCTGTATGCTTTTTAAAGTAATTGCTAAAATGTGCCGATTCTGAAAAGCCCAGCCGGTAAGCTATCTCTTTTATTGATACCGGCGAGTTCTGCAGCAGCGATTTAGCCTCGGCTATTGTTTTCTCGGCTATCCAGGTGCCAATGGGTTTACCGGTTTTTATTTTGATAACATTGCTTAAGTAATTGGGATGCAGGCTCTGGTCATCAGCATACTCTTGTACACGGAAAACACGTTCGGCTTTACCGCTGCTTAGGTCGCGGTAATGATGCTCAAGCGTACGTTTAAAAATTTTTACAATTTCCGAACTGCGGTTCCCTTCATAAATAGGATTGTAATCTTTCCAGAAGTATTCTTTTATTTTTAATAATAGCACCACAAATAAATTACCGATCAACCGGTTACGATATGGACTTTTAGCTGAGTATTCTTTCTGTATCTGCAGATACAACTGCTCAAATTCCTTAAACGTTTCATCATTAAGCACCCGTGGCTGTACGGTTTCGGCAAGTAAAAACGGAAACTCCTCAAAAATATCCGGATGAACATTCTCTTTAAGATATGATTCACTTAGCGTGATCAGGCATATGTCGTTTACCTGCCGCCAGTGGTATGATTTATAATGACCCGGATTGGTAAAATATATCGTCCCGGGTACGGTATCAAAAGTAAGATCGTCTGTTGTATATTTCCCTAACCCGTCTTTTACAAAAACAAATGAAAAGAAATTTGGGCGGAAGACCTGAGATATATAAGGCATCGTTTTGTGGATATCCTTCAGGTTATGGATAACAAAATCTGTATTCTCATCAAAGTCATCAACCGGCAAACCAAAATGAACGTACTGGTCCCTTACACTTTTAAAAATCAGTTTCTCGGGAGTGTCCTTCATTGTGGATGAGCGTGGGTTACCCAAAAATAACACAAATTTCTATATCGCGAAAAGCAACTGCTTTAGGTGAGGTTGGGTTGGCTCATCGGATGCCGGGCACACCATCATAGAGTAGCAATCGCAGCACATCTGAACTTCTTAAATGCCAGCTACCCCATGAAATAGGCGAATCTCCGTTGGCATCCTTCTCTGAGGGGTTGGCCCCGGCATTTAATAATAACTTGATAATGCGTTCATTTCCATAAGCTGCCGCCCGGTGAAGTGGTGTTTCAGCTTTTAAAAAGGCATCCCTCATAAAACAAAGAGTTACCTCGCCCTTCTTTGTCTTTTTGTTTACATCTGTACCTGCGTCCACTAATAGCCTAACAATCTCCGTTCTTTCCTCTATTTCGCTGGTTTTACAAATGGTATAATGCAGTGCATTCTCTCCTGTTTGTTTAAAACTAAAATTTGGGTGAGCACCTTTTTCTAACAGCCATTTTACAGATTCTACCTTACCATTAAAGGCAGCATTGCAAAGTGGGTTATTGTCTTCCAACTCAATTAAGGCTCCCAAATTATAATACAGATCAAGAGCTTTAATATTCCCTTCCCAAGCTGCGGAGAACACGGCACAATTTCCCCATGGATCATTATAATTAATGTTTGCCCCCTGCGAAACCAGTAATTCAACTTTAGTTAGATCTCCCGCTAAAACTGCTTCCAGCATTTGTTGATCTAAATTTGCCATATCATTCATAATTCTTCTAATAAATTATACAATTTATTGATAACTAATATTTTAGTTGGCGTTGTTCATTAAATTTTCAATCGTCAAATCTTAAATATACATATAATTAGTTAGTACCAGATTGGTCTGGTTATCTGTGCGATGGCAAAATACTGTAAAAACAAAAAACCGCCTCTAAATCTATTAGAGGCGGTTTTTGAAATATTGTGATCCCAACAGGATTCGAACCTGTGACCTACTGGTTATAAAGTTTGAATTCTAACTTTCGTTATGTTGTATATATATAACTATGCAGCTGATCAATGGTTTCTTTTTGCGAATGGATAGTTTCGTATACCACATCATTAATGGAAACGATACCGCATAACTTGTCCTGATCATCAAATACCGGCAAATACCGGATATTGCTATCGCTCATAACCAGCATGCAGGTTTCTATTGATGAATCTGGGGTAATGCGCGGCAAACCGGTACTCATTATCTCTCCCACTGTGGTGCCATCAGAATGCTTGCCCATTAATATAATTTTACGGGCATAATCTCTTTCTGTTACCAGGCCAAGGTATTTATCGTCCTCTGTAACTACTACAGAGCCAATGTTTTTTTCGGCCATCAGTTTAAGCACATTAAACACAGTGGTATCAGCCGCTACAGCAATAACACTGCTTCCCTTGCGGGCAAGGATGTGTTTTACGCAATTCATAATATTATCAGGTTAGTTTGGTTGGATGAATTTACGATTTAACTAATAGAAAAACAAGAGGTTATATTACAATAATCTGCACAACTAATTTAAAATCTCATCAAAAACTTACCCTATCTGGTAACAAAAGCACATTTTGTGTACAAACTATTTCAAATTAATTGAGCAGAACGCTTATTTTATGGAATAAGTTAATGTAGTATAGTAAAACCCGCCAATAGCCGGTCCACCTAAAAAAGAGTTATAATATTGGTTAGTTAAATTGCTTGCGCCCAACTTTACATTTAGCTTGGTTTTTATAAAATCATAATTAACCTGTACATCAACAGTACCGTAAGAATCTACATCGCCATTTACCAAAAACGACTGCCAGTAATAACCGCTTTGCCATTTATAGGTAACATTAAAACCAAAGTTACCGGCCACCCTATTACCGCCAAATGATAAGTTAGTTATCCACTGCGGTGTATTAAAACCATCTTCTAATGCATCTTCATTTGTTTTTCGCTGTAGCTTTGCGTAGGTGACATTACCAGATAACTGAAACTTTTGAAGTAATTGATATGATAGGCCAAAGCTGCCGCCAATGTTGTAAACCTTACTTTGAGAGTTTGTCCAGATACGATAACGGGCTTGTTTGTTTTTATCGTTAAGGTAATAGGGGATGGAATCTGCCTTTTGTGTGTTAGGTACATTTACCTCTACCTGGGCAATAAAGTTATCGTATTTATTATAATAGAAATCGACATCGACACTTAATTTTCCTTCTAAAAACAACGCCTTGTAACCGGTTTCAAATGAATTAATATGCTCTGGCTTTAAATAGGTGTACGGTGTTTTTATCAGTAAAACTTTCTCTTTTTCGATAGCAGCATTAGTGGTTGCCCCGGCGTTAAAATCATTCTTTACCGCATTTTGAAAAGCATCAATTGAGGTACGCAGGTAAGAGTTTTCAAATACGCCGTTTGATACTACCCTTAAGCCGCCCACTCGTTTAACGCCCCCACTGTTAACGTTGGAGAAAGCCTCAAATATGCTCGGAAAACGATAGCCGCTTTGGTAAGATACCCTGATATTGTGTTCAATTACAGGCGAATACACTAAAGTAAATCGCGGGTTAAGCTTAAGGCTGAAATAATCATTCCTGTCGGCACGCAAAGTTGCAGACAGTTTAAGCTTATTATCAAACAGTTCTTTAGCAGCTTGTACAAAACCACCGGTTTTACTGTACTTTAAATCATCAAATTCATGCCCCGGCACATAATTAATAAAATAGTTACCATCCGGGTGAATAATGTAGGTGCGGTGATCAAAACCGGCAAGAAGGTCAAGCCCCGTTTTTTGTTTAAAATTTGATGCAATCGCATTTGAAATATCAACCTGGCCTTCGGCATGTACCATATCATCTTTTACCCGCAAAGCCGAGCCAATATCCCAGTTATTGATATCAGCAAGTTGGTTTAGTTTATTATTAAACGCAGCCGTACCCGGCTGATACCTGCCCGCGTCGGCAGCCTGCCTTGCCTGTTGCAATGCAGTTGTTATATCTGTACCCGCCGCTGTTGCGGCGTTAAAGGCTTTCGTATAATCGGCATACCAGGTATTATCATCTTTAAAGTTCCTGTCCTGGTTTTCGCCCGCAGAACGCAGATTATAAGATTTTCCGGTATTTTCCCTTGTCCAGTAAACACGTGCCTGATAAATGTTGTTTTTTAGTTCAAGCGCATGCTGTTGTAAGGTATAGCCTTTAAGCCTGAAACGGTTTGCACGCTGATAAATGTTATCCAGATCAGCAAAGCGGAATGTATAGGTAAGCTGTGTGTTTGGGCTTATCTTGTAAGCTAAGCCCACATCAACTTTTACATTATGTAAACCATAACTGGTTAGGTCCTTTTCAGCATAACCGGTACGCGCAACAGAATATTGCTTGCCCCCCAGTGTGACGGTCCTTCTGTCTGATGATTCATTACCATAACCATTTATAGGATCATATCCCGGGTTGAGCGGGCCTGCGGGTATACCCAGTTTTGAATTTGCAACACTGTTTTGGTCGGTATTATTATCTGCTATCCAATCATAACCCGCTGTATACGTTCCATTAAGCTTAAAAGCGAACTTTTTAGATAACGCCTCAGCAATTCTGAAGCTGGTTTCAGAATACAGTTTTGCTCCTGATTCAGGATCAGCCAGGTGGTTTACCCCTGTTTTTTGCTGAAAACTGATGCCTGTAGTTTTAAAAGGATCTTTGGTGATAAAATTTGCCAGCCCATTAATAGCGTTTAAGCCATAAAGGGCTGATGCCGTACCCGGAATGATCTCTACACTTTCAATATCAAGATCGCTGGGGCCCATTGCATTGCCTATTGGTGCACCCAAATGTGGTGCCTGGTTGTCAGCGCCATCAACCAATTGCGTAAAACGTACATTGGTGGTATTGGCAAAGCCGCGTGTGTTAATAATACGAAAACCCAGGCTGGGTGTAATTAGCTGTATACCCTTAATATTCTCTAAGGCATCAAAAAAGGATGGTGCTGCCGATAGCTTAAAGGCGCTGTTAGGTACTTTCTCTATGCTCACGGGTGACCTTAACAGACTTTCGCCAATGCGTGATGCACTTATAACTACCTCTGAGAGTTGCTTCTTCCTGATCGTATCTGCCGGCGGCTTCGCATTGGGTATTGTTTGCCCCCAACTTGCTGCGCAACAGTTAAGGAATAATACAATAAGAGGTAATTTTCTTTTCATAAATAAAATCCGGGTATTATGTTTAATTCTTAACAATCCATTTTCGTTATGTTTTTAAAAATATAACGAAAAGTAAAAAAAAACAAACATTGTTTTTTTTACCCTCTTTAGCCAAATTGGCTTTTAGGTTTACATGCAATTTTAATAATAATGTAAACCTTAATTGTCAAGCTCTTTCAAAAACGCTTTAAATTTTGCCTGGAGCTCATGAAATTCTTTAATAACTTTTAAACCATGTTCTGTAACTACGGCGTTGCCCCCGCCTTTGCCTCCGCGCTGGGAAATAACAACAGGCGACTTAAAATTGGCATTCAAATGGTTAATAATGTCCCAGGCTTGCTTGTATGACATTTTCATTTGCAAAGCCGCCTGCCGTATAGATCCTGATTCTTTTATCCTTTCAAGCAGCTCTACACGGCCATGGCCAAGTACTTTGTCGTCGCCATTTGCCAGCCATATCCTGCCATTCAGCTTTAAACCGTCCATATCCCAAAAGTATTAAAAGTTGTCTTCAAAATTCACTTTGCCGTTACTTAGCTTTACATAATCAACCAGTCCTGCGCCTTGAAAACGAAAATCGATACCTATGATCCTGGAGTGGATAATATCCTTATCAACAGTGTAAACCAGTTTATCATCAATATAAATGCGGGCTTTTTTGTTGTGCGATTCTATTCTCAGTTTAACAAACTTGTTAAAGTCCACCCCAAAGTTTGACAGGTCCTCTGTTTTACCTGAGCGGAAATAATTGGTAAAGTACATGTTAAGCGCTGATATACAGCCCCTGGCAGAAAGCGGGATCCCTATAGCAGTACCTTTACAGAGCAGGAACAGATCTGTTTTCTGGCATATGGCCGAGCCTTCACGGTAGTCATTTTTAAAAGAGGTTTCAAAAACAAAGTCGTCGCTGTATATCTCGCCAAAATCGCGTACGTTACTAAAAAGTGTATTAGGCGGCACAGGCTGCAATTTTATATTGTGCTTTAAAATGGTTTCGGCGGATATCCCCATCCTTCCATCCTGATTAATATCATCCTTGTTAATATACACGGGCACAGGGTCTTGCTCAATAACAGCCAACCAGCCATCAGATTTTATAAACAGTTCGTGCTGTTTTACTATCTTATTATTTACAATCAGCTTGGCTTTGTAATAATCAGGATAATAATATATAGAAGTATGCTGATGGTCTCTTTTAGATACTTTGGTACGCAGCTTTGGGTTCCATGATTGCTGTATGATCACTGAATCTTCCGGGGCCTTTGTGGCATCATAATTAAAAATAACTGAATTGGGCAAACCCGAGGTAACCACCTTTCTGCTGCTGAATTTGTAATCGTTATTGGTAACAGGCGCCGGGCTTTTCTTCACGCTAAAGTAGGTTCCCAATATAGTTAGCAACAAAACTACCGCCATTATCCACACGGTTCTAAGTTGCTTATTAACGGGCTTTCGGGGTTTAGCTTCAGGTTCGGGTGCAATAGGTTCATGCACCAGTACATTAACGGCATTTTTATTATGAGCGGTTACAAAACTTCTCCAGCTTTCAAAACCAATATAATGCGCAAGGGTATCCAGCGTGTAGGTATTGGGCAAACTATCGTACTTCACCTTTCCCCATATACGTTTTAGGGTAACGTGGCTAAGCAAAACGCCGGTGCGTTCATGTATCCGCTCGCTTAAATTAATAAAATCCTGGTTGGTCCAGCCATTGCTGTCACCCCAACCAGTCTCGGTTTCGTACTGGCGTTTTAGCGTTTCTATCAGTTCATCAAAAGGCATAATCGGTTTATAGTGGGGCAAAATTAGTATCAATAAAGGCTTATACCGGCTTGTATCAACTTGTACCAACTTGTACGGCCTAAAGCATACTATTTGGTTTTTATCATCTTAAATTTGTATTGATGCCCGGTATCTGCAATTTAAGAATTGTGGAGTACTAAATGGCTAAAACTGAACTATATATTTTTATGAACACGCTGGTCATCACCGGGAAATGGTTATACGCAATCACACTTGTAGTATTCGGGATTCAGCATTTTATTTATGCTGATTTTTTAACCACTTATGTACCGGCGTGGATACCGTGGCATCTCTTTTTCGTCTATTTAGTGGCGGTAGCTTTTATAGCGGCGGCGCTAAGTATCATCATAAATAAGTATGTACGGCTCTCATGCACTATGCTGAGTGTAATGCTGGCATTGTTCATATTGCTGATACACGTACCCAGATTGCTTAACGACCCGCAAAACCCCCAAACCTGGACCCGGGCGCTGCAGGACGTTGTTATCATGGGCACCGCATTAGTGCTAACCAGTAATTTAAGGCTGCTACCGATTGGTAAGTATTTATTTGCAGTGCCCATGATAATTTTGGGTTTACAACACTTTGCCCATATGGCTTTTGTGACCGCCAAAGTACCGGCCTACTTCCCCGGAATTATTGTTTGGGATTACCTGTTTGGGCTAATTATGATTATTGCGGCCATTGCTATTCTCAGTAACAGGTATTTGGGTGTACCAGCTTTACTGCTGGGTATCTTCCTTATGGTTTCCATTATACTTTACCAGGTCCCGCTGTTGCTTAGCGATATAAGAAACGGGCAGCAATGGGCCGGAACTATGCTTGAACTGGCTATAGCAGGCGGCGCCTTTGTTGTATCGGCAATGCCGGCGGCAAAGTATAATGCTTTAAAAATAGCAACCTGATAAGTTTATTAGCTTATCAGATCTATATAGATAAATGACCAATTATAACCTGTCTGCTACTCTCATGTCAGACCGAAAGACATATTACCCCTTAATTTTATTACTGCTGATAATATTCAGTAGCATATCCACCGCTTTTGCCCAATATTTTGAACTCACCAACAAAAGCAAGGTAAATATTCCTTTTAAGATGGTGAGAAACATGGTGATCCTTAAACTGAATATAAATGATAGGGGCCCGTATAACTTTATCCTGGATACAGGAGTAGGCATAATGATAATTACTGAACCTAAACTGATAGACTCATTAAACATTCCTGATAAACGTACCCTGCGCCTGGCAGGTTTGGGTGCCGGCGAAGATTACGAAGCTTATGTAACCGCCCCCTTAAAAATAGATATGCCCGGTATCAAGGGCGTAGGGGTAGGTGCGGCCATATTTAAAAAAGATCATTTTGGCTTGTCTAATTATGCCGGGATCCCTATTCACGGCTTATTGGGCTATGAGTTTTTTAATAAACTGGTGGTGAAACTTAACTTTACCGATAGCGTACTAACGGCTTACAAACCTGGCAAGCTAAAAAAGATAAAGAAATTTGAGGCCCTGCCTATTCTCATAGAAAACAATAAACCATACATTACTACCACGGTACGTTTTTGTGATGGCAGCGAGCGTAAGTGCAAACTAATAGTTGATATTGGAGCCGGGCACCCGCTTTCTTTAGATAATCACCGCGTTAACCGGTGGCCAACTGAAAAAAGTATAGCAGCTAATTTGGGCATGGGTTTAACCGGGCCAATATCTGGTGAGATAAGCCGTGTAACCCAGCTATCCATTGGTAAATATGGCTTAAATAATGTACTTTCTTCTTTCCCTGAAAATCAAAACTCGGCTTATTTTACATCCCGCGACGGCAATTTGGGGATGGATGTATTGAAAAGGTTTACTGTAATATTTGATTACGAAAATAACCTTATGTACCTGAAAGCGCGTGGTAACCTAAAAGAGCCATTTGAACATGACATGAGCGGGATGGAGTATTATGCAGGCGGCGCCGGATTAAAGCATGTAGTAATTAGCCGGGTGGAGCCGGGATCAGCAAGTGATGACATTGGTTTGGCAAAGGATGACGAGATAATGTCGGTAAATTTAAAACCGGTGGCCAATATGAGCCTGGAAGACCTTGACCATCTTTTCAAATCAGGCGACGGGCGTGGCGTACTGCTTGAGATCTATCACGATAAACAATACAGCCGGGTTATATTAACGTTAAAAAGGAGGATCTGATTTGATGGGATGGTTTGGCGTTAGTTGCCTGGTTGTTTATTATCCTCCCAGCTTTGTTCCATAAGAACGCAGAGGAAACTTATTCTTTGACGATATGGCAGCACAGGGCTTTGTTATACGATATGTTTTTATAATCACTTAACAACATGCAGGTATTTATACAATTCAACGAAATCAGAGAAAAACACCCTTGACATAATGCTTATCCAAAAAGATACAGCCGGAATTCGCATTATTAATTTTTTCCCTTTGCTCAAGTTACTTTCTAAAATATGGTGCGCCTTTTTAACTGTTGCTACACTAAGCTCGCCAATGAGATATACCGGAGGCGGACTAATAACCCCTTTTTCTAATAAGATAGAGATCTGTTGCAAATTACTGCCATAGTAATCTACCTCCCCCTTCAGTGCATATGCATAATTGGAGATGTTGAGAATCGTCGCTCCTTTATCAAACAGTTTTTCTCTTGCCTTAGAAGTAGTGAAAGCTGTAATATCAACGTATGTACCATTGGTTATAAGTAATTGAGCACACAATTCGGAAAATTTACCTCCAACAAGATCAATGCAATGATTAAACAAAGATTGGTTATTGGCAACAATAATTTTCGTCAACATATTATCTGCATTGTAATCAATTATTTGTTCAACTGATATACCAGCAGCGATCAGTTGGTTCCGGCTTTCATCATTACCCGCTGTAACAACCAACCTGTTGATGCCTTCATATAGCAGCAATTTTATCAGGGCCATGCCGACACCGCCTGCAGCTCCTGTTATAAAAAGCGTGTCATCTTGATCTGGTTTTAAACGTTTATAGGTTTGCATAGCGGTAAGACTGGCTAATGGTACTGCCGCCGCTTCTTCAAAAGTGAGATTAACCGGTTTACCGGCTAAGATATTTTCAGGAACGCTGATGTATTCTGCGTACGTACCATTCGATCCCATGCTTCCTGATGCGGCAAAAACAGCCATTCCTTTTCTGAACCTCCGGGCATCTTTTCCGGTTTTAACAACAATCCCTGAAAACTCCCGACCCAGGATTGGCGATTTCATGTTTCTCTTTTCACTTTTTCCCTGGCGCATTTGATAATCCATTGGATTAAAACCTGTCGCTTTAATCCTAACCAATACCTCATGATCTCCAGGTACCGGAACCGGCAGGTCAGTTCTCTCGGTAAAATTATTAGTATCACCGAATGCGTTTAACACTATTGCTTTCATATTATTTTTGTTATACCAAAGTTCAGTGCTAATTTTTTTATTTTTGATATGAGTTAACCAGAGGTAACCGGTAACTTAAAGGAAACTATCATAATGGGCACTATTGACATCGACGGAAATATACAGGAAGCAACCTGCAAGCAGGAATTAACTGCAATGCGCGACAGCCTTGAAATATTAGGTGGTAAATGGAAGCTTATGCTATTACGTTATTTGAGTAACCGTTTAGAAGAAAAAAACACATTTAAAAAAATCCAGCGGGAAATTGAAGGATTATCAGCCAAAATGTTAGCCAAAGAATTGAAAGATTTGGAGTTGAACTTACTTATTTCCAGATCGGTTATTAATACTAAACCGGTAACTGTTGAATACAAGGTTACCTCCTATGGTCTTAATGTCTTGCCTCTTGCAGAAAATCTCGTACAATGGGGATTAGATCACCGTGCCCAAATTAAGCGTTGAGGGAATATTATATATTCGGAGTTACCATGCGAACTAAAAGGACGGAAAGGTAATAGAATAAAAAGTCTGAAACCTAAGCTGCCAAAACTGCAGATAACGCCCCAGGCTTTGTTCCCATAAAAACGCAGAGGGAACTTATTTTTAAAAGAAATGCTGTATTTGTAATTGCTACAGACTAGAGCACAAAGGCGTAAGCTTATTTAAACAATTTATCAATTGCTGGCCGGTTTGCCATTTAAGTAAGCACTTAACACATCTAATCTCATTCTGTTTAAATCAGTGGTTTCAGTATTTGACAATAATATGAGCGTTACTCCTTTATCAATCAAGTGTACCCAGTTTGATTCGCTTCCGTAACCACCACCTTGCCTTTCTGCAAAAATGGTATTTGTCTTACCTATCTTTCTTGGATATACCCAAAAGCCAAATGCTACATCACCCAGCTTTGGATAAGGGTTTAACATAACATCTACGGTCGATTTTTTAAGCAGCGTATGATTAAAAATGGCCTGATCAAAAATTAATAAGTCCTGTGCCGTAGAATACATTGCTCCCGCGGAAAAATGGTTATCGATGTAATGATTAGTGGGCATGATCAAAGAATCAACATTGCCATCTTTGTTATAATATCCTTCGTCGAGATTAGCCACAATGTCTTCATGGTGCCAGTAATTGGTATTGCGCATCTTAAGCGGTATGAGTATCTTTTCACGTAAAACCACATCAAACGGCTTTTTATATATTTTCTCTATGATCCTTCCCAGTATAATAAAATCGCCATTACTATAATTGAATTTAGTACCTGGGGTGTCAATCAATTTCTCGGAGCAATATCTGTTAATGAATGTATCAACCGGCCATAAATTTTGGTCATAAGCTTCCGGAATAAACTTAGGGTCCATTTCCTTTAAATAGCGGCCACTGCTGTAAGTCAGTAAATTCCTGATAGTTACTCTGTGCGCAGCCTCGCCTTTGTATTCCGGGTAATAAGTAGCTATAGCCGAATCAAGATTAATCTTGCCTTGTTCGTACAACTGCATAATAAGTATGGCAGTGAACGTTTTGGTAACAGAAAAAATCTGAAATCTGCTTTTAGCGGAGAATGGGATATTATAGTGACGATTTGCTAAACCAGTGTATTTTATAAAATCTACTTTGCCGTTTTTGGCTATCAAAACAGCCCCGTTAAAATTTCTTTTTGTAATACAAGAATCAATCACCTTTTCAACTCGGTCTGACTGACCCTTTACCGCACTTATCGTAAACAAAACAATTAAAATAGAATATAATAGCTTCATGTTAAGAAATCAGTATGCTCGGAAATTACATAATAAATATTAAAAAGAGAAAATGAGAAGTGAAATACGGCTGTTGCTTAAATTTACCACGCATACCAACAACCTGATTTGGATAAAAAGTTATATTTCCGATTCTGCACTTATTATTTTTAGAGGAAATAACCATACAAAAAAAAGAAATGTTGTTAATAATATTCATCTTAGAAAGATGAATAAACATGTTATTCTAATATTGCTATTTTTTGCCGGATTAATTATTTCTGGCATCCATCCGCACGATTATTTTACCTGGATACTGGAGGTGTTTCCTGCGCTAATCGGACTGGTTGTTTTGCTTATTACCCATAAGCGTTTTCAGTTCACTTATTTAACCTATGCTTTTATATTGTTGCACTGTTATGTGTTATTTATTGGAGGCCATTATACTTATGCTGAAGTACCCGCTTTTAACTGGATAAAAGATATCTTCCACCAAACCCGTAACAACTATGATAAGGTGGGTCATTTCACTCAGGGCTTTGTGCCTGCTATGATAACAAGAGAATTATTTATCAGGCTACAGGTGGTTCAAAAAAGATCGTGGCTTGCATTTCTTACCGTGTGCGTTTGTGTAACCATCAGCGTATTATATGAATTTTTAGAATGGTTTGTTGCAATTATATCCGGGGAATCAGGCGATTCATTCCTGGGTACACAGGGATATATTTGGGATACCCAGTCTGATATGCTTTACGCTATGATTGGGGCAGTTTGTATGGTGCTCTTTATGGCTAAATTTCAGGATAAAAAGTTAAATGAATTAAATCAGAATTAGCAAATATTACATTAAATGAGTTATTTAGTCCTCTGAATATTGGTAGTACTAAAATACTGATAATCACTATATAACAACCGATCACATACACACTTAAAATTTAAAACAATGAGCAACCTAGACAATGAATCACAAGGACCAGAAGGAACCATCCCGGTAGATGAAGCAGCCGAAATGACCAAAAACTGGAGAGACTACCTCAAATCAACAAACCAGGAATTTGCGGCCAGGTCATTTCTTATTCCAATTATAGATTTTCAAAACATTGTAAAGTACAATCCCGATGCTGAAGGCGTAAGGGCTTACGTTGGATTAAAAGAAATAGATGGTTCAAAGTCAAGCAAACTTGTATTGGTACCAGTGGTTGATGGCAAAGACGTTTTATTTCAATCTACGGAGGGATTGGAGGGAATGGACGGCTTAGGCGTTGAACCTGAAAGCAATGTGTATGACTTTACAACAACATGCCCACCTGTTTGCACCATTGACGAAAGCATTTTAAACGGATAATTTTTTTTCTTTACATCAATTGTGATTGTAAGCATTATATTTAAAGCTTATAATCACAATCGATGTTACTTATCTACATGAAATACATTATCCCCTTTAGTGTATTAATCCCCCTTATAACCGGTTTTACTAACTATAAGTATTTAAGCAAACCTTTTAAAATCATTTTTTGGTTCGTATTTGTTTCGGGTGTTGCTAATTTTATTAATATAATACTTGGTGTTGTATTTCATATACCAACACTTATACTGCTTCATATTTATACAATTTTTGAGTTTTTAATGCTTTCGGCCTTTTACCAATGCTTTCAAAACAAAAAAGGCCGTAATATCATGAAGTGGATCGCAGTTGTATTTACTATACTATACTTTGTGAATTACTATTTTCAAAGCATGTCTGTAGTCAATACCTACACCAGGTCATTATCTGCCGTTATTATGATCGCTTACGGTTTGTTGTTCAGTTTTAAACAGGCTGATATTGATGATGAGCATAACTGGGGCGACTATAGCGCAAACTGGATAAATACCGGATTATTAATCTATTATTCCAGCGGTTTATTTATGTTCATGACCTCTAACTATTTTTTGACTGCAAGCTTGTTTGTAAACGAGATAATTTGGAGCGTACATGATACTATTTTATTACTTGAATATGTTTTATTTGCCATAGGCTTTTATAAATGCAAAACACAACCGACAATATCTACATATTAGTAATATTGGGCATGAGCGGAACCTTTTTATTGGTTAGCTCATTCATATTATTTTCTATCCGCAACCAAAACAAACTATTAAAACAACGCCAGCAATTTCAGCAGGCCGAAATAGCACATCAAAAAAGTTTGCTGCATGCCATTATTGAATCGCAGGAGGCCGAACGTAAACGAATTGGACAAGACCTGCATGACGATGTAGGCACCAGCCTGTCGGGCTTAAGGCTAATGATAGAGATGTTTAAGCCTATAACAAATGGCGACGAAACTTATCAAAGCTTTGCTGCCTCAAGTAAAAATGTTATTGATAAAATTGTAAAAGATGTAAGGAATATATCACACAACCTTTCGCCTACAACATTAAGGTATTATGGGCTGGTTGCTGCTATAACAGAACATTGCACCATCATTAATCAATCAGGCAAACTGGAGGTAACCCTAACTAATGATGCCGACCAGTTATTAGAAAAGCTTGAATTGCCCGTTGCTACCGCTATATATCGTGTTTTGGAAGAACTTTTAAATAATACCATCAAACACTCGGGTGCAAGCAGGGCCAGCATTCATTTTTTAATGAAAGCGACCGCCCTTAGTATTGATTATAATGATAACGGCAAGGGCTTACAAGCAGGAACAGAAAAAGTAGTGAAGGGCATGGGGCTGCAAAATATAGAAAGCCGCTTGCTTAATATTAATGCTACTTTCCATACAGACCCTTATTCAGGCAAAGGTTTTCATACTAATATCAATTATCCGGTAATTTAAAATGCACGAAGAAATTAATATAGCTATAGTTGATGATCAGAACTTGTTTCGCCAAAGTATGGCAATGCTCATTAACCATATTGATAATTTTAAACTTGTAGCAGAATGTGCAGGCGGGCAACCATTGCTTGATATGCTTGCGGATGGTAACCTTAAAGTTAACGTTGCCATAATTGATATGGATATGCCGGGCATGAATGGCATTGAGTTGAACAAGCTGCTTCAAAAACAACATCCTGATATAAAAGTGATCATATTATCGGTACATGTAAATGAAATACTGGTAACGCAAATGATAAACGCCGGCGCGGCTTCGTATCTGGCTAAGAATTGTGATAAGGATGAATTGATACTGGCCGTAAACACCGTAAATAAAACAGGCTTTTATTTTAATGCCGATGCACTTAAAGCCATAAGAAAAAGCGGCAATCACAAAATACCGGCAATAGACGTTTTAAACAATCTGCCTGTATCTTTATCTGAGCGTGAGATACAAGTACTGCAATTAGTTTGCAAAGAATACAGCAACGCGGAAATAGGTGCCGAATTATATTTAAGTGCACGTACAGTTGAAGGCCACCGGGTAAGAATTATTAGTAAGATCAATTGCCGCAATACCGCCGGCATGGTATTATTTGCCATAAAGAATGGCTTGTGTGAAATATTGCCATAACATTTAGCCTCAATTTTCTGAATTAAACGTTACGTAGAAATACCTGTTTTTAAAAACAGGTATTTCTACGTGTTTTCCTTTTTGCAAACTCCGTATTAAAATAATTATTTATTAGGAAATATAATTGCCTGCTTATGTAGGCGTATTTAATTTTTTAATTTAAACCTAAGCATAGTTAAAGCGTAAGAAAACCGCCGGTTTTAATAATCGCAACTAAGGTTATATATTTACACCGTAATACTATTATTATAAGTTTAAAAGATGCGCAATGGATATAATATTTATAACTAACCAAATTAAATATGACATTTTAAATATTTCCGGATTATCTGCCGAGCAATGCTATAATTTGACTGCAACAACTCCTTTATATTCAATTGGTTATGGAGAGGACGAGAGCTTATGCCGAAAACTTGAAAGTAAGTTACAAGCGATCGCTGATGAATATAATACCGGTAAATTAATACAAAACGGGCATGTATCAAAAGATACTACTGTATATCAATGTATTAAATTAGTTATATTATAGTATAATAATACTTACACAGATAGAGGCTTAGCCGATCATCAGGCCCTTAAATAAAATAAAGCCGCTGCCTGTAAAAGCACGTTAGAATAAACGCCGGCTAAAATATCATCCATCATAACTCCAGTACCACCGGGGAAGGCCTCCATCCGGCGTATATACAGCGGTTTTAATATATCAAAAAAGCGAAACAGTACTAATCCTCCCAGTAAAAAATACGCGTTTGGAGGGATAAACAACATAGTAACCAACATACCGGCAACCTCATCAATAACTACGCGTGAGCTATCCTTGCCCCAGGCTGGTTCAACCTTATTGCCGGTATATATCCCCAAAATAATTATTAGAATTGTAGCTGCCAATAAATATAGCGGGTTAACAAACCAGGCTTGCTGCCAAAACAGATAAAGGACAGCGCAGGTAATCATCGCGGCTATTGTACCGCCACCTTTTATATACCCTATACCAAAAACTGATGCTATAGCTTTGTTCATATTTTTATGACTTATGATCAGCTTTTATTTTATGCTGCTTAGGGAAATTAAATAAGAGAGAAGTAAGCACCGGAATTACAAAAATAGTAACCGTAAATACCGATACAAAGAGGTCGGCTGTTTCTCCATCCAGTATTTCGGCTAAAGGGGTGCCGTGATAAAAATGACCGTAAACAGATGCGGTTAGTTTTATACCCAACACGCCAATTACTAAAAATGCAACGGTCTCTAAAAAAACAAACTTTTCCATTAATCTAACAAAACCCTGTGCTACAAAGCGCATGGCCAGTATACCTATAAAAACGCCGGTGTAAATCAAAAAAATATGATCTGTAAAGGCTACTGCTGCAAAAACATTGTCTATAGAGAAAGCCAGGTCCATCAGCTCTACCAAAGCTACGGTTGCCCAAAAGGGGCCTATTAAACCAACAGTTGAGCGGTAAAACCAATTCCTTTTTTTATTGATCGTTTCATGCTCATGCTCCGGATGGTCATGAGGCTTAGCTTTAGCTCTTTTAATGAAATAATGAACGGCCAGGTATAGCAGATATAACCCACCCAGCGGCTTTAACCACCATATTTTAATAAGCCATGATGCTAATAATAAACAAACCCCACGCAGCACGTAAGCGCCAACAATGCCATATTTTAAAGCTCGTTTGCGCTGATGTTTTGGCAAATCAAGCACCATTGTTGCCAGCACGGCAGCATTATCAACCGATAAAAGGCTCTCAATTACTATTAAGTTAAGTATAACCAGCAAGCCTGCTTCTATATCATCTCCAAGCAGCGTATGTAAAATATCCATTTTTATGTATAGGCTTGCAAATATAAATTATTGCGCGGCAAATGAGCCCCTGTAAGCCTGTATTGCCCTAATTATGGATTGCACAATTTGTGATTGCCCTTCGTCAGAGTTTAAATATTCCTCCTCATCCGGATTGTTTATAAAACCAGTCTCAACCAATACAGCAGGCATTGCGCTGTGTGCCAAAACAAATACTCCCTGTTCTTTTACCCCTATACTTTCCCGGTTATCAGTAAACTTAAATTCATTATTCAGCAGGTCGCCAAACTGGATACTTTGTTTACGGTACTTTTGTGTAAAAGTGTTCAGGATTATAACATTTGCCGGGTCGCTTGCATCATAGCTCTGATAATTCTCTTTATAATCTTTCTCTATAAATATAGATGCATTCTCTCTAACAGCTTCCAGTTGTTCACTTAGCCTGTGCATTCCATATACCAACAACATTACCCCGCTTTTTTTATTGGCTCTTGCAGCAGTACCTTCCGGCGATGAATTGCAATGAATAGATACAAAAAGATTTCCCTGGTTTTGATTGGCAATGGCCGATCGTTTATTCAGTTCAATAAACGTATCATCTGTACGGGTCATTACCACATTCAAATCAGGCAATTGGGTTTGAATAGCAGTCTGCAGTTTTTTAGCGATAGCTAAAGCAACGTTTTTCTCTGTTGAAAAACTACCCTTTGCTCCGCCATCTTTACCTCCGTGGCCGGCATCAACAACAACTGTTTTAAATTTAAAACCAGTGCTTTTTATAGTATCGGCAGGCAATGTAAATGAACACAGCATTAACCATGAGCCAACAATTGCCAATATACTTAATAGCCTAAAATACTTTTGATTCATTTAAAGAAGAAGAATTTTTGTCCTGATAACGAATTTTTATAAAATATAATATGCCACATAAGTAAAAAAGCGGCATCAATACATGATTGAGCCGCCAATTATAATATTAGTTTTTAAAAATCTACCCTTTGTAATTACAACTGGCTGGGTGCAAGATCCAGGTGATATTTTACCAGGTTATCTATAGGTGAACGGATAATGTTGCCCACTGTCATACCATTTTCGGTAACTACCTCTTCCAGCACGTTACGGAAATTGTAACCTACTGAACCTATGCAGTTAAAAGTATATTTTTGATAATCAGGATAATGAACAACCAGGTTGCGGAAAAAATCTTCAAATGATGTCCTTACCAGGTTGCGTGAGTATTCAATGTTCACAATGTTATCATACACAAACTTGCTAAAGCTTGCACAGAAACGGTTAGCCCTTGGCTGTGTGTATACTATTTCGTTAATATCGTCAGGGGTTAATTTAAAGGTTTCCCAAAAGTTCTTTCTAACCGCATCGGGCATATAGCCTCTCAGGTAATCTACCAGCAATTTTTTACCTATATGGCAACCACTACCTTCATCTCCTAAAATATATGCTCCTGAGTCAATGTTATTGATAATCTCGCGGCCATTATATAAACAGGTATTGGTACCGGTACCTAAAATAGCAGCAAAACCTTCGTTGTTACCCAATAATGCACGCGCGGCGGCAAGCAGGTCATGGCCAATATTAATTTTTGATTTTGTAAAAACTGCCTGCATGGCATCCTCTACAACCTTACGCATCTCGGGAGTTGAACAGCCTGCGCCATAATAATTAACCTCCGTGATCTTGTCTTTTTCAAGATCTGTAGGCAAACTATCCTTTAATGATTGAATGATGTAATCAGTTGGAGCAAAATAAGGATTGTAACCTTCGGTGTTAAAGTACACCTTTTTACCTTCTTCAGTAACCAGGCACCAGTTTGTTTTGGTTGAGCCACCGTCAGCAATTATGATCATAAAATAAGTTTATTAAAAAAATTGGGTTAAAAGTATGATTAACTTATTGTAAAAAAAACACTTCGCAACTTTAAAAAGTAAAAAAATGCTTTTCCTCATTAAAAACTACATTTCTACGTATATAACCGATGTTTTATACGCAGAAAATAAAATCAGTCAGAATAGCAATTTAATAAGTTATGCTACACTTATCAACTGTAAGTTACACATATAATTTACTATTTGCTGTTGAGCCGGATTATAATTTATTTACAATTATATGTATTATTTTAACAATTATTTATTGCCACTGTTTTTTGTTGCACTAAATATGCTTTAAAGGTAACTTCTGCCGAATTAAAAACAACAAAACCGGCGTTAAGCCCGTAAAAACACCATAATTAAATATACAAGTATTGCGGCAGATAACCGGGCATTTTGATAAATGTAAGTCACTACAGAAAAGTATGCGGTTACTATTGTCATTTCAACCGTAATTTCGCATATTTGCACCGCGAAAAAATCGCGATGGTCCCATAGCTCAGCTGGATAGAGCAACTGATTTCTAATCAGTAGGTCACAGGTTCGAATCCTGTTGGGATCACATTAATTTAAAAACCATCTTTATTTGATTAAGGGTGGTTTTTTGTTTTTAAAGATGATTTCAACATTGCGTTTATTCGCAATGGAGCCACTTTTTGAGTTCAATCCTCGTTGCCCCCCCAATGGGGGCTGGCTAAAATAATTTTTTTCTAAATATTAGTTGATATATCAACTAATATTTAGACCTTTGTATAATGAATCGTGAATTAAATCATCCTGCCCCGCCTTCGCTCGTCGCACAAATAGGCGCCCTTTATAACAGGATATACAAAGAATGTGATAAAATCTTTAGTGAGCACAACTTTCCCCTCCAGATGGACCAGCTACCGGTTTTGATGGTCCTGTATTACTCAGGCGGGGCATCTCAGAAAGCTATCGGTACTAATCTGAGGCGCGATAAAGCATCAGTTAACAGAACAATATCAGTTTTACTAAAAAAAGATTTTGTAAAGGTAATCCCTGATACCGTCGACAAGCGAAAAACTCATGTAGAACTAACAGCAAGCGGCGAAAGCGCGGGAAAACAGGCTGACGCTATCCTTGCGAGATTTGACTCCGTTCTGTCTTCGGAACTAACAGGAGAAGAAAGAAATCAATTTGACAAAACAATGCAGAAATTAATCGGGCTGGTTACACCCTGCTAACGTAACTACCCTTTCATTCAAAAACATATCGACAAAAAAATGAAAAGAAGCCTTTTTCTTATGGGCATGCTATTGCCTGTACTTTCCTATTGCCAAAGCGTTGACAGTAGTAGTATGCGCAAAAAATTGACTACTACAGCACCCCTGCTCGGCGGTGTTACCGTAACCCATATTGTAGCCCCGGTTGATGCCGGCGGAAATACCTTTACCATGCAACAACCTATTGTGGACGTCGGTTTTCCTGTGTATAAGGATTTTTCAAGCGTTCATCCCGTTTTGATAAAAACAGGCATCCGTTACCAGGGCCTTTTTCTTTCGGGCGAACAAAATATAGGCAGCAATGAATTTCATTCCATCACCGTTCCCTTGTTGTTAAATTATTCGCTTTCGCGCAGCACCAATATCACTTTTGTGGGTTTGGCAACCATTGGCTCTGACTTTAAACGAAGTATTGATGCAGCGGATATTCTTTATACTGCCGGTGTGCGGATAGGCTTTCGGCAGGGAAAGGCTTTCAAATACGGTATCACACTCATTTATACCAGTAGTTACTCAGGTAAGTTCCTGCTGCCCTTACCTGATATAGACTGGACAATCAGCAACAGGCTAAGCCTGACCGGTATTATACCTGCCCGGACTTCTTTAAAATATAAACTATCAGAAATCCACTCATTGGGTATTACGGCATCGCTCAACGGCAGCATGTACCGCCTGAACGAGGATGGGAAGGATCAATACATACATTTGCGGCAAAATAGTGCAGGACTCATCTATGACCTTAAACTTAGCCAACGATGGAAAATAAACCTGGTTGCTGGTCATACTTTTTCACAAAGATTGGAAACATTTAATATGGATCAAAAAGTACCATTCAACGGATTCGGCAAACTCAACGACAGGGTAGCCAATGTCTCCTATCTTCAGAATTCATTTATATTCCAGGGCGGGCTTAGTTACGGGTTCTAAAAAATCTTTATCAGCTGGTTTGAGTGTAAATTAAATCAACAAATATTTTACGGTTGCTCAAACATTTATTGGTTTAGGCTGCTCATGAATTTTTCCGGGTACCGGGTTCCGGAAACGCTTCCCGCAGGCATAATCTCTTCGATACTTTGCAGGTCTTCAGCACTAAGGTTTATCTTTTCAGATGCTATGTTTTCTTCCAGATATTTGACCTGCTTGGTACCGGGAATCGTAATAATGTCTTCACCTTGAGCAAGCACCCAGGCAATCGCTAACTGAGATGGTGTGCAGCCTTTTTCCTTAGCCAGTGATTTGATTTTCTCTACCAATTCCAGGTTTTTGTAAAAATTTTCGCCCTGAAAGCGCGGCATATAAGCGCGGCCGTCCTTTAAGTCTTCCGGCTTTTTGTATTCTCCGCTGAGGAAGCCCCGGCTTAAAGGCGCATAAGCTACCAGACCGATGCCAAGCTCTCTTATGGTTGGCAGCACTTCAGCCTCAATATCACGGCTCCAAAGTGAATATTCAATCTGGAGTGCCGTGATGGGATGAACGGCCGCAGCTTTGCGTATACTTTCTGCAGATGCTTCTGACAGACCAATATAACGAATCACTCCTTTTTGTACCAGGTCTGCCAGCGCGCCAATCGTCTCTTCAACAGTCACGCCTGGATCTATACGTGCAAGTGTATAAAGGTCAATGTAGTCCGTCTGGAGGCGCCGAAGGCTGTACATCACCGCGTTCTGAATGTACTCCGGGCGGCCCGTTACCGAATATGGCCTCATAGTGCCATTAGGGCCGGGAGCAACCAGCTGGCCGGTTTTTACAGAGAGAAAAGCCTTGTCACGTTTGCCCTGAATTGCCTGACCAATCAACCCTTCGTTATGACCAGCGAGATAGTAATCGGCTGTGTCTAAAAAGTTGTGCCCAAGTTCCAGGGCTCTTTCAATAGTAGCGATCGATTGTTTATCGTCAGATTGCCCGTAAGCACCGGACATCCCCATACAGCCTAAACCTATAGCGGACACCAAAGGGCCTTTTGTTCCTAATATTCTGTTCATCGTTTGATTTTATTTGATGAACAAAGATTGACAGAACATCGCGAAAAGAGCCGGACAAAATGTATTAGTTCCCTGACAAATCCTGAAAGAAACCAACTATAGTTTTGCCTGTAACTTTTTTAAATAGCCGGGAAAAATATTCAGGGTCGTTGAAACCGAGTTCAAAGGCCAGTTCCTTGACTGAGGAACTTTCGGCATAATATAGCCGCCGCCTTGCTTCCAATATCAGTCGGTTAGTAATAAACTCTTTGGGCGAAAGCCCGGAATAGTGCTTAACAATATGGTACAAACCGTTTGTATTGATGGCCAGTTTTTCAGCAATGAGCCGGATGGACGGATGGTCTGTAAGATTATTTTCTACAAAAACTTTAAAATCGATATACTTCGAAAGCCTTTCATCAGCCGGCTTTTTATCTGCTGCAAAATAGGACGTATTGATCTCTGTGAGCAAGCTATTGAGGTGTGCCAGAATAAGTTCAGGATCTGTATCCATGCTGCTTAATAATTCAAGCAATATCTTAAAAATGGATCTCAATCGGCCAGCCGATGAAGCGGTGAAACTTATCTTTTGATTATTTAACGGATTGATCAGAAAAGAATATTGTTTGGGTAACAGAGAAAGGCAGCTTTCATCAAAACCTATCTTAAAATAATCTGAACCGTGTTGGGCGTCTGGCAGTTTGTGTATCTGATGCGGCAGTATGAAAAGCAGCTCGTTATTATTGATTTCGAACGGTTGAAGATCAACATTGTGCCGGCTGCGTCCGTCCAGCATAAAAAGAAAAAAATAATATGGCGTACGATGGACAGTACCAAACGTTTGAGCTACCTCAGGTGATAAGTGACCAAAACCCGGCGAAACCATCCTGATTGGCAACTTATCGTTCTGCTTAAAGCCATCCAGAAACGATTCCATGTTTTTCATTAACCAAAGTTAATTAAATATGAAATTGAAAAAGCATGAATACTCAACAGCACATTCAAAGGCCGATGGTTTCAGAAATGGGCCTATTTGGCCAACAACTCCTGCTATTTATCCATGAGTTCAACCCAGGCGTTCACCATTTTTTCAAGCAGTTCTTTGTTTTCTGTCACTTGTTCCATGGAATAAAACTTTGCGTACACCTTTCCTTTCGAAGCCTCTTCAAGAAAATCAGATTTGATATTCAATAGCTCTCCCTTGTGAAATATCAGGGCTACATAGTTTTTGATCCTGGGATTAAAGGTAGCCAGGTCTTCTTTATAAAAGAAGCTGGGGCCTCCCCACTTTACGTCTTCTTCTATTTTAGGATTGGCGTTTACAATGATTGACCTTACCGCTTCCATTTCTGCTTTCAATGGATGTTCAAGTTTGGCCATAAATTCTTCTACTTTCTTTGTATTGCTCATAGTGATTAAATATTTAACTGTTCACAACAAATGTCAAAATATTTTTTGCCTCGCAAGAGGTGTAGAAGCGACAAATTAGCGGGTAGATTACACCTAACCAGGCCGTCTGCCATCAGCAAGCCCTTTGGTAACCGCTTAAAGGAATTTAAAAGCATGTTCAGTTGCGGAAAAATTGACGGGAAGCATTTCCCTTGCATCGGAAGTTATGCTTTCTCTCCCGGCAGATCAAACCAGAAGGTAGTCCCCTCACCTTGCGTGGTTTCAAACCATATCTTGCCTTTATTTTGGGTAACCATATCCTTACAAAGTATCAAACCTAAATGATTACCCTTTTCGCCATGTGTACCAGTGCTTAAGGTATGCTCAAGGCTAAAGAGCTTTTCGCTTTCTTCTTTGCTTATACCGGGGCCATTATCATGTATAGAGATTACTGCCCGGTCGCCTTTCATTTGTGCGTTAAATATGATCTCATCGCCTGCATTGCAAAATTTAATGCTGTTTGATAATAGGTTTCTTATAACCAGGTTTATCATGTCCGGGTCGGCATATGCCATGATCTGCTCATTGGCCAGGTTGCTAACCTTTAAATTTTTCAGCCCTATTTTGGTCTCAAATAAACGGATGTTCTCTTCAATGCTTTTACTAACATTAAAATTCACGGGCTTAATAACAATGCCCTCTAATTGGTTTTTTGACCATTCCAGCAAATTATCTAAAAATGTTCCTGTACTCAGTATGGTATCTTCCAGCTTCACCAGCAATTCGCTCAACTCCTCTTCTCCAATATCTCCTTCCCTATAAACAGCAAATAAGGTTTGTAACGTACTCAGCGGACTGCGCAAATCATGAGATATAATGGAAAAAAACTTGTTTTTAATATCATTCAGCCTTTCCAGCTCTATATTTTGCGCGTTGGTAAGTTCCATTTGGGCGCTAACTTCCTCATTAAGCATTTCAAGCTCATGGTTAATGGCTGCTATCTCCTCCTTTTGTTTAATCAAAACCTTGTTAGTAGCTTGCTTCTCTAAGTTACGGCGGTATAATATAATCAAAAACAGTATGGCCGATATCAACACGACCACTGTAACAATAATAACCGTACTATATTTCTTAATTTTTACCAGGTAATTGGAGTTCTTTAAAGATATATCCTGGTTGTTCTTTTCAAGGTTGGCGTTTTCACTTCTCATCCTGCCTATCTCTATCAGCGAAACATCTTTTAGCATTTTTTCTTCCTGGATGCTATCTTTAGTTAAAACATATTCTGTTTGATAGTACAAAGCGCTTTTAAGATCGCCTTTGTTTTTATAAGCTGTAACCAGCCTTTCCATGGCCTCGTACGCTGTACCTTTTGATTTGATCGCCCTGCTCACTTTTAAGCTCAGCGTAGCATAATCAATAGCTGTATCATAATCTTTTTCTCCATTATAAGCATCTGCAATTGAATTCAGCACGTTAGCTTCCAGATACTTATCTTCCAGTATACGCACATATTTTAAAGCCGTATCTAAATTAACCAGGGCCTTAATATATTTCTTTTGCTGTGTATATGCGCGCCCTAAACCCATTCTTGACAGGCCTATCCCATTCATGTCGCCAAGTTTTTCACGCAGGGCAAGGCTTCTGTTATAATAATCAATTGCAAGTTCATCCTGCTTTAACCCGCGGTAACAATTACCTAAAGAGTATAAGGCGTTACCTATTCCTATTTCATTTTTAACTTTGGTGTAACTTGCTAATGACTGGCTAAAATAACTTTGCGCTATTTTAAATTTATCCATATCAAAATAAATTGACCCGATATTATTGTAACATTGATTTGTCCCAATCTCGTAGTTTATTTTTTTATAGATAACAAGCGCCTGGAAATACTTATTTATTGCTTCCTTCCCATCATCAAGGCGATCATATGCGAAACCCATATTTGCCAGGCTCCTGCCTATCCCAACCTGATAATCGTACTTTTTTGAGTGATTGTAAGCCAGGTTAAAATAAAACATAGCGCTATCCAATCTGCTGCGGATACCGTATGATATCCCCATTTGGATATATGAATCAGCAACAGCATCCTGCCTGTGAAGTTTTTCGGCAAGTGCCTTGTAAACATTGGCGTAATAAAATTTCTTTTGAGGATCAACCACAGAATACGCCGACCCTAATTTTTGAAGCAGCGTTAACCGGGCGGTATCATGCATAGGCTTCTTTAGCTTTTGCTGTAGCTCATTTACCTTGGTGGTTTGTGCAAAACACGGATTAACAGCGAATAACAATAGCAGATAATACCATTTTATGCTTAAAAATGAGTGCAGCATGTGATAAGTTTTAAGTTAATCAGAGTGATAATTAGTATAAATACAACTACCAAGGGTAAATATAGTTAAATGTTATAACTGATAATGATCTGAGATGATAGTTATTAAAAAAATTTACTTATATGATAATTTAACTACCTTTTATATATTAAAACTATTAACTCTGTAAGTTTAAATGTTTACGTATGTATATTTACCTAATGAAAAGATTACTAATCCCGATTATTTTTTTAGTCGCTTTTTCTTTAAAGGCATCGGCACAAACGTTTTCTGCCGAAGATTTTAAGGCTAACCTGGGCAAAACCAAAACCCTGTGCGATGAGGTTTCATCTGTAAAAATATTCAGCGATACGCTCACCCTAATAAACATGGGTGGTAATTATCCTAATCAAAAATATACCATAGCTGTAAAAAGCAATAAAATTACGCTCGACTGGGCGAATCTTAAAGGCAAAAAGCTTTGTGTTACCGGTGTATATGAGTTGCACAAGGGCCGCCCCGAAATTGTTGCCGTACAGCCCGAACAAATACAGTTCCCTTGATAAGGGCCCCGTTTTAATAAGATCGTTAAAAAACCGGTTGCCTCAAAGCATTAACATTCAGCATTTGAATGTTAATGCTTTGCCGTTGAGACATGTCAGCTATAGCTTAACTTAATGAGGCTATCTTCTCTCATTATAAACCCCAAATTCCGCTATAGACACCTGCTTATCAGCCTTATCAATCCAAACCCGTACTTTGTTACCATAAACCCGTTCAAAACGGTTCACTTTAAAGCGGTTAGCATTTTCGGTTTTAGCAATTGGTTTCCAAACACCGTTTTGCAGGTATTCAAGATGGTAGTTGGTGATATTAGGTTTCGATTCCGTTAAAGTGATGGTGTTAAAATCCTGATCGTGGCCAAAATCAATTTCATACCAGGGTTTTTCAACCGCCGGGTTTGATACCCATGAGGTAGTAAAATCATCATCATTAGCAAAATCCATAATCTCCGAGTCATCACTCCAGCTGGAGTTAGACATTTTCCCTTTTGCCAGATTGGTTGATATTATAGGCGCACCGGTTGGGGCCAGCTTAGGCGCAGGCCCGTCATTCTTCCATAATTCACCTATTTGTTTTAGTGCAGCCAAAGCATTATCATCTATTAAACCATCTCGGTTTGGCGCTACGTTCAGTATAAAATTGCAATCAACTTTGTTAAGCGGGATAATATCTTCGTTAACCAGTTTAGCCGGGTCTTTAACCGGAGACGTTGGGAACTTTGTTTTCCAAAACCAGGCGCTATTAATTGGCAAACAGGCCAATGCCGGCATACGGTTAGTTTCTTTTGATATATGCTGCCCCGCTCCCATTTCGTAAGTTTTTATATCACTGTAATATAAACCTTCGGCAGGGTATTTGGCGCCGTTCAAATCCATTAACACACAATCCGGCTGGATAGATTTAACAAGGTGGTACACATCTTCAAACGGAATATCGTCATAAGAGATCCTTGACCATGGCGCATCCCAGCCATCTATAATTATCGCTTCAATTTTACCATACTTGGTCAGTAATTCGGTTAACTGGGCTTTAACCATTTCAAAATGTTTTTTAGTGATCGCATTCGGGCGAAGCCTGTGGTGGGTATCCAGTATTGAATAATACAACATCACCTTTAACCCGTTGGCCCTAAACGCATCTGCAAATTCCTTTACCACATCTCTTTTCAGCGGGCTGTTCATTACATTATAGTCGGTTGTTTTGGTATCCCAGATACAAAAGCCGCTATGGTGCTTTGTGGTTAAGCAGCCATAAGTCATGTTTGCAGATTTTGCAGCTTTGGCCCATTGAGCAGGGTTAAGTTTCTTAGGATTAAAAATACCGGGCGATGCATCCGGGTCAGGCCAGTCGGCATCCATATAGGTGGGTATATTGTAATGGATAAACATACCAAATTTTAAATCAACAAAGTTTTGCTGAAGCTCGGTAAGCGGTTTTGCAGCAGTTACCGTTTGGGCATTTGCCGATAATATGCAAGTAAAAAAAAGCGCGGAGGTAAGCAGGAAATTTTTCATAAAAGCAGATATAATTGCCGTGATAAAATAATTAGGCTAACATACGGCTTATCGTTTTTAATAGCTATATCAAATTTCAATCATTCTATAAAGTTTAAATCAAAACAGTGTATTATGATGTTAACTATATAGAAAATAAAAAAATCTATGCCATCAGCAATAGTAAAAGCTTGCACAAAATTACTTCTTGATCAGGAACTTACCATAGCGTTTGCAGAAAGCGCATCCGGCGGCCGGTTATCATCAGAATTTTCACTGATCCCTGATTGCGGCAAGATACTAAAAGGCGGCATTGTGTGCTATGATGCCTGTATTAAGCAGGATGTGTTGGGTGTCCCCGAAGAACTGGTTGAAAAATACACACCTGAATCTGCCGAGGTAACTAAAGAATTAGCCGAACGGCTGCAGCAACTTATGAAAGCCGATATACAGGTTGCGGTGACAGGCCTTACAATGCCCGGCGGCAGCGAAACTCCGGAAAAGCCCGTAGGCACCATGTTTATACACGCTATTATTAAAAACGACCCGGTTGCGGTGAAAGAAGTTTATAAAGGCAACCCGGAGCAAATAGTTTTGCAAACGGTTGACAAGGTTGCACAACTAATAATAAACAAACTTAAAAAATGAGCTAACAGATAATGGAACCCATTACCATAATAATTGAAAGCCCTAAAGGGAGCGGCCACAAATATGATTTTGAACCTGAATTAAATCGTTTCAAACTCAAAAAAATTCTGCCTGCCGGGATGGTGTTCCCGTTTGATTTTGGTTTTATACCTGATACGAAAGGCGAAGATGGCGACCCGCTGGATGTGATGGTGCTATCTGAAATAAGCGGTTTCCCCGGTTGCTGTATGGATTGCAGAATTATTGGCGCCATAAAAGTTGATCAAACCGGGCGCGATGGCAAAACCATACGTAATGACCGCTACTTTGCCGTGCCGGAAGCTTCGCAGCTATACAGCAACATTAACTCCATTCACGATTTACCCGAAGCCATATTGAACCAAATTGAAAGTTTCTTTAAGAATTACAATGAGCCGGCCGGTAAAGAGCTCCATATCGTGCAACGTGTAAACGGACAGGAAGCCTACCAAATGATCAAAAGCAACGCTTCATCTTTTTAATATTTTCTTGCAACATTGTTGATTTAATGTAACAATTTTTCAAAAGCATCGCATAATCACCTATCCAAATAATCCTAAATGAAATATTGTTGCATTTATATTTATCTTTGCAGCCATGAGATCATTAAAAATGGCCATAAAACTGGATAATATAGGAATGACCGCTTCAACGCTTTGTGCAATACATTGTGCGGCTGTACCAATTTTTTTTACCAGCTTGCCCATCTTAGGTTTGGGTTTTTTAGCCAATCCCTGGGTAGAGTGGACCATGATACTATTGGCAATTGTGGTTGGGGTTTCATCAATTGGTACATCATTTTTACGCGCTCATCACCGGGCATCGCCTTTAATATTATTGATAGCCGGTTTCATAACCATTATATTAGGTCATATTTTCACAAAGGGCTGGCTGGAGGCCATTATTGTACCTACCGGAGGCATCCTGATAGCGGTTGCACACTTTGTAAATTATAAATATGCCGGTACCTGCCAGGCAGGCGATAGTTTTTTGCATGTTAAACATTCCCACAGCGGTGATAATGTACATGTATAATTATTATATTTAACATACAATGACATCAATAAAAAACAATTACCAGTTTGAGGATATGCTTGATAAGCATCAGCTGAAAAAAACCGCGCCGCGGCTAAGGGTATTGTCAATGATGTACTCAAAAAATACAGCTACCTCGCAGCCCGACCTGGAAAATGTAATGCATGATATTGACCGGGTTACATTATATCGCATCTTGAATGTTTTTGAAGAAAAGGGCATCATCCACAAGGTGTTTGATTTAAATGGCACTGCTAATTACGCGGTATGCCATTCAGATTGTGAGGCCAACCACCACCACGATGAGCATGTACACTTTAACTGTACCGTTTGCAAAAATGTATATTGCTTAAACGAACTTTCCCTGCCAGACATAACTCTTCCGGCCGGGTTTAAACCCGAGAGCTTTACATTGTATGCATCGGGACTGTGCCCAAAATGCAATAAGAAAAATCTGGTTAAATAACAGAGCTATTTGTCAACGATCAGATCGTTCTGGAATATTTTGGTGTATTTACGACGATCGAACTTATATAATTTGGCTGCGCGATATGATACGCCTTTTTGTTTCTCATCTAATTCTTTCAGGAAACCGTAGCTTAACATTTTCTTTCTGAAGTTTCGCTTATCCAGCTTCTTATTTAGTACAGCCTCATATAAAGATTGTAGTTGTGTTAAGGTAAATTTCTCCGGAAGCAGTTCAAAAGCAATAGGCTGATAGTTTAACCGCCTACGGATTTTGTTGAAACCGGTGTTAAATATCTCACTATGGTCAAAGGCCAGCTTAGGCAATTCATTAACCGGGTGCCAGAAAGCGCTTTTAGCGTATTGGGTAACAGGTTTTACTTCTTTTTGCCCGTTTATACGTATCAACGCATAATAAGCAACAGTAATAACCCTACCCTGCGGGTGACGATTTACCTCACCAAATGTGTGGAATTGCTGCATATGCAGGTCGCGCAGGCCTGTAAGCTCATAAAGGATCCGCTCGGCAGCATCATCAATGCTCTCGTCTTGCTCAACAATATAGCCGGGAAGCGCAAGCCAATCCTTAAAAGGCTCTTCGTTACGCTCAATAAGCAATATCTTCAGTTCGCCGGCTTCAAATCCAAATATTACACAGTCAATTGAGAAAACTGAGTCAAATGTAGGTAACTTTACTTCCAAGAGTTTATAGATTATATAATTGTTAAATATATACCGTTAAATCTGTATACAAAAAAAAATAAATAAATTTAATGGTGTAAATTTGACACACTATATTCGTGCCTACAAATTTACTTGTGTAAAGATGCATAAAATTTCAAAAATAGCAGTTCTTACTTCAGGCGGTGATGCACCGGGTATGAACCCCTGTATCCGTGCGGTTGTACGAACAGCAATATACAACGGTTTACAGGTGGTAGGCATACGCCAGGGCTATCAGGGGCTTATTGATAACAATATGTATGATATGAGTACCCGCTCGGTAAGTAACATACTAAATCTTGGCGGCACCATATTAAAAACAGCGCGCTGTCTTCCTTTTCGCAGTGATGAGGGAATGGAGTTAGCTTATCAGAACCTTAAATCACAAGGTATTGATGCCATTGTGGTTATAGGCGGCGACGGTACTTTTACAGGTGCACTGCGTTTCTCAAAAAAATACCCGGACATTGCCGTTATTGGCGTTCCGGGGACAATAGATAATGACCTTTACGGATCAACCTATACCCTTGGGTTTGATACAGCTACCAACACTGTTATTGAAGCAATTGATAAAATTCGCGACACTGCCGATGCGCATGACCGTTTGTTTTTTATTGAAGTAATGGGCCGCGACTCGGGGGCTATTGCTTTACGTGCCGGTATATCATGCGGAGCAGAGGCTATCCTGTTGCCTGAAAGGGCCACAGCTATTGAGAATTTGATTGATAACTTAAAGGCCGGCCAATACAACAAAAAATCGTCAAGCATTGTGATTGTTGCCGAAGGTGATAAGAGCGGCGGCGTTTATGATGTAGCAGAGGCAGTTAAAAAACAGGTTAAATTTTACGATATAAAAGTTACTATATTAGGCCACTTGCAACGCGGGGGCAGCCCATCGGCATTTGACAGGATTTTGGGAAGCCGTTTAGGGTTTGCTGCTGTAAATGCGCTAATTGCCGGTAAAACACAAATGATGGTGGGCCTTGAAGCCAACCATATTAAATTGACAAGCCTTGAAGAAGCGCTAAATCATCATCAGTTTAAGTTAGAAGAAGACTTGATGCAGATGTCAGAAATATTATCTATATAAATGATTGCAGTTGTATATAGTGGATCAAACAATGCCGGCTGGCGGCTGGCCTACAAGGGACGTACTGTAGCCTCTTTTAACACAAATGCCATCAATCCCTATTTTAATGATGAGAAATACATCACGCAACTGCTTAACAAAAACATTAACCTCATTCATCACGCTGAAGAAATAAAACGAATTTATTTTTTTGGTGCCGGTGCATCATCAGATGAGTTAAAGCAGGTAATTTATAACGCCTTAGCTTCATTTTTTAAATTTGCAAAGATCAGCGTTGATCATGATATAGCAGCTGCTGCTATTGCCTGTTGCCGCAATAACCCCGGTATTGTAAGTATTTGTGCAAGCGGATCAAACGCTGCCTGGTATGACGGAAAAAAGGTTACACCAAATAATTATGGTTTGGGTTATATATTAGCTGATGAAGGTTCAGGCAATTGGCTGGGCAGGCAGCTGATAAAAAGCTTTATGAGTGAAACACTACCTGCTAACCTGCGGAAAAAGTTTATACACCGCTATGATGCCGATCGCAAAACCTTGCTGGAAAAAGTATATCGCCAAAAACAGCCAGCGTTGTTCTTAAGCTCATTCAGCGATTTCTATTTAGATAACAAAGATGATGCTTACCTGGGTAATATCATAAAAACCGGCTTTGGTAAGCTGATTGATACATATATACTACCCTTACAAAAGCAGCACCCCAATGCCCCTGTACATTTTGCAGGCTCGGTAGCGTCAAATTTTCAGGAGCACCTGTATGAGACAGCCGAAGGTGCAGGTGTTAAAATAGCTGCTATTATTAAAGAACCTATAAACAATTTATTATCGTATTATTCAAATAAAAATTAGAAAATCATGAAAATAGGAATTAACGGCTTTGGCCGTATCGGCCGTTTAGCTTTCAGAGCTGCAATTGAAAGAGAAGGCGTTGAAGTTGTTGGTATTAATGACCTTGTTGAGCCAGATTACATGGCTTACATGTTAAAATACGACTCAACCCACGGACCATTCAAAGGCACTATTGCTGTTGAAGGCGGCCACTTGGTAGTAAACGGTAAAACCATCCGTGTTACTGCTGAAAAAGACCCTGCGAACCTTAAATGGAACGAAGTTGGCGCGGAAGTAATTATCGAGTCGACCGGGTTATTTTTAACACAGGAAACTGCACAAAAACACATTGATGCAGGTGCTAAGAAAGTTGTTATGAGCGCCCCTGCAAAAGATGATACCCCTACATTTGTAATGGGTGTTAACCATAAAGAATTAAAAGCTGATCAAACTATTGTATCAAATGCATCATGTACTACCAACTGTTTAGCACCTATCGCTAAGGTATTAAATGATTCTTTTGGTATTGAAGAAGGTTTAATGAGCACAGTACACGCTGTAACTGCAACTCAAAAAACTGTTGATAGCCCGTCTGCTAAAGACTGGAGAGGTGGCCGTGGTGCTTACCAAAACATCATCCCTTCATCAACAGGTGCTGCTAAAGCGGTAACTTTGGTTATCCCTGATCTTAAAGGTAAATTAACAGGTATGTCATTCCGTGTTCCGGTTGCTGACGTTTCTGTAGTTGACTTAACTGTACGTTTGAAAAAAGGTGCTTCTTATGAGCAGATCAAAGCTGCAATGAAAACAGCATCAGAAGGCGAACTTAAAGGAATTTTAGGTTATACCGAAGATGATGTAGTATCTGAAGATTTTAAAGGTGATTCACGCACATCAATATTTGATGCAAAAGCTGGTATCGCTTTAAATGACAACTTTGTTAAAGTTGTATCATGGTACGATAACGAATGGGGCTACTCAAACAAACTGATCGACTTAGTTCAAGAGATCGGCAAAATTTAATTAAACAAGCCTTTATATTGCAAAGCCTCCCGAGTTTCGGGAGGCTTTGCTGTTTATAGCCTGCCTGTATCTTTTAGTTTCCTGAAGCAAATAATTATTACTTTAGTTTATGGAATTAAACGTGGTTTACTTTTATACCGTTGCCATAGTTGATTGGGTGCCACTTATCAATACAGATAGGTTTAAGCATATTGTTATAGATAGCCTTATCTATCTCATCAAAAAGAATAAATTAAAAGTATATGGGTTTGTAATAATGCCGAATCACATTCACATTATTTGGGAAAACATTGCTTTGAACGGAAAAGAAATGCCATATATAAGTTTTATGAAATTTACCGGGCATCAGTTCTTAGAAGAGCTCAGCTACTCAAACCATTTATTAAACAAATTCAAGATCCCCGGTGATGACAGGGAACATCAGTTCTGGCAAAAGAAAGGGTTAAGTAAAATAATGCATGATAAAGAAGTAGTAGAACAAAAGTTAAACTACATGCATTTAAATCCATTGCAAGCCCATTGGAATTTAGTGACTGATCCTAATGAATATTATTTTTCATCCTGCTCATTTTACGAACAAGAAGATAAACGATTTGATTGGTTAACAGATTATAGGGATACTTTTTAAGCAAGGTGGTGGTGAGGACACCGCCACCGGGAATAATTTTTCTTTTCGGTGTCCCCACCGAAAATCGCCGACCTATATTTCGTTAAGCAATGTGGCGGTGAGGACACCGCCACCGGAAATAGCTTTTTTCTTTTTCGGTGTCCCCACCGAAAATAACCGACTTACTTTTCGTTAAGCAATGTGGCGTGAGGACACCGCCACCCGGAATAACTTTTTCTCCTTTTCGGTGTCCTCACCGAAAATAACCGACTTACCTTTCGTTAAGCAAGGTGGCGGTAAGGACACCGCCACCCGAGAATAACTTTCTCTCCTTTTCGGTGTCCCCACCGAAAATAACCGACTTACTTTTCGCTAAGCAATGTGGCGGTAAGGACACCGCCACCCGAGAATAACTTTCTCTCCTTTTCGGTGTCCCCACCGAAAACAACCGACTTACTTTTCGTTAAGCAAGGTGGCGGTGAGGACACCGCCACCCCGGAAATATTCTCCTTTTCGGTGTCCTCACCGAAAATCGCCGAAATAACCTTACATCAACTCCCCGTCCTTTTTTACATGATACGTTTTATAGGCCATGTAGTATAACAGCACTGTGGGTAAAATATAAAATAACGCACCCTGGCTTTTAACATTGGGGTAAGCGGCAATTATTTCGTATATTAATAATGCCAGGGCAACAGTGCCGCCAATAAGGTATAAGTAAAAAAACTTTCCGCTCATATTGTCAGTATTTATTTAGCCTTGGCTGATTTTACCTTCTTAGTTTCTAATTGTTTAGCACTTACTTTCTTAAATATAGCTGTGCCTAATGGCGGAGTAGTAATGCTGATTGAATTATCCTTACCATGCCATGCTTCCGGTTCAGATGCAATAGGGTCGAAATTAATCAATCCACCGCCCCAATATTTTTCGTGGTCTGAGTTGAATACTTCCTGCCACTCACCCGCTGCAGGCACGCCTACACGATAATTATAATGCGGAACCGGGGTCATATTAAATACGATAAGCAGGTCGTTTTCTTTATCAATCCCCTTACGGATGTAAGCTATAACCGAGTCATTTAAATTGCTGGCATCTACCCATTCAAAGCCTGTCCAGTCAAAGCTTTTTTCATAAAGTGCAGGTTCGGTTTTGTACAAGGTATTTAGTGCCTTTACCGTTTCTTTTATCCCCTGATGGCTCTCATATTGCAGCAAATGCCAATCTAATGATTTCCGGTAGTCCCACTCAGCGCTTTGCCCAAACTCGCCGCCCATAAACAATAATTTGCTTCCGGGATGAGTGAACATATAGCTATACATTAAGCGCAAGTTGGCAAAACGCTGCCAGTCATCGCCCGGCATTTTCCCTAACATTGAACCTTTACCATACACTACCTCATCATGCGAGAACGGCAGCATAAAGTTTTCTGTAAAGACATATATCAAACTAAACGTAAACTGGTTTTGGTGATACCTGCGATATATAGGGTCGTGTGAGAAATAATCAATAGTATCATGCATCCAGCCCATCATCCATTTCATTCCAAAACCTAAACCACCTGTATAAACCGGGCGACTCACACCTGTAAACGAGGTTGATTCTTCGGCAATCGTCTGCACATCCGGGAAGTTGCTGTAAACTGTGGCGTTAAATTCTTTGAGGAAGGATATCGCTTCTAAATTTTCATTCCCGCCAAAAACGTTTGGTTCCCACTCGCCATGATTGCGCGAATAATCAAGGTAAAGCATTGAAGCTACCGCATCTACACGTAACGCATCAATATGGTAGCGCTCCAGCCAAAATAATGCGTTGCTTATTAAAAACGCGCGGACCTCATTACGGCCGTAATTAAATATGTATGATTTCCAGTCGGGATGGAACCCTTTACGCACATCGGCATGCTCGTATAAATGCGTACCATCAAAATTATATAACCCGTGTGCATCACCCGGGAAATGCGAAGGTACCCAGTCTAATATTACCCCTATCCCGGCTTTGTGAAATTGCTCAACAAGGTACATAAGGTCCTGCGGGGTGCCGTATCTGGATGAGGCGGCAAAGAAACCCGTTATTTGATATCCCCAGCTTGGATAATAAGGGTGCTCCATAACCGGCATAAACTCTACGTGTGTAAAGCCCATTTCCTTAACGTAAGGCACCAATGTATCGGCAAGCTGCCTATAGCTCAAAAATTCATCGGGACTCTCCGGACTGCGGGCCCATGAGCCAATATGCATTTCGTATACCGAATATGGCTTATCTAAAGCGGTGTATTGATAACGATCGGCCATCCACTGTTTATCATCCCACTCATAATAAGTATCGGCAACAATTGATGCCGTATGCGGCGGAAGCTCCCAGCGCAGGGCAAACGGATCTGCCTTTTCCAGGTCTTCACCGGTAGATGATTTGATGTAATATTTATAAGTTTCGCCAACACCAACATTTGGAATAAAGCCCTCCCAAATACCAGAGGCATCCCAGCGGTAGTTTAAGGTGTGTGAACCCTTGTTCCAACCATTAAAATTGCCAATTACTGATACGTACTGTGCATTTGGCGCCCAAACAGCAAAATAAGTACCCACAACGTTTTTATACTCAACCACGTGCGAACCCAGTTTTTCATAAAGCTTAAAATGCTTGCCAGATTTAAACAGGTCGATGTCAAAATCAGTAAAACGGCTATACGGTTCAACAGATTTCATCTCATTATTTTCAATGATCTCAACAGGGACAGACTTTTTGGCCGATGTGTTTTTTTTAGCAACCGGCTTTTTAGATGTTGTAATATCCTCAGATTCCGGCCAGGCACCTTTGTCAGTTTTTGGCTTGGTTTCTTTTTTAGCCTTTATAGGTTTAGATTCTGTTAATTCAGCAGCGGGTTTCTTAGTTTGCTTTGCCATAATATGTAGCGCTTGAGCGCTCAGGTTAATTGGTTGCGGGAAAAATCCCTGTTATTCAAATATATCATTATTGAACATACAATACGGATAGATGTTTATATTAAACAAAAAAGGCAGTTTAAAACTGCCTTTTTCTTATTTGAATATCTCTATTTGCTTAAAGTTCTTGCTAAACTTAAACTCATATGTCTTATCAGGATTAGAACTTATAGTGGCAATATCCTTACCATCGGCCACCACTTTTGATGGTTTAAATGGTAAGCCGTTTATTTTAAAGTGATAACCTTCATAACGTGGCGTATATAAACCTTCCATGCTTTGCTGTATAGTCAATTTATCGGCTGTGCCCTTTACTACAAATTTCTTCTCCAGGTAAATATCCTGCTCATAGGCAAATGTTTCGCCATAATCTTCAAACAGAAAAGAATTTACCTCATAACCGCTATAGTAAATATTCAGTTTAACTTCCTCAATTTCACGCTCGCCGGTGTATTGCATTATCGGATATTCGGGTATTACTGATCCCGCTTTAACAAATAACGGAATGACATCTAAAGGTGTGGGCACAATTACCTCTTTACCACCCTCAACTACCTCTAAGCTCCACCAGTTGTACCATGTACCTTTAGGTAAATATACCTTACGGCTTTGCTGGCCTGGTTCTAATACAGGGCAAATAAGTATTTTATCGCCATAAGTAAATTCGTCCTGGCGGAAATGATTAGCCATTGTATCCTGCTCAAGCATTACCACAGGCCTCAATATAGGGAATCCGTAACGGTGATGCTCCCAAAAAGCGGAGTATAAGTATGGTAATAAGCGATAACGCAGCTCTATAAATTTACGGTTGATGGAGGTGTATGGTTCACCAAAACTCCATGGCTCGCGCTCTTTGGTATCACCTGCAGAGTGTGCACGCATGAACGGTGAAAAAGCGCCCATTTGTATCCAACGGGTAAACAGTTCCCCATCAGGCTCGCCGCTAAAACCACCTATATCAGTCCCGCAGAAAGAAATACCAGAAACCGATAAGCGTTGTAACTGAATATTTCCCAATTTAAGGTGTTCCCATGATGCCACGTTATCGCCAGTCCAAACGGATGAATAACGCTGAACGCCTGAGTAGCCCGCGCGGGTTATAGTAAATGGGCGCTTATTTTTCATTTGCTTGCGCAAACCTTCATAAGTAGCCCGTACCATTTGCATACCATAAACATTATGCGCTTTACGATGCGATCCGCGGTAACCATCATACTGGTGGCGCACATCATCAGGGAAAGTGCCTGAACCAAACACAGCAGGCTCGTTCATATCATTCCAAACGCCGGCAACACCTGTTTCTACCAGGTCATCAAACAGATCGCCCCACCACTCGCGTACTTCCGGGTTGGTAAAATCAGGGAACTGGCAACGGCCCGGCCAAACATGGCCTTCCATAAAGTAATCATCGCTGCGGCGGCAAAAATATCTTTTCTCTTTACCTTCTTTAAATACCCAATAGTTATCATCCACACGGATGCCCGGATCAATAATAACCACCGTTTTAAAACCTGCCGAAGCCAGTTCAGCTATCATTTTCTTTGGATTAGGGAAGTATTTGGGGCTCCATGTAAAGCAACGGTAACCATCCATATAATCAATATCCAGGTAAATACCATCACATGGTATCCTGTTTTGACGAAAGCCATTGGCAATAACCTTTACTTTATTCTCGGGATAATAGCTCCAGCGGCACTGATGATAGCCCAGCGCCCAAAGCGGAGGCATAGGATGCGTACCGGTAAGCAAGTGATAGTTCTTTACCACATCCATCATATGCGGCCCGTGGATGTAGTAATATTGCAGTTCGCCACCATCAGACCAAAAACTGGTTTTAGTTCGGTCTTCTGCGCCAAAATCAAAGTGCGCTTTAAAGGTATTATCAAAGAAAATACCATGGGCTATACCTTCATTAACGCTAATATAAAACGGGATTGAGCGGTAAAGCGGGTCCTGGTTAAAGCTGAATGAATAAGCATCTGTATTCCAGTTAACAAGACGCTTACCGCGCAGGTTAAACTCGGTCGCTTTATCTCCCAAGCCAAAAAAGCTTTCCTGATCATGGCAGGTTTTAGTACAGAATACATAGTAACCACCAAATTGGGTATTCTCTTCCCAATGCATTTGCACAGCATCAGAACTGGTTAAATGATCATTTTTATCAGAAAAAGATATAAAAAAATCCAGTTTGCGAATATGGCAATTAACAGCCGGTGTACTTACCCTGAATTCCTTCTCATTTTCAAACAAGGTAAATTCAACTGCCTGATGCGGCAATTTGGGAACGGCATATGAAAAATCATCTAAAAAAACACTGTGGGGTGCTAACCGTATGCGGATAATTTCGTTTGTGGCTACTATAACTTCAACACTGGCATCGCCATCAGTAAAGTAGAATTTATTCCCCAGTTGTTCCGCGTGATTTGGGGTACCCAGGTATTTTTTTACAATAGGTTTTATTCCCTCCGCAGGGTTATTTAAATGATGAAACTCTTCATCTTCCATCAGCTCATCGGCTTCTAAAAGCTTGGCTGTCAAAAGCTCAGGGTTTGGATTTGGTACGTTTGATTCCATAAAAAATACAAAAAGTTCAAATACTTTATTACAGATCAAAACTGTATAAAGCACAATTATTAAGTCGGCTAAGTGTTAAGTAGCTAATAAACGATTTATTAATGAATATCCAAGCGATAATTAAGCCAAAAAGCTATTGGCTTTTTAATTTTTAAAAGAATTACAAATTTAGCAATAAACCGCTTGCAGCATGCACTGTTATATCCACACCTGCTTGCATATTATTAGTTTTAAAAACTTTATTACTTAACAGATCTGTAAAAATCACCTCACCTTGTAAATTCCATTTACTTAAAAGATCATCGGGCAGTTTTAGTTTGATAGACTTGTCCTGCCGGCTAAAGTTAACAATAACCAGCACGCGCTGGTGCGAAGTATAGCGCAAATAAGTATACAACATGGTGTCAAAACCCGGCTGCTGCTCATTGGCTATCATCAATTCATAAAAGCTGCCGTTTCGCAGGGCCTCATTTCCTTTAACCGTGTTAAGGAGCTTGCTGTAAAAGCCGCGCAGTTCTTTTTGTTGTGCCGATAATTGCCCTCCATCAAACTTGCCGTTATTTAACCATTTTTGATGCCCGGGTACGCCCCAATAATCAAAAATAGTGGTGCGCCCATCATCGCCGCTAAAACCGGATGCACCTGCAGCAGGTTCGCCTACCTCCTGCCCCGAATAGATCATTACCGGCCCCGTGGCTAATGTAGCACTCACTATCATACCCGGCACGGCCAGGAATGCATCGCCTGCAAAATTATTACTGGCTATACGTTGTTCATCGTGGTTTTCCATAAAACGCAGCATATGCTGGTCAATATCACGGGTATGGTTATTCCAAACATCATTTATTTGCCAGGTGTTGGCGCCCGGCTCGTTACAGGTAAGCCTGCGGATAGCATCATATAGGCCAACTTTGTCGTACAGATAATCGAACCGGCCATTCTGTATGTAATTGCAATATTGATTTTTATCGTAGGCTTCGCCGATGAAAATAAGGCCGGGATAAACTTCCTTTAACCTGGGGATGAGCCATGCCCAGAACTCAACCGGCACCATTTCTATCATATCGCAGCGGAAACCATCAACCCCCATATCAGCCCAATAGCTTAGTATATGGTGCATTTTGTTCCACAGGGGTGGTATTTGATCAAAGTATGATCTTTTACCGTCGAGATAATAAACGCCATAATTTAGTTTGATGGTCTCGAACCAATCGTTAATCCCCGGAGCCGGATTAAATACATCATTACCCGTTGCTTTAGCCGGGAACTCATCAAACTTGCCGTCCTTTAGCGGAGATTTAAACTCATCGCCACCGGGGTTGTAACCTCCGGGTACTACAAAGGGATAGCAGGGCATGTAGTAAAAATCATTACAGGGCGCAAAATGCATAGTATTATCATCGTCCTCACCAAAATCCCGCACACCTGCTGGTTTGGCATCTGATGCATAGGTACGCGCCACGTGGTTAGGCACAAAATCAATAATAACTTTCATTCCGCTTTTGTGCGTCCGGTCAATCAGTTCCTTAAATTCGCTGATCCGGTTATCCACATCTACCGCCAGATCCGGCGCTATATCATAATAATCTTTTATAGCATACGGCGAACCTGCCCGGCCTTTTACCACATCGGGGTCGTCAGTTTTTATGCCGAATGCCGAATGATCCGTCATGGTGGCGTGCTCAATAACTCCGGTGTACCAAACGTGGCTAAAACCCATTGTTTGAATTTCTGTAAGGGCCTTATCGGTTATGTCATTCAGTTTGCCAACACCGTTCTCCTCAACCGAACCATAGATTTTGTTGGTTGTATTAGTATTGCCGAATAGGCGGGGCAGCAGTTGGTATATAATTAATTTATGGTCAGGCATTCAAATTTCGTTTGATTTAACAAGTACCGCGTCATTCGCATTTATATTATGCGCTGCGCCGTAAACTTTTACAGTAATCTTTTGGTCGGATGTATTTTTGATATTAATTCCTTCCCTACTCACCCTCACGTTCAGTAATGCTCCTCTAAAACCTACCTGGAAAGAAAACGCGTTCCATTTTGGTGGTAATAGCGGATTAAACGATAACACACCATCCTTTACCCGCATCCCGCCGAAACCTTCAACTACTGCCATCCAGGTGCCGGCCATTGAGGTAATGTGGCAACCATCGTCGGTATCGTTATTATAGTCGTCTATATCCAACCGGGAAGTCCGCAGGTAAAACTCATAGGCTTTGTCTACATCGCCCAGCTTAGCCGCTAATATCGCGTGTACGCAAGGCGAGAGTGACGACTCATGCACCGTTCTCGGTTCATAAAAATTAAAATTACGACGGATGGTATCCATATCGTAGTTATCCTCAAAAAAGTAAAGTCCCTGCAATACATCGGCCTGTTTAATAAATACCGATCGCAGGATCCTGTCCCAGCTCCATTTTTGCACCAGCGGGCGTTCTGTAGCAGGCAGGTCTTTAACCAGTATTTGTTCCTTATCCAGGTAACCGTCCTGCTGTAAAAATATCTGCAGCTTATCATCATAAGGGAAATACATTTTAGCGATAATATCCGCAAACCTTTCACATTCCATTTCTTCGTTGAATGCAATTTTGCCAATAAGCTCATTGTATTTAGCGGCTTTTGTATCTTTTACTTTACCAATAACCTCCAGCGTATATTTTAAACACCAGATAGCAATAGTACTGGTGTACCAGTTGTTATTTATGTTGTTCTCGTACTCGTTTGGCCCGGTAACACCCAGCATCACATATAAATTCCGCTCGGCCGACCAGGTAATGCGCTGCGCCCAGAAACGGGATATAGCAATAAGCACTTCCAGTCCGTAATCTGCCAAATAAGCTTCATCGCCGGTGTAGCGGGTGTAGTTATAAATAGCATAAGCTATTGCCCCATTGCGGTGGATCTCTTCAAAAGTAATTTCCCACTCGTTATGGCATTCGGTACCATCCATAGTAACCATGGGGTATAATGCAGCTCCGTTTTTAAAGCCTAAGAGTTTGGCATTGTCTATAGCCTTGCCTAATTGCTTATAGCGGTATAATAACAGGTTACGGGCTACTTTAGGTTCAGCTGTGGCGAGGTAGAAAGGCACACAATATGCTTCCGTGTCCCAATAAGTAGAGCCGCCATATTTTTCGCCGGTAAAACCTTTCGGACCAATGTTTAATCTGTCATCCTCACCGGTATAGGTTTGGTTCAACTGGAATATGTTAAAGCGGATTCCCTGCTGTGCAGCGGCATCGCCCTCAATAATAATATCGTTATATTGCCATTTATCGGCCCAGGCAGCGGCTTGTTCGGCCAGCATGGTATCAAAGCCTTTGTTGCTGATGATAGTTAAAATATCGGCCGTTTTTTCTGCCAGTTCATCTGCCCCATAATTTTGCGATGAAAGATTGGCCGCGTATTTTATTAGCGTAATGCTTTGTCCTTGACTGGCCTGCAGCTTAATTTCAGCTGCTATATATTTCTCCTTTTGGACAGGTGCCGATTCAAATTCAACAGGGATACCATTCTGCAACACCGTAAACTTCATTGCAGTAGCTACCTCAAAGCCGGTCTTTTTTGTGCGCAGCTGCACAAAACCGTTATCATGACTGACCTCTTTTTTTACCTCGTCCCAAAATTTCTCGTCGTAATTAGAATCCTTGTTTACAATGTCGCCATCAATAAAGGGGGTCAATGTTATCTCTCCCTCAAAATTTACAGGGGTGATGGTATATTTAATAACCCCGGTCTCGTCATCGGCCATGCTGCAAAAGCGGATCGCCTCAACCTCCACTTCTTTGCCCGAAGCAGTTCTGGCGCGGAAGTTCCGTTTCAGATAACCCTTTTTCATATTCAGTTCCCGGCGGAAATTGAGCACTTCGCATTTGGCCAGGTCGAGTTGTTCATCACCTATCCAAACGTCAATACCTATCCAGTTGGCGGCATTTAAAACTTTGGCAAAGTATTCAGGGTAGCCGTTTTTCCACCAGCCTACACGGGTTTTATCGGGATAGTAAACGCCGGCAACGTAGTTTCCCTGCAGGGTATCACCACTGTAAGCTTCCTCAAAGTTGGCCCGCTGCCCCATCCGGCCATTGCCCAGACTAAATACGCTCTCAGCAACTTTATTGTAATGTGGGTCAAAGCCATCTTCTATGATCTTCCACTCGTCAACTTTAAAATAATCCTTCATGCTATAAGGGTATAATATTGCCTGTAATACCCTGCGCTAAAATAATACAAACATTTATTAAAGCCTTATGTAAATACTTGGCTTTTGCGGGGCTGCAAGTTTATTCACCCCGCTGGCGAAGAAGCCTCACCCCGACCCTCTCCAAATGAGAGGGGAATTAAATTTTAAAGTCCTCTCCTTTGTAGAGGATTTAGGTGAGGCTATTTGCACCTTACAACTATTCCCTTTAAATTGCATTACCTATTTTATGAAAAATACTGTCCTTATAATTGGAGCCGGGGCCGCCGGTTTAATGGCGGCACATACCCTGTGCAAAGCCGGCAAAGCAGTTACCGTATTAGAAGCACGTAACCGCACCGGCGGGCGTATTTATACCTTAAACGATACCACCTTTTTTAACCAGACCGAACTGGGTGCCGAATTTGTACATGGCGACCTGCCTGTTACCCTCAAGTTATTGAAAGAGGCCAAACTCCCCTATCGTTCTGCCGATGCCGAAATGTGGCGTTATGAAAAAGGCAGATTTGAGGAAAATAGTATGATAATAGAGGGCTGGGACCTGCTTATTAAAAAGCTGAATGAGCTGCAAGAGGATACTGATATTTACAACTTTTTGCAAATGGAGTTCCCTGGTGATAAATATGCGGAGCTACGTGACTCCGCATGGAAATTCGTATCCGGCTATGACACCGCCGACCCACATAAGGCCAGTACTTCTGCATTACGCAAAGAGTGGCAGCACGAGGAGGAAAATGCCCAGCACCGGGTAAATGGCGGGTATTGTTCTATGATCAATTACCTGGTTAACGAGTGTGAGGCAAAAGGTGGTGAGGTGTTGCTGAGCTCTGTTGTAAAAGAGATCCGCTGGAAAAAAGGAAATGTTAAAGCCATTTGTGAAGATGGTGCAACATATGAAGCCGAACAAATTTTGATAGCAATGCCCCTTGGTGTTTTACAGGCTGATAAAGAAGAACAAGGTGCAGTAACCTTTCATCCTGAAATTCCGGAGTACGGCCGGGCGATACAACAAATGGGCTTTGGCGCTGTAATAAAAATATTGCTGGAATTTACCGACGCTTTTTGGCTCGACAAAAAAACAAAGGCGATGACAGGTAAGGATGTAGAAAAGATGGGGTACCTGTTCTCTGACGAAGAGATCCCTACATGGTGGACGCAGTTGCCCGACCAATCAAAAGTATTCACAGGCTGGATAGGCGGCCCGGCAGCAGCAGATAAGATAGCTATGCCTGATGAAGAAATATTAGAACAGGGACTACAATCGTTAGCAAATATTTTTAACCGTGATATGAATGAGTTAAAGAGCAAACTGATAGCCTGCAAGATAATGAACTGGACAGCAGATCCATTTACCCGCGGCTCCTATGCTTATGATACCGTTGAAGCGCCACAAGCCCGAAAGCTTTTAAATACGCCTATAAGCGATACAATTTATTTTTGTGGCGAATATTTGTACCAGGGTGTAGCAATGGGTACTGTTGAAGCCGCTTTAACTAATGGTGAAGAAGCGGCGAAAAAGATGCTGAAATAGTATACTATTGGCCAACTGTTCCGTTCCGCTAAAAGCGGAACAAAGCGGAACAAAAACGGAACACCTTGATACTATAATTAACAATAATGGATAACCATTACCCTGCCTGCCCCGCCAGCAGATACAGCACCGCCATCCTGATAGCCACGCCATTCTCTACCTGATCAAGGATGATGGATTGCTTACTATCGGCAACGTCACTGGTAATTTCTACACCACGGTTTATTGGGCCGGGGTGCATAACGGTGATCTCTTTGTCGAGGCCATCCAGGATCTGTTTATTTAAACCGTAAAGCATGGTATATTCACGTAACGACGGGAAGTATTTAATATCCTGGCGCTCCATTTGAATGCGCAACATGTTGGCTACATCGCACCAGTTAAGGGCTTTTATTAAGTTATGCTCAACCTTAACACCTAACGCGCCAATGTATTTTGGGATCAATGTGGTTGGGCCGCAAACCATAACCTCGGCACCTAATTGTTTCAGGCAAAGAATATTTGATAGCGCCACACGCGAGTGCAGAATATCTCCAACTATCACTACTTTTTTACCTGCTACCTCACCATATCTCTCCCTTATTGAAAAAGCATCTAATAAAGCTTGTGTGGGATGTTCGTGCGCGCCGTCGCCGGCATTTACTATCTGGGCTTTTACGTGTTTTGATAAAAAGATACCGGCACCGGCATAAGGGTGACGCATTACTACCATATCTACCTTCATGGCCAATATGTTGTTTACGGTATCAATTAGGGTTTCGCCTTTACTAACAGATGAGGACGACGCCGCGAAATTAACCACATCTGCAGACAACCTTTTCTCGGCCAGCTCAAAAGATAAACGGGTACGGGTTGAGTTTTCAAAGAAGATATTGGCAATGGTAACATCACGTAATGATGGCACCTTTTTTATTGGCCTGTTTAAAACCGTTTTAAAATTATCGGCCGTTTCAAATATCAGGTCGATATCTGCCCGGTTCAAGTCTTTTATACCTAATAAATGCCGTGTGCTAAGAGCCATGTTTTTCTATTTCGGATATCGGATTTGCGATATCGGATTTATTTATTTTCTGTATGCCTATTTATTACCTTCTATCGTGAGATTGCTTCGTTCCTCGCAATGACGCTTTGTTATTCTAATTTCAAATCCAAAATCGAAAATTCGAAATCACTTTGCTTCCGATACCAGTACTATCCTGTCTTCGCCGTCGGTTTCCTTCCAGCTTACTACAACTTTTTGCGATGCAATGGAATCTACCTCAATACCTACATAATCTGCCGCAACGGGTATATGTCTTGAATAACGGCGATCTACCAGTGTCAGCAGCTCTACCTTTTCGGGCCTGCCAAATGCCTGCATGGCATCCATAGCAGCACGAATGGTACGGCCGGTCCAAAGCACATCATCCATCATGATCACCTTTTTACCTTCAATAATAAAATCTATTTTGGTTTGATTAGGAACCAGCGGTGAATCGCGCCTGCGGAAATCATCGCGGTAAAAGGTAATGTCCAGGTCGCCTTGCTCAATTGTACTTTCAGGTAATATTTTGCGCAGTTCATCTGCTACACGCTTAGCCAGATAAATGCCACGCGGCTGTATCCCTATTAAAACTGAGCGGGAAAAATCGTTATGATTTTCAATTAACTGACGACATAAACGCTGAATTGTGATTTGAAATTTCTGACCGTCGAGCAGCGTTAGATTTTGCATCGTATGGGTGGATTTGGGCAAAGGTAAAAAATTGTTTGGTGTTTAGCGTATACAAATTAATTTATCAAACAGAATAAACTTATAGAATTTTTCAAGTCAAACAGTTAAATTACCCACACAATCTAACCTTATCTATGAAATTTAATTTCTACATGCTGTTTCTAACCTGCATTTTGTTAACAGGCATTATCAGCAACAAAGTTTATAGTCAGGAGAACCCTGCGGTAAACAAACTCATAAAAACCACCGAAAGCTACTTTGAAAAAATGCCATCAGAGAAGTTATACCTTCATTTTGATAAGCCATATTATTCTGTAGGTGATACACTTTGGTTCAAGGGTTACCTGCTTACTTCTGCCAGTTATACAGCGTCGGTTTTAAGCAGTAAGCTGTATGTTGAGCTTATTAATGATAGCAGCAGGTTAATTACCCAACTGGTAATACCGCTCTCAGCAGGATTAGGGCAGGGTTATTTTGTGCTTGATAATAGGGTAACCGATGGTAGTTATAAGATAAGGGCTTATACCGGTTGGATGCAGAATTTTGACCAGAGAACCTTTTTTAATAAGCAGTTTTATATAGGTAAGCCTTCGCAGCAGGGCAGTTGGATGGTTAACGAGCAGCATACGGTAAAAACCACCGCCACGGGCAACCAGGTTAATTTAGCTATTCAAATGAATGACCTGGATGGCAAGGTTATTCCATATCGTGATGTGGAAATTAAACTAACCGCAGGGAACAAAACACTGATACGTACAAACCACACCACCTCAGATGCCGGCGCTTTTAATACCAGTTTTATACTGCCCACTAAAACAGATAATACTAATCTCACCTTAGTTATCACAGATAAAGCCGGTAAAAACAGCAAACTAAATATTCCTTTTTACCCTAACGGCCCGGCACAAAATATCGATCTGCAGTTTATGCCCGAAGGGGGCAATATGGTAGTGGGGTTATACAATAAGGTTGGCTTTAAAATTATTGGCGATGATGGTAAAAGCCTGGCCATTAAAGGCAGCATCCGCGATAGCAAAAATGAAGAGGTAACCACTTTTCAAGCCTTGCATAACGGCATGGGTAATTTTATGCTACTGCCACAGGCCGGTGAAAAATACACAGCCAGCATTACCACGGCTGATGGCACCACCAAAACGGTTGATCTCCCCCTGCCCAAAGCTGCAGGTATAGCCATCCGGGTTGATAATATTAGCCGGGCCGATTCGGTTAATATATATATTACTGCCACCCCGGATATCGCGGCTGCAAAAAAGAGCTACACGCTAATAGCACAATCAAAAGACGTGATTCATTTTGGTACAGCTTTTAATTTAGATAATGGATTTAACAACCTGCGTATAGCTAAAAACAAATTTAATACGGGCATTGTAAGCTTTATGATACTGAGTGATCTTAACCAGCCCGTTAACGAGCGCCGCATATTTGTTAACCTGCATGACCAGCTGCAGCTAACCCTTAGCAATAGTGAAAATACCTATCAGCCTAAAGACAGTATTGCTGTTAACGTTAGTGTAAAGGATAAAACAGGTAAACCTGTACCTGGTAATTTCTCAGTTTCGGTAACGGATGATGGTGCTGTAACTGACAAAACCTACAACGACAATATAGCAAGCCGTTTCCTGCTCACTTCTGAGCTTAAAGGCAATGTAGAAGAACCGGGATGGTATTTCAGTCAGGGTGGCATAAATATGGAAAAAGCGCTTGACAACCTGATGCTTACCCAGGGATGGACCGGCTATGACTGGAAAGGAACGCCCACTACTCCGCCTAAGTTTGAAGCCGGGATTGACAGCAGGATCTCGGGCAAACTGGAAAACTTCTTTAAAAAACCCATTGCAAATGCAAAGGTTAGCCTGTTTGCTTCAAGCAAAAAGTACGGAGTAATACTTATTGATACCCTAAGCAATGAGAATGGGCGGTTTGTATTTGAGAACCTGCCTTTAATTGATACCATTGCCTATACTATAAAGGTACACAATGCAAAAGGCAAGGAAATTGGAGCGGGCATCGTTTTAGATCCGTTTAAAACCGCTCCTGTTGCAAACAATAATGACTACCGCCTTACGCCCTGGTATGCACATAGCAGCGACAGCCTGATGATAAAATACTTTAACAGGCCAAACCAAACCGCTTTACCGGGTATAAATGCGCAGGATGTTAAAGGAACATTATTAAAAGAGGTGATTGTTAAGGCTAAAAAAGAACCAATAAAAATTGGAGATGAGTTTGGTTATTCAAAGGCGGAGATCAATGAAAAAGACCTAATTGCCGCAGGCAAAAAAAGCTTATTTGAATTGATATACCAAAGGTTTAAAAGTGTTAAAACAACCAATTATTATAGTGGTGATGTATTTAAGAGAGCTGCAATGCATACTACTTCAGAATATGTATCAGGGAGTTTGTTTATTGCTGATGTACTTATTGACGGGCAAAGTGTTCAAAGTATTTATGGTGTGGCCGTTACCGGTGATTCAACCTCTTACAATGGATTTTTAAGGACATTTTTTAATTATATAGGTGCCGACGATATAAAAGATGTAAAACTGGTAGAAGGCGTCCACGCGTTTATGACTATTACCACACGCAGCGGGGCAGGCGTATTTACCCGCACATCGCCCGGTTCCCTGGCTTTTAGGCCGTTGCCTATGCTTTTCCCTAAACAGTTTTATAGTCCGCGTTATGCAGTTAAAAATGATTTACCCGATACACGCACAACCATATTTTGGGAGCCCAATTTAGTCACCGACGAAAATGGCAATGCCACCCTATCCTTTTATGCTGCCGATAAGCCATCAACCTATACTATTAATATTGAAGGCACAAACATGCAGGGTGGTTTTGGTTACCAAACCGGTAAGATCAGTATAACATCACAAACCGGGGTAAAAGCCAAGCCGGTTAAGTAGCCATCAACACAAAATCCAACGCAACAAAAAAGCCCTTCCAATTGCTTGGAAGGGCTTTGTATTAGAATATCGAAAGCTTATTTAGCTTCTTCTTCTTCAGTTTCAGCAGCAGGAGCTTCAGGCTCTGCTTTTTTAGCGGCCGGGGCAGCAGCAGGAGCTTTTTTAGCAGCTTTGCTTTCTGCACCTTCCATTTGCTCTTTTAACTGAGCAAGTACGCTAAGGTCACCTAAAGTTGATTTCTCTACAGATTCTTTCACTTTCTTAACCGCGTTGTTAGCAGATTTTGCTTCTTTTTTACGGTTTTCGAATTCCTGTACACGAGCGTCAGCACGAGCTTCTTCCCATATACGTGAGTGTGAAATTACGATACGCTTGTTCTCTTTGTTAAATTCAATGATCTTGAATTCAGCAGTTTCTTCAGCTTTAACGCTTTTACCATCTTCTTTTACCAAATGTTTGGTTGGGGCAAAGCCTTCAACACCATAAGGTAAAGCTACAATAGCACCTTTGTCAGTTACTTTTATCACAGTACCTTCATGTATTGAATCAATAGTGAAGATGCTTTCAAAAGTATCCCAAGGGTTTTCTTCAAGCTGTTTGTGGCCTAAGCTTAATTTACGGTTCTCAATATCAAGCTCTAAAACTACTACATCTAATTTTTCGCCAACCTTAGTAAATTCGTTAGGGTGGTTTACTTTTTTAGACCATGATAGGTCAGAGATGTGGATCAATCCGTCAATTCCGTCTTCAAGTTCAACAAACACACCAAAGTTGGTCATGTTTTTAACTGTAGCAACGTGAGTTGTACCGATAGCGTATTTCTCGCCGGCATTTTGCCATGGATCAGGAGTTAATTGCTTAATACCTAATGACATTTTGCGCTCATCACGATCAAGTGTTAATACTTGTGCTTCAACTTCGTCACCTACTTTAAGGAATTCCTGAGGGTTACGCAGGTTTTGAGACCATGACATTTCTGACACGTGAATTAAACCTTCAACACCCGGGATAATTTCTAAGAAAGCGCCGTAATCAGCAACGGTAACAATTTTACCTTTCACTCTTGAACCAATCTGGATGTTTTCATCCAATGACTGCCAAGGGTGTGGGGTTAATTGTTTTAAACCTAAAGCGATACGTTTTTTCTCGTCATCAAAATCAAGAACAACAACGTTGATCTTCTGATCCAATCCAAGAACTTCTCTCGGATGCTCAATACGGCCCCAAGATATATCTGTAATGTGCAGTAAACCGTCAACACCACCAAGGTCAATAAATACACCAAAGTCGGTAATGTTTTTAACGGTACCTTCCAATACCTGGCCTTTTTCAAGTTTGGCCACAATTTCAGTTTTTTGGTTTTCTAAATCGTCTTCAATCAGCACTTTGTGCGATACCACTACGTTCTTAAACTCGTGGTTGATCTTAACAACTTTGAATTCCATTGTTTTACCCACATAAATGTCATAATCCCTGATAGGTTTAATGTCAATTTGTGAACCTGGTAAAAAGGCTTCAACGCCCATTATATCTACAATTAAACCACCTTTAGTTCTGCTCTTAACAAAACCTGTGATGATCTCATCGTTATCCAGAGCTGAATTAATGCGCTCCCATGATTTTTGAGTTTTTGCACGTTTACGTGAAAGAACTAACTGACCGTTAGCATCTTCCTGTGATTCTACAAATACTTCAACTGTGTCACCAACCTTAAGGTCTGGTGTATCACGGAATTCAGAAACAGATACCAAACCGTCAGATTTAAATCCGATGTTTAATACCACATCTTTGTTATTGATATTTACAACTGTACCTGAGATAATTTCGCCTTTGGTGATTGAACTGAATGTTCCATCATACAATTTCTCTAATTGCTCACGGTCGCTATCGCTGTAGTTACCAAATTTTTTGTCATCTGCATCCCAGTCGAAATCCTCGCGAGGTGCTGATGCGATCTGTGATTTGATTTCTTCAATTGATATTGAATCAGCTTCTGACTCAATAGTTTCTTTTTCTGCGGTTGCCGTAACTGTCCCCAGTTCAGCTTCCTTAGCTTTTAATTCTTTTTCTGCTTCTTGTTTTTTTGCCATTAAATAATTTTACTCCTTTTTCCCAACACTTAATTGGGACTGCAAAGGTACGGATATAATTTTTATCGGAAAAATAATATTTAATGTAAAAACAAGAGAATTAGACACTTTTTGTAATTTTTGAGTGGTTTTGGTATACCTCTGCCCCTCACAGGAAGCAACTTATATCAGCTGGCCCGATATTTCCCGGTAAATGCTTTTATAAACATCCATTATACTTAACCTGTAAGCAATTAATATGTCTGTCATATCCTGCTCATGTTGCGGGGTAAACGGGTTGCTCCACACGCGCATGCAAATACGCTTAAGGGCATAGGTGATCTGGTCTATATTAATATACGTGTTTAAATATCGGCTACGCTTAAATTCGTCATAAAATTTAAAAAACACATCCGGGTTTTTCATACCTGCAAATTCCAGAAACGTACGGATAGTACCTTCCTTACAGCTATCCAGGTGGTTATAAAAATCAGTAACGTTTATTTCATTGTTGGTGATCAATAAATTATCCAGGATCAGTTCAATAGCAACATGGCCCAAAAAAAATGGCTTTACAGGTGAGCCTGCAATAGCCGGGGTTAGTTCCTTTTTTAGCTGATGCGAATGGGTTAAAAAAAACGCGGACGAATGAAAAAATTTATCAACAAGTAAATGCTTGTTCCAGCCTTTTATAATAGAATTAACACTGGGGTTTGAGTGTACTAACTTTTCGGGGTGCAGGATGATCGATTTATCCGCATTTTTTAAAAGATCGGGCAATACCGTACCTAAAGTAAAGTAGCAATCTGTTGTATCCCGGTCAAAATAATAATGAGAAAGAAAATTCATAGAGGTTCTGGGGCTAATCACCTGTTTGGTACAAAATACAAAAATAGGGCAACAAAAACAATCAGTGCTACAGATATTAGACAGCTATGACCGTTTAATGTTTTAAAACTCAATTAGCACAAGCATCCATGCAACAGATTATTCTGCTATATTTGCCCTTTTTGTAACAGATATACTACTAATGAATTTTGTTGAAGAATTACGCTGGAGGGGCATGCTCCATGATATTATGCCCGGCACCGAGGACCTGTTAAATAAAGGTATGGCATCGGGATATATTGGCTTTGACCCCACTGCCGACTCACTGCATGTGGGCCACTTAACCCAGATCATGACCCTGATACATTTTCAGCGGGCGGGCCACAAACCTTATGCCTTGGTAGGTGGTGCAACCGGTATGGTTGGCGATCCATCGGGCAAATCGCAGGAGCGTAATTTACTGTCTGAAGATGTATTGCAGCATAACCTGGAATCGGTAAAAAAGCAACTGGAAAATTTCCTTGATTTTAATACCGGCGCCAACAGTGCCGAAATGGTAAATAATTACGACTGGTTTAAAAACTTCACTTTTTTAGATTTTATACGGGATGTGGGTAAACACCTCACCGTAAATTATATGATGGCGAAGGATTCGGTTAAGAAACGCCTGGAGGGTGATACCGGCATGTCTTTCACTGAGTTTACTTACCAGCTGGTACAAGGCTATGATTTTTACTACTTGTGGAAACATAAGAACTGCGTACTGCAAATGGGCGGCAGCGACCAATGGGGCAATATTGTTACCGGTACAGAACTGATCCGCAGGAAAGATCAGGGAGAAGCTTATGCTTTAACCACCCAGCTAATAAAAAAAGCAGATGGTACCAAATTCGGCAAAACCGAAAGTGGTGCAGTATGGCTGGATGCCAAGCGCACATCGCCATATCAGTTTTACCAGTTTTGGTTAAATACCAGCGACGTTGATGCCAAAGCGTACATCCGTATTTTTACCTTGTTTGAACGTGATATTATTGAAGCTTTAGAGGTTGAGCAGGACGCAGCACCGCACACCCGTGTGTTACAAAAGGCATTGGCAAAAGATATTACCATCCGCGTGCACGGAGAGGCCGAATATGAAAAGGCCATTAAATCTACTGAGTTTTTGTTCGGCAATACTGGTATTGAGTTTTTAAACGAATTGAATGATGATGAGGTTATAGCTTTATTTAGCGGCGTACCTAATTATACTATTGATGCAAAAGAATTAGAAGCCGGTATAAACGCTGCAGATCTTCTTGCCGGTAAAACAGCAATATTCGCATCAAAAGGTGAGGCTAAAAAAATGATACAAGGTGGTGGTGTTGCTATAAATAAATTAAAGATCAACACTGCCGAAGACATTTATCAAAGCGATAAACTCATCAATAACAAGTATTTAGTAGCGCAAAAAGGCAAGAAAAATTATTTTTTAATTATTGCCGAATAGTTTGCTATTGCGACATTTGTGCTATATATTTGTATATATGTCGTATAAAATAAAGCATACTGCAAAAAACGAGGTTAATGAACCTATGGCAATGTACATTACACAGGCTTCATCAACCCCGTTTTATAATTTGTTAGGTGGGGTAAAATCTTCTTCTGATTTTGACATTATTAACCTTGCACGGCAGGGCTTTCCTAAAAAAGCGTTACTGGCCTTAGCTAAAAAAATATCCTTAAACATCCAGGAGTTGGCTAACATACTCCATATCTCTGAGCGTACTTTACAACGCTATGAGGATGATGCCATTATTAAAACCGAGTATGCCGAGAAAGCCGTTGAACTTGCCCGCCTTTACACTCGTGGCGAAGAAGTTTTTGGCTCTATGGATAAGTTTAAACTTTGGGTAAAAGCACCAAGCCTTGTATTTAACGGTGAAGCACCTGTCACTTTTTTAGATACATCTGCCGGCTTTGATATGGTTTTTAATGAGCTGGGCCGTATAGAGCACGGAATTTTTGTTTAAATGATACTTTACCGTATTGCTAATTGTAATTATATCACTACCCTTGATGGTATGGGCGCACGCCTGTACGGGGCACGTTGGAACAGTAATGGCAATGCGGTTGTATATCTTGCATCATCGCGGGCACTGGCAGTGTTAGAAGTTTTGGTGCACCTGCAACCATTATTTACCCCTGCAAACTTTTGCCTGGCAGAAATAGAAGTACCTGACAACAGCATTTTAACACTCGATGTAAGGTCCCTGCCTGATCACTGGGTATCTAATTCTCCTCCAGCCGAATTAAAACAGATTGGCAACCAATTCATTAAAGAAGCAAAGTACCTGATGATGAAGGTGCCGTCATCAGTTGTACCCGAGGAATTTAACTATCTGCTCAACCCTTTTCATCCGGACATCAAAAAAGTCAAGTTACTGAGCACTCAGCCATTTAACTTTGATGGGAGGTTACTACAGCCTAACCCTATCCCGCTGCAATAAATAAATTCCGCCAAAGGCACTCTAATTTCAAACTAAATAATTAGTTTTACAGGATATCAATTATGCTATCCATGAAAACGCCACTGCTAACCTTTGCTTGTTTACTGCTATTTACCATTGCATCTGTTGCGCAAAAAGCTGATGTAGCCATTGGTAAGGCCATTTATGAAATGATCCATATCAGTGACACTGCCAACCGCAATAAGCCTTATAAAGAAACCATGGCTTTAATACTGGGGCGTAATGCAAGCGTGTACCGCAGCATTACAAAGCAGCAACAGGAAGAAATGATGGCTAACCAAATAGCTAACCAGGTTAAAAATGCATCAGACCCTAATCACCTTAATTTAACTATTACTGGCGGAGGCGCGGTAACCAGCGAAGAATATTACCAGTACACCAACGATAAAAAGCTTTATACCGAAGAACAGGTTATTAATTTTTATTTAGTTGAAGAACCTTTGCCTGTTATTAACTGGAAAATACAAAAAGACACTTTAAGCTTTGGCGCGTTACATTGCCAAAAGGCCACCTGCCATTTTAAAGGCCGGGATTACGAAGCCTGGTTTTGTATAGACCTCCCCTTTCATAACGGCCCATGGAAACTGAATGGTTTACCGGGATTGATACTGGAAGCATCAGACACTAAAAAGGAGGTTATATTTAAATTTAACAGCTTTGAGGATATCAGTAAAACCAATCAAACCATTTTGCCGCCTGCTGATGATATAAAAACTTCACCAAAAGACCTCGACAGGCTAAAAGAAGCAAGAGCGAAAGATCCAAGAGGCTTTAGCAAAGCATCAATGGGAGGTGGTGGTAAAACCAGAATAACAGGCATGCCTATGGATAATATTGACCCAAGTAAGATCCAGTCCATTAACGTAGTAAAATCGCCTGATGCTAATTCAAAATTAAATAACAACCCTATAGAACTGCCCGAAAAAAAGTAAACCCGCTTGCGGCGGGTTTCTGTATCAATTTAAAAGTCGCTTAGCAGCTCCAGTTTTTTATGGTTGTATTCTTCCTGCGATATCAGTCCATTCTCGAACAACGTTTTTAACCGTTTTAGTTTTTCGGTTAACTCATCCTTTTTGGGCTCTTCAACAGGGGCTGGCGGTGTTGGCACAGGTTGCTGTATTACCGGTGGTACAGGAGGTTGAAACGCTATAGGTGCGGCCTGGTCAATTTGCAATGAGCCAGATTCCGCACGTTTCTCTTCCAGGTCGCGCAGGCGGCGGGCTTCACGCTCGGCTTCTTTACGTTCCTGTGCGTATTGGTATAGTTTACGTGCCTGTACTTTAGGCAGGTAATCAACCCCCATTTCAACACCGTTTGTAGTTTTAGCACTAAAAACGGCACCTATAATTTCTTCTTTGGTAAATACATCAACAATATCTTTCCAAACAAACTCAACAAACTTTATAGATAGGCCAAGGTTTGCAGGTGAAAAGAAAAGTATGCGTTTGTTGGTTAGCGCTATGCAATCCGGGAAAAGATTTACAATGGGCTTTTTTTGTACCGCAATGTATAAAATTTCTTCGCCGGTGGTCAGCAGGTCAACTAACCGGGTATATATTTTCTCAACCGCTTTTGGGTCTTGCTCGTCGCGCAAAAATTTATCTATCATTATATTAAGAATTCTGATTGGTGCAAAAATAAGAATATTATGCCAGTTGCATATCTATTTTACGCAATGAGTAAATTACAACCACGGATATCTGAATTGTCAAAGCGGCCTATCACTTCAAAAGAGCCGTCGGGATAAACCTTTCCCAGGTCTTGTGTAGCAATAAAGGCGCACGAGTTAATATTAGCCAGGTCTATAATATTAACGCCGCCGGTTTTACCCTCACCTATCAATGTAAACGGGTCATTGGTATCCCGGGTAATTATCTTCATCCAGGGCGGGCAATTAAATATACCTTCTCCTTTTGAATAAGCCTGCGACAAAAGCTCTGTCATCCCGTACTCGGAGTGAATGACATCAACACCAAAACCGGTACATAATGCATTGTGCAGTTCCTCACGGATCATTTCTTTACGGCGGCCTTTCATCCCCCCCGTTTCCATCACAATAAGTTGGGGGAAATTAATGGTATAACTATCTATAAAATCAAGCAGGGCAAAGGTTACGCCTATCAATAAGGTTGGTTTATTCGCGGCCTTTTGCTGTAATAAAATATCATAAAGCTCCTGATGGTTATACAGAAAAAAACCGCTTACCGGATTGGCCGATTGCGTGATCAGGTCCTGTGCCATATAAATAAGTGATGAACCCTCCCGTTCCAGGTAAGATGGCAGCAGCGCCAGCACGGTATAATCTTTTACATCGCCATAAAACAACTCAAACGCCTTTCGGAAACTTTGTACATACCAGTTCACATCGGTAACATAATGACTGCTGGTAACCATGCCCGTAGTGCCCGAACTGGTAAAGATCACTTCAGCCGGTGTATCACCGGTAGTTATTTTGTGCGATTTAAACAGCTCTACAGGTAAAAAAGGGATCTGCTCAATAAATTCTACATCAGCCGTATTAACACGGATACCTTTAACAAACTCTTTATAAACCGCGCAATTAGCCGCCTGGTACCTAAATACCTGCAATGCGGTTTCCTCAAAAGCTGCTTTATTATTTATGGCGAATACCTGCTCTTTATCCGGCTTGATCATGCTGCTGCAAAGATAATGTGAATATGTAAGATGTGCGAATATGCCGCAAGTTTCGGCTTTTAACGGGTAATGGATATGCGGAGATTTGGTAAAAAATATAAGATCATGAATAAATTTAAAATTGTTCCGCTTTCAAAAGCATTCGCACAAAAGATCAAGGCTAACAAGATAGATGATTTTGGGAACCCGGTTGTTGAACAGCTTGCTACAGGCTTAGGGCCTTGCCGCGTTTCATTAAAACCCTTTGAAAAAGGTGTAGATAAGCGATTACTATTTAAGCATTCCCCTTTTGAAACTGAAAATGCATACAACCAGCCCGGCCCCATATTTATAAACAGCAAAGACGTGGACGAGTACAGCGATGTGCATCGTTTTCCACCGGAGATAAAGGCTAATAAGCAAAGTTTTCCGCTGTCGCTTATCGGTTATAATCAGGATCAGATGATGGTTCTGACTAAACTTGTAGGCGATAATGATGTTGATGAATTGATAGTTGAGCTATTTGATCAGCACCCCCAGGTTGAATATCTGCACGCCCGTAATGCCCAGGCCTGTTGCTATATATGCAAAATTGAAAGGACCTGAAAATTAGTATCACACAGATGCGCAGATACCCATTTTATTTGCAACAAAAACCCCAAATTAGAGTTAATTGATATAGAGCTTCATAAACAACAGCTATCTCATGAAAATATTAAAATTTTTAAAGTTACCGCTTTTAATAAGCGCGTTTTTTTTATTGGCATCAGCTAAAACGCAAGATGACAAAGGCACCGAAAGGATAAATAATTCCACCAATATATTAAAGGAGTTTACTAAGATGTCTGAAAGTATCCCGCATCAGTTACTGGAAGAGTACCAGGGCATTGTAATTATCCCAAAATTGATAAACGCGGGCTTTGTGGTTGGGGGCAAGCGCGGACAAGGCATCGCTATGGTTAAATTAGCTAACGGCAAGTGGAGTGATCCTGTTTTTGTAACCCTAACAGGTGGCAGTTTTGGTTTACAAATTGGCGTACAATCTGTTGATATGATTTTGGTATTCCGCCATAAAGGGGTGCTTGCCAAGGTTAAGAATGGCGATTTTACTATTGGTGGTGACATTTCTGCAGCAGCCGGACCGGTTGGCCGCAGTTCAACAGCCAGCACCGATTATAAACTAGAGGCCGAAGTTTATTCCTACTCGCGCAGCAAAGGCTTATTTGCGGGTATTAGTATACATGGTTCAAACCTGTCTATAAACAAAAGTGCCAACGCGGCATTTTACGGCAACGATGCAACATCAGCCCAGATCTTTGAAGCATCTAAGAGTACCTCACCAGCGGTTGTTGAGTTAAAAACAACCCTGAGTAGTTTATAAATCCCCACTAAATTAAAAAGGAGATTGTATCATAAATATGATTTACAAAAAGAGAGCAGAATTTTGTTTGGCTTAGTCTTCTTTGTATTCCTTCCTTAGTGCCTTGTGGTAAAATTAACCACAAAGGGCGCTAAGATTTTGCACAAAGACCACAAAGCATTTCTAATTATCATTAATATAAATCTCTGTGATCTTTGTATTTTTCTCTCTTTGTGTTCTCTGTGGTAAAATTAACCACAAAGGGCGCTAAGATTTTGCACAAAGACCACAAAGCATTTCTAATTACCATCAATATAAATCTCTGTGATCTTTGTGTTTTTCTCTCTCTTTGTGTTCTCTGTGGTGATAAATTAAGCACAGGGCACAAAGAGAGATTGACACCAAATTTTCTTCTTCTTACCAGATTTGTTTTTTATTTATGAGACGGCCTCCTTTTTAACTTAAGCTTCCTGCTCAAATTTTTCTATCTCTCCCAAAAACTTATACGCTGAATTTGCCTGGTACCACCCCGAGCCTGTTAATAAAATTTTTGCTGCTGTACTATTTATATTTTTACTGTTTAGCTGCCTCAGAAACCAAATGGCCAATATTAAAAGCACCAGGCCTAAACTGGCACTTGATAAGAAATATGTTTTGTGCCTGCTATCTAAGAAATCCATATTAAAAATCATTTTACCAGCCAACAGCAACAATAAAGGATATAAAGGAAACAACAGTAAGGTAATTTTAACATAGGTTACTATCGTTAATTTAAGCTGCTCTATTTTCTTTTGGATAGGCGCTACAGCACTACTATAACCCATTTGTAACTGTATAATAATTGATACCTGTTTTATATCATATACAAAAAACACCATAAATAGGGCACCGATTATAATTGCCGATATGCTTAATTGTGGCACCGACCAATTGTTGACCGTAAACCGCCCCAGATAAATAATAGCAGAGCCAAATATGATCATTTCAATAACTTTATAGAAAAGCAATTTACTTAGCTTGTTTTTTACTTTATCAAAATTCATTTGCCTTAGCAGTTGCATATTTAAATGCAGGTTACGGTCCAGTTTCCTATCGTACTCGGCCCATATATTTTTTAATTCTTGCAGTTCCATGTTTAAGCTTTTACAAATTGATGTTTTAAATATTGTTTTAACCGGCTGATCTTGGTAGCCACATTGGTTTCGCTAATCCCAAGTATGTCGGCCATATCCTTATAGCTGTTATTGTCTAAATAAAGTATCATAAGGGCTTTATCCAACTTGTTCATATTTCCAATAAATTGATAAAGCATCGCAATTTTTTCATTCAATTCCTGCGAATTATCATCATCGGGAATGTCGATAATATTTTCATGCATGGATGTCGTATTATTGCGCCTTTTATTATCAGAGCGATAAAAAGAAATGGCAGTGTTTAGCGCTATACGGTACATCCAGGTGGAGAGTTTGTACTTATCGTTATAACTGCCGTATGAGCGCCAAAGCTGAATGATAACTTCCTGTACAAGATCTTTACGGTCTTCCGGATCGCTGCAATAGGTATTGCAGACTTTAAAAATGAGCTTTTTATTATGTTGTATTAGGTGTAAGAATTGATCTTTGTTTGCCTGCAAACTCATTGGGTTGATTATTTACACCATTATTCGTTGGAAGCGAGGAATAATCACAAACGGATTAAAAATTATTTATTGGATAGACAGATTAAAAGTAAGTTAACTGTAATATAATATCTAAATGAACGGTATGCCAGCCGGAGCTATAAGCCAGGTATAGAATTTATCTGAGGTACGCTCAATGATTTTTTTATTTGTAGAATAAATATCCATTCCTCTATCATCATAAATATTTATTACAATCTGCTTTTCAAAATTGATAAAGTAACACGTGATATTTGCTGATGGTTCTTCGCCTATATCATAATTAATTATGGAAGTAATTACCGGTTTCACTATGGATTTTGAAAATCTATCATAATACAGATATAATGCTTCCTCGTTATTCTTTTGTCTGAAAATGTTATTAGCTGACTGAATAACTAATCCGGCTTTTTCTAAAAATGCTTCTTCCTTGTCACTCCATAAAACAATTCTTAGCCATACATCCAGGTTATGTAAACAGTATTGTAAAATTTGATTACTCCTATCTAATGCCTGTGCAATTCTCTTTGAATCCACTTCTTCACCGCCTAATTCAAATCTTATTCTGTTCTCATTAACTGAACTTAATGTACTTCGATTAATATCTCCAAAAATCGTTGTAAAAAAATCTTCAAAATCAGTGGCATTATCAATCATGTTATTACTTATGAATACTATTTCTCAAACACCCGCTTCACCAACACACCAGACAATGCCGACATCCCTCCTGCCAATGCACCTATAAGCGCGGTTACCGCCAGCAGCAATAACCAGTTGGGTAAATGGAACAGATGCGCTACACGTGTGGCCAGAATGTGCTCATTAGGGAAGCTTTTTAATAATGCAAGTGCAATCCAGGCCAATCCAAATCCCGCAAAACCCGACCAAAAGCTTGGCCCCGACGTTTTGCCGAAGAAAAATGCGGCGGCAAATGCAAGGATACAAGCTGCCCACCATGGCAAAAGGTAGCCGCTAACAAATGCTAAAAATAAAATGAGGGGGAATAACATAGGTTATTTACTTAATGTTAATGTTGTTTTTATCCGTGGTGATTTTTCAGTTGCCGAGTTCAGGAACAGCAGCTCCTTCAGCTTTCCATCCTTCCAGGTTTGCAGCATATCGTCATAAAAAAAGCTACCCGGGTTGCCCGATTGCCCGCCCGGTAAAATGCCGTAGCCCTTGGTTTGCGGCCCCATTTGCACCACCATACGCCATGAGGGGCCATGCCCTTCTGAAAGCGCGTTTATGGTTGAACTTGTACCCGAACTTTCAAAATTACCGGAGCCAAAGCCCGCCAGCTTAGCCAAATGCCTAACTTCAAATGGCCTTACCTTCCCCCAGGCCCAACCGGTGCCAAGCTTACCGTGGGTACGGGTTAGTTCGTCAATTGTGGAATTGAACGACCTGCTCAGCACATCTGCCGCCGTTTCTTTTACAGGTGTACGCTTGTCATCAAACCAAATAGAATTTGGATCTTTTATCAGCAGTTCTTCCGTCCGGTCCATAGTTGGAATATTCAGCAAGGTTTTTTTATCGTTAAAGCTATCATTCCAGGTAAGCCTGTAAAACCGGTTGCTCCATGTGGCGAAAATGCTGGCACCAATTGAGTTAGGGCTATAATCTTTGTTCCAGCTTTTTAATTCTTTTAAAGCCGCTAGCTGCGTATCATCCAGCTTACTGGCATCCAGGTTGTTCAACATGGCCGGTAACAGGTCTTGCGCGCGGATACTGTAGCTATCGGTTTGCAAAACACGCATACTATCAATAGTGGCCTTTTGCATGGCGCCCAGCCGGTCGTTTATGCGCTTACCACGCTCATAAGGCGCAAACTGCCAGTTAATATAATATGGATAAGTTTGGTCTGTTGATGATTGGTTGGCCGAACTTACAAAGCCACGCGGTGGGTTTTTAACCGTTGGGTTTTGCTCGTAAGGGATAAAGCCGTGCCAGTCATTAGCCGGGTCGCTGCCATCCATAATAAATTTGCCCTGGTCTTTATATTTTAAAGGCAGCTTACCGTTTGGTGTAATGGCGATATCATTATCCGCGGATGCGAAAACAAAATTCTGTGCAGGAGCCGAAAAGTACCGCAAAGCTTCGCGATAATCGGCATAATTCTTACCACGGTTAAGCAGGTAAAAGGTTTTAAACTCGTCAGATTCGTCATGTGCCACCCAGCGCAGGGCATTACCAACCGGAACATTTTTCCTGTCTTCACTAGCTATACCCGCGTTATCATAAACTACCGGGCCATGCACGGTGTATAAAACGGTATCAACAATTGGTTGCTGCCCAAGTACTTTTATAACCTCTATGCGTTTTGTTACTTTATTCCATTTATTGTTGTACCAGTATTCATTCTTACTACCGTCCTTAAACTTTATTTGGTACCAATCCAGTATATCGGCATCAACATTGGTTACGCCCCAGCTAATTTTTTGATTATAGCCAATGACAATGCAAGGCGCGCCGGGCAGGCTTACCCCGTAAACATTTACACCGGGTGCCGATAGCTGTACCTGATACCAGATAGATGGATAAGTAAGATCTAAATGCGGGTCATTGGCCAGTATAGGGAAGCCTGTAGCCGTTTTTGAGCCGCTGATGGCCCAGTTATTACTGCCTATGCCTTCTACCCTATCCTTTGTTTGCATACCGGCAACCATCTGTGCCTTAAAGCTTGCGGGCGGTTGTGGTATGGGCAACGGTTTAAAATCCCATTTTGTACCTGCCGGGATAATAGGATCTTCACGAGTAGGATAGTCAGGAAACAGATCGCTGGTTACCTTAGCACCAAACTTGTTCAATACATTGGTCATGGCCAGCTCGTTTGAGCCACCCGATAATGTTTCTGACATCAGCTTTAACAAAAACGCCGAATTGATGGGTTTCCACTCCTCCGGGGCATAGTTAAGCAACTTAAATTCAATAGGATAATGGCGCGGAGAAAGCTGGTGGATATAAGCGTTTACACCTTCTGCATACGCGTTGATAACTACCTTCATTACAGGGTCTTTCATCATTCCGCGAAGGGTGTTTTCCGCACCGTAAACCATACCCATGCGGCGGTGATAACGGTCAAGCTCTAATGCCTTAGCACCAACCACTTCTGACAGGCGGCCCGCTGCACTGCGGGTTTGGATATCCATTTGCCAAAGGCGTTCCTGCGCGGTTATATAGCCCTGGGCATAATAAAGGTCATGGTCATTTTCGGCGAAGATGTGGGGGATGCGGTTCTCATCATACTGGATAGTTACCTTGCCCTGCAAACCTTTCAATTTCAAGCTTCCTGACGGCTCAATATTCTTACTTTCGGCATTTTGCCAGAAACCGGTAGCGGGGTTAAGAAAGGCCCCGACAGGCGGTATATCGCCAAATTTTGTTTGCATTGCCCATATGAGCGCCACAGTTATCGCAACGGAAATAAATGCCTTAAATATTTTCATCAGATACGAATAGGTTAGGCAAGATAAGTAATAATTGGGAATAGTTTTCTGATTAAAAACCCATCAAAAAAAGATACGGATTCCTATCAAAACGATACGGTTTCTGGCTGTTTTGGCTTGCGTTTTTTGTAGTGACGTTTTGTTTTTCTCTGATTTTTTTCTTTTTTCTCCACCCGTTGCTGCTTCTCTCCTTTTCTGAAATTCCAGGGAGGTGTTGGGTTGGCATCCTGCCAAAGTCCCAGTTTATTTTCGCGGGCATGCTGCTCCAGTCCGGCCAGTTCCATATTATGCGAGTAGGCCAGGTATTGCCAGGCATAGCCGTTTTTTACAATCTCATAATTTACGTTGATGCCGTTCTCCAGCACAATCTGGGCAACTGTACGGCCATAGCGGTCATGCTGGTTACCAACCAGCTTTACCATCTTACCAAAACACAGATCAGAGGTAAATTGCTTAGCGGCCTGCCCAAATGCCTGGCTCTTTTCGGGTGCGTCAATTTCAGCGAAACGAACGGTAATGTTCTGATGATCTGGCGATAGCAGCTCAACCGTATCGCCATCTTTTATTTTTACTACTTTGTATAAGGTTTCCTGTTTGTTACAGGCGGTGGTAAGCGTAATGATGAAAAGACAAAAGAGAAAGGACTTTTTGAGCATGGGTGCAATAATAGCATTTTCAAATTAGGATTTCGCGCAAAGGCGGCCAATACACTAACGACGAGATTGCCACGTCGCTGCGCTCCGGCAATAACATACCTGATGCTTACTGCAAACCGTTAACTGCTCCCCTCTATTTCTCATGCAGGCTCAGCGTGTTGCCATCCGGGTCTTTTACTGATGCAAAACGGCCCCAGGGTGTTTTATCTGCAGGGGCAACAACAACACCTTTGGCGGTTAGCTCTTCAATTTCTTTATCCAGGTCATCGCATTTTATCACCAGGCCACGCACGCTGCCCGCGGGCATTTCAGGGAACCAGTTTACCAGCGTTATGGATGTTTGGGCATCGGGCAAACTCATTTGGATCCAACTGCTGCCACCCTGAAAAGGTGCTTCAACAATTATGTTAAAACCTATTTTAAGGTAAAACTCCTTCGCAACCTGCTGATCGGTAACAGGTATAGATATAATTTCAAGTGATTTCATGATTAATCTGGTTTAATTGTTCATGGTTTTATAATAACAACCTGTATCAAAAATAAATCTGATATTTGTTAGTTTAATTATAAGTTAGGAAATTTTTTTGAGATGAGTAAATTTACTGTACCGGATAAAGTGCTGTTTGTATGTACAGGAAGCAAATGCGGCAAAAAGGGCGGAAAAGATATGTATAAAGCCGCTAAAAAGTTTGCTAAACACAGTCCGCAAGATATTGAGGTATTTCGTATAGAATGCACAGACCGGTGTGATTATGCACCGGTCTGTACTTTATCTCCCGGAAATATCTGGTTAAAAGAATATTCGGAGAAAGATGTGTTAAAGCTTTTAAACAGTTAGTATTAAGCTTCGCTGTCGTATTTAATACCGCCAACGTGCTTGTCAATCTGCCATCTGCCGGTACCTTCTTCGCCAATAACATCAAACAATTCCAGCGCGCGGCGTGCTTTGTATTCTTCTTCGCGTTGTTCTTTCAGGAACCAGTTTAAAAATTCATTGGTAACAAAATCCTGCTCTTTTAAGCAGCGGGCGTAAATGTTTTTGATAGACTGGGTAACGCTTATCTCCTGATCAAGCGCTTCTTCAAAAACTTCGCGGAAAGAGTTATATTCTTGTTTTATACCTGTTACATCCGGCGATATAGCGTTACCGCCCATATCTAAAATGTATTTGTAAAATTTCAATTGGTGTTGTCTTTCTTCATCCGCTTGTTTAAAAAAATACTCAGATGAATAGTCGTAACCGTTACGGTTACACCATGATGCCATTGACAAATATACCGCTGATGAATTTGCTTCTTTTTTAACTTGCTGATTTAAAAGCGCCTCTACCTCGGCAGAGATCAAACTTCTTATACGGATAAGATCTTTCATGTTGTATATGTTTAAACCTATTTATGATAAGGCAACAAACGTGCCGACTTAAATAATTATACAATATAACGCTATAAACGAGCAAAAGGAGAAAATAAAGACAATATGAATTCAGTCTAAATTACTAAACAGCAAGGCGATACAGCTTATCCTGTAAAATGTGGTTTAGCTGGAGCATTACAAATGTGCCTTCTAATAATTCTTTAAGGGCGATGATCTGTAAAAGGGAAAGAATGTAACAATGGTCACAGGCGCAGATAAACAGGATCTCAACATCAGGGTCTTTGGATGTTTCGAGCAGTTTGGCTTCAATATCAACGTTATAAACCGCTTTTTTTAGTTTTAGCAAACAACGGTAATCAAATTTGGCAACTTTACCGGCAAAATCAACATACCAGCAACGCTCTGCATCGCTTTGATATACAGCACCATTTTGCGTACTAAACACATCAGACCAAGTGTTTTGTTGAGAATTTATTAGGGTTGTAACCATATCTGATTACAAATGTAAGGTTATTTATAATTAATCCAAATAATGTTAACAATTATTTATAATGATTATTAACAAGTCAACTTATAACTTTACGGCTTATGAAAAACATACAAGCCTGCATATTTGATCTGGACGGAGTAATTGTTGATACAGCAGTATATCATTATAAAGCATGGAAACGCCTGGCCAATGATATGGGCTTTGATTTTACAGAACACCAGAATGAGCAATTAAAAGGTGTTAGCCGTATGGCATCGCTTAACCTGATATTAGGCTGGGGAAACGTTACCGATAAAACTGAAGCCGATAAGCTGCAGCTTGCTACCCGCAAAAACGATTGGTATACCGAAATGATCAATAAAATGACACCAGCGGAGATCTTGCCCGGTGCACGTGAATTTGTACAAAGCTGCCGCGATGCCGGGATCAAAACCGCTATTGGTTCGGCAAGTAAGAACACACCTACCATATTGGCCAAGCTGGAATTGTTACCATTATTTGACGCGATTATAGATGGCAACAGTGTAACTAACCCCAAACCCGATCCGGAAGTGTTTTTAAAAGGTGCCGAAGCTTTGCAGGTTGCCCCCGCTGCATGCGTGGTGTTTGAGGATGCTATAGCCGGCGTAGAAGCAGCCATAAACGGCGGCATGAAAACAGTAGGCATTGGCTCGCCTGAATTGCTTAAAGAAGCTAATATTGTGATTAGCGGACTGGATATGATGACGTTGGAAATGTTGAAAGAATTGTAAAGGTTGTAAAGGTTGTAAAGGTTGTAAAGATGAAGATCAAAATTTCTATATTGTTTTTGTTAGTCTCTGTTATTGCGAAGGCACAAACCCCGGCGTTTAAGATCAGCATTAAACATCTTACGCAAAACTTTTATGTGTGTACCTCATATGGTTTGCCGGACGGGCCAACACCCTTTCCCGCCAACAGCCTGTTTGCCGTAACTGATGCAGGTATAGTATTAGTAGATACCCCATGGGACGAAAACCAGACACAACAATTAATAGATTCTGTAAAGCAGCGATTTAATAAAAACATAGTGCTTTGCATTTCTACCCATTTCCATGACGACCGCACCGGCGGTGTGGCTGTTTTAAAAAAACACGGGACTAAAACGTACAGCACTAAGCTTACACAAACCCTTGCCAAAACAAAGGGTTTGAAAGTTCCCGAATTTACATTTAAGAACGATACCACATTTACCGTTGGAGGCATTAAACTTCAAACTTATTTCCCGGGGCCGGGGCATACAGCCGATAATATTGTAGTTTGGTTTCCGCAGGATAAAATTCTTGTTGGCGGATGCCTGGTTAAAAGTATGGATACCGAAAGCAAGGGCTATTTAGCCGATGCCAACGTTACAGAATGGCCAAAAAGCATCCGTAAGGTATATGCAAAATTTAAACAGGTTAATTACCTTATTCCGGGCCACCAGGGCTGGCAGGGCGGCCGGGAACAGTTAACGCATACAATTAAAGTTGTAAGCAGCACACAATAAAAAATGACGTTTTAAACAAAGCAATTTGACGCTTTAAACAAAGCCCCCTTCTTAGGTTGTCGGTAGATTTGTCTTATAAAATTTAAAGATGAAAACGAACGACAATTACAACGGCGCATTACAACAACCCCTTAATTCGGGGTTTGGCGCAACTTCAACTACTCAGGATGTTATAAAAGGAATTGACCTGACCGGTAAAACCGCAATTGTTACAGGCGGCTATGCAGGCATAGGTTTAGAAACAGTGAAAACCTTTGTTGCCGCCGGCGCAACAGTTATTATACCGGCCCGTGATACCCGCAAGGCAGCAAATAACTTAGCCGGTTTGCCCAACATAACAATCGAAAAAATGGATCTTGCCGATCCGGAATCTATAAATGCTTTTGCAGAAAAGTTTCTTGCCGCTAATAATTCACTTGATATTCTTGTTAATAATGCGGGCATTATGTGGGTGCCCTTGCAACGCGATAAAAGGGGTTATGAATCTCAGCTTTCTACCAATCATTTAGGGCACTTTCAGCTCACTGCAAAACTTTGGCCGGCATTAAAGAATAGCGGTAACGCACGTGTTATAAATTTATCTTCATTCGGCCATCAAATGGCCCCTTTCAACTTTGACGATCCTAATTTTACAAACAGGGAGTATGAAACGCTGCAAGGTTACGGGCAATCAAAAACGGCCAATAATCTTTTTACGGTAGAGCTTGACCACCGGGCCAAAGCGTTTGGCGTACGTGCCTTTTCTGTGCATCCGGGGTCTGTAATTGGTACCGACCTTGGGCGTGTTGCACCTATGGCTTTATTTCAACAAATGGGCACGCATGATGCAGACGGAAACATATTCCCGGAAGTGGCAGCCAAATTAAAAAACGTTGAGCAAGGTGCCGCTACATCAGTTTGGTGTGCCAGCAGTCCGCAATTAAATGATATTGGTGGTGTATACTGCGAAAATGCAGACGTGGCCGAACTGGACGAAGGAAATATTGAACATAATTATGATGACCCTTCATCATTATATGGCGTACAACCCTATTCTGTTGATGCTGAAAACGCGAAGAAATTGTGGACACTAACCGAAAGCATGACAAGTGTATCGTTTCCGGTTAACTGATCGGGCTAATAGCTAAATCTGTTATGACGAGCCGGACCCATTTATTCGGCTTGTTTTATTTTGTAAATTTACTCCCGACCCAATGGAATTTGAAACGAAATATATTACCCCGGATATTAAGCTTTCTGAATTTAATGGAAAGTTCTTTAAAACAGAAGTGATGTTTGAGCATCATATTCTGGTTTGGTTTATATCCGGCGAAACAAAAATCATACAGGCCGAAGCTACTTACACCTTTAAGGCAGGCGATATATTTCTTATTCCACGTAACCAACTGGCTACTATTATCAATTACCCAAAAGATGGGATGTCGCACAAATCTGTGGCAATGCATTTGACCAAAGAACGGTTAAAGGACTATTATTCAAGGCATAAAGCTATTAGCAGGGTACAACCTCATTCAAAAATATCTCTTTTCTCCAAACACCCTCTGCTGGAAAGCTGCCTGGCATCGTTGATCCCCTATTTTGATCTCGGCGAAAATTTGCCTTCAGATATAGCGGATATCAAAATTGAAGAAGCCATAAGTATATTAAGATCTATTGATAAGGATATAGATGGCGTACTGGCTAAATTTGAAGAGCCCGGCAAAATAAACCTTACCGATTTTATGGAACGGCATTATATGTTCAATATGCCGTTAGATAGGTTTGGCTATCTTACCGGCCGCAGCCTGGCAACTTTCAGAAGGGATTTTAAAAAAGCCTATAACATTAATCCGCAAAAATGGCTGACAGAAAAACGGCTGCAACTGGCACATTATCAGATCGCAGAAAAACAACGAAAACCCAATGATATTTATGTGGAAGCGGGCTTTGAGAATCTTTCGCACTTTTCGCATGCGTTTAAAAATCATTTTGGATACCCGCCCAACACTTTACTTAATAAATAAAAAGCCTTGTAATTTATATCCGGATAATTAATTTTTATTGACCGCCCTTAGCTTAGCACGCTCTTTAATGATGGTTTTAATAGCATAGCTTAAAAACTGTTTTTGATCGTCAGTCAGTACGTCCACTTTGCTATCGCCATTAAATCTGTAGGCTATTTTCCCATTCCATCCTGGTTCTGCCTCTACACTTCTGTCATCGCGGGTAAACTTAACATAACCACCTTTTGCAATATTTTCAATCCGGGTTTGATCCTGGCTAAATACTATCCGGCCTACATATTCAATTTTTTGCGATGTAGAACCATCACTGGTTACTATTGTGGTTGTATTACTCCTGCGGCATGACACAAAACTCATTAACATTAATAATACTAATGCAATTGTTTGTATGTTTTTACTGATGAACTTTTTCATGTTTGGTTGATTTGTTCAACAAAAATAAACATTACATAGTAATATGCAATACATAGTACTATTAAAATAACAAACATATTTATATCTATCTGATAACCAATATTATAATTTTATATTTCTTTTAACTATTCGCTTCGCAAGCTTTTTACGGGGTTTACAAGTGCAGCTTTAATCAACTGAAAGCTTACTGTGGCTAATGCTATTCCAATGGCTATAACTCCTGCCAGTAAAAATATGCTCCAATGGATATTGATCCGGTAAATATAGTCCTGCAGCCATTTATTCATGAAGTACCAGGTAATTGGCGTTGCAATAACAAACCCAATTGCTATCATCACCACAAACTCTTTAGAGAACAGATAAACTATACCAGATACCGAAGAGCCAAGCACCTTACGGATGCCCACTTCTTTTATCCGCTGCACAGCCATAAACGATGCCAACCCATACAAACCAAGGCAGCTTAATAGTATAGCAACCGCCGCGAAGCATTCATAAATACTGGCCAGCTGGTTTTCCTGTTTGTAAAAGCCTGCTATACGCTCATCCATAAACTGGTATTCAAATGCATAATCGGGATAAACCTCGTTCCATAATTTTTCTACCCCTTTTAATGATGAGGTGATGTTAGCCGATGTTAATTTGATATTGCTTACTTCATACTGCTTTTTAAAGGTGGTTATTATCAATGGCGCATAATCATCCCTGAATGACCGGTTATGATAGTTTTTTAGTACCCCTACTATGCGCCCTTTTGCAAATTTCCCTAATGCCATTTGTTTATTAAGGGCATCTTTAGGGTTTGCTATACCAAGCTTTTGAACCAGGGCTTCATTAACTAAAAATTCCCTTATGGTATCTGATGCCGAAACGTTGCGGCCTGCGGCAAGCTGTAATTTATAAGTTGGTAAATACTGGTCGTCTGCCATTTTTATGATCGAATAAAAATCTACCGGCTTAGCCGCGTTTTCATAGGTAAACATGGTCCAGTTTGCATCCTCTCCTACCGGCACATTCGAGCTTAGGCTCACCTGCTCAACCCCATTTATATCGGTTAGTCTCTTTTTCAGATAATCCAGTTTGCTGATGCTCACACTATCAGACGGGAAAGGCACATTCACAATGGCATCCTTTGCAAAACCCATGCTTTCATGGGTAAAGTAATTCATTTGCTTTACAATAATAATGGTACAAATGATGAGTCCCTGGGCAATAACAAACTGAAATATCACTAACGCATGCCTTAATGAGATACCTCTTGAGGATTTAAAAGCTACCCTGCTCTTTAAAGCGTTTATAGGGTTAAAGCCCGAAAGTACTAAGGATGGATAAAAACCCGCGATGAGTGTTACCCCCGCTGTTAATGCTATTACAAAAGCCGCTACCTTAAATTGTAACAGCATGCCTGCTGACAAAGGCAGATCCATTATTTTACCTATCATTGGGATAGCTAAAGCACTTATACCTGCTGATAACACTAATGCCAGTAAAACAATCACTAATGTTTCGGCTAAAAACTGCATTTGCAGCTGCCCGCGGTTCCCGCCCAGTACTTTGCGTACGCCTACTTCTTTTGCACGGTTAACCGCCTGTGCTGTTGCCAGGTTTACAAAGTTTACACAGGCAATAACCAATATAAATAAAGCTATCATCCACAGCATATTAATCATTTGCGGAGTGATGGATTGGTTGGAATAGTTGCCGGTTTTACCATCAAAATGCACGCTGCCCAATACCTGCGCTACTTCGCTGTCTTTATTATCAGGCGAATGATATTTTTTTACAAGGGCACGCAGCCTTTGGGTAAGGTGTGCCTCTGTTATATTTGGAGCTAATAATACATAACAGCCAAAATTACTCCCGGTGCTGTCCCAATCTTTTGATTTAAGTATATCCGCAGTAAAACCTGTTCCTATTGATATTACAACCTTCAATTGAAAATCGGTGTTTTTGGGCATAGATGCCAGTATCCCGGTTACCTTTAATAAATCTGTATTGTTCCACTTAATGGTTTTACCCATTGCGGTTTTCCAGTCGCCAAAATATTTTTCGGCAGTTTCTTTACTCAATAAAACCGTATTGGGGTCTTTTAATGATGCGGCAGTGCCTTCCAGCAACGGAAAATCAAAGATCTTGAAGAATGCAGGGTTGGTAGCAAATACGCCCCCGGTTTCTTTAAATTTCTTCTCGATATGTCCTTCGGCATTTAATACCTGTAATTGTTCATTGGTTTGATGATAGATAGGTGCTGTTTGTTCTATCTCCGGCATATCAGTTTTTAGCGACTGAGGTATGGCACGTGCTACACCCGATCCGTAAAAGATATCCTTTGAATCGGCATGGTGGTATTCTGTAAGCAACCGGTATATCCTGTCCTTTTTGGTATGAAAAGTATCAAAACTGGAATGGAACTGTATCAGCACAAAAATAACGAGGCAAATAGCAATACCCGACCCTAAGCCTATGATATTGATAAATGTATACGACTTGTGACGGGATACATTACGCCAGGCGGTTTTAAATAAATTTTTTAACATAACAGATAGGTTTAATTTGACGGCTTTTAAAGGAACACATTATTTGTTCAAAGCCAATGCCAACCATAAAACATCCATTTTTATAGCAATTAAGCCACTTTAAATTCGACGGGTGTACGATAACGGACAGTTCTACGTACGGTTTCGTACATTGGATAAACACAGGAAATACTTTGAATTTTTTCTTACCCGATCCTTACAATGCGGGGACACTTACTGCTACCGTTTCCGTGTTTTATTCTCAAGCATAATGATAGGGCCATGCAGGTCCCAGTTAGGCTTAAAATTCTTTTGGTTGATCAGCTTATCACCGTAAATAGAGAAGTTGCCCAATATAATGTCCTGGTCGCCATCACCGTCAATGTCCGCTACTTCCATAGCTATCCATCTGCCATACTTGCTTACCGGGATCTCGTGCGGTTTAAATTTGCCCGGCCCCGTTTGCTCTATATAAGTAAACCCTTCTGATGGCTTGTTTACAAAATCGGGGAAGAAAGCGATGGTAGCAATATCCATATCGCCATCGCCATCAAAATCAGCAGCCATTGCTTTTGAGGCGCCGTTAATGTGGTAAAAGAAAGTTTGTTTGAATTTCCAGTTACCCTGGTTGGTGAATATATAAACCCCGTGGTAGGGCTTAAATATGCTGGAGTAATCGTTATTATCGCCGCAGGTATAAATGATGTCCTTTTTACCATCGTTATTCATATCAACCAGCTGGAAACTATTGCTGCCGTTTACCGGTGGAAAGCGCATTATGTTCTGTGTAGTAAAGCCGCCTTTTTTGTCATTCAGGAACATCCAAACGCCCTCGTCCGCCTGTGCGAAAAGGCATAGCACATCTAACCATCCATCATTATTAAAATCACCGGTTTCTAACTGAATAGCACCCGGCATAGCGCGGATCATCTTTTTCTTAAACGAATGATTGGCCTGTTGCTGTACCAGGAACAAGCCACCGGTGTTATTACCATAACCGCAAACAATATAATCGGTAAGGCCATCTTTATTAAAATCGCCCGCGGCTGTTTGCACAGGCCTTGGCAAGCTGTCTGTTATCAGGGTTGATGATGTGTCTTTATCGCCTAATGTTAATTGCACCATGCTGCCCTTTAGCTCGTCATTAGGGGGCAGTATGCCTATACAGGTAAACATTCCCGCATTTTTTCCGTCGGCGGTTTTAAAGAAGTTAGCCGCTGTAACCGGCGATGGCAGTTTTTTTATCAGCCGGGCATTTAGTTTGCTGTCCCAGCTATAAACATTGTCCCCGGCACCTGTATACAACAGCTTATCAAGTGGATTAAATTTGATCATGCTGGTCATGGCAGGCGGGGCGTTCTTATCTACCTTTGCGGGCAGTTTTAAAGTAAATACCGCCCAGTCCTTAACAGGGTCTTGCTTAGGGAGCGTTAATTTTTTTGGAGCAGCGTCTTTATAATATTTGATGATCTTATTCCAGTCATCAAGGCTTATCTGTGAACGGGTATCCATGTAGTAACCGCCCATTTCCTGCTGTATGCCCAATTTACCGGCCATAACAGGCAACACGCCACGCTCCCAGGTTGTTTTATCCAGTAAAGCAGCTTCGGGGTATATATGGCAGCTTACGCAGTATTTTTTAGAAAGTGCTTTACCTTCGGCTGCCGCGTTTCCGGCCTTTTGTGTTTTGCTTTCACCGCAACCGTTAAGCATAAAAATTGCCGCAGTTGTAACTGCGGCAATTAAAAAGGCTAAACCATTGGCCGATAAGCTGTATTTGTTAGGCATTAATATTTAACTCGTTATCATACAAGGATACTATTTTTTAATGTTGTTTTGCAGCACTATAAATGGCGTGTGCTCGTCCCAATTTGGCGTAAAATTAGGCTGGAACAATAGTCCGCTCGCGTAATTGCCCAAAATAATATCGGGTTTGCCATCGTTGTTACGATCTGCAACTTCCATTGACATCCACCTGCCGTGCTCGCTTACCGGTATAGCATGCGCTTTAAAGCTCATAGGCTTGTCCTGCTCAAAATAGATAAACTCTTCGGCTGGCTTATTCTTCATATCAGCAAAAAAGGCGATGGTAGCAATATCCAAATCGCCATCCTTATCAAAATCAGTGGCTATGGCTTTGGTACAACCATTTATCGGGTAAAACCAGGTTTGTTTAAATTTAAAATCGCCAAGGTTTTTAAAGATGTATAAACCATGGTAAGGCTTTAAGATCCTTGAATCGCGATAGTTATAACCGCAGGTGTAGATCAGGTCGAGGTTGCCATCATGGTCAATATCTGTTAGCTGAAAACTGGTTGAACCATTTACCGGTGGAAAAGCCAACAGCTCTTTTGATGTGAAGCCACCTTTATGGTCATTCAAAAACAGTGATAAACCTTCATTATTACTACCAAATAACACCATCAGATCTGGCCAGCCATCTTTGTTGTAATCGCCTGTTACCGCCTGCACTGCTCCCGGCCTGTCTGTAATAGTGAATTGCTTGTATGATTTATGATCGGCAGTTGGTTTCAGTATAAATACGCCCCCTTTTAAATTGCCCTGGCCGCATATTACAATTTCATTTGTGCCATCTTTATCAAAATCGGCATTAAGGGTTTGTACCGGGCGCGGAAGATCTGATGCAACTTCTGTTAATTGCTGACTTTTACCACCTGTTAAACTTAAATTGTAGATCCTGCCATTTGGGAAGTCGATAGGATCTAAACGGCCAATGCAGGATATGATAGCCTGTTCGGCGCCTGTTGAATCTTTTATAAAATCGGCATTTACTGCTGCCGATGGCACCTTGGTTTGATTAGTTATTTTAAGGTCTTTGCTCCATTCTGTCAAAAACCCGGACACCACATCCCCGGTATATATTTTGCCGGTAGTTGGGCTTGAAGCAACCATGGTAGTAAAGCATATATCATTAACCTTAGCCGGTTTAATTAAGCTGAACCCGGCCCAATCATTCAATAAAGGCGATGGTGCTTTTGCAGGCATTAACGTGTCCGGGGCTAATTTTTTATAATAAGTAACTATGCTCTGCCACTCTAAAAGAGATAAACCCGCGGTATCCTTATCTGATTTATAGTAATCTGTACCGTAAGTTGATATTCCCAGGTAATGGGCCATTGCCGGTAAGGTATGCACCGCCCAAACGGTTTTTGTAAGCGCATTTACAGGTACAAGCGAATGGCATTTTGTACAATGCAACTGTACCAGGTTCTTGCCGTCTGTTAACGTATCGCCGGTTAATTCATAAGTGGATGTGGTTGACGATTTGCTTTTACAGCCATTGAACAATGTACTTGCTGATAGCAATAAAACAAATGATAGTATAGATGATGTAAATAAAAAAGTTCTATTTGGTTTCATAAAAACGTTAGTACTTGTTAATTATTTTAGTTCTGCAACTTTAGCTTGTTCCAAATATATTCGCCTATTTGCCTGCCTTGTTTGGCACCGGCATCTACGCTTATTTTATAATGTATGCCGCCGTAATACCTGCTTATAGAAGTCTCATCGGCTGCCTTTAAAAACGAATCGAAATGGCGCTGCATACCAATATAACGTAAATCACTGGTATCCATGTATTCAAAGTTATCCCCAAAAATGTGGGTTAAAATAACTGCCGCTGCCCCGCTTATATCACTATGCCCGCTCGGATATTCAGGAAACGGTGGGGTTTGTAATAAGGGCAGCCAGTTATGGTCAATTTTATCGTTAATAACAGTAACCGGCCTTATATATTCCGTACCATATTTTACCTGCCAGCCGCAAATAAACGCGTCATATAAAGCAATTGATGTTAGCGCGTAAACCTGAGCGGTTTTGACAGCATCGGCTTTTGTTTTTTTACAGGCAATAGCGGCAATGCCTATCCAATGCCCACCCGGGGTGATCTTTTTATTTACAAACATCATGTGGCCATTATGCTGTATAACAAAGGGGTTATCATCCCAAAATTTGGCTATTGTAATTTGCTCTTTTGTGTTGTTTTTGCTTTGATTGTATACCGCAAGATTTTGCTTAAAGTACTCGCTGTTCTTGTCATTGCTAAATGGCGGTGGCGGCGGCAAAGCAAAATCTGAAGATGATTTTACGGCGAAGGTTTCCATTGTTCCCCAGCAAAACTCAACACCATCCAGGTAATCTGGTGGGGTTGGACGCCATTTTCCGTCAGCGTTACTACCCAGAAAACGAGGTTTGCCCCTTGTTTGCGGATAATTATCAAATGCGGACCTGGCTAGTATTGCTTTACCCATTTTTTCGCCAAAATCCATTGAACGTACATAGGTGGAGTCGTCCAGGTTATCCTGGTACATGGCAAATACCTTGTTCTCGTATTTTTTTAGCGTATCAACAGAAAAAGTTACTTTATGTGCTACAGTAAAAAATGCTTTTGTAGCAGCCAGTGCAAAGTTGTACTTTTTATCTTTTTGGGGCTGAGGTAATGGCTTAAAACCATTTAACTGACTCACAATTGAATTGTACTTTGGGTTGGCAAAGCGCATAGCCTCATAAGCAGCAAGTGCAGTGTACCCGTAAATACGGCTCGCAACCGGCGGACTAAAAACATCATAAATTATAACCTGTGTAAGCTGGTCTACGTTTTCATGCAAAACCTCGGCATCGCTTAACAATTTGGCTTTATTTTTTTGTTTACAACTTACAACAACCAACACAAAGGCCGCGGCAAGTAAGATCTTAAAGTATTTCATAATTGGTTTGGGCAATATATCAATTTAAAGGTACACTCCTTGTATGACCGTAATTATCAGTAACGGTTACTGATGCCATTGTTGGATCGATGTTAAAGAACCTGGCCGATTGCGACAAGAAAGATCCGCCATTATAAAACTCCTGCCTGGCTGTTTTACCATTCTTATATTTTATAGAGGCAAACATATCCAATGGCTGCAGTTTAACAGTGTGGACAGGTTTTTTTAATTCAAATAACTTTATGGCGTCTTTATATTGGGTGGCAGCCAACATATACTGGCCTTTAGCACCCCGCAGCTTAACCAGCGCCTTACCATTGCCGGGAATATAAAGCCCGCTTTGCTGTATGCTTAACGGTTTAAAGTTACCCTTACCATCGCCTTTTAGCATTAAGCCGTTAAAGGCATCGTACCTGCCTGTGCTTACTTCCGTACCATAATCATTACCGCTTAGCGCTACATCAAGGTTGCCATCGCCATCAAAATCATCTACCACCATTCCGGCTAATTGCGATATCTGGGCCTGTTCGGGCAGCGGTATCGTTGTGAATTTACCGTTACCATCATTACGCAGGTAGCAAGATAGAAGCGTATTTGCCTTTAACCTTAAAGCGCCCTTGCGCATTTCTGGCGTAAGTACACTATCCATGGTTGCTAAAGCATATGATTTATAGTTTTGATACTTTACACGCATGCTAATTACCTGTTTAACAATATCATCACGCGTATGCGCCGGAAACTCCTGCATCACCCCTTTTTGATCTTTCAAAAACACCGATGGGAATGCATCATAGCTATTATTATTGTCAAAATCTTTAGCGGTAATGTACATAGGATATTGCTCTGTAGCTTTATAGAAGGTGTTTAAACCCGTATTACCAACTATGTAATCAATATCACCATCACGGTCAAAATCGGCACCTGTAATAGTATTCCACCAGCCTAACTGGCCGGCAATACCGGTAGTAGCAGTAACATTTTTAAATGTGCCATGATCATTCTTTAAGAAAGTAACAGGCATCCACTCGCCGGTTATTACCAGATCTGGCCAGCCATCGTTATCGTAATCTGTAAAAGCGGCATCGCACACCAAACCAATATTGGTAAGCCCTTTTGCTACGGTTGGGGTAACATCAGTAAATTTGATATGACCGCTCTTGCTATCGTTACGTAAAATAAAACTTGATACCGGTTTAGGATAATTCCAGGGCTCTACCCTGCCGGATACGAACAGATCAAGTGAACCATCTTTGTTATAATCAACCGCTTTAACGCATAGCTTACTGGTAAAGTTGGCCGGCAAAGCATCAGGCTGTAAGGTAAAGTTGCCTTTACCATCATTCATATAAACCCTGTCCTGGTATGATTTTGAGCTGGGTTCCTGTTCATAACCGCCGCTTGCAGCGTATAGGTCAAGATCACCATCGCCATCAGCATCAAATAGTAACAGGCCTTCATCTTTAAACTTGTCAGGGGTTGTTGCAGATGCCACCATGTCCCGCTGTGTGAACTTGCCGGTTGCCTGCTGTAAAAATAATTGCGCCGGATACTTTGATGTACCGCCAACAACCATATCATCAAAGCCATTGCCATCAACATCGCCTACGGCAACCGCGGGTGAGTATTCTGATAATTTATGCGGAATAAGCTTCTGGACGTTGAAATCAACAAAATCATCTGATTTGTGAATGTAGTTGATGCCTACAGCTTTGGTAACCTCGGTAAATAATGATTGTGTATTTATTTTTGGCCCGTCAAAGCTGTAAGTGCTGTTCGCATTGGCTATATCCACTTTAAGCGTCTGGTCGGCTTTAACGTTCTGGAGGGTTTGCTGCTTTCCGTTTTGCCATTTAATAACCACCGAATCTAATTTATCAACCTTACCCAAACCAAAATTCGCGATGTTTTGTATGGTTGACAAGTACCCCCTAAACGGTGTATTTTCGTACACCTGGTGTTTGCCATGGTCATAATAAATATCGGCCCAGGCACCTATACCATCCCTGTTTTGGGCCGATCCTTTGAACTGGATATGCAGATAATGGTTATTGTTTTTATCCTTTTCTCTTAAAGTATTGCGGTAGATAGAGGCCTCATCATCAATATTGTTAATGATCATATCCATTGCACCATCATTATCCAGATCGGCATAGGCCGCACCATTTGAGAACGAAGGGATATCTAAGCCCCAGCTTTTAGATACGTCTTCAAACTGTAATGTACCACTATTCCGGAACGCATAGTTAGGGATCTTCACAATAGGGATCTGATCCAATATCTGTTTCTTGGTTGCTACTGCGTATGATTCATTCCTGAAAATTATAAAATCGTGGTCGGTAACATCACGCGGATAGCCGTTTGTTACTACAATATCCCTGAAACCGTCATTATCAAAATCGGTTATCATTGGGCCCCAGCTCCAGTCGGTTTGTGCCACACCGCTCAAAAAAGCAATTTCGCTAAATATTGGCGCACCTATAGAATCATTCTGGCCTAAACGCGGCCCCTGGTTAAGCTGTAATGTATTATGGTTATATTGATATTGATAGTCGTATTGGTCGAAATTTTGATATAACTGGTATGATGTACCGGGCATAAACATCTTTTTACGGTAGTTATCCTCCGGATCCATATCCAGTTCAAAAACATCAGCAAGGCCATCATTATTAATGTCCTGAATATCCTGGCCCATTGCACTTGTGGCGGTATGCTTAAAATATTCCTTTGTACGATCGGTAAAAGTACCATCGTGGTTGTTGATGTATAAAATATTGCTTGGCAAAAAATCGTTGGTTACGTAAATGTCTTTCCAGCCATCGCGGTTCATATCAACAATACTTGCGGCGTGGCCATAACCCTCAATAAGGATGCCCGCTTCTTTAGATACATTTGTATAAACGCCATGCTTTAATGCCGGGTTATAATCATTCCGGTAAAGCCTGCCTGTACTTTTACCTGACCCATCTTTAAGTATAGGCCTGAAAGAGCTTGTATTATCGGTTGATTGGGCCTCATTAACTGTAAGGTACATATCCAGGTCACCATCATTATCATAATCAAAAAATGATGCCATGGTGGAGTGGATATTGATATCTAACCCATATTCTTTTGCGGCTTCTTTAAAACGCGGAACGCCATCCTTATCGGGCCCCTGATTAATGTATAGCAGGTTCATGCGCTTAACAGGGCTGTTTAAAAGGGTATTACATATGTATATATCCTTTAACCCGTCGTTATTAATATCAAAAACGGCTACCCCCCTGCCCCAGCCACCTTTACCGGCTACCCCGGCCTTATCGGTAACATCATCAAACTTCATATCGCCTTTATTGATGTATAAACGGTTTGATACGGCGTTACCAATAAAGTAAATATCCTGCAGGCCATCATTATTAAAATCGCCCACACCTACCCCGCCGCCATTGTATATGTTAAGCATATCAAGCGGGTTGATAGAATCATTCTCAACTATCTCATTATTAAAATGAATATTAGAGTGCGACGAAGAAACCTTTTCAAAAAGGGTTGCTTTTTTACACGAAAAAGTAAATACCGCGATAGCGATTAATAAGGGGTGTTTTAAAGCTCTCATTACAATAGGTCTGAAACAAATATATAATAAAAAAGAGGGGAAGATTAAAATCTCCCCCTCTTTTTTTATGGAATTTTACCAGTTATTAATAACCAGGGTTTTGTTTGATATTACCTGCTGTTATATCTATCTGCGCTTGCGGTATAGGATATAATTCGTTCTTTCCAACGGTAAATTTAGCCTGTTTTAATAACAAGATAGGGAAGTTTGGTACAGCATTCTCATGTGCTAAATAAGCATTGATTTGTGTACCCATGAAACCTGCGCCCATAGGGCCGCCAGTGATGCCATCCCAACGTTGTAAATCAAAGAAACGGTGACCTTCCATACCGAACTCAAGCCTGCGCTCAAACTGAACAATTTTACGTGCAGCAGCTTTATCGGTAAATGAAGTTACTGGATACAAACCAACTTTGTAGTTAGCAGCAGGTGTGCTGGTATAACCGCCTGTAGGTTTTGTAGCATCAATATAAGTATGTACCCAACCGGTTGCATCAGCAGCACGCGTACGGATCTGGTTAACGTAGATACGTGCATTTTCCAATGATCCCACTTCTATTTCGCACTCAGCCGCCCATAAAATGATATCGGCATAACGAATAGCGTTGTAGCTGTTAGCTGTTGACTGGTTAGCTGCCCAACCACCGTAAGTATCTGAGGTTGTAGCTTGTGCTGCCTGGTAGTAAATGTTCTTCATAGCAGTATAAGGGCCGCCGTCATCCTGGTCACGTGCCCATGCTTTACCCGGGTGTAAACCCCAGTCAAGAAAAGGGATGCCCCTACGGCCAACTGTCCAGTCCAAACGTGAATCTAAGGTTTCAGTTGTTGGCGTAAAAGGTGATGCCTCGCTAACACCCTGATCATTCTTAATATCAGAGTTGTTGTAAGTATCAAGCAAAGGTAAACCGGTAACCGCGTCAGTTTTGTAAGCATTTGCTAAACTGAACGATGGCTGAAAGAAACCGCAACAGGTAGCAGGGCCACCAGCGCCGAAGTTAAGTGTACTACCAGCATTACCATTTAAACCGTTAGCACCGTCTTTTACAGATGTTTGTACTACAAACACACCCTCAGGGCCGTTTTTAGTTGACGGATTAAAGTTATTTGAGAATTTACCTAACGCATACTTAGCCCCACCAGCGGTGACACCATTAGCAATAAGGTCTTTAAATATAGCTAAGGCTTCGGTATACTTATGATCATACATTAACGCTTTAGCCTGGAAAGCTTTAGCAGCCCATTTATTTGCACGGCCAACCTGTGGCTGGGTAGCAGGCAATACTGCTGCTGCTGCTGCAAAGTCTGCTATAATTTTGTCCCATATTGGGGTTGGGTTACCAATAGTATAGTTACCTGCATCATAGGTAACTGTTTCATCAGCGTAAGGTACATTTCTCCATAACTTAGCTAACTCAAAGTGGTAGAAACCACGTAAAAAGCGTGCTTCGGCAGTTGCCTGTGCAATGTTATCGGCAGTTAATGAACCATCTTTTACCATAGGTATTTCACGAATAACATCATTTGCACGTTGTACGCCTGCAAAATTCATTCTCCATTTTGGGTCAAGATAATCATTTACCGCGCCCATTGTTCTTGCCTCAATATCAGCAGCAGATGGCTGATCACCCGGGGTTGAACCTTTGTGGGCATCATCAGCAGCAACACTACCATATATCCAGTTATCAGTACCCGTACGCCATGGATCTCCCAATTGGCCATTATATACACCATCAACTAATGCATAAGCACCAATTAATAAACCATCAACACCGGCTTTGTTCGCTAAAACCACTGTATTTAATGATCCGGTAGGCGTTTTATCCAGAAACTTCTTGCAAGACATTGAGAATGCAAGCGTAGCTACGGAGCCTACAATGATTAATTTATAATTTAATTTTTTCATCTTATATTTTTTTACTTATTCCGTAATTAAAATGTTAAACGAGCGCCTAATATAAATTTACGCTCATTGTTAGGGTAGTTACCAAAATCAACACCAGGGCTGTTACCAGCAACTGACTGTAATTCAGGATCTATACCTGTGTACTTAGTAATTGTGAATAGGTTGGTACCCTGTATGTAAACGTTTAATTTATCAACACCTATTTTCTTTAATCCATTACCAAATGTATAGCCCAATTGTGCTACACGCATTTTAAGGAATGAACCATTCTCCAGATAATAAGAGTTAACAACACCTGCAGAACTGAATGTACTTGCAGCTTCGGCAATTGGCGCTTTAGGGTTTAAGTTTGTAGGAGACCATGAGTTAAATAACAGGTCGTTACCTTTATTACCTGTTAATGAACTGTAGAAGTTGGTCCAGTATTTAATGTAGTTAAAGTTGTCGTTACCTTGTGAGCCATAGAATACAGCGCTAAAGTCAAAACCTTTGTAATTAAGGCCCAAGTTTAAACCATAGGTAAAATCAGGGCTACCTTTACCAAAGTAGGTACGGTCAGCATCGGTAATTTTACCATCGCTATTAACGTCTCTATATTTGAAACGGCCCGGAGCAGCATCAGCCTGGGTAGGTGAAGCAGTAACATCTGCTGCAGATGCAAAGTAACCTATAACATCATAACCGTAGAATGAACCAATTGGATGGCCAACTGTTTGTCTTACGATATCACCAATACGGCTGCCAACTTGTGTAAAGCTATATGGTGCTGAATTGATGTTGTTTTTAAATGAAGTGAAGTTAATACCAACATTGAAGCCTAAGTCGCTGCCAATTTTATCGCGGTAGTTAACCGATACGTCAACACCCTTATTTTCAACTTCACCTAAGTTAACAAATGGCTGTGAAGCGCCACCAGTTGTTGCAGGTAAAGCCGGGTTGAATAATAAGTCTGATGATTTTTTGATATAGTACTCAGCAGTTACATCTAACTTGTTAAACAAGCTAACATCAAAACCAAAGTTTAAGATTTTATCTGTTTCCCATGTGGTAGCAGCATTACCTATAGTTCTGTTAAAGTAACCTTGTTGGATGCTGTTGATAGAACCATCTATAGCATAGAATGATGATCCTTTATCTAAACCAAATAAGGTAGCTGCATTTGCACCCGGTACGTTAGCCTGGAAACCAGATGTACCGTAGCTACCACGTAGTTTAAGATCATTTATCCAGGTAACACCTTTCATGAAGCTTTCCTGAGATATACGCCATGCTAATGATACTGATGGGAAGTAACCAACTCTTTGGTTTGGCGAAAATACAGATGAAGCATCACGACGGATAGTAGCACCTAAGATGTATCTATCGTTGTAGATATAATCTAAACGGCCAAATAATGATTGAGTAGCAGTTGGCTGGAAGTTGGTGCTAAAAGGTGCGGTAAGTGCAGTACCGTTAGAAATTGTTACGAAAGCAGGATCTAATGATGGTAAGTTATTTACTGTTGAACCTAAGTTACGGCCAGAGTATTGTTTTTGCTCATAACCGGCCAGGAATTTAACGTTGTGTTTTCCAAAAACTTGGGTGTAGTTAACAGTGTTAGTCCAGTTGTAATAGTTTTCGTATTGTGAAAACTCATTGAATGAGTTGTTACCACCATGGCCTTCACCACTATCATAAGGCCTGTAGCCAATAGCTGTGTTGTAAAAGTTTTTAACAACACCGCTAAATGCAGTACGAACTGTAAAGTGAGTTAAGAAATCAGCCTCAGCAAATACGGTACCTTCAATATTCCAGTATTTGTTTTGGTTGTTTGCTTGTCTTTGCATTATAGCAAAAGGGTTGGTAGCGTTACCTAACTGGGTTGGACCAGCATAAGTACCACCATAATTACCTGCAATATCATATATAGGTATCTGTGGCTCAATACGGTATATCATAGATATTGCGTTACCTTCACTCTGGTTACCACTTGGCAAGTTACCCTGGCCATTTGGAGATAACGTATAGAATATGGTTGCATTTTCACCAACACGGAAGTGATCTTTAATATTAAAGGTTGTGTTAATACGTGTTTGTGCTCTTTTAAAGTAAGTATTGATCAAAGTACCTTTTTGATCGATATAACCTGCAGAAAAATAGTAAGAGTTTTTGTCGTTAGCACCACTGGCTGAGATTGTGTGAGATTGTGTAGAAGCAGGTTTAAATACAGCATGGAACCAATCGGTACCAATATTGTTATCATACTTCTGTATCAGATAATCATTAGCAGGGTTATTATCATCAAGTTTGTAACGAGATGCGTCTACTTCCGGAGCACCGGCTGCAAACTGGCCTTTTACGTTAGTACCGTTAAAGCTGCCCTGTACACCATAATCAGCTAAACCGCCGCCTGGTAAAAATAAACCGTTGGCCGGATCTACCTGTTTAACAAGTGTTAAATAATCTTTAGCATTTAAAACATTAAATGGGTTACCACCAACAGGGCGGGTTGTGCCATAATAAGCATCATAAGTAAATACAGATTTACCTTGCTTGCCTTTTTTGGTTGTAACCAAAACAACACCATTACCACCCGCAACACCATAAATTGCTGTTGCACCGGCATCTTTCAATACAGTAATAGATTCGATGTCATTTGGGTTTAAGTTACCTAAGTTACCGCCTTGTACACCGTCAATAACTATTAACGGAGATGAATTACCAAAGTTAGAGATACCACGGATCTGGATTTGTGCACCTGCACCCGGGGCACCTTGTGTGATAGCAGTAACACCCGAGGCCTGGCCTTGCAGGAATTGCTCAGCATTACTTGTAGGGATTTTAATTGCTTCAGAAACATTCACTGTCGATACCGAACCAGAGATGTCCTTTTTCCGTTGCGATGTGTAACCCGTTACAACTACTTCGTTCAGTGTGTTGTTACCTGCTTGCAAAACAACCGGGATGTTGTCACTTGCGCCAACCGTAACTTCTTGTGTGATGTATCCCAGATATGAGAACACCAATACGTTACCCGGACTAACATTCAGGCTGAATTGTCCGTTAACGTCTGTTTGTGTACCGATAGTAGTACCCTTAACACGCACTGTGGCGCCAACTACCGGCAACTTGTCGTCGCTGCCAGTAACACGGCCTGTGTGCTTTGTTTGAGCTGTAACTACCAATGAAGACACCATGCAGCATAATAGCAGGCATAGTGCTCTTCCTTTAAGGAGTAAACTTTTAAACATGAGATTGAGATTTAGTTGATTAATATATTTGATTTAAGATCTTGATTTCAATGCCGGATATAATAATTGACACGCACCGGGAGAGGCGATAATGAAAAACTTAAAAGATTTTCTTTAAAGAAAGGGGCGAGACACCCTTTGAACGAAAAATTGTTATAAAGAAAAAAATGTAAAAGTTTTATCATACACCGACAACTACCTGTTTAAAATTCATTTTAGGCTGCCTTGACAACGGGCCTATTTTTAGTAGGGGCGTTGCTATTGCTTGTTCGTTAAGTTTTGTTAGCTTTTCCTTCAACAGAAAAGTTTATAATGGTAATGCATCTAATATAAATAGAGTGTATAGGTTACACAAGTGCAAATAATAGAATTATGAATTATTTATTATTTTATATAAAAACCACGCTACTTTATATTTTATTAATATTCCATTAAATAAATATTAATAAAATGATTGCTTTAGTAAAAAGTTAGCAATGTAAAAATCTTGTTATACAACACTTTTTGGAATAAAAAGCCATTTTTTATTTTAATAAAGCTTCAAGATTTGTCCGGCCACAAAAACTTTTTAAAAATTTACATAAAGTTTCTAAATAAAGGCCTTACCGAATAAGTATGCTATTAACTATTTGTTAATAAATTGTTACCGGTAATTATATCGTATTTAATTCCTTCCCAACAAAAAAAGTTGGCTGAATTATTATGCTATAGGCACTATATATAAATATTGTATAAAAAAAATATGCCGTAGTTTATTGCTACGGCATATTTCTATTATTTATGTATAAACAGATTTTAAAGAAATTCTGTATATACCGGCTCCTGCCTACTACCTCATCCACTGCACTTTGGCTGTTTTTGTTTCGGCAGAATTGGTTCCTATCTGGATCACAAATTCGCCGGGCTCCCAATCGTATTTTAACTGGCTGTTGTAAAATTTCAGTTGCTGCGGGGTTACGCTAAAGGTTACATCTTTTTTCTCACCTACCTGTAGATTAATCTTTTTAAACCCTTTAAGTTCCTTTACAGCACGGCTAACACTTGCTACCGGGTCGCTTATATACAACTGTACTACTTCTTCGCCCGCATACTGGCCGGTATTGGTTACCGTAACTGTAGCTGTTAATGTTTCGTTACCCTTAAGCTGTGTTTTACTTAACTTAACACCGCTGTAGGTAAACTTAGTGTAGCTTAAACCATATCCAAACGGATATAACGGATCATTTGAAATATCAAGGTAGTTTGATTTAAACTTGGTTGGGCCATCTGTATAAGGGCGGCCTGTATTTAAGTGGTTATAATAAATAGGTATTTGCCCAACGCTGCGCGGGAAGGTTGTGGTTAACTTACCTGCAGGGTTATAGTTGCCAAACAATACTTCGGCTATGGCATTACCTGCTTCTGTACCCGGCGCCCATACGTCTAATATAGCAGCTGCATTTTCATTTTCCCAGCTAAGGGTAAGCGGCCGGCCGTTAAAGAGTACGATAACTATAGGCTTACCTGTTTTGGCCAAGGCCTTTAAAAGGTTTCTTTGGCTTTCAGGTATGCTGATATCTGACCGGCTTGATGATTCGCCGCTCATACTTTGCGATTCGCCAACAACTGCCACTATAATATCGGCTTTGGCAGCACTTTTAACCGCCTCATCTATCATATCAGCAGGCGATCTCGTATCAAGGCCAACCATACCGGGGCCAAAGTTAAGGCGCCTCATAAAGGTGGTATCATCTGTAATGTTTGATCCTTTTGAATAACTAACATTTACTTTATCGCCAACCACACGTTTTACACCTTCTAAAACACTTACAGATTTTTCCCACTCACCGGCAATAACCCAGGTGCCAAGCATATCTCTCTTATTATCTGCCAGCGGGCCAATCACAGCAATACTTCCGCCTGATTTTTTTAGCGGTAATATCTGGTTGGCATTTTTAAGCAATACAAATGAGTGTTCGGCAGTAATACGTGCAGCCTTGCGGTTCTCGTCATTAAAAACATCCTTCTTTTCTCTTTCTGCATCAATAGATTTGTAAGGATTATCAAACAAGCCCAATTTATATTTAGCCTCTAACACACGGCGGCAAGCCAGGTCAATATCAGCAATAGTTACTTTATTTTCACTTAATGATTTTTTAAGCGTCGATAAAAAACCCTCTCCTACCATATCCATATCCAAACCGGCTTTTAATGCCAGGGCCGATACCGTTTGCAGGTTGCCCATGCCATGGGCCGTCATTTCGTTTACGGCAGTATAGTCTGATACTACAAAACCTTTAAAACCCCATTGTTTGCGTAACAGATCGGTAAGTAACCATTTGTTACCTGTTGCCGGTACATTATCAACCACATTAAAAGAGCTCATGAAACTTCCGGCACCCGCATCAAGCGCTGCTTTATAGGGTGGCAGGTAATCCTGATACATTCTTAAGCGGCTCATATCAACAGTATTATATTCCCTGCCGGCTTCGGCCGCTCCATATAAAGCGAAGTGTTTTACACAAGCCATCACAGCATCAGCATTTTTCATGCTGGTACCCTGGTAACCCCTAACCATAGCACCGGCAATTTGACCGCCTAACCATGGGTCTTCACCGCTTCCCTCTGATATACGGCCCCAGCGTGCATCACGGGCAATATCCACCATTGGCGAAAACACCCAATTCAGCCCTTCGGCAGTGGCTTCTTTAGCGGCAATATGCGCCGCCTGCTCAATTATACCCAGGTCCCAGGTGGTTGACATGCCCAACGGGATAGGAAATATAGTACGGTGGCCATGTATAACATCCAACCCAAATATCATAGGGATATGCAGGCGGCTGTTTTTAACAGCTTCGTCCTGGGCTTTACGTACATTGGCTGTACCATATAAACCAAATATGCCCCCTATGTTCCCCTTTTTTATATTATTATCAATACCATTATTAGTAACTGAACCGGTAATAGCCATCCCCCCTGTTACCAGATTAAGCTGACCAATTTTTTCATCTGTGGTCATCTTCTTCATCAGCGTACTGATAAATGTGTTCATTTTTGTGTCAACAGCTTGCTTTTGCGCTATGGCACTTTTAACAGGTATGGTAAGCAGCGCAACAGCGCTTATCTTAAAAAGAAGTTTGTTTGTAAATAAGTTTTTCATTGGGGTAAATGATTTATATTACGACAGAACACTATAAAACAGGGGTTAATTTGTCCATTGTTAAAGTATGTTAAACTTATTAACTATAATTGATTATTAAAACAATGTAAACTATTTGGTGTAATTGGTACACAATTGTAGATATTAAATTTAAAGAATCAAAGTAATTTTTATAGAATAACATAAATGTTAACTAAGCAGGAACTGGAAGATTTTTGGGTTGAGGCTAATAAAATATATCTTGACCATATATCAATTGATTGTGTAGTATTTGGTTTTCATGAAGGGCAAATGAAAGTGCTGATGCTCAAGAGTAACAACGAAGATGCCTGGTACCTGCCCGGCGGTTTTGTTATGAAACAAGAGCCTATTGAAACCGCTGCTAACCGTATATTAAAAGTGCGTACCGGCATTGATGAGATCTTCCTGAAGCAGTTTCATGTTTTTGGCGACCCGGACCGTTCCAAGATCCATAACGAGATGTATAAGGATATGCTGCCGCCCGAAAATAATTTTTTTGGCCGCCGTTTTATATCTATAGGATATTACGCCCTGGTAGATTTTTTTAACGTTACCCCCACGCCTGATGCTTTCTCTGAAATATGCACCTGGCGCGATTTGAATGAACTGCCTAAATTTCAGTTAGATCATGAGTTGATATTCCGGACCGCCTTAGATACCCTACGCTTGCAGTTAAACTACCAGCCAATAGGTTACAACCTAATGCCCAGGCAATTTACAATGCCCGAACTGCAGAAGCTTTATGAGACCATTCTTGATAAAAAGCTTGACCGCCGAAACTTTCAGCGCCGTATGCTGGGCTTCGGTATATTAAATAAGCTATCTCAAACCCGTAAAGGCGGCGCCCACAAAGCCCCCTACCTGTACTCCTTTGATCTGGAAAACTACCAGGCGGCGCTCAAAGAGGGATTAAAGAGTGGTTGGTAATCTGTTTTGCCCTTATTTTAAAAAGCAAACCATTTAAAATCCGCTCATTACGGTTTAGATTTTGCGTATAGAAAATTATGAAGACTTTTAAAATGACATTAAATTGGCCGCAAATTTATTTTTCAAACTGATACACTACCCAGCATTTGGCCTCTTAATGTATCTATCAGGTATAAATGCGTATAATAATAAACCCGAAAGTAGTAACAGCCAAAACATATTATAACCCAGCAATAAAGGGGTTACATATAAATCCATCAACTCTTTTGGCAGGAACGGATAGAGCATTAAGACAGAGAAGCTAAGGCAGTACAATTTTGAGTATTTTATCAAATAACCAGCTTTTCTATCGGTTGTATTTACTTGCCCTAAAAACATGTAAATACACAGATATTGCGAAATGTCCTTTAGATTATTGCAAATTAAATAATATATACCGGTATGACTACCCTGAATTGCCAAAAAGTAGATCTGTCGACTTATCAAAAACAGGCAGCACATGGCTATTATCTTCATGGCTATGCACAAGGGGTAAAGTAACCATCCTTGTCACATACTCCGCACTTGCCGGCATGATCTTTTTTGCACTGTTCCTCGGGAGTCAAACCTGTACGGTTAGTGATCTTCTCCTTAAGTTCTTCTGATAATTCAATCAGTTCTTCTCTATTTAGCTTTTCCATTATTGTTTTTGTTTAAATTTTAGACATAAAAGTATAATTTTAATTCCTGCTGTTAAAAAAAATTATTTTTTAAACTGATACACTACCGATTTTAAAGAGGGTTCTTCGCTTTTCCTAATTTTTATTATCTTAACCCCACATCATACTTATTGTGCTATGAAACTCAGATCCCACTTTATTGATATTACATTAATTATTTTAGGAATATTTTCTGCCGCCATGGGATTAAAGGGATTTCTGCTGCCCAGCCATTTTATTGATGGTGGGGTTACCGGTATATCCATATTGCTTGCTAATATTACCTCGCTGCCCCTGTCAGTTCTTATCTTTATCATAAACGTTCCATTTTTGTTTTTAGGCTACCGTAAGTTGGGTGGCGTGTTTGCTTTGAAAAGCACATTAGCCATAGCCGGACTATCACTTTGCCTGGCCTTTGTAAAATTCCCTGATGTTACGCCCGATAAATTGTTGACAGCCGTTTTTGGCGGATTGTTCATAGGTGCAGGCATTGGTATGGCCATACGCGGTGGTGCCGTGCTGGATGGCACCGAAATTGCAGCCCTGCTGGTAAGCAAGAAAACGCAGGTAGTGCGCGTAAGCGATGTAATACTGATATTGAACGTGGTTATTTTTACCGCGGCAGTATTTATATTAGGTGTCGAATCGGGGCTGTATTCCATCCTTACCTATATCTCTGCTTCAAAAATGATTGATTTTATACTTAATGGTTTGGAGCAGTATACCGGCATTACAGTAATATCCGCCAAAGGCGAAGACATACGTTTAGCCATTACCCAAAGCCTTGGCCGCGGGGTAACCGTATACCAGGGCAAAAGCGGTTATGGGAAAGACGGGCACATTAACACCCCGCGCGAAATTATTTTCACCGTAGCCACCCGCCTGGAAGTACCACTCATTAAAAAAGAAATACTGCGGATAGATCCATCCGCATTTATTGTACAGCAAAGCGTTGATGATACCACCGGTGGTTTACTGAAACGGAAAAAGCATTAGTAAAGAAGCAAGAGATTAGAGCCGGAATCAGGAAAGGAATAACGATAGAGCATTCATGACACAAAGCTGGGTCACCCTGAGCTTGTCGAAGGGGGTGCGGAAAGGCCTGCCCTACATGGTTCGACAGGCTCACCATGACCCTCGAATAAAGGACATCATCCTACTAATACATAGAAACTAATTCATACCTGCTTTGTTAAACCATCTTAAAACCTATAACAATAAGATGAAAACAATAACTATTTCAGGCGATCCGGCATCAATGACAGCCATTATGGTACCAAAAACGGATGAATACCACGATCATGAAACCATCACGATTGCATCATCTGACAGTGACGCATCGGTACAAAAAACCATTTTCCGCGTAGTAGATGCCGGTGAGGATAAATGGGAACTGCAATTTGAATAACAAACCGGTAATTTCCCAACTTTATATCATGGGCTTTTAGGTTTACGTGTAGCGTATGGCTTTGGTCTTTAATTAAACAATATAATTTCTGATAGCTCTTCACTTCATTGTGCGGGGCTTTTGTTTTAAAATGTTAAAACCCCTTAGCTGCCGGGTTCACTTAATAAAGAAACCCCGGTTGTTTAAACCGGGGCTTATATGAGAGAGATTTAGTTGATTTTATAAATAAAAGAAAACCCGGCTATAAACCGGGATTTCATTACTAATTCAATATTAACCAGTTAATAATCTTATTAAATACTAATACGGATATGATTTTTAAAGGTTACATTAAATACTGGTTAGTGTAGCAACTATTCAATCATTATCCGTCCGTCTTCATATTAAAAACCTGAATCGGCTGCAGGTCAATTACCCACCCAATTGAATTTATACCTGTCACAACTCTCTGATGTACCCTATATCGAAAATATATTACTCCTATGTTTTTCAGGATATCGGTTTAGTTAAATTAAGCTTTCAAAAAATTAAAAATATCTGTTTAATCTAATAACTTTATATTTGCAATTAAACGCCAATATTAAGGATGCCGATTAAAGGAAACCAGTTTAGATCAAACAGTTTTAAGGAAGAAAACCAACCGCGCGAGCCCGGTGCTAAACCTAAAAGGGAACGGCCTGTAAAAGAGCCGGGGGAGCGTTTGCAATTATTTGACCTTCGCGATGGCCGTGCTATTAAGATCATTGGCCTGTTCTTTCTGGTGCTTTCGGTATTTTTTCTTATCGCTTTTACCTCCTACCTGTTCACCTGGCAACAAGATCAAAGCTATGTATCTAAAGCTAACGGGGGCTGGGGCAACCTGTTTAAAACCACCAAAGAATTAATGGAAAATGGGGTAAATAACCCCATGGTTGACAATTGGCTGGGCAAATTTGGGGCACTGCTTTCTAACCAGTTTATATTTGAGTGGTTTGGCATAGCATCGTTTGGGTTTGTGTTTATCTTTTTTATTATAGGCTACCGTTTACTGTTCAAGATAAAGCTTTTTTCGGTTAGCAAAATGCTGGCTTATACCCTGTTCTCTATGGTTTTCTTATCAATAACCATAGGTTTTTTCCATGCATTCATTATAGATTATCCGCACTTTTTAGAGGGCGAATTTGGCTTTTGGAGTAACCGGTTATTGAGCGCCCAGGTAGGCGAACCAGGCACCGGCGGCATCCTCATCTTCGCCGGTTTAACCGTGTTGATCATCGCTTATAATATAGATTTTAAACTACCTAAACTACACGGCGGCTCAGTTGAGCCAATGCATGTAGACGGAGGTGTATCGCCGGAGCCGGTTGAACTGGTTGAGGAAGAGCCTTCATTACCTGTAGAATGGCCAAGAAACGGCAACCGTATAAAAGAGGGTAACCAGCCAAAAACGGTTAACCCTGCTCCGCTTACACAGCAACCCATGGTGCAAAACCCGGTGTTTCATGAACCCCTGGTTTTAACACCAGATCCATATGTTAGCAACGAACCCGAAGAAGACAATGAGATCCCGCTAACTATTGATGTGACCAGGCCAAACCCGATCATGAACATTGAGAAAAGTGATGATGAAAAGGCCAAAAGCCTGGTTGAGCAATTCGGCACTTATGATCACAAACTGGAGCTGGCATCATACAAATACCCAACGCTGGATTTGTTAGAGAATCATGGTTCAAACAAAATATCGGTAGACTCCACCGAGCTGGAAGCGAACAAGAACAAAATTGTTGAAACGCTAAACCATTACAATATAGAAATTGACAAGATCAAGGCAACCATTGGGCCAACGGTGACCTTGTATGAAATAATTCCGGCGCCGGGTGTACGGATCTCCAAGATCAAGAATTTAGAGGATGATATTGCCTTGAGTTTAGCGGCTTTGGGTATCCGTATCATTGCCCCTATGCCGGGCAAGGGAACTATTGGTATTGAGGTACCAAACCAGCACCCCGAAATGGTATCAATGCGTTCTGTTCTGGCTACCGAAAAATTCCAGAACAATACTATGGACCTGCCTATTGCTTTAGGTAAAACCATCTCAAACGAAGTATTTATTGCCGACCTGGCCAAAATGCCCCATTTACTGGTTGCAGGTGCTACAGGCCAGGGTAAATCGGTTGGTATAAACGCCATATTGGTATCCTTACTGTACAAAAAACATCCGTCAGAACTGAAGTTTGTTTTGGTGGATCCTAAAAAGGTGGAGCTGACGCTTTTCCGCAAAATAGAAAGGCACTTTTTAGCCAAGCTACCTGATGAGGCCGATGCTATTATCACCGACACCAAGAAGGTGGTAAACACGCTTAACTCGCTTTGTATAGAGATGGACCAGCGGTATGACTTGCTGAAAGACGCGCAGGTACGTAACTTAAAGGAATACAATGCGAAGTATGTAAGCCGCAAGATCAGCGACCCCGAAAAGCACCGTTACCTGCCATTTATTGTACTGGTAATTGATGAGTTTGCCGATTTAATGATGACCGCAGGTAAAGAGGTGGAACAGCCTATTGCCCGTATAGCGCAGCTGGCACGTGCGGTGGGTATCCATTTGGTTATAGCAACGCAAAGGCCATCGGTTAACGTTATTACAGGTACTATTAAGGCCAACTTCCCGGCAAGGCTTGCCTTTAGGGTACTGTCTAAAATAGATTCGCGCACCATATTGGATGCCGGCGGTGCCGATCAGTTGATCGGGCGCGGAGATATGTTGTTATCAACAGGCAGCGACCTGATACGCCTGCAGTGCGCGTTTGTAGACACGCCTGAGGTTGAAAAAATATCAGACTTTATTGGTAACCAGCGCGGCTACCCTACCGCCATGTACCTGCCGGAATATGTAGGCGAAGGCGAAGCAGGCAGCAGTGCCAAAGAGTTTGACCCGGATGACCGCGACCCGATGTTTGAGGATGCAGCCCGTTTAATTGTGCTCCATCAGCAAGGTTCAACATCGCTCATTCAGCGTAAAATGAAATTGGGTTATAACCGCGCAGGGCGTATCATTGATCAGCTGGAAGCAGCTGGCATTGTTGGCCCGTTTGAAGGCAGCAAAGCCCGCGACGTGCTTTATCCCGACGAATACAGCCTGGAACGCCATCTGGAAAGCCTTCAAAAACCCCGCGATTAAACTTATTTAAGTAAAATTGCTCTAAACTATTACAAGCCGCAATAGTTAATTGCTTTGGGACTTAAAACATCTAACAAAATGAAGAAATTATTTTTACTGATACTAACATCGGCGTTAGCCATTACAAGTGCTTCTGCCCAAAAAGATGCCGATGCCAAGGTTATATTAAACAAGCTGAGCAAGCAATACCGTAGCTATGATGCCATAAAAACCGATTTCAATTTAACAATTGATAACCAGCAGGCCGGCATACAGGAAAAGCAAACAGGTACTTTAATAGCCAGGTCAAAAACCAACAAATACAAAGTGACCTTATATGCTGCAGCCCAGGCAAAACCAACGCTTACACAAGAAATTATAAGCGATGGTAAAAGCCAGTGGACCTTCTTAAAAGACGCCAACGAAGTGCAGCTAAGCGATGCCGATAACAGCGACGAAGGTTTTAATCCGGCGCAGATATTTACCATGTATGAAAAGGGATACAAATATCTGTATACCGGTCAGCAGAAAATTGCAGGCAAAGTTTACCAGGTGGTTGACCTTACCCCCGAAGATAGTAAGAAAAGCTTTTTTAAAGTGAGGCTGATGATTGACAAGGTGAAGAACCAACTGTACAGCGCCCAAATATTTGACAAGAACGGAGGCAGGCTAAATTATACGCTACGCACATTTACCCCCAACTTTAAAGCCCCGGAAACTACATTCGCTTTCGATAAAAAATCACACCCGGGTGTTGAGGTTGTGGATCTGAGGTAGAAATTAAAGGGAATTATAGGACGATAGAGAGGTGATGGGTTTTAACTTATCGCCTTTTTGTTTTACTTAATTGTGGTTGCTTATGGCAATTGCTTATATTGGCTTTACCAATCCTTAGCATAAATGAAAAAATATTTACTGATCAGTTTCACATTCATCGCAATAGTTGTTTTAAGTAGCTGTAACCTTCTGACTAATAGTTTTAAATATGGTGATATCACAAAAGAATTTACAACCAGTTTGGTGGAAAAAAATTACGCAAAATGTATTAGTCTATTAAAAATTGATAACAATGTTAACCAAGATACGGTAAAAGCTACTTTAGCTAAATTCAGTGATATAGTAATCCGTAACTTTGGCAATAAACTTGAATATTCATTCATTAAATCCGAAAAAAATTATTCCACGATTGCTGAAAACAATACTCCGCCTAATACTACACTTGTATATGTACAATTTTCTAATAAAAAGCAATTTGGAATTATCCAGGCTTTGTTTGATGATAAATCCGGAAAGATACTTGACATTAAAACATTAAATGTAAAAGAGAATATCCCTAACATGTTGCCATTTTGGTTATTTGGATTACTTGCCATTTGCATCCCGATATTTAATATCTATATGTTAGTGCAAGTTAAACGAAGTGATATGCGACGCAAGTGGCAAAAATACCTTTTTATTGTATTTTTAAATGTACCGGCAATTGGCTACAATGCTGTAACAGGTCTTTTTATTAAGTACCTGAACTTTCAGATCATGTTAGGATTCAGCTTTGCTATCTCAGACTATCTTGATTCCTTTTGGATATTCGGTGTACCAATAGGAGCAATCATTGTTTTAATTAAACTAAAAAGTGGCAAGTATACATCAGTTAACAATAATATTCAGGCTACAAATGAAGAACTTACGCTGGAAACTGAACAATAAAATCAATTATCAACCCTTCTGACTGCCGATGGGAACGCCACAAGGCAACCTCAATCTAATATGCAACGTTACTATTAAAACTTAATTGCAACAATATATGTTGTTCAATGTCACAGTGAATATGTTATGCAGGCGGAAGAGATTGAGCGCTTAATAAAGATAAGTAAAGAAAGGCCTCTTATGCCCGAAACTTATGTGCCCTGGCATGAAATGCCCGCTGCTGACGACTTGTACCTGCCCGAAGTTCTTACTTCTTTACAAGGCCTGCCTGTTTATGATACATTAACACAACAACAAAAAACAGATTTAGGCCGCCACGAGGTTGTACAGGTATTGTATTCTTATGGTTGGGGCGAAGCTATGTTCTGTGTATTCATGTCTAAGTTTATCCTTGAGCTGCCGCCTGATAGCCCCGAACACCGTTTTTTGATAAGGGAGATAATTGAAGAGTACCGCCACCAGGAAATGTTTGCGCAAACTATAACATTACTGCAGGGCCAGCCGCTTAAACAAACGCCTATGCACAGGTTTAGCGGGCACGTGAGCACCAAATATCTGCCTGCCGATTATCTGTTTATGGGCAGCCTCTCTGTTGAGCTGATAACTGATATGTATGGTAACTACAGTCGCCGTGCACCTGAAATTTATAATGTTTTAAGAAAGGTATTTGAGCTGCATAACATTGAGGAGGGCAGGCATATCCATTTCACTAAAGGCTTATTAGAACGTTATACAGCTAAAGCCGGCTATATCAAAAAGACCCTTTACAGCTTTGTAATACTAATGAATATTTACTTTGTGCGTACCATGTACGTACGAAAAGAGATCTATGAACGCATTGGCGTACCCAACCCGGATGCTGTTTATAAAGACGCGGCCAAAAATTTCCGCGATAAATTCACCCAAAACTGCCTGGGCCTTATTATTGAATTTGTTGATAGCTGGGGCGGTTTCAATACAGCCACCCGCTGGGCATGGCGGTTGCTGCTAAAAGCGAAGGTGTGAGAAGTCTGTACAATTAGAATGTCATGCTGAATTTATTTCAGCACCTCTCATGCAATGTAGCCAACATTAATCAGGGAGGAATGAGAATGTCATGCTGAATTTATTTCAGCACCTCTCATGCAATGTAGCCAACATTAATCAGGGAGGAATGAGAATGTCATGCTGAATTTATTTCAGCATCCCTCATGCAATATAGCCCGCTTTTAATTGGGGAGCTCCAATTCATCTTTCAGATCTTTCATTTCGGGGTTTACAGATTGAATTAGGTTTACCTTCCAGTCTTTATGCCAGTTCTTCAACTGCTTTTCACGATCTATTGCATCTGTAATGCGTTCAAAATATTCATAAAAAACTAAATCGTATAAGTGATATTTCTTCACAAATGCTGAGCCTTGATTATTAATGTGTTGCCACACCCTTGTTTTTAAGTCTGATGTTACGCCGATATAGAATGTTGTGCGGAATTTATTGGACATGATGTACACATGGCCCTGTTTGTACAGCATTTTAGTTGATTACTTGCCTCTTTATTACTTGTTAATTACTTGTCCCGAGAGATGCCGAAATAAATTCGGCATGACTGGTTTGTTTAGGGTTGCTTTCTTTATTACTTGTCCCGAGAGACGCCGAAATAAATTCGGCATGACTGGTTTGTTTAGGATTACTTACTTCTTTATTACTTGTCCCGAGAGGTGCCGAATAAATTCGGCATGACCCACTTTACTGAACCTTCATTCTCCGCTCCATAACTTCTCTCCAGGTAGTTAAAATAAAGCCTTTCTGTTTCAGGAACGCTCTTAGGCGCGGATCAGTCATGGCAAGCAGATCGCCTTTGCGCTTTTTGCCGGTGTCAGATATGCGGTCAAAATTAGGCGATGGATCGGTGCAGTGCATAATAACCATAGTAAGCCCCGGCGACAGGCGGCCAATGCTTTCAATATAATGATCGGTGTAAAATTTCTGGATTTGTTTATCTGTTTTATGATCAATATCGGGCATATTCCAGTCATAGCTGCTGTTGTGCAGGTCGTCCAATACAGGTAATCCGTTTTTCCAAAGCATCTCCCCTATTTCTTTGGCTTTACCTAATGCAGCAACTTCGGGTATAGCCATTCCTTCTTGATATTTCCCTTGTTTCTTTAGTTCGGCTATGGTCGCTGCTTTTGCTTCGGCACGAAAGAACAGGTCATCGCCACCCGGAAACATTACAGGTACTTTCTTCTCAATACCCAATTGAAGATACTTTTCCATAAAAGCATCCTTAGCAAATAATGTCCCCATATGCGAATCCAGATGGGTTGGCACAAAACCCATAGTAATAGCCCGGTCATATTGTGCACGGATCTCCTGGTCAATTTCATCAGCTTTGGCCGTAAAATAAACAGCCTGTACCGATGAATACATGGCACCCTGCTTATCTACCAAGCCCGGTACGGCAGCTTTACCGGCCAGCGGCCCCCAACGGTAATTATCCCATTCAGATGTTAGGGTTAAATGCAAACCGGCATCCAACGCGGGGTGTTTATCTAAATAGGCTTTAAACTCCGGCACCCACGGGCAGGGCATCATCACACTGGTTGAATTAGCCACCCCGGCACTTGTAGCCTTCTCCACCCCCAGGTTTGACTCATGCGACATGCCCGCATCATCAACATGCAGAATGATCACCCGGGCACCCTTAGGCCAGCCCAATTTTTCGGCATAGGTTTGAGATGGCTGGGCGGCAGCGGTTAGCGTAAAACCAAGTGTGATAAAGAATAAGGTTAGTTTTTTCATGATGTGATTTTTTAAATATAGCTCCGGACTCACCCCGACTACGCTACACTGGTCGACCCTCTCTCCGCAAGCGGAAAGAGGGTAAAAAACAATGTGGCTAAACCCTCTTTACGCAACGCGTAGAGAGGGTGGTCGAGCGAAGCAAAGACCGGGTGAGTCAACGGGTACTATACCCTTATATAAATCTTGTTCTTATCTAATATCTTCCCTACCGTCCAGCAAAGCAGCATGTAGCTAATAGCAAAAAGCAGTGAGCCGATGGCACCTGGGGCAACTACCTGGAATATGGTACTGTTTAACCAGTCGAAAAGATTTTTTTCTTTGGTAATATGGATCATCCAGAAGGCTATGATCAAAATCTCTGAAAGAATATAAATTGCCAATGGGTTTTTGCCTACCGTGGTGAAGAATGATGTCCAGTTAGCACCGTTCCACGAGCGGATCTCTAGCGCGTAGATCAGGGCCGATATAATGATCAAATCCAAACCAACAGTTAACAACGTGAAGGGGCTCGACCATAATTTTTTTCCTATCGGGAAAAACATATTCCATGACCAGGCAATAAACAGGAACAAACAGCCGGTTAAAAGCAGCTTAGATATAGTTTCGTAACCCTTGCCTTTTTCCTGTATGAACTTACCGGCAAAGTATCCGCAGATAACATTAACTATAGCAGGTAAAGTGCTTAAAATACCTTCCGGGTCAAATGCCATCCCTTCGCCGTGGTATAAATGCGCGTCGCCTAAAACATACTTATCAAAATAAGTACCGGCATTGGTCAACATACCATAAGGTGCGGCAGGGTCGCCGTACATCAGCAGTATTACCTGATAACCAATTAAAAGCAGTATGCTGATGACAATAATTGTGGTTTTAGATTTGATAAAGTAAACCAGTAATGATGCAAACAGGTAGCAAAGCGCAATGCGTTGCAAAACACCCATTACACGTGTTCCGCTAAATGGTTTAATTGACCAAACACCATTATGAGATTCTACAAACGGGAACCAATACATCAGGTACCCTATTAAAAATATGAGTATCGCCCTTTTAAAGATCTTTAAAAGTACAGCCCCGGTGCTCAGGCTATCAAACTTACGCGTGGTAAAGCTCATAGCATTACCTACCGCGAACAAAAAAGACGGAAATACAAGGTCTGTTGGGGTAAAGCCAAACCAGGCGGCATGCTCAAGCGGTGCAAACGGGTGTGCCCCGCTTCCGGGTGTGTTTACAATGATCATAAAACAAATGGTCATTCCGCGAAAAACATCCAGCGAAAGAAACCTGTCGGGCTTTTGGGTCATAGTCAATAAGAAGGTTAATAATAATTAGGAATACAGGTACAAGATATAAATTATTTTAAATGTAAGTATTAACCTGTCAAATGTTTTTAAAATATTTTAAAAAGTTTAATTAATGTAAATTAATTAAAATCAGTTAGCAGAATAGGCTTTTCAAATGCTTAAATGTTATTATTTTTGAGATTGAATGCTTACCATAACTAACCATACGCTTGAAAAACTGGAACTGCTCTTAAAAACAGCCGGTTACCGCGTTAGATATGAGAAAGGAAATTTCAAAACCGGTGCATGCCTGCTGCAAAACAGCCGCGTTATTGTAGTGAATAAGTTTGCTAACCTTGAAAGTAAAATAGCATCAGTTGCCGATCTGGCGCGCACCTTAGAGATAGATTATAAATTGCTTGATGAAAAACAAGCTGCATTTTTGCATCAGATTAAACAAACCCAACTGCAGCTGTGATCATTACTTTTTTAGGAACCGGAACCTCGCAGGGTGTGCCCGTAATTGCCTGCGATTGTGAAGTATGCACATCAACAGATAAGCACGACAACCGCCTGCGCACTTCTATCTTAATAGAATCGACTGATAAGACCATAGTTGTAGACTCCGGGCCCGATTTCAGATACCAGATGCTGCGTGCTAAAGTAAAACACCTGGACGCCATTGTTTTTACGCATGAACATAAGGATCATGTAGCAGGGATGGATGATATCCGCGCGTTTAACTTTAAACAGCATGGCCCGGTTGAAGTTTATGCTGATGCACGTGTACAATTGGCGCTCCGCAGGGAATTCCCATATATTTTTGTAGATAAAGGTTATCCGGGTATCCCGCAGATAAACCTGCACAATATTGACCTAACCCCGTTTGATATTGGCAGCGTGCACTTTATCCCAATTGAGGTGATGCATTACAAACTACCGGTACTGGGGTTCAGGATAAATGATTTTACTTACATCACTGATGCCAAAACGGTATCAGACGCTGAAAAAGAAAAGATCCGCGGGTCAAAAATACTGGTGATAAACGCTTTGCAGAAAGAAATGCACATTTCGCACCTTACGCTGAATGAAGCCATTGCCTTTGCACAAGATATCAATGCCGAAAGAACTTATTTCACCCATATAAGTCACCGTCTGGGTAAGCATGCCGATATTATGAAAGAACTTCCTCCCGGAATTGAGTTGGCCTATGATGGTTTAATGCTTGAAATATAGCATCAGCGCAGCTCTACATAGCTTACTATATCAATAGCGCCCCTGTATGATTTTAAATGACCTTTTTGGTGTCTATCAACCTTGCCCCGAACGGTCATGATGTGATTGTTGATCTTTGAAAAGTTACCGTCGCCATATTCAAATAAGCCGGTATGCGTACCTGTTAAAATTAATGGGCAATCCTGCGAGAAATTTACCCACAGGGCATGGCTGTTACCCCGGTCAATAACATTACTATCGTTGAGCAAAGCAGAAAGGTTTTTCCCTTCAACATATTTGCCCGTCACTTCTACATATTGCTTATCGTAATATTTAATGCTATCTACCAGGTGAGAAAAGTTAACACGCTTATATATGATCCCTTCAGAACATTCACTGGTATAAATGTTTTTACGCTGACTGCAGGCATGCAACAACAACGTAACGGTTAAAGGAATAAGTACCCACCTGCCGGCTAACATCACTTTTTGAATTTTATGCTGACACAAGATAGCCATTATCAGCGTGGTTAAATGACACTTATTTGTAAGTTTCTTGCTATATACGTGTAACATTTTACAATATGCTATCCCACGCTTAACCTTAGATTGTATATTTTTACGCCCTATAAAAATCGGCATGAAAAAATATAGCTTATTCCTTATTCTTACTTTGTTTTGCCTTAGCGGCTTTAGCCAGATAGCAGCGCCGGTTATTGACACTACACAAAAAATAATTACCGGCCGCAAAAACAGCGCGGAGCAACAAAAAAAACCATACGTTATATTGATCTCTGCAGATGGTTTCCGTTGGGATTATGCTGATAAATATCATGCGGAGAACCTGATAAGACTGAGAAAAGAAGGCGTAAACGCGGCATCAATGGTGCCATCTTACCCATCTGTTACTTTCCCAAATCATTATGCAATGGTTACCGGCTTGTACCCGTCACACTCCGGCCTGGTTAACAACACATTCTTTGACCGCGATCGTAAGGATTTTTACTCGATGGGTAACAAGAAAAAAGTTGCAGATGGTACCTGGTATGGCGGCACCCCGCTTTGGGTGTTGGCCGAGCAGCAAAACATGCTATCGGCCAGTTTTTACTGGGTAGCATCAGAGGCAGCAATTAAGGATACCCGCCCAAGCTATTATTATATTTATAACGAGAAAATTGATATTCATGACCGTATAGGCGCCATAGTAAAATGGCTTAAGCTGCCACCTGAAGAGCGCCCGCATCTAATTACTTTTTACTTCCCGCAGGTTGATCATGCCGGGCATGTTTACAGCCCCGATGCACCGCAAACCGGGCACGAGGTACATTATGTAGATTCGGCAGTGAACGAGCTTTACAAGGCCGTTAAACCCACCGGACTGGATGTAAACTTTGTGTTTGTATCAGACCACGGTATGACCAAAGTTGATACGCAAAACCCAATAAAGATCCCTGCTGCTATTGATACTTCAAAATTTGTGATCTCGGGTGATGGAATTTTGGTTGAGCTTTACGCGAAGGATAAGCAATACATTCAGGCCACTTATGATGCGCTGAAAGCCGAGGCCAAAGACTACCAGGTTTACCTGAAAACAAATGTACCGGCAAAACTACATTATGGCGTTACCGATGACTGGCATAATCGTATTGGCGATATTTTACTGATACCCGAGTGGCCTAGGGTATTTAATCTTGCAAACCGCAAAAACATTAACATGGGCTGGCATGGGTACGACCCTACCGTGATTAAAGATATGCACGCTACATTTTATGCATGGGGGCCGGCATTTAAAAAGAACCTGAACATTCCGTCATTCCAGAATGTTGATGTTTACAATATGATAAGCCAGATCCTGGGCTTAAAGATCACCGAAAAGGTAGATGGCACCAAACAACTTGCAGATAAGATATTAGTGAAGAAAGCTGTTAAAAAATGAGGTTATATTTCAAATTAATCATTCTCCTGTTATTCCCGGCAACACTATTCGCGCAGAGCACAGTTACGCTCAAAAAACAAGCCGACATTGTTGCCAAAGCCATGGTTAACGGCGACTGTGTTACTGTTTTGAAGTATACGCACCCAAAAGTTTTACAATTTGGCGGGGGTAAGCAAAAAATGCTGCAAATGATGAATGCGGGCATGGCCCAAATAAAAGCGCAAGGCTTTTCATTCCAAAGCGCTACGGTTGGTGAGCCGGGTAAATTTTACAAGGCCGGTACCGAGATCCATTGCCTGGTACCAGATAACATAAGAATTAAAACACCCAATAGCAGTATAGTTACTCATAGTAATTTGTTAGCAATAAGCCAGGATGGCGGTAAGAACTGGACTTTTTTAGATTTAAATAAAGGCACCATTGCTTCTATCCCCAAGCTGTTCCCCAATTTTAATAAGGACCTTAAAATACCTGAGCCTACAGCACCAGGATTACAATGAGCCATTGCCCTTGCTTTAGTCGGCGGCAATGAAATTGACTGTCAATCGTTATAAATAATAATTAACATTGCATATGGTTTTAGCTGCAAAGTATAATGTCCTTTTCTAAGTATTACAAATTACTGGTATTGCTACTCCTGCCTTTTCAATTACTTGCGCAGGATACTACTGTTTTTAAAAAACAAGCTGCACGTTTTGCCGCCGCTACTTTTAATGGCGATCATAAAACGGTTATTGACCTCACCTATCCTGCTTTAATTGAGCTATCAGGCGGCCGGGAAATGATGCAAAAACTCATCACCGACAAAATAGAATCCATAAGAAAACGGGGCATCACTAAGTTTGATGGTTCTGTTGGTTCGCCCGGTAAATTCTACAAAGCCGGCACGCAAATACACTGCCTTATACCCGAATATATTGTATTCAAAATGCCTAAAGGGCATTATGCAGGTGAATCTTACCTGTTAGGCGTGAGTGACGACAAGGGTAAAAACTGGAAGTTTTTAGATGTAGGCAGCATGCCACCTGCCATACTGCATAAGCTACTCCCCAACTTTAACAACGAACTGGTTATCCCCCAATCAGGCAAGCCGGTATATTTCGTGGATTAGCTTTCCAAATCAGCTTTAAATTTTTAAATTGGGATGATTTTACACCCTCCCTATCATGCAACGAAGAAACTTTTTAAAAACAGGATCATTAGCCGGGTTAGCCTTAACCACATTAGTAACAGCATCATGCAGCCAGCCATCAGCCGATAAAAAAACTGAGGGAAGTGCTGAGTTTGCAGATGATTTTGAGCTTAATGAAACCACCATTGATGACCTGCAGAAAAAGATGAAAAGCGGCACACATACATCCCGCGCCATTACAGAACTGTATTTAAAAAGGATAGATGCAATTGATAAGGCCGGGCCAAAGCTTAATTCGGTTATCGAACTAAATAAAAGCGCTTTAGACATGGCCGATGCTATGGATAAGGAACGCAAAGCAGGTAAAATGCGCGGCCCGCTGCATGGCATACCAGTTTTAATAAAAGACAACATTGATACCGGCGATAACATGCATACCACAGCAGGCTCATTGGCACTGGCAGATCATTTTGCCAGGCAGGATGCCTTTATAGCCCATAAATTACGGGAGGCGGGTGCAGTAATATTGGGCAAAACCAACTTAAGCGAGTGGGCAAACTTTCGTTCATCGCGCTCAACAAGCGGTTGGAGCAGTCGCGGTTTGCAAACCAAAAACCCTTATGTGCTTGACAGAAACCCAAGCGGGTCAAGCGCCGGTACAGGATCGGCTATTGCAGCCAATTTATGCGCCATAGGCATTGGCACCGAAACAGATGGCTCTATTGTATCGCCATCATCAGTGAACGGCCTGGTAGGCATTAAGCCTACTGTTGGTTTATTGAGCCGTACAGGCATCATCCCCATATCAAAAACACAAGATACTGCCGGGCCAATGGCGCGGACAGTGAAAGATGCAGCCCTATTATTAAGCGCCCTGGCAGGCATCGACCCAAAAGACAGCTATACGCTAAAAAGCAAAATTGAAAAAGACTACACCAAGTTTTTAGATGCGGGGGGCTTAAAAGGCAAGCGAATAGGTGTTGAAAAACTGGATAAGCCAAATGCCGGGATGCAAAAGCTTTTACAGGATGCCATTGCCGTACTTAAAAAACAAGGCGCCGAAATTGTTGAGGTAGAATTAGGTAAACAGCTTAAAAAAATTGGCAACGCCGAGTATACGGTGCTACTTTACGAGTTTAAAGATGGACTTAACCAATATTTAAGCGCAGCAAACGCCAAAGTAAAAACGCTGGAAGATGTTATTGCCTACAACAAAGCCTATGAAAATAAGGCGATGCCATTCTTTAAACAAGAAACACTTGAACTGGCACAAAGCAAAGGCGATTTAAATAGTAAAGAGTATCTGGAGGCTTTAAAAAAATCAACCGGGATAAGCAGTACTGCTATTGATAAGATCTTGAAAGACAATAAGCTGGATGCTATTGCCGGGCCAACAAATGGTTTTGCGGTATGCATAGACCTCATTAATGGCGATTATGATAACGGCTTTTCGTTCTCCTCGCCTGCTGCCATGTCGGGTTATCCGCACATTACTGTACCCATGGGTGCCTGGCATGATCTGCCGATGGGGCTATCATTTTTCGGCACCGCCTGGAGCGAGGGCGAACTGATAAAAATGGCATATGCTTACGAGCAGGCATCAAAGAAAAGGGCCGCGCCTAAGTTTAAAACGGGGTTATTTGCGTAACCTTACTCCGTAGGTTGCATAGCACTTGAAAGTTTTTTACTGTCCTGAATATTGTTGGGAACAACACCAACAAAGGCATAAAATTTAAAAAAATGAACAAAATAGCTTTTACCATATCCGGCCTTGTCTGGTGTGTATTCTCTTCTTATCCCATCAAAGCGGGGAATGAGAATAAAAACAATCTTAATGATGGAAAAGTTGTCCAAAAACAAGCAATTAAAAATATAAGTGTATCAGATTCAATAATTAATCGCACCCCCATCACATCATTGCCTTTTGGTAGTCCGTTATTGGTTTCATATAAATTTCCAAAAAATTGGAAAAACTTTCAGAATGATGATAAACGAGACTTTCTTACAAATCCTCATAAGGCATTCAAAAAATGCGAAAATTATTACAGGAAACTTGTCGACGCGAAAGCAATTGTTAAAGCGCCTACGATAAAAAGCATCAAATATTTTCATATTGGCGAGGATGCAGATTTATTAAAATATGAGAAGAAATTTAAAGCTAAGTTTAAATATAAATTACCTGATATGGGGCGTTATCAGGTTTATTTTGAATATGAAAGAGTGCCAATGGATTACATATATAAACTAATGGATACGGCGAATTCATTTGATAAATTATATTACGAGTATGCAAATTTGGTTTTATACGATGTACAAATACAAAGAGCTACTATTTTGAATATATACCACTCATACTCTTTTAAAGAACCAACATCAGGTGAATTGAGACTTTTTTATATTGATACAAATAAAAGTATTCAAATTTATGAAGGCGCTGAAGGTGAACTTGACAGTGCGATGGAAAAAGCATATACCGTTGAAATAGAAGATAATGGCAAAATTTTATTAAAAAAAGGAAAAAATAGGAAATTATAATGGAAACTCTGCCCTTGTTGGTGTTGTCACCAATAAGTTGCCATGTATCCCTCCCTTAAAAGTTTTTACTATCCTAAATATTGTTGGACAAAACCAGCTATGACGCGTCATTATTAAATATTCCGAAGGTAACACCATTTTATCCGTTGCTGACACCATTTTTTGGGGTGGTTTTTGCTGCACCTTTGTTCCATCAATTTAAATGAAAAGAAAATGGAACCCACAAACAAAATTGCACTTATAACAGGCGGCAGCAGAGGCCTCGGTAAAAACGCTGCTTTAAAAATAGCGCAAAAGGGAAATGATGTTATCGTTACCTATCGCAGTAAAAAAGAAGAAGCAGACGAGGTTGTAAAAGAAATTGAAGCATTGGGGCTAAAAGCAGCTGCCCTGCAACTGGATACTTCTAAAGCATCAACCTTTGCCGGTTTTAACGAGCAACTAACTACTACATTACAACAAAAATGGAACAGGGATAGCTTCGATTTCCTGATAAACAACGCCGGTATTGACGCCGCATCGCCATTTGCGCAAACTACTGAAGAAGATTTTGACAACCTGTTCAATGTGCACTTTAAAGGTGTTTACTTTTTAACACAAACATTGTTAACTACCATTGCCGATGGTGGCCGCATCATTAATATCTCAACCGGCTTAACCCGATTTGCAACACCGGGTTACGCCGCTTACGCTTCTATGAAAGGCGCTATTGAGGTGTTTACCAAATATTTGGCTAAAGAATTGGGCAGCCGCGGTATAGCTGCCAATTTGGTTGCACCAGGGATTATAGAAACGGATTTTACAAAAAGAGCCTTTGATAGTCACCCGCAGATGCACGATTTTATATCATCAATCACTGCACTGGGCAGGCCCGGCCAGCCCGATGATATTGGCGGCGTTATCGCGTTCTTATGTACAGAAGATGCCCGTTGGATAAACGCGCAACGGATAGAAGCCTCGGGCGGCATGTTCTTGTAATTAGTGAGTGGTGAATAGTTGCCTGTCAAATCATAAAGAAAAAAGGGGATAGCGTTAAGCGTTCCCTTTTTTTGTTGGTACAATCGCTGTATCTTCGGGCATAAAGCAATACTATTACTATGGAATTTGGCCGCGTAACCGATGATGAATTAGCAGCAGTAGATTTTACCCTGCCCGCCGATCCTGCCTTTACTATTGAAACGCTTGCATTCGAAGATAAAAGCCAGCCTTTACAGGTATACGCCGGCTGCGCAAAATGGGGCCGCAAGGAATGGGTGGGCAAGATCTATCCGCCTAAAACTAAAGACGCCAATTTTTTAGATGAGTACGTTAAACATTTTAACTGTATTGAGTTAAACGCTACCTTTTATCAGGTTTACGGCCCGGATACCATTGCCAAATGGAAACAAAAGGCAGATGTTAATCCGGATTTTAAATTTTGTCCCAAATTTTCGCAAAGCATTAGCCATATACGGCGCTTAAAAAACGCGGAAGATATTACCACCAGTTACTACGAGGGTATTTTAGCCTTTGGCGATAAGCTGGGCCCTTTATTTTTGCAGCTGAGCGATAATTTTACCCCTAAAAGCCTTCCTGAGCTAACCGCTTACCTGGAACAATTACCAACAGATGTACCCGTGTTTGTAGAGCTAAGGCATAAAGACTGGTTTGCCATTCCCGAAAACAAACAAGCTGCGTTTAGCCTGTTTAGGCGTTTAAATATTGGCGCTGTGATAACAGATGCTTCGGGCCGCAGAGATTGTGTACACATGACGTTGCCAACGCCTCATGCCTTTATCCGTTTTGTGGGTAATAGCCTGCACCCTACTGATTATCTCCGTTGCGATGAATGGGTGGACAGGATAGTTCAATGGAAACAAATGGGACTGCAATCCGTATGGTTTTTTATGCACCAGCATGACGAACGCTATTCGCCCGAACTTTGCGATTACGTGATTGAGCAACTGAACAAAAAGTTAAGTATCAATGTACACCGCCCGCAGTTTATTGACAGGGATAAGGGATTGTTTGGGTAAAAATAATAAGTGTTTGTCGTCCTGAACTTGTTTCAGGATCTCTCGGGATAGTTTGACTACTGTGCGCTTTTATATATTGCAAGAGAGATGCCGAAATAAATTCGGCATGACCGGGATTCTTAGTTTACCTGTAATAGGTATGCTGGCGCTTAATGTAATTGCGGATATCAAGCACTATACCTGCAAAAAAGTAAAATATAAGCGGGAAACCCACAGCCAAAAAAGATGTGTAGATAAAGAAAAGGCGGATCTTAGAGATAGAAATGTTAAAACGTTCGCCCAGGTAAGTACATACCCCAAAGGAGTAGCGCTCAAAAAATGTAAATATCCGTTGTAACATATCAGGCTGGTTTTAATATTTTAATTCCAACGCCACATTGCAGGCATTTCTTATAATCGCAATAATTATTCTTTAATTCAAGTAGTGCCTGCGATTCAAAGGCAGTATTTATTTTCAGTCCTAAGTTAGCAAAATCTGTCATAATACTATTCTGCTCACCGGGTATATTTTCCAACAACTTTAAACTACGACTGATATAATATTGCTGCTGTAAGTGCCTGCCATAGCTAAATAAAAACAAAGCTACTGTATTTAGCAATATGGTATCAACAGATGCCGCTCCCAAATGTTTGCCAACCGGTTTTGATTCCTTATCAAACCGGTAATGTGTTTCCCAATAATTATTTATTTGAATATTGCTAAACAGATCACGCAGGGCCTTCATTTCCTTTGTTTCTAATACCTTACTAAACAAGTGATTAGACTGCACCACCAACGCGGCAAACTGTGCCAGCCTGATAGTAGGGAAGTTTTGCGGCCGCATTCGTAAGAACTTCCACAAGTGGTTTTCTATTGGCGTAAGATTGAACTTCTTTTTTAGAAACTCATACTCTTTTTTTAGGCTTCGCGGATATTCATCTGTAAAATCATCATTCAAAAAGCCTGCCTGCCCAAATATCAGGGCCTCAATTTGCATGGGGTTGTTCTTATGCTTCGCGAGTATATTTTGCGGCAGCGATTTCGCCATCAGTTCAAACGGCAGCGCATTATTTTTAAACCCAAAGTTTGCTGCCAAAAACTGGTAAAAGGTTTCTTCCCAGTCGCCGCGGTTTAGGTTGAGGGCGGTTATTACCGTTTCAGACTTTTTCTCTAACCGCTCAACCAAAATACGGGTAAGCCAGTTTTCCATCGTCAGCCCATCAACAGAGGCAATGCTTGCCTCACAGGGAATAATGGTTTTTGCACCAAAAATAAGGTTATGATACCTGTTATACAGGTCTGATGAAATGCGGTCTTTCAGTTCAAGCGTTGGCACACGCCGGCCATCTGTTCTAATCAAAGGTTCATCATCACGATAAACTACATGCAGTATCACATTATCATAAGCATTATCGGCAGTATGCCCATGACGTTTCCAGTCTGATGAGGAAAGGTGCAGCTCCGCATTACCGGCCCAAGTGGTTTCATTTATTCGGATACGTGCGTTCTGAAAATCGGGCCCGGCATGGGTATTATGCAATCCGGTAGCGTAAACCTCCAGTTCCTCACCCTCAGTTGTTTGCAGGTTTATACGATCAAACAAGCGAAACTTCCATACATAATGCAAAAAATCTTCAGTGAAAAGCATCAGGCAAGTTAATTAAGAAAGAGAGGAAAACAAATGTATTTTTTATCTTGCGGGTAAAACTGATCTACCCATATGGACATAGCCACATCCGCATTGCCTCAAACCACCCAGAGCCGTGTACGGTCAATTATTGGCGGCTCATTAGGGAACCTGGTAGAGTGGTACGATTGGTATGTTTACTCGGCATTTTCGTTATACTTTGCAGCGGCATTTTTTCCAAAGGGGAACCAGAATGCGCAGTTGTTAAATACGGCAGGTATTTTTGCCATTGGCTTTTTAATGCGCCCTATAGGCGGCTGGTTAATGGGCACCTTCGCCGATAAACACGGCCGTAAAACCGCGTTAACGTTTTCGGTATTACTCATGAGTGCCGGGTCATTGATCATAGCTTTAACACCCAACTTTGATCATATTGGCATTGCCGCCCCTATCCTATTGGTATTTGCACGCATTATACAAGGCTTAAGCGTTGGCGGCGAATATGGCACCAGCGCCACTTACCTCAGTGAAATGGCTACCAAAAAGCACCGGGGATTTTATTCAAGCTTTCAGTATGTAACGCTGATAATGGGGCAACTACTGGCATTGGCGGTGCTGATATTATTGCAACGGGTTTTTCTGACCGAAGATCAATTACACTCATGGGGGTGGCGTATACCATTTGCAATTGGCGCCATGCTGGCCATTATTGTAATGTATTTAAGGCGCAGCCTGCAGGAATCTGTAACACTTGATAAAAAGGAAGATGTAAACAGGGATGCTCGTGGTTCGCTCAGGGCACTGGCACAACACCCGCGTGCTGTGCTTACCGTTATTGGCTTAACTATAGGCGGCACAGTGGCATTTTACACTTTTACCACCTACATGCAAAAATTTCTGGTGAACACTAACGGGTTCAGTAAAAACACCGCTACTTTAATATCAACCCTTACCCTTATTGTTTTTATGCTGATACAGCCGCTGTATGGCCTACTCTCTGACAAGATCGGCCGTAAACCGTTGCTAAAAGCTTTTGGGGTGTTAGGCACTATCACCACCATACCTATACTCACCTTTTTAAGCCATACCAACAACTTTTGGGTAGCGTTTGGACTGATAATGCTTGCCCTGCTTATTGTGAGTAATTACACAGCCATAAACGCTGTGGTAAAGGCAGAGCTATTCCCCGCACATATCCGTGCTTTGGGCGTTGGCTTTCCGTATGCTATCGCGGTCTCGGCATTTGGAGGTTCGGCAGAGTATCTTGCCCTGCTGTTTAAACAAAACGGCCACGAAGAATGGTTTTACTGGTATGTTACAGGTTGTATTGTTATGTCTCTCCTTGTTTATGTTACCATGATTGACACACAGAAACATTCTAAGATAGATGGCGAATAATCCCAACAAGCGCGATTAACGTTCTGCAAGAAATTCTTTAATGAGATAGCCGCAATTAGCGGGACTTTCTAACCACGGCAAATGCCCGGCTCCCTCAATAACTTTAAACCGGCAATCGGGGATGGCGGCCGCAATTTGCTTACCCGTTTCAATGCTGCAAAATGTATCTTTTGTACCCAGGATAAACAGCGTAGGTTGCTTAAGATATTTCAGTTGCTCTTCGTCAATTTTAGGCGCTGCGTTTTCCATAAGGCTTGTGAGCGATATAAGGTAATGTGGCAACAATCCGAAAGTATAATAGCAACTGCTCAACTCCTCCGGAAGCTCACTTAGCGTTTGCCTGCTATGCCCAATGAATTTGAGTGACCTGAGTGCGTTGCTTTTGTCTGCGGGCATCAAAAGCTTAAAAAACAATTTATTTAACGGAGGCTTACCAATTAACCTCAAGAGCAGTGGTGGCCGGCCTTTCATAACATTACCGGGATTACCCAATAAAGTTAAACTGCGCACCAATTTAGGGCGGTCCATAGCTAACCATAAGCTCCAATGCGCCCCCATTGAATGAGCCACGATATCAATATTTTTAAGGTCGAAATAATTCAGGACCGTCTCAAGCGTTGTCACCGCGAACCTGCGAATGTCAACGCTGTTATGATCCATACCCTCACTTAATCCTCCACCGGGGCGGTTGATCGCTATAATGCGCCTGTCCCCAAATTCGGCAAGTAGTGAGGCGAGTGGAAACACGTCGCCGGTATTACCCGGAACAATTATCAATGGTTCTCCTTTACCAATTTCTGAAACCCTCACTTTGATGCCCTGCCCAGGTAAAAAAACATAGTGGTCTTTTGCCTGTAACCCGTAAAAATCAAACAGCTGATGCTCAGCATAACATGCGTTAATTACCTTTGGGTCATTACTGCTGAGTGTAAGTGCTGATGGTTCCATCTTTTACTTTGATACCAGGCCAGATATTACGTTAATACTTAACGCTACTATAGCGGTATTAAAAGCGAATGCGATTAGCCCATGTGCCCAGGCAAGGCGGCGGATGTGTTTGGAAGAGATCTCTACGTCAGATACCTGGAAAGTCATGCCGACGACGAAGGAAAAATACACAAAATCAAGATAGTCCGGGTCTTTCTCATCTCCGGGGAATTCAAGGCCTCCACTGGGGGTTTTCTTACCATCATCAGTATTGTAATACAAATGGGCATAGCGCATAGTAAACACGGTATGCACCATCCACCATGACACAAAAACCGCCGCCATGGCTAAAAAGATGTACCCGGTAACCGTAGCTTCCGGCTCGCCTTTTGATGATTTCAGCAGCAGATAAATAGCTACTAAACTCACCATTGATGCTGTCAATACGAAAAAGAAAATCAGAACCCGGCTGGAGTCTTCCAGGCTGGCAATTTTGCGGATCTCTCTTGGGTGAGCCCAAAGAATGGTTACCCAGTCCAGAATAATAATACTTAATGCAATGGCTATCCAGGTGATAAGGGTAACCTCGGGGACCGATGGCATATGCCTCGCAAAAAAGAATGTAACCGCCCCTATGAGTAACGACAGGTATAACCTGTAATGCGCATCTAAACGGAGGAGGAAATTTTTCTTTGGTTCGGTTACGTGAGGCATATTTTATAAATATATCAATCCTCTTCCACAATATTAGCAACCCGGCCAACCTGGCCATCCTCTAAACGCACCTTTATACCACGGGAATGGAAAGATGAGCTGGTAAGCAGATCTTTAACTATACCACGTGTAAGCTTGCCGCTGCGCTGATCTTTTTTAAGGATGATGTCTACTTCTAATCCCGGATATATATCCGCCCTATTTTGTCCGTTCATGTTTTATACCAATTATACCGGTTACTTCACCAGCCAGCTTATCGCGTTCTCCACCTTTTTAAAGTCGAAGCTTTCCAGCATCTTGTCCATTGCTTCGCTTATCTGCTCATTTTGCAAATTGCCTATGCTGCCTTCATGGGTGTGATTGATGCTTTTATCCGGGTTAAAGTTACCTTGTTCAATAGCCAGCCCCACCTGCTTATAAGCATCACGGAATGGTGTACCGTTCAGTACAGATTTGTTCACTTCCTCTACACTAAAAAGATAGGCATACTTAGGATCGTCTAAAATATTTTTATTTACAGTGATGTTCTGCAGCATAAAGGTTGCCATTTGCAGGCAGTCGATAAGGTCTGCAAAGGCCGGGAACAATAACTCCTTTAGCAATTGCAGCTCCCGGTGATAGCCTGATGGCAGGTTGGTGGTCATCATAGCTACATCATTTGGCAGTGCCTGCAGGCGGTTACACTTGCCGCGCATAATTTCCCAAACATCCGGGTTCTTTTTATGCGGCATAATGCTGCTGCCGGTGGTGAGGTTTTCAGGATAACTCACAAATGCAAAGTTCTGGCTCAGATACAGGCACTGATCCATTGCCATTTTAGCCAGTGTGGCTGCAATAGACGATAATGCCTGTGCAATTATCCTTTCGGTTTTACCCCTGCCCATTTGCGCGTAAACCACATTATAGTTTAAGCTCTCGAACCCAAGTAACTGGGTTGTCATGCTGCGGTTTAGCGGGAACGACGAACCATAGCCCGCAGCCGAACCTAATGGGTTTTTATTGGTGATCTTCCAGGCGGCTAAAACCATCTCCAGGTCATCAACCAAGCCTTCGGCGTAAGCGCCAAACCATAGGCCAAATGACGATGGCATGGCTACCTGTAAATGTGTATAGCCGGGTAATAAAACGTCTTTATGCTGTTCGCTCAGTGCTATTAACTGGCGAAATAATGTATCAGTTTCGGTAACTACTTGTTGTAACTGATGGCGGAAGAATAGTTTCAGATCTACCAATACCTGGTCATTCCGTGAACGGCCGCTGTGTATCTTTTTACCGGCATCCCCAATGCGCTGGGTAAGCAGCATTTCTACCTGCGAATGCACATCCTCAACGCCATCTTCTATTGTAAAGTTATCTTGTTCAATATCGGCATATATGGCTTTCAACTCGCGTTGAACCAGTGCAAGATCATCAGCATCCATCAAACCTATTGATTGCAGCATAGTGGTATGGGCCAGTGAACCCAACACATCAAAAGCGGCCATTTGCCTGTCCAGCTCACGATCGCGGCCAACAGTAAAGTTTTCAACCAGCTTATTAACGTTTGTGGTTTTTTGCCATAATTTACTCATGGTGCAAATATAAAATTAAATGGTGTAGATGGGTAGCACCTGCCGGGGCAAAAATCAGGGTTTATTACAGTTGCAAAGTAGGGAAGATTAATGGCAATCGTTTATATTTATCTCACCTAAACTAAATTGTTTAAACAGCATGCAAAATAAATACCTGACGTTTTTAAACTTAGAAAAGAGGCCATTTGAAATATTTGCATTAATGGCTGTTTTATTTTTTATAGTATCATTTGTTCCATCCAGCAAAAGCGTCGACATTAATCTCCTGGATACCTATTATATTGTTTCAATTAATGGAATTTTTAAACCACTGGCTATGTGTTTATTGGCTATTTGGCTAATTTATATATTCACAAATGGCATGTTGCTTTCTTTACAGCTTACCTGGGCTCATATAATTATGTCTACCCTGGCTTTAGTTATTTTGGTAGTAGCAATAACTTTTAATATACCATACTCAACACCACCTACAAGGTATTACGCGTTTGTAGAACCTGAAAATGCGAAAAATTGGAAATTCATGTATGCCGGAATGGTTATTATGCTGGTTATTGCACAATTGATTTTTCTTGTAAATATTCTAGGAGGGCTTTTTAAACGAATCAAATGATTTCGCTAAGCATCCGAATATACAGCTCAATCCCTTCGCCTATTTCATCTACATAAATAAATTCATCGGCCATGTGAGAACGTGCTGAATCACCGGGGCCAACTTTGATGGACGGAATATCAAGCAGGGATTGATCTGATGTTGTTGGTGAACCATAAGTGGCACGGCCAAGTAATACGCCTGCCTGTACAAAAGGGTGGTTCTTATCTATTGATGATGGTTTTAAGCGAATACTGCGTGGTTTTACATCACAGCTTACATGCTGGCGAATTATCTCCAGTACTTCTTCATTACGGTAAGCATCGGTAACCCTTACATCAACCGTAAAAGTACAGGTTGCAGGTACTACATTATGCTGCGAGCCTGCATTAATAATGGTTACCGACATTTTTATAGGGCCAAATACTTCCGATTCTTTAGGGAACTTAAAGTTGCGGAACCATTCAATATCTGCCAGTGCTTTGTAAATAGCGTTATCTCCTTCTTCGCGGGCGGCATGCCCTGCCCTGCCGTGTGCAACGCAATCAAGCACCATCAGGCCACGCTCTGCAATGGCAAGATCCATTTGGGTGGGTTCGCCCACTATACCAAAATCAAGCTTACCCAGATCAGGGATGATCAGTTCCAGACCGTTCACGCCCGAAATTTCTTCCTCGGCAGTGGTAGCGAGGCAAAAGTTATACTTTAAATTCTCTTTTTCATGAAAATAAAGAAATACCGCAATAAGTGATACCAGGCAACCGCCGGCGTCATTGCTTCCTAACCCGTAAAGTTTGCCATCCTCAATTTTGGCATCAAATGGGTCCCGGGTGTAGCCGGAGTTGGGCTTAACGGTATCATGATGTGAGTTAAGCAGTATAGTGGGTTTGGCTGCATCGAAATATTTGTTCCAGGCCCAAATATTGTTGAGTTTACGATGCGTGGTAACACCGTGCTGCTGCAAAACCTGGTCTATCAGATCGGCAGTGCGGTCTTCTTCCTTACTGAAAGATGGTATAGAAATTAGTTGTTGTAAAAGCTGTAAAGCCAGTTGCGACAATGCTGTTATATCTGCCATAGGTTACGGGGATCTATCCCGATGGTAAAGCGGTAAAAGTAAGGTTTTTTATGAAAGGTAGCAATTTGAGTAATATAAGTTCATCCTTAATTTATATAAGGGTAACATAGATCTGATACAATTAATTGAGAGGTGCCGAATAAATTAAGATGGCGCTGCTTTTTAAATTACCGTCCAAAAAAATAAGCCGGGCTAAACCCGGCTTTGGTAATTGTTTTTTCTTAAAGTCTCGGCATATTCTGGCCAAATTTAATTATAAATTCATTTAATTTATAATTAAATATCAGACAATTGATGGTACCGGTTTAACTACCTCTACTTTATTAACCACTATTTCTAAATTATACCTTTTTACATGCAGATCATCCATAAATGATGTGGTTTGAATTTTCCCTTCAATGTAAAGTGTTTGCCCAAATTCAAGGCACAATGCATCCTGGGTAATGAGTTTTTCGGGGATTTTTATATTATGATATTCGTTATGTTCAACACTATCCTGGCCCTTTTTAATTACTTCATTAGTTACAAGGGTGAAGTATAAAAATTTATTCCTGTTGACATCCGCACTCATTTGCGGTTCCTGATATATTTGCCCTAATAATATGATCTTGTTTATTCCGGTATTACTTAGCATCTGTAAATATTTTTTTTGTGAAATAGCACCCTGCAATTTTGAATTATAATTTTGAATTGCTTACCGTATTAATACAGTTTAGCAATGGTATAAATACCCCTTTTACGCTATTTTTGGACAATTAAGCAATTCATTTACCTGCTGAACCAATTCGGTAATGTCAAATGGTTTAGATACAAAACTATCGCAACCGTAGTGCCCTAAAGAGTTAATCACTTTTGAATACGCTGTAACTATAATTATTGGTATTGTACAGGTTGCCTCATTTGTTTTTATTTGGTGGCATAACTCGCCGCCATTTATACCATGTAAAATATAGTCGAGCAAAATAATATCAGGGCGGTAACTTATTACATCACTGAGTATGTTATCTCCATTTTCAATTGTTTTTACTTCATACCCTTCATCAATGAATATCTCTTTCATAACATCAAGGATATCCTTGTCATCATCTAAAATGAGCAAACGCTTTGTCATAATATATTTAAGCTTTTTTAAACAATACTTATACTGCCCTTATACTTTTTAAGATCATAATCATCCAGTTTCACTAACACCTCAGTATCATTAATTCCCTGGGCCATTTGCAATGGCTCGTGCATAATGCTGAAATAGGTATCATATCCTTGCGGCAAAAAACGTGTTGCAGGCCTTGATTTTATGGGCTTTAGGGTAATGCACACCGATGCATCGTTTTTTTGAACGCTTGTGGTTTTTGATAAGCAATACCTATAACCCTGCAACACCAAAAATTTCATTACAGAGGGGGTAAGAATAGCTAACATTGGATGACGATTGTATACAAAGCTGAATAAAGGGTTTTGATATTAACTAAGTATAAGTACCCTATTGCATCCGAACAAATACGCATTATGTGCTTATTATTCAGCAAAGGGTTATATTAAAGATGTAGTAATGATTTTTTGGGGAAATCAGCTGATGATGTTATTCAGTATTGCATAGCGGATGAGTGCCGCCGTATTACGTGTACCTGTTTTTTCAATAAGCATTTGGCGGTTACCCTCAATAGTACGCTTACTGGTAAAAAGTTTATCGGCAATTTCCTGATTGGTGTAGCCTTCTGCTATAAGTGCTAACACTTCAACTTCGCGCTTGGTAATATCAAGATCCTCAACCTCAACTTCAAAGCTATTGTCAGGCGTGTGCATCAATTTTTCAAGCAACCTCAATGAAAGCTCATTACAGATATATTTTTCGTTAGATGTACATACATGCCTGATAGCAAATACCAGCTCTATAGCGTTAACATTTTTTAAAATGTAGCCTGTAGCGCCTGCCTTAAACGCCTGCATAATATACTTTTCATGATCAAGCATTGATAGCATGATCACCTTTATTTTAGGATGAGACTGTGATATTTGCATTACCATTTCCATGCCGCCCATTTCAGGCATGTTAATATCTGCGAGTATAATATCCGGAATATTGCCGTCCTTTAATAGCTGCAAGGCCATTTTACCATTAATGGCTTCGGCTATAACCTGTATATCCTCTTCTTTATCTAAAAGCGAGCGAATGCCGTTACGTACCACGTTATGATCTTCGGCAAGTATAATTTTAATCATTTTACAACAAACCAATTGAAGAAATAAAAAAAGGAACGGAACAATCTAAGGGAAAACGGCTATAAAAGTAAATATAATAAATTATTGAGATAAAAATTATTCTAATAGTAATGCATCATCCTCATCACCCAAACTCAGTTGTATCATATCATTTCCTGCAATACCTTCAATTGATCCCTTAATATGAGCAGCGTTCAGCAATACCTTTTCCAGTTGTTTTTCGCGGGCTTTCCACATTTTCTCCATGGCATCGCGTTCTTTTTGTATAGAGATCCGCATGCTCATATACCCTTCACGGATGGCTTTCCACTGCTCAGAAAACTCGCTGCTTGTAAGGTAATCATACAGCAGGTGCATTTTGTCGCCCTTGTTATCCTGTGATTTTGCCAAAGCAGCCAGCTTTAGCACACCATCACGCAGTATGTAAGACACGGCCTTTAATTCATCAAAACTGCAGATCCATACCCCGTCTTTTTCGCCAAAGCAATCCATTCCTTTCGGATAGCATTGGGTTACAATTACGGCAACATCAACATTTGATGCGCGCATATCTTTTTTCAGCTTTTCTATCCAGTCGCCACCGAAAGCTGATGTACGCTTGCTTTCATAAATAATACGGCCGCATTCCTGCCCAAACTGGTTACGTACAGTTTGTACACAATCTGCCCCGCGTACACCTTTACCTACTTCGCTGATCACATCAAAAGGGAAATAGCTGCGTAACTGTTCTTCAAGTATAAGTTCCTGGGCCTCACCCTGTAACTGCATTGATCCCTGCTCGGCCCGGCGTTTCATCTCGTCAACCAGTTTTTTCTGATCTTCAAGCTGCTTTTCCATTTCTTTCACCTTTAGCTGGTGCTCGGTATCTTTTATGCTGTGTTTTTCGGTTTCCTGTTTACGGATCTGCTCGGTAAGCTCGGCGCGCTGCTCCTGTAGTTTGCGCTGCAGGGCAATTTCAAGCTCTTCTTCTTTTTGCTTTAGCGATTGCTCGCGCTGCATAAATTCAAGCTCTTTCTGGCGGGATTCTTTTAGTTTTTCGGCACTGGCATTTACCGAGTTTTGCAGCATAAGCAGCTGATTTTCAAAGTCTGAAGCGATAGATTTGCGCAGATTTTCTTCCAGCGTTAGCTGCAAGGCCTTTTTCTCACCGGCAAGGCGCTGCTCAAAAGCCTGTAGCTGCTGCCGTTCTTTAGCGGCAAAATCTTCATCCTTTTTGCGGTATTCATCTTCTTTCTGGCGGGTATAATCCTGCATTTTCAGCCTGAGCTGCTGTTTATATTCCTCGGCCATAACTTCCTCAATGGGGAAGGAATGGCCGCAGCTTGGGCACTTAACTTCTGTAGCCATAATTGTAATTGAGAGATCGCATTTTTAACCAAATGCAAAAATCAAAGATAAATAGTTTTTTGGGAAATGTAGTTTGGGTGCTATTAACTAATAGGAAATTCCGGTTAATGAAAAGATACCGATTGATGCCGGTTTCTTACATTTTTGCTCTAATTTTCACTAAAAAACGCTAATAATTTTCAATCAGATCAAGCCCTTTCGCCGGAATTCAACTCATTAAAAATCATGATATAAATTCCTGAAAGTTGTACGCAAACCGAAAGAGAGCATGACAGTTTTTTTGCTGCCGAGCGCTGTTTTTTGGTCGCGGTAAAGGCCGGCCAGCTCAAAGCGGAAATTGTATTTTGGGTTTACAATAAACGATACAGTACCCTCGGCATATTTTACACTGGTGGTAACACCCGGCCCCAAAGGTGTTTTGCCGGATATTGGTTTTGGTGGTAAAGCTACGTTATTGCCATAATCAAAAACGCGGCCGTCATATCCATATTTAGAATAATTTAGTTGCCCCTGAAAATCAAACCTGCCGGCCGAATAATTCATTATGCCTGTCCACTCCTTAAAGTTTGCACCCAGCGGATGCCCCAATGGTTCGCCATAGTAAGTATAGTAGGTAAGCGTTTGGTCGCTGGAATAGGTATCGGGTTTTACGGTGTTGTATTCAAAAATATAGTTCAGGTTTTTTACACCAAAAATATCCGCCCCGCGAACACCTAATTGAAAACCGGTTCGGTTCCCTCCGGCATTCTCTGATTTGAGCTGGTCTATCATTAACTGGCCATATACCGCATTTTTATCAAACACTTTATATTTACCCGTAAAGCCTACCAATGTATTAGCGGGCTGCTCTGATGAGCCCGAACCCGGTATAAATATCAAAGGGTTTATAAAGTTGATATCAAAGCCGCGGCGGTTACCATTTGCATCGGCCTCCGGTATGATCACTGCATCAAAAAACCCGAATGAGAGGCTGTTATTTACGTTATAATCAAGGTAATGGAACAGGCCCCATTTACGGCGGTTGCTGCCAAAACTATCAAACTTTTTTTCGTTAAGATCCTGCAGATAGGTCCACATCATCATATACTGCACTTTGCCCACATTGGCCGTTAAACGCAGTAAAGGGTAATTAGCAGAATAATCTGACAGTAAAAGCGAACGGTAACCATCGCCAATAAAAGTTTTATCCTGCCCCAAAGTAATATTCAATTGTTTAATGGGCGTATAGGAAAGTATAGCTGTTACGTACGAATAATCTTTTGTGGTTTTACCAAAGCTGCGGTCGTAACTCTGGCCGGGTACAAAGCCCAAACTATCAACATGGTAGTTGTAATACGATGGCAGAACGGCCTGGTTCTCATATCCGCTGGTATAAAAGGAAAATTTATCGCCAACGGTACCGCCAAACTGAAAACCCCGGGTATTTAAGCCAAGTTTTGATTTTATGCCAACGCCTATCGGTTTAAAATAAGCGGGTTTTTTATTGGGATCGTCAAAATCATGTGCCCAGATATTCTCAGACAGGAAATCGGCATAAAATGTATATTCTTTAGCATTTACCTGAAACAAATGCTCATTAAACAATTTGCGCGACACCCAACTTTTACGATTGGTATCAACCCCCAAATTCATAAGCTGATTATACCTTGTATTAATTGAGCTGTCTATTAAAAACGGCCTTAGTGAAGTATGCAGCGAATTACTTTTTGAGTAGATATCGGCATTAAACTTTTGATAAAACTGATAGGATTGCGGCAGATATACCGATTGCGCTTTCGCAAGGGAGGTAACAAAAACAACAATTATTAGTACTAATATATATTTACCCGCAACCTGGGAGCAGTTCATTCGCATACTCTGCAAAATAAGTATTTATTATTGTAACATTTAATAGATATTCTCATTATAGTATCATATAAACATATACGGTAAAAGTATTGCATAGCGCTACATTAACCCTAAATATTATAAATATGTTTTATTGACTTTTGGAAGCGGCCAGAGGTTTTATAATATTAGCAAAGTTCTTTTGTTGATACCCCCTCTTTGCGCAGCAGAGAGGGGTACCCGGCGCAGCGAAGGCGGGGTGAGTCCCCCGCCCTGCTATTCAAATCGTTAAATTCTGTTAATTTTCAGCAACGAATTTGTGTTTTTTACAATTAAGTTATAAAATTACTGATATTTGCCCCGCTTATTATCTTAGATACATGCAATACAATAAAATTAACAATCTTTTAGGCTGGTTATGCTTTATAATAGCCTCAGCAACTTATATTTTAACGTTAGAACCATCTGTAAGCTTCTGGGATTGCGGTGAATTTATATCATGTGCCTACAGGTTACAGGTATCGCACCAGCCGGGTTATCCTGTTTTTGCCATGCTGGGCAAGGTTTTTTCACTCTTATCATTGGGCGATAATACTAAAGTGCCATACTTTACCAATATGGGCTCGGCTATAGCAAGCGGCGCTACCGTTATGTTCCTGTTCTGGACTATTACAGCCATCGCTAAAAAGCTGCTTGTTGGGCGAGAGAAAGATTTTGGCCAGGCACAAACCACACTCATAATGGGTGCCGGTTTAGTTGGCGCGCTTGCATTTACCTATACCGATACCTTCTGGTTTTCGGCTGTTGAAACCATCGTATTCGCGTTATCATCATTATGTATCGCTATTATATTTTGGGCGATATTAAAATGGGAAGCCCATGCAGATGAGCCCCGTGCCGATAAATGGATCATTTTCATCGCCTATGTAATAGGCCTTTCTATAGGCATCCACCTGTTAAACCTGTTAACTATCCCGGCCCTTGCGCTGGTTTATTACTTCCGCAGGCATAAAAACATCAACATTAAAAGCGCTTTTATCGCCTTTTTAATTAGCGTTGCAATACTGGCTTTTGTACAATACGGCATCAGGGGATACACGGTTAAATTTGCCGCTTTCTTTGATCTGTTCTTTGTTAACACGCTTGGAATGGGTTTTGGTACCGGTGCTTTGTTCTTCCTGCTGCTATTAGTGGGCGTACTTATTTTCGGTATCCAATACAGTATTAAAAAGAACATGCCAACGCTTAACCTGGCATTTTTGTGTATCACTTTCATTTACTTTGGCTACGGTTCGTTCGCTTACATCCCTATCCGCGCAACGGCAAATACCAACTTAAATAACTCACATCCCGATAATGCCTTTATTATGTACGGTTACTTAAACCGTATCCAGTATGGCGAGAACCCCTTATTTACCGGGCCGTATTTCGACTCAAAAATTGTTGACCAAACAGAGGGCAGCACCATTTACCGCAAGGGCGATAAAAAATATGAGGTGGCCGGCAAAAGGCCTAACTATGTTTATGACCGCACCACCATATTGCCGCGTATGTACAGCACCGACGGACAGGATGTACAGTTTTACCGCGATTGGCTGCAGCTGCCTGAAGGGCAATCACCTACTTTTGCCGATAATATGCGCTGGATGTTTAGCTGGCAGATCTATCAAATGTACGGCCGCTATTTTCTGTGGAACTTTGTTGGCCGTTACAACGACCAGGACGGACAAAACAGCACCGAAGGTTATGATGGTAACTGGACCAGCGGAATATTTGATGGCGGCAAGCACCTGCCTAACAGTGTAATACACGGTACAACTTATACCCCGCTATATGCCCTGCCTTTAATTTTAGGTTTAATTGGGATGATATACCATTTCAACAGCAAAAAACGTGACGCCTTGATTGTGTTGATGCTGTGGTTTTTTACCGGTATTGCGGTGGTATTATATGTTAACCAGGCCAACGTACAGCCTCGCGAACGTGATTACTCGTACGTAGGCTCCTTTTATGCATTTGCTATTTGGATAGGTTTGGCCGTTATTGCCATTGCCGATCTGCTGAGCAAAAAGATCAACGCTAAAACAGCGGGCTACATTGCAACAGGTGTTTGCCTGCTTGCCGCGCCGGTTTTAATGGCCTCTAAAGAATGGAAGGCGCATGACCGCTCTACCAAAATGACCGCGCACGATATGGCTTATAATTACCTGATGTCGTGCCCGCCAAACGCTATCTTGTTTACTTATGGTGATAATGATACCTACTCCTTGTGGTATGACCAGGAGGTGGAAGGTATTCGCCCTGATGTGCGCATTGTTAACCTGAGCTTGTTTACCGGCGACTGGTATATCCGCCAGATGCAGAAACCGATGAACCAGAGCGCGCCGCTGCCTATTACCATGCCTTATGATAAGTATAAGGAAGGTGTTAGGGATGTAATTTATTATAATGATGCCAAAATTCCCGGTTATACCGATGTGAAAGAGGTTTTTGACTTTATTACTTCTGATGATAAGAGCATGCAGGGCCAAAGCCAGGGCGGCGAAAGCGTTAACTACCTGCCAACTAAAAAGTTCAAACTAAAAATAAATGCTGATGATGTGCTTAAAAATGGCGTAATAACGGCCGATCAAAAAAGTAAGCTGGATACCGCCATGCAGTGGACCTACACATCAAACTATGTAACCAAAGAAAACCTGGCCATATTAGATATACTGGCCCATAATAACTGGAAAAGGCCTATTTGCTTTACCACAACCATTGGCAGCAGCAACCTTATAGGTTTACAGCCATACTTGTACAAAGAAGGCTTTACTTACCGCCTGATACCGTTTAAAGCCGATACTGCCAACCAGGATCAGCTGAGCAAAACCAACAGCCTGGTAATGTATAATAACATGATGAATAAGTTTAAATATGGCAATTTTAAAACAGCTAAATATTTAGATCATGAATCTACCAACATGTTTTACCCGGTGCTGCTTACCACGTTTTTAGACCTTGCCCGTAACCTGGAACAGGAAGGCCACCCAGACCTGGCACTAAAGGTATTGCACAAATATGATGACGAACTGCCTGATCTTAACCCGTACATTGATGTGGCCGGGCGTAAACTATTTATGGCCCAAATTGCTTACCGCCTGGGCGACCATAAATTGGGTAATAAAATAGTTAACGCTATTGACGGCTTCCTGGTAGATCAGTTAAATTACAACTACTACCAGCTGCAAAATGGCGGCGGCAACATAAATGTGCGCGATGTACAAATAGGTTTGCAGGTATTAAACGGTATTACCGAATTTAGTAAAGCAGGCCACCAGGATGCATTGAGCAACAAGTTTTCTGTACAACTAAAAGATTACGCAACCAAATTCGCCCCTGTTTTAGGAAGGCAATAAAAAGTAGCTATCCAACAAAAAAGCCACTCAGTGTAAATGCTGAGTGGCTTTTTTGTTTAACTCATCCCGCTTCGCCGTTGTTGGTGTTAAAAAGAAGCGGCGGGACGCGCGATTCCCCTCTTGAGAGGGGTGGAGGGGTGTGTCCTTTGTAAGCGGTTAACACACCCCTACAGCCGCACCACCGACGCGCCCCCTCTCAAGAGGGGAATATCAGATAAGTGAAACAAAATTTATTGTACCGGCGGATTTGGCTCTTTAAAAACCACCTTATTACGGTCCTCGCCCCGCCATGGCTCGTAATTTAAACCCGGTGTAAGCCAATAAAGCAGTATCACCCTTGAATATCTGTAATTAAACGGAGCTAACAGAAACACCACAGCCATTAACACCCCTACATATACCCAGGGCGAGTTTGAGCCGGTTAACACGTGGGTAGCCACTGCAAAAGTTACCATTTCGGCCACGTTAAAGGCGTAGCTAACAAACATGGCCACATACCAGTAACCCGGCTCGCGCTCATAGGTTAAGCCGCAATGCGAGCATCGCTCATGCATTTTTTGCCCGCTAAAACTATAGGTTGGGGTTGAATAGATATCGCCCCTGCGGCAGCGCGGGCACTTGGCCAATACTATACCTTGCAATGCTGACAGCGGTTTGGCGGGTTTTATATTATCTGATGTTGTCATGGCTTAATGTGTTTTTTCTGAATTCTTCGGGGGTAAGCCCGGTATATTTTTTAAAAAATTTGGTAAAATAAGAGTTGTCGGTAAAATTGAGCTTGTTGGCTATGGCGGTAATGGTTAGCTCAAGGTTAACCAGCAGTCGTTTGGCTTCCAGTATCACCCGGTTGCGTATCACCTCCCCTGCCGATATCCCCAGCAGATCATTACAAAGCGCGTTTAAATGGTTAGGGGTAATATACAGCAAGGCCGCATAATCTTTTGGCAGCTTTAGCGTGGCAAAGTTCATATCTGTTAATTTTCTGAAACTTTGCAGCAGCGTATAATTATAATTAGGCGCTGTTGTAAGGCTGCTGTTAGGGCTTTCTCTTGCTACTAAAATAAACAGCTGCAACATTAACACCCTTATAATATCCATCCCCATTTTATTGAGTTGGGCACTTTCCTGTATCAGTTGCTCAAATAAATCCACCACTTTTGATTGTGCCTGCTGTGGTAAATTTACCACTTCATCATCAATGTTCCCGGTAAAGAAGGGAAAGCTATCCAGGTAATCCGGTCTCAATAAAAACGATTGAAAGAACGATGCCGAAAAGTTGATAATATACCCATCTACCGGCCCTTCAAAGTTCCAGCGGTGCACTTGCCCCGGCGCCATAAAATAAATTTGATAAGGTTTAACCAAGAAACTTTTAAAATCAATAGCATGCGTGCCGCCACCTTTGGTAAATAGCACCACATGGTAAAAAGTGTGCTTATGCGGCAGGCTAAGGTTTTGGTGTTTTTGCAGATAAGGGGCAAAACGGCTCACCAGCAGATCTTCATGCTGATGGTCAGACAATGCGCAGATATCATATATAGGAAATGCCTTTTTCATTACACAACAAAGATACTTAACAATTACCTGCGGCAATGGTACGGAATGGTGTTGTTATGGTATTTTTTACTGATTTTAATTATTTAAAGATTTTATGCAGAAATATTTAATTTCACCGCTACAATGATAGATAATATGCAAAAGCCCGACAGCCTGATCTTTGACATGGATGGTACCCTATGGGATGCCGTTGACACCTACGCACATTCATGGAATGTGGTATTTGAAAGTTTAGGTATTGATAAAACCATTGAACGCACCCAACTGGCCGGTATGATAGGCTGGGAAGGCAAAAAAGTTATAGAAGTTTTAATGCCCGAGTTTGAATCTGACAGGCGTTTTGAGATCTATGCCATGGTGAACGAGAAACGCCATACCCTTATCACCGAAAAGGGTGGTATATTGTATGATGGCGTAAAAGACGGGCTGAAACTGTTAGCCCAAAAATATCCGTTGTTTATTCTAAGCAATTGCGCCAAAGGCATTATACGCCAGTTTATTGACTGGGCCGGTATTGACGACCATATTACTGATGAAATTGCTTACGGTATTAACTTTATGCCTAAACAGCATAACATTAAACTGTTGATGGATAAGCACGGTTTAAAAAACCCGGTTTACGTAGGCGATACAGCGGGTGATGGCGAACAAAGCCGCCTGGCAGGCATCCCTTTTGTATTTGTAAGCTACGGTTTTGGCACAACTGATGATTATGATTTAAAGTTTGACGATTTTACGTCGCTTACCAATTATTTTTTAAACTTATAGGCAGCCAATGTGTTAGCTTTGTTTAACACAATCAAAACATATGAAAGGCCGCATTTTAACCATTTTAGCAATTGTATTAATACTGGTAATAACCGGTGTAGTTTATTACCGGTATTATTTTGTTTTTGGCGAAGGCACCAAGGCCGGTACCATGAACTATTTTGTTAAAAAAGGCTACATGTTTAAAACCTACGAAGGCAGGCTGATACAAAGTGGGATCCGTTCGCAAACGCAGGGAAATATATCATCAAACGAGTTTATGTTTTCGGTAACTGATGAGAAGGTGGCCGATAAACTTAACCACAGCGCCGGGGCCATGCTTGAACTGCATTATAAAGAGTACCTGCATACCCTGCCATGGCGCGGAGTAAGCAACTTTGTGGTGGATAGTGTAATGTCAGTAAGGCCGGTATCGCCCATGGCCCCTTAATGGAGTAAGGATAGAAAGAGTAAAGACAAAGGACTATGCCGTTCTTTAAAGAGCAAAAGCGTTGTGGAAAACTTAAGAAGCATTCTATAATAGCGCCGTTAGGTGCTAAAGCTTTGTAGAAATCATTAGTTAAACATTTTAGCGTGCCATCGGTACGCAACATAACATGGTACCGTACCGATGGCACGGTATCTCTATTTACTTTATTTTTCTACAAAGCTTTAACCCCGCTGGGGTTTATTATTAAATAACGACATTGGGCTATTCGCACAATGGACACATCCTTATATCCCTCTTGAGAAGAAAATATTTTATAATAGCGCCGTTAGGTGCTAAAGCTTTGTAGAAATCATTAATTAAACATTTTAGCGTGCCATCGGTACGCTACCTGGCGTGGTTCCGTACCGATGGCACGGTATTGTTACCTGATTATTTTTCTACAAAGCTTTAACCCCGATGGGGTTTATCTTAAATAACGACGTTGGGCTGCAGGGGGTATTCGCGCACAAAGAACACATCCTTATATCCCTCTTGAGAAGAGAATATTTTATAAATAGCGCCGTTAGGTGCTAAAGCTTTGTAGAAATCATTAATTAAACATTTTAGCGTGCCATCGGTACGCTACCTGGCGTACCTGATTATTTTTCTACAAAGCTTTAACCCCGATGGGGTTTATCCTAACTTGATCAGTTGGCTTCACTTAACGGAATACTGCGACGGTTTATAACTACTTATCAGTTTTGCCGGAGTTTGGTACCAATATCTTGCTCAGGTTATATTGTCTTTCCTGCTCGTCATCGCCTTTTATGAGGCCTTTATTAAACAGGCCTTCTAAAATATTCCTCGCATTCTGCTGATGGGTCTCCACAGCGGTTTGCGGGTCAAATTCGGCTAGTTTGGCGGCCACTTCCGGGGTGGTAGCATACTCCAGCTGGGCAAGCGCGTATACTACATTATCTTGCAATGAAGCCGCTGCATCGTACTTATGCGGTACGTGCAGGGGCTTATATTCGTCTAAAAAATCCTGATCCGGATTATCCATAATTATGCTGTTTGTTTACTTGAATCGCGCAGGGATTTAATAGAATCATGTGCCATTTTTAACCCGTTCATGTGGTTGGTTAACAGGTTAACAACTTTTTCGTCCTCCCAAATCAATTCTTTATCATCCAAAGCCTTACGGTAAGCACTCTTGGCAACATCTTCACCATATTCACAGTCGGCTAATACAGAATGAGCATCTTTTTTAGTAAAGGCTGATTTAACATCCATCCAGGCATGGTAAAACTTACCCGAAAGCGTGGTACCATCAGCCGGCGAACCGCCCAATAAGTGAATATAGTCGTTCAATTCGTTAACATACCCTTTGCTTTGATCAATATAACCTTCAAAAATGTCTTTCAGAGACTGGTCTTCTGTGCCTTCAAGGGCTTTCTGATAGCCGGTAATACGATCATTATTTATTTTTATCAGATCGTTCAAAGCCGAGATCTGGTGTTGTATGTGCTGTAGTGTTCCCATGGCAATATCTTGTTTATTTTCTATCAGAAACAAGATATTGTAGTTAAATGTTTTAATTTCAGGGAAAATAGGCTTGTTTCAAGGGTATGCCGAGGCAGTTAGCAAAATAGACTCACCCGGTCTTTGCTTCGCTCGACCACCCTCTCTGCGCTGCGCGCAAAGAGGGTTTTAGCTCCATTAACTTTTCCCCTCTTTCCGATTGCGGAGAGAGGGGGAGACCAGCGTAGCGTAGTCGGGGTGAGTTACCGGCAAGGAGGTTACGACCTAACCCGCTATAGTTCGGCAATTCTTGACCTCCCCTATTACCTATGACATATTTGAGGATTTGGGGCATGCTGAGCTTGTCTTGTCATGGTGAGCCTGTCGAACCACATTGCGGGCAGGGCCTTTGCGCACGTCCTTCGACAAGCTCAGGATGACCCCGCAAATGTCATTTCCCCTTCAGAGGCCTCGGATTTTATACCTACCCCGTTCAGTATGACCGTTAACTATACAACTCCTGCTCTTCGGTATAATAGGTTTTTCGTCCGGCTTCTTTTACCAGGATCTCCGCGCCGGTTGGGCTTTGTTTCTTTTTGGAGTTATGGATCAGCATAAAATCGCGTACCTCCCCGGCAATAATATCAGGGTTTGATTTGATGATCTGTTCTTCGGCATGTTTCAATACAGAGTGGATAGATTTCAGCAGCTCCTTAACCTTATCATCAGGTATTTTATTACTCGCCGAAAATGGCGATATACGGGCATCCCATAAAATTTCATCGGCATAAGCGTTACCAATACCCCGAATTATCTTTTGATCGAGCAGAACGGTTTTAACATTTGTTTTTGTTTTGCCCAGCTTTTGCTTCAAATACTCCAGATCTGCCGCGTCGGCATCGGGCGCGTCTTTATCGGCCGGGTTAAGGGTTGGGTTGGCAATCCCCTGAAAATCTGTTAACACAAGGCCGGTATCATCAGTAAAAAGTATTTCAATAATACTGTACTTGTTTTCGTTTTTGCCTTCAAACAAAAAAAGTTTGCCATGCAGCATCAGGTGCAATGCTAAAATATCACCCTTGCTAAATTTAAAGTAAAGCTCCTTCCCATCACGATAAACAGAACTGAGTTTTTGACCTTGCAACGTATCCTGCAGCACTGCATGTGTAACATTTAATTTGGGTGCTTTATGCACGATAACTTCTTTGACGGTTTTACCGCTCAGCCTTTTATCAAGGTTGCGGCTAAATACTTGCAGGTCGGGTAGTTCGGGCATGGTGTATAATTTTTATATTGTCGAATGTAAAAGCTTAGTGCATATCAAACAATAGTAATTAATAAAAGTTATCAACCAATTGATACTTTCCCCCGTATAGTTTAAACGGAGTATTTATTGCCGAACCAAAAATTAATTAAATGCCATTTATAGCATCAATATCTAAAATTGACCTTCCCGACAGGGTTGTGCAACAAGAAGTAAAGGAACAGGCCCGCGCAATGTTCTCGGTAGATTTTCCGCAGGTTGACAGGCTGATACAAGCTTTTGACAACACCGGCATAGTTACCCGTAACTTTGTTAAACCCTTAAGTTATTACGCCGAAACCACCACGTTTAAGCAGCGTAATGATGAATACATAAGGCTGGCATTACAATATTCTGTAGATGCTGTTAATGAGGTTATTGCGAAGGCCGGGGTTGATAAAAACGATATAACCGATATTCTTTTCGTGTCAACAACAGGGCTGGCTACGCCAAGTATGGATGCGCTTATTATAAACCAGCTACAATTAAGTCCGCATATTAACCGCACACCTGTTTGGGGCTTAGGCTGCGCAGGCGGGGTATCAGGCATGGCTAAGGCAAACATGGCTGCAAAGGCTAACCCCAATGCTGTTGTGCTGCTGGTAGCGGTAGAACTGTGCTCATTAACACTCATAAAAAGTGATTACAGCAAAAGTAATTTCATTGGTTCCAGTTTGTTCTCTGATGGGATAGCGGCCTGTATTGTTAAAGGCGATAACCATGCTGCACCCGCAAAACAAATAACTTTTGAGGCGGCAAGCAGTAAGCTGTATTTTGATTCGCTTGAGGTAATGGGCTGGCAATTTCAAGAGGATGGTTTTAAGGTAGTTTTCTCAAAAGACATTCCTACATTTATTCATACCAATATTAAGGCGGATATAAGCGAGTTCCTGGGCAAGCATGGCTTGGAACTGAGCGACATTAAGAACTTTATCTTTCATCCCGGAGGGAAAAAAGTATTGGATGCTTATGTGGATGCCCTGCAGGTTGATGGTGATTTTTTAAAGTACACCCGCGAGGTTATGAATGATAATGGCAATATGAGCAGCGTAACGGTTTTATATGTGCTTGAAAAATTCATGACCGAAGGTTATAATGACGGTTACGGATTAATGCTGGCCATGGGGCCGGGCTTTAGCAGTGAAATGATCCTTTTAAAAATGCAAAACTAAACCGATGACCTTTATATTTTTTATCAGCTTCCTGATCATTCAGCGTTTATCTGAGTTATACGTATCATCAAAAAACGAAAAATGGCTGCTCAAAAACGGCGCTATTGAATATGGGAAAGAACATTACCCCTACATTGTGCTGCTGCATACGCTTTTTATTATATCGCTGATAACAGAATATATTTGGCGCACAGATGCCGGGGTGAACTATTTTTTTATCATACTATTTTTCGTCCTCATTGTTATTAAAGTTATTGTAATATCAACCCTGGGCCATTATTGGAATACTAAAATTTATAAAGTGCCGGGTACACGCCCTGTTGCTACCGGCATTTACAAATACGTAAAGCATCCAAACTACATTATTGTTATTTGTGAAATAGCTATTATCCCGCTGGCTTTTCACCTGTATTATACGGCTGTTGCGTTCACCATACTTAACGCTATAATGCTTACCGTGCGCATCAAAAAAGAGAACGAGGTTTTAGCGATGTGATAGAGATTTTAAATAATTTGTATATTTGATATATGGTAAGAACAATTTTAAAACCAGATAATCAAAGTGTTTTACTCAAAGTGCCTAAAAACTTTATAGGTAAACGGGTAGAAATTATCGCTTTTACTATTGACGAGACCGAAACTAAAGAAGTGGTTTTAGATGAAATACAAACCCACCACGCAAGTGAAAAAACTTTAGCTAAAGATTGGCTTACCCCTGACGAGGATATTGCATGGCAAAATTTATAAAAGGAGACGTAGTTGTAATTCCTTTTCCATTTTCTGATCTGTCAGGTTCAAAAAGAAGGCCAGCATTAGTTTTAGCAGATTTACCTGGGGATGATATAATACTTTGTCAGATCACAAGCCAGCAAAACGCAGATGCAGCAAAGCTATTTTAAAACGCTTTTTCATAACTCATTTGATACTTTTAAGGTATTTGACAACCTGAACGTTAACGAAACGGGCAATACCCTTTCAAATGCTCCTAAAACCATCTGGCAAATACTTAACCACTTAACCGCCTGGCAAGGCCATCAACTTAACCAGATAAAAGATATTGGCCAGGTAACTGATATAGATGAAGAAGCGACCTGGGTAAACGCTGGTAACGCTACTAATCAGGATGAGCTTAACAGTGAAGTTGTTCTTTTTAAAGAGCAGCTATCCCAATTAAAAAGCGGAATAGAGAAGTTTGATATAGCCGATAATGATATTGTGTTAAAATTAAAGTTGATTCAGGATCTGTCGGTACATTTATCCTTCCATATAGGCGAAGTAATTTTGATGCGACGCATGGCTGGTACCTACCCCTTGCCACATGAAATGAAAGCTTTTTTGAGTTAAACCACCGCAATTATTTTGCATAAAGAAAATGCAAAGTTGCAGCCAGTATAATAAACGGTATAAAAATAGAAACAATTACTAAATACCCATTCAATACATATTGATTGTACGACTCCCGATCTTTCCATCGTTCAGAAAAACTCCAGTACATTCCTTTATATCGATATCTATTAAAAATATAACATATAATAAATATTGAAGCACATTCAATTCGAAGGATATTTTTAGGTATTTTAAATTCATTGTAGGAAATAAAAAGTTTATAAGGTATGATCAAAATAGTGGCTACTAATAAACTATGAATCACTGCAAGAATTACCAAAGCTCTCTCCGCATCTATGCCATCTTTTTTATAAAAACGTTTAGCTATTCTGTAAAAAATATAATCAAAAATCACCATCATATCGGGTAAACGGGCATTCATTAAGCGTAGTGGATTATATGTCAATTACCCATCTTATTTCAGGCTTATTATAATGCTACAATAATAGAAACTTATTTTGCTTTGTGTTCAAAAAATCACTATCCAGTCGGTACATTTATCCTTCCACGTTGGCGAAGTAATTTTAATGCGACGCATGGCTGGTACCTACCCCTTGCCGCACGAAATGAAAGCTTTTTTGAGTTGAGTAATAAACATTTTACGAGCCTTTGGTGAGAAAAACCTTCTCAAAACCTATCTTGCCAAAAAAACAAAGCATGAGCGTTAAAACTATTTTATCATTGGCGATAGTAGTTGTACTATCCTCATTTACACCAGATACAGATATTATTGGCGAGTGGAAACTTGACCAAAAGACGGTTGATAAAACGGTGAAGGGGGCTATAGAGCGGGTGGATAAGGCAAACCCGGCCATGGCATCACAAGTAGATAATAATAAAGAAGTGGTAGTGGAGATGGTGCAAGCTTTAAGAATGAACTTCAAGGCCGATCATACTTTCAATATGCAATCAAAAGAACGTAAACAAAGCGGTAAGTGGAACTTTATTAATAACGGGCATGAACTGCGAATAATCTCCACTGACGGTAAATTACGCAAAGATTCTGTTTTGGAAATTACCGCCACCCGCATGGTGCTCATTAACAAAAAACTGTCTGATACCATAGTTTATATTCGCCCTTAATTCTCCCGGTATATGAAAATAAGGCGATAAGGCTATTTTCTTCAATTCACAAAAGATGATGGCAGCATCCGTAAAGATAGCGTGCTTGAAATAACAGCAACAAGCGGCTTATTTCTGCGTCAGCAATTCTATCTTCTTCAGCAGTTCATCCATTTCAAAGGGTTTTGCCAAAAAATCGTCGGCACCGGCGGCCAGGGCCGATTCTTTGATATCCCGACTGGCCGATATCATTATTACAGGGATATTTTTGGTGATATCTCCGCTTTTTAACCTTTTGCAAATATCCCTGCCATCTTCACCGCTCATCCATATATCAAGCAGAAGCAGATCAGGCAGTTCTTCCTGCATATCCAGCACGGTTGATCCATCAACTGTAGTGGTAACTGCATAGCCCTCAAATTCAAGCAGCATTCCCACAGCATCCACAATTCCCGGATCATCGTCCGCTATCATTATTTTTTTTCGCTTCATCATTATAACAGTTTGGATACTAAAACCGCGGGCAGGTTTAACTGATAATTAATTTTTAACATTTGTTTCTGGTATGTTGTCATTATTAACCGGTAACGTAAAGCAAAAGGTAGATCCTTTCCCCTCAATACTGTTTACCCACATTTTGCCGCCTTCGCGCCTTATTATTTCATTTGAAATGTATAATCCTAACCCTAAACCCGGGAAAGTATGCTGTTTGTTTCCGCTAACGCGATAAAACTGTTCAAACACCTTGCTCTTCTTATCATCGGGTATGCCAATACCAAAATCCTGCACACAAACGATAACTTCATTACTCTCCTTTTTTGTGCTGATAATAATACGGTTGGAGTGTGGCGAATATTTTACAGCATTGGTTATCAGGTTGGTTATTACCTGGCCAATACGGTCTTTATCAGAATAAATTTTTCCTGTATCCTCAAAATCCATCACCAAAATATGCTTATTGGTAGTGTGCTGCAGATCCATAATGTTTTCTTGTATGGCTTTATTAAAATCAAACCAGGTTTTGTTAAACAGTATCTTGCCCGAGTTTATCTTGGTCACATCCAGCAGATCGCCTATTAAGTTGGTAAGCCTGTTCAGTTGTGAATCCATCTTCATAACCATTTCGGCCTTTTTCTCCTCGCCCTCTTTGCTTAGCATAGCACCCAGTACCTGGGCGTAAGCTTTTATACTGGTTACAGGTGTTTTCAACTCATGGCTTGCAATACCCAAAAAGTCGTCTTTTTGCCGCTGCATTTGCTTTTGCTCGTCAATATCGGTATTAATACCAAACCACTTTGCAATAGTGCCATCACTCATAAAGGGCAGGGCACGCGCCAAATGCCATTTATAGTCATCGTTTTTATCTTTCAGCCTAAACTCAAATTGATACAGTTCTCCTGTTTGTAATGATCGCGCCCACTTGGTAATGCATCCTTCCCTGTCATCAGGATGAACCAGATCCAGCCATTTAGGGCCAATGATCTCATTAACAGGCAGGCCAAAAAAATCTGTGGTTTGTTTATTCACATAATCCAGTTCGCCGGTTGGCTTAGCGGTCCATAGTTGTACCGGCATAAAATCGGTCACAAATTCAAACTGTCTTATCTGGTCATTTAACTCCGCATTTTTTAATTGCAGTTTAATATCAGTTTTAATGGTTTCGGTAACATCAGTGCAGGCACCCACGTAACCGGTAAAAACACCATTTATATGTTGGGGGTTACCCGTTGCTATGCACCAGCGAATACCCCCATCTTTACGCCTCAGCCTAAAGTCAACCTCATATGGGAGCCTTTTATTTAAAGCATTCAAAAATGTCTCTGCTGCACGTTCCTGGTCTTCGGGCAAAATACATTCCAGCCAGCCGGTGCCAAGTGTTTCCTCAAATGTTTGCCCCGTCCAATCCTGCCAGGTTTGGTTGGTATAAATAATCAGCCCCTTATCGTCAGACATCCACAATGCCGTTGGCGATGCGCTTGTAATGTTTTGCAGTAATGCATCTATCCGGGCAGAATCCGACCGTTCTTCAGTCTCTGCAAGCTTTTGGCGGGTAAGCACCAGTTCGGTAACATCTAAAGCTGTATTTAATATGCCCCAAACTTCGCCCTCATCATCTTTAAGCGGCTTATAGGTTAAATTAAAATAAAAGGCTTGCATGTGGCCATCAACCAAAAGGTCAACCCTTTCGCCATACGTCTCATAAGCAATACCAGTGGTGTATACATTATCTAAAAGCGTATAAAAAAGCTGGCCGTCCCGCTCGGCCAGTGCATCCTTCAACGTTTTGCCTATTATGGAATTATCCTTACCCCAAACATTTAACATTGCCTGGTTAGCCAGTTTAATTACCATTTCGCGGCCAATGTAAAGGCCCACCGGCCAAACAGACTCCTCTATAAGCACCTGGAAAATAGTATTGTTTTGTAGGTAATTCTGGTAACTGTGGTTATCCATTTGGGGGCAAAAAACTTTAATGTTCAGGTAGCAGCATCAGGGGCATGCTGTTATGTATATGCGAAATTAACATTACTAACTCATTAATTCGTATACCGCAACAAACATTAATTATAAATTATTAAAACAATTTTTAAAATAATATTTGCATCGTTATTAATAGTACATTTATCTACCTTTTTTTATACAACTTAGTTACTCTTGATTAATAATAATATGGAACCTTTTTTTAAACAGGTATCCCTTATTCCGCTAAATGACGAAGAGCGCCTAAGGAAATTATATAAGTACGAAATACTTGATACACCTGCCGATAAAACATTTGACAAAATAGCCATACTGGCCGCGCAAATATTTGATACTCCCAGCGCTTTTGTAAGTTTTGTTGACCATGACCGTGTATTTTTTAAAGCCAAAATAGGCACTGTTGACGGCCTTGATGAACTGCCCGAAGACACTATTGCCGCACTTGCTGTTTTAAGTGCCGATACTACCGTTTTTCATGATATACACCAGGTACCAACTTTGCAGAACACCCCATTGGTGGTGCCTGATAATGCCGTAAGGTTTTATGCCGGTGCGCCCATTAAAACTTTAGATGGTTACCATTTAGGTACTGTTAGCGTTGTTGATGCTATACCGCGTACCGCTACAGAAAAACAATTGGAAATGCTTAAGAACTTGTCAGAAATTATTGTTGACGAGCTTGAACTGCGTCAAACCACCCGCAATATTGTACGCGTACAAACCGATTTGATGAACATTGCGGTACATGACATTAAAAATCCGCTTACGGCTATCTCCCTTTATTCAACCTTGATAGAACAGCGGTCAACCGAGGAGCCGGTTAAGTCAATGGCTGGTAAAATATCTAATGCCGCTAAACGAATAATGGGCGATCTGGACGATTTACTCAGCCATGCACAAACCGATAATGGTAATATGATGCTTGAATTTGAGGAGGTCGATACTGCAAAACTGATCACTAAAGCGGTTAACAATTTGCAGGTACTGGCTAACCAAAAAAATCAAAGAATATTATTACAGCTAAACTGTTTAAAAACCGCCAAATTTGATAGCAGCCGCATACTGGAGGTTTTTGAGAACCTGCTGAGCAACGCTATTAAATACTCCAACCATAACACCTGGATCAATATTCTTACTAACGAGCAGGACGGCAACCTGATAGTTGAATTTCGCGATGAGGGACAAGGCCTTACTGCCGATGATATGCAAAAGCTTTTTACAAAATTTGCGCGCCTAAGCGCTATACCCACCAATAAAGAAACCAGTAACGGGCTGGGCCTATCTATAGCCAAGATCCTGGTAGAACTGCACAACGGCAAAATATGGGCCGAAAGTGAAGGGAAAAATATGGGAACTTCTTTCTTTGTATCCCTGCCGCTGCAACAAATTAATGCTTAAAAAGTGTTTGTAATTTTTTTATAATAAATTATTACAAATCAAACAAATACAATACTGCTTAGTTATTGGAAGATAATTTTAATAAGAAAACTTATTGATTAACGACCTAATTAAATGAGCAAATTTCAAAAAAAACCAAATAAAATAACTCATCCAAGTTTGCCAAAAACCTTAACAGGGATAAACGGACTGGATGAAATAACTGAAGGAGGATTGCCAACCGGCAGGCCCACCCTTATTTGCGGTGAAGCAGGTTGCGGTAAAACCCTAATGGCAATAGAATTTATTGTAAGGGGCGCGGTTGAGTTTAATGAGCCCGGTGTTTTTATAGCCTTTGAAGAAAAGAGCGATGAACTGGCCATGAATGTGGCGTCGCTTGGTTTCGACCTTAAAAAACTGCAAAAGGAGAATCTTTTAAAGATAGATCATGTACATGTTGACCGCAGCGAGATAGAAGAAACCGGCGAGTACGACCTTGAAGGATTATTTATACGCCTGGGGTATGCCATTGACAGCATTGGCGCTAAACGCGTGGTGCTTGATACACTTGAAAACCTGTTCGCGGGTTTAAGCAACCAGGGTGTTCTGCGTGCAGAGATCCGCCGGTTATTTACCTTTTTAAAAGATAAAGGTGTTACCGCCATTATTACCGGCGAACGCGGCGAAGGCGCTTCCCTCACCCGCCAGGGGTTGGAAGAATACGTATCAGACTGTGTTATTTTGCTTGACCACCGCGTTATCAACCAAATATCAACGCGCAGGCTGCGCATTATCAAATACCGTGGTACAGTTCATGGCACTAACGAATATCCTTTTCTGATAGATGAGGACGGTATATCGGTATTACCGGTTACTTCACTTAAAATGGCTAACAGCGTTTCTTCAGAGCGGATCTCAACCGGTATACCGGCTTTAGATGATATGCTGGGTGGCAAAGGCCTGTACCGTGGCGGCAGCGTTTTGGTATCAGGTACCGCTGGTACGGGTAAAACCAGTTTATCGGCATCCTTTGCCAATGAAACCTGTAACCGTGGTGAAAGGTGCGTGTACTTCGCAATGGAAGAATCGCCTAACCAGATCATTCGTAACATGCGCTCTATAGGTATTGACCTGAAAAAGCATATAGATAGCGGCCTGCTATACTTTAACGCGTCGAGGCCAAATTTATACGGGCTTGAAATGCACCTGGTAGCCATGCACAAATGCATCAAAAAATACAAGCCAAGCGTTGTGGTTATTGACCCTATTACTAATTTCATTAATATCGGGTCTGTAAGTGAGGTGAAGAACATGCTGGTGCGGATGATAGATTTCTTGCAGGAAGAGCAAATTTCTGTAATGTTTACCGCGTTATCCCTCAATACTATCGTTAACGAACAAACAGATGAAGGCGTTTCATCATTGGTTGATGCCTGGCTCCTGGTACGCGATATTGAATTTAACGGCGAACGTAACCGCGGCCTGTATGTAATGAAATCCCGCGGAATGAAGCACTCTAACCAGGTACGCGAATTTGTAATAACCGACAGCGGATTAAACCTGATAGAGGTGTACTTAGGCCCTGATGGCGTACTTACCGGCTCTGCAAGGCAGCAACAAATGCTGCTTGAAGAAACCGGCGCCGCTATACATTCGCAGGCAATAGGCCGTAAAGACCGCGAAATTATGCGTAAACGCAAGATGCTGGAAGCTAAAATTGCCACCCTAAACAGCGAGTATGAATCTGTTGAAGAAGAACTGAATAAATTTTACCTGGAAGAGGAACTTAAAAAACAAATATTAGCCAAAAGCCGTGCTGAAGTGATCAGGTTGAGAAAGGGCGAAGTGACTGAGGATGATAAGAAAGGCGATAAAGGATCCAAATGAAAAGAGTTGATAAAAAATGGGAATTGAGGCTGTATGTAGCCGGCAAAACCCCAAAATCAGTTACCGCATTAACAAACCTTAAAAAATATTGCGAAGAACATTTAAAAGGACAATACCGCATTGAGGTAATTGACCTGCTTGAGCAGCCGCAACTGGCTGAGGGTGACCAGATACTTGCTATTCCAACCCTTGTGCGCAAGGTGCCTGAACCTATCAGAAAGATCATTGGCGACCTCTCTAACGAAGAAAAGGTACTGGTTGGTCTGAACATTCGCCCTGCTTAATTGTATAATAAAGTAGATATGGCCGATCAGGAAGGGTTTTTAAAAGGTTACAAGAGTGATGCAATGGCAACAGAATACATACTGCGCTTATTTATTACCGGAGCTTCACCCAACTCTATCCGCGCCGTTGAAAATTTAAAAGCCCTTTGTGAAAAACATTTGGCCGGCAGGTACAAATTAGAAATAATTGACATCCATCAGCAAAGAGAGCTTGCCGAAAACGAAAATGTTATTGCCCTGCCATTACTGATCAAGAAATATCCCGGCCCCGAAAGGCGCATGATTGGTGATATGTCTGATACCGCGAGGGTCTTAAAAGGCTTAGGGCTGACTAATAATTAAAAATGGAACAGCAAAATTCAAATAATAGCTTAATTAGCGAGATTGAAGAACTGCGGTACCAACTGGAGGAGGCTCGTGATACCATCAATGCCATCAGAACCGGGCAGGTTGATGCCCTTGTTGTTAAGGATGATAACGGGCACCAGCTTTATACACTAAAAACTGCCGACCAAACCTATCGTGTCTTTATTGAGAAGATGAGTGAGGGCGCGGTCACTATTAATCGCGAAGGCATAATTTTATATTGTAATACCCGCTTTGCCCATATGGCTGCTACCCCGCTCGAAAAAACCATTGGGCAGCCATTATCATTTTTTGTGCCTGATGCATCAAAAAGCAAGCTTGAGAAAATTATTAATAGTAGCTGGAATCAAGATTGCCGTGAAGAGATCATGTTAAAAGATGGTGGCGGCAGGGATATGCATTGCCTGTTCTCCTGCAATACTATTGAGTTAGACGGCGGCCTTGCCCTCAGTATAATTATTACAGATTTAACTGTTTTAAAAAATACAGAACAAGAGCTGCAGGTAAGGAATTACCAGTTGGAAGAAGCACAAGCGGCTACCGAAAAACTTAATAACAATTTAGAAGCTACCGTAAGGCAACGCACACATGACCTGGTAATAAGCCGCGAGCATTTCAGGCTGCTTACCAACAACATTGTACAAATGACGTGGACCAACCTGCCAACAGGCGAGTTCACTTCGTACAACCAGCGCTGGTATGATTATACAGGCCTTACACTTGATGATGACCATGAAATTGTATGGGAAATGGTAGTTCACCCGGATGACCTGAAAAAAACGCTTGAGCTGTACAACAAATCCCTGCTAACCGGTGAATTGTTTGAGATAGAGAACCGCTACAAGCGCTATGACGGCGTTTACCGCTGGCACCTTAACCGTTCAAAACCGTTAAAAAATGACGCGGGCGATATTATTTTTTGGGTAGGCACCGCTACTGACATTGAAGACCAGAAACAGGAAATGGAACGTAAGGACGAATTCATTGGTATTGCCAGCCATGAATTAAAAACTCCCCTAACCAGTTTAAAAGGTTATTTGCAATTAATAGCCGGCTATAAAAAGGAAGAGCTCCCTCCCATAGTTAGGCAATATGTAACCAAAGCGAGTACATCAATTAACAGGCTGCAAAGTTTAATTAATGACCTGCTTGATGTTAGCAAGATAAAAGCGGGCCGTTTAGAGTACGCCCTGGGCAGTGTAAATATATCAGACCTTTTGAACCAGTGTATTGAAAATGCCCGGCATATAAACCCGGCATATATTTTTGATAGTAAGCTGGATAACGACTACATTATTAAAGGCAATCATGAACGCTTAGAACAGGTTTTAATGAACCTTATTAACAATGCGGTAAAATATTCGCCGGTTAATAAAACGGTTATTATAACTTCCCAACAAGTTGGTAACTATGTACGTGTTGAGGTTATTGACAGCGGCATTGGCTTATCACCCGATCAAAAAGATAAAATTTTTGATCGTTTTTACCGAGTTGCAGATAAACTGAACATGACCAGCGGGCTGGGCATGGGCTTATACATATCTAAAGAGATCATCAATAATCATGATGGCATTATTGGTGTTGAAAGCGAAATGGGGCAAGGTTCTACCTTTTACTTCGAGTTGCCTTTAGGCAGATAATTTTATACCCAACTCCTTTTTATCGGTGTTTTGCTGGGCTAACGTTTGCCATGCAATGTAATAAAGAGGTATCAGCATTAACAGGTCTACAGCGTGAGCTATCAGTTCAATTCTTAATATTCGTGATACAGGGAATAAAATTCCGCCGAGTGATAATAATACACCGGCCCATAAGGCTGCCGCTTTGGTACGAACCAGTACAATCCCCAGTACAAAAATGCTCAGCGGGAACAGCGGCCCCCCTATCCAGAAAATAAGGTTGGCTATTATTGGGTGCCGGCCCAGTTCCTGCAACATACGCTGATGCGAAATTTGAAACATATCGGCAAACAGATCTTGTAAGCCAAAAGCCACGCCTCCGCATGCGCAGCCATAAACCGCCAAAAATTTCCCCCAGGCTGCATAGGCCGGTGTTTTAGCCTTAATGGCATCAAACAATCCGTTGAATACAAATATCCAAAAAACACTGCCAATTACAATCAATGTGCCGCCGGTTGCATTATACCGGCCATTATCCAGCCAAAAAAAACTCGACAACGTATAAAACAGCGGGCCAAGTATCAGCGATGTTATGTATAGTTTCTTTTCCATTACGGCTTGGGTTTATTAGAGGCTTTGGTGGTTATGACGCGGAAATAACCAGGCGGGTTACAGCCCCCTAATTGAAGTATTACCGTTTAACCTTGCAGGTAAATTAAATAGTGCTGATATTGGCAATATTCAGCTTAACAAATTATGACCGATACATCAAACGGAAATGTAACGCTTACAACCAGTGCCGATGGCATTGCTACCATCAGTTTTTATCATCCTGCACAAAATTCATTACCGGCAGGTTTACTGCGCAAGCTTACCGACACTATTGAGACCGCTGGTTACAACACCGAAACCCGTATTATCGTATTAAAGAGCGAGGGCGACCGTACTTTTTGCGCCGGTGCAAGTTTTGACGAACTGCTGCTGATAAAAGATAAGCAAGCCGGTGCCGAATTTTTTTCGGGCTTTGCCAATGTAATTAACGCGTGCCGTAAATCGCCAAAAATAATAATAGCCCGCATACAGGGTAAGGCAGTAGGCGGCGGTGTAGGTTTAGCCGCAGCAGCTGATTATTGCCTGGCTACAGAAGCCGCATCCATTAAATTAAGTGAACTGGCCATAGGGATAGGCCCGTTTGTAATATCTCCGGCGGTGATACGTAAGATAGGTTTGCCGGCATTTTCGCAGCTTACCATCCGCGCAGTTGATTTCCAAACCGCGCAATGGGCTAAAGAAAAGGGTTTATATAATGAGGTTTATGCTGATATTTTATCAATGGATAAAGAGTTAACGTCGCTTACTCAAAAGCTTGCCTCCTATCATCCGCAGGCTTTAGTTGGCCTCAAACAAATACTTTGGGAGGGTACCGGGAATTGGGACCAGCTATTAACGGAACGTGCTGCTACAAGCGGCGAATTAGTACTATCTGAGTTTACGCAGCATGCGTTAAATAGTTTTTTAAAGAAGTAAGTAACTCATTTTTATAACTGTCATTGCGAGCGATAGCATGGCAATCTCGTCGCATGATAAGCGGTAATGCATTGGCTACGGGATTGCTTTGTCGTTTCACTCCTCGCAATTGTAAGGGTTTAGTAATTCGGTAACAGAATCAGGTGTTTTTATTTGTTGTTTAAGGTGACCATATCGATAGGTTTTTTGCCATTGATTCCCTGGTGAGGCCGTTCCCAGTTGTAGTAGACCAGGTAT
>NZ_JBAZVP010000004.1:0-396656 GCF_041660805.1 Mucilaginibacter sp. | reverse complement strand
AGGCTGATATGATGCCGGCATCACGGGTGATGCTACCGTCTTCGGTGCTTTCAACTATTTCTTCCGATTCTTTAATCAGGCCGGCCATAGCTTCACATTTTTTGGCAACAGCTTTTTTATTTATCGATTGAAATACCTGCTCTAACCGTGTTACCTGATTTTCGGTTTGCATAATGTGGTTTTCAATAGCACCGCGCAATTCATCAGTGGTAGATTTTTTGGCTAACTTGGCTAAGGCCTTTGTCAGGTGTTTTTCGGCCCAGTAAATATCTTTTAGTTCATCAATAAACAATTCATTTAATGCTGATTCTTGTACAGCAGTAGTTGTTTCAGGGGCCCTTTTTACTCTGGGCATTTTAATCGCTGCCTTTTTAGTTGGTGTTTTAGTAGTTGCCATATTTGTAAATGTTTATGTTTTGGTATGTTATAATTTAACATAAATTCCATTTATTGGTTTTGAAAATTATACTAATTATTTATATATTTAATTATAACGATTATTTATTATTGTATAACGCTCCCCAAAGGCTGTTTGCACACCTAACAATTATCTATAACTAATTACGCGCCTTTCTTGGCGGTAAGGCTTTGCATTAGCTGACTATACAGATCTGTACCGGTAGTTTTATGTGGTTTAAGTTTTTTGACAGTAGCACGTTTACCTTTTGCTTTTGCCTTAATTATCTTTAGTAACTCATCGGTGTACTCATCTTTAAATTTCGATACATCAAAATCTTCGGTATATTGGTTAATGAGCGCCAGGCCAACGTCCAGCTCTTTTTTGCTCACGTTTACATCATCGGCAATGTTCAGCTCATCGGTATCTCTAATTTGCTGCCCAAAACGAATACGGGTTATAACCAAAACATTTTTTACCGGGTGTACAATACAAAGGCTTTCGGTGCTGCGTAGCACAAAACGGGCCAGGCCTGCCTTCCCTGATTTTTTTAGGGCCTGGAGCAATAACGCATAAGCTTTGTTGTTTTTAGTATCCGGCTCGGTATAGTACGATGTTTCGTAAAACATGGGGTTAACATCGGCTATATCAACAAAGCTTTCAATCTCTACTACTTTGCTTTTTTCAGGGGCGGCAGCTTCAAAGTCAGCCTCTTCCACTATTATATAATCATCGTTAAGCTTGTAGCCTTTAACTATTTTGTCATAAGGCACCTCTTTGTGCGTATGTTCATTTACCCGCTGATAACGGATACGCGAGTGGTCGCGGCTATCCAGCATATCAAGATCAAGCGAAGTTGCTTGCACCGCCGAATACAGTTTGACCGGGATACTTACCAGCCCAAACCCCAGTGAGCCTTTCCAGATAGATCTCATTATATAAAGATTTTGTATCTGTTATAACTATTAAAAGAGGGAAAGGGTTTTAATAGGAGGATATTAAGCTGCTTTAACTTTAAGATGTGGTTTCTTCCAGCTGACCAATCGCCACGCCCCTTCGGCAGTAAGCAGGATGCATATGGCAAACAATGCTGCCTGTATTGATTTTGGTGTTGAAGAAAATGCCCCGGCCAGTGCAATAAAATAAACACCAAAGGGCAATATCATTGCTATGTACAATCCGGTTATACTTAATGGGATCCTGAATGGGCGCTTTGTATGCGGTTCGGATATCCGGAGCTTAATAAGGGAAATATACTCAAGGGACAGGCCTGCTCCGTAAACTGTAACATCAATTATAAGCAGCGCATCAAAAGGCCACAGTATCATAAAACTTACCACTACCGAGCATAGAAAAATGGAAACGTATGGCGTTTTAAACCGGGAATGCAATGAATTTATCCGTTTAGGGAGCAGCCCGTCATCAGCCATGGCCTTTGGCACACGGGATACAGACAGCAACACCGCCGAATATATGCCCAACGAACTTGCCATACCACCGGCTGCTAATATGGCGCCAAGCCATCGCCCGTTAACCAGTTCGCCAAGCGCCGGAAAGCCGTAAGAATTAAAAACACCATGGTTTATGCCCGACTGTTGTGCAACCATTATGGCAAAGAAATAAATAACCATAACCAGTGCAAAAGCAGTGAACACAGATACCAGGTAAGAGCGTACCGGTTTTTCAACCTCTTCGGCGTAGGTGGTAATGTTATCCCAGCCAAGGCAGTTCCACATAACAGTGTATAACGCCATCCCCAACGAAGAAAAAGGAACTCCTTTTAAGCTTTGCGATGGAATACTGAAACTGCCCCCATGCTGATAAATAACCAGCACAAACAAAATGATCAATGGCGATAATACGGCCGCCCCTAAAAACAACGACACTCTGCCCACCGGTACTATCCCTAATATGTTTAAACCTGCCGATAACCATACAATAACGATACAAACCGGGATGCGATAAGCTTCAATCCCCGGGAAAAAGAAGGAAGCATAGGTTACAAATAGTACGGGGTAAATAGCAAGGTCAACAAAGGTGTAGATCCATGTCCACCAACCTTCATAAAATCCCCAGCGGGTACCTAACGCATGCTTAACCCACTTATAATAACCGCCGGTAACGGGCATCATACTATTAAGTTCTAAAACCGTAAAAATGGCGGGGATATCCCAAAGCAGCGGGGTTATCAGCAAAACTAAAATAGCGGCATGTTCCCCTGCATAAATTAATAAAGGCTCCAGGCCATATGGGCCGCCTGATACGGTAAAAAATACTAAAGCAACAAGTTGAAAAGGCTTTATTTTTCTGTTGATGACCGGTTGCCGCATAAGCCATAAAAATATTATTTATGTTTTAATTAGCCACCGGTTATCGCTGTTATTTTAAATATAATGCCAAACAGCGTTCAACTGGTTATTTATACCAACACCGCTCCACCGTCTATGATAATGTTTTGACCGGTGCCAAATTTTTGCTTCATCAGGTAAGTAAAAGCTAATGCAATATCTTCTGCCTCGCCAACGCGTTTAACCAGCAATGCATCGCCTACAGATTGGAATAAGTTCTCGCGGTCGGTATCTGCCATACTGCTCCACAGGTTGGTTTTTATTACACCCGGTACAACACTATTAACCCGTATAGGCGCTAATTCAACAGCCATCGCCCTTACAAAACCTTCCATAGCACCACAGATACTGCTGGCTATTGACCATCCCTTACCGGGCCGGGCACCGGCAATACCACCTGTTAAAGAAATTGACCCGCCCGCATTAATTAGCCGCGATGCATACTTAACCGCTGCCAGCGCGCTCCAAAAACGAAGATTAAAAAACTGGCGCGCTTTGTCTATCTCCGTTTCGTTTAAGGTATTTAACGTGAGGTTTTCGGCAGCTGTATATACAAGGTGATCAAAACTACCTGTCATTTCAAAAAAGTTTTTGATGTTCTCTTCCCTACTTAAATCTGCAGCATAACCTTCACATCCTTCTGGTAGCTCTTTTAAAGCCTGGTCTATCCGGTTTTGGTTGCTTGATACAATAATAATGTTGGCGCCTTCTGCCGCGGCGGCTTTAGCGGTAGCTAATCCTAAACCCGAGCTTCCGCCTAATATAATTACCCTTTTGCCTCTTAATAGCTTTGTTTGATTTTCCATAATTACTAAATTTATTATGGTACAAATTTCCGTCACAAACAGCCGCTTCCACTTAACATATGGTAAAAACGGAATAGCCGGTAAAAGAAAAATTATTTGATGCTTTTGCGGATGCGACTAAGCGATTGCGGTGTAATACCCAAATAACTTGCAATATCTTTTAAGGGAACGCGCAATACAATATCCGGTTGTTGCTGCATAAATAGTTTGTAACGGGTTTCAGAATCCGCGCCCAGGTAGGCATTCCGGATCTGGATCTTATCTAGAAGTCTGTTTTGCATGATCTGGTCTAACAGTTCCTTTAAACCGGGTACCTGCTTGTAAAGGGCCAGTAATTTCGATTTGCTGATGGCTAGTACATCTGCATCACATGCGGCTTGTATACTTTCGGTAGCCGGTACTTCATTATTAAAACTGTGTAGTATAGTGCAAAACATATCTTCTTTTAAAAAGAAATGGGTAAGCTCTGCACCCTTTTGGTTGGTTACCATTATGCGTAATACCCCGTTACATACAAAAAACAGCTCCCTGCAAATATTGCCGCCTTTAAATAATTGGCCTCCTTCTTTATATGACCGCGGTTCAAAACTGTCTTTGATCAGTTGCTGTTCATCGGCACTAAAAAATCGATATTGCTGCAGGAATGCTATAAGCCGGTTAGTCATGCTAACAAATATAGATGATATGATTTCGATTAATAAATCTTTACTGGTTGACACTTCAATCAAATTTTGCACATTTGTACTGCTCATATTACACCCCTCAAATGGATCAGTATTTTATAATAGATTTCGATAGCACATTTACACAAGTTGAAGCTTTAGATGAGCTAGCACGTATTTCTCTAAAAAACCACCCGGATAGGGAAGCTATTTATAAGCAGATTGAAGATCTTACCAATGCATCAATGGAGGGCAAATTGTCCTTCACGGAGAGTTTGCAGGCAAGGGTTAAACTACTTTGCGCTAACCGCGAGCACTTGAAACAATTGATCACGCACTTAAAGAAAAAGGTTTCTACCTCTTTTTCGCGCAATACTATATTTTTCAAAAATCACCAGGATGAGGTGCTTATAGTATCTGGTGGATTTAAGGAGTTCATTATACCGGTAGTAACCGAGTATCATATTAAAAAAGAAAACATATACGCCAATACTTTTGAGTTTGATGAAGACGGCAATATAATTGGCTACGACCGCAGCAACCCTCTTTCGCAGGAAGGCGGCAAGGTAAAGCTGTTAAAAGAACTTAATCTGCCCGGTGAGATCTTTGGTATTGGAGATGGCTATTCTGATTTTCAATTAAAAGAATCGGGAATGATCAAAAAATTCTTTGCCTTTACGGAGAACATTGAACGCAAATCTGTAGCCGAAAAAGCCGATCATATTACACCCAGCTTTGATGAGTTTTTATATATAAACAAACTGCCGAGAGCTATATCTTACCCCAAAAACCGCATAAAATGCCTGGTTGTTGGTAATATTGATGAAGATGCTTTAGGGCAAATGAAACGCGAGGGCTATAATCTGCGCCATCGTGATAGCATTGAAGAAGAATATTTGGTTGAAGCCGGTGTATTGTTCTGCGATGAGCAAAACCAGCCTAAACCCGAGCAATTGCAAAATGCAGGGCGGTTAAAAGTTATTGGATGTTTTGGTAAAATAGGCAGCCGTAAACTGGCCGATACCGCTTGCGAAAAAGGTATCATTATTTTTGATGACCCAAAGCAAAACCCACGTAATTTTGACTTTATACCCCGCCGGGTTATGGCTTTTATGAACGAGGGCCGTACGCACATGAGCTGCAATTTTCCTGATCTGCAGCCGCCGCGCAATAATAACGCGCACCGCTTAATACATATCCACAAAAACGTACCGGGTATACTGGCTAAAATAAACGAAGTATTTGCCCGGCACAATATCAATATAGTAGGCGAGTTTTTGGTGACCAACCCACAAATTGGTTATGTAATTACCGATGTAAATACGGGTTACGATCCTGAAGTGCTAAACGAGCTGAAAGCGATTGAGCAAACGATAAAGTTCCGTTTGTTGTATTAAGATCCTTATCAATCACACGGGAATACCGGTAACCTAAGCTCTTTCTATTAAACAAACTGCATAGGCAACCACACCTTCTTCGCGGCCAATAAAACCAAGGCTTTCGTTAGTGGTGGCTTTAATAGATATATCTTCTTCGCTGATGCCGGCCGCCTGTGCAATGTGAGTTTTCATGGCCGGTATGTGCGGGTTTATTTTAGGCGCTTCCAGGCATACCATGGCATCAATGTTACCTATCTGCCAGTTTTTTTCGGCAAGCAGGGCAACCACATTTTGTAACAGAACAAGGCTGCTAATGCCTTTCCACCTGTCATCGGTATTAGAGAAATGAAAACCAATATCGCGCAGGTTGGCGGCACCTAAAAGGGCATCGCAAATAGCATGCAGTAAAACATCCGCATCAGAATGACCAAAAGCACCTGAAGTATGTTCTAAATTTACACCACCTAAAATAAATGGATGCTGTAGTTTTAACTGGTGTACATCAAAACCAAACCCTACCTTAATTTTAGCCATTATTGTTTAGCAGCGTTGGTGGTTCCGCCAAAGCTGGCAGAAAGCGTGAAACGTAAAGTGTTTGCAAGTGGGCTATTTTGCTGGCTTGCTGCCAGATATGAAAAGTCGAAGTTAAAAACATCATACTTTAAGCCTACGCCAAAAGTTGCGTAATGCCTATTGCCTTTGTTTGGGTTTTCGTAAAAATAGCCTGCACGTAAAGCAAAGCGATTATTGTACAGGTACTCCACGCCCGGCGAGAATGAGTATTCTTTAAGTTCTTCGCTAAAGCCGCCCGGCGCATCACCAAATGACTGGAAAAAGCCTGCCGGAACTGACACATTATCGTTATGCCCTGAAACGATGTTGCCATCAGCATCCCTGATAGGCGGGGTAGGCACCAACAATTTATTTATATCAAAAGCAAATGTGAACTTATTGGTACTATCAAGTGCCCACGTGTTAGCCACGCCAATTTTTAAGTTGGTAGGCAAAAAGTATCGGGCCCCTGCATCGCTGTATCCAATCTTGTTACCAATGTTGGAAATATTTGTACCAAACGCGAAGGTCTTATTATCGCCGTATGGCTTCCTGTAAAATACCGATACCCCTGCCGCTATAGCAGTGCCCGCCTTATTCTGCTGGCCCGAGCCGGAAATGAAGGCGCCGTTAGAGAAATTAGAATAAATATAACGCATGGTTAAACCTAATGACAGGTTATTGCCAAATTTACGCGCGAATGATGCATCAAGCGAAAACTCGCTTGGTTTGTAGGTGCCCTGGTCTACCTGGTTTTGATCTATCAGTTGTATTGATCCTAAATTAAAATAGCGTAATGATGCGCCAAAGGTATTACGGTCGTTTATTTTGTGGGCATAGCTCAAATAGGTCAAACTAACATCAGGCACCAAATGCCTTAGCCATGGGCTGTATGATAAGGAAATGTCATTATTATTCTCCATAAAAGCCAGCTTGGCCGGGTTCCAGTAGTTGGCATTTACATCGGGCGATAACGCCACTCCGGCATCACCCATAGCGCCTGAGCGCGAATCGGGTGTGATATTTAAAAAAGGTACCGCGGTTGATATTGCATTTGCGCCGCTTCCGTTTGTGCTTGTGCCTGACTGGGCCGCTGCAAAAACAGGTAAGCTGAATAAAACACAAAACGTAAGGTTTCTAGTGGAAAAAAATATCATTGGTGCAATTTAGTCTTATTATTTAAAATATTAAAAATATGATACTGTTAAATACGTAAATACGTTTGTGTAAAGTGTTAATAGTTCAATATATTGTAACTCAACTTGTAAATAATACGTTTAACTAAGTTATGGAGTTAATCTGTGATATAATTGCTCAAAATAAGGGCAATGTTTTAACTGGATTTTTTTTAAATTTACCTCCAATATATATTCGCAAATATGAAAGTACTTTTTACTAATACTGCTTTGGTGTTGTTGGGTTTAGGGGCCATGCTAAGCAGCTGCAGTAAACCACAGCAATCACAAAAGACCGGTTTGAAATATAACGACCGTACTAATGGCGGCTATGTGCGTTACAGGCAAACACATCCAAGCCCCGGCCCGGGCCTTATCCCTATTGAGGGAGGTACGTTTGTACTTGGGGGCAGTGCCGATCAGGATGTGAATTACGAATATAACAATATTCGCCGCAGGGTAACTGTACCGTCCTTTTACATGGATGAGACCGAAGTATCAAACCAGGATTGGCTGGATTACCTGCACTGGATAGCGATCACTTTCCCTGACGATAGAGAATATTATTACAATGCAATACCCGATACATTGGTATGGCGTAAACCATTATCATATAACGAGCCTTACGTAGATAACTATCTGCGCCACCCGGCTTTTCAGGATTACCCTGTTGTAGGTATAACCTGGGATCAGATACAGGATTACTGTACCTGGCGTACAGACCGTACCAATGAAAATATTTTACGCGAAGGCGGCCAGTTAGTTACCTGGAAGGATGCATCTAAAAAAGGTGCGCCCGCTGTGGCTTCAACAACACCGTTTAATACAGACTTGTATTTGAACAATCAGATACAAGGCCCTGGAATTGATGGTAAAAAAATGCCAAAAGATCTTAGTCCTGCAAGAGCAGCCGGCGGAACCGCAACTGCGGCTAAAGGTGGCCCAAGAAGGCCTGTACGTTTAGAAGACGGTGTCCTGAAATCGGGCTACCGTTTACCATCAGAGGCTGAATGGGAATATGCTGCTTTAGCGCTTGCGGGCAACACCCAGTTTGAGAATATTAACGATGGTAAAATATATCCATGGAATGGCCTGGGCGTGCGCTCTCCAAACCGCAGAACACGCGGATTGATCTTAGCCAACTTTAAACGCGGCGCCGGTGATAACGCGGGTGTTGGCGGTGGCTTAAATGATAAGGCTGATATTACAGCACCGGTACGTTCATACCCGCCAAATGATTTTGGTTTGTATAACATGGCAGGGAATGTTAACGAGTGGGTAGCCGATACTTATCGCCAAACCTCGTTTGAGGATGTTGACGATTTTAACCCCTTCCGCGGTAACGAGTACACTAACAAACGTCTGGCCGATCCGGCAAAAGGCTTATATGCCAAAGATAAATATGGCCGCCCTATTAAAGACCCGGCTAAATCAGACAAAAAATTAAAGTATAGCGAACTGATAGCACAGCAACAAGGCCAGGCGGCACCTGCGGTTAACGGAGCAGCAGCGCCTCCAGCTAACGGAGCGGTAACTCCTGTTAATCCTATTGCAGGCAAACCTTTTAAAGCTGATTTAAGAGGTTATGGCGATACTTTAAACACAGCATTGTACGGAACCACTTCGTTGGTTAGCGATCACTCTAAGGTGTACAAAGGAGGGTCATGGAACGATATGGCTTATTGGTTAAACCCGGCAACCCGCCGTTTTATGAACCAGGATGATGCCAGTGCCGAAATTGGTTTCCGTTGTGCAATGACCATGGTTGGCGCGCCGGAGATCAATTCAAATGGCAAACAATATTTCCCGGTTAAAAAAGCTAAAAACTACAAAGGAAGGTAATAACCCTGTTATAAAGCAAAAAAGCCGCCCCGGAAAGGGCGGCTTTTTTACTTTAAAGCTATTGCTTTCAATAACCATTAATCCGGCTCCTGCCTGAATCTTGCTAATAAGCTTTTTATATCAAGTTTGGCGTTCAGGTCTTCCGCGTCGGTAGTGTCCTCTTCGTCATTATCCTGTTTAAAATCATCTGCATGATATTTGAAAATTTTCCAGTCGCCGTTATTGTATTCCAGTGCGGTAAGGCTCTCCACCCAGTCGCCGCTATTTAGGTAAAGCACAGAGCCGGTTTGTTCTGTAGAATTCATTAGCCTTATCTCGGCATGGTGGATATGGCCGCATATTACATAAGAATAGGATTTCTCAACGGCAAGGTCAGCAGCGGTTTGCTCAAACTGGTTAATGAATTTTACCGCATCCTTAAACCGGGCCTTTACTTTTTGCGAAAAGCTCATTTTGGGCCTGCCTATAGTAGTAAGGAACCAGTTGGTTAAGCTGTTGATGAGTATCAGGGTATCATAACCTACCGCACCCAGTTTGGCCAGCCATTTGGAGTGCTGCATGGTAACGTCAAAAACATCGCCATGAAATATCCATGCTTTTTTGCCATCAATATTGAGTACTATTTTATCAAGCAGCTGAAATGTGCCGAGATTAAAATCAGTGAATTTACGCAGCATCTCATCATGATTGCCGGTAAGGTAGTAAACAGGGATGCCTTCGGTAACGAATTTAAGAATGCGGCGTACCACCTTCATGTGTGCCTCGGGCCAGTATGATTTGCTGAATTGCCATATATCAATGATATCCCCGTTGAGGATAAGCATTTTTGGCTTTATACTTTTAAGGTATTTTAGGAGTTCTTTGGCATGGCAGCCATATGTGCCCAGGTGCACATCAGATATAACAACAATGTCTACCTCGCGCTTTGCCATTAAAGTTTCGGGGTTATTGTTCCGGCCGGTAATTGAAACCGGAAAATTAGTATTGCGGGGCGGCTTGTACTGTTATTCCTCGTCGTCCTCTTCATTAACCTTTAGTTCGTAAGGGCTAAGATAAAAGGCGCCAAGGAGCACCAATAATCCTACTACAAACAAATAAGCAAATTCAAAATTCATCTTTCCTTGTTTTTACAAATATCCTATAATCAAATAATTATACTGTTAAGACTATGTTAAATATAAAAGGTTACTTCTTTGAAAAATTATTTTTTATACGATCCAGTTGTTTTAGATGATGTTGTAAATGTATACGGATAAATTTAAACCATTGTTGTGCATTGAGCATCCCCATACGCGGATGCTGCCAGCGTGTTTCTGCCGGTGCATTCTTTACCAAACCGGCAATTCCCTCAATCCGTTTACGGGTTTTTATGATCAGGTTGCGGGCCTCTTCTTTATCAATTTTCCTGGGGGCCACTTTGGCGGCTACCGATTTGGGCACTTTGGTTTTAAACGGCGGGAAGCTTTCCATTAACAATAAGTACCAGCCGGCAAAGGTAACTCCTTTATTAGTAGGCGGGCAATTATTATGTGTGCAGCGCTCCAGCGCTATGCTTGATCCTAAACTTGCCTTCATAATATGATCATAAACTTCGGCATAACTCCAGCCACCCGTTGGCGGAGTGGTATCAAAAAGCTCACAAGGCAGCAAATCTAACTGTTTGCGGTAACTGTCTAATGCCGCATCAATGGCCTGGCGCTCTTTGACAATGTTCATAATAATAAAGTTAACTCTTTTAAATGGGTTATTTGCGCCGGTACATCGGCCGGTTTCTCCAGGTTAAACGGGTTAAAATAAATAGCATCCATCCCAAAAGCCAAAGCTCCCCGAATATCTGCTTCAATGCTATCACCAATCATCAGGCTTTCTTCTTTTGTTGTTCCCGCCAGGTCAATGGCATGCTGAAAAATAAGCGGATCGGGCTTATTTACACCAACCACTTCAGATATGATAATGTTTTGAAAGTAAGGTGAAAGATTAGTGCCCGCTACTTTTATCTCTGTAGATTCTTTAAACCCGTTGGAGATCAAATGCAGCGTGTACTTGCTTTGCAGGTAGGCCAATGTTTCGTGCGCATGCGGAAACAGGTTTGTTTTGGTTGGCCCGAGCTTTACGTACTCATCTTCAAAGTTGTTTGGCATCAGATCGGGCGGCACGCCAAGTTCAATAAAAGTTTTTTTGAAGCGGGCATCGCGCAGCTCATCTTTAGTGATTGCGCCTATGTGGTACTGCGCCCAAAGCAGGTGATTATTGCGGGTGTAAGTTTCAATGAACAGGTCGGCCGAGTGCAGGCCAATCTCGCTTAACCTATGCTTGCCATATAGCTCATGCAGGGTTTCCTCGGCATTTTTATCAAAATCCCAAATGGTATGATCAAGATCAAAGAAGATGTGTTTGTATTTGATTTCGGATTTCGAATGTTCGATTTCGGATTTAAGCATGATAGTTCAATTGCAGATTCTTACAATGATGTTGATCTCATTATAACGAGACAAAGTTAAATATTAATACATTTCACAAATTCGAAATTGAACATCGTAATCGTAAATTCCCTTACGCCTTCTCCCCAAACGCCAAATCACCGGCATCACCTAAGCCCGGTACTATATAGGCCTTGCTGGTCATTTCTTCATCAACGGCGCATACCCAAATTTTTGCTTTTGGGAGGTTAGCACGTACATGGGTAATGCCCTCCACACTTGCAATAACAGCTACTATGTGCAGCTCTTTAATTTTATATTGTGCCAGCAGTTCTTTACAAACCATTACAATGCTTTGGCCTGTGGCCAGCATGGTATCGCACATAATTAATATTTTGTCATCAAGGTTAGGGTTAGAGATATGATCTACCTGTATGGTAAAACTGCCACTTTTCTTAATCTTACGGCAGGCCGTTACAAAGGCCGAATCTGACTGGTCAAAAAAGTTCATGAAGCCCTGGTGCAACGGTAAACCGGCCCGCAGGATGGTTGCCAGCACGGGTTGTACATTGGGCAGGTTAATATTGGCAATGCCTAAGGGTGTGGTTATTTCGTTTTCGGTATAAGTGAAAGTTTTGCTTATTTCATAGGCCAGTATCTCGCCCAAACGTTCCTGGTTCTTACGAAAGCGAAACTTATCCTGCTGCGCAGATGCATCACGCATTTCGGCCAAAAACTGGTTGGCAATGGTATTTGTTTTGTTTAAAATGAAAAGCATTGCGTAGAAATTGGCGGTTTATGTTCGTGAAATAAATATAGCATATATTTTACTGTAGCCACAACCATCAGGCCACAATATAATGGGCATTTAAAATAAATTGTGTCCTTAATCGTCTGCTGACATAGGGCTGTCATCAATCCCTATTTACTTTGCATTTAAATGAATTAAACATTCAATGGTCAAAAATGGTTAGTAACTAATGCTAACCTTCAAACTCTAATCACTATTGCGTAAATTTGTAATTGATGGATTTTAAAATAACCTCTCAATACGTACCTACCGGAGATCAGCCCAGTGCTATTAAGCAGCTGGTTCAAGGTGTAAACAACGGCGACCCTTTTCAAACCCTTTTGGGCGTTACAGGATCAGGTAAAACATTTACCATTGCCAATGTAATTGAGCAAACCCAAAAGCCGACACTGATACTAAGCCACAATAAAACGCTGGCAGCCCAGCTGTACGGCGAATTTAAACAGTTCTTCCCCGAGAACGCGGTGAACTACTTTGTGTCCTATTACGATTATTACCAGCCCGAGGCTTTTATCCCCTCATCAAATACTTATATAGAGAAAGATCTGCAGATAAACGAGGAGATAGAGAAACTGCGCCTGCGTACCACATCGGCATTGATGAGTGGCCGCAGGGATGTGATTGTGGTATCGTCTATATCCTGTATTTATGGTATGGGTAACCCCGAAGATTTTGCCAATTCGGTATTCAAATTCGCGGTAGGTACCCGCATCAGCCGGAACGCTTTTTTACACCGCTTAGTTGAGATACTTTACGCACGCACCACGGCAGACTTTAAACGCGGAACATTCCGTGTTAAAGGTGATACTGTGGATATTTTCCCTGCATATATGGATTATGCCTACCGCATATCTTTTTTTGGGGATGATATTGAAGAGCTGAGTACTTTTGACATCACTACGGGTAAAACCATTGAGAAGATGACCCACATGGTGGTTTATCCTGCCAACTTGTATGTTGCCCCGCGCGAACGCTTTCAGCAATCGGTTTGGGCTATACAGGAGGAACTGGAGACCCGCAAAAAGCAATTTATAGATGATGGCCGCTATATTGAAGCCAAGCGTTTAGAAGAAAGGGTTAATTACGATCTGGAGATGATCCGTGAGTTAGGCTATTGTTCCGGGATCGAGAATTACTCCCGCTTTTTTGATGGCCGCGAACCGGGGATGCGCCCGTTCTGTTTGTTAGACTATTTCCCTGATGATTACCTGATGGTGATTGACGAGAGCCATGTAACCGTACCGCAAATACGGGCGATGTATGGTGGTGACAGATCAAGGAAGATCTCATTGGTTGATTATGGTTTCCGTTTGCCTGCGGCGATGGATAACCGCCCGCTCAACTTTCAGGAATTTGAGCGTTTGGCACCGCAAACCATTTATGTGAGTGCAACCCCTGCCGATTTTGAATTGGAGAAATCAGGCGGTGTGGTGGTTGAACAGGTTATTCGCCCTACAGGGTTGCTTGACCCGGTAATTGATGTTCGCCCGGTTATTAACCAGGTGGATGATTTGCTGGATGAGGTAGATAAGACCATCAAAATGGGCGACCGCATACTGGTGACCACCCTTACCAAACGCATGGCCGAAGAACTGGCCAAGTATATGGATAGGCTGGGTATTAAATGCCGTTACATACACTCAGAAGTTAAGACCCTGCAAAGGGTAGAGATATTGCGTGGCTTGCGTTTAGGCGAATTTGATGTGCTGATAGGTATTAACTTACTGCGGGAGGGACTCGATTTGCCTGAGGTTTCTTTGGTGGCTATTTTAGATGCTGATAAGGAAGGCTTCCTGCGATCGGAGCGTTCACTGATACAAACCATTGGCCGTGCAGCCCGTAACGATAGGGGACGGGTTATTATGTATGCTGATAAGATCACCGATTCGATGCAGATTACGATGGACGAGACCAACCGCCGCCGCGAGTTGCAGATCAAATACAATACGGAGCATGGCATTACGCCGCGTACAGTTGGCAAATCCCGCGAGGAGATCATGGAGCAAACGTCTGTGGTAGACTTTAAAGGTGGGGTACAACAGGCCTATGTAGAAACTGATATGCTTACCCTTGCCGCCGACCCGATTGTGCAGTACATGACCAAGGCCGATCTGAAGAAATCAATTGAAAGTACCCGTAAGGATATGGTCGCGGCAGCAAAAAACATGGATTTCCTGCTGGCCGCCAAGCTGCGTGATGAAATGTTTGCACTGGAAAAAACAATGGAGGAGAAGTTTTAAATGTGCTGATTACAGATGTGCAGATATGCAAATGAGAATGCGATTCATCTGCACACTTGCACATCTGCATATTTACACATTGTATAATTTGAAACAAATTATACGTTATAATCTTATATTTGTAAGCTTAATTTTAAACAGATGATACTAATACGTTTTCTAATTATATCTATTTGTGTTTTATATATACTGCGCAGTTTGGTACGCTTTCTGCTACCTATGCTGTTTAACAGCGTAATTAACAAGGCGCAGGAACAAGCACGTCACCAACAGAACTACCAGCATCAACCACGCCCGGATGGCCGTGTTAAGGTTGACCATATACCAGAAGGTAAAAAAGGAACCGTGCCCGATACTGAAGGTGAATTTGTTGATTATGAAGAAATAAAGTAAACCGCATGTTACCTGAAGGGTTATATAAACGCCGCAAAAGGCATAATAACACTCCGCCAACAGTGCTTTTGGTGCTAACCAACTGCATTGTACTGGCTTTGTTAATACAGGCGTTTACCGGGTGCACCAGCATCAATAACTTTTTTTGGGTAGCAATTGCAGCACTTGCCTTATATAACGTTTACACCATTCGCCGCAACCCGGATGAGTACAACCGGGTAAATGCTATCATTTATTTTGGCAGCATTTCATTCATGGTGTTCCTGTTCTTTTACTTTAACAGCCAACCCCATAATTGCTAAATAATATCTTATAAAAACTTATCGTTTCTATTCTCATTCAATTTTCTATTTTTGAAGATAAAATAAATTTATCCCTTAAAAGATTTAAATGAATAACTGGTTTAAACGTAATGGCACGCACATAGCTGTTATTGCCCTTTTTGTAGCTATATGCTTTTTATACCTTACGCCTGCCTTCCAGGGTAAAACATTAGGTCAGAGTGATGTTATCGGCGCGCAATCCACCCAAAAGGAAATTATGGATTACCGTGCCAAGGATACCACCATATTATGGACCAACCAGATCTTTGGCGGTATGCCCGTATTTCAAATATGGGCGCCATACCCCGGTAATATTACCACGCATATCATATCAGCTGTAAAAGCAAGCTTCCCTAACCCGGTTGATACAGTATTGATCCTTTTAATAGGTACCTATTTTTTATTCAACGTATTAAAACTGAACCCCTGGCTTGCAGCAGCAGGCGCTATCGCGTTCACTTTTTCTACCTATAACATTATTTTGCTGGTGGCGGGGCACTCCAACCAGGCCTTTGCCATAGCCTTTTTCGCGCCGGTACTGGCAAGTATCATCTTAACGTTGAGAGGCAATTACTTCACAGGCGGGGCATTAACAGCTTTGTTCCTGGCAATGGAGATCAGGGCCAACCACGTGCAGATGACCTATTACCTGATGTTGGCTATATTTATTTTGATAGGTATTGAGCTGTATCATGCCATTAAAGCAAAAGCAACAGCAGGTTTTGTACGCTCATTAGCGTTTTTAGGTGCAGCTACCGTACTTGCCCTTGCAGTGAATGCTTCTATCCTTTGGAGTACTTATGATTATGGTACCGAAACTATTCGTGGTAAATCAAACCTAACCAAGAACACTAAAGAACCAAGCAATGGTTTAGATAGAGATTATGCTTACCAATACAGCCAGGGTATTGCCGAAAGTTTAACCTTTTTAGTGCCGAATGCCGCAGGTGGTGGTTCGGGCATGGATAACATTGATGCTAATTCAGAATTTGTAAAGGTATTCAGTTCTAAAGGTATCCCTGAAGATCAGATCGGTAATGCTGTTAGTCAAATTTCCCGTTTTCCCGGTTACTCTATGTATTGGGGGCCTAAAAGGCCATCCACTTTTGGTCCGCATTATTTTGGTGCTGCCATATGCTTCCTGTTTGTTTTAGGATTGTTGGTTGTTCGCAGCCGTTTAAAATGGTGGTTACTGGGAACTGTTGTATTAACCATGCTGTTATCATTTGGTGGTAACTGGCCATATGTGTCTGATATATTCTTTAATTACTTCCCGCTTTACAATAAGTTTCGCGCGGTTGAATCTGTACTTGCAGTAACTTGCCTTTGCTTCCCAATATTGGCATTGCTTGCTATTAAAGAATTCATTGATAACCCTGATAAAGCAAATTTATTCAAGAAATTAAAGATTGCCTTTTACATAACCGGTGGTTTAGCCCTTATATTGGCAGTAGTTCCAGAATTATTATTAAGCTTTAAACCATTTGACCAGGCCGAAGGTGTTAAAGCCCTTGCCCAGGCAATGAATAATGATACTGGCATTGCTAATGCTGCTGCCAATGCATTAGTTAGGGACAGAACTAATTTAGAGAAAGCAGACGCCTGGCGTGCATTAGCTTTTATCGTGATTTCATTCGGTTTATTATGGGCATTTGTTAAGCAAAAGGTTAACGTAACGCTTATGTCGGTAGGGTTTTTGGCCATTATTTTGGTTGATATGTGGCAGGTAGATAAACGTTACCTTAAGGACACAAGCTTCCAGGAAAAGCAGGATGCCGCACAGGCTGTTCAGCCGCGTGAGGTGGATACCTTTATTATGAAAGATACTGATCCAAACTTCCGCGTGTTTGATATGAGCGATTTATCGAGTATAAAAATGGATACTTACAATCCTTTCTTTCATAAATCAATTGGCGGTTATTCCGCAGCACGTTTAAAAAGATATGAGGAATTGTTAGATAACCAGTTCAGCAAAAGCGTTAACGAAGATGTGCTGGATATGCTGAACACCAAATACATTATCACTACCGATCCTAAAACCGGGCTGGCAAGCATGCATGCAAATTCAACTGCCTGCGGCCATGCATGGTTTGTAAAAAGTGTTAGGTATGTTGAAAATGCTGATGAAGAAATGCAGGCGATCAGCAGCTTTTCGCCAAAAGATGAGGCGATGGTTGATAAGCGCTACAAATCAGTTGTTGAAGCAAAACAGTTGGGTGCTGATCCTAATGCGACCATAAAACTGGTTAATTACAATCCGGATCATTTGGTTTATCAAAGCAGTTCGGCAAGTAACCAGGTGGCTGTATTCTCTGAAATATACTACAATAAAGGCTGGAAAATGCTGATAGATAATGTGGAGCAACCATATTTCCGCGCCGACTATCTGTTGCGTGCAGCAGCCATCCCGTTGGGAAACCACAAAATTGAGTTTATCTTCCATCCGGCATCATATTATACCGGCGAAGGCATTTCAATGGCAGGTTCGATATTGCTTGTACTTGCCTTAGGCGGTGCTGTATTTATGGAAACCAAAAAGAAGAAAGCTGCATAAGCACAATAGCTTTAAACTAATATTAAAAGAGCGATGGGTGTAAAACTCATCGCTCTTTTTGGTTATTTGATTTGTATGTCATTGCGAGCGATAGCGTGGCAATCTCGTCGCATGTTAAGCGGTTATGCAATGGCTACGGGATTGCCACGTCGTTTCACTCCTCGCAATGACACGGTGTGTAGTGTCAGTCGTTCGTTCTTCTATTCATCAACCAATACCAACCTAATTTAAAAGCGATAACCACATGATTAAGCACCGTAGGCAGCAAACCGTAATGCCTTTTCATAATATCAAAACGCTCCGCCAGGCTTTGGCGATGTTTGGCTTTTGACATGCCCCCAACAAGATATTTAGCCACATAGCCATCAACCTTAACAATCTTTTTAGCTTTTTTAGCCGCGCGGATTATCCAGTCAATATCGGCGCTTAGCTGGTATTTGGGGTCGTATGGTTCTATAAGCGACCGCTTGATATAAATAGCCTGATGACTAACACTCATGCCATAATTAAAGCTTCGCCAGGTAAAATTTTCTGGTGCTTTGTGCCTTCGCTGACCAAGACTTTGTTGCAGGTCATTAATCATTTCTGTTTCGCCGTAATAAATATCAGCGTCATCTGCAGATGCAAAGACTTTTTCAACGGTGTCGTCGGCGTAAAATTCATCGCCCGAGTTCATAAAGATGGCGTAATCGCTGGTTGCCAGTTTAAGGCCTTTGTTCATGGCATCATAAATGCCATTGTCTTTTTCGCTGATGAGTTTTGCAATACGGTTTTCGTGACGTTTTATAATATTCAGCGTACCATCTGTAGATGCGCCATCTACCACAATATATTCTATCTGCGGATAGGTTTGATTTAAAACCGATAGCAGGGTGCGTTCAATATCCCGTACGTTATTGTAAACTATGGTGATTACAGACAGGGTGGGTTTCATATGCTGCCTTTATTTAAGATTGAACGATACAGCCCTATATATTGCCCGGCGACTTTCTCATTGTTAAACTCCCGCAAAACCTTATCACGCGCAGCGGTAGAAAATTCATTCGCGTTAGCAGAATTTAAAAGCTGATGAATGCCCGCAGCCAGATCCGGAGCTGATTCAAATTCGGCCAGGTAACCGTTTTGCTGGTGATCTATCAGGTCGGGTATACCGCCGGTGTTAAACGCCACAGCGGGTGTTCCGCAGGCCATAGCCTCCATAATGGTATTGGGCAGGTTGTCTTCAACAGATGGGGAAACATAAACATTAGCTATGCTGTAGATCTCCGCCAAATCACCAGGTGAACTGATAATATTTAACTGATGCACAGGGAAGGGCAGGGTAGTGGTATCAAAATGCTTGTTCTTGCCAAATATCACCATCTCAACGGGGCTATTCTGCGGGTAGTTATTTTTTAAATGATGCAGGGCCTCTACCAAATAGGTAATGCCTTTGCGCCTGTCGTTGATATTGGCTGCCCCAAACAGAATGATTTTTGCTGATGGATCAATGTTCCACCTTGCTCTTGCAGCAGCTTTATTTTTAGGCGAAAAAATATCGGTATCTATAGGGTTGGGGATAGCTTGTATGCTTGCATTTTTTAAAAGTGAACTTTGCTTAGCCACCCTGCCCAGCCAATTGCTGCAGGTTACAAAACTGATGTTTTTTGCCGCGGTATACATATCGCTTTTACGCAACCATCCGCTGTACGAAATATCATCATCGTCAGGGCTGCGCAAAAAATAACAATTACCGCATTGGTTTATAAAATGCTTACAGGCACCCGCGTAATGACAGCCACCGGTAAAGGCCCACATATCATGCAAGGTCCAAACGATGGGTTTATTAAGGGCGAACAGCTTTTTAAGATCTTTGATAGAAAGAAAGCCGGAGTTAGTCCAGTGCAGGTGCAGGATATCCGCATCTTTAATTACCTGCTCTTCGCTGATATCCGTACCGGTATTAGCGGTTGAAAATGCGAACCTTACAGACTTATCACGTGCCTGGAAAGCGATAAAGGGCAACCGCTCGTAAAAAAAATTAAAGTTAGAGTGGGCTTTGTCGATAGCGCTTTTGTCTATAGAATAAACACGGGCCTCTGTACGCCTTTTATCCTGTACCACCATGCCAACATCCACCTGCTGTAATTGCAGTGCTTTTAACAGGCGCATACAGGCTTCTGCGGCACCTCCGCCGGCATCAGATGTGTTTATTAAAGCAACCTTCATTCAGAGCAGATCATTTATCATGGCAAGTATAATGATACTAAAATTAAAAATTTTACTTTTGAACACTTCATCCTTTATCAATATGAAGTTTAACAGCTAAAACCACGCAGCAAAGATGAATTTTTTCGCTTATTTATTCCAGGATTGGAGAGCCAACCGGGGCAATATAAAAGGGCGGATTGTGCTGTTTATGTTCAGGCTGGTAAATGCCATTAACCGGTACATGTTGTTAAAGATCCTGTTTTTTTGGTACCTGATGATCTATCGTTTTTTTGTGGAATGGGTTTTAGGTATTGAGTTGCCCCGTAAATTAACCGCAGGGAAAAACCTGATATTTTATCACGGACAAGGCCTGGTAGTAAATTATAAAGTGATACTTGGCGATAACTGTGTATTGCGCAATGGCGTTACCATCGGGCATAAAAAATTAGTGGATGGTAGTTTAAGCGCTCCGCCGCGAATAGGGAACAATGTTGATATTGGTGCAAATGCCTGTATAATTGGTGATATTACTATTGGCGATAATGTGATAATTGGCGCTGGTGCGGTAGTGATAAAAGATATTCCTGCAAACAGCATTGCGGTAGGTAACCCGGCAAGGCTTTTAGAAAATAAAGGTGAAACGGTAACCCGAATTGAAAATATTTAATGGAGAATAATTTAACCGACCGTTCCTTCTGGAAAGCATTTTGGGAATCAAGAAAAGGACTGATATTTAAAATTAAGCCTAATTATGTTTTTGGCGATATCCTGGCTGGCATCATCGCCGAAAAGGGAATTAAAACCGCTGTTGAACTGGGAGGATTTCCCGGGTATTATGCTATTTACCTGAAAAAATATCAGCACCTTAAAACTTCGCTGCTTGATTATTTTATACATCCGGGGCTGGTTAATGAACTGTTAGAAGTGAACGACCTGAAGCCCGGTGATATTGATATTATTGAAGCCGATCTGTTTACCTATGAACCTGTCGAAAAATTTGACATGGTGCTTTCCTTTGGATTGATAGAGCACTTTAACGATACCAAATTTATAATAAAGGAGCATCTTAAGTTTTTAAAGCCCGGCGGTACGCTGTTCATTACCCTGCCAAATTTTAAAAGTGTTAACGGCTGGGTGCAAAAGAATTTCGACAAGGAAAACTACGATAAGCACAACATTAGCAGCATGGACCTCGATCTGCTCAAAACAGCCTGCAAAGATTTGGGTTTAAAAGAAATTGAGGCTTATTACCATTTCAAATTCTCGGTTTGGCTTGAAAATAAATCAGAGCAATCGGGCATTGCCAAGGCCCTGGTAAAAGCTATTTGGGTAGCTGGTAAGATTGTAACCAAACTGGTGCCGGTTGAAAGCAAATTGCTGTCGCCGTATATTGTGGTGAAGGCAACGTTATAAAAGAATAATCGAACGCGTCATTGCGAGTTTTAAAATCCGAGGCCTCTGAAGGGAAATGACATTTGCTGGGTCATCCTGAGCTTGTCGAAGGACGTGCGCAAAGGCCCGCCCGCAATGCTTCGACAAGCTCAGCATGACCCAAACCCTCAAATTTGTATGATAGCAGTAGCGAAGAATATATCGGCTATGCATTGGCGGCCAGATGCTTCACTATGTTCAGCACGACAAAGTGACAAAACAAAAAATCCCCGCATTTTTCAATGCAGGGATTCAAATATTCAAACTCTTTATACTTATACCATATAATTCCAGCCGTGCACGTCTTCGCTGCGGCCGTATTTAATATCGTCAAGAGTTGTTAAAACTTTCTTAGAGAATTCTCTTGTTTGCGGGTCGCTTAAAAAGTATTCTTCGCCATTGTAACTTATAGATGCTACTGATGCAATGGTAGCAGCAGTACCGGCACCAAAAGCATCGGTTAGTTTACCACTTTTAGCGCCTTCAATCAATTCAGCTACTGATACCTTGCGCTCTTCAACAGTAATTCCCCAGTCTTTAGCTAAAGCAATAACTGTATCGCGGGTTACACCGTCAAGGATGGTATCTTTTGCTTCGGCGGTTATCAGTTTGCCATCTAAAAGGAACATCGCGTTAGCCGCGCCCATTTCTTCAATGTATTTATGCTCTTTAGCATCGGTCCAAATCAGTTGGTCAAAACCTTCTTCGGCAGCTTTACGGGCAGGCAGCATTGATGAACCGTAGTTACCGGCAGCCTTCGCGTAACCCATACCGCCTTCGGCAGCGCGGGTATAATAGGTTTCTATTTTAACCCTCAAAGGTTTTGAAAAATATGGGCCAACAGGGCCAATAAGTACCATATATTTATAAGTTGCCGATGGCGTTACGCCCAAAAATGGATCAGTAGCGAACATGAACGGGCGGATGTATAAAGCATGATTAGCTTTACCGGGGATCCAGTCGCGGTCAATATCAACCAGGGCGGCAATACTTTGTACAAATATTTCCTCGGGCAGTTGCGGCATGCAAAGCCTGTCTGCTGATTTGTTAAAACGAATCGCATTCTTATCCGGGCGGAAGATAGAAACCTTGCCATCAGCATGTTTGTATGCTTTTATACCCTCAAAAAACGACTGGCCATAATGCAGTGCAGAAATAGCCGGACTAAGCTCTATAGGCCCGTAGGGAAGGATCTCAAAGTTCTTCCATTCGCCATCAGAATAATCGGCCATAAACATATGGTCAGAAAAAACTTTACCGAAAGCCAGGTTACTAAAATCTGTTTCAGCTAAACGGGAAGTTGAAGTTTGTGTTATTTTTATGTCCAGTGTGTCGGTCATGTCAGTACGTATTTAAATCGGAAAATGGCAAGTTAAGAAATTTCGGGGATTTTCTTTGAAAGATATTTTTGTTCCGCTGTTCCGTTCCGCTAAAAACGGAACAGAAGCGGAACAAAAACGGAACAGTATTCCATTTTGCGGTATCTGATAAATGGCTCCGTCGAATTGTTGCGGTGACGAAACTGCAGGGGCTGAATGAAATTTTGTATTAGTAATGAATTTTAAGATTTGGAAGAGTATCTTACAGCACATTAACAAACAACAAATATGCCTGTTTACGAATTTAGCCCCGAAGGAAATGCTGACCTAAAAAAGACCTGGACACGTACCATGCTGGCATATTACGCGGTTATTATATTGGTTTTTGCATATAACCTCCTTTACAAAACCGGCACTGCATTAACCATGGGCATATTCGCAATTATTATTGCGGCATTAGCTGCAGGGTTTGTTTTTGGGCGTAAAAAGTATTATGCTATTATGGATAGTACGCAATTAATTACCACAGATAATGATATAACGCTGCGTGTTTTGAACAGGCCCGATGTAACGGTGGCTTTTAACGATATCAAAGAAATTAAACACCGTAAGGATGGAATTTATCTTGTGAGCAAAGCGGCATCTAAACCGTCATTGCTGATCATCAACAAATTCGAAAATTTTTACGAGATAGAAAAGTTGATAAACGATAAGATCGGGAAAAGCCAACAGCTAACTAGTTAGACCGTTAACGGGTTATAGTTCGCTCACCACTTTATCTACCCAGCCTTTACCCCAGTTCTCCAGTTCATCAACAGACCATAGTGATGGATAAAAGATTCGGCGCTGAAAACGTGGAGGCAGGTATTTTTGCCAGTTGGTGCCGCCGGTAGCTTTAATTTCTTCGGGTTCGCGCTGCAGGTAACGTACGGCAGATTTATAGTGCGATAGCGGCCAGTTTACGTTTACATTAACATCCAGCTGGCGTAACTCTTCTTCCAGTTCTTTTGTGCTTTCGCCTTTATATTTAAATTGCTGTAATAAACTATTGAAATTTGTAGTACTTACTGATTTACCCAGCTCAATAAACGTTTTGGCATATTTTTTCTCAAACTGTTTAAGCGTAAGTGTTTTTTTCCCGGTTGATAGCTCAGTTGCACCAAACTTCCAGTAAATGTGCTCAAACTGTTCTTCGATAACAGCATTTGCCATATTTTGGCGTTCATCTGCAACTACCAGGTTAATAAAGTCTGTAGCGTAGATCTCTATCATGCGGTATTGCCCGCTTTGGAAACCGCTTGCCGGCAGCAGCGACATCCTAAACTGCAGAAACTGCTCTTTCTCCATTCCATCTACCATTATTTCAAATGATTGGGTAAGCGCCTCAAAATAGCGGTTAATGCGTTTTATGCGGGCAGTGAAAAATGTAGTGGTCAGGATCTCTGCTTCGGTGATCTGTTTACATTCGTGCAAGGCAAGCTTAAAATACAGCTCTGTTATTTGATGATACATGATAAAGATCTCCTCATCAGGGAACGGCGTTTTAGGGCTTTGCAGACTTAGTAAGGTATCCAGGTGAATATAGTCCCAATAGGTTAAAAAATCGGCATGCAGCAAGCCATCAAGATAGGATATCATATCCTGCCCCATGGCATTATATTTTTCCTGCAATTGGTTAAGCCTTTTCTCTATTTCGGGAGTGATACTCATGAGGGCAAATATAGAAAGTATAGAGTTAAAAGTTAAAAGTTTAAAGTCCGGAGCAGGCATGCAACTTTGTACTTTACACTTTGAACTAAAAATCTATATTTGTGTTGTAAAACAAAGGCAATGGTGTTCTGCCTATTTGAACCGCTGCAAAGCTGATGACGCCTACCCAAATAAGTTGTTTATTTATTTGCATGTAGGTTATGTTTAAAAATATCTTTTCCAAACAATTATCCCTTCTGAAATATCTGATCCGCTGGACGCTGATCAGTATTCCCGTAGCTTTCGCTATTGGCAGCATGGTAGCCCTTTTTCTGTGGTTATTAAGCTGGGCAATCCATTTTAGGTTTCAGCATACCTGGCTGCTGTATTTGTTGCCGGTGGCGGGTATTGTAATTCATTTACTGTACAAATGGTACGGGCAATCTGCCGAGCTGGGCAATAACTTAATTATAGATGAGATCCATGAGCCGGGTGCAGGCGTTCCTAAACGGATGGCCCCGCTAATATTGGTTACCACAGTTATTACGCATTTATTTGGCGGCTCGGCTGGCCGGGAGGGTACTGCTGTACAAATAGGCGGCAGCCTGGCTAACCTGTTTGGCGGTTGGTTTAAGCTTAATGAAGCAGATAAGAAAGTGGTATTAACCGCGGGAGTAGCGGCTGGTTTCGGTGCTGTTTTTGGTACGCCCTTAACCGGGACCATCTTTGCGCTTGAAGTGATTGCTATTGGCCGGATCCAATATAATGCCCTGCTTCCCTGCTTAATTGCCGGTTTAGTTGGCGATGTTACCGTATCAGTATGGGGTATACAGCATACTCAATACCATATTGATCTGGTTAATACGGGGCAGGTTATTTATGGGCGCCATTTGCCGGTTGGCTTTTGGTTGCTTGCAAAGGTCATCATAGCATCTGCCATATTTGGTTTGGTAAGTTATGCCTTTGCCAAGGCTGTACATTTTGTAAAAAATTTCTCATTGAAATTGATAAAGGTTACCTGGCTTATCCCGCTTTGCGGTGGTATCATTATCATAGGCCTCACGTATGTTTTAGGCAAACCCGATTATTTAAGCCTGGGTGTTGATGCAGAGTATCCGGGTGCGGTAACTATTGTATCGGCCTTTCAACACGGCGGTGCCGATGTGCTAAGCTGGTTCTGGAAATTGATATATACAGCCATAACTTTAGGCACTGGCTTTAAAGGCGGCGAAGTAACGCCCCTGTTTTACATTGGGTCGACTTTAGGAAACACCCTGGCTGAACTTTTAAACGCGCCTGTTAGCCTGTTTGCTGCTTTAGGTTTTATAGCGGTTTTTGCAGGCGCTACTAATACGCCGCTGGCCTGCACTATTATGGGTATTGAGTTGTTTGGTGGCCAGTATGCTTTATTTTTTGCTGTTGCCTGCTTTACCGCCTATTTTTTTAGCGGCGAAGGCGGCATTTATAATGCGCAACGGGTAGCCTCGCCAAAAATTGCAGTAAATGAATCTGATAAAAAATATATGCGACGGATGTTTTCTAAATATAAGCTATAGTTTATAAAAACATATTCGGTTAGGTTTGTTATAACAGATATTAAACCAACTCCTTATATCATGAAGATCAGCAAGATACTTATAGGCATTGATGATAGTAAGTTTGCCGAATATGCAGCCTCATATGGTTTTGATATTGCTAAAAAATTTAATGCCCATGTTGGCCTGGTTCATATAGTTGAGCCCAGCGTAACGCCTGTAACCAGTACCGATAGCATAATGGGGATGCCGATGCAGGACCTGGGTGTTGATCAGTTAGAAATAATGGATATACAAAGCCATCAGGGAGAAACCATAATTGAGCGGACTATAAAAAAGTATGCCGGCGATCTGCAGGTAACCCATTTTAATGAGTTTGGTTCGACAGCTGATGGTATTTTAAACTGCAGTAAAGAATTTAAAGCAGACCTTATAGTGTTAGGTACCCATAGCCGCACGGGTATAGACCGCTTTTTAATGGGCAGCGTTGCAGAGGCCGTTGTAAGAAACTCTGAAGTGCCGGTACTTGTAGTACCGCTCAAGGAAATATCAAAGTAAGAATCCGTTTATTATGTGTCAAGATTCCTTCGCAATACGCGAACGGAAGCAATTGCCGTGTATTTTCACCCGGGTGAATAGACCACAACATCACAACTGTTCGGAAGATTAAAAAGAAGCGGTGGGTTGTGCGATTCCCCTCTTGAGAGGGGTGGAGGGGTGTGTCCTTTGCATGCGAATAACACACCCCTGCAGCCGCACTATCAACGCCCCCCTCTCAAGAGGGGAATTTGTTAGCAATACCAATCATCCAAACACCTGTGACCACTACACCGGTTCATCGCTAACCAGATCACCTTTCTTAATGGTTGAGTTACCTGTACGTTTTAATACGCCCCAGCCGCTTAACTCGCCTTTTAGTGCTTTACGGATAGATTTAAAGAGGATATAGTACATTAACTGGCGCCATATAAAGCGTTGCGGAATAATGTAAATAAGCTTTTTATAATTTTCCTTCTCCATTTTAAAGGCAATAATAGCCACCAAAAAATCTATCATTACAAATGCCACGTAGTATGACAGGATCTTCTCGGGCTTGTTTCCAAAAAGGCCAATGATCATCATTAAATCGGCCAGTGGGGAGAAAAGTGGCAGTATGATCTGGAAAATAAGAATGTTAGGCATGCCCACCATCCCAAAGAACTTATATTTTTTATTGAATAGCGCGTCGCGGTTTTTCCAAAAGCTTTGTATCACCCCAAAACTCCAGCGGAAACGTTGTTTAAGCAGCATGTTCAATGTTTCGGGCGCTTCGGTATAAGCTAAGGCTTCAGCACAATTACGTATGATGTAGCCTTGTTTTAGTATGCGCATGGTTAGGTCGCAATCTTCGGCAAGGGTATCATAGGTAAAACCACCGGCCTTAAATATGGCCGATTTACGGAATGCGCCAATAGCACCCGGTACAACTGTAATGCTGTTGATAAGGTCAAAAGCACGGCGGTCCATGTTTTGAGCGGTAATATATTCTATAGATTGCCAGCGGGTAATAATATTGGTTTCGTTCAAAACCTTAACCGTACCGGCAACAGCGCCAATCTCGTCATCAGTAAAGTACGACATCAGGTGGAAAACGGCATCGTTCTTTAACTGGGTATCGGCATCAATACAAACCACAAAATCATTATCAGCATGTGATATACCAAAGTTAAGCGCTGATGCCTTACCGCCGTTTGGCTTGGTTAATACCCTAACCAGCGGGTGGTTATGATACGCCTTGTAAACAACATCATAAGTGCTGTCCTTTGATCCGTCATCAACAAAAATGATCTCAAAATCGGGGTATTCTGTTTTTAAAAGACTGTCAATAGTTTTAATGGCCGTAACCTCTTCATTATAGGCCGGTACAATAATGCTTACCGAAGGCATTTGGGGAGGGTTATCCAGCTTTATCCTTTTATTATCGCCAAATTGTTTAATGGCTAAAACACCTATTAAAACAATGCGGCCAATTGCCAGGAATATAGCCGATAAGAAAAGGTAAAAAACAAATTTGTTCCCTAAAAAGAAACCTACAACTACTACATCATAAAACCTGCCCCAAAAGGTTTTGTCATCACTGGTTGGCATTGGCATCAGGTCATCTTTGCTTTTGCCCAAAATATCGGCAATGGTAGTAAACTGATACCCCTTGCTTTTAAAGAATTTGATAATACCCGGCAAGGCCTTTACGGTCTCCTCGCGGGTATCGCCACCGGCATCGTGCAGCAATATCATTGATCCGTTTTTATACTGCCTGATGGTCCGGGCGAGGATACTATCGGCAGATACGCCGGGTTGCCAATCCCAGGGGTCTATAGATTCGCCAATGGTAATATAACTTTGCTTGCGGCTTTCTGCCACAGGTATAACCTCCTGCAAGGTTTGCGGTTCAGCATCGGCATTAAATGGCGGGCGGAATAAGATGGTGCTGCGACCGGTGACTGATTCTATCAGTTTACGGGTAGCATTCAACTCCAGCTTAACGCGCTCCAGGCTAATAGTTGAAATATCCGGGTGCAAATAAGTATGGTTGCCAATTTCGTAGCCCTCATCATAAATACGGCGCAGGATAGGTATGTTTTTCTCCACCATTGATCCTACAACAAAAAACGAAGCCGGTACTTTTTCCTTTTTCAGGATATCCAGTATTCGCGGTGTGAAATCAGGATCGGGGCCATCATCAAAAGTTAAAACCACTTTGCCGGGCTTGTAGCCGTACCTTCGGATAACATACTTAGTTGGCAGCTTAATATATTTTTGATTGGTAATGGTATAGTTTACCGTATCCATTGCCACATCAATTTCTCCAATTTTTGGTTCGGTTATCAGGTCTAATACCTCACCACCTTCGCCGGCATAATCAATTTTGTTATTTAAGCCAACAGTGGTTAGCCTTTTAACATCAACACCTGTTTTTTTTAATGAGTCTATTGAAAGGTTTTTTTGAAAATAGGTCCACAAGCGTGGGTCTTCGGCACCTAAACGCCATAACGATACACCGCCGGTAGCCCAGTCATCCGCCATGCGGATAACGTTAAAATTTGTAGCAGCATCCGCAAAATAAACAATATGGTTAAAGCCATCATTACCCAAATAATTGTAATGCAAATTGGCAGACATGGGGTCGTAAACGATCTTGCTTTTCTTTTGTTGTGCGGTACTAATAGCTTGTGCATAGCCAATTGGTACACCTAAGCTATTCTCCGGCCAGTCAAAACCACCGGCTGCAAACGTTAAAATAATTTTTTCGCTTGGGATAACAGAGCATACTTCATCTAAAATTTCTTCCACCCAATGTTGGTTCGCCACATCGCCCGAGTTGCTTGAGTCGGTATGCTCATCAATGGCCATTACAAACAAAAAGTCGTTTACGTGTTGTAAACGTTTAAGGTCATAGTCTTCGTCCCTTGGTATAACGTTTTGGGTTACCAGTAAGCCCCGGGCATGAAAGTTGGCGTAAAGCTCGTTCTGGAACGCAATGTAATCTTTGCTGTTACGGTTCTTAATATCTTCCAGATCAACGTTAATACCATTGAATTTATAGTGCTCAAGTTTATCGGCAATGCTGTTTATAAAATTTGTACGCAGCTTTTTACTTTTAAAAATGCGTTCAACATCCTTTGAGTCATATCCGCCCCTTACATTATCATAGTTAACGTAGTTGGATAAGGTTACCAATACCTGCTTTTTATACTTTTTATTAAGGTTGATAAGGCCGGTATCAATTGATACTTTAATGGTATCGGCATTTGGCGAAAAGGCAAAGCCCTCGGTTACCACCATATCTAAATGGGGCATGTAGGCTAACAGTGAATTATATGCCTGTGCTTCCCAGGCTTTGTAAAAAGCGGCGTTTATACGGTTGGCATTGTTAGGGTGTTTACTTTGATGTAAATGGCGCGCCCTTGCAAGCTGCTCTATTTCAGCCTTTTCAATTTTAAAATCTTTATATTTTTTTGACTTTTTTAAGGCATCCAAATCCTCTTTTGAGATCTTTTTTGGGACAGGATCGAGATTGGGTAAAACAGGATATTCCCTTGAAGTAACAGTAATAGCGGCCGCAACGGCACCTACTACAAATATGATCAGTATTATTCGGCTAAGCCATTTAAAGCGGTTCCACCTGCCGGGGTTATCAGCTTGAAAGACCTGTTTTGACATGATGGGGGCGATTAACTATTCAATGATAAGGTGACGATAATTATAATTATTGGTTTTGCTTACCGGTTTCAATGCCCGAAAAATCAACCCCGCATTTACAATTACTGCCGCAGCCTTTTTTAGCAAATATGCTTTTGTACATAATTCGGCCTACGTAAAAAACCGCTGCAATAAATATTAAAATTATAATAATTGCTTGTATGTTCATGCTGCAAAATTAAACTTTATTATTAATACGTACATATAATTAAAATAGTATGTGTAAAATGGCATGTGGCTTATTTGTGCATAAAGGCCACTGTGCCACCAACCCAGTCAAAGTCCTTATTATATCTAACACCTATCATTTTACCGCGGCTTAGCCGTGCCAGGTTAACTGCAAGGGTTGGTTTGGCATCATCATCCGGCCACAGGTATAGTAAGCGGATCTCTACTTTTACCCCGCCATCAGGCGATTCTACTACAGGTTCATAAGTTACTTTTTCCTGAAGGATCCAGTTCTCCGGGTCTTTAATTTTTTCAATGTCACCATCCATAATATCAATGATAACGCCTTGCCCGGCAAAAGAAAACAAAGGTTTTAAAACATGGTTCTGCAAATCCTGAGGTACCTCCTTTAGCTCATGCAGGAATTGTGTTTTTGGGATATGATCGCCTTCCAAAAGGGGTATAGTGTATTTACTGATGCGGTAAAACCAGTTGGGATGGGTTACCCATTCCACATCAAGCGGCTGGCGGATATCCACCACTTTATTGAATATTTCCGGGTCGTTTTCTATTTCATCAAATATCAGGCGGTTATATATGCGGCGGATGCGTTTTTTTTCGCCCCCATGCATATAAAAGAGCTGATCGCCTTCTTGTATCAGGTCGGCAAGGGATACTACGGGTGTGCCTAAATAGCTTTCGGTGATATGAAAATCTACCGCGGTTTTTTGATTAGGGGCATCAACATCCATTATCACCACCTCATGCGGCTGGTAAGGGCCGAGGACGGTTTTTTTAAACAGGTCTAAATAGCCGCTTTTGTTTAAATCATTAAAATAAATGGTTTGGTTACCGTGGATATTAAAAGTATGCCTGTAATTTTCGGCCAGGTGCACCTGAAAACCATATAATGATGGGAAGCCCTGCATCTCTATCAGCTTTGGTACAATGTTGCCTTCACCGTCTTTACAAACACCAAAATCAAGCGCTATAAAGTGGGGGTGACCATTCTCATTAGCCACCTGCCATTTACCGGGAATGGCCCGTTTGCTCAGTTCTTTAAAATTTGGTTTCAGGAGTGTGGCAATTATTTCGTTACCCGCTCGTACCAGTTTATCCCTAAAATCGTCCGTTAAAAACACCGGTGTTTCCGCAATACGGAATTCAATAGGGTTTTTAAGACCTGCGTTCAGGTCCACCAAAAAATCAGCATACTTTTCTTCTGTGAAATTTTCGTTGTAGGTTTTTCTGGCTGATGGGTTCATGGGTTAAATTCCTTAAAATTGTCATCCTGAGCAATAATGGCGGATCTGTTCACCACTTAATGCACCACCTCGATTTTTTCAGGCGGCCATTCCATTATCTCACTATTTAAGAAAGTCCAATTTGGGTTTTCTTGTTCTATTAAATTTAACTTTTTTGCTCTTTCCCAACCTTTTATTTCTTTTTCCCGCTCAATTGCGTGATTTATATACTGCCAATCCGGAGGAACGAAGGATCTACCTGCCGATAGTTCCTTCGCTATCGCTCAGCATAACAGAGTACTTCAATATTGCTTCATCCAAAAAATTAGGGATAATAGTGTTTTGTGTATGCGCTATCTTATTCGGTTCTTCCAGTCGCTCTATCATTTCTCTGTATTTGCCCTCACCGTGTTCGTTTATTACTTCGTCTTTTTTATCTCCCCGTTGTAGCAGCAGCTTCATGCCAATAGCATCTGCTTCGGGATGAAACTGGGTGGCTATAAAATATTCATTAAAGCGAATGGCCATTAAAGCGCGCGGCAGATCAACATACGGTCGTTCTTTTTCTAATGCCAGTATTTCCATACCCAGTTCTTTAAAACGATCCATATTTGGATTGATAACCTGCCAGCTGCGCGAGTCTACTGTGTAAAATGGCTCTGCTAATCCTTCAAAAGCTGGCTCCCGCGTGCCTGCTTCGGTCATATGAACGGGTAGTATCCCAAATGATGCTGAGCGCCTCAGATTAATATCGCCCAGGCCATACCTGCGGCACATGAGCTGAAAAGAATGACAAACAAAAAGTACATGTTTTTTCTGCGGATCATCGCTTTGGTTATGCGCTTCCAGTTTATCAATCAGCTGAAAGTATTTTTTCTCCCATTCAGTTCCCTCGCTATCCAGCGGACTGCCCGGGCCGCCGCTTGATATGTAGGCATCAAAGTTTAAACCCGGTACCTGCGCTTTGCGGCGTACATCAAAAATTTCGTATTTTAAATTAAGGCCGTGCTTAACCTTATAGCGCTCCAATATATCACGGAAACCACGCATTCCCTCATTCGCAATGCCATCATACAAGTCCAGTATGGCAACCCTTATTTCCGTTTTATCTGTATTCATTTCTAATAATTATTGTTTAGCCTCACCTAAATCCTCTCCAAAGGAGAGGACCTCCTTTTTTGAACCCTCTCCTTTGGAGAGGGCAGGGTGAGGCCCCTATATCCCCTTCAATGTTTGTGATGTAATGTAATCTACCACGTCTTCAAAGTTATTGTTTTGGTTGTAAACGGCCAACTGCCTGTCGGCGCCGGTACCATTTTCCAGTATTTTATGCACATATTGCAAGTCATCGCGGCAGCCAAGATCATCTACAACATCGTCAATAAAATCAAGCAGCTCCAGGATCAGTGCCCGGGTATTTACCTCAAGTTCCTTACCAAAATCTATCATTTTACCATCAATACCATAACGGGCGGCGCGCCATTTATTTTCGTTGATGAGTGCCCGGTTATAAGTAATGAATTTCATGTTTTGCAAACGCAGCTTATATAGCTTGGCACAAATACACTGAAACAAGGCTACAAAGGTCATGGTCTCATCTATCAGCATAGGGCAATCGCATACGCGGAACTCGATGGTCTCAAAGAAAGGGTGCACACGCAAATCCCACCAGATCTTTTTGGCGTTGTCAATACAGTTGGTTTTTACCAGTAGTTTAACGTAGTTGTCATAATCTTCAATGCTGGCAAAATAATCAGGGATGCCCGTACGCGGGAACTTGTCAAACACCTTGGTGCGGAAAGATTTATAACCCGTGTTACGCCCTTCCCAAAACGGCGAATTTGTTGATAACGCATACACATGCGGCAAAAAATACCTTGCCTGGTTGGCAATATGGATAGCCATATCCCGCGATTGGATACCCACATGCACATGTAAACCAAAAATAAGGTTTGAACGGGCGGCCTCCTGCAATTCATCTACTATCTCGAAATACCTCGGGTGGTCTGTTATTAGCTGGTGTTGCCAGTGAGAGAACGGGTGTGTACCCGCCGCGCCAATGCGCAGCCCAATATCTCCGGCCAGATGTGCTACCGTTGTGCGCAGCTTGCCAACCTCTTTACGGGCTTCCTCGGTATTGCGGCAAATGTGGGTGCCCACCTCCACAACTGCCTGGTGCATTTCGGCCTTTACCTGGTCCTCGTGGATCTTTTGAGCGCTATCAACAATTTTTTGCTCGTGCGATTTCAGTTCCCTGGTAACAGGGTCAATCACCATAAATTCTTCTTCAACACCTAAGGTGAACTCGTTCATAATTGGTTAGGGGTTTTGTTTAATTGAACCTAAAATTGGTTGTAAATCTTTTATTTCTTCAGGCCATTCTTCTTCCCATGGATAAATTCCTTTAACTGTTGGATAAATGCATTGTATTAAAGGAAAATCGCCCTGGTAATAATTTTGTGCCTGACAAACGTAATTGTCGTAGTTTGATTTATCTACTTCGATAATATAACAATCAAAATCATCTAAAATACTTGCTTCAAAATTAAGTGGACTATATACTTTTCCTTCTTTAATTTCATAAGCCATATTGTTTATCAACGTATGTGCTAAATCTTGTTTAAGGCCTATCATAATTATTTCGGGATGGCCGTAGCTTTTAAATAATCCAATGGAATAAGTAAAGCCAGGGCCGGTTTCGTCTTCTAACACATGCAGTACTTGTAAACCGTATTGTTTTATATCATCCTCTAATTTTTTTTCCCGTTCGGCCTTGTTCATTTGTGCCCTCGTATTAAATTAAAATTCATTTTGGCGTTGCCTTCGGCCGGGCTTTCCGCTCATACTGCACAAGCCTTAGCCACAAGGCCGGTATCCGCTGCAATCCCTAACGCAGGTATTGACCCATCAATATACTGTAATCTACTTCTTGGCTGCCTTTTTTGATTCAGTAGTTTTTGCTTTTTTAGGCCTTAGTTTAACTTCTTCTTCTATAGTATGGTCCATCGGACTTACCGAAACCTTTGCTTTCTTTTGGGCTTTTGCAGCAGTTAATGGCGACCCTGCTACACCTGTTCTTACATACTGGCCCCAGGTTAAATTATCCCGATTGTCTTTTTGGGCTTTAGCGCGTTCAATGGCATAAGTGGCAGCGGTTTCAACCACCCATTCAAAATTGTCCTGGCCAACGCTGGTTACTTCAGCATCAGGGGCGGGGTTGCAAAAATCTATAGCGTAAGGGATCCCATCGCGCACAGCAAATTCCACGGTGTTAAAATCATAACCTAAATATTGGTTCAGCTGCAATACGTATTTGGTAATGGTATCCAGCATTTTTTTAGATGCCGGTGCTTTGCCATGCTCGTAACGCAGATGGTGCGGATTTCTTGGTTCATACTGCATAATGCGTACATGCTTACCGCCAATACAATAGCAACGGAAATAATCGTCAAAGATGATCTCTTCCTGCAGCAGCATTACCAACTGATTAGTTTGAGCGAACTTGTCCCAAAGGTCTTCTCTGTCGCTGATCCTGTAAACATCGCGCCAACCGCCACCGTCAAACGGTTTCATGTATGCGGGGAAGCCTACGTAATCAAATATCGCATCCCAATTTAGCGGGAAGGCCAGGTTGCGGAAAGATCTGTCGGTTGTGCCGTTCGGGTGATCTTTTGATGGCAGCAACGCTGTTTTTGGTACCGGAACGCCCAGTTTTACCGCTAAAGCGTTATTGAAAAATTTCTCGTCGGCGCTCCACCAAAAGGGGTTATTAATAACAGCGGTACCGGTAATAGCCGCGTTTTTTAAGGATGCCCGGTAAAAGGGTACATCCTGCGAGATCCGGTCAACAATTACGGAGTAGCCCAGCGGCTCGCCCTGCATTATCTTATCAATACGTACAAATTCGGCGCAAATATTTTTTTCAGCCTTTTCATTTATACGGTCAACAAATGCTTGCGGAAACGAGTTTTCCTGCCCGAATAAGATGCCTATTTTTTTCATGGTATATGTTTAGTTTGCAGTTGCCCGGTTTGCAGTTTGCGCCGGTGGTGCGTTTATATTGTGTTTCTAAAATCGCTAATTCATTAATTCAATAAATCACTAATTATTTTATCGTGCTCAGATAATGGGGGAACATTTTCTTCCAGATAGGCCAGTCGTGACTGGCGAACGGGCGGATGTCCAGCCAATGGTTAATGTGTTTTTCGCTCAGAATGTTTGCCATCCGGATATTATAGTCCTTACACATGTCATGTTCTGATGTTCCCAGGATAATATTCATCTGCCATAGTTCGGGCTTATTGCTGCCGGGCAAAAAATCTACCGGGTTGTTGTAAAAAACGTTATCGTCATAATAACCATCCGTAAACATTTTAATATCAAACGCGCCGCCCATAGTAAACAGATGGGCCACCATTTCCGGGTGTTTAAACGCGAAGTTTGCCGCATGGTAACCGCCAAAGCTGCAACCGGCAACCGCTACTTTGCTAACACCGGTTTCGTGCATAGCCCAGGGGGCAAGTTCTTCAACCAGCATTTTATCATACCAGGCGTAGTTGCGGGCACGGTCGGCAGGGTGGATGCCTTTGTCATACCAGCTGCGGTCATCAATAGTATCGGGGCAGTATATCTTTACCAGTCCTTCGTCAACAAACCATTTTACGCTATCAATCAGTCCAAAATCTTTATTCTGATGAAAGCGGCCTTTAGTGGTAGGGAAAAGTATCACCGGGAACCCCCTGTCGCCAAAAACCAGCATTTCAAGATCAAGATTTATGTTTGGTGAGTGCCAGCGGTGATATTGTTCAGTCAAAACGTTGTGTTTAAGATTGTAAGATAGCAGGATTGCACGTAAATGTCAACAGCGTGCCAAATAATTATGTTTTAGGTATTTATTAAAACTATAACGGTATTTTTGCCCCCTTTATTAATAGGGCCTCACCCTGCCCTCTCCAACGGAGAGGGTTCTAAAAGAGGTTTTTAAATCCTCTCCATTGGAGAGGATTTAGGTGAGGCTTTTTTTACCCTTTATTAATTTTATATTGCCATGTACTACAGTACAGATACTGAAATGAAGATTGCTGAACAGGAACTTACCATAGCATCAAAAATACTTGAACGTGAAGTTACCTGCACTTTGCTAATGCCCGAAGAAGGCACTGTAGCAGAGCCCTTAAACTTACTACTGCTAAACGACGGACAGGAACTACAAAACCTGAAACTGATAGAAACCCTTGAGGATTTATACGAAAGAAATTGCTTAAAACCCATATTGGTTGTTGCCATACATGCCGGTGAAGACCGCATACAGGAATATGGTGTTGCCGGTAAGCCCGATTTTAAAAAGCGCGGCGCCAAAGCCCATCTTTATACCCAATTTATAATAACAGAGCTATTGCCGTTTATTAAAGAGCATACGGGGATAGAAGATTTTGCAAGCACCGCTTTCGCCGGATTTTCGCTGGGTGGACTAACAGCTATGGATATTGCATGGAACAACCCCGAGTTGTTTGATAAAGTGGGTGCGTTCTCGGCCTCTTTTTGGTGGAGAGGTAAAGACCTTACTAAAGGTTATACCAATGACGACCGCATTATGCACAGCGTTATTAAGAATACCGAAGGTAAACCCGATTTGAAATTCTGGCTGCAAACCGGCACCAAAGACGAAACTGCCGACCGCAACAAGAACGGCATTATTGATTCTATTGACGATACTATTGACGTTATAAAAGAACTGCTTGCCAAAGGCTACGAGCGCCCCGCGGACATCCAATACCTGGAAGTTTTAGGCGGAACGCATGATACCGAAACGTGGGGCAAGGTAATGCCTAAGTTTTTAAGTTGGGCGTTTGGTAAATGAACCGGGATTGAGCGGATTTTTGAGATTAAGGGATTTTGATTGCATGGCTATATAAAAAAAACATGTCATTTTGAGGAGAGTGTAGCAACGTGGCGATCTCGTCGCATGTAAGTAGCGCACTCTCTACCCCACGCGTCATTGCGAGGTACGAAGCAATCTCCGATAGAAAAGTAACAAACCATGTCATTGCGAGCGATAGCGGGGCAATCTCGTCGCATGCAGATAACCACTAAGCCTCCCCACGCGTCATTGCGAGGTACGAAGCAATCTCCCGATAGGTTGGTGTTGTGTTTTAATGAACGTTAGCCCGCTCATAGCCGCGGATGCCTATTACTTTTTCCTTGATGAAAAAGTAACAAAAACTAAGCGTAGCGACCTCATGAACGCCACAAAAAAGCGAAAAGTAATTGGTGAATAAATCAAGTCAGAGCGACGCTTCTGCCCGCCTTGCCGGTTCTTAACGCTTTTGCTGGATGACTCGCTGTGCTCGCATCACAACGCAAAAGCTAAACCGTCATTCCTGCCATACACCCGGCCCGCCCGCTCTGACAGGTGGTCCCGCGCTTTAAAAGAATCTTGTCAATATATAAGCCCTCAAACCAAGATTCAGAAATCAACGGAATCCCCTAATCATTCCAATCAGCGGTTTAGACGACCGCGTTAGGGATTGCAACGGATACCGGCCTCGCGCCTAAGGCCTGCAGGCGTATAAGTGGAAAGCCCGGCCGCAGGCAACGCCATAATTGGTGAGTAGTGAAATGGTGAGTGGTGAATGGTTGCAAAGTTCGACACCTGTTTCATCGAATAAAGATTCCTCTTCCAACCGTGTCAAATTATACTAATAAGGAGATTGTAGCTATCAGCCCAACCATCATCTCACCATGCCAATCCCCGCTTCCGGCATCAACACTCCGCACTAAACTTCCCGCAATCTCAACCTACGTTCCACCCACCCACCATGTTACCCAACAATTAAGTAATAATCAAACAATTGTAAAAAGCAGCCCGCACTTTTTAATACCATATATAAACCGTATCTTTGCGCCAAATTTAGAGGCCGCATTTTATGCAAAAAATAAGAAATATAGCGATCATCGCACACGTTGACCACGGTAAAACCACATTGGTTGACAAAATTTTACACAGTTGCGCCATTTTCCGTGACGGACAGGAAACTGGTGAACTGATACTTGATAACAATGACCTGGAGCGTGAGCGTGGTATTACCATTGTATCAAAAAACGTTTCGGTAATGTACAAAGATGTTAAGATCAACATTATTGATACCCCTGGTCACGCCGATTTTGGTGGCGAGGTTGAGCGTGTATTGAAAATGGCTGATGGCGTTTTATTATTATGCGATGCATTTGAAGGCGCTATGCCTCAAACCCGCTTTGTAACCCAAAAGGCTTTGGCTTTAGGCTTAAAACCTATTGTGGTTGTAAACAAGGTTGATAAAGAAAATTGCCGCCCTGAAGAAGTTTACGAACAAATTTTTGAATTGTTCTTCAACCTTGAAGCTACTGAAGATCAGCTGGATTTCCCGGTTATCTACGGTTCATCAAAACAAGGCTGGATGAGCACAGACTGGAAACAACCTACTGAGGATATTTTCCCGTTGATGGATGCTATTTTGGCAAACATCCCACCGGCACCTGTTAATGAAGGTACTTTGCAAATGCAGATCACTTCGTTAGATTATTCATCTTTCGTAGGTCGTATTGCAATTGGCCGTGTTGCGCGTGGTACTATCAAAGAAAACATGCCGGTATCGTTAGTAAAACGTGACGGTACTATTCAAAAATCAAGAATTAAAGAATTATACACTTTTGAAGGCTTAGGTAAAGTTAAAGCAACTTCAGTAAGTGCTGGCGATATTTGTGCTGTTGTAGGTATTGAAGGTTTTGATATTGGTGATACCATTGCCGATTTCGAAAAACCGGAGCAATTGGAAGTTATCCATATTGATGAGCCTACCATGAACATGTTGTTCACCATCAACACTTCACCATTTTTTGGTAAAGAAGGTAAATTTGTAACATCACGCCACTTACGTGACCGTTTGTACAAAGAGATGGAGAAAAACCTTGCGCTTAAGGTTGTTGAAACTGAATCTCCGGATTCATACTTAGTATACGGCCGTGGTATCCTCCATTTATCAGTATTGATCGAGACCATGCGTCGCGAAGGATACGAGTTACAGGTAGGCCAGCCACAGGTTATTGTTAAAGAAATTGATGGTGTTAAATGTGAGCCGGTTGAAACCTTAATAGTTGATGTACCGGGCGAGGTTGCAGGTAAAGTTATTGAGTTGGTAACACAACGCAAAGGCGACCTGTTGGTAATGGAGCCTAAAGGCGATTTACAACACCTTGAATTTGATATCCCTGCACGTGGTATTATTGGTTTACGTAACAACGTATTAACCGCAACTGGTGGCGAGGCTATTATGGCCCACCGCTTTAAAGCATATGAGCCTTGGAAAGGCCAGATCCCTGGTCGTTTAAATGGTGTATTGGTATCTATGGATACTGGTAAAACTACTGCTTTCGCGATTGATAAATTACAGGATCGTGGTCGTTTCCACATTGATCCGGGAGTTGATGTTTACGAAGGACAGGTATTAGGCGAGCACATCCGCGATAACGATTTGGTTATTAACTTAACTAAAGGCAAGCAGTTAACCAACATGCGTGCATCTGGTAGCGATACCAACGTGCGTATTGCACCTGCTATTAAATTCTCTTTAGAAGAGTCAATGGAATACATACAAGCCGACGAATACATTGAGGTAACCCCGCAAAGCATCCGTTTACGTAAAATATTCCTTAACGAGAACGAAAGAAGGATTAACGCTAAGAAATTTACTTCTCAATAAGTGAGAGGTAAGATATAAGGATCAAGAGACAAGACCTCGTTTTGTTTCTTGACTCAAAGTATAAAAGGGCTGTCAGTAATGACGGCCCTTTTGTTTTAAATAACTCTTAGGAAACGAGCTTTATTTCCACGCGTCATTGTGAGGTACGAAGTAATCTCCCCACAGGCCTGGTTAACCCAACTTGTCATGCTGAACGATAGTGAAGTATCTATGAAATGTGCTTGTTTTGTTAGTGCTCCGTTAGTAATGGTTCTGTTTTATGAACCGTCAGTGGATGTTCATTTCTTTTGACACCAAAAGAAACGAACCAAAGAAAAGTGCCGGCTACGTTACGTTTTGTGAAAGTCAGTGTTTGTTCAGAGCCTGTACCACCCAAACGTTCCTGATGCCGGTTATTGAGCTCATCGTTCCTTTCGTCGGGCTTACATATCTAATATCTACCCACCACTGGAGAGAGAACCTCTTTATAATAAAATAGCGCACAGTTGACCCGACATTCCTCTCTTCTCTCAATCAACTAAAACAATATCTTTGTGCAATATGCGTATTCCAAGCATTCCCGGTTTTGATCAGCAGGCATTAGAGAAGTATTTTAAAAATACGGGATGGCTTTTTGTTGGGCGCATAGGCAGCTTACTTATTAAGTTAATTGTAAGTATTAAAATAGCCAACTACCTGGGCCGTGAGAGTAATGGAGTTTATATAGGCGGTACCACTTACATCTACTTTTTTTCGGCCATTGCCACGCTGGGGCTTGATCAGTTTATTGTTAAAGAACTGCACCAGTTCCCCAAAAACCGCGACCAGATATTAGGTACATCCTTTTGGATGAAAGTATTTGCGGGCCTTTCTTGCATCCCGCTCATATGGCTGGCCTATCAAATTTATCCGGCAGAGGGTACGCCTTATTATTTTGTGCTCATTTTTTCTACCATAGGCATCGTACAATCGTTAAACGTTATCGATTCGTATTTCCAGTCGGAAGTGCAGTCTAAATACATTATGCAGGTGCAGGTTGCCGGCAACCTGGTATCAGCGGCAATAAAAATAGCGCTGATTATTGCCGAAGCGCCAATTGTATCTTTTGTGTATGCTTACGCGTTTGATTTTTTACTTATTTCTATCGGGTACTTTTTCACTTACCAGCGTAAAGGCCGCAATATTTTTAACTGGACATTTAACGGTAAGCTGGCAAAAAAACTGTTATTGCTTTCGTGGCCGCTTATTATATCGGGTATTATGGTTGCCCTTTATATGAAGATAGATCAGTTGATGATCCAAAACCTATCGGGCACTAAAGAATCTGGTGCCTATGCTACGGTAGCCTCGTTAAGCGAAGCCTGGAATTTTGTGCCATCGGTAATTGTTACCTCTTTATTCCCGGCAATATTAAATGCCCGCCGGGATGATCTGAACCGTTACAAAAAACGCATTCAAAACCTATACGACCTGATGGTTTACCTGAGCCTTCCGGTTGCTTTAGTCATTACATTTGCATCGCCCCTAATCTATAAGTTTTATAATCCCGAATATTCTTATGCCGCGCCTACATTGTCGGTACATATATGGTCCGGTGTTTTTGTGTTTTTAGGTGCGGCCAACAGTCAGTATTTAATTGCCGAGGGCTACGTAAAGCTTACTTTCCTGCGTACAGGCTTTGGGGCTATAGTAAATATATTGCTCAACCTGATCCTTATCCCTAAGATGGGAATGATGGGTGCGGCTATTGCTACCCTGATAGCTTATGCAAGTTCGGCCTTTTTTGTTTTATTTATCCCTAAAGTTAGGCAGCAGGGATTGATGATGTTTAAATCATTATTTTTAATTTCACTGTTTCAAAAAATCATAAAGCGTTGAGTACATTTTCATCACTATTAAAAGTATTAACTAATCCTGCGCATTTGCGTTCACTGCTGTCATTTAACAGTAAAGGCTATCTTAATGATATTGGCTGGTTCAAGGCTTTCGACAGTAAATCGCCGGTTGACCGTGATGGCAACCCAATACCCTGGGTAACTTATTCATTTATTGATTTTATAAAAGACAGGTTGGGCAAACAGCATACCGTGTTTGAATTTGGATCAGGTAACTCCACCTTTTTCTACGCCAGGTATGCCGGGGTGGTGGTTTCTGTAGAGCACGATAAGGAATGGTACGATAAAATAGAGAAATCTGAAGATAAACCGGAAAATTCAGAACTAATTTATACCGAATTAGTACGCGGCGGCGATTATTGCCAGATGCCAATTAAGCTGGAAGAAAAGTTTGATATTATTATAGTTGATGGCCGCGACAGGGTAAACTGCTGTAAGCAAGCCGTTGAGGCATTATCCCCGGATGGCGTTATTGTACTTGACGATTCTGAACGTGAAGTGTATACTGAAGGGGTTGATTTTTTGATAGGTAAGGGCTTTAAGCATCTGCCTTTCAGCGGTATCTCACCGGGCTTGTTCTACCTTAAATCAACATCGGTATTTTATAAACCTGAAAATTGCCTGGGAATATAATATGGCAGAAGATAAATTAAGCGGCAATGTAAAAACCGCGTACGACGAGTTTTACCAAAAGCATGACGAAGCCTGGCGTATGCTGGGTGCCAAGTATAAAGCGCAGCACATTGTTGATGTATGCAAGGGCCAAACCTTTGCTAAAGTGCTTGAGGTTGGTGCCGGCGATGGCAGTATATTAAAGTACCTGTCCGACTGGGGTTTTGCGCCCGAGTACCATGCTGTGGAGATATCTGATAGCGGAGTAAAGCACATTAAATCGCGCCAGATAAAGGGCCTGGCATCAGTGCAGGAGTTTGATGGTTATCATTTGCCGTTTGAGGATAATAGTTTCGACCTGCTCATTCTGTCGCACGTGTTGGAACATGTAGAGCATGAGCGCCTGCTGCTGCGCGAAATTAAGCGCGTGAGCCGCTCTTTTGTGATAGAGGTACCCATTGACTACAAACCCGGAGTTGATAAGCGTATAAAGCATTTCCTGGCTTATGGGCACATTAATGTTTATACGCCAACATCATTAAGATATTTATTGCAGACAGAAGGCTTTGAGGTTGTAAAAGGTCTTACTTCAATGATTGAGCCCGAGGTAACTTTGTTTAATACTTACATTAACCAAAAGAAACCAAAAGGATTGGTGACCAGTATGAAAATTACTGCTGAGTATTTTGCCAAGAACCTGGTAACTAAACTGGGCGGCACTAAATGGCACGAAAAACTGGCCAATGCTTACACCGTATTGTGCAATAAAACCGATAAACAAGCTGATATTTTTTAAATTTATAGTTAGTTTTTAGTTCTTCAATAACTCACTAAATCAATAACTAAAGCCTTGCAAAACCTTGCGCCAATTGCACTTTTTGTATATAACCGGCCCGATCATACCCGCCGTACATTAAGCTATTTGCAAAAAAATTTACTGGCAGAAGATTCGCGCCTGTTCATTTTCTCTGACGGGGCCAAAACTGATGCTGATAAAGCCAGTGTTGAAGAGGTTAGACAGATAGCGGCAGATGTTACCGGCTTTAAATCTGTAAAGGTGATTGCCAGGAAGCAGAATATGGGGCTTGCTAACTCCATTATTAGCGGGGTTACCCAACTGGTTAATGAGTACGGCAAAGTTATTGTATTTGAGGATGACCTGCTGTCATCATCACACACTCTCCGGTTTTTTAATGATGCCTTAATCCGTTACGCCGATAATGAAGACGTAATGCACATTGGCGCTTATATGTTTGATCTTAAGGACAAGAACCTGCCGGAGACTTTCTTTTTCCGCGCGGCTTTTAGCTGGGGATGGGCTACCTGGGCACGCGCCTGGAAAAACTTTGAGCCCGATATTGATAAGCTCATGGCGCAGTTTGATGACGAAAAGGTAAAACAGTTTTCGATAGACGGCACCATGAACTTTTGGAAACAGATGCAGGGCTTTAAGGCCGGCAAAAACAACTCATGGGCTATCAGGTGGTATGCATCCATTTTTTTAAAGAACGGGCAAACGCTTAATCCGCGGCATTCACTTATCCATAACATTGGGCATGACGGCTCCGGTGTACACTCCAATATTGAGAACATGTACCAGGTACAGATAGCACAAAAAGCGGTTAAACAATTCCCCGCCATTGTGCAGGAAAATGAACAGGCTTATCGCGCCATAAAACATTTTCTTAAAAATAGGAAGGGTAACCTTTTGCAACGCGGCTTGCGATTTTTTAAACAATTTGGAATAAAGCACTTACTTAAGAATAATATTTATTAACATTTATAATAAATATTAGCTATTTGTTAATAAATATATCTCTAAAATATTAGTCTGCTAAATCCATAGATATTATATTTGAGATAATTATTATTATCGTCCTATCCACCATCGTTCTTTATGATATAATGAGGTCAGTAAAAACTTAAAAGAGAGAGCCGCCTGGTTTTCTCTTTTTTTGTTTCTGAAACATTGGTGCGTTTTTTAGTGTTATAGTAAAAAAACTAAACCATGATAGAAGAAAAAGACACCTCGCCCGCTGATAAAGACGGGAAATATGAATTTCAACTGCACTACTCGGGCCGGGAAGTTCCCTGCCGTGTACAAAAGGAGCAAAATAAATTAATCGTACACATTGACGATAATATTGAAGCCGAGCTTACCATACAAGCAGATGGCAGCGTTATTCAAACCGGTGGCAATGACCTGGCCGACTCGGCCATAGATTATATTAAAAAACGCATTTTAGGCTAACAGGCTTTGCCACAGAGATTGCAAGGGTTAATACAAAGCACACTAAGATTGTGCAAAGTTATCAGGTAAAATATTTTTATATTAGGCCTGTTGGCTATTAAAGCTTAGTGTACTTTGTAATTTTTCTTTTTGTGTTATCTGTGGTTAAATATCAATCGAATTTGAATGAGTACAGCCTACCTTAACCAAACCCTTCGTATCCTTACTTTATTTATACTGGTTTTCGGTATACTGTTTTTTGGCCGTACCGTATTAATTCCGCTTACGTTTGGTGCTGTACTGGCTATGCTGCTGTTACCCATTTGCCACTGGCTGCAAAGCAAGGGCATGAACAATGGCCTGGCATCAGCACTAAGTGTTGTGTTTTTGTTGCTGATAATAGGGTCGCTAATTACCCTGCTGCAGTACCAGCTAAGCGACATTATAAATGATCTTTCCAAGATAGAAGAACGCATAAACGACATTATTACCGGGCTTAAAAGCTATGTAAGGCAGCATTTCGGGATCTCGAATCAGGAACAGCAAAAAATAATTAAAGAACAGCAATCCGGCGGAATGGGTAAAGTGGCCGGTATATTTACAGCCCTGCTTGGCTCACTGGCAGGTATTATAATTGATACCATTCTGGTATTGGTTTATACTTTCCTTTTCATCTTTTTTAGAGGGCATTTCAAAAAATTTATTCTGCGGATGTTTAAGCCGGAGAATCGCGATACAACCGCCGAAGTACTGCAAAATGCAGGCACGGTTACCCAGCAATATTTGGGCGGACTGGGCCTTATGATCATCATGCTTTGGGTGATGTATGGCATAGGTTTTAGCATTGCCGGTGTAAATAACGCGCTGTTTTTTGCTGTGCTTTGCGGTATACTGGAACTGGTGCCGTTCGCGGGAAATATTACCGGCACATCTATAACTGTTTTAATGGCCCTGGCACAAAGCAGCGATACCAAAGTAGTAATTGGCGTTATTATTACTTACGGATTGGTACAGCTCATTCAAACCTATGTTTTAGAGCCCCTTGTAGTAGGCGACAGGCTCAACATTAATCCGCTGTTTACCATACTTATTATTGTAGTAGGCGAAGCCGTATGGGGCATTCCCGGCATGATACTGGCCGTGCCGCTGCTGGGTATCTTCAAAATAATTTGCGATAACTGCGACTTGCTTAAAGATTACGGCTTCCTGATAGGCCCGCCTAAAGAGAAAAAAGGTGAGGAAGGGAACTTTATTACAAGGATGTTTAAGAAGAGTAAGTAGCGCTACCCCAAAACCTCCTCTAACACCTCATGCGAGCGGATATTTCCAAAACCTTCTATATGCATGGCATAATACTCCAATAGTTTATTTATCAGGTAACGGCGCTCGTCATTACTCAGCTTAATTTGATCAATATGCCCGAAACCACTTTTTAGCAGGTTATAAAAATTGCTGGTATGCGGCGGCGACAGGTAGGATGCACTGTCCGGTTTATACGGACTAAATACCCCGTTCTTCATATCAAAATAATTGGCGTTCTCTACCTGTGTGCCGTGCGGATAAAAGCCCAGGTATCGCGTTAGCTGAATTAGAAAAATCAAATGAAAATTTGCCAGTCCGTGTGTGGCGTTATCCAGCAGTTCAATGGCATTAAAAATAAAATCGAAGCTGTTTTCATCAGCGGTTTGCTGTTTTATGGCTTTATAAAGCACCTCGTTCAGGAACATGGCCAGGCAGCTTTTTATAACATCATAAGGGATGGTTTGCAGCAGGGGCGAGTTCTTTAGTTCGGCGATGCGCTGTATGTTGCCCGTTGTTTTGTGGTAAACCACCATATCAACCAAGCTAAGCGGCTGCAGCATGTTACGGCCAATTTTTGCCTTCGGTTTTCTGGCGCCGTTAATGATGTATGATTGTAACCCAAACTTCTCGGTAAAGATCTGTACAACAACGCTGCTCTCGCTGTAATCGGTAGTTTTAAATACTATGCCCCGTGTTTTATGCAGCATTTATCAGCAGTAAAATTTTCGGTATAAAAATAATGGCGCCCGTAGCCAGCGAAAAAAACGCGATTATAAGTACTGCCGCGGCACCAATGTCTTTTACGTGCCCGGCCAGTCTGTTATATCCCGGCGATACCAGGTCTACCAGGGCCTCTACAGCTGTATTGAGCAGTTCTGCTACCATCATCAACATAATACACAGCATTACCCACTGCCATTCATCTGCGCTGATGTGCAGAAAATATCCCAGCCCGCAGGCAATTATAGCGGCAAATACATGTATCCTAAAGTTTTGCTGGGTGGCAAAAGCATATCCTAATCCTTTAAAGGCAAAACCAAAGCTGCGGAATAATTTATTCATGGAGTCGTAAATTTAGGCAATATTGCAGCATTTTTTAGTTGGAATGCATGCATGTAATTATTTTATATTAGAATCCAGCCATGCTACACGTTGGGTAAGCCAGGTATTCAGCTGATCTACCTCGCCCCCGTAGGTATGATAAATGGCAGGGTTTGGCCATACATAGGTATCCAGTATGTTCCAGGTGGTAAAGTTCCGGCTTTGTGATAACGCCAGATAATTTTTTGTAGCGTTAATGCTTGCATACATAGCCGGTATGCCTGTTGCTTTAAGCACATCCCAGCGGGCCTTTACTTTGGCTTTAAATGCGGGGTCTTCATATAGGCGGCTTATCCACACGCCATCTTTAACCCACCAGCCTTCGGGTTTTACAGATTCGCTATAATTTACGTTACCGGCAGCCAGGTCAAAATCCCATGCGGGGCCCATTCCCATTTTACCATCGCGGTCTTTAAAATAAAACATACTGCTGAATTTTTTTGCATCCTCGTTCTTAAACAATTCATTAACCAGGAACCAGTTAATGAACGAATCTGTGTTGATGTATTTAGCATAGCCATTATTAGGGTCGGTAAAGTTGGCTGCAAAAATGGCATCTTCTGTTTGCTGCATGTAGCCTTGTATATAGTTCAATTGTTCGGGAACATAATCTTCCGGAGATTTAATAACGAAAGGGATATCCTTTTTTGTGCGGAAAGAAATGGTTTCGCCCACGCGGTTTTCCAACTCCAGTAAATATCCGCCGGTTATTTCTGCCGGGCTTATATTAGCAGGTTTTAGCTCCTTAATATTTACCCGGTTGGCATCAACTTCCACCTGTTCTGTAAGCAGGTAGTTACCCCGATAGTATCCGTTCAAATAAACCTCCACAAAAATACCATGAGGTGCATAGTCAGATTTTAAGGACTGTGCAACGCCAAATGCCAGGTAATTACGCATTAAAGTTTTATCAGAGTAATTGGCCAGTAACACCCAGTTTTTAGCGGCAGGCAAGCCAAGTACCGGTGTTTTGGTGTTAAATTTTAAGCGGTAAGGCTTTTTATCAAACAATGCCCATGTAGAGTTTCCACGGCCTTTTATTTGCAGATCTATACTTTTTACGGTTTGTTCGGCAAAGCCATTAGCATTTATGGTAAGGTTACCGGTAACGTAGTTGTCTTTTGAAACGATTGGCCCGGCGCTTGAAATATTAAAAACAGGGATGCCGGTAAAATTGAAAATACGAATAGTGTAGGTTTTAACACTCCCGCCCGAACTTACGCTATAAGTAACCGGCTTAGAAAAATCATTAGCGGTAACACCGCTGGTTTGCACCACATCATTTACCTTAACAACAGCTGCGGCATCAAGTGTTTTAAAGGTCATTATAAAGTTCCTGCTTTCAACCAGGGGCGATAGGGAACCATAAAAGCTAACGTTATCAATATTGCGGATGCAGGTTACATCTTCTGTTATTTTGCCGGTGTTGTTTTTAGTTTCGAGTTTAAACTCAACCTCGGCCTTGGCTGCTGGCAGCGTAGTGACTGTTATATTAACCGGGTCTTTTTTACAGCCAAATACCAGTAACAGCAGGCAAATGCAGGTAATTGTTTTTCTCATGTATTATAATTGGTTGTATAAATATATTGAAAACTATCGATCCCGCAATACAAGACTGTGTAAGAGTTTGTTAGTGTTGTGGGTATGGATGCATCTTATATTTTACAGAAATATGAATTTACTTTATATACCTTGATGCAATAATTTGAACAAGCATATCACTCAACCGTTGTAATACTAATATGGATCTGAAACTAAACAACAAGGTGGCCATTGTATTGGCAGCCAGTAAAGGATTAGGCAAGGCAATTGCCCTGGGTTTATCACAAGAAGGCGCAAAGGTTATTATTGGCTCGCGCGATGCGGATGAGCTGAATAAAACCGCCGATGAAATAAAACGGGCTACAGGTAATGAAGTAGTGGCTATCCCGGTTGACGTATCAGATGCTGGCCAGCTAAGCAATTTTATTAAACAGGCGGCAGAAACTTTTGGGCGGATAGACATATTACTGAACAATGCCGGTGGCCCGCCGTTTGACAAGTTTGAGAACTTTGATGATGAGCAATGGCAAAAAGCTTTTGAGTTGAACCTGCTGAGCTTTGCACGTACCAGCAAGCAAGTGCTTCCTTATATGCAAAAAACAGGTAGTGGACGTATCATTAATATCATCAGCGGATCGGTTAAGGCGGTGTTGGGTAGCTCGGTATTATCTACCGCTATGCGGATGGGTGTAGTAGGCATGGCCAAACTAATGGCCGATGAATACGGCCCTTACAATATCACCGTAAATAATGTAGCACCGGGCTTGATTTTGACGGATCGGATCAAGCATACCCTGCCTAAAGGCGTTGACCCTGACGAGGCCGTTAAAGACAAAGCTAAAAGCATCCCGCTTGGCCGTATTGGTAAACCCGAAGAACTGGCCGCGCTGGTTACTTTTTTGGCATCAGAGCAGGCATCCTACATCAGCGGGACGACTATCCAGGTTGATGGCGGGGCTAATAGGTCAATTATGTAATTAAGCGCGGATCAATCCTGTTATGGCGAGTTGGAAGCGGGTTTTGCTGGTCATGCTAATAGAATGTATACATTACTTTTATGGCATTACCCAGGCCATGTACGTTCTGGTTGTCAAGCATTTTGTCTCCAAAAAGAAGATAGAGCTGTAAAAAGCCGTCCATCATATAAAATACATTAACCAATATTAATACTGCTAAGATGTAAGCGGGTTGCTTTCGTGCCAATACCAGACTGCCATGCAGCAATATGATCAGATAGGTAACGATCAGTAATATGTTGTCTATTAATGTTTTGTTTGATATGAACAAAAAGTAAAAGGGCATTACAATTATGCGAATGGTGTAGGTAAAGCCAAGGCAAAAAAGCATAAACACCATCACCTCTGCCAGGTTAAATCTTTTATGAAAAACCAGCCATAGCAGTAGCGCTTCAATAGGAAGTAAAATTAACGCACGATATTTAACCAGATGATACATCTCACGTCCAAATTCGTTATGCCTGTTGGTTACTTCGTCCTCATAATCAAAAACGTGTGGGTATAAGTAGGCCAGTATCCCGGCCGTAACCAGAAAGAAAAGCACGGGGCTAAAATACCTTTTGCGCTGCCCGCCAAAGTATCCTTCGTAAACACTTACCGGGTGGGTGAAGAGATCTTTTATTAACCGCAGGATGCCTTTATCAGTATGGGTAAAAACATGCCACACCTCATGAGAAAGCTCGTGTAGTGTTAAACGGTGTACGCCTGCTTTTTGCCCACATTCGTGGCAGTGTTTACCGGCGAGCATCGAGCCGCAATTGGCGCAATGGGTACGTATCTCGGGGGCTTTGTGATGCATTATTTAGGGGATAATACTAAGCTTTGTTCTTTTTAATCATGTCAAGTAATAATATTACAATACTTATGATGCCCGCCAGCATAAACCCAAACGCAGCACCTTGAAAGTATTCCCTGGCCTTAGAATGATAGATTAACGGTATTGCCATTGAAGCTGAAAAAAGCATCACAGCTATTACTATCATATATACGGTGCGCTTTACCTGACTTTTCATAAGTGCAAATTAACAGAAATAAGTTGTCTTATTTCCCCATATCCTTATCCCTTATCGCCTTAAACTCCGATCCTGGTTTCCAGCCGGGGAAGGTGGTTTCGTTGCTCAGCTTGTAGCCGAGCTTAAACATCAGCTCGGTGGTTTGGGCCATGCCTAAAGTGTTCATGGTATCGCTATAGCTGTCTGACGGTTGGTGGTAATGTTTCTCGTTATATTCTTTTAGTTTGGCTTTGCCCCAGGCTTCGTCATGCCCTATAGCATTGGCGCCATTGTGCAGGTCGAGCGCCGGTACGCCTACCTTGGCAAAATTAAAATGATCTGATCGGTAGTAACTGCCCGAGCTTGGTTTGGTATCGCCCACAACCGTCCATCCGTTTGGTTTGGTTAGTTCAACTATATAGTCGTCCAAATCATTCTGACCCTTGCCGGTGATAGAAAAATCGCTGGTTTCGCCAAAGTCAGATAAAGCATCCATGTTTAAATCTGCTACAGTTTTATTAAGCGGATAAACCGGGTGGGTGCCATAATATTCAGATCCTAATAAACCCTGTTCTTCGGCGGTAACGCTTAAGAAAACAATGGAGCGTTTTGGTTTCTCTTTTTGCTGGGTAAACAGTTTTGCAATACTTAATATAGAAGCGACACCGCTGGCATTGTCAACCGCGCCGTTGTAAATACTATCACCGGCAACTGGCTTGTTAATACCAAAGTGGTCCCAGTGAGCGCTATAAAGTATGTATTCATTAGGAGTGGTACTGCCCTTTAATGTAGCTATCACATTATGTGATGTTGAATATTTCAGGCTGTTTTTAATAGAAACCGATACAGTACTATTCAACGGAACGGCCTTAAAATCTTTTTTGCGGGCATAGGCACGCATATCCTCAGTTACACCGGCATCGGCCAGTAATTTTTTAGCTGTTTCTTCATTTATCCAGCCTTCAAACTGGCAGCGGTTCATGTGCTTATCGGCCTGTTGTAAATATAATTTTGAACCTGTGAAACTGTTCTGTATCACCTGCCAGCCGTAGCTTGCCGGTTCGGTTTGGTGTACTATGATCACACCTGCGGCACCCTGGCGGGCAGCTTCTTCGTACTTGTAGGTCCACCGGCCATAGTAGGTCATGGTATCGCCCTTGAAGAATTTTTCGGGCGCCCGGAAACCCGGATCATTTACCAGTACAACAACCGTTTTGCCTTTAACATCAAGGTTGGCATAATCGTTCCATTTATATTCGGGTGCAACAATACCGTATCCCGCAAAAACAAGCGGTGAATTTTTTAACTCAACAGTAGGTACCTCGCGGCGGGTGGCTGCCACAAAATTAACCCCGGCTTCCATTTTCAGGCTGGTTTTACCGCTGATCTGCATGGTTGGCACATTGGCAAGCTTTATCTCTACCATCGGCACATCCTGATAATAGCTGCCATTGTTGCCCGGCTCTAATCCCATCTTTTTAAACTGCGCGGCTATGTAGGCAATGGTTTTCTCTTCGCCAACGCTAAACGGTTTGCGGCCCAACAGCGAATCATTTGCCAATACAGCAATATGTTGTTTAATATCTGCAGCCAAAGCTGTATCTGTAGCGGTTTCCTTTTTAGAGTTACCGGCACAACCGGATAAAAAAGCAGCTATACCTGCAAAAGCTAAAATGCCAGGGGCGTTTAATTTCATGGTGTGAGGGTTTTGTGTACCAAATATATAAAAGGTGGGGAATATTTGAGTGTAACTTATTTGTGCTGGTGCTTGTTGCCTTGCCTCAATTAAACTTAATTGAAATGTGGCATGCTTTAATCGTTGGGTGAGCTATTTTAATATATAATATAATTATTTCTACTTAGGCAACCTATCAGGAGATTCACAAGTAGTATTTATATAAACCGAATTTAAATACTTAGCCCTATGAAAACAAAAAGAATACCCTTTCTACTAACAGTAGTTATCATTGCGTTTACATTTTTAAATGTATCATGTAAAAAAAATAAAAATGATGCACCTATGCCTGATCCCGTTGTAACGGGTGTACAGCTTACCAACAATACCAAGTTTGGTACTATTATAACGGACAACTTAGGGCAATCGCTTTACTTTTTTGCAGATGATGTAGATGGTACTTCGGCATGCAACGGCCAATGCCTAACGTTTTGGCCTATATTTTACAAGGATAACCTTACCATTGGAGCCGGAGCCAATGCAGCGGATTTTGGTGTAATAACCAGGGCCGACGGTTTAAAGCAAAATACTTTTAGGGGATGGCCTTTATACTACTTTAAAAATGACGCGAGCGCAGGCGATACCAATGGCGATGGGGTGGATAGCACCTGGTTTATAGGTAAAACCGACTATACAGTTATGATGGGCCATAAACAATTAGTAGGAGAGGATGGGGCGCAATACAAAAGCAACGGTACAGCTGGTACAGAAATTTCCCGGTACATTACCGACCCGGGAGGCCGTACCTTGTACCTGTTTACCCGCGATACTTATAAAACAAATAAATTCTCAACAAACGATCCGGCTCATGACGGTAATTGGCCTATAGACAGTGTTAAGGCTATTGCCAGTATCCCCTCTATCCTTGATAAAACACAGTTTGAGCTGATAACGGTTTTTGGTACTACCCAGTTGGTTTACAAAGGGCGCCCTTTGTATCATTTTGGTAAAGATGCCAGGTTGCGTGGCAACACAAAAGGTGTAAGTTTCCCTACGCCGGGCCTTGCCATATGGAAAATAATTAATAGCACTACAGCACCGCTTACCCAATAGGGCTGCACATTAAGCGAATCTGTGCTGGTAAACCCTCTTCCCGTTAACGGGAAGAGGGTTTTGGCATTATATTAGGTGTCTTTGCAGTGATAAATTTAACCACAAAGAATACAAAGTATTTATAAAGAGTTTAATCACAAAGGGCACAAAGTGTTTCTAATTAGCATCAATATAAATCTCCGTGATCTTTGTGGTTTCTCCCTTTTTGTGTTCTCTGTGGTTTAAAAATTAACCACAAAGCGTTTCTAAATTACCATCAATATAAATCTCCGTGATCTTTGTGTTTTCTCTTTGTGCCCTTTGTGGTTAACTAACAATTAACCCACCGTCATATTCACATAACCACTGCATTTTTAATATAAAATTCCGTATTTTTGCAACCTCTAAAAATCGAGGCGAACATATTGATGTACAAGGAATATAAACAGTTAAATCTGTCGCAAACAGGCAAGGAAGTGCTGGATTTCTGGAAGCAGAACAGCATATTTGAAAAAAGTATCAGCAGCCGGCCGGCAACCAAACCGTATACATTTTACGAAGGTCCGCCGAGCGCTAATGGTATGCCGGGTATTCACCATGTTATGGGCCGGTCTATTAAAGATATTTTTTGCCGTTACAAAACACTAAAAGGTTTCCAGGTTAAACGTAAAGGCGGCTGGGATACCCATGGCCTGCCTATTGAGCTGGCTGTTGAAAAATCTTTAGGCATCACTAAAGACGATATTGGTAAAAAGATCTCTGTTAAAGAATATAACGACGCCTGCCGCAAGGAGGTAATGCGTTATACTGATGTTTGGAATGATCTTACCGAAAAAATGGGCTACTGGGTTGACCTTGAAAACCCGTACGTTACCTACGAAAACGAATATATTGAGAGCCTTTGGTGGATACTGAAGGAATTTTATAATAAAGACCTTTTGTACAAGGGTTATACCGTACAGCCTTATTCGCCAAAATCAGGTACAGGCCTAAGCTCGCATGAGCTGAACCAGCCGGGCACTTACAAAATGGTTAAGGATACTACCATAACCGCCCAGTTTAAAGTTAAACGGGATAATGATTCTGAATTTTTATTCGAAAACATTAACTCTCCGCTGTATATATTAGCATGGACAACCACCCCGTGGACCTTGCCGGCAAACTGCGCGTTAGCAGTGGGCGAAAAGATAAGCTATGCTAAAATCAGCAGCTTTAACCCTTATACCTATGAACCGGTTACTGTAATATTAGCACAGGACCTGGTTGGTAAATTCTTTAAAGCCGAGGGTGAGAACGCTTCTTTTGAAGATTACAAAGGTGGTGATAAGATCATCCCATGGGAACGTAAAGGAACATACAAAGGTACCGAGCTTTTAGGCTTGCACTACGAGCAGCTAATGCCTTACGTAACCAATGCCGATCTGGAAAAGAACGCTTTCCGTGTTATCCCGGCAGACTTTGTGACTACAGATGATGGTACAGGTATAGTACATACTGCATCTGTTTTTGGTGCGGATGACTTTAGAGCATGTAAGGAAAATAACGTGCCATCGGTAATGGTACTGGACGAGGCAGGCAAAGAAGTTCCGTTGGTGAACAAACAGGGCCGTTTTGTTGATGAGGTTACCGATTTTGCAGGCCGTTACGTTAAAGAAGAATATTATAGCGATGCCGAACGCGCGGAAGCAGGTTTTAAACCTACTGATGTGCTTATCTCTATTAAATTAAAAACAGAGAACAAGGCATTCGACGTTAAAAAATACGAGCACAGTTACCCGCACTCCTGGAGAAGCGATGAGCCGATACTATACTATCCGTTGGATAGCTGGTTTATCCGTACCACCGCGGTAAAGGATAAGCTGGTTGCGCTAAATAAAACCATCAACTGGAAACCGGAATCGACAGGTACCGGCCGTTTTGGGAACTGGCTGGAAAACCTGGTAGACTGGAACCTTTCGCGTTCACGCTACTGGGGTACGCCTTTGCCTATCTGGCGCGAGGAGGATGGTATTGAAGAGAAATGTATTGGCTCAATAGCTGAACTGAATGCCGAGATTGAAAAATCAATAGCCGCAGGTTTTATGCCCGAAGGCTTTAAGCTGGAAGATATGCACCGCCCTTATGTGGATGATGTAATATTAACATCTGCAGCAGGTAATAAAATGTTCCGCGAACCCGATCTGATAGACGTTTGGTTTGATAGCGGTGCTATGCCATATGCGCAATGGCATTTCCCTTTTGAAAATAAAGAAGAATTCCAGAATTCATACCCTGCAGATTTTATTGCCGAAGGTGTTGACCAAACCCGCGGCTGGTTCTTTACCCTGCATGCCATTGCGGTGATGCTGAGCGAAGCCAGCGACGAGGTAAAGGCGGTGAACCAATTGGTAGGTAACGAGGGCGTGGCGTTTAGGAACGTGGTATCAAACGGACTTGTGCTGGATAAGAACGGTAATAAAATGTCTAAACGTTTAGGCAATGGTATTGATCCGTTTGAAACCATTAACCAGTTTGGTGCTGATGCTGCCCGCTGGTACATGATAAGCAATGCAGCTCCCTGGGATAACCTTAAATTTAATATTGAAGGATTAGACGAGGTTCGTCGTAAGTTCTTTGGTACGCTGTACAATACGTACTCTTTCTTTGTGCTGTATGCCAATATTGATAAGTTTAAATACAAAGAAGCAGAGATAGCCCTTAATGAACGCCCTGAGCTTGACCGTTGGATAATATCGTTATTAAACACGCTGAGTAAAGAGGTAGATGCTTTTTATGCTGATTTTGAGCCTACCAAAGCTGCCCGTGCCATACAGGAGTTTGTTGACGCGCATTTTAGCAACTGGTATATCAGGTTAAGTCGCCGCCGTTTCTGGAGGTCTGATAACTCAGATGATAAACTATCGGCTTACCAAACGCTTTATACTTGTTTGATCACCATCAGCAAATTAATGTCGCCTATTGCGCCATTCTTTGCAGAGCGTTTATATACCGATTTAAACAGTGTTACCGGTAAAGAGGAATTTGAATCGGTACACCTGGCTTATTATCCGGAGTATCACAACGACCTGGTAGATACCGCTCTTGAAGAGCGTATGCAAATGGCGCAGGATATCTCATCGCTGGTACTATCATTGCGTAAAAAAGTAGCTATTAACGTTAGGCAGCCATTAAGCAAAATATTGTTGCCAATACTTGATAAGAAATTTAAGGCACAGGTAGAAAAAGTTAAAGAGCTGATCCTATCTGAAACAAACATTAAAGACATTGAATATATAACCGATACCGCCGGTTTTGTCAAAAAGAAAATAAAGCCAAACTTTAAAGCCCTGGGTGCAAAAGTAGGTAAGGATATGAAGGCGGTGGCCGAAGCTATAAACAATTTTACACAGGATGATATTGCCGAACTGGATGCAAATGGCAGTATATTATTACCCGCAATGGGGTATACAATTTTGACAGCCGATGTTGAAATTATTGCCGAAGATGTTCCGGGATGGCAAGTTGCAAATTTAGGAAAACTAACTGTGGCTTTAGATGTTACCCTAACCAACGAATTAAAACAGGAAGGACTATCCCGCGAATTGATAAACCGTATACAGAATTTGCGTAAAGCAAAAGAATTTGAAGTAACCGACAGGATAAATGTAAGTGTTACAAATGCGCCGTTTATCAGCGAAGCGGTGAAAAATAATTTATCCTATATTTGCGCCGAAATTTTGGCTGATAGCATAGTGCTTGATAATCAGTTAAATGAAGGCGAGAAAGCTGTTATTGATGAAAATGAAATTTTGATTGCTATAAGTAAAAGTTAAATGGAAAACGAAAAAACAAGGTATTCTGATTCAGAATTAAAAGAATTTAAAGACCTATTATTAGAAAAACTGCGCAGCTCAAAAGAAGAGCTGAACGCTTTGGCTACCTCATTAAGTTCACCAAATGCAAACGGAACTGATGATACTGCCGGTACTTACAAAACATTGGAAGATGGATCTGCGACGTTGGAGAAAGAACAAATAAACCAACTGGCTGCCCGTCAGAAAAAGTTTATTGAGCAACTGGAAGCTGCATTAGTGCGCATTGAGAACAAAACTTATGGTATTTGCCGCGAAACCGGTAAATTGATACCTAAAGAGCGTTTACGTGCCGTACCGCATACAACCTTAACAATGGAAGCTAAATTAAAGCAATAATAAATGAAGGCGGCTTATACAAAACCTTTTTTAACTGCTGCATTTATTATTCTACTTGACCAGGTTATTAAGATCTGGGTAAAAACACACATGCAACTGGGCGAAGAAATTCGCCTGCTGGGCAACCGGGGCATGTTACATTATACCGAAAACAACGGCATGGCCTTTGGCATGGAACTGGGTGGCGATTTAGGCAAGCTGGTTCTAACGCTTTTCCGTATTGTTGCTGTTTGCGGTATTGGGTATGGTTTGGTGCATTTAATAAAGCATAAGTATCATCGTGGTTTAACTATGATGGTTGCTTTAATACTTGCAGGTGCGGTAGGGAATATTATTGATTCGGCTTTTTACGGTGTTATATATAACTACGCGCCGCTGTTTCACGGCCGTGTGGTAGATATGTTTTACTTCCCGTTATTATCGGGTCATTTCCCGGCATGGATGCCTATATGGGGTGGCGAAGAATATATCTTTTTCCGCCCGGTGTTTAACCTGGCCGATTCCGCCATATCAGTAGGTGTAATTATGATATTGCTTAACCAAAAGCACTACTTTAAACATGAAGTAGTAGAGGAAAGCAACCCAAATAATGAAATGGTAGAGGAGTAAAACCTCATTTCTTAAGAATATATTAAAGCCCCGACCTGTTCGGGGCTTTTTTTGTGGTGTTACACCACGGAGTGTAACGTAAGTACAATGCTGATTCCCTCCCCCGGGAGGGCAGGGCGGGGTTGAACACTATCCCAGGGTAGTTTGCCAAACTTGCCACAGGTTAGGCAGGCTAAAAAGAAGCGACAGGTTGTGCGATTCCCCTCTTGAGAGGGGTGGAGGGGTGTGTCCTTTGCATGCGAATAACACACCCCTGCAGCCGCACTATCAACGCTCCCCCTCTCAAGAGGGGAATTTTGTTAGCAATACCATTTTACCGACACCTACCAAACCCCTCCCTGCCACCGCGCAATCCGCCGCACCCCTCCCAAGGGAGGGAATTAAAAACCACTTCGGATTGACTTTAGGCGGGCAATCCAATATTTATTAAAAAATATTAAACTGTTATAACATAGCTTTGGTACTTATTATCAACTTATTAAAACACCTATTGCGTTTAGGGGTTATAAATTTATCTGCTACAATTGTTTCAAATTAAACTATCGGCACGTAATTATATCTATACAGCATATATTAAATACTTATGAAAAAATTATTCGTTATAGCCGCGTTACTTGCATCAACCTTTGGCGCATTTGCACAAACCGCTGATCTGCGCCGCAAAATTGAAGTTACCGGCATAGCCGAGCAGGAAGTTACCCCCGATATTATAAATGTTACCATCTCATTAAAAGAATATTTAAATGGTAAGAATAAGGTTACTATCAGCCAGTTAGAAAAGCAGCTGGAAAAAGCGGTTGCCGAAGCAGGTATAGCTAAAGAAGATTTTACAGTGAACAATTTGTCGTCATGGAACTACGTTACCGAAAAAAAGAAAAACCCTGATTTTTTGGCGAGCAAACAGTATGGTATAAAGTTTCGCGATCTGAACAAGTTTGATCAGATCTTGAGTAAGGTTGATGCTAAAGGCATCCAGTCTACCAATATTGATAGTTATGATTATTCGAAGCTTAACTCGTTGAAGAATGAGCTTAAATTAAAAGCTTTACTAGCAGCAAGGGAAAAAGCCACATTTTTAGTGAATGGTTTAGGTGATAAGCTGGGTGGTGTAATAAACATTGTTGAGAATGATAACAGTAGTTTCCCATCACCAAGAAACGTAATGTACATGGCTAAGGCTGCGAATGCCGATATAGCGCCGGAATCTGACATCGATTTTAAAAAGATAAAACTGAGCTTTCAGATCCAGGCCATCTTTGAGATAAAGTAATTTAAACAGAAAAATAAATTGAACGGCAAGCTTAATAAGCTTGCCGTTTTTGTTTTATACAAACATTTAAATTACCGCCCTGTTAATATTAAACTACAAAAATCATACAGCTATGAAGGGTTTGAAATATTTTGCAGTAATAGCATTAATAAGCGGGTCGTTTGCAGCCTGCGATAGCAACAGAAGCAATGCAACGCTTGGCGGCACCGCAGATACCAGCGCAAAGGCGGGGACAGGGAAGGATGCTGAAACTATGAAAAGCGACTCCGCAAAAAAGGATACAACTTATAAAGGTAATGCCGACCCGACCGGCCGTGGTGCCAGCGATAGCGTTAAGGCCAAACCTATTCATTAACAGGTAAATAAATGTGATTTTGCTTGAAAAAGGGCTTGATATAATAAAATATACTTTTTATTTTTACGTTCCCCAATTCGTTTAAGCATGATACGTAGCAGATCCAAGAAGGTGCTTTTGATAGCACCAAAATTTTTCCCCGACCTGATATTGGCCGGATATGACAATGTAAAACATGTATCTGCTACAACAACTATCTTTCCTAATATTCATGCACTAAAACCCGATGTGATTTTTTTTGATCATGCACACATGGGTGATGACCTGGAGAAAACTTTGCGCCGGCTGCAAACCAACGCTTTTTACAGGAATATTAAAATATGTCTTTACAAAAAGGTTGAAAGTATTACTGCAGATAGCCTGCTGAAAGTTTTAGGGGTTGACCATATTATATATAGTCACGATTTGCAAAAAACCTCTAAAAGCAGCACAACATTAAATGCTATAAACAATATGCTTGATGCTTCAATAATTAGATTGGTAGCGGGAATTGCCAATTAACTTCGGTATACATTATTACGCCGCGCTTTTGTTGGTTCATTAGTTAAATATCTTTCAGCTCTTTAGCGTTTATCAGTCTAACATACTTCAACAATCATTTTACATAGTGGTAACACTTTTACAATAAATTGCTGTTAAACTTGCATGCTTTTACAGGTGTTCAATTAATTAACACCGGTAATGGTTTAAAAGCGTATCAAATTAAAATGAAAATAGGAATAGTTTGTTATCCCACCTTTGGCGGAAGCGGGGTTGTTGCCACAGAATTAGGTAAAGCTCTTGCAGATCGTGGCCACCAGGTTCATTTTGTTACTTATAATCAGCCTGCCCGGCTCGATTTTTTTTCTGAGAACCTTTTTTATCATGAGGTAGCTGTTTCAAACTATCCATTATTTGATTACCCGCCCTATGAGCTTGCGCTGGCAAGCAGGCTGGTTGATGTTGTACGTTTCGAAAAACTGGATGTACTGCACGTGCATTACGCTATCCCGCATGCTTCGGCAGCATTTATGGCCAAGCAGATATTATTGACCTATGGTATCAGCATCCCGGTAATAACTACTTTGCATGGTACTGATATTACCCTGGTAGGGCAGGACAGGACCTACAAACCGGTAGTAACGTTCTCCATCAATAAATCTGACGGTGTAACCGCAGTATCTGAACATTTAAAACAAGACACCTATAAATATTTTAAGATAGAAAAGGATATTAAAGTAATCCCCAACTTTATTGACTTAACCCGCTTTAATTTAAAGGCAAAAGATCACTTTAAAAAAGCGATTGCCCCTAACGGCGAAAAAGTACTGGTACATACCTCCAACTTCAGAAAGGTTAAACGTACCGAAGACGTGATAAAGATATTTGCCCAGGTGCTGGAAAAAATTCCTTCTAAACTATTAATGGTAGGTGATGGCCCCGAGCGCTCTGGCTGCGAAAAATTGAGCCGTGACCTGGGTATTGCCGAGCATGTGCGTTTTTTGGGCAAGCAGGATGCAATAGAAGAGATACTATCTGTTTCTGATTTGTTTTTGATGCCGTCACAATCAGAAAGCTTTGGTTTGGCAGCTTTAGAGGCTATGGCTTGCAAAGTTCCTGTAATTAGTACAAATGCAGGCGGTTTGCCCGAATTGAATATAGAAGGCGTAACCGGTTTCTTAAAAGATGTTGAGGATGTAGACGGTATGGCCGAAAGATCCATCTATATCTTAGAGGACGAAGCCCGGCTGAACCAGTTTAAGGAGAACGCCCTTGCCCGCGCCAAACAGTTTGAGCTTTCGAGCATACTGCCACAGTATGAGAACTATTATAAAGAAGTGATAAAAAAAAGCAAACAGGAGCAGATATAAATATTATTTTATAACACTTTGGCTTGATTTGTGTTATTATAGCTAAATAATATATAACCCAATCATGAAAAAAATAGTTCAAACAATTTTTGCTGTTTTAGCCCTTACCTTTGTTTTTTCGGCTTGCTCGTCAACAAAAAATACAGTTTCATCAACATCAACTGTATCACGCGGTAAATTTGTAGGTACCTGGAATTTAACCAATGTTAGTTATGATGGCCTTGTACCCAACGCTGTACAAAATGTATTTGACCAGGCGCCGCCAAACGCGTTTGTAGGTAGCGTGTGGAAGCTTACCAATAGTGGTAATGGTGTTTATACACTATCAGGTGGTGCATCACAAACCATATTTTGGTCGGTATATAACGAGGGTGGTAGTACACAGTTCCAGTTCAAGAAACTGTATGAAGGCGATAAAGCCAAAAATGTACAGGAAGGTTACCGTTTAGTTATTGCCAGCATTAATGATGCCAGCATGACGTTGCAATCGCCTGTTGCTGTAGGCAACGGTACAGGTTATATTATTTATAACTTTACTAAAGGACAGTAATAAGTTTAAAGCAGAAAGTTAAAAGTAAAAAGCCGAATGTCAGTTAATGACATTCGGCTTTCTTATTTGTAAATAAACGGTTATATCTGAACTTTCAACCTTTAACTTTACACTTTTAACGCTCTCTGCTCTACCGTGCCGATGCAAATTTTAAGCAAACAGGGTTGCCAATTTCAATTTTATAATAAGTATCAGTTAACTTGCCGGTGTTCTTATCAATCCGTAAGGTTATTATACTATCAGTGTTTTGGTTAGCTACCAGTAGGAAGCTTCCTGTTGGGTCAATAACAAAATTACGCGGGCCTTTTCCGTTTGATGATTTACGGTCAACAAAGGTTAGCATGCCTGTTTCCTGGTTTATTGAAAATATTGAAATATCATTAGCGTCGCCACGGTTTGATGCATATAAGAACCTGCCATCAGGCGATACATGAATATCTGCCGCCCCTGTTATTCCCGTAAAACCATCAGGCAATAAAGTAACGGTTTGTTTTTGCTTTAACTTGCCATTGTTGTAATCAAACGCGATAACGCTGCTACCCATCTCGGTGATAAGATATAAGGTTTTTTTATCTGATGAAAAATCTATATGACGTGGGCCGGCGCCCGGTGCAACGCTTACAAAAGGAGGGTTAGCCGGGGTTATAGGGTTTGATTTACTTGCTTTGTACCGGGTGATATTTAATTTGTCAGTTCCCAGATCGGTATATAATACATACTTCTCATCCGGCGATAAAACGGCGGTATGTACATGTGCTTTTTCCTGCCTGTCTTTATTAGGGCCATGGCCGGCGTCACGGATAGTTTGTACAGCAGGTGCTATAGAGCCATCAGCATTTAAAGGCAATACTGCAATGTTACCACCCGAGTAATTAGCAACAAACAGGCTTTTCTGTGCTTTATCAACCGATACATAACATGGATCAGCACCCAGGGTTGATACCTTATTAATAAAAGTTAAAGCGCCTGTTTTGGGTTCAAAAGCAAATGAGCTCACTTCGCCCTGTGTGCCCTCATTAACCGCGTAAACAAACTTGTTATTACTTGATACACATAAATACGATGGGTTACTAACGCCGGTTATCTGGTTCAAATAAGCCAGTTTACCGGTTTCGGCATAAAAACGATATACAGATATGCCCTTGCTGTTACCGCTGGTATAAGTTCCCACAACAAGATCAAAGGTTTTTGGTGTCATGTCTTTTTTCTGTGCAAAAATTAGCCCGGGAATAAACATCACAGCAGCTAACAGTAAGTTTTTCATAATATAATTATTGGTTTACAGCGCAAGTTAACAAATATGTACGAACCCCGAATTCGCAGAATTTAATAATTTACGGCATATCAGGCTTAATTTCCTTTATCCTTCTCTCCTTGATCTTTCGTATAAAGAATACAACCCATCAGCATTTCAAATTACAACCCAAAAGCTTTTATGGTCAAAACACTGTAAGCATTTCAACCCTTACAACATTTATAACATTTTTAACTAATTTTGTATCTATGATCGATTTGCCTGTAGTGCCAGCGAGTCAGCCGCAACGTAAGCCAGATTGGCTTAGAGTTAGGCTACCTGTAGGGAAAGAATACGCCCACGTGCGTGGTTTGGTTGATGAGCATAAGCTGCATACCATTTGTGAAAGCGGTAATTGCCCAAATATGGGTGAGTGCTGGGGAGCCGGTACAGCAACTTTTATGATATTGGGGAACATTTGTACCCGCTCATGCTCTTTTTGCGCCGTTGCAACAGGCCGCCCTTTGGCTGTTGATACAGACGAGCCTAACCGTGTAGCTAACTCAGTTAGGCTAATGCAGGTAAAACATTGCGTTATTACCTCGGTAGACCGTGATGACCTGAAAGATGGCGGTTCAACTATATGGGCCGAAACTATTAATGCCATACGGAGAGAAAGCCCTGATACCACACTGGAAACTTTATTGCCCGATTTTAGGGGGATATGGGATAATCTTGACCGCGTGCTTGAAACCCGCCCTGAAGTAGTATCACATAATTTAGAGACCGTACGCCGCCTAACCCGCGAAGTACGTATACAAGCTAAATACGACCGCAGTTTAGAAGCTTTGAAAAGAACATCGGCAACCGGTTTGCGCACAAAATCAGGCATTATGCTTGGTCTTGGCGAACGGGAAGAAGATGTTTTAGAAGCAATGGATGACCTGCTGGAAGCCGGTGTACATATATTAACACTGGGCCAGTACCTGCAGCCAACCCGTAACCACCATCCGGTAATTGACTGGATCCATCCAGATCAGTTTGCCAGCTATAAAGAATGGGGATTGAAAAAAGGATTCAGATATGTTGAAAGCGGGCCGCTGGTACGGTCATCATACCATGCCGAGAAGCATTTATTTGAAATGTAACTAATCCTCTTTATCTTCACCAACGTTGGCCAGAAAACGCAAAATATTATTATCTGAGGAAGAGTTGGTGCTTTCGCTGCGCAATCATGAAAAGGTAGCGATTGAAGCATTATACGATATGTACTCGGCTTCGTTATTTGGTGTTATTTCCGGAATTATACCTGACACAGCCATTGCTGAAGATGTTTTACAGGAAACTTTTGTAAAAATATGGCATTCTTTTTCACAGTATAGCAGCGAAAAAGGCCGCCTGTTTACCTGGATGCTTAATATTGCCCGTAATCTGGCTATTGATAAAGTACGATCTAAAGATTTTAAGAATCAAAACAAAAACCAGGAGCTTGAAAATAACGTAACTTTTATAGACGAGCAAAGGAGTACAGTTTATAAACCCGAGCTATTGGGAATCAAGGAATTAGTAGCTACTCTAAAACCTGAGCAAAAAACTATTCTGGATCTGATTTATTTTAAAGGTTATACCCACGTGGAAGCCGCTGAAGAACTTGGCATACCACTTGGAACTATTAAAACGCGATTAAGAATGGCCATACTACAACTCAGAAAACATTTCAATTAAAAGTGGAAAACATTAAGGCATATATCGAATCAGGAATATTGGAACTTTACGTTTTGGGGGATTTGTCTCCGGAAGAAAAGTTACAGGTTGAAGAGATGGCTGCTAAGCACACTGCTGTGAAGGCAGAAATTGACCAGATCGAGCAGTCGTTAGAGTTTTATGCCGAAGAATATGCTATTGAACCTACTGAAGCAGTTCGGGGTAAAGTTTTAAACGGGTTACTTGTTAATTTAGGTGACGACAGAACTTTTACCAAACCCCGAAAACATTCTGATGAAGAAGTTTTTGAGAACGAAACAGATAATGTTTTGCCTTTGCAAGTAAGGCAAAACAAATTTTATAAGTATGCTTTTGCTGCCTGCCTTACTTTATTACTGATGACCGTTTATGGTATGGTTAATTTATACAGTAAACTGCAGGAATCAACCACCCAACTTACCGTTATGCAGTTGGATAAGGAAAAAATTGCAAACCAGGTAAATGTAATGGATACGCAGCTGGATATGTACCGCGATACATCTTACAGGATCTTAAGGTTAAAAGGTATGGCTAAAGCGCCGCATTCTGCCATGACACTGGCCTGGAGCCCTGCTACTAAAAAGGTGGTTGTAGATATGCATAGCATGAAATTGCCTGTACATGATAAGCAACATCAGTACCAGTTATGGGCACTTGTAGGTGGTAAGCCTGTTAGTATGGGCGTATTTGATATGAATGCTGATACTGCAAAAAGTGTAAAAGAAATGAAACTAACGGCCGCTGCCGATGCCTTTGCGGTAACACTGGAGCCAATGGGTGGTAGCATTAACCCAACGCTTGAGCAAATGGTTGTTATGGGAGTTGCTAAGTAATAATCAGAATAAAAGCACGTTAAATACCTGATATACATTCATTTTATTAACTAATAATTTTTTTTGTTAGTTAAAACCAAAATAAAAAAACATTGTTATTGTAACTATTATGTGTGCAGAACGTCATACATATACTTAGTTTGAAGTATTTTGTTCTTTATAAGATCAGTTAATAGTTAATTAAAACGGATGTATGATACTTGCATCCGTTTTTTTATGCCTTTAATTTTGCCATGGTTAATGGCAATTGGGCTATGATCTTAGTTGGTAGCACAACATGCATGCGGTTTGGCAAGGCCAATTCGTCGCCTGCTTTACCATGAATATATATGCCCAATATACAGGCATCCTGCGGAGAATACTTTTGAGCCAATAAAGAGGTAATAATACCCGTTAGCACATCGCCCATGCCACCGGTAGCCATGGCCGCATTGCTGGTAGAGTTAAAGTAGAGCCTCCCATTTGGTGTAGCGGTAATGGTATAATCGTTTTTAAGCACAATATTGATGTTGTATTCGGCGGCCTTTTCCCTGGCTGTATGCAGGCGCTGGCCCCAGTTAGCATGGCTGCCAAACAAGCGGTCAAATTCTTTCATATGCGGCGTTAAAATGCTGCCTTCCGGGATATTTTTAAGCAAAGTTTTATTTTCTGCCAATATATTTAAAGCATCGGCATCAATAACAACCGGTTTTTTATAATTATTAAATATTGCTTTCAGTAGTTCCAGAGCATCTGGCCCCTTTCCTAAACCCGGGCCAATGCCTATAGTGTTAAACTTATCCCAATCAATATCCGCAGCTTTATTTTCATCACGAACAATGGCCATCACTTCGGGCATGGAACTGTTTAGGGCAACCAGCCCGCTTCGCGGGATACATGCGGTAGTTAGTCCGGCTCCTGTATGCGCGCATGCGGAAGAAGATAATAATGCCGCTCCCATGGTTTCATCCTTGCCGGCTATGATTAAAGCATGCCCGTATGTGCCCTTATTACTAAATTTATGGCGGGTTTTTATCAGTTTGCGCGCGTCCTTTTCTTCTATAAAGAAGTATGGTGTATCAACTGAATTAATAAAATCTTCACTCAATCCAATTTTTACGGCTTCCCAGCAGGCAATGTATGGCGCAGAATCCGGCAGTAAAAAATTCAGTTTAGGCTGCTGAAAGGTAATTACCAGGTCGGCTTTAAGAATGGTAGCATCATTGGTTATTTCGCCATCGGTATAAAAGCCGGTAGGTACATCAACAGCAACTACAATTTTCTGCAGGCTGTTCAGGTATTCAACCCATATTTTATAATCGCCTGCAAGGGGTTTATTTAAGCCGCTGCCCAACATGGCATCAATAATTAACTCTGCCTTTTCTTCTGATGGTTTGCTGTTGGGTTTGATCTCGCTTATAACAATTTTGGTTTCTTTTAATATTTGCAAATTGACGTTAAAGTCATCACTTGCCTTGTCAGAAAAGCGGGTGATCTTAACAGCTATATTACAATACCCATGCCCGCATAAAATACGCGCGATAGCCAGCCCATCGCCGCCGTTATTACCCGTGCCGCAGTAAACCGCAATGGTTTGTTTTTTATCAGGAAAGTGATTGATAAACCAACCCACAAAGGCTTTTGATGCCCGCTCCATCAAATTAACAGATGAGATAGGCTCATTAGCTATGGTGTAAGCATCCGCTTCGCGAATTTGTGAGGCTATGAGTAAAGGCAGCATATAATCCTAAAGATAGGATTTATGTATTTTGTTTTGGAAGAAAGATTAATAGTGATATCTGCACTGTAATATTATCACAGCTTCGTTATCTATTTTATATACTAAGCGGTGGTCTAAAGTTATTCTTCTGGACCACCAATCCGCAATAGTATGCTTCAATGGTTCGGGTTTACCGCTACCTTCAAATGGCATTCTTTCAATTTCTTTTACTAAAGAGTTAATCTTTTTTAAAGTGGCTTTATCTGTGCTTTGCCAATATAAATAATCTTCCCATGCCTGGTCAAGGAAAATTATTTTCATTCTTCGATCAGGCTTCTTTCTTTACCTAAACCCTTCTCGTAATCTTCAATACCTTGCAATAACCTTAAAGCATTTTTTGGGCTTTTTACCAGATAGAAGGTTTCTTCCATACTTTCATAATCCGACTTAGAAAGTACCACAACATCCTCTCCATTTGCACTTGTAACAAAAAGTGGGGTATGGTTATTCCTTACCTTGTCCAGGTATGATTTTAATTGCTGCCTGAAATTTGTATATGTGGTAACCTGCATGATGAATAATTTTAATAAAGATAATAACTATAAAGCACATGTACAAGTTTCTGTACATGTGCTTTATTTTATCCGCATCTCTTTCTTTAAAAACTGACCGGTAAAGCTTTCTTTAACTTTGCATAAGCCCTCGGGTGTGCCACTAAAGAGTATTTTACCGCCACCCGAGCCACCTTCGGGGCCGAGGTCAATTACATGGTCAACAACCTTAATAACATCCAGGTTATGCTCAATTACTAACACGGTATTGCCTTTATCAACCAGTTGATATAGTACACCAAGCAATACGTTAATATCCTCGAAGTGTAAACCGGTGGTTGGTTCATCTAATATATAGAAAGTGTTACCGGTATCTTTTTTGGATAATTCTGTTGCCAACTTAACACGCTGTGCTTCACCACCTGATAGGGTGGTTGACGATTGCCCCAATGTGATATAGCCCAAACCAACATCAAAAAGTGTTTTTATTTTACGGTAGATGGCCGGGATGTGCTCAAAAAATGGTGTAGCATCTTCAATGCTCATATCAAGCACGTCACTGATGGATTTACCACGATAGCGTACTTCCAGCGTTTCGCGGTTGTACCTGCGGCCACCACACTCCTCGCATGGTACCTGCACATCAGGCAAAAAGTTCATTTCTATTACTTTCTGACCAGCGCCCTGGCAGGTTTCGCAACGGCCGCCTTTTACGTTGAACGAGAAACGGCCCGGTTTATAACCCCGGATGCGTGACTCCGGCAAGGCCACAAACAGGTTACGGATATCAGAGAACACCCCGGTATAAGTAGCCGGATTTGAGCGTGGTGTACGCCCAATTGGTGTTTGGTCTATCTCAATTACCTTATCAATATGCTCCAGCCCTTCAATTTTTTCATAAGGCAGTGGGTGTTTCTTCGCCCTAAAGAAGTGATGGTTAAGGATAGGATATAAGGTCTCGGTGATCAAACTTGATTTACCACTGCCCGATACCCCGGTTACCCCAATCAGTTTACCCAAAGGGAAATCAACAGATACCTTTTTCAGGTTATGGCCGGTCGCTTTTTTAAGGGTTAATATTTTACCATTGCCTTCCCGGCGTAGTTTTGGGATAGCAATTTCACGCTCGCCGTTTATGTATGATGTGGTGAGTGTATGGCAGGCCATTAGCTCGGCCGGTGTGCCTTGTGCCACAACCTCGCCGCCATGTACTCCTGCTGCGGGGCCCATGTCTATTACGTGGTCGGCTTCCAGTATCATGTCTTTATCGTGCTCAACAACTAAAACGGTGTTGCCAAGGTCGCGCAGGTTTTTTAGGGCGTTTATTAAACGTTCGTTATCACGCTGGTGAAGGCCTATACTTGGCTCATCCAAAATGTACATTACATTCATCAATTGCGAACCTATTTGTGTTGCCAGCCTGATACGTTGTGCCTCACCGCCTGATAATGTTTTGGCTGTTCGATCTAAAGTTAAGTAGCTCAGGCCTACATCCAGCAAAAAGCCAATGCGCGCACGGATCTCCTTCAATATTTCTTTGGCAATAACATTTTGGCGCTCGTTCAGTCTGTCTTCCAAATTGGTAAACCAGTCGCTCAGCGTGGTGATATCCATACAGGCCAGCTCGAAAATGTTTTTCGCATCCACCTTAAAGTGAAGCGATTCTTTTTTCAGGCGGGCACCATCACAAACCGGACAAGTACGCAGTACGCGATAGTTTTCCATATCGTCCATCCCCTCGTCATTGCGGCGTTCCTGCTGCTCTTCCAGCATCCGGATGATACCATCAAACGAGATCTGGTAACTTTGAACGTTCCACTTATTATACTCAACCGCAACGGTGATCATATCCGGCGAACCATTCAGGATAATATCTAACTGATCGCGCGTTAATTTTTCTATTGGGGTTGATAATGAAAACTCGTATTTTTTGGCCAGTGCTTTTAATACCTGGAAGATCCAGGTTTCGCGGTACTCACCAATTGGGGCAAGGCCGCCATTCAGGATGCTTAATTTGGGATTTGGCACAACAGATGCTTCGTCCACTTCAAATATATAGCCCAGTCCGTTACACTTTTCGCAGGCGCCATAAGGCGAGTTGAACGAAAAGGTATTTGGCTGTGGCTCGTCATAAGAGATACCCGATTCCGGGTCCATCAAAAACTTGCTGAAATAAGCTACGTTATTGTCCTTATCGGCAATACGGATAATGCCCTTTGATATTTTAAGCGCCGACTGTAATGAGGTGTATAAGCGCTTACTATCTGCTTCGCTTACCACCAGGCGATCAACCACAATATCAATATCGTGGATCTTATAACGGTCTACCTGCATTTTAGGTTCTACATCGGCAATGGCGCCATCAATATAAACCTTCAGGTAACCCTGCTTACGAATCTGCTCAAACAGCTCGCGGTAATGGCCTTTGCGGGCTTTTACCACGGGAGCTAATATGTTAACTGGTTGCCCGTCGAATTTTTCAAAAATGGTACGCAGGATCTGTTCTTCGCTCATGCGCTCCATTTTTTCACCTGTGGTGTAGGAGTAGGCATCGCCCGCGCGGGCAAAAAGCAAACGCATAAAATCGTAGATCTCGGTAATAGTACCAACGGTACTCCGCGGGTTTTTGCTGGTGGTTTTTTGCTCAATGGCTATAACCGGACTCAGCCCCGATACTTTGTCAACATCCGGGCGTTCCATGCCGCCCATAAACTGGCGGGAGTAAGCCGAAAATGTTTCCATATAACGGCGTTGTCCCTCGGCATAAATGGTATCAAATGCCAGTGACGATTTACCGCTGCCGCTTAACCCGGTTATAACAACCAGCTTATTACGCGGAAAAGAAACATCAATATTTTTTAAATTATGTACCCGGGCCCCATAAACTTCAACTTCACTTTGCTCGCCCAGGTCTAACGGTTTTTCATTCATATATGCTCCAGAAAACAAGGCAGATACAGCTTGGTTTGCTGTGGCCGCGTTAATACTAAAAAAGTTCGCAAATATACGTAAAAGGGGCGGTGTTTCATAGGGTTAGCACCGATGTGACTATACTGTTTGTGTAAAATTTTAAAGGGTATGTATGGGGTTGTGCAGCGATGTGGTAACTCGTAGCGTAAGGTTTACATTTTAAGATAGTAATCCTGTCATGCCGAACTTATTTCGGTATCTCTCCTGCAATTAGCTGACTTAATCCAAGAGTTAAGCATCATCACAATGCTATACCTTCAATTAAAATTATTTTTTCTACCGATTTATTTTTCATTTCCATGGAATCCAAGCGCCTCGGGTCGACTTTATAACCCTCAAAATCTGCCTTGCTTTCAAAGGTTACCAAATGGATCTCAGAAGGTAATTCCCGGCTGCTTTCAATAAACGCGCTTTCGGCAGGCCTGATACGATAAACAAGTTCACCGTTATGCTCCTTTAAAAGCGGCAACACCTCATCTTCAAAAGCATGAAACTCCTGCTCATGCCCCGGCTTTATAAAAATAAGCTGTGTGTAATAGATCATGAGTACAATTTAGGGAAATTCTCGTACTGGTTGAAGTTTCCAAATCGACTTAAAACAGAGCAAGAATTCTTCTTGCGTGGTTAGGCTTAAAACTTTAAGAATTGTAGGTCGAAGTTATGCTGGCGGGGGTAAGCAAACTAAATCAAATGTATGCAAGAATATTATTATCGAATTTTACTGATACATTTAACCACCTATTTATCACAACCATGCTCACCGAGAATAATGTAACAGACTTGCTAGCAAGTTATTTGGAGAATCAAGATTATAAAATTATTAATAAGATTACCTCTAAAGATAAAGGTATCGATCTTGTAGTGGAAACCCCAAAAGGGATTAGGCAGTATATTGAAGTGAAAGGTGAGACAAGTGGAAATGAAACCTCTAAACGGTTTAATTTACCATTTACAGGGAATCAAATTTGGACTCATGTTAGTGTTGCTATAATGAAAACTTTAATGCTAATGAATAAGCCTGAAAATAATGTTGTTGAGTTTGGAATGGCTTTTCCTTTTAATCATGAAATCTTACTGAAAAGCATAAAACCATCAATTGAGAAATTAGGTATTGTAGTGTACCTTATATCTAGAGAGGAAGTTAAAATCCTATAATTCAATAGTTCCCCTGATCCTTCGCTCTCGCTCAGGATGACAAGGGTGGTGAAAACCCTACCCCACAAAAAAAGCCAACCCAATGGGGTCGGCTTTTTTAAAGTGCTCCGTAATATATAATTACTTTAATTGCTCATTGCCAGTAAAGGCAGTGGCTCTGGTTTTTGTAAATAGCTATAAAAGGTTTTATAGCCGTATTTTGCGGGGTTATTAATAATTTCTTTCATGGCAACTATTTTGTACAGGTATGAACCGGTTTCGCGGTTCAGGCTCATGCGGAAATAATTGTCCTCGTTTTGCTTATTAATAGCACGCTCCAGCTTTATTGAACCGTTGTTATAAGCAGCGGCTGCTAATGTCCAGCTGTTAAATTCGCCGTACAGTTCCTTGATGTACTTGCAGGCTGCAATGGTTGATTTACGCACGTTCATGCGGTCGTCTTTTCCATGTCCTACCTTTAAACCATAGCTGCGCGCGGTGCCCGGCATAAATTGCCAGATGCCTTTAGCGCCCTTTGGCGATGTACCTTCGCATAACCCTGACTCTACCAATGGGATAAATTTAAAATCTTCAGGAATACCGTAGAATTTTAAGATAGGCTCAATGATAGGGAACAGCTTATTAGCTTTAGCATGTAAAACGTTCGATTGAATGTTTTTAAACCTATGGGTTGCTAAAGATTTTTTTAATTTAAAATTAACCCTTTTGTCATTTACAGGTAGGGCTTCGTTGGCAAAGCTATACTCAGTTTCTGTAGCCTCAGCGGGCTTCGTGAAAAGAAAACTTGAGCTGTTAATGGCTGCCTTTTTTTCAGCAATAACGGGTATTGTACTGAAAATGTTAAGACTGGAAATGATTGCCAGCACCAATATTACGGAGCACGTAATTAAGTGTTTTTTAGTCATTTCTTTTTTAATCATTAATTAAACATTTGGTATGATGTGCCGCAAAGATAAGCATATAAATCAGAATACCAAATACTTACGTTATGCTTAGTGTGCAATGCTGTTACACTAACCCTGAAAAACAGGCGTTTAAAGTTGTTTAAACACTGTTTTTGAACCCGATTAAAAACTTGCTTTTTTGGTTAAATTGTACTACTTTTGTGGCTCACGCTGCGAAAGCGCAAAACAAAAATTTATGGTATTTAAGAGACCAGCGGGTAGTCGCGACGACAGGCCAAAACAATCATCAGACCGCTCAAAAAGCGGGGGTGACAGATCAAAAAGATCAGCTTCCTCATCAGCAGGAAAATCATTTGGCCCGGGCGGCCGTACAGATAATAAAAAAACTTTCTCGGTAGATAAAAGATCATCATCAGCCGGTTATTCAAAACCAGAGGGCGGCAAACCTGCATCTGATGGCGACAGACCAAAGAAAAGCTATGGTGGTGCACCATCATCATTTAGTGGTGGCGAAAAGAAAGCTTTTGTACCTAAAGGCAGGCCATACACCGGCAGGCCGGCAGATAATGACAGGCCTAAACGCAGCATTGGCGATTCGCCATCAGGCGAGCGTAAAAGCTTTACCCCTAAAGACAGGCCATACAGCGGCAGAGCGGCATCGTCAGAAGGCGAAACCTACAGAAAGCCAAGCTTAGGCCCTGCATCATATGGCCCGCGTAAAAACCCGGTTGCAGGCGATAAGCCTTTTAACCGCAGGCCGGCCGGTACTGATGGGCCAAAGAAAAGCTTTGGCAGTGAAGGCGGCGAAAAAAGGCCATATGTATCACGTGATAAGAAATTTGGTGGTCGCAGCGGCGAAAAAACTTTCCCGAGCACATCTACAGGTTTCAGAAAACGCGAAGGTGACGAAAAGACAAGTGATGGGCCAAAAACCACTATGCGTGGGCGTAAAAACCCGGTAGCTAAGCCTAAAGATGATGGCCTGATAAGGCTTAACCGTTACATTGCCAATGCCGGTATATGCAGCAGGCGTAAAGCCGACGAGTTGATTGCTGCAGGTGTGGTATCTGTTAACGGCGAAGTAGTAAATGAATTAGGTTTTAAGGTTGACCCGATAAAAGACCTGGTTCGTTACAACGGCGAGGCTTTAAAGCGCGAGAAAATGGTTTACGTTTTATTAAACAAACCAAAAGACTATATAACTACTACTGATGACCCGCAGGAGCGCCGTACCGTTATGCACCTGGTTGAGAAAGCCAGCCGCGAACGGATATACCCTGTAGGCCGTTTAGACCGCAACACAACCGGTTTAATACTAATGACCAATGATGGTGACCTGGCCGATAAATTATCGCACCCACGCAACAGCATTGTTAAACTATACCTTGTTGAACTGAACAAAGCCCTTACACAAGGCGATTTGAATAAAATTGGTTTTGGTTTAGAACTGGAAGATGGCTTAATTAAGCCGGACAGTATATCATACGTTACGGGCGGTACTAAAAAGGAAATTGGGATCCAGATCCATAGCGGAAAGAACCGTATTGTACGCCGTATATTTGAATCGCTTGGGTATGATGTGGTAAAGCTTGACCGTTCGGTTTATGCTAACCTAACCAAGAAAGACCTGCCACGCGGCAGGTGGAGATACCTTGACGAAAAAGAAGTGATCCAGTTAAAACATTTAATTCACTAATAACCATCCTGAATCAGAATTTTCAGGATTAGAGAATTTTCAGAATAACTTATACAGAAAAGGCCCGATTATCGGGCCTTTTTGGTTGATATATTTATCGTTTTACTGCGTATATTTAGTTACTTATATTTAATATGAATGCAAAGCAAGAGTTTTTAAATGGAGTACTTGAAAATTTTGCCGGTTTAAGTAAAACAGATATTACTGTAAGCTTAAGTTTTTGGCAAACCAAACACATAAAAAAAGGCGACTTCTTTAACATGCAAAACTTTGTATGCACTGATCTTGCCTTGATTGTAAAGGGGGTTTTTAGAGTTTACTTCATTCACCCAAAAACCGAAGATGAAAGGAATATGTACTTTTTCTCAGAAAGCCAGTTCCTTGTATCATTCCGCAGTTTTATTACGCAATACCCCTGCTATTATTATATACAGGCTATGGAAGATGCCGAAATATTCTCTATAAGTTATACGAACCTGCAATATTTGTACAGTACACCTACGGGATGGGAAAAATTTGGAAGGTTAATAGCAGAGCTGTTTTTTAATTATTCCCAATCGCGTACAGAAGAATTTTTATTTAACACTCCCGAAGAGCGTTATCTGAAGATGATTAAAGAACATCCCAATATTATTGACCGGGTGCCGGCTTATCATATATCCTCCTATCTGGGTGTCAAAAACCCATCGTTAACACGCATTAAAAAACGGGTATTGCAGCAACAAACGCTGTTATAGCCGGGAGTGATTGTTAATAGTAGGCTTTAATGACAAAACGGGGCTTGGTTTTCACTTAAGTGAAAAATTATGTATTTGCGTATGAACACCTTTGTATCATTAAACAAATAAATTCAAAACCATGTCATCTAATCAAATTCAAAATCAAGCAATTAATAGTGCCCGCTCATTGCGTACGCTCTATTTTATCCGTGTTATATTTTCTGTAATATGGGTTACATTAGTGGCTTTGTTTGCAAAGTCATCTCCAACTATAGCCGGTATATTAGTAGTTATATATCCCGCCTGGGATGTGGTGGGTACAATCTTTGATATTCGCGCTAATCGTAATAACGGGCCATTAACACCGCAATACATTAACCTGGGTATAAGTGTTATCACTACAATTGCTGTTGCTGCTTCATTAAGTAAAGGTATCCCGCTTGTACTTATTGTATTTGGTATTTGGGCAGGGCTAACCGGTGCTATCCAATTAATATTAGGCCTGCGTCGTCGTCATGAATTAGGGGGCCAATGGCCAATGATCCTGAGCGGAGGTCAATCAATACTTGCCGGGGTTTCTTTTATAGTGATGTCAGGTTCGCCAACAATGGGTATTGTTAACCTTGCAGGCTATTCTGCCTTTGGCGCTTTTTATTACTTGCTTTCTGCTATTCGCCTTTCAAAAACCATCAATGCAGGTGATGGTACGCTGGCAAAAAATAATGTTAAGTAATGGCCATTATAATAATAAAGAAAAGGCCCGATAACCGGGCCTTTTCTTTATTATTATAATCTTTGCGGACTATTGTCCTTCGTCTTTTATCTTTTAATCCTTTGTCTCAAAGTATCTTTTGGCTTAAAAGATTAAGCAAGAACGCTTATCGCTTCATCAACTGAAATAGCTCCGTGCGATTGATCAAGCACACATTCACCATCTTTTATCAGTAATAACTGCGGCGACTCATGATGTACCTGAAAGTCATTTGCAACTTTAGCAGATAGTTCGCGGTATTTGATCAGATCAAGAAAGTAAAGGGGCATATCATCGGGTAGGTCTTCCCAATCAAGCTCAAAGCGCCTTTTAGCCATCATACTGATAGAGCAGCGTGTGCTGTGTTTAAAAATTAAAGTATAACCTTGTTGCTGTTTAATATTATCTATCTGATTAGCTGATTCCAGCGATATCCATTCCATAAAACAAAAGTAAGTGTATAAGCCTGTTTAAAAGTAAATACAATGTAAAACTCTTTTAAGTTTGGCTAAATTGTAAAAACTGAATTAATGGATTAGCGGCTCCTTGGGTAAGAACCGTAGGCAGGGCATAGTTTATTTGAGCATGCTGATATGCTGCCTAATGCTAAGGCTATAACTATTATGTATAATATCTTTTTCATTACTTGATCAACTTAATGTTTATACGTTATTTACTGCTTAAAGTTTCTGCCAATTTAGCCATTTTAATTGCAGTTACAGCAGCTTCATCGCCTTTATTACCATGTTTGCCGCCAGCCCTGTCAATTGCCTGTTGCTGATTATCAGTTGTTAATACACCAAATATAACAGGTTTTGAATATTTTAGGGCAACATTTGTTACACCATTTGCAACTGCATCACAAATAAAATCAAAATGGCGGGTTTCGCCCTGTATTACACAGCCCAGGCAAATAACGGCATCAAACTTTCCGGTCTTTAATAAAAGTTCGGCCCCGGTGGTTAATTCAAAGCTGCCCGGTACAGGGTACGAGTGGATATTTTTAGGCTTAGCGCCGTATTTGATAAGACTATTATAAGCACCCTGGTATAAGGCATTAGTGATCTCGGCATTCCACTCGGCTACTACAATGCCAAAGCTGTAACCCTTTGCAGAAGGTATTTCACCCGCGGTTGAAAAATCAGATAAGTTTTTTAATTGAGTAGCCATGGATTAGTTGTAGAAGTTGTAAACGTTAACAAAGGTTATAAAAGTTATAGAAAAAAGAAAGGGTTGAAAACATTGAGGCTCTTAAACCTTTACAACACTTTCAACCCCTTACAACTCTTTTAGCTATTTATTATTTTGCTTCGCTGCGGGCAATATATTCGTCGATATTTTGTGCTTCGGCGCTTTCAGGGTAATCTGTTTTTATTTTTTTGTAAGTATCCGCTGCAGATTTGTTATCGTTTTTAGCTTCGTATACTAAACCCAGTTTCTTTAAATATAAAGGCGTAAGGAATTTATTTTTTGCCTTGTCTGCAGCTTTCTTAAAGTAGGTTTCGGCTTTATCAAAGTCTTTCAATTCAACGTAAGCATCGCCAACGCTGCCTAAAGCTTCTGCCGCAATCATGGCATCATCGCCGCGGTAGCTGTTTAAGTTATCAATCGCTTTGCGGTATTCACCTTTGTTTAAATAGGCGGTACCTAAGTAAAAATAAGCAAGGTTTGCAACCTTGGTATTGCTGTAATCGCTTATTATTTTTTCTAACCCAGGGTAGCCGGCATCGCCTTTTATAGCTTTATCCCAGTCTTTTTTTGCCCAAAAATCTTGTGCTACATAAAACTGATTTGCAGCGCTAACTTCTCTTGGTGCAAGGTAAAGTTTTAAGTACGCAATGTATCCTATTACCATTACAACAATGGCTGCTGCTATAAATAACAAGCTTTTTTGGTTCTCTTGTACAAAACTACCGCCCTTTACAATTTCTTTTTTCTCTGTTGTAGTTTTTGTATTCACCTGGGTTGCTGACATCTGTATTTAAAAATTAAGTTTGCAAAAATACGGTTTTCAAAACTTTTAACAAATTAAATATTTGAGGTTTATTAAGTTGATTGTGATGGTAGTTGGCCGGTTTATTTGCCGGCGAATTAGAAAGTGTTTTTTACAGCCCGGAACGGATGTTTTTAATGGTTTAAAAATGGCCCATAAATGCGCCATAAAAGCATGTTTTTTTGTATGAAAATGTATAATTTCCGTATCTATTCGTATCTTTTTTCTTGTTTTTTGCAGATCGGGAAAATCATTTAACTAAATAAACTTAATCCAACTCAATCAACTTATTCTAACTAAATTTGCCATCCCAATATGTATCTGCAGCAATTATCTTTTATCAATTTTAAAAACTACTCCGAAGCCGAGCTAAGCCTTAGCGAGGGGGTAAATGCTTTTGTGGGCAATAACGGAGCAGGCAAAACCAATTTGCTTGATGCGGTGCATTACCTGTCATTATGTAAAAGTTATTTTAACCCTATTGATAGCCAGCAGATAAAACAAGGGGCCGATTTTTTTATGATCAACGGCGTTTTTGAAAAAAATGGCAATAAAGAGATTGTGGCCTGTGGGGTTAAGCGGAATCAAAAAAAGCAGTTTAAGCGAAATAAAAAAGATTACCAGCGCCTGGCAGATCATATTGGCTTACTGCCGTTGGTAATGATATCGCCGTATGATATCAGCATTATTATAGAAGGCAGTGAGGAACGCCGTAAATTTATTGACAACGTAATATCACAAACCGACCATAACTATCTTGACGAGCTGATTGCCTATAACAAGGTATTAGCCAACCGTAACGCATTATTAAAGCAAATTGCCGATACCGGCCGGTACGACCCAGACCTGTTATCTATTTTTGATGAACAGCTAACCACAAGCGGTACCCGCATTTTTGAAAAGCGCCGTGCTTTTATGGAAGTGTTTACAGAGATATTTAATAAGCACTACCAGTTTATTAGCGAGAATGCTGAACAGGTTGAACTGATATATGAATCGCAACTGTTACAGGATAGCCTTGCCGATCTGTTAAAGAAGAATCTTGAACGCGACCGCATCCTGGAACGCACCACGGCGGGGATCCATAAAGACGATCTGCAGTTTAATATACATGCCATGCCCATGAAAAAGTTTGGGTCGCAGGGGCAGCAAAAATCTTTCCTGATAGCACTTAAGTTGGCGCAGTATACCTTTCTTACGCAAAAAAAAGGTTTTAAGCCTTTACTGCTGCTTGACGATATTTTTGATAAACTGGATGATGGCCGTGTTACCAAGCTAATGCAAATGGTATCGAACAATGATTTTGGTCAGGTTTTTATAACCGATACCAGCATGGGCCGTGTTAAAAGTATTTTTAATGATATAAACGTTGATTTGAAACTATTTAAAGTTGCGGAGGGCAGTATAGATGCGTAAAACAAATGATAAATCGCTTAAGGAAGCCATTGAGCAAATGCTGAATGTTTATAAAATAAAGCGCCGGTATGATGAAACCGCCATTGTATCGCTATGGCCCGATCTGGTAGGTAAATCAGTAGCTAACCGCACTAAAGAATTGTTTATACGCGATAAGAAACTGTTCTTGCGTATAGAGTCATCGGTAATTAAAAATGAGTTGGTATTAATGCGGAACCAGATTATTCAAAAAATAAACGAGGATGCGAAAACTGAGCTGGTTGTAGAAATTGTGTTTCTGTAAACTACCTCTGTTTTGACAGATGCATACGTTTGGAAACATTACGAAAGGTATCATCCATAATTTCAGAGAAAGCTACTAAAAAGATACCGGGGAATATAAAAGCGAACTGTGCCTCGGGGTGATCCCTGAAAATATTCAATGAAACAAGTAATATCGTAACCATAATTACAGAGTAGATAAGGTACTTAATAAGTAGTTTCATTTGGTGGTAATTTATTGGAGGTGAACAATTAACGTAAACTTAAGTAGTTAAGATCGGGAATGCAAATAAAAAGGGAATCAAAAAAGCGAATGTGACAAATTCGTTACACCCGCTTTTTTATATCACACCCGTTATTAGAATCTTTCGAAAGCCGAGAAAAAGAAGTTTCCTTCAATATCAGCATTTTCATCTGAATCAGAACCGTGTATAGCATTCGCTTCAATTGAGTTTGCAAACAGGTTACGGATGGTGCCTGCATCAGCTTTAGCCGGGTCAGTAGCACCAATTAATGTACGGAAATCCGCAATAGCGTTGTCTTTTTCCAAAATAGCAGCAACAATAGGTCCTGATGACATAAATTCAACCAGGTCTTTATAAAAAGGGCGTGCGCTGTGTACAGCATAGAATTCGCCTGCTTTTTCGGCAGATAATTTAGTGTATTTGAATGCTACAAATTTAAAGCCCGCTTTACTTATCTGGTCTAAAATTGCACCAATGTGCCCGTTAGCAACCGCATCAGGCTTTATCATTGTAAATGTTCTGTTTGTTTTCATGATTGATTTATTGCAGTTTATTAATGGCGGGTATCCGTTTTTAATAATCCTGTTATATATTAAAATTTTGGCGCAAAAATAGCGTTTTACATCTGATATTTAAAGCATTTGCCATAAATATGCTATATGTATTTAATTAAATTACTTAGCTTTGCGGCTCTTTTAAAATTTGATGTTGGATTTAGCCTCGCTTACTGAACTTTTAGATCAGCCCCGAAAAATAGTTATAACTACCCATCATAAACCTGATGGTGATGCTATGGGTTCGTCATTAGGTTTGTACCATTACCTGATACAGCTTGGCCATCACGCAAAAGTGATTGCCCCTACAGATTATCCTGAATTTTTAAGCTGGATGCCCGGTAACGAAGATGTGATCATCTATACCGAAGCAACACAGCGATCTGCCGAGCTTATAGCCGAAGCAAACCTGATATTTTGCCTTGACTTTAACAATCTTAGCCGCATTAATGAAATGGGCGAGCTGGTAAGACAAAGCAGTGCCTATAAAGTGATGATTGATCATCACCTGGAGCCTGAAGATTTTGATGATTATCGCCATTGGAACATAAACGCGTGCGCAACCGCACAATTGGTTTATGATTTTATTGCCAATGTGCTGCATAAAAAGGAATTAGTAAATAAAGATGTAGCCACCTGTTTATATACAGGGATACTTACAGATTCGGCTTCGTTCCGTTTGCCTAACACTACATCAACCGTGCACCGCATAGTAGCGGAGCTGATTGATGCAGGTGCTGTTAACTGGAGAATACATGAGCTGATATACAATAGTTCGTCAGAAAACCGTTTACGTTTCTTAGGCCATTGTTTGGCCAACAGGTTAGAGATATTACCCGAATTTAACACGGCTATTATATCTGTAACCAAAGAGGACCTGGCTATATATGACGTAAATACCGGCGATACAGAAGGTATAGTTAACTACGCCCTGTCAATTGCCACCGTACGTTTGGCGGCATTTATTGTTGACAGGAAAGACAGGGTAAAACTATCATTACGATCAAAAGGAGAATTTCCGGCTAATGATATCTGCAAAAGATATTTTGAAGGCGGAGGCCATCGTAATGCAGCTGGCGGGCAGTCGGCAGATACACTTGAAGGAACAATCAATAAATTTAAATCAATATTACCCGAGTACAAAAAACTTTTAATACAGTAAAAAAACAAAATGAGAAAAAACTTGATGTTTATTGCACTTGCAACCATTGGACTGGCAAGCTGCAAAGGTGGGTTTAAAAAAGCCGACGGAGGATTACTATATAATATACATGTAGATAAACCGGGTGCTAATTTACAGCCCGGCGATTTTATCAGCCTTAACTTAACGTTGAAGAACGAAGCTGATTCAGTACTTGGAAGCACTTATGATATGGGCCATCCCGTAAACAATATCATGCAAAAAGCACAGCAAAAAGGCGATATATCTGCCGGATTGCTAATGTTAAGTGAAGGTGATAGCGCTACCATTAAATTAAGCATTGATACAATGTTTAAAAAAGGTGCCCCAAAACCTCCGGGCTTTAAAGGTAAATACCTTATTTATGAAGTTAAGGTAGAAAAAGTAATACCAAAAGGAACCCAGACAGAAGCGGTTTTCCAGGCTAAAGTTGCCGATTACTTTAAAGTACAGGCCGAAGCAGTTAAAAAAGCTGAGCCTGCTTTGATCCAGAAATTCCTGAAGGACAAAAATTTAGCTCCAACTAAAACAGCATCTGGTTTAATGTATGTAATGACCAAACCCGGCAATGGCCCAATGCCTGTTGTTGGCGATACAGCTGTAGTTAACTACACCGGTAAATTATTAAACGGTAAATTTTTTGATAGCAGCTTAAAAGAAGAAGCTATTAAAGCAAAACAACAAATGGACCCAAGGCGCCAGTTTGCTCCAATACGCATAGCTGTTGGCGAAGGCAAAGTAATTAAAGGCTGGGACGAAGGTTTGTTGTTGTTAAACAAAGGCGCTAAAGCAACTTTTGTTATACCATCAAACTTAGGATGGGGCGAGCAAGGTTTTCCACCTGCAATTGGCCCATACACACCGGTTACATTTGAAGTAGAATTGGTTGACATTGTTCATCCAAACCCTAATGCTCCAAAAACGACAGCACCGGCAATAAGATAATTTAAAAATCTATATCAGCCTTCCGGATAATACCCGGAAGGCTTTTTTTTGTAATATGAAAAATACTTTTTTAACAATATTATCTCTTGGTTTATTTACACTTGCAGCAAGTGCCCAGGGAACTTTACAGCGCACTGCCAATGGTTTGCAATACCAGATATTTACCCCAAATACCGGCGAAAAAATAAAGCAGAATGATGTAATAACCTTTCACGCTGTTCAAAAAACAGATAAGGATTCTGTTCTGTTTAGTACCTATTTGCAAGGCCAGCCGGTTAAGGCACAAGTACACCCATCAACCAATATTGGCGATCTGATGGATATATTTCCATTGCTGGCACTCAATGACAGCGCAATGATCAAAGTGCCAATTGATTCCATTTTTAAGGGTCACGAAGAGTCACGCCCGCCCTTCCTGGTTAAAGGGGGGAACCTTACGTTTCTCATAAAAATTCTAAGGATCCAATCACTGGATGAAGCAATTGCCGAAAGGAACGCCGGATTGGAAAAGATAAAGACCGCTGAAAAGGCAGGCGCTGATGCCTACATCAAAGAACATAAACTGGCCACCCAAACTACACCATCTGGTTTAAGATATGTAATTACAAAACCGGGTACCAAGCCAAAACCACTTGCCGGCGATACCCTGCTGGTAAATTACGCAGGCTACACACTTGATGGTAAAGTTTTTGACAGCTGTATAGAGTCTGTTGCCAAAGCAGCGGGTTTACAACAGCCCGGCCGTACCTACGGGCCTATTAAGTTCCCTGTTGGCAAACAGAAAGTTATTGCGGGTTGGGATGAGGCTTTACTGTTAATGAACGAAGGTTCAAAGGCTACTTTAGTTGTTCCGTCGCAATTAGCTTATGGCGACCAAGGCAGCGGCGAAACTATACCGCCATTTAGTACTTTGGTATTTGATGTTGAAATGGTTAAGGTAAACCGTGCAAAACATGCTCCTGTAAAAGCGGGCGTTAAGGCACCGGTAAAGGCGCCGCTTAAAAAGAAGGTTGCAACCAAAAAGAAAGTTTAATTTTCTTAGCTACTGCTAAAATTAAATAGCCTTTATAGTTAAATTAAAATATAAGACTGATTAACCATCAGTCTTTTTTATTTTTGCGCCATGGTGTTAACCGATACACATACCCATTTGTATTATCAAACTGATAATACCCTGCGGGCAGATCTGATGCAGCGTTGCCTGGATAATAAAATAGACCGCCTGTTTTTACCAAATGTAGATGCTGCCTCTATCCCGCTGATGTTTGATCTGCTGGATGCTTACCCTGACAATTGCTACCCTATGCTGGGGCTGCACCCTTGCTCGGTTAAGGCTGATTGGGAGCATGAACTGATGCTGATGCAGCCTGCCTTACATAAACATGCTATCTACGCCATTGGCGAAATTGGTATTGACCTTTATTGGGACAAAACTTTTTTAACCGAGCAGATCCAGGCTTTTAAACTGCAGATAAAATGGGCTAAGCAAATGAATTTGCCTATAGTGATACATTGCCGCGATGCTTTTGATGAAGTTTACAAGGTTTTACAGGATGAAAAGGACGAAAAATTGCGTGGCATTTTCCATTGTTTTACCGGAACGCGTGAACAGGCCGAAAAAATTATTGATCTGGGCTTTTATTTGGGAATAGGCGGAGTTGTTACCTACAAAAACGCCGGACTTGATAAAATTTTACCGCAAATTGATCTTAAGCATATCGTATTAGAAACGGATTCTCCGTACCTTTCGCCCGTTCCGTACCGGGGTAAACCAAATGAAAGCTCTTATTTGACATATATTGCCCAAAAGGTAGCGGAACTGTATCAAACCTCTATAGAAAATGTGGCCAACATCACCACCGAAAATTCAATAAAGGTATTTGGTGTATAAATTAAACCGAATGTTTATAGTAAAAATAATTTCATGAGCCAGATACTGATCATCTATACCGGTGGGACAATAGGTATGATGAGCGATCCTGTTACCAAAGTATTAGTACCTATCAATTTTGAGCAGATTATGGATAATGTGCCCGAATTGGAGAAACTAAATTGTAAAATTAAGGTACACTCGTTCGATCAGATCATTGATTCATCAAACATGAACCCTGCCGTTTGGAGCGAACTGGCTGCCTTAATTGAAGCTAACTACGATACTGTTGATGGCTTTGTAATACTGCACGGCTCTGATACCATGGCCTTTACAGCATCGGCATTAAGCTTTATGCTGCAAAATTTGAATAAGCCCGTAATTTTCACAGGCTCGCAATTGCCCATAAGCGCGGTACGCACCGATGCTAAAGAAAACCTGATGACGGCCATTGAAATTGCCAAGGCCAAAAAGAACGATAAATCGCGCGTGCCGGAGGTTTGTATCTATTTTGATTATAAGCTTTTCCGTGGTAACCGTTCGTTTAAATACAATTCATCCAAATTCGAAGCTTTCCGTTCGCCAAATTATCCAATACTGGCAGAGTCTGGGGTGCACTTGCGCTTCAGCATAAATGATATCCGCGAACCGGGAGAAGGCCCGCTGAAAATACACAATAACCTGGTGAGTGATGTAGCGGTGCTAAAACTGTATCCGGGTATTAGTCCTAAGGTAGTCGAAACCATTTTAGGCGCCGATGTGCGTGGTATTGTAATGGAAACTTTTGGCGCTGGTAATACCACAACAGATCAGTGGTTTATTGATTTGCTGAAGAACGCTATTGACAGTGGTAAGGTGATACTTGATATTTCGCAATGTAAAGTAGGCACAGTTGAATTGGGCCGTTATGAAACCAGCAAGCAGCTAAAAGATATTGGCGTTGCCACCGGTTTTGATATGACCTATGAGGCGGCTGTTACCAAAATGATGTACCTGCTTGGCGAAATAGATGACCCTAAAGAAGTAAAACGCTGTTTGGAAAAAGACCTGCGCGGCGAATTAACGGAGTCGTAGAACGATTGTCATGCCGAATTTATTTCGGCATCTCACATGCAAGATAGCTGGTGGGTTTATTACTTGTCCCGAGGGATCCTGAAATAAATTCAGGATGACATAAGTTTAAAATATCCGCTGCTTTATCACATTCATAAAACCTTCCCTGAATTTTTCACTTACGGGAATCTGTTTGCTGCCAATGTAAATATGGTTATCCTGAATTTTGTTAAGCAGCTTGGTATTTACTATGTACGAGTTATGTACGCGTATAAAAGGCGACGGTAACTGCTCTTCAATGTCTTTTAAACGGCGATAGATCAGTAATTCTTCGTTGCCGGTAACCAGCCGCACATATTCCTTTTCGCCCTCAAAATACAATACTTCGTCCAGTAATACCTTGCGTAGTGTCTTCCCCGATTTTACAAAAAAGTAGTCGTCATCGGCTTTGCTTTCGGCTTTTTCGGTAATTATTGACTTGTCAAAACTGGCCTCAATTTTTTGGGTAGCGGCCAAAAAACGTTTAAGTGTTATAGGCTTTAATAAATAATCAATAGTTTGAAACGCGTAGCTATCTGCCGCATGTTCACTATAGGCAGTTGTAAAAACAATTTTGGTTTCCTTTGGCAATAAGCCGGCAAGTTCCATACCGGTGAGGTGGGGCATATTAATATCAAGGAAAATAAAATCTACCGGATGCTTCTTTAAAAAATCTATCGCTTCCAATGCGTTATAGCATTTGCCCAAAAGCTGCCATTGGGTAGTTTGGCCTATTAATACTTCAAGCAGGTTTACCGCGTTGGGCTCATCGTCAATTATAATGCACTTTAAATTCATGCCAGTGGTATATTTAATGAAGCCATGTATACATCGACCTTGTTTTGAACCTGCAAATCAAAATCAGTTTTATACAGTAATACCAAACGTTGGCGCAAATTGGCAATTCCAAACCCGGTTGATGGCGTATTTAACGGTTTATCAGGAACGGTATTTTCAGTCGTAAATATCAGTCGCCCATCTTTCTGCACCAGTGAGATATTAATTTTATTGCTGCTGCTGGTTTTATCAATACCATGCTTAAAAATATTCTCTACGAAGGTCATGAGCAGCATAGGAGGGATACTTAACGCCGTTTCGCACTCTTTTGTAAAGGTGATATCAATATCATACCTGATCCGGATCTTTTCAAGCGCGATGTAGTTCTCTAAGAATTGAATTTCGGTAGCTAATGATACCACCTGCCTGGGGCTTTCATCAACAAAATACCGCATAATGTCACTTAGGCGCTCTATTAAACCCGCGGTGCGCGGCGCTTCAAGGTAGGCTTCATAATAAATATTGTTAAGTGTATTGAACAGAAAATGCGGCTGCACCTGCGATTTGAGCAGGTTTAATTCGGCTTGTGTTTTTTGCACCAAAATTTCTTCGGTTTGTTGCTTTAAGGTAAAATAAGCCAGCGCAATTCTGAAAATAAAGCTGAGCATAAATATCAATACTCCTGCAATTACAAAACTAACAATTGCCTGTGATTTCATTGGAGCAGGATGGCCCATAGCAAAAAACCTATTGTATATATACATGGATATATAAGCCTTTAATCCACCTGTAACAAGTAACAGCCCAATTACTGCTGTTACATAAGTGGCAATGCGTCCCTTTTGATATAGCTGAGGGAAAAGCCACAGGATGTTTCCGTAAATAATTGCGGCATAAAATAATGTGTTAACAAACGCAAATACCGTCGATTGCCCCAACCCATCCATTGGCAGCAGAGAAAACAGCACAATAAAGAATACAAACACCCACACCATCCATTGTAACTGGGCGGTGGTAGGTTTGCGGTTGAACAATTGCATGCTTAAAAGTACAAAGCTTTTTTATAGTAAGCTATGAGTTTAAACAATGGCCGCTATTAATTCAATAAATGATCGTAATTATTCAATGACGTGGCTAAATAGCTGGTTTTTATATGCTGTTGAATTGTGGCGGCAGATGGTTAAATATAGTAAGCATATGGTTGAAACAATTTCTTGTGGCCTTAAATAACCAACAAATTTGCTTTCAATAAATAAGGCTTAAACCATTAAAATATATCACAAATGAAAACATTTTCTCCCGCAAGCTGGCTGCTGTATACAGGCATGGCTATATTGCTTTTACTATCACAATCAAATAGTGTATCGGCACAGGCAGATACCATAAGGCTTAAAGATAAGCGCCTTAACACGGCTACCCTTAAACCGGGCATGCGCCAATACCTGGTGTATTTTCAGATGCCGAAAAGCCCGAAAACTTTAAGGTTTTGGTTATGGCTGCGCGATACAAAGATTGAAACCCGCAACGGCGAAAAGGTTTTTGCTACCAGCCAGCACTGGTATGGCAGCGATAGTATGAGCTACCGCAGGGCATATTCGGTGAATAGGGTAAACGATTTTTCGCCCGTATACCATTCAGAAACGGTTGCCGGTAAAAACAAAGCGTTCAACTGGAATGCCGGCAAAATTGTAAGCGCCGACACTGCTGCGGCAAATACGCTAAAAAATTTCTCACTTGATTTTACTACTCCCAACTTTAACTGGAACCTGGATATTGAAACTTTTGAGATGCTGCCACTGGCTGCCGGTAAAACCTTTGCTATTAATTTTTATGATGCAGGCTTGGGCAAACCTGATTATATTATTTATAAAGTTATTGGTAGTGAAGTGATCACCACGCTGGATAACCAAAAGGTAGATTGCTGGAAACTGTTTAATGAAAGTGAGTATAAAGGTCAGAAGGCTACAGAAACATTCTGGATCAGTAAAAAAGGGCACGAATTTTTAAAGGAAGAAGATACTTTCCCCGGTGGTTTCCGCTACAAGGTGAAGATGCCCGGTGCAGCGGCAGATCTGATGCCGAGGTTTGTACAGAAATAATACATGCAAAACATAATAGTATAGATATGAATATTGTTAAAATTTGGTTGTTTACAACATGTGCCATTGTCGGTTTGAGTAATTACGTATATAGTTCACATCGCTGTAAAGCTTCAATACTTATAAAAAGCGATACCATTATCTTATATCCCGGTTCAAAGTCAATCAATTACAAAAAGATAAAGCCTTTTAAAACAGAGTATGATTTTAACAGAGTACAAAAGGGTGTTGAAAAGAGCTATGGTACCTACACAGATTCGGTTCAGTATAAAACCCTAAACGGGAAACGGCTGCTATTGCGCATTTCTACATTCCCGGCAAAGCAACTTATAGATAGTGCATACTATGACGCCAATACATTAAATGCCCTGAGTAACAAAGAATCGTCATCTGCAGAAAAGTGGTCTCTAAATTTTTCAAAAAGTAATGTTACCGGTATCCACACAATAAAAGATTCAACCGTTAATATCAATGAGGAAATAAATAGCATTTTTTTTGATGGATACCTCAACGACTTTATTTTAAAGTATGTTGATCTGAACCAAAATGCAACCTATAAAGTGCCAATATATGCCTACGGAATTCATGGGTTAACCTGGATAATTTATTCGGTTAACGGTACCCGTCAATTTATAAAGAAGAATGGCGAAAGGGTTGATGCAGCAATAGTTAAAGTGTCATTGGCCAATATGAAATTTAACAATACCTTTTATATTAATAAAGAGAATAAGGAAACCATAGAAATGGCATTTTATAACCCGGCAAATGAAATTTATTTTTTAAAAAAGAATAAGGCATATACATTTTAATAATAACTATTTAACAATGGCTTTGGTAATGTACTGCATTATCAAAGCCATTTGACTTAATTAATTGCAACAGGAAATATAAATCATTTAAACGTATAGGGGTAACCCTAACCTTCATTGTATTAGGTGTATAAAAGCAATACACAATACAATGATAACAGCTTTACTCATATGGTTATTTAAAAAATATGCCATGCCGGCGTTAAACCGCCATAGAAATACCGGGATCCTTAAGTTTATAATTCCCACCAAAAATGCAGCGGCTTTAATTTTAATGCTGGTAATTACCAAACCTCTATTTGCCCAGCCTGCGCAGGAACAAATTACCAAATACAATGTACTGCACAGCGGGAAGGTTGTAGGCCATATGGATCTCTACCAGAAGCGCACAGGCGATGACGTTTATCTTAAAATGATCTCCGCGGTAAAAATGCGGTTCATTTTTAGCATCCGGGTAGATTGTAATGAAGAGTCGTTTTTTCAGAATGGCAAGCTGGTAAGTTCGCACGTGCAGCGTAAAGTAAATGGCAAAGAGAAAGCCAACCGGATTACCAAATGTGCCGGTGATGGTTACCAGACAATAGCCGAAGGCAAAAGCGGAAAGGTTGATCAAAAAGAGATCAGCAATAATCTGATGCTGTTGTATTGCCACGAGCCTGCCGATAATATGGAGGTATATTCTGATAATTTTCAGAGATTTTTAAAAGTAAAGCAAACCGGTGATCATATATACCGTATTGATTTGCCCGATGGTAACTACAATTACTACTCATACACCAACGGTATTTGCAGTAAGGTTGATATTCACCACTCGTTATATACCATTCAAATACAACTGGCCTAAATTTGTTGTAAACAAGGGTATAACATTGACTGCAAAAGCACCTATATTTATCGCATATTTTCACCCTTTAAAAGTGGAATACAGCGATACTACGATCATAACTTTATTGAAGCAGGGCAGTGAGAAGGTATTTGAAACGGTATTTAAAGATCATTTTAAAAACCTGCATGCCTATGCCTATACTTTTTTAAAGGATGATGAACTGGCCGAAGAAGTGGTGCAAAATGTATTCTGCCGTATTTGGGAAAAGCGCGATCAGTTAAAGCCTGAAGGCTCGGTCAAAGCTTATTTATACAGGTCTGTACATAACGAAAGCTTGAATTATCTGAAACATCAAAAGGTAAAAGCATCGTTCCGGGTGTATTATGCCGATGAAATGGAAAATGCGTCAAATCTATCGTCAGAAAAAGTAATGGTGAATGAATTGGAAAAGCATATCCACCAGGCCATAAATGAGCTGCCTCAACAATGCCGCATTATATTTCAGTTGAGCAGGTTTGAGCACTTGAAATATCAGCAAATTGCCGACCAAATGGGGCTATCCATAAAAACCATAGAGAACCAAATGGGCAAGGCATTAAAGTTGATGCGTGTTAAACTGGCTGAATTTTTAACCATAATGTTATTTTTATTAATTAGCAGATGAGTAATAACAATACCCATATAAACGATGATCTGCTGGTAAAATACCTGGTTAGCGAAGCTACGCCTGCCGAATGCACACAGATAGAAGAATGGATAAATGTCACAGAAGAGAACCGGGTGCATTACGAGCAGCTAAAAAAGATATGGGAAAGCAGTTTGCTGGTTGCCGGTACCCGCGATGTTAATGCCGATGCTGCATTTGACAGGCTACAGAACCGCATAAAAAGTACAGGAGATATAAAGGAAGCAGAGATAAAACCTATAAAGACTAAGACCAATTGGCTGGCTGTAGCAGCATCGTTTATTGTGATATGTGCTATAAGCTACTTTGGCGTTAGTTATTTGGGTAAACCTACTATTGTAAACCTGCAAAGTAACAATAGGGTGCTAACAGATACCTTGCCCGATGGGTCGATAATAACACTGAACACTTTATCGAAATTATCTTACCTCAAAAACTTTAAGGGCAATACCCGGGCAGTTAACCTGGATGGAGAGGCCTTTTTTAAAGTGACCCCCGATAAAACAAAACCATTTATAATTAAGGTGAACGATGTAACGGTTAGGGTGGTTGGCACGTCATTCAATATAAAAAGCAGGAATGGCAAAACACAGGTAATTGTTGAGACCGGAATTGTGAATGTTAGCAAAGCAAGGAACAGCCTTAACCTAAATCCCGGAGAGAAAACGGATGTGCTAAATAATAGCGACCGCTTTACTAAATCAAGGGTAAATAACAAGCTATACAGTTACTACATTAATAAAATGCTGATATGCGATCAAACGCCTTTAAGTGAACTGGTAGATGCTTTGAACGAGATATATGGCGTGCACATTGTGATTGCCAGGCCATCGTTAAACAAAATGCCTATTACCACTGTGTTTAAAGCCAAGTCGCTTGAGCAGGTGCTGGATGTAATTGGCATGACACTTAATATTACAGTTGAGCAGAGAGGGAGCCAGATCATTCTGAGATAATACACCTATTTATGCAATCTACCTATCCACGGCTGTTGATTTTTTTAATATTCATGCTTTTAGTGGTAGGGAATAGTAATTCATTTGCCCAGGTCACGCTTGCCCGCAATATTTCTATCCATGTAAAAAACCAGCGCTTAGGTACAGTGCTTAAAACAATGGAAGATAGGGGGAAGTTCTTTTTCTCTTACAACAGCAATATTCTTAAAGTTGATAGCCTGGTTAGCTTAGACGCCGAGAACTGGACGATCAAAGAAGTGCTTGACCATATGTTGATGAGGCGTTTTGAATATAAGGATGCACATGATTTTATCATTCTGAGATATGCGCCGCTGCAATTAAATTTAATTACCGAAAAGGCTGTTACCGAGGATAAGGAATACGTGATCAGTGGATTTATTGCAGATGAAAATACGGGCAAAAGACTTTTAAATGCAAGCGTTTATGAAAAGGGCCTGCTGCAATCTACGCTCACCGATCAGAACGGCCATTTTGAACTGCGCCTTAAAAATGAAGGTGCACAAGTACAATTAACCATTAGCAAAGAGTTGTACAAAGATACTACTATCACCTTTTTAAACGATGTTCATGTTAGTCCGGACCGCAACATATTCTCCTATATTGCCAATGATGATTATGAAGGGTTGGAGAATACCTCTTTAGGGCGTTTGCTCCTTTCAACCAGGCAGCAAATACAGGCCGCTAACCTGCGCGGATTAATAGCACAGGCACCTTTCCAGGCATCGGTTATACCTAACGTGGGCACCCACGGGCAGTTTAACGGGCAGATAGTAAATACAGTATCCTTAAACGCGATTGGCGGCTACAATGCCGGCGTAGATGGCTTTGAATTAGGGCTTATTTTTAATTTGGATAAGGGGGATGTACGGAGCGTACAAATTGCCGGTATATTCAATATTGTAGGTGGTACGGTTAGTGGGGTGCAATTTGGCAGCTTATATAATAATGTGCTGGGCAATGTGAGGGGCGTACAACTGGCTCTGTTACATAATACTATAAAAAAGAACTTAAACGGAGTGCAATTGAGCCTTTACAATCATACCCGTGGCGAAGTTTCCGGTATGCAGATAGGACCGGTAGGAAACATTGCGAATAAAAATGTAAGCGGCCTGCAAATAGCCGGGCTGGCAAATATTGCCCATCAAAAATTCAGCGGGATACAAATTGGGATGTTCAATTATGCTAAAAATCTCCGCGGGGTGCAGTTAGGACTGGTAAATATTGCCGATAGTTCATCTGGACTTAGTTTGGGGCTCATCAACTATGTACATAACGGATACAACAAAGTAACACTATCAGCAAACGAAACGCTGAATGCTAACCTTTCTTTAAAATCGGGCAGCTCGAATTTTTATACTATTTATACCGGCGGCATGCGGCTAAATCCTGATAGCAAAATATATGGTTTCGGGATGGGTTTAGGATCTGTTTTGGATATTAGCAAGGGATTAGCTTTTAATACCGAACTTAGTACCCGTTATCTCTATGAAGGCACCTGGCGCTACGCCAACCTGCTTAACCGGCTTGATGCCAACTTCAATATTAAGCTTGGTAAAAAGGTATCTATCATAGCTGGCCCATCATTAAACCTGTACTATACCGAACAGGGCAATGCTATTAAAGGTTATGCCTTGGCCCAAAACCTGCAGCACAATTTTAGTGCAAGCCGCAATACTTATTGGTGGGTAGGGTGGAATGTTGGTTTGAATTTCTTTTAATGTCTCTTTCTATTCTAACCCATCCAGATCCCCTAAACGGATAATATTGTGGTTCAACAATATCCTTACCAAATTATCTGTAGAAAAATCCCCCGTCAGGTCAAAACAGGTACGCTGATGATTGATCTTTATACTGCAGCAATCGTCTTGAAACTCAAATATCATCCCGCCAAAAATGCCCGAATCTACGGCAACCGTATCTGTATTTATCAGCTTGAAAGTATTGCTGGTTTTATTAAAAAAACTGCAGAGCGCTTTAATATGCCTATATGCAAAAAGTGAGCGTACCATTAGCTTTTCAGTATGGTTTTTAATTGGCCTTTAACAATCATATCCTTAACAAACCCGGGTAAGATACTGTTTAACAATACCATCAATTTATTTAGCGCACCGGGTACTATTTCTTTTTTGCCTTTCAGCAAACCATCAATAGCAATGCGGGCAACGTCTTCAGCTTCTAAAATGGTAGCCTTAGATATGCCCTTGAGTGTATTGTTCAGCACCAGTAGTTCTGGTTTGGTATTTATCCCTCCCGGACTAAGCAGACTAATCCGAACGTTTGACCCTGACAGTTCCATTTGCAGGCATTTAGTAAAATACCTAATGAACGATTTGGTAGCACCATAAACCTGTTTCTTTGGTACAACAAACAGGCCGCCCAAACTGCCCACATTTAGTATGTAGGAAGTAACCGCGCTATCGGCTTGCTCTAAAAATAGGCGGGTAAGCAGCACTGGTGTTATTACATTCAACTCAATTTGTGTTTTGTAAAAACCAATACCCTTATCCTCAAACCACGACCAATTTCCCAATCCCGCGTTGTTTATAAGCAAATGCGCCGTCATGTTTCGTTTCTTCATATAACCGAATATCATCGGGTAACTTTCTGTGCAGGTCAGGTCCATTTCTAAATGATCTGCCCTTACGTTAAAATTCTTACGGATATAACTGGTTAAGTCGGCCAAGCCTGAACCAGGCAGCGCAATCAGTAATAAATTAATATTCCGTTTAGCCAGTTCAATGGCGAATGATTTGCCCAGCCCTTCACTGGCACCGGTTATTATGGCTGTTAGTTGCTGCATGTTAGTTGGCGCTTAAATAGTTTACTGTTCTTTGCATGCCATCGGCAAAAGGTGTTATCTGGTAACCTAATTGCAGGGCAGCTTTTTGGCTGCTGTATTTTTGGTCGAACTTTAAACGGTCTGCAAACTCAGGTAAAAAGAATGGCGGCAACCCGGTTAATTTTGTTTTCAGCCATTCAAACCGACTGTAAAACTTAATAGCTTTTTGAGGTACACGCAGCATGCTCCAATACTTGCCCGATACCTGGTGCAGCGTGATAAAGAACTCGTTAAAGCTGATATCTTCCCCACCCAGGATATAGCGATTGCCAGTAATGCCCTTATCCATTGCGGCAATATGGCCGTTTACTACATCATCTAAAAAAGCATAGTTAGCTACCTGTGAACCATCGCCGGGAATAATACGCCACTTGCCCCTCAAATAACCATAAACCATTTTACCTACGGTATTGCTGTCGGTCACCGGGCCTTCCCCAAACACACGGGATGGGTTTACAGTAACTACATTTAGCCCTTTTTTTACAAACTGGTTAACCTCCAGTTCGGCCAGGTACTTGGTGCGTTCATAAGCTATCGGGAAGCCAACAATGCGCGGCTCATTCTCGGTTAAAGGAAATTTTAAAGTTGGTCCCCAAACGCCACAGGTAGATGTATATACTGTTTTTTGTACGCCCAAATTTGCGGCTGCTTCCAACACATTACGGGTACCGGTAACATTAGTTTGCTGGAAATCGTTTTCGTCCCTGCACCACATTTTGGCCAGCGCGGCGGTATGGTATACCTGGGTGCAGCCCTGCATAGCGTTGTGCAGGCTGGAAGTATCCAGTATGTCGCCTTTTACAGGTTCAATATTTTTATGTTTGGGTAAGTAAGGGTGGTTGGTATCGCGGCACAATGCTTTTACATCATAGCCGTTATTAGCAAGGGTTAAAGTAAGCTGCCGGCCAATAAACCCGGTGGAGCCTGTAACTAATATTTTCATAACCTTAGTACAATAAAGTTTAACTTTACCCCTACATGGTATAACACATTTTTATAATTCGCGCATTAATATAGAATGGATAATATTTGCCTGGTTGAAGATGAAGACAAAGTTTCATCGTTTATAAAAAAAGGCCTTAACGAGCATAATTACGAAGTAGATATTGCCGACAACGGCGAGGCCGCCCTTGACATGATATTGCAGAAGGACTATAACCTGGTGATACTGGATGTAATGCTGCCCGGCATGAGTGGTATTGAACTTTGTCGCCAACTGCGCAAGCATCAGCCACAGTTGCCCGTTTTAATGCTGAGCGCGTTAGGTACTATTGATGATAAAGTGAACGGCCTGCACTCCGGCTCTGATGATTATTTGGTAAAGCCCTTCCATTTTAACGAGCTGCTTGCCCGGATAGAGGCACTGCTCCGCCGGAAGAAATTGGCAGATGGCGATAGTCATATTTTAAGTTTTGGCGGCCTTAAACTTAACACCTGGGACAAGACCGCGGAGCGCGAAGGCAAGCAAATTTTGCTTACAGCCAAAGAGTATAGCCTGCTGGAACTGTTTATTAAAAACCCAGCCAAGCTGCTATCACGCGAGTATATAATGGAACGCGTTTGGGGGATAAACTTTGATACAGGCACCAACATGGTTGATGTTTATGTAAACTATCTGCGCAACAAAATTCAAAAAGGGTTTGAAAAAAAGCTGATCCACACGGTTATTGGCATGGGCTATATTTTAAAGGACTAAGCAATCCATGAAGATCAAAACCCGCCTTTCCCTTTATTTTACGCTGATAAGCTCAGGGGCGCTGCTGTTGGTTTTGGTGGCTGTTTATGTAGCCGTCTTTTCTTTTTTTACTGCTGATTTTTATAATCGTTTAACAGATCGTACTAACCTGGCATCACAGCTATATTTAAAGGCTGATGAACTGGCTGCCGATTCCATGCTGCAGATACAGCAAAAGTACCTGGAGAAATTACCTGATGAGGTGATCCGGATCTATGACGATAATAATTTGTCGGCTTTTGATATGAAGCACAATGTCTATTGGACCCAAGATGTCATAAATCAGGTTCGTAAAGATGGGTACTTGCAATATGAAGAAGGTAACCGAAAAGTAGTAGGCAGGTCATATAAGGATAATCAGGGTAACTATGTGATATTGGCTTCGGCAGTAGATGTTAATACCTCCCGCAGGTTGGTTATGCTGGGCAAGCTCACGGGGATCTTATTCATTATTTTTGGTACCGGTCTATTCTTCGCCGGGCGAATGTTTGCCCAAAAAGCGCTTTCGCCGGTGGATAAGATCATTGCCGAGATAAGAAATATACGGTCGAGCAACCTGCATTTGCGGGTAGGGCAGGTAAAAAGTAAAGATGAGATCTATGAGCTGATAGATAACTTTAACCGCCTGCTGGCACATTTACAAAACGCCTTTGAATTACAGCAAACCTTTGTGGCCAACGCATCGCATGAGCTGCGCACACCACTAACCAGCATTATGGGCGAGGTAGAAGTGGCCCTTGATAAAGACCGCGACCAACAGGAATATAAACGGGTTTTACGCTCAATAGCTAATGACGGTGGCCGGCTCCAGGAAACCATCACCAGCTTGATGGAGTTGGCACAGGTAGATCTGAACTATACCCAGGCTATACTTACCCCGGTAAGGGTTGATGAATTGATATGGGAGTTGGAAGAGCACTGGGCAAATAAAAAAGGGCCGGGTATGCTAAAAATACAATTGGCTAACCTGCCCGAAGATGAAGAGATGCTAGCCATTCCTGCTCACAAATCAATGCTATACATAGCCCTGAATAATATTATTGATAATGCCTTTAAATATTCGGCGCCGTACCCGGTAGTTCTGAATTTTGAAGCGACTACCAACCATATAAAAATAACCGTTACAGATGAAGGCCCGGGCATCAGCAAAGAAGATCTGGAAAAGATCTTTCGGCCATTTTACCGTGCAAACCGGGATAGGTCAATAGCAGGCAGTGGTATTGGTTTGTACATTACCAGTAAGATCATTGAACTGTTTAAAGGTACCATTCGGGTAAATTCGGCAAGCGGACAAGGTAGTACATTCATAGTAGAATTTTTAAAAGACAATCCGATAGCCTCACCTAAATCCTCTCCAAAGGAGAGGACTTAACAACTATGCAACCCACATCTCATTACCCTCTCCTTTGGAGAGGGCAGGGTGAGGCTCTAAATTCTAATGCTATTCTAATTTCGTTTTAATGCGCCTCTAATACGGGTACAATAGTTTTGGTCTATCAAATTACTATTGCACTCATGTTAATCAGATATATCCGTTTTTTAGCCTTTTTCGCCCTGATATTTATGGGGGCACAAGGCGCATATGCGCAAACAGATACGCTTAAGATCACTTTTAAGGAAGCCGAAAAAGCTTTTTTAGATAAGAACCTTGATCTGCTTGCCTCAAAGTATAATGTAGATGCTTCAAAGGCTTTGGTGCAGCAAGCCAAACTTTGGGACAATCCTATTTTAAGCACCGACCAAAACATTACTGATGCCAACAAAAAATTCTTTGACCACAGCAATGGTAGCGGACAAGTATTTGTACAGATAAGTCAGCTTATAAAAACTGCCGGTAAGCGCGGCAAACAAATACAGATAGCTAATGATGGCGTGCAAATTCAACAGGCGCAGTTTAATGATCTGCTGCGAAACCTGCACTATAACCTATTGCTTGATTTTTCGCAGGTGGCTAATTTGTTAGATCAGCGTAAGGTTTATCAAACAGAAATAACATCGGCAACCAATATGGTTAACGCCATTGAAAAATCTTACCAGGCGGGTAACAACTCGCTAAAAGATGTTATCCGGTTAAAGGCATTGAATTTTGGTTTACAGAATGATTTGGTTGAGATAGACCGCCAGATAAATGACCTGCAAAGCGAATTGAAAACCTTGTTGGCTGCTAACCAAACACAATTTATATCCCCTCAAATTACTTTTAATAATACCGATACTACGCTAAACGCCGCCGCCCTGGCAGAGCAGGCAAAAACCTTTCGGGGTGATTATTTGGCTAACCGTTACCTGCTTGATCAAAACGTTCACAGCCTTGCCCTGCAAAAAGCAATGGCCGTGCCCGATGTTACCATTGGGAGCGCTTATGACCAGCATAGCAGCTATGCCAATAACTATGTAGGCTTACAAATAAGCTTGCCGCTGCCACTATTCAACCGCAACCAGGGTAATATTAAAAATGCGAAACTAATGGCCCAAAGCCAGGAGTACACCGTTCAAAGTAACGAAATGCAATTAAAGAATGACGTGTATTCGGCGGTGGACCAATACAGGCTGAGCCAGCAATTGCTAAGCACTAACGAAACTGATTTTTATAATAAATATGATCAGTTATATAAAAGTATGCAGAAGAGTTTTCAGCAAAAGCAGGTGGGTTTACAGGAGTTTATTGACTTTTTTGACTCATACCGCGAAACCAAACTAAAAATATTACAACAGCAGCTTAACCTGCAAAAAGCCATTGCCGACCTCAACTTCGCGGTAGGTACAACGGTAGTAACCCCATTATAACAGCACTATATCAGCACAGCATAAAGCAATGAAAAAGGAAATATTATATATAGCAATTGGTTTTATAGGTCTTGCATCCTGCCAGGAGAAAAAAACGGGAACGATGGAAACTAAACAGGTTTGCATAAGCGATTCCCTGTCAAAAATGATAAAAATTGATACCGCCAAAACCACCCAAATGAAAGATGAGCTCGCACTATCCGGCGAGGTATCGTTTGATGAGAATAAGGTAGTAAAGGTGTTCCCTTTTACCAGCGGCCAGGTAATGGAAGTAAAGGTATCGTTGGGCGATAAAGTAACAAAAGGCCAGACCCTTGCGGTATTACGCAGTGCCGATGTTGCAGGTAACTATACCGACCTCTCCTCTACCAAAGCCGATCTGGCCATTAGCAAACGCCAGTTAGAGCAAGCCGAATACCTTTACAAGAATGGTATATCAAGCGAGCGCGATTATACCGAGGCTAAAGAAAATTATAACAAAGCTGTAGCCGCAAATAGCAAAGTCCGCGACCAGATTGCTATTAATGGCGGAGGTAACACCAATGCCAGCGGCTCGCTTGTTATTAAAGCGCCGGGCGATGGTTATATAGTAGAAAAGAATATTACAGCAGGCAACTTTATCCGCCCGGATAACAGCAGCAGCCTGTTCACCATATCAAACATGAAAGATGTTTGGATTTGGGCAAACGTATTTGAAACAGACATAGCCAAGATAAAAAAAGGCTATGACGCAAGAATAACTACGCTGGCTTATCCTGATAAGGTTTTCAATGGCAAAGTTGATGAAATAAGCTCGGTACTTGACCCGGATAACAAGGTAATGAAAGTGCGCATCGCTTTAAGTAATAAAGATATGCTGTTAAAGCCGGAGATGTTCACTAACGTACTTATCACTAACAAAGAAGGTTCAAGCTCGGTGGCTATCCCATCATCGGCAGTGATATTTGATAGCAGCAAAAACTTTGTGGTTGTATACAACAGCAAATGCAATTTAAAAGTAAGTGAGGTAAGCATAATTAAAACGGTTGATGACATTACCTATATAGCCTCGGGTTTAAAACCGGGGGATAAAGTGGTTTCGAAAAGTCAGCTACTGCTTTATAACGCTTTAACAGAAGATTAATTGAATCAAGACATTTAGAGTCAAGAATCAAGACAAAAAAATAACAACAGGTAAATGCATATAGTCAAATCAGGCTCTTAGGGAATCTCTTGATTCTTGGCTCTTGATTCTTGACTCTTCAAAAAAACAAATGAACAAGCTAATTAAAAATATCATACACTTCTCGCTCCGGCACCGGGCGATGGTGTTCTTTATGACTGCGGTGCTGGCTGTATTGGGCGTCTGGAGCTATTTGAATACCCCTATAGAAACGTTCCCAGACGTTACCAATACGCAAATAATTGTAATTGCACAGTGGCCCGGCCGCAGTGCCGAAGAGGTGGAGAAAATGATAACCATCCCTATGGAGACTGTTTTAAACTCCGTTCAAAAAAAGGTAAATCTGCGTACCACATCTTCATTCGGCCTATCATACCTGCGTATTATTTTTGATGATGATGTGGATGATGCCTTTGCACGCCAGCAAGTATTAAGCCGGCTGCAAAATGCCGACCTGCCTGATGGTGTTAAGCCAGAAGTAGAACCGCCATACGGCCCAACCGGAGAGATCTATCGTTATACATTAAAAAGCAAAACCAAATCTATCCACGAGTTAACCGCTATACAGGATTGGGTGCTTGATCGCCAGTTTAAATCAATACAGGGTGTTGCCGATGTAAACAGTTTTGGCGGTGAGGAAAAAACTTATGAAGTAAGTGTTAACCCATCCCTGCTGCAAAAGTACGGGTTAACCTCGCTTGATGTTTTCAATGCCATTAACCGTAGTAATATAAACGTGGGTGGCGATGTTATTGAAAAGAATGACCAGGCATTTGTGGTGCGTGGTATTGGATTGATCAATAATATCAGCGAGATAGAGAACATCATCATAAAAAATGTAAACAACGTACCTATACTGGCACGTAACGTTGCCGATATTAAGGAAAGTGGTTTGCCCCGTTTAGGCCAGGTGAGTCGCGATAGGCAAAAGGACGTAATTGAAGGTATTATAGTAATGCGCAAGGGCGAGAACCCTGCCGAGGTATTACAGAAAATTAGGGATAAGGTTACCGACTTGAATGATAACATACTACCAAAGGATGTTAAGATAGATACCTTTTATGACCGTACCAACCTGATGGATTTTTGTACCGAAACGGTTATCCATAACTTGTTAGAAGGTATAGTGCTGGTAACCGTGATCGTATTCCTGTTCATGGCCGATTGGCGGACAACTTTAACTGTAGCCATCATTATTCCGCTGGCACTGCTGTTTGCCTTTATTTGTATGCGCATTAAGGGTATGACGGCCAACCTGCTATCAATGGGGGCGGTAGATTTCGGGATCATCATAGATGGCGCGGTGGTAATGGTTGAAGGGATCTTTGTGGCCCTTGATCATAAAGCACAGGAAGTAGGCATGCAAAAATTTAACGGACTGGCAAAGCTGGGCCTGTTTAAAAACGTTGGTGCCGAAATGGGAAAAGCCATCTTCTTTTCTAAACTTATCATCATTACTTGTTTGATACCCATTTTCGCTTTCCAAAAGGTGGAGGGTAAAATGTTTTCGCCATTGGCTTATACATTGGGTTTTGCTTTACTGGGCGCGCTGCTGTTCACGCTTACACTGGTGCCTGCACTGTCAAGCATCCTGTTAAGAAAGAACGTTAAAGAAAAGCATAACCCTGTAGTTATCTTCTTTGAGAATGGTATCCGCAAGATGTTTGGCTTTACCTACAAAAATCAAAAATGGAGCTTAATAGTAGCGTTCAGCTTTATGGCGCTTACCTTCTTCTCGGCTAAATTCTTAGGTACAGAATTCTTGCCTGATTTGAACGAGGGCGCCCTTTGGGTAGAAGCCGAGTTACCAATGAGCGTATCATTAAAGCAGGCGGAGAACATCAACCAAAAGATGATGCAGATACTGGAGAAATTCCCCGAGGTAAAACAAACGCTGGCACAGGTTGGCCGCACCAATGACGGTACCGACCCTAAGGGTTTCTTCAACGTACAGATCCAGGTGGATCTTAAGAGAAAGAATGAATGGCCAAGCGGCTTGAGCGAAGAGCAATTAATAGACCAGATGGATCAGCAGCTGCGCAAATTGCCAGGTATTGTGTTCAACTATTCGCAGCCTATCCGCGATAATGTGGATGAAGCTGTGGCTGGTGTAAACGCGAGTATGGCGGTAAAAATATTTGGTCCGGATTTTAACGAACTGGACAAAAAAGCCGATGCGGTGATGAAGGTGCTGAAAGATGTTAAAGGTGTCGACGATTTAGGCGTATTGCGCAACTTAGGTCAGCCGGAGTTTAGGATAGAGCTTGATCAGCGTAAAATGGCCTTATATGGTGTTGCCACTGCCGATGCTAACTCGGTTATTGAAATGGCTATTGGCGGTAAAGCTGCAACTCAGTTATATGAGGGTGAACGTAAATTTGATATCAGGATCCGTTACCAGCAGCAATACCGCGATACCGAAGATAAGATCAAGAACCTGATGGTGCCAACGCTTAACGGCTCTAAAATATCCATACAGGAGATATCAACCATAAAAGAACTAACTGGTCCGGCGTTTATCTTCAGGGATAATAATACCCGTTACATAGCCGTGAAGTTCTCGGTTCGTGGCCGCGATTTGGGTAGTACCATTGCCGAGGCGCAGCAAAAAGTTAATGCCGCGGTAAAGCTTGACCACGGTTATGCATTTACCTGGAACGGAGAATTTGAGAACCAGATCCGTGCATCAAAAACCCTGTCGCATGTGGTGCCTATTTGCTTGCTGGTTATCTTTTTAATACTGTATATGATGTTTGGTAATGCAAAAGATGCCCTGCTGGTTATCATGAACGTACCATTCGCGCTTATAGGCGGTATCCTGGCACTACACCTTACCGGTATCAACTTCAGTATATCGGCGGGCATTGGTTTTATTGCATTGTTTGGTGTTTGTATTCAAAACGGGGTGATCCTGATATCAGTATTCCGCAAGAACCTGGAAGAAGGCAAGCATTTGGACGATGCTATATTAAGCGGTGTAATATCACGTGTGCGCCCGGTAGTGATGACCGCCCTGATGGCTGCCATTGGTTTAATGCCGGCTGCAATATCAACAGGTATCGGGTCAGAAACTCAGAAACCTTTGGCTATAGTGGTGATAGGCGGTTTAGTTACTTCAACCATACTCACCCTGCTTATTTTACCGGTTATATATGCTATAGTTTACAAGTTTATCCACAAAAGGGAGAACCGTAAATTATTAAAAAATATAGGTGCAATTAATGCATAACGAAAGGTGCCGCATGTTTTAGTGTGCGTGCGGTAAGGGGAGAGTGTTGTTTACAACACCTCCCTTTTTTATGTTTTGATATTGCCGGTAAACTTCAAGGAGTTTTGCACATAACACAACGTGCAGGTTCAGGCTTAGGTTTTGTACAAGCTTTAATTTTGATCCATATTCCAAAAAACACTAAGGCGAGAAGAAAACACGCTAATTGTGCCACCGCTATCCAAAAGCTTTTGTTTAAGGTTTTAAGATACCCTATAGAAATAAGAAAAATCAATACTACAGCGATAACTATCGAGATAGCAAAAAAAAGAATTGCCAATTGCAATGGGCCAATTAACTTCTCAGCGCCATTTTCCACCGCTTTTTGAAATACAATAGTACAACCTGTAGCAGCAGCAAAATTAATGGTGATAAGCCACTTGCTCCATTCTGTTAAAAGTTGAAATTTTTCATTGTGCTGCGGTTGTTGCGGTTCTTCCATTGTAATTGCTTGTTGGTTAAGGTAGTACAAGATAATATTTAATAATTCAATTACGGCTTACCCAACAACATAAATAAAGTTCAGTTTTAATTCCGAAACATACTTTATACATCCATGTTATTTAAATAATCAAACCCAACAACATGAGCATTACATTAGAACAGGCAGAGAAACTGTCAGAAGCCGCGAAAGAGAAAGCAAGGGCAATCAACGTCCCCATGAATATAGCTATTGTAGATGAAGGTGCTAACCTGGTATCATTCCACCGGATGAACAACGCCTGGCTGGGGTCAATAGATATTTCTATTAAAAAAGCCAAAACCGCTCGCTTCTTTGATATGAACTCCGGCGAAATAGGTAAACTTTCGCAGCCCGGTGGCCCATTGTATAACATTGAACACTCTAACGGCGGATTAATAACTTTCCCGGGCGGTGTGGTACTTAAAGATGCCGATGGTAAGATAATCGGTGCTATTGGCGTATCCGGAGGTTCTGTTGATCAGGACCATGAAGTTGCATCCGCAGGGGCCGATGCCTTGTAAATTATAAAATACTCCTCAAAAAAGTCCCCGGAATGGAGTTTCGGGGACTTTATTTTATACTATCTCAAATATTGCCATTAAATGATGAAATAATAAATACCAAGTGGTATATTTGTTTTATGAATAAGGCAACCTCAAAAGCAGAACGTACAAAAAACTTCATTATTGAAAGTACTGCAGAGATCTTTAACAAAAAAGGCTTTGCCGGTACTTCACTATCTGACCTTACAGAAGCCACCGGGCTTACTAAGGGAAGTATCTATGGTAATTTTGAGAATAAAGAAGAAGTAGCATTAGCAGTATTTGATTATAACTATGCCCGGATAGCAAAATTGACTATTGAGCAGGTAGAAAAAGCCGCAACTTACCATGATAAGTTAATGGTTTACGCAAAGGTTTATAAAAACATTACCAGGAGCCCTATAAACCGTGGCGGGTGCCCAATATTAAATACCGCCATTGAAGCAGACGATACCAACGGCCTATTGAAGGAAAGGGCGGCTAAAGCTGTACTTAAATGGCAAAACAGCTTAAACCGGTTAATTGAGCAGGGAATAAAAGCAGGTGAGTTTAGGGAAGATGTTGATGTTAAGCAAACAGCAGTATCAATAATTGCGCTGATTGAAGGCGGGGTGATGATAGCCCGTATTACCAATGACCATACCAGTATGGATAATGTTGTAAAAACCATTGAACTGCTTATCAAGCAAATACAAAAATAATTTTTTTTGACTTAATATATACCAATCGGTATATATTGAATAATCAGACACAAATAAAATATCATTTAACTGGAATATCTATCAATAAAAATATACCAATTGGTATAGTGCAACATGAGCCCTTTAAAACGACAAATACTTTTAATAACTGTTATTGCCGCTGCAATAATGGAACTGATTGATACCTCTATTGTAAACGTAGCGCTCAATTATATGAGTGGTAACCTTGGTGCAACCCTGGAAGATACCTCATGGGTAATAACATCTTATGCAATTGCCAATGTTATTATTATACCCATGACCAGTTTTTTAGCCGTTAACCTGGGTAGGCGAAATTATTATATAGGATCAATCATTTTATTTACGGTTTGTTCCTTTTTATGCGGTAATGCTACCGGTATATGGGAACTGGTAGCCTTCAGGTTTTTGCAGGGATTAGGCGGTGGTGCTTTGCTTTCCGTTTCGGCAACCGTAGTATTTGAGCTCTTCCCTAAAGAAAAGCAGGCAACCGCAAGCGCGTTGTTTGGAATAGGTATTTTCATTGGGCCCACTATTGGCCCAACTTTGGGAGGTTATATCACCGAAAACTACTCATGGCCCTGGATATTTTATATCAACATCCCAATAGGTATAGCAGCAGCGGTTTCCTGTTTCTTTTTGCTATATGAACCTGCCATCAAACAAAAGCTTCAAAAAATAGACTGGGTAGGGATTTTTCTCTTAATTATTGGGATAGGCTCCTTACAAACAGTGTTGGAAAGAGGCGAGACTGATGATTGGTTTGCTGCCGGGTATATTGTTTTCCTTTCAGTTTTGGCACTCATATCGCTTGTCGCATTTGTGATATGGGAATTAACTACGCCAAACCCGGTGGTTAACTTGCGCATACTACGGTTCAGATCGTTAAGCATTGCCGCCGTGCTCACTTTTATAACCGGGATGGGTATGTATACCTCTATCTATCTTACGCCTGTGGTTGCGCAACGCTTATTGGGTTTTACACCTACACAATCAGGGCTTTTACTTTTACCGGGTTCAATTATAGCAGTATTAGCACTTATCTTAACCGGTAAGTTATTGCAGAAAGGTGTTTCACCGGCCTTGATAGTATTGCTGGGTTTTTTCTGTTTTATTTATTTCAATTGGTCAATGTCGCGCATAAACCTGGAGACGCCGGCATTTGATATCAGTGTAAATTTAATATTCCGTGCCATAGGCATGGCGCTTTTAACAGTTCCGTTAGGGACACTTGCCGTATCCTCTTTAGAGGCTAAAGATATGCCGCAAGGCACTGCCCTAAATAATATGATGCGGCAGTTGGGCGGTTCATTTGGTATCTCCATCATCAATACTTATGTGGCACGGAGGGTAGCATCACACCGTATGGATCTGATAACGCATATTACACCAGATAACCCGCTTACTGCAGACCGGATAAGTACTTATACAGGCTTGTTCCAGCAAAAAGGTTTCAGCTTGTTAGATGCTAAATTAAAAGCCATGCAACTGATAGAAAAAGTGGTAGTAAAACAATCTTCATTCTCCAGTTATCTGGATGCTTATTTCCTTATCGGGTTATTTTTTGCGGTGGTGCTGCCTTTGTTATTATTTGTTGCTAAGCGCGATAAGACTAAACCTGTGGTTGTGGCCTCATCAGATCATTGATCGTGGTAATTGTCTGTTCCGGTTCACACCGGCAAATAGTTTCAGGGTTTAGGTAGAACTTGAGTTCATTGACACGCCAACTAATGTTAACAAAAGGCAAACTACCGAGCATACAGTACGGATGTTGTGTAAAAGTAGCCAGGGCTGCTCAAATTTTATTCTTTGATTAGCAATTTCATTTACAGACGCGGTTTGCAAATTAAAATTATCCAGTGCATTATTCAAGGGCACGTTACCAAAAATAGTTACCCCAAATACACCAATCGCATATACCACGGCTGCAATCAGCAACAATAAAAATTTGCCTTGTAATGGTAACGGATAATGTAAATATGCACTTAACGGAAGCAATATTAATGTTCCCATAAAACTTGCAAAAAAAAGCGGGTTTTGAATAGTCCTGTTGATGGATTGCATGGCAGCTATGTACTCCCTGTCGGGCAGGCGGCCCAAACCAATATTTACGGAGCAGCTGTAAGCATAAAACAACCCGGCTATTAAAGCCGTGGTTGTTGCGGCTAATAATAAAATTATATTGGTCATAGTTATGTTATTCATATATCCATATGTCAATTACCTTGTAAAGATATGATGCTTGTTGTTCTTTTACAATGGAATTGGCCACCAATCATAATGCGACCGGCATTTTAAAATATATTAGGATTTACCGTGTAGAAATTTTTAAATTTGATATCATTGTAAACCTGATTTTTCTAAACTAGTTATGCCTGAAGTAAATTCATTTAATGATAATTCATTTAATGAGGAGCGGTTGTTATTAAGCAAAACCTCGTCAGGAGATGAGTTGGCATTTCGCAGAATATTTGACAGGTATCGAAAAAAGGTATATAGTTATGCTTTAAAGATCATAAAATCCAGGGAGCAGGCAGAAGAAATACTCCTGGATGTATTTTTAAAAATATGGCAGCATAAAAACCTGGCAGAGATTGAAAACCTGGAATGTTATCTCAGAACCATTACCCGCAACCTTGCTATTACAGCCTTGCGCAGGCATAACCTGGAATTGATGATAAACCAGGAATTGTGTAACGATTGGAAAGAAGCGGATAACCTCACAGAAGAAACTATTTCGGTAAATGAAACCGCTCATATCTTTAACAAAGCTCTTGATCTGCTAACTCCTCAGCAAAAATTGGTGTACACGCTTTGCCGTGTCGAAGGATTAAAATACAGCGAAGCGGCAGAGCGCCTGGCTATTTCTCCGCTTACGGTTAAAACTCATATGCAGCATGCCTTACGCTCTTTACGCGCTTATATAGATATTCACAGCAACGCCGGTATTGTTGTTATTTTGCTGCATATCGCGGTTCATCATAACTGCCTGGGCTAACTGTTATTTTTTTATTTAATGATACGCTTTATGCACTTTTGATGATCAACAAGAGATTGAAGCTCGGCCACCTTTATACTGATCAACCATTTTTCCGTCACTGTTTTAAGTAACGAAGCGCAACACATCCTGATTGAAAAATCTTTGACTCCACAAGTTTTAATTCTAATTTCTCCTGTAGGCTAATTCCTTCTAACATCCGCCTCCCTTCTCCTGTAACTATAGGTTGGAAAACAAAACAGTATTCATCAACCAAACCAAGTTCTATCAGTTGTGAAGAAAGACTTACACCACTAAGCAAAATATTCTTGCCTTGTTCCTGTTTCAATTTCAATATTTCGTCTTGAGGGTTTGTCCGAACAATTCTCGTGTTTTTATCTTCAACCCTGTCTAACGTTCGGGAGAAAACAAGTTTGCCTATGGAGTCAAATATTCGGGCAAATTCGTTCGCTACTTTGCCCATAGACTGTTTTTTTGCAACATCAGGCCAAAAAGGAACCATCAATTCGTAAGTTTTACGCCCATATACAAGTAGGTCAACATCTCGCATAAGGTCTGTAAAATATTCATGTATTTCTTCATAGCCAACTGATTTGGTGTGGTCACAGCAACCATCCAGGCTCATGTTGATGGCGTAGATTACCTTTCTCATTGGATTGATTTTAGTTTTGATTTTCTTAAAATTAGTGATTTTTTTAATGTTAAGTAGTCTCATTAAAAAGGAACTTACACTAACATAAAATTATTTTTGCCGCCTATACTCCGAACGTGTTTCCCAAGCGTCTATGTATTTAGAAAGCAGGCATATCCTATGCCTGCAACCCTAACCAATTATGACTAATACAAGATTGCTGTATCTGTACCAACGATATATTGATGATCAATGCACCGCCGCGGAATTGCGGGAGTTAAAATCATTACTAAAAGATCCGGCACTGGAGGCAGATCTTCAGCAGATGTTAGATCATACGTGGGATGAGCTTTCAAATGACCCATCATTGGTTGATGTTTCTGAGCAAAGAAGCCTTCAGATCTACCAGCAGATTGTTGAGCAGGCGCAATACCAAAAAAAGAATCAGTACTGGTGGCTTAAAATAGCAGCATCTATCCTATTGTTAGTTTCGGTAAGCTTACTATGGTATACTTCACAAAAGCAACCCGCCCTTACAGCGCAACTGGAAAAGCCAAAAACACCGGATATTATGCCTGGCGACAATAACGCTGTGTTAACCCTGGCCAACGGCAGCAAAGTAATTCTGAATAGCGCGCAAAATGGGCAAATTGCCAGGCAGGAAGGTACAACGATCCAAAAAGTAAAAGATGGTCAGCTGGTTTATGCCACCGCTGTAAATACCAACGCACAGGAAGGGTTGCAATGGAATACCATTACAATACCAAAGGGAGGGCAGTATGGCCTGGTGTTGGCAGATGGCACACGTGTTTACTTAAATTCAGCCTCATCGCTCACTTATCCAACAGCATTCAGCGGCACCAGCCGGGAAGTTTCACTTAAGGGAGAAGCTTATTTTGAAGTGGCCAAAAATGCGAAAATGCCTTTTAAAGTGAATGTGAATGACCGGCAACAGGTAGAAGTATTAGGTACTCATTTTAATATTGAGGCTTATAGTGATGACCGTGTTATACATACCACTTTATTAGAAGGTTCAGTAAAATTACTTTACCGCGATAAGCAGACCATACTGAAACCAGGGCAAATGGCTGTTAATGATATAGGCGCATCCTCCCTGCTAATTAAACCCGCAGATAGCGATGAAGTAATGGCCTGGAGAAACGGGATGTTTATTTTTAATAATGAAAATATTACCAGTCTCATGAAACGGATTTCCCGATGGTATGATATTGATGTGGTTTTTAAGGGGAATATGAAAGATATCAGCTTTGTAGGAAATTATTCCCGCAACAAAAGCTTAGCTAATTTACTCAGGAACATCGAATCAACCGAAAGGGTCCATTTTTTAATAGAAGGAAGGAGGGTAACCGTTATCGCCCAATAAATACTTAATTTCTATCCAAAAACCGGGAGTGTTGCAACCACCCCCGGCTATGTTAGCTCCAGGCTAATATGGATAACAAGCCAATTGATATAGACAACCAATTATTTATTAATCCTAAACAAATGTATAAAAATTTTACTGCACACAAGTGTAGGAATAGAACCTGCTATACGCTTAAATTCCTGCTGATTATGAAGCTCTCAATTGTTATTTTGATGGTCACCTGCTTGCAGGTTAGCGCATCAAGTTACGCTCAGGAAGTGAGTATTAATGTTAAAGATGCCTCTATTAAGCAGGTGTTTTATCAGTTAACCAAACAAACTGGTTACAACTTTATTTGTGATGCCGACCTGATTAAGGAGATTGATCATGTTTCGCTGAGCGTTAATAAAGCGCCTTTAAAAAATGTGCTCAAAGAGTGCTTTGCTAATTTGTCTGTAGATATTCTTTTTAATAATGATAACACCGTAGTGATCAGGAAAAAAGTTATTGCAGAAAAGGTCAATCCCCAAAAAGTAAGTATCGTTATTATCGGTAAGGTCACTGATGATAAGAACCAGCCTTTACCGGGTGTAACGGTTAAAATAAAAAACACACAAAATGCCGCGGTAAGCAATGTGGATGGCAGTTATAAAATAACGGTGCCCGACGAGAATACCATACTTGTATTCAGCTCTATTGGTTTCCAAACCCAGGAAATTAAAGTTGCTGATAAAACAGTTATCAATGTAGCATTGGTTGAACAATATACCACATTGAACGAAACCGTAGTTATTGGCTATGCCACACAATCCCGGCGGGACCTGACCGGCGCGGTTTCATCAGTTAGCGCTGCTCAATTAAAAGATATCCCCGTTAATTCTGCCTTACAAGCATTGGAAGGCCGCCTTGCAGGTGTAAACATCAGCACAACTGAAGGAGGGCCAAACGCTGCCGTAACCATTAAAATAAGAGGCGGCGGCTCTATTACACAGGATAACACACCGCTATATATTGTGGATGGTGTACAGATAGAAGATGCCCTGAATAAAATATCACCCCAGGATATTGAAGCTGTTGATGTTTTAAAAGATGCAGCTTCAACCGCTATTTATGGTGCAAGGGGCGCTAACGGAGTTGTTATTATCACTACCAAAGGTGGTAAGGCTATGAAAACTGTTGTGGCCTACAATTATTTTGTAGGGGTTAACAAACTGGCCAATAAATTCGGCGTAATGAACCCCAAAGAATTTATTGAATACAACTGGGAAAAGACAAGAGGCACCACAGCAGACAGCGTTAGTTTTACAACGCAATATGGTAACTCATGGGCTGGTTTGGATGTGATTAGAAATAAACCAAATGTAGACTGGCAACAATTAACATTTGGCAGTAGTGCACTTACACAAACCCATAATGCCAGTATTACCGGCGGCGATAAAGCCACCACTTTTAATGTTAGCTATACCAACAATAATGAGAAGAGTATTATGATCAATTCGGCCTACAACCGTAACCTTGTTAACATGCGTTTTGATCATATCATTTCAGATCAGTTAAAGGTAGGGGTAAGCATTGGTTATAATAATCAAGGCATTGATGGGAGCGGAACAAGTGCTTCAGGCAACGTTACCAACAACCGCTTGCGAAACTCGGTCAAATACCGCCCATTCCTGCTTAATTCTACCGATCCGAATGATGCCCAGGATGCAGCTTATTTTGCTTTAACTAATTCAACAGGCTATTATCTCATTGATCCTATTGAATTTGCCAATGCTTCTTACAGGCATAACAATGCCAGAAATACTACTATAAGCGGCTATCTTAATTATACCCTTAATGATTTCTTGTCCATTCGGGCTACAGGTGGTATCAATAAAACCGATGGTAAACTTGATGTGTTTGATGATTTTAATACTTATAATGCCATCAGCAACAGTGCCGGGCAACCTATTGTAAATATTACAAACAGCAGTACATCTTCTATAAATGAAAATACCGTACTAACGTTCTCTAACCGTTCCTTCAAATCTGCATTCCATAAAAATAACGCGATCAATGTGCTTTTAGGGCAAGAAAATTATGAGGTCTCTGCAATAACACAAACCGATCAGATCCGTTATTTCCCCATTGGTATTACACCTGAAAAAGCTTTTTCACAGCTAAGCCTGGGAACCTCCACACCGCTTTACCCAACCGCCGGTGATTCAAAAAGCCGGATCACATCTTATTTTTCAAGGGTAAATTATGGTTATAAGGGCAAATATTTAGTAACTTTTAATGTAAGGGCAGATGGTTCTTCAAAATTTGCGCCGGGGCATCAATGGGGTTACTTTCCATCGGGTTCAGCCGCCTGGCGTATCTCTGACGAAAGCTTCTTTAAGAAAACAGATTTTGTTTCTGATATAAAGCTTCGCGTTAGCTATGGTTTGGCTGGTAACAACCGCATTAATGACTTTCTTTATACTTCCTTATACCGGTCAAATGCAACACCTTACAGCCTGAATAATACCCTTTATCCCGGTTATGCCATTAACAGTTTGGCCAATCCCAATTTGAAATGGGAATCTACGCTTTCACGCAATGCCGGTTTAGATATTAATTTTTTTAACAGCCGTTTGCAGGTAAGTATTGATGCTTATATGAATGATACCCGCGATTTGTTGATCAACGTGCCTGTTGCAGCTAATTCTGGCTTCACCACGCAATTACAAAACGTTGGCAGCGTGCAAAACCGCGGTTTAGAATTACAACTGAGTTCTGTAATTTTTGCTAAAAAGGACATGAGGTGGAATGTTAATTTCAATATCTCTACCAATCATAATGAAGTTACTAAACTGTCTAAAGTGTCAAACCAGTATTTCGCCAGTTCTGGCTGGGGTGCCGGTAATGAATACCTTGTGAAGGTAGGCCAACCGGTGGGTACCATTTGGGGATATGTAGCCGATGGGATGTATACCTTAAATGATTTTAATTACAACCCAACTAACCACGCCTATATTTTAAAACCTGGCGTAGCCGATAACAGCGCTTCAGTAGGTACACCGGCCCCGGGTACTAAAAAATTAAAAGACCTGAATGGCGATGGCTTAGTGAATATTAATGACCAAACCATCATAGGGAATGCACAACCAAAATTTACAGGTGGCATAAATAACCAGTTTGTTTATAAAAACTTTGACCTGAGCATATTTGTAAATTTTGTGCTTGGCAATAAAATATTAAACGGCGATAAGGTTGAATTCAGTAATGCCTATGCGGGTAGTTACTCCAACTTAACATCTATCATGAACAACCGCTGGCGCACTATTGATGCCAACGGTGTTTTGCAGCAATATGCCATTACTGTAGGAGGTAAAGCAGTGCCTGCAGGTGCACCGCCTGAAGTGCTGGCAGCTTTAAATAAGGATGCCACAATATGGCAGCCTATTAAAGGTGGAAACTACCTGGAACTGGATTCATGGGCAGTAGAAAATGGTTCTTTTCTGAGGATCAATAATATCACCTTAGGCTATAATATGCCCCTTAAAACATTGCTTAAATTCAAGAGCACCAGCTTGCGCATATATGGTACGGTTAATAACGTAGCTGTGTTGACAGGTTATTCCGGAATGGATCCTGAAGTGAGTACCAAGAATTCCAACTATGTTACCCCTGGTGTTGATTCCTCGCCTTATCCACGCAGCCGGACATTTATTATAGGTGCAAATGTTAAATTTTAAAAATATTCAGAATATGAAAATTCAAATAAGATACTGGTTATTTTTATTAACCGGATTGCTTTTAACAGGACTATCACTTAATTCCTGTCAAAAATATTTAAGCCTGAGCCCAAATTCTGCCTTTGACGAAAACTATGTTTTTGGCAGTGTTTCTGATGCGACAAAAGCTGTACTGGGCACCTATGCTACGCTTGCGGGCGACCGCGGTTACGGTGGCAGGCTTCAATATTACTTTTCTAACGATTGTGATGAATCATATTGCAATGCCAGTAATACCAATATTATTGGTGGTGATAACGGCGCTAAAGCACTTAGCCGCTACAATGCTTTGGCTACCAATACTGAACTTGATGCCGAGTGGAATATATTTTATGCCGGCGTTGATCGTGCAAACCATTGCATTAAAGGCATTCCCAAAATGGATTTGTATACCAATGGTTCGGCTGGTGAAAAAGCCAGTTTGCAAAGGTTATATGGTGAAGCGCTTACTTTAAGGGCGCAGTTTTATTTTGATCTGATTAAGTGCTGGGGCGATGTGCCGGCTCCTTATATTCCGTCTACAGATCAGCCCGATCTAAGCCTGCCGGCAACAAACCGCGATTCTATTTACGATCATATCCTGAATGATCTGGCAACAGCGGGCAGCTTACTGCCATGGCGCGGTGACCCCGGTGTAGCCGCTGATGAGCGGATCACCAAAGGCGCAGCCAAAGCGTTAAGGGCCAGGATAGCACTTTTTAGGGGTGGTTACTCACTGCGTGCAGCTTCCAGAAAAATGGAAAGATCTGCTGATTATAAGAAATATTATAAAATTGCCCTTGACGAGTGCAGCGAAATTATGGCATCGGGTAAACACGGGCTTAACCCCAGCTTCCAATCTGTGTTTAAGGATAATTTTGATGCTCATAAGATAGACCCCAGTGGAGAATCACTTTTCCAGGTAGGGCTTTCCGGCGGAACCGGTGTTTCAGATGGCAGGATCGGTTATATTGATGGTACCCGCGTTAACTCCAATGGCTCCGGGTCAGATTTTGCCCTGCCTACCTATTTTTACAAATTCGATAGTAATGATCTGCGTAAAGATGTAACTATAGCAACTTATGCCATTAACGGCTCAGGTTATTATATTGGCTATGCCACTTCTTTCGGGCCTTTTGTTATGGCAAAATTCCGCCGCGACTGGCATACTAACCCGGTAAACCTGCCTACTAATACTTCGGCTTATGCTGGTATTAGCTGGCCGATGATCCGTTACTCTGATGTGCTGTTAATGTTTGCCGAAGCAGATAATGAAATTAACCAGGGACCCAGCCAGGCCGCAATTAACGCATTTAAATCAGTACGCCTGAGAGGTTTTGGCGGCGATGCCAGTAAAATGGGAACTATACCAACAGATTATCTGGGCTTTTTTACGGCTATTACCAACGAAAGAATGTTTGAATTTGGTGGTGAAGGTTTAAGGAAATGGGATCTGATCAGATGGAACCTGATCAATAGCATTTTTGCAGAAACCCGCGCAAATTTGGCCAAATACAGGTTGCTGCAAGCGCCTTATAATAATTGCCCGGCCAAAATGTACTTCCTTAATAATTCGGCTACCGGGATTGTTTATTCTTCAAGCTATTATCAGCCCTCTGTGGCAACAGCCCCGGCAGGGTATACCAGCGTAAACTGGGCAGCAGCTTTTTCAGCAGCCTTTACTACAGATTGGGCAGGTAGTTTTGTACCAAATCAACGCGAGATCTTACCTTATGGTCCTTCTACGCTAAGCAGTAACCCAAACCTTCATCAGGGATATGGTTATTAAAATAAATAACAAAAAACAAGAGTTGGTAGCACGCTGCCGGCTCTTGTTTAAATCGATCTTCATTTTGTTGCTGATGTTTTTTATCAGCCAGCATGCAATTGCGCAGCGGTTTAATATTTTGGATTATGGTGCTGTAAATGATACATCGAGGTTAAGTACTGTTGCAATTAATAAAGCTGTTCAGGCCTGTTTTAAAGCGGGCGGTGGTACTGTTGTTATTCCACCCGGCAATTTTAAAAGTGGTACTATCACTTTAAAAGACAATGTAGAGCTATCCCTTGAACGGGGCGCAGTTTTATATGGCAGTACTAATCATCAGGACTTTCCGCGCCAGCAACAACCAAAATACCGTTCTCAAAAAGATCCGGGTGGTTGGTATGCGCTGATCTATGCGGAGGGTGCAGATAATATTGGCATTAGCGGCTTTGGTACTATAAACGGACAGGGCGCAAAGCAGTTTTCCAGATATAGCCCCAGCCAGCATGTTATTGATGATCAGGATGGAAGGCCCCGCAATATATTATTCATCTCCTGCAAAAATATTTCGGTACAAGATATCACCATGCAAAACTCGGGCGTATGGAACCAGCACTACCTTAATTGCGAAGATGTGATGGTTAATAACATCCGTGTTTATAATCATAGCAATAAAAATAATGATGGTATTGACATTGATGGCTGCCGGCGTTTTGTTTTGTCAAACAGCATCCTTGATTCTGATGATGACTGTATTACTTTAAAAAGTACCGGCGCGGCCCCTTGCGAAGATATTACCATTAATAATTGTATAGCCAGCAGTTTTTGCAACGCCATTAAATGCGGTACAGAATCAACAGGAGGTTTTAAAAATATAGTGATCTCTAACTGTGTGGTAAAGCCCTCCCGCTGTTTAACGGTACCTGTGTTTAAAACCCCGCGGATAGGGCAAACCGGTATCGCACTTGAAATAGTTGATGGGGGAGTAATGGATGGCGTTACCGTAAGTAATATAGTTATTGAAGGTACGGAATGCCCAATTTTTGTGAGGTTAGGTAACAGGGCCCGCAAGCATATTAAGGAAGCACCGGAGCCGCCTTTTGGAAAAATGCGTAATATTTCAATAACCAATGTAACCGCCTACAATACGGGAAATTTCTGTTCTTCTATTACAGGTGTGCCGGGCGTTAAAATAGAAAGCATCGAGTTGAGCAATATCCGCCTTATCAATAAAGGCGGGTTAAAAGAGGGAGAATACCGAAGCGATCTTACCAAAGTAACCGAAAAGGAAAAAGACTATCCAGACCCTACCGAATGGGGTAATTTACCCAGCTATGGTTTATTTATCAGGCATGTAAATGATATTTCGTTATCAAATATCACACTCGGTTCTTTAAACAAAGATATAAGGGTACCCATATTAGCCGATGATGCGGATCACTTATTCATCAGTAATTTAAAGGCTGAGGCCGGGGTAGAAAAACAGGTTCAGTTAAATAATGTAAAAAGCTATAAAAGGCTTTAGTACCCAATTCTTATTTAATATCAATGACAAATTTAAGATACAGGTTTCTTGTATTGGCGGCTATACTATTGCTTATTGGGCGTGTAAATGCCCAATCAGTCCCGGTGCAAAACCTGGTGACAAATCCCGGTTTTGAAGAAGGTGCAAGCCCCTGGCAATTGGACAACTGGATGAAAAATGAGGTGTCTGCTGAGAGGGATGACAAGAATCCACACAGCGGGCATTGGTCTATGAAAGTTCAATTGATTAAAGTGCTCAATTCACCAATGGTGATGTATAATTTCCCTCGCCTGGCAATACGGCCCAAATCGGCTATACAAGTTAAGTTTTGGGCCCGGGGCGTTAGCAATGGTGCAAACCTTACTGTTATGGTTCGCAAGGAAATTGAACCTCGCAACACTTATCTGCGAACAGAGATGAACCTGACTGATGAGTGGCAGGAGCATACTTATACCATACAGTTGCCTGAAGATGCCAGGCCCGATGCTACCTCGCTTCGTTTTGTATTGAACCAAACAGGAGTTTTTTGGATAGATGATATATCAGTAATAGAATTGCCTGCTATGGACAATGGCCCTGTGCCCACGGTAAATGCCATCCGGAATCCATCTTTTGAAGTGGGTACTGATGGTTGGACAGCCACCTTTCGTAAAAGAGAATTTGGTACACAATCACAGGAATCAGGCAATGGGGCCCCCGCTCCGGACGATGCCCGGTTGGAAACAGAAACCGCATCCAATGCACCAGATGGCAGGCGTTTCTTAACCTTTAAAATAGATAAGGGCTGCCGTAATGTACTAACCAGCGCGTACTTTCCTGCGCGCTATGGGCATCCCGGGAAATTACGTTTTTCTTTACGGGCAGATAGCGTGCATACTTTTGACGCGGGCATTGGTGGAGGTATAAACTCGGCTACATCTATACAAACACAAACGGTAAAGACCACAGCGGGATGGAAGAAATACAGCTTGCCTTTTACCCTCAAACCGGCGCAGGATGGCGTCTATTTTGTCATCTTTAAAATGAATGAACCAGGGCGATATAATATTGATGCGGTTTCATTTGTGGAAGATGATCAGACTGGCACACTACCGGATCCGCCCGCTGCAGCCATACAATCCTTGCCTAACGGGCCGATAGCTAATCTGTTCGGCCAAAAAGACCATGCCTCGTTTAAACTGGTGATAGCCGGGGTGCAGCCCAATATTTCAAAAACCTATCAAGTAGCTGTCGTAAACTACCTGGAACAAAAAATTGCCACTTATCCTGTTAAGGTTTCTTTAAACAATGATGGCTATGGCGAAAAGATATTTGATGTTCCTGTTAAAACATTCGGTGCTTTCCGTATTGAAGCCCGCCCGGCCAACAACCCGGAGCTACTGGCCGAACAGATCTATAGTGTCTTACCACCGCTGCCATCGCCGGCAGACCGGCCGGATTCTTATTTTGGTGGACATGTAGATTTTACTCCTTATAACCTGGAGATTGCCCGTAAAGGTGGCTTTCGTTGGATAAGGATGTGGCCACCGCTGGCAGCCACCTGGATAGCTGCCGAACCTAAACCCGGTGTATGGAACTTTCAAACGGCCGATGTAAAGCGTGCTGCACAGCAGGGCTTCCAGATTAGTGGAATATTTGGCACTACTCCCGATTTTAAAGCCGACCTCGATCCAAAAAGTTCTATTGGCAACCGCTGGTCGCACAGTTATCCTCCCAATAATATTAACGAATGGAAAGAATATATTGCCAGGTGCTACACTGCTTTTTACCCATACGTTAAAACCTGGGAAATTTGGAACGAACCCGACGGCGGATATTTGCAGGTAAAGCCCGAGCTTAAGAAAGTTGATGTTTATACCAGGCTTTTGAAAGCCGCCCGGCAGGTACTGGATTCTATTGGTAAACCGGTAACCTTAATGGGGCCGGCCGTAGCTGCTATAAACGCATCGTTAGGGTGGGAAGTGCTGCAGGCAGGCGGCGGGAAGGATATGGATGCTTTTTCTTTTCATTTTTACAGTCTGGCTGCCGGTGGTGATAACCCGGATGACGCATTTGTATTACCGCTGCTGCAAAAATTCAGGACCTATAAGAATAAGTCAGGTGAGCCGATGCCTTTGTGGCATACAGAAGGCGGCATGTATTTACAGGGTTCGCGCAGCTGGCTTGCTACTTATCGCATCCCTGCATCATCACCTGCCAATAAACCAAGCGGGGCGGCAGCAATGGTAAGGGCCGCGCTTTTCTTTAAAGCTATGGGGGTAAAGCGGTACTTTGATTTTGAACTATACACTTCTGCTGCCGGGCGCGAAATTAACAGCGATTTAACCGCCGGATTTATTGAAGCCACTGGTATCCCCGGCCCTGGCATAGCAGCGCATGCAGCAATGGTAGCGCTTACCGAAGATGCCACACCTGCAGGGTTTGAAGACCTGAAAACCGGTTCAGCGCAACTTAAGGTGGCGCATTTCAAAAAAGATAAGGGGATACTTAATGTTTACTGGTCTAACCTGCCGCTATCTCTTAAACAGGTGGTGCGCTTAAAACCGGGAGACCGGGTGCTGGACATGATGGGTAACCCCGTTGCTCCCGAGGTGGCCCTTATAGGAGCGTTTCCTTTATATGTGATTAGTTCAGGAAAAAATTAAAATTATATCGTCGCTTTCAGTTCGGTTTTTGCTTGCAAGATGAACCCATAAAATTAAAAAGATGCTTTTGAATAAATTAATATTAACAACAGGCTTGCTTTATTGCAGTGTGGTACTTAGTCACGCTCAATCACAAAAACAACCGGTTGATTACGTAAATAACAACATTGGTGTATTGGATGGCATGGATGCATCCAATTGTGTAATTGGCCCTCAATTACCGTTCGGCTCTATCAATCCCAGCCCACAAACAAAGAAAGGCGGTAATGATGGCTATAATCCAAACGAGGATATCAGGGGTTTTGGTCAGATACAGATGAGCGGCTCAGGCTGGGGCTCCAACGGACAGATATTTCTTTCACCGCAAATTGGCCTGGCTGTTGGCGAAACGGAGCATGATTCACCAAAGGCGAATGAAAAAGCATCCCCCTATGAATACGGCGTCACGCTATCGAGGTATCATATTCGCACAGAGGTAACGACTTCATGGCACAGTGCAATTTATAAATTTACGTTCCCAAAATCAGACAGCGCCCATATTCTGCTGGACCTTACCCATAATATCCCCATGGATATCCGGCCCCAAATTGGCGGCTCTGTATCTCAGGGTACAGTAACGATTGATGCCGGTGATAACAGGTATATAACCGGGGATGGCATTTACCGGGGCGGTTTTGGAGAAGGCGATTACCACATCTGGTTTGCTGCAATGGTGAGTAAAAAACCTGTTCAATCGGGCACATGGCTAAATGGCGCTGTTTCTATGGGGTCAACCACGCAGCGTTTACTTAAAAAGGAGGACAGGGTAGGCGCGGTTCTTGGTTTTTCTACTACGGAGAACGAGGAGGTGTATTTAAAAATTGCTGTTTCTTACAAAAGCATTGAGCAGGCAAAAGCATGGTTGAATACAGAAATAAAAGATTTTAATTATGACCAGGTAAAGGAAACAGCGAAGGCTGCCTGGAACACCACTTTAAAAAAGATAGAAGTAGAAGGCGGCACTGAAAAAGACAAAACCCTTTTTTATACAGCCCTGTATCATGCCCAGCTAATGCCGCGTAACCGGACAAACGACACCAGGAATTTTGGCAAGGATGTTCCTGTATGGGATGACCATTCTGCCGTTTGGGATACCTGGAGAACAGTATACCCTTTGCATGCATTGATTACGCCGCGAATGGTAAGTGGCACTGTTAACTCTTTTATTGCAAGGTTCAAAAAAAATGGGGTAGTAAGGGACGCTTTTGTTAATGGTAATGAAATGAATATGGAGCAGGGCGGCAATAATATAGATAATATTATTGCGGAAGCTTATCTAAAAGAGGTAAAAGGAGTAAATTGGGAGGAAGCTTACAGCGTATTAAAGCATAATGCGGACAACGAGCGCCTGGGAAGTTTTATGTGGCGTAAGCAAGACAGTGCTAATAACACATATATGAAAATCGGGTGGATTCCGCCGGGCATGATGAATTGCTCTATGACCCTGGAATATGCTTACAACGATTATTGTATTGCGCTTGTTGCAAAGGGATTAGGTAAAACAGCTGACTATAAGAAATACCTTAACCGCAGCCACCAATGGGTTAACCTTTGGAATAAGGATGCGGAAAGCGATGGTTTTAAGGGCTTTATTATGCCCCGCGAATTAAACGGCGAGTTTGTGCAAACAGACCTGAAGAAGTACCCCGGTTCATGGAAAAATTATTTTTATGAAGGTTCCAGCTGGACCTACTCCTGGTTTATGCCGCACGATTTTAATAAGCTGGTAGAACTGAATGGCGGCAAGGACGCCTTTGCGAAAAAACTGGAATATGGTTTTAAAAATAACCTGATAGATTATGGTAATGAGCCCGCTTTTTTAGCAGTGCAAGGGTTTCAGTATGCCGGCAGGCCAGACCTGAGCAGTTACTGGGTGCGGAAACTGGTGAGGGACAGGTTTACAGAAAAAGGCGGCCCCGGGAACGATGATAGCGGGGCAATGAGTGCATGGTACATTTTCTCATCTATGGGCTTTTTCCCAAATGCAGGGCAGGATATTTATTATTTGACAGGGCCATTGTTTAGCCGTGTTATGATGCACATGGGTAACGGAAAAACCTTGGTTATTACAGCGCCAAATGCATCCGAAAAGAATATTTACATGCGGGGTGTAACCATCAACGGTAAAAAATTGACAGGCACTATCATCACTTATCAGGATATTAAAAATGGTGGAATAATCAATTTTGATATGAGCGATACCCCACTAATAACTACAAAATAAACCATCAGGCAATGATTTTAAAACGACTTATATTTTTTTGTTTAATAAGCCTGACTTTGGCAGGTAAGCTACAGGCCCAGTCGGCTAAATGGAAGTTAAAAGACTTTGCCATTGATTTGAATAAATTAGTGACCCTGCCAAGCCAGCTTTGGGTGGGTAGCGGCTATACCACGGTTAGCCCTGTATTAGGTTCTGTAATGGGTACAGCAGATGTAATGTCTCCACCTATTTCTGGCAGGAATTTCTCTTTTAAAGCGTTGTTTGTGGCCAACGGCGATACAATCAGAGATCAGTTTGTGTGGGGAAGCAAACCCAATAACGTGCTTTACACTGGTGGCAACTGGCAGCCCGACCAGATCATTCGCCGGGGGATTTACCACAGAATGCATGCGGGTGGGATGCTCTCATTTGAGATTATCTCGCATTTAATCCCTTTTGCGGATAAATCGGGATTTATGATCCGTTACGAGGTTATCAACAAAGGAGATCAAAAGTTAACGCTTACGTTAGTTCCATTGGTTAACCCGGGCAAGCCGTCCTTTATCGCGCTAAATAAATGGGGGTTCACTCCACCGGCCTGGGGATATTCACCTGCTCCATTTGGGTTTTCGCCCCCGGCAGATACTATAAAGGTGAAAAAAACCGGCAACAATGAATGGGCTACAGAACAGATCAAGCTAAAATTTTTCCAGGAAGGAAATAAACTGATAATAGATCCTGCTAAAAAAGGGACTGGTTATGTGGGTGTGGTATTTGCTGACAAGGCAGCCACTCTGCCTGAAAAAAGCGATTTTTTAGCTTGGGAAAACAATACCAACAAGATATGGGCAAATCGCCTGCAATGGGCACTTGGCAAAATCCCCACTTTAAAAACCACTAATTCGGCACTGGAGAATTACTATAAAAGATCAATAATCTCCGGCCTGGTATGCATATGGGAAAAGCCTGATTTTAAATTAAACCCAACCGTGGTAACCAGTGGTCTGGATGGCGGCTCAATGACAACCTATCTTTGGGATGTGGCAGGTTATGCACCCAACCTGATGACTCTGATGATGGGTGATAAAATATTGAACATCACCCGTAATATGACGGACATTGATCTGGAACAGTATAACGCTTTTACCCCGGATGGAGCCGGCTCAGGCGTGCGCTATGCCTATAGCACAGTTAGTTTTGCCACCCTTGTTTATGCCATAGCCTGCCAGGATAAAATTTATCCGGATTTGTTTGAACAGGTGAAAAGACTGGTGTTAAAAGATGAAGAGCGGCCTATGGTTAACGGTATTGTTGACTATGGCGAACAAAAGAACTTATTGGAGATGCGGGGCATGGGTTATGAACACATGGTGCCAAGCCCTAATTCTGAACGGGTATGGAATTTTCGCAAATTAGCCGAGATGGGCCAGAGAATCGGTTATGATCCCGCAGTGATTGACCAATGGAAGAAAAAATCAACCAGCATTGCAGAAAATATCCGAAAGGAACTATGGGATAATAAGGCAGGCTGGTTTTATTGTAAATACCCCAATGGGCATAAAGAACTGGTTTACTCCATCCAGGTATTTGATATGCTAAGGTCCGGCGTTTGCACTCCCTATATGAAGCAAAAGATGATGGAGCAACTGGTAGAACATAAATTTTTATTCCCATACGGTGTTAGCAGTATCTCTAAGGCAGATTCTCTGCACTACGAAGTAACAGATACTGATTGGGGTGGTGGTGGCGCATATACAGGCGATGTGGCACAGCTGGCACTCGATCTTTATCATGAGCACGTTCCGGGCAAAGCCTGGGATGTTTTGCAAAGACAATTCTGGCTGGGAGAATTGTGGCCGTATTTTCCGCAGGAGCATTTTTGCGATCGCCCGGCATCACCTGTTTTTAAACGTGCAAATATCGTAGCCGGCCTTACCGGTGCCGAAGCTATTTTATATGGGCTTATTGGACTGGATCCCCGGCTTGACGGTAGTTTATGGATCAATCCACAAGCCCCATCCAAAGATAAAATAACAATTAAAGGGTATGGTTTTAGAAAACATTTGATCAATGTTGTCACCAATCAATCTTTTTTAAGGGTAGAAGCAGACGGTAAGCTGATTTACGAGGGCAAGCCCAAATTGCTTAAAGTTTTATAGTTAAACAATGGTTTGGTTGGCTTCCCGGTAAGCGATTGGGGTTTGGTTAAAAGTGGCTTTAAATGTTTTGTAAAAATGCCCAAGGTTGCCAAATCCGCAATCGTTACAAATGGCTTTTATAGGTGTATTTGTCATGGATAGCTGTCGTGCTGCAAAATCCATTCTTAACCCGGTTATAAATTCAGAAAGTGTTTGTTGGTAACAGGCGCGGGTTACCCGGTTTATATGGTCAGCGTTTTTTCCGCAAAGGGTGGCGAATCCCATTATACCTTGTTTAAACCATTCTGGAGTAACATACTCCCTGGCAGCTTTTTGCAACCAGGCGGGTATCTGCGGGTTCAGATCTAAATCTTTATTAGTATCAGTTAAGTTAAAAATGAAAAGTAATAAGGCATCCAGATAAAATTTGGATTTTTTGTTTTTCCAGGTCTCTTCTGCCTTTTGAGACAGGCGCCTTACCTGTGTCTTATCAAGCAGGGTTGCGTAGGGCAGTGAATCCGGTGTCCAAAAATAATCATTGGTCTCCAGGAAATAGCGGTTTCTGAAATAGGCAAGTGTTTCTGCAGGGAAAGCCAGGTTCATAATGGTTAGGCCATGGCCATTAGAAGTAAAAGTATGCTCATCGTCCGGCCTGATCATAACCAGGCTACCGGCGCCTAAAGGCAATTGCTGCCCATTAATAATATGCAGGCCTTTTCCGCTTTCAATCCAAAAGATCTCAGCATAATCATGATTATGCTGAGACAGGTCATCGCGGGAATGGATAGTCACCCTTGCTATATGGAGGGCGTCCTCATCTCCCATGAATTGCCGTAAAAGAAACCGTTTACTCATATACCAAATTTAGCAAACCTATTTCAAGTAAATTAAAGGATTGTTTCCCTGGTTATCGCCCCGGCAATGATATATTTTTTTGTTTAGGTTATTAGGATGTTCACGGTTAAAAACCATGTCGGTATTAAAATAGCGCATCGTATAACCCGTCCTTCTGGTTTGGCTGGTATTGGCGTTGGCACCATGAATTATCCTTGAATCATGTAATGAAAACCTGTTTTTCTTTAGCTCGAACCATACCACATCATTTTCATTAATTAGGCTGTTTTTGATCTGGAAATTGAATATTTTATGGTCAGTGCCCATATTTTCATACTCCGAGAAACCATTGTGATGTGTGCCTGGTAAAACACCCATGCAGCCATTTTCTGTAGTGGCTTCATCAATGGCCAGCCAGATAGTTACAATGCCGTCAAAATTGTTAAAACGGCCCTCCCAGTAGGCACTATCTTCGTGCCAGGGTGTTTTTTGACCTGTTTTTGGTTCTTTACAAATAAAACCGCTGCTCCAAAGTCCAACATTTGGCCCTATAACTGCTGATACTACATCAATAACCTCATCGGCCAGTAAAAAATCAAATAAACGGTCGTCAGTTAAGTGGGGCGCATTCAGTTCATCCGGCCTCAAATTGCCCCGGTTTGCCAAATGCTCTTCAAAAATTTCAAACAAGCGTTCAAACTTTGCTTCATCAAATAAAGGTATGTTAGGCAGTAAATAACCGTTTTCATGATACAGGGTAACTTGGTCCGGCGTAAGGAGCGAATTGTTTTTAGTAATCATATATTTAGTTTTTGATGGTTTTTTATAAGAATATATTATTTCTCCAACAGAGAAATATATTGTTAACAAAAATAAACTAATGCTTATGCTATTTGCGCTATAAAGCTTTACCCTTAAAGCTGTTTTTAATACGCTATAACGATAATTGTGTTATTACTTTGGATAATGTAATTAATGCAACCACCACATCAACAAAACAGGAATATGTACCTATGATAGATATTTTTCACATTTAAGCTTATTAAGTTGGGCTTATTATGTAGCGATAATGTGTATCAGTTTTTACATTCTTAATATTACATTTAATCTGTAAGAAATTAATTTACGATCAATAGTTCTTCCTTTTTATTGCCGATACTTTTTTAACACTAAAATGCTTATGAAAAAAAGTATACTGGCATTGCTTATTTTACTTTTTGTGACAGGTTGCCGTAAAGACAAACAACCGGACAAAGAAAAAGACGACGAGTTTGTTGCAACAACTTTTGTCATACCCAATCAAGCCATTGTCATCAACCCTTCTGGTAACGCGCCGCTTTCTGCACTTTTAACATTTACAAGCGCATTATCAGGGCATACCGAGATTGTAGTAAAGGGGAAAAACGGTGAACCTTCTGATATTAAACAGGTTTTTGAAGATAGTGGTACATCGCACGCCATACCGATAATAGGTTTATATCCCAATTTTGAGAACACTGTAGAAGTAACAGTGGTTAATGATAATGGTGATAAAGCAAAAAGTAGCATAAAAATCACTACCGGGCCGTTACCTGCTAATGTACCCAACTATATTCATGTTGATGTAGCAGACTATGCAAACATGGAAAGCGGTGTTAATTTAGTGAGCGGTTTTAGTGGGTATCCTAATGGCCCGCTTGCGCCTTATATAGTGGATAATTATGGCGATATAAGATGGATACTTGATTTTTCTAATAACACGGAACTAAATAAGCTATTTTATGACGATGGTATATCCAGAATAAAGAATGGTAATTATCTTTTTGCAGATCAAATTTCCGGAAAAATATATGAAGTAGATATTTTAGGTAAAATAATTAACAGGTGGGAATTAGGAGGTTATACCTTTCATCATGAAGTGCTTGAAAAGCCTGATGGCAATTTTTTGGTAACTGTTAATAAACCGGGCAGTACAAATACTAAGGGCGTGCCAACTATCGAAGATTATATTATAGAGATAAACCGTACCAGCGGCCAAATTACAAATACCTGGGATTTAAAAGAATCTCTTGATGAATACCGCACAGCTTTCACAACCAACAGCGAGGATTGGATGCACGTAAACGCGGTTACTTATGATGCAAAAGATAATACCATTATTGTTTCCGGCAGGCATCAGGCGGTTGTTAAACTTAACTACGCTAATCAGGTAAAGTGGATACTGGCCCCGCATAGAGGATGGGGCAAGAATCGCCGGGGCGAAGACCTGAACAAATTTCTGCTTAAGCCTATTGATGGGGCAGGGAACCCTATTACCGATGCCGCTGTAATTGAAGGCACGGTTAATCATCCATCTTTTGAATGGAACTGGTATCAGCACTCACCTATTTTTACACCCAGTGGTAACCTAATGTTATTTGATAATGGCGATTCGCGTAATTATAATGTCTCGGCAGCTACGCATTATAGCAGGGCGGTGGAATATAAAATTGATGAAACCAGCATGACCATTCAGCAAGTATGGGATTATGGCAAAGACCGCAAAGAAGAAGCATATTCCCGTATAGTTTCATCGGTTAAATATCTAAAAAATAAAGACCATATACTTTTTTCGCCGGGTTTCCAGGTACCCAATGCCACAGGTATGGGGGGCAAAGTTATTGAGGTAGACCGTGCATCCAAAAATGTAATTTTTCAGTTGAGTATAAGCTCACCAAATGGATTTGGTTTTCACCGTGTTGAAAGGTTGGAATTATACCCCAACGGAAAGCCCTATCAATGAAAATAATTGATTTGCGCCTATCTGGGTTGCCAGGTGTTAGCATCCAGGTAAATAGGTTCTGAGCAGCTACCTATCATTCTTTATTAACAGGTAACGGAGCAGCCGGGAACGTAACGTTTGTTAACAGAAAATTTCAGGTTTAAAAATGACTAATTCAAGATCAACTTAGTCCACTTAACCTATTTAGTGGTTGGACGCAGCCTTGTGTAAGTATACTTTTGACCAACAATTTAAAATTAAAACAATGGAAAATAACCAAATCGGAGATTCAGCAGTGAATACCCAAATTGAAAAAGTACTGTACACAGCTAAGACGCATACTACAGGTGGCCGGGATGGCGGTTCTTCCCGCAGCTCAGATGGTCGCCTGGAGATTAAGCTTTCTGTTCCGGGCACCCCGGGCATCGGTACTAATCCCGAGCAGCTGTTTGCCGCAGGCTGGTCTGCTTGTTTTATTGGCGCAATGAAGATTGCGGCCAGCAAAATGAAGGTCTCTTTCCCTGCAGACGCGGCTGTTGATGCCGAAGTGGATTTATGCAATACAGATGGTGCTTACTTCCTGCAAGCTCGTCTTAACGTCAGCCTGCCGGGTTTGGATCGCGAAGTTGCCCGATCCCTAACAGATACCGCTCACCAAACTTGCCCTTACTCCAAATCCACACGAGGCAATGTAGCTGTAGCTATTAACCTGATCTAAGTCAAGTCTTTGCATAAATAGCCTGCCCGTATTTATCGGGCAGGCTATTCTATAATTATTAATTAAAGCGAGATAAAATGTCAGAAGACCCCAAGTAAATTTTATTCTTAATCAAAAAGCATCAATATTCCCCTGAGTACAAACATTCAATGTTTGATAATATAATATTTGCTTAACTTCAAAAACCTTTTCACCAATTAGCTTAGCCAAAATTTTTACAATGAACTGGTTCAATAAAATAAGTAACCTAACAATATTATTGTTGCTTACCGTAACAATAGCGTCTGCCCAGCAAAAAGTAAAGAAGGCTTTGTTTATAATAGCCGATGGTATTCCTGCAGATGTTATAGAAAAAGTATCGACCCCTAATCTTGATATAATAGCAAAACAAGGTACGTATTTACGTGCCCATGTAGGTGGTGATAAAGATACCTATAGCCAAACGCCAACAATTTCGGCCGTGGGTTATAATAGCCTGTTAACCGGTACCTGGGTAAACAAACACAATGTTTGGGATAATGATATTAAAGATCCTAATTATAATTATCCTACCATATTCCGGTTGCTTAAAAACCAATACCCAAATAAAAAAACAGCGGTATTTTCAAGCTGGTTGGATAATCGTACAAAACTGGTGGGCGATAATTTAGCTGCAACCAATTATGTGAAAGTTGATTACCATGCGGATGGTTACGAACTGGATACCATAAACTTTAAGCACGATAAAGAAGGCGTTTACATGCATCGTATTGATGAAAAGGTTGTTGAACAGGCATCAACTTTAATAAAAACAAAAGCGCCAGACTTATCATGGGTTTATTTGGAGTATACGGATGATATGGGACATCAGTACGGCGATAGCCCGCAATATTACACCGCTATTGAAATGATGGATAAGCAGGTAGGTAAAATATGGGAAGCCATACAATACCGCCAAAAAAAATTTAATGAAGAGTGGCTGATATTTATCACTACAGACCATGGCCGCGATGAGAGAACGGGTAAGGGGCATGGCGGGCAATCTGTAAGGCAACGTTCTACCTGGATGGTGACCAATGCAAAAGGATTTAACAGCTATGAAAAATATTACTATCCCGGCATTGTTGATATTATGCCATCTATAGCCCGGTTCATGAACATCACTATCCCTGTAAATTATAAACGGGAGATAGATGGGGTGCCTCTTACAGGACCGGTTTCTGTAGCTGAGCCTAAAGTTAACCTGGTGCAGGGCGCCATTGATGTAAGCTGGAAGGCTTTGAATAAGGATGAAAAAGTGAAAATATGGGTATCGGCTACTAATAACGTTAAAGAAGGTAAGCCCGATAATTATAAGCTTTTAGCTGAAGCGCCTGCCGGAACTGAACACGCGCTGGTTTCGGTTAAAGATATGCCATCTACCTTCTACAAGGTTTGTATAGAAGGGAAGTACAATACCGTAAATAAATGGATAGTGCCCGAAATTAAAAAGCAATAATATAAGAGTAGTATTTTAAAAACGTGCTGCTATTATTTGTTCACAAAGGCCAAAAGATAAGGTCATGCCGTTGCCGCCTAAGCCGTTAATGATGGTTATACCCGGTCCGGCATCTACTACCAGCTCGGTTTGCCCGGTAGTCATTTTAGCATAAGTACCGTTCCATGTTTGTATTACACGGGTATCTTTTAAGCTGGTAAAGGTCTGCAGATATTTTAAGATCATCTGGTTAATGAAATCTTTATCAAACGGATCATGTACCAAACCGTATTCATGCGAGTCGCCAACGGTAAGTTCGCCGGTTGGGTTTTGCGATACCATAACATGGATACCCCATTTAAGATATTCAGCATATTGCTCTTCGTACCGCTTGCGTAAAGCAGGCTGGGCTAGTGCCGATTGAAAGCCGGGGTAATGGATCATGCTTAAGCTGCCGCACAGCGCCGGGCCAATACGCCAGTTGTTGGGTTGTGCAGCTAAGCGCATCATCTGTAGCTTGCATTTGGTAATATTTAGCGAAGCAAATAGCTCCGGGTAAAGTGTTTCAAACTCTACACCGGTACAAATAAATATTTCATCAGCCTGCCATTTCTGGTTGCCTGATATTGCCATTGACTCCTTTAAATGGCTTATGGCAGTGTTCCAATAAAAGGTTACATCGTGTTTTTCTGCTAAATATTGGGCAATATTGCCTATGGCCTCACGTGCTTCAACTATCATTTCAGTGCCGCTCCATAAAGCCCCTTTTAAACCATTGGGGTTAACACCTTCTGATTTTTGCAAGGTTTGTTCAGGCGTAAGCAAGGCACAATCGCGTTGCGTTTTGTTTATCTCCGCATATTGTTCTATTACCTGCAGCTCATCATCATTATAAGCTAAATGCAGCGAGCCAACCTCATCATGCCAGATGCCGGCTTCAACACAACATTGTTTCCAAATGCTACGCGATAGCATTGCGCGCTCAAATAAAGGCCCTGTAGGTTGCCCAATTGGCCAAACCATCCCAAAGTTGCGGATGGATGCACCAACGGCTCTTTCGTTACGCTCAAATACGGTTACTTTATAGCCTCTTATGGCAAGGGCACGGGCAGTAGCCAGTCCAACAATGCCCGCGCCAATTACTATGGCCGATGGTTTACTCATACAGTAGAAAGTTTAAATTCCGGTTCCTGTGCGGATTTCCTGCGGGCAGATTGCAGGAAATAAATTAATGATAAAACACCGCAGATACCACCAACAATGGCCACTATTATAACACCTTCTTTAAAGAAGGCTCCCCAACTGATATTTGGCCTGCCTAATTCTTTTATCAATAAAATGCTTACACTGCCTAAATAGCCCATAGAATCGGCAATGTACATTACAAAGCCAACATTACTTTTGTAATGAAAGGTGGCTATCATCCGCTCAAAAAATATAGCGTTATAAGGTACGTAACCCAGGTAAAGGCCCAGCCCTGCCATGGTCATCCAGCTAATAGGACCAATCATTTTTAACGAAAACATTACAGTTGATACACCTACCAGCACACAGCCGCCAATAATAAGCAGGTGTATAATACTGAATGCCCTTAGGTTTTTTTTGATGAGGATAAGCAGGCTCATGGCAACCAGTACTATAATAGATATTTGAGTGTCAATTTTTGTATAAATGTTCCTGTCTTTTATACCCAGGCTGCTCCATATCTCCACCTCAAAATTATCACGGATGTCGCGCATTATGGTTAACAGTACATAAATTATGAGCGTTAGTATAATACCTGGTAAAAAGCGAATGATAAATTGCTTTCTCTCCTGCGCGTTCATGGGTGCTCGCTCGGTACGCAGCAGTTTGTCCTGGGGCGTTTGGGGCGGCATCATCTCCAATAAAAATACAAAAAGGATAAGTGGAATGGCAAACAATGCTCCCGTTAAAAAAGGCATATTATATTCGCTGATGTGATATACATGTATCAGCGTTTGCCCTATAGTTTTAACAAAGCCCGAGCCGAATATTAAACTGATAGACAGCACCGCTGCCATAAATTCTGTTGACCGGCGCCCCTCCAGGTAACCGAAAACCAAGCCCCATATCAGTCCCAGTGGAAAGCCGTTGATGAACAAAAAAACAATATTATAGGGTGCAGGTACAATGGCAAAACCCAACAGGGCCAGCCACGAAATGCCTACCAGCGTTAAAATAGTTAAGCCACGTTTGTTTCCTTTAACTTCGGCAATAAAGCGGATACCGTAAAACTTGCTGAGCGTATAACCTACAATTTGCGCAATAACCAGCCATACCTTATAATCAACGTGCAGGTATTGCTGCCCGGGGTAGGTGCCGGCGGCAAAGGCCTTACGAAACGCATACATGGAAGTGTATGCCCCAAATGCCGAGAAAGCAGCCAGAACAGAAATAAGCGCATAAGGCCATTTGGCTACCTGTGCTTTCAGTTTATAGGTTAGCTGCATTTGTAATTAGTGAATGATATTTATCACCCCGGCTATATCATCAATTATATGAGTTGGATGATAAGGTTCCAGTTCTTCACGGGTAAAGGCCCCCGTGGTAACCGCTATTACATATTTACAACCGGCATTCTGGCCTTCACGAATATCTACTTCTGTATCGCCAACCTTGGCTACTTCTTTTGCATCAGTTACGCCCGCAAGCTTCATTAAATGATGAATCATGGCAGGATCAGGCCGGCCGTTCTCCACTTCGTCAGATCCTATTAAAAAATCAAATACTCCCTTTTCGCACCATTGTAAACGCTCTATAATGGTTTCTGCTATGTTCTTTGAAAAACCGGTGTTTATACCAATTTTGATACCCATGCCGCGCAATGCTGCCATGGTTGCCTCTGCATGTGGTAAAGCTTCTAATACAGGTGCTTTTTGATAGTAGCTTATCATCAGGCTTACAAATTCCTTATGAATATTATCAATTAATTCTGGGGTGATCTTAGTAGCATCCTGCTCATGCAGGTGCAGCATTTTGGTTATAGCAACACGTTTTTCATAGCCCATTAAAGGGTTTATGGCTTCGGCAGCTACCAGGTAGCCGTGTTTTTCAAGCGCTGAACGGAAGGTATCGGTTACTTTATTTTCGTCTTTGACGGTGGTACCGGCCATGTCAAAAACAACAAGTTTAATAGGCATTACTAAATCAATTTCTGTTTAGCAATGGTAAACTATGTTTATTAATAATAAACTAAATCTATATTAAGATATGTTTAAGTTTAATCCTGATCTTCAAAAAAATAGATAACCAGCATTGAAGCTTTTTCCATTCCCCTGTTTCTTGGGGTGTGAGGTAAGCGGCCATCAAATAGCATGGAGTCGCCCTGGTTTAGTGTGTAGGTATCTGCACCAAGCTGATATTCTATGCTGCCATTGAGAATGTATTTATACTCATAAGCTTCGGTTTGCACTTGTGGGCGATACGCATTGGGCTCTAATTCAAGTATCACAATATCAACCGTTGAATTTTTAATTGACTGAGTAAATATTCGCTGGTAATGAAAGCCTTCGGCATCTTCTTTTTCAAAATGATGATATTCTGATCGCCTGCGGATGATAAGCGGGAATTTATTGCCCGAGGAATGAATGTCTTTAAAAAACATATTCATATCTATTTCCAACGCCTTAATAATGTCAATCAGTACAATAAGGGAGGGTATAGTACGGCTATTCTCTATTTGTGAAATTAGCCCTTTGCTTACATTGGCACGTGAGGCCAGTTCCTGTACGGTTATGTTTTTTTCACGGCGGCGGTCCTTTATACGGTTACTGATCTGTATCAGTATATCATCTTCCATTATCAGTTAACATTTGTTGAAGACCCGAAAATTAGAGAATAAATTTAAACACGACAAGGCATTTAGGTTAATTTAACATGCTACAGATTAGATGATACAAATTTAATTTTACGGTAATATTAATACGCTTTATTTGGCTAATATCAATTATGCCGCAAACTGTACATACCCCCGAAGAAATTGCAGATGAAGTTTTTGCTTTATACGAGCAGCACGGCAATGAGGATTATATAGGCGAACCCGTATCTCAATTGGAGCACATGTCTCAGGCTGCTGCCCTGGCCGAGGCTGAAGGGTATGACAATGAAGTGATACTGGCTGCTTTCTTTCATGATATAGGGCACTTGTGCGTAAGTGCCGTAAGTATGGATGGTATGGGCAATGCAGACCACGAAAAACTGGGCGCTGATTATTTATTGGAGCGGGGGTTTTCGGTACGTTTGGCTAAACTGGTAAACGGCCATGTAATTGCCAAACGATATTTAACTTACAAAAACGCTGAATATTTTGAAAAACTTTCTCCGGCAAGCCGCATAACACTAAATTTTCAGGGTGGGGTGATGACTGCCGGAGAAGCAATGGAATTTGAACAAGATCCGGATGCCGAACTTATTGTTAGAATGCGTTACTGGGATGATGAAGCTAAATTGATTGATGTCCCGGTTAACAATGTGGCTCATTTAAAGGAGCTAACAGTAAAGCATCTTAAACGCAAATTATAGCAATTTCTAGCGCAGTGTTAACTTCTTTTTATTACTATGTATTTATTTTGTTACTATTTCTCTTCCCGCTTAATTTTAAATAAACAAAGGTTTAAAGTTTACTTAACCTAAACTTAGTTTACAAATAATAAACAAGGTTTAGTATTGCTAAATAATCTTCACAAAAATTATTTAGCACGAATGAAACATTTTTACCCCAATTTAAAAAGGCTCGCACTCATTATTATGTGCTGCCTCTCGCCCCTTATTTTGTTTGCTCAAACAAAAATTACAGGTACCGTTAATGACGAGACAAAACAACCCCTGCCGGGAGTAAGCGTAATGTTAAAAGGCACCAATATGGGTACAACCACTGATGCTTATGGTCGCTTTATTATCACCGCGAGCCCAGGCCAGGTGCTTGAATTTAAGTTCTTAGGTTTTAGTACTCAGGAAGCGGTTGTTGGTAGCGGCACATCAATGATAGTGAACCTTGTTGGCGATAACAAAACACTTAATGAGGTTGTGGTAACCGCGTTGGGTGTAAAAAAAGAAACCCGCCGTGTTGGTTACGCAGTATCAACTGTTAAAGGTGAAGATCTGACTCTCGCACGTGACCCTAACCCTATTACCGGCTTAGTTGGTAAAGTAGCGGGTTTATCAGTAGGTCCGTCTGCCGAATTATTAGGAGCGCCTAATGTGGCTATACGTGGTAATACGATATCCTTATATGTGGTTGATGGTTTTCCTATCAATACCGATACTTATAACATCAGCCCTGATGATATTGAAACTTATACTGTATTAAAGGGCCCTGCAGCAGCAGCCTTATATGGTAATCGTGCATCATATGGGGCCATTTTAATTACCACTAAAAAAGGTAATAAAAGTAAAAAGGGCTTAACCATTGATATCAATAGCAGTACGGTTCTTAATAAAGGCTTTTTAGCTTTCCCGCGGGTGCAGCACTCTTACGGTGCAGGAGAGAATACTTTTTATCAGTTTGTTGATGGTAAAGGTGGTGCACCGGGCGGTGTAGATGCAGATTACGATATCTGGGGCCCATATTTTAACGGCCAGCTTATACCGCAATATGATAGCCCTGTTATTAACGGCGTGCGCCAGGCAACTCCTTACACTGCACGGGGTGCCAATAATCTTAATAACTTTTTGCGAACAGGTTACCAAACTAACAACAACGTAGCTTTAACTGCAAATGGCGATAATTATACGGTACGTTTTTCTGCCTCGCAGCAGCATCAAAACAGTTACATCCCTGAACAGTATTTAGATATTGCCAATGCTAATATTTATGCGTCGTTCAATCCAAACCCACGTTGGAAATTTGAAGGTAACGTTAATTTTAACCGCCAAACCACAGATAATTTCCCCGATGTGCAGTATGGCCCTAACAGCTTAATATACAACTTAGCTATTTGGACAGGTGCCGACTGGGATGTTAATGCGCCTGATATTAAAGCCATTTGGCAGCCTGGTAAAGAAGGCATCCAACAGCAATTTGCCGAGTATACCCGTTACCATAACCCATGGTTTATGGTAAAGGAATGGACACGCGGGCACTACAAGACCAATACCACCGGATACCTTTTAGCTAATTATAAGATCAATAATAACCTGAATGCAACCGTGCGTTCACAGATTGATACCTATAACATTTTGCGCACAGAAAAGATGCCTTTTTCTGCGCATCCTTACGGCCGTGAAGGAAACGAGGGCGATTACCGCGAAGACAGGCGAGACCTATTTGATAACAATACCGAAGTAATGTTAAATTACGATTATACCATTAAGAAATTTTTGAACCTTTCTGGTTTAGTAGGTGGGAACATGCGTAACATGTCATACAATTCAAACTGGGTATCTACAGATTATTTGAACGTACCTGAAGTTTATTCCTTCAGTAACTCTAAAAACCCTGTACAGGCCACCAGCTTTAACTCAGATATGCGGGTGTTAAGTGCCTACTACTCATTAGATGTGAGCTTTGGTAAATATGCTACAATTTCGAGCACCGGCCGTATCGATAAATCATCGGCCTTCCAGGTGCCTACTACTTATTATTACCCAAGCTTATCAGTAGCTACCGTAGTATCTGATTATATTAAGATGCCGGAGTTCATCAGCTTCTTAAAAGGTAGGGCTTCGTTCTCAAATATCCGTTCAGATGCTACCGCCACCACAATTGGCCCGGCCCCGTTTAGCTCAATCACTGTATTCGGTGGCAGCACAGGCGCATCATTATTTAATAATCCTTTGGGTTATGGTACTACTTATAACTCTCCATATAACGGCCCCGATTATTCTTTAAATACTTCTTATGCAACCAGCAAACCATATAACAGCCAAACTGCTGGTTACGCATCAGATTATTTATATCAAAACGGTATAAAAACCTCAACCCGCGTTAACTACGAAGAGGGCTTTGATATCAAATTCCTGCAAAATCGTTTAGGCTTTAGCGGTACGGCGTTCCAATATATTGATGGCCCCCGCATTTTGCCTAACGCCATATCAACCTCAACGGGTTATACCATCGAATACCTTAATGCGCTTAAAACCAAAAAAACAGGTTACGAAGGTTCATTAAGCGGAGCCGTGTTCCAAAACCCTAAAGGCTTTAGCTGGAATATTTTAACCAACATAGCAACTTATAAGGAAATTTATAAAGAGTTGCCTGCAGGCCAAAGTACGTATGCAACCTTTTTTAAAGCGGGCGACCGTACAGATAAATTATACGGAAGCGCATTTGTTAGAACACAAGATGGAAAGATCATTAATGATGCAGCTGGTAAACCATTAGTAAACCCGGTAGCCCAGTTTTTGGGTAATGAAACTGCTAAATTCAGCTGGAGTATTTACAACAAGTTCCAGTATAAAAGCTTAAGTCTGGGTGTTCAGTTTGATGGTTCTGTTGGTGGTGTTATTGTGGATTATATGCACAATAAAACTATGCGTGGCGGTGCTAATGCTGAAACTGCAGAAGGTGCACTGGGCACAGCGCGTTATCAGGATTGGTCAAACTTTGGCAAAGCAGGTTATAACGGTGCTTACGTAGGCGAAGGGGTTGTAATATCAAACGGTGCTTCTATCAATTACGATTCAAACACAGGTGCGGTACTTAATTACAGCGCTTTGCAATACGCGCCAAATACACAGGTTGCATTTGTGCAGGATTACGTAAGTAAATATTACAACGTAGACGAAGCCAACCTAATGAGCAAAACCTTTACAAAATTACGTGAGGTAACGCTTGGCTTTGACTTCCCTAAAGAAATGCTTGCAAAAACCTTTATTCAAAAAGCATCGGTATCAATTTATGGCCGCAACTTATTGTATTTCTATAAAGATAAACGCTTTAAGGATGTTGACCTTGACCAATACAATTATGCCGCTGCCTCAACGGGTCTGCAATCGCCAACCGTACGCAGCTTTGGCCTTAACCTAAACGTATCATTCTAACGCTGACAAGCAGTATAATCATGAAAAAGATATTTAAAATATATGTGTTACCATTAGCAATGCTATTGTCTGTAACCGGTTGTAAAAAGAGTTTTGATGAACTCACCCAAAATAACAATAAACCCAATAGTGTACCTGCATCGTTATTGTTTAACGGTGTGTTAAACAGCCTGCCCGATCTGCCGGATGGCCAAAAAGAAATATATAGCCAGTATTACCTGTATAACTATGATTATTATGGTAACAACCGTTATGATTTTGGCGGCGGTGATGATTACTACACTACCTTAAAAAATGTGTTAGCAATGGAGCAGCAAGCGGCTGCCACAGGCGGCGGTGCCGTAAACCCTTATGAGGCTTTGGGTAAGTTCTTTAAAGCATACTTTTTTAGTAAGATGAGTTTGGAGATGGGCGATATCCCTATGACCCAGGCTTTAAAAGGGCTTGATGGTTTAGAGCCGGTTTATGATAGCCAAAAAACAGTAATGCAGCAATCACTGGCCTGGCTGGAAAGCGCAAATACTGATCTTGACCAAATGGTGAAAAACCCTAGTGGTTTTGGTACAGGCGCCGGTGCAACCTTAACTAATGATATTTACTTTAACAACGATCTTAGCAAATGGCAAAAAGCGGTTAATGCTTTAAGAATACGTTTATTATTACAGTTAAGTAAAAAAACTACAGATACTGATTTGAATGTTATTACACAATTTGCAAGTATTATTGGCAATCCTGCCAAATACCCGTTAATGGCAAGCTCTGCCGATAACTTGCAGTATACCTTTGTGGCGCCAAATAATTACTATCCGCAAAACCCAAACAATTTTGGGCAAAGTGGTTCAAGGAAAAATTCTTCCGCTACTTATATAGGTTTACTTACACAGTTAAAGGATCCAAGGGTATATGTTACTGCCGAGCCATCACGTGACCGGGTTGACAATCTTAAGCAAAGCCCTACTGATTTTGCTTCGTTTGTTGGTGCCGATGCCGGGCTTGACTTAGGCGTAATGTATAATAATGCCGGTTTACAGAAGTACTCGTTCATTAACCGTAAGCACTTTTTCTCTACCTACACAGGCGAACCAAGCATTATATTAGGTTACCCGGAACTTATGCTGAACATAGCCGAAGGTATTAGCCGCGGCTGGGCAACAGGTAACGCCGAAACCTATTATATAGCAGGTATTAAAGCGTCAATGGCATCTTATGGTATCCCTGAGGCAGGCACATTTATCGCTTATTTTTACCGCCCCGGTTCAACGGATGTTACCGGTTCATCAAACTACGATACCTTTACCATCCCGGCCGATTTTAACACTTACTATAACCAGGCTACTGTAAAATACACAGCAGGGACAGCCGGTACTAACCGCATATTGCAGCAAAAGTATCTTGCTTTGTTCAGGCACTCGGGTTTAGAGTCGTACTTTACCTATCGCCGTACAGGCATCCCGGTATTTACTACCGGCCCTGGTACAGGTAACGGCAGCCGTATAGCACAACGCTTTAAATATCCGTCGGCAGAGCGTACATCAAATGCTAAAAATTATCAATCAGCACTTGACAGCCAGTTTGGAGGTAATGATGATATTAACGGTATAATGTGGATACTGAAACAATAAATTAATTATAAAAGCAGGGCCGTTTACGGCCCTGCTTTGTTTTAAAGAATACCTATGAAAAAGTTATTGCTGATAATTGTTTGTGCATTATTTATTACACACACCTTTGCACAGGCGCACAAAACAAAAAATTTAATAATTGTAACGCTTGATGGCATGCGCTGGCAGGAAGTATTTCGCGGTGCCGATTCGGCAATGATCAATTCCAGCTATACCACAGATAAGGAGGAGGTACGTAAAAAATATTGGGTGGCATCAATAGAGGAGCGCCGCAAAATACTGTTCCCATTTTTATGGTCGGTGGTTAGTAAACAGGGTCAACTTTATGGTAACCGCGATATGGGCAATAAAGATGAGCTTGCTAACCCTTACCATTTTTCGTACCCGGGCTACAATGAAATATTTACCGGCTTCCCCGATGTAAGAATGAACACCAATGACCCCATCACTAACCCAAACATGAATGTGCTGGAATATATAAACAAGCAAAAGGGTTTTGAGGGAAAAGTGATAGCATTTTCATCATGGGAGAGGTTTCCACAGATATTAAATGTGAGCAGATCGGGTTTGCCGGTTTATTCTGGCTATGCCGATTTGAAAAACACAGATGCAAATGCGCGTTTAAAATATTTGAACGAGTTGCAGCATAATGTACCTGCATATCTGGGAGATTCTACCCGTTTGGATTTTATAACTTATGAATTTAGCAAGGAATACATCAAGCAGTATAAACCACGTGTATTGTATATGGCTTTTGATGAACCCGACGATATGGCGCATGCCGGTAATTATAAGTTTTACCTGGACAGGGCAAAGCAGGAAGATGGTTACATACAAGAATTATGGAATATGATTCAAAGCGACCCATTCTATAAAAACAACACCACCCTTTTAATAACCTGCGACCACGGAAGAGGAGATGTACCTATGGATAAATGGCGCGATCATGGCGCTGATGTAAAAGGATCTGAAAATACCTGGTTTGCAGTAATAGGGCCGGATACACCACCAACAGGAGAAATAAAAACACCAACTGTTACCTATCACAAACAACTGGCACAATCCATGGCACAGTTACTTGGATTTGATTTTAAAGCTAATGCCGGCCATGAAGTTGGTGATGCCATTAAAACAGTCATAAAGTAGTTCGTAACAAATAAACATACCAGAAAAATAACCTGCATATCTGATACTTAACCATGCTTAGAAGATCAGCCTTAAAAAATATAGGTGGCCTGTTATTGGCACCTGCCATTACCCTTGGTCACAGCCCTGAAAATCAAAAACCTGTATTACGTATCGCTCATATTACAGATGTGCACCTTAAAAACAAGTTTGATGCACCTGCAAAATTCGTAAAGTGCCTGCACCATCTGCAACAACAAAACCCAAAGCCCGACCTGATATTAAACGGCGGCGACATTGTTTTTGATATGAATAAAGAGAACATCAGCACCATAAATGACCAATGGAAGCTGATGAACAGTATAATGAAAGCTGAATGTAATATACCTGTGCAGTACTGCCTGGGTAACCACGATATTTGGTGGAACGAGAATAATAAAGGGCAGGCTATTTACGGCAAACAATATGCTATGGATCAGCTTAAGTTGTCAAAGCCTTATTACAGTTTCACAAAAAACGGGTGGAAATTTATTTTGCTGGATAGTGTGCACTTGGATATTGACGGCACCTGGTATATTGGTAAGTTAGGAGATGAGCAGTTTACCTGGCTTGCTAATGAATTGCAAAACACCGATCCTAAAATGCCTGTACTGGTAATGTCACATATACCTATCCTTACAGCCACGCTAATGATTGAGGATGATATTATAAATAAATGGCAAATGCTGGGCGGCGATATGCATACCGATACATCAAAAATTATAAAGTTATTTTACAAGCATCCTAATGTTAAATTGTGTTTAAGCGGGCACATTCACCTTAGGGATAAAGTTGTATATAACAACGTTACTTATATATGTGATGGCGCTGTTAGTGGTGCCTGGTGGGAGGGTAACCGCAGGGAAACGCAGCCCGGATATGGTGTTATAGACTTGTATGCTGATGGATCATTTGATGAAAGATATGTTAATTACTTAGCTTAGTTATGGTGGCGTGAGTAATTAAAATTTGGGGTCAAAGTTGAAGCAGATCGGATTTGACAAGCCAACCATATTGCCGCTTAAGGCTGCCGCTCCCGGAACTTCCGGATAGGCTGTAGGCGGGCCTTCCACCACCACGCGGTAATAGGTCCGGCCCGATGTTTTAGATGTATCAGTAAATTCTACTGATGGCGGATACCACGCGCTGATTAACGCGTGATTACCGTACATTGCAAAACAGTAGGCAGGTCGCCAAAATTTGGGCCTTTCCAATCTGTTTCATCACCATTAAGAATACGAAGGGGTATAAATACACCATTCTGGTACCTGCCTTCCTCTACCTTTAAATATTGCCATGCCTTACCTGCCTGGCTGCCGGAAGGGGCAAAGGCCATATGGCAATTGGTACCTATCAGCACAAATTTGTTTTCACCCAGTTTTACAATCATGGCTTTCCCATTTGGGGCAGTATTTTTTGTTGTACCGCCCCGGCCTGCGCCAAAAGTTACGGTTGCTTTCCATTGGCCTAAGTCAACGGTTTGGTCTGCCTGGTCTTCATGTTCTACTACAGCTTTTATTTTGCCTTCAAAACCCCATTGCGCCAGTTCGGGCATCATGGTTTTGATCAGGGCGTATGAGGTTGCGTAGGGCATATAACGATCTTTGCTTTCTGCAGATTCAGGATCTTCTGCATTGCGATCTATCCCAAATGGCGAAAAACCAATACCGCCACGGGCAATAACATCATACATGTATTTGGCATTTTCTTTATTGAAACCGGCTTCGGGTACAAAAAGCGTGTTATCGGGCCTATCGTACAGTTCTAATACCTTTAATACCTTTTCGCTGCCAGATAGGTAAATGTCAGGTGCCAGTACATCAATGGCTGGTGCCGCAACCTTCCAGATGGGGATCACGTTATCTGTAGGGCCTCCGCTTTCATAGCTTGATGCTTTGGGGTTGGTCAGCGGGTCGCGCAGGGCTGCATTTACATACAGCGGTAAAGGATAAACTGCCTTACCGGCAGCCGCAACCTTTCCAATGAAGCGGGCTATTGACCATGCCTGGAAGTACTCGTCGGCTCTGTCGCCAAATACTTTTTGCCATGTACCATTGGTAACAACGTTTACGTTCATGGCTTTAAGCAGTTCTGGTTTCAACAGCTCGAGTGGTACCTGTCCCTCAAATAATTTTTGAGCAAGCGGGGAATAGTCTCTTATCGTATCCCATGAGCCGGGTTCATTCTCGACCTGAACCATAATTACCGTATGCTGCGGGTCTGCCTTTTTAAGGTAACCCATCACTTTGGTAAAGGCGTTAATATCGGCATTTAGGGTAGCTTCAATATGAGGCGAAGGGGAGTCGATCGGTTTACCATCGCGGTTTTGTATGTTGGGGTATTTGGCAGCTTCCTGTTTCATCCACTGGGGCATGTAATGATTGCTGCCGTTTTTCCAGGTAGCAAACCATAACAATACCAGCCTAACCCGGCGCACCCTTGCCTGGGCAAGCAGTGTATCAATTAGCGAAAAATCAAACTTGCCTTGTTGCGCTTCAACTTGTTCCCAGTAAATGGGTACTTCAAGCGTGTTGGCGTGCATCTGTTTAATAGCGGTCCAAACACCGGGCATCATGCCGGGCCACGCGCTCGAGTTATGCGCCTGCCCGCCCAAAATGAAGAAAGGTTTACCATCAACCAGCAGTTGGTGACGGCCATTTTTTTCGATAATACGTGGGAGTGGGTTATTATTGGATTGTGCAAAAATGCTAAGCTGTGCAAACAACATTGCAAAGCATATAATTACTGTCTTCATTACGGTTATTTTGGTTGCACTAAATTAATAGAGATTGGTTGATTTTGTAGGATTGTGAAAAATAAAGTTTGAGGTGTTTTTACAAAGTGTATATATCACACTTACCTATACAGAATAGTTACATATTATCCATCGCAATACTATTTTTCGGTTTAGGCGTTTTTATATTATTTATTTAAACGCCTTTAACAATACTGTATTAGTTATGCTAAAACGAATTATTATTGATTTTAAAAAGTCGGTTGAACTTAAAAGGAGAATTAAATTTAGACACAAAACGTTTTGGAAAGATGAGATCGCGGAGGAAATAAGGAACGTTAAGATGAGTGCAAAGGACAGCCTACAAAAATGGCAGGACATTATTCATTGGCAACGCAAGCTTAGCAATAAGTTAAATGCTCGTGAATTTGCCAGGATGCATGGTTGCCGGGTGCCAGACTTATATTGGAAGGGCAGAGACATCCATAATATCAATTTCTCAGGATTGCCATCCAACTTTGTTATCCGCCCGACAGTGGGCCATAGTTCAAAACTTGTATTTGTAATGGCTAACGGAACAAACCTATTTGATAACAAACAGTACTCACCCCTTCAAATTACACAGTTATTAAGTGAAGCTTTATCAGAAAATGAGAATCTCGAATTTTTAATTGAAGAGTTTTTAAAAAACGAAAACGGACAATACGGTATACTTACAGATTACAAATTTTTTTGCTTCAATGGCGAAATTGCCACCATTATGGTAATAAATCGTCTGAGCCCTAACAGTGGCTTTGCTTCCTTCTATGACGAACATTGGAATGAAATGGAAACAGTGCAGATGAACTATCCCCAGGCTGAAACGCAAAAAGCACCCTTATGCTTAGCTGATATGGTAAGCTGCGTAAAGAAATTAAGTAAAGCATACGGCATATTTGTGCGAATTGATTTTTACGCAACTTATAAAGGCTGTGTTTTTGGCGAATTTACCCCTACGCCTTCAATGGGAACTAAATTTACCCGTTATGGAAAAGAACAATTGCTAAATTATTGGGACACTTACTGTAAGGGATTAATATAACAGCCAAAGGAATGGTTACGCGTGTTTTATTTTATTGAGGAGATAATGAAGGATCAGGGCAAGGAGCGTCCAATAGAAAGCAAACCCGACGAGGAAAAATGGAGGCGGCGTATCGGGGTCCTGATGCAAAAATTTAATAAAAGGCAATAGCGGGCCTACCAAAATAATTTTGACAGGGGATAGAATAGTGGATACGGTTGATTGCCAGGCTACTTGTGGTGGCGATCCCAGTAAAGATTCGGGTGGCTGGTTCAAAAGCCATGTGGTGCCAAAAAGAAAAGCAAACGCGGAAATAAGGAAGATAATAACAAATTTGATCATTGAAATTTTCATATTCTTTTACGGTTAAGTTTATTGTTTTATAGATTTGGATAAGTCACCTGCTATTTAAACCAGGTAGCGGGCTAATTTTCCTTTGTGAATATCCTTTCACCCCCAAGCCGCTTCATGATCATCTGTTTTTTGTCGGCGTCAAATTCAAAAGTTACCCCGTTGGTGCCCTGGATCTGGAATTTATTCTGGGCCGTAGGCTCGAGCGGGGCTGCGGATTCCCGGGGTGGCTTAATATAAAGCGTTGTGCCAGTCCTGGTGATCGTGAATTTTACAGGAGCTCCGGCGATCGAATAAACCCCCACATATTTATCCAGTACGTCGGTACTGACAGCCCATGTTTCGAAGGCGGGAATCTCAAATGGCTTATTGTAATAAATATCGGTAATGCCCCTCATAATATCTGCCACCGGGCAAACCTTTGCGTTCGTAGTATAAGCGAGCGCCAGCTTTTCTTCTGGCAAATAAGCCAGCCACGCGCCATAGTTATCGGCCCCGCCGGTATGCCCATAAAAGGTCCTGTCTGCAAACAGAAAAGGCTCCATTCCTGATCCCTCGCCATCGGTTATGGTTTTCATAACAGCAAGGTGCTCGCGGGCGATGAGTTTCAGGTTAAACAACATCTGGATGAACTTAACCATGTCGTCCGGTGTCGAAATGATCGAACCTCCGCCGAAAAGAATACTTGGGTGGGTCTCGGGTTGCTGTTTCCAGCCGCCGGTATACCGGTAAGTAAGGCTTTCATTTTTATTCACATCGATATTTCCGGTCGCCACATAAGTATCCTTCAGCCCAATCTTTGAGGTTATTCTATCTTTCAATGCTTTTTCATAAGGTTTGCTATCCAGCTTTTCTATAATAAGACCTAAAATGGTATAGCCGGAATTGCTGTAATGATGCTTTGTGCCCGGCTCAAAATCAGGCGTACCTTTGCAAATAATCGCGAGTAATTCATCTTTAGTTATCGGGTTTGTCTTCGCCGCGGGCCGCAATTTTTCATCTAAGATTGCATCATGGATACCGCTGCGATGCGCGAGGATCTGTGCGATGGTAATTTTCCCGGCATTGGGTATCTGTGGGAAGAATTTACTGAGGGTATCAGCCAATCTTAATTTTTTTTCCTCAACAAGCTGATAGATCATCACAGTTGTATACATTTTGGTGACCGAACCAATCCGGTACCTGCTTGCTGTGGTCAGTGGTATCTTTCCGGTTTCGCTGATCTGGCCATATCCGATAGACCGGGTATAAAGCACCTTGCCGTCTTTAGCGATAACCAGCGTACCCATCGCCTGATTTTTTTCTGCAAGGCGGTCAAAATACTGATCGAGTTTTACTTTATAAGGCAGCTGTGCAAAGGCCAAATTACTGAACATTAAAAGGAAAAGTGCCGTCGTTATTCCTGTAAATCTCAAAATTGCTGACGGATATTGGTCCCTTGATTGCCTTGGTTTTTCGATTGCTTTAGTTTTCATGGTTATTAAAATGGTATACAAATATAATAAAGTACTTTTAAATACAAAGTACTTTTTAAATATTATATTGTCTACTTCGATTTTTAGGCGAGCTTAATAAACTTATATGCAATAATTTGATTGAACTTAGAACATCCGTTTTAGTGTCAAGTATGATTTTATAAAACTCCAGTCCTTTTTAACAATAGATTATTCTTTTACCTGTTTTTTGCGCAAATCACCCCCCTGTTTTGTCGTGATCATACCTACAATATCATGGGCCGTTTGCAGATATTTGTGATAGAAGGAAACACAGTCACTTTTTAAAAACGATTGCTATGCGAAAATTAAAATTACAGGTACAAATGACCATTGATGGTTTTGTAGCCGGGCCTGATGGCCAATTGGATTGGATGTGGATTCCCGGCGAACGGGATGAAGCTATGTTCCAGCGTGTAATTGAACTGGCCGACAGCTGCGATACCATTTTGCTGGGACGCAAGATGACCCGCGGATTCATTGATCACTGGGAAAATGTGGTCGACAACCAGCCCGACAGCCCGGAACAATCTTTGGCGCAACGAATGGTAAATATGCGCAAGATTGTTTTTAGCCGCACACAAACCAACATCACGGGCAGAAATTTAGAAGTGGAAAACGGAGACCTGGCTACTGCAATACAGGCGCTGAAAAATGAAACAGGCAAGGACATTATTGTTTATGGCGGCGCCGCTTTTGTAAGCGCGCTGATTAGCCAGAATCTTATTGATGAGTATTTTATTTTCAGGAACCCGGTTGCAATCGGGAGCGGACTTTCAATTTTTAAGGATGAAAAAATCCTGAAATTAGATAGTTCAACCGTTTACAAAAGTGGGAAAATAGTCAATAAATACCTGCCGGGATAGGCTGGGGTTTAAGGTGCACCATTCAGCCCGGATTTACCCGGCCGCTCTATTTATATTCGTTTCAGTCAATTGTTGAGGTAGGCTAATAGTCATCTTCCTTCCGCTAAACAAATATTTATTTGGGTTTTGGAAGTTAAATTATTATTCTTTAGGTTTATACCACCTATTATAATACCTCTTACTTGAAAAAGATCTTTGCGATAATGATGCTTGCTGTGCTCGTGTTTAACATGGGTGGGTATATGTTATTGTTTCAATATTTTATAAATGAATCTGACCAGTTTGCCAACGAGCAAATAAGCAAGGGTTACTACAAAACCGATGAATTGGTAGAGATCAGGATACCTGTACGCATGCCTTATGTGCAAGAGCAACGCCAATATGAAAACATCTCCGGCCAGATCCAGTTAAGAGGCAACTGCTACAACTACGTGGCCCTTAAAATGACCAGGGATACCATGTATGTGAAGTGTATACCAAATTACGTTAAAACCAAACTGGTAAATGATAATGTTATTACCGCAAAAGAGGTAAGTGACACTCCGCTTTCCAAAAAGAACCAGCTGCCGCTTGTTAAAAAAACAGGCCTAGATAACGATTATAATTACACTGTTACTTTATTTGACCTTTCGGTACCTGCAAAAGCAATCCGTTCACAGCTTGTTTATATAGCTCCAAAAACATTGCATACTTACCTGTCATTGCCGGCCCAACCACCTGAGGCCCGGGTATAATCCAATCTTATAATTCACGGGAATGTATTTTGGCGCGGCTATAAGCCTGTGCCTTAACTTACATGCTTTTTCCATTGCTTATTACCATAGGCGGCAAATTGCTGTAAACATTCCTGTATCCTATCAGTCGAGCTTATATAAATAAAACATTTACCTATTGAAAAACAATATTATTATGAAACTAAAGATCGCGCTTGCCCTTGTGGTTTTCGTTGCGCTGGGGTTTACTTTAGTTATACGTAAGCAACCATCTTCTCATACAGATATGATTGCGATACTGAAAACTATCAAGCAGAAAAATACCAATATCTTAAATCCGTTTAACGCTGAACCTAAAATAGCGTATCTGGATTCATTTGTAAAAGCTACACCCGGCTCCGAAGACCGGGAACTGCTCTCAACAAAAGGTTCGCTGCTGTTAGAAGCCGGTAAGGAAGCGGAAGCCGTAAAGCTGTACGAGAAAATCATGAACGAGATGGATTTTATGACTACCGACGAGGTGTTGGATAATGCAGCTATTGCTTATATGCGCTTAGGCGAAAGAAGTAATTGTATGCTAAACCATAACGGATCGTCCTGCATCTTCCCTATAAAGGACAATGGAGTGCATATTATTAAAACAGGATCAAAGAAAGCCATAGAAACCTACAAGACCCTTTTAAAGATAAATCCCAACGACCTGGAATCGCGGTGGCTGATCAATATCGCTTACATGACGTTGGGCGAATACCCACAGAATGTGCCTCTTGAGCTTCTGATCCCCGGGCTTAATGAGACCAATGTAACCGACGTAAAGCCTTTTAAAGATATAGCCAAAAGTTTAGGCCTCAACGTTAACGGCAGGGCAGGTGGTGTAGTTGTTGACGATTTTAACAACGATGGATATCTGGATATTATAACTTCTGCATGGGACCTGAGCGATCCAATGCATTACTTTGAAAACAACAGGAACGGTACGTTTAGCGACGTTACCGAGCGGAGTAATTTAAAGGGTATTACGGGCGGGTTAAACATTCAGCAAACGGATTATAACAACGATGGGAACATTGATCTGTTTGTACTGCGCGGCGCATGGCTTGATAAAGGTTTTGGCGACCAGCCCAGCTCTTTGCTGCGCAATAATGGTGACGGAACTTTTACAGATGTTACCAAAGAGAGCGGCCTGTTGTTTTTTCACCCCACGCAGGCTGCCACCTGGGCCGATTTTAATAATGACGGTTGGCTGGATGTTTTTATAGGCACAGAAAGTTCAAATTATGATGTTAATAACTCATCATCTTATTGCATGCTTTACATCAATAAACACGACGGTACTTTTACTAATGTTGCAAAGGCTGCGCATTGTGATATAAGCGCTTTTGTAAAAGGTGCTACTTCGGCCGATTATGATAACGATGGTTGGGTGGATGTTTTTTTATCTACCATGAACGGCAAAAAATACTTGCTTAAAAACATGGGTAAAAAAGGAGGCGCAATTGATTTTGAGGATGTAACCGAACAAGCAGGTATAGCTAAAAACACCGAACGTACCTTTACTACATGGTTTTATGATTATAACAACGATGGCTGGCAGGACATAATAGTATGCGATTATAAGTTTAACCATGCGCTGTCATATTACAGCGCTGCAGAAGCCATGGGAAAACCCGTACCTAACGCGGGTAACGTGTTTTTATATAGGAACGACCATAACGGCAAATTTACCGATGTAACAAAAGAGGCCGGCCTTGATAAGGTAGTTTACAGTATGGGAGCTAATTTCGGAGATATTGATAACGATGGTTACCTGGATATGTATTTTGGTACAGGTAACCCCGATTTTAAATCGTTAATACCTAATAAATTTTTCAAAAACATTGAGGGCAAAAAGTTTACTGATATCACCACGGCATCGCGTATGGGTAACCTGCAAAAGGGGCATGGTGTTGCTTTTGCCGACCTGAAAAACGATGGCAAGCAGGATATATTTGTTGAAATGGGCGGTGCTTACATCGGCGACTCGTACACCAGCTCATTATATTTAAACCCTAACAATAATAACAACAATTGGATAAGCCTTAAGCTGGAAGGTGTAAAAGCTAACAAAGCAGCAATTGGCAGCCATATAAAATTAACGTTTACCGAGAATGGATTAAAAAGATCTGTTTATAAGGATGTTAATTCGGGCGGGAGTTTTGGGTCATCTCCATTAAAACAGGAGATGGGTATTGGAAAAGCAATAGTTATTGACGAAATTGAAATAAAATGGGCAGGAAGCAATGCTGTACAGCGTTTTAAAAATATAAAGCCCAACCAATTCCTGCATATAACAGAGGGCAATAACAAGTATCAAATTAATAAATTGGCTAAATTAACCTTTATTGATAAACAAGACCCGCTTTGTATGCCAATGACTGCAAAACTTAATTAAAATAAGTACATTTAAATATCTAATAACCAAACAACTAAAACATGAAAAAAATAATGATGTTATGCGGCCTTATCATAGGTTTCGCGACGGCGGTGAGCGCTCAAACTGCTGCCGTTTCTTCGGAGAAAGCAAAAGAACTGCAAAAACAATTAAAACTTACCGATAAACAAACAGCCAGGATATCGGCTATCTACCAGCAATCATCACAAAAATTTGAAAAGATCAAAAAGGATGAACATGGTGATAACGCTAAAATGATGGTTGCCATAAAACCATTGCGTACCGAAACCATACAAAAAATAAAAGCAGAGCTAACACCGGTTCAAAAAGCTAAATATGATAAGCTGTTGACCAATAAAGTTAAACCAGGCGGCCTTGCATGGGGCGAGGGCTGGAGTTCACCTGCATCAGAATAAGTAACCAATTTAAAGTAGTAACATAGCAAAACACGTTATGTTACTACTTGCTATAACCCTTATAGTTTACAGCAATGCCAATTTTGTTGTAAATTTTAACTATTGTAACCTGTATTATGATCACTATGCATAATGAATCTGCGCCTGTGGTAAAAGATCTGTATGTTAAAAATACTGTGAGTAAAAGCCTTACTGTGTCGTACCTTTTTTGGGGTGGTATTATCTTATTATTATTGCCTGGTTTGGTTCATGCGTACTTACTGATGCCTTTCCCCGGAAGCCAGAATTTAAACGCCATTACCGTATCCTATTATCTTGAAAAGATAGTAACACCCTTGCGTATTTTAGGTGGGTTGTTAATTGTTTGCTATGTGATTTTTTATTTCAGCAGAGATTCCCGCCGTCGCAAGATAGTAAAGGCCTCTGTTTTAGGACTCGGCCTTATCAGTTTTTATTTTACCGATTTTAAATTCCAGGCGGAGAGGATGTTTGAGGAGCCACAAACTATTAAATTCGCTAATTTTATAAATAACAGCGTGCCCGAAAGCACAGTGATCATAGGTGTGGTAAGCAATGGCGTGGCCAAAGCTTACCCATTAAATTATTTGGGTTATCATCATAAAATACAGGATAACGTGGGCAACCAGCCCGTGTTAGTTACCTATTGCACCATGTGCCGAAGCGGCAGGGTGTATAATCCGGTATTTAATGGTGTAAGGCAAAATTTCAGATTAGTAGGGGCAAGACATTATAACGCCGTAATTGAAGACGAAACTACAAAAACATGGTGGTACCAGGCTGATGGTAAGGCGGCTGTTGGCCAGCTAAAAGGCAGCCAGTTGCAAGAGATCCCTTATGAACAGTCTACCTTGGCTGCGTGGATCAGTAAACATCCCGGCTCGCTCATATTACAACCAGATCATCACTACCTCAACAATTACAATGAACTGAAGAACTACGACAGGCAGCAAGCTGTAGATAAAGATAGCACACTGAAAAACAAAGATTCCCTTATGCGAAAAAGCTGGGTGGTTGGCCTTGTTATAAACGGGCAGGCTAAAGCTTACGATTGGAGACGATTGTTTAAGAAGCGGTTTGTAAATGATAATTTTAACCAAACCAACCTGTTATTAACCTTAGAAAAAGATAGCCTTACTTATCATAGTTTTGATAGATCTGTAAACGGAAAAGTATTACACTTTAACCTGGATAAATCCGGGCAGCTAACCGATCTCGAAACCGCTTCATTATGGGATTGGGACGGCTTATCAACGTCAGGCGCCCTTAAGGGGAACAGATTAAACAAGGTGCAATCATACCAGGAGTATTGGCATTCATGGAAGTATTTCCACCCAAATACCCTGTTTTGGAAAGACCTTTGATGGAGCGGAGGGCTTTTAACCTTTTTTGATAACCGCCTGGTCGACATCTTTAATGGAGCACCACAAATTTTCCTGTAGGCACGCTTTTTTGATTCTGCCGTGAAATTGTAACCTGACAATAGTATTCCGGTCTAATCATTAAAAGCGAATAAATGAAAACGTCAAGATCGACAACAGGGATGCTGACTATAGCATATGGATTTGCAACTGCTCTTCTTTTAACATCAGTACAATTTGCCTTTGCCCAAAGCGATCTGCCCGTTGTGCGGGCTTCTTCCAAAACCGTCAGTATCAGGGACGGAAAACACTTCAAAAAACACTACTGGGCTATTATGCCTGAAAAGAAACCGGACTATTACTATGCGGAGATTCCGCAAAAAAACAATACCATTACCTTCATTACAGATCTGGATTCTATTTCATTCGATGTCGCCTTCGGAAAGGAGTATGATTTCATCATTTTGCTGAACGGAAAGGATAGTTGTTTTACCCGCATTTCGGCCAGGTACAAAAATTTTAATGCTTCCACACGGAAAAATGCCGGCGCTAGGCCAGATACCATCCCATTTACCCTGGGCGACAATCATAAAATATATGTTAATGCAAAACTAAATGGCTCGGACGTTACCAATATACAGCTTGATCTGGGCGCAGGAGGAACAATCATCAATAAAACTTCCGTTAAGAAAGTAAAAATGAACTTTGATGAGAAAGTTAACCTTGCCAATTCTGATGGTGTGAACCAGGTGCAGTCGGCCAGTAAGAATCTTCTGCAAATCGGAAATTTGGTTTGGGACAGCGTGGCCATCGCTGTTGCCAGTAATATGAAGGATCACGAAGACCTTATCATCGGTAATTCCCTGTTCAAAGACAAAATATTGGAAATCAACTACGACAAGAAAGTATTAGTCGTCCATGACGCCTTTCCCCCTCAAATAGCCTCTTATTCTCGTCACGACGTTATCCTTGATGGCGGCGTTATACCGTACATAGCGGTAAATCTCACCATCCGCAACAAAACACAAACAGGTTGGGTCATGTTTGACACAGGCGCCCGTACCTCCATTTTAAATAGCGCTGACGCACCCATGGCTTACCGGGTAGCGAGTGAATTGGCAGGTATGATTGGTTTGGATGAGGCGATTACGCCAAAGTTGAGCATCGGCAATTACCAACTTTCAGGATTTGAATATAAGACACGAGGTATGGGCGGAGAAGGGCTGAACATGATCCTGGGCAATGATTTGCTAAAAAGGTTTAACCTGGTACTCGACAATAAAAATGGTTATTTGTATATGCAGCCCAATTCGCTTACAAATACGCCTTACGAAAAACGTGATGAATATTATGTGGTTAGGATAGTGACAGGATTAGTCCTTCTTTTGGCCGGGATAGTAGTATATATAAAAACAAGGAAAAAATAAAGTCCCGTTCTTGATTTCTCTACGTTCTTTTTCACCGCTGCTTCTTTCAGTTTTCCAAAACATTAAAACCTTATTTATGTAACCCAATGGCTACCCGAAGATAAAATGCTGTTACAGTCGGACGTGGATGAAAAATTTAAAGATAAAATAGAGATAAACAATATTTTACACCAAATTTTGTAATCAATTAAGAAGGCTGCCTGCTTGTAAAACCACCTCAAATTTAGGTAACTTTCCGTCCAAAGAATAAACCCGTGCTACGCAGTAAACACTCGGTGAAACACCGTCATAAAATTTGTGAGCTTAAAAACCATAATTACATCGTCTAATCGTTAATAGCCTTATGAGCAGCCTTATCAATCGTTATCCGTTTAAAAAATTACGTATAAACAGACATTTTAGTTTTATATTCCTAATTCCGGTCTTCTTTCTGAACAGCTTGATCTGTGCTGGGCAGAACAGGTTAGTAGCATCAGATAACCCGCTTATTTCCCGGCTGGATTCGCTGGTCGACAAAAGCGTTCAGCGGTATTTTCAGGATAAAAGAGCTGTCGGGCTTTCAATAGCCTTTGTGCAGAACGGCAAACCACATTTTTACGATTACGGGGAGACAAAGGCCGATAACGGGCAGCTTCCCAATAACAGGACCATTTATGAGATCGGTTCAATGACTAAATCATTTACCGGTATTATTCTGGCCAGGGCCATATTGGATAAGAAGATCAACCTGGAAGATGATATCAGGAAATATCTTAAAGGTTCTTTTCCCAACTTAAGTTATAAAGGTACGCCCATACGAATTAAGGACCTGGCTAACCACACCTCAAGAATTACACGGATATTTCCGAACATGTGGGAACGGCCCAGCTATGATTCACTTAATCCCCTGTTCAATTACTCCAGGCAGCTTTTATATGAAGGCTTACATAAAATGAAGATGGATACGCTTCCCGGCAAAATTTATTCTTACTCCAATATGGCGGTTGCTTTACTGGGTACGATACTGGAAGATGTTTACGGGCAGGACTACTTTTCGCTGGTGTCAAAAAACATCCTGAAGCCATACCAGATGAGGGATACCCGGATCGACATCGGATCACTTCCGTCAGGCCGGATCGCGTGGCCGCATAACCCGCAAAGGCAACCGGTGCCGCTTTGGGATTTAGGAGAAGTACCTGCAATGGGCGCTTTAAGATCTACCACCGCTGATCTGGTCAATTATATCAACGCCAACAACGCCGAGACGAATCAGGCCATTAAGCTTTCCCATCAACGAACTTTCGGCGCCGATCAGGAGGGCATGGGTATGAATTGGTTTATTCACAGCAGCCCGGGCGGCTACCATATATTGGAGCACGGCGGTGGTACGGGCGGTTCCCGCAGTTCACTGGATTGTTTCCCACAGCTTAACGCAGGGTTGGTGATCCTGACCAATAGCCTGGCTAACCGGAATGACCTGGAAAAGGAACTGGTCGCTATGCTGGCGGCACAGTCCAAAGGTTCAAAATAGTGCAGATAACTTGAATGTATACTTTACATAGGCTTAGTAATTTCCCAACATTAAAACCTTATTTATGTAACCTTTAGCCTATGGTAGGTGTTATCACCCCACCATTGAAACAAAGAAGCCTGCAAATTTTGATTTGCAGGCTTCTTGCGTTCTAATAGGATCTTGCGGAGTGAGTGGGAATTTCAAAAACAACTTTTACGGACACTTTCCGCCTTTTATCACCCTAAAATATCTTGTAAATAAAGCTGATTTCACCCTGTTTTGCTCTTTATATTTAATGGAGATTTGATAAAGCCAATAACCAACGCAATTCGTTTAACCGGCATTGTTCTTTATCAATAAAACTGTACTTTCTTAACTTATAGTATATAAAATATAATTAATTGTTCCCCAACATAATGCGGATTATAAAATTATATTTAAACAAATTGCTATAAAACAAAAAAGCATAGCTGCCAAGCTTTGTGTAGATGATTTGTGAGGGAAATAAAATAAAGCTGGTTGTTAGGCCCAATGTTTCCTGATGATCCAACGATCATGAGGATGTAAAACAACCGATATCCTTAAACCTTCATAATTATCACAATGCCAACAGAACTAACTGCCGACCCGGCATACACATCACCAGCCGACTACATTGCAAGTAGCTGGTTAACCGACGATATATATAAGGAGGTGAAAGCACAGGGCTTCCCCGGCTATATGTGCTATTCGTTTATGCAAACGGCGCGTACTACCAATAGCGTAATTTTAAGTCGCCTTCCGGGTGGTGTCGGGCTCGATCTTATTGAAAAAGGTTATGATCTTAAAGGGTTCCATATCAAGGCAAAATCGTGCAACTGGGGGCCGATGGCAGGTTTTATTTGCCAGTTACCGGTGTTTAATAAATTGGGTATAGGCAAGGCCGATTATAACGCCAAAGAGGTGGTACACTATCTTAAACACCTGGCAAGTTTTTCTGATTCGAAAAAAATCATAGAGGAGGCTACGGCCCGCAGGGATAAACAAATAGCGGCTATAACGGTTGATGAACCTGCAAAAGGAAAAGAGATTGCCAGGTTTAACTCCCTGTGTGACCAGATCGTGGTGGAAACTTTATTAGCTGCAAAAGAAAAGGAAGAAACGGGGGGCGAGTGGTCTGGCGAGAACGCTATTCAAACCAAATACCCTTTTATTGCCTTGAAACGGGAGTTTGATATGGCTAACCTTAAAAAGATACGCGGGATAGAACACTTTTTGGAAATTGATAAAGACACCATTTACGGCGTTGCACAAAATGTAACTAACGAAAGCGGCGGAACAAACAGGCCAACAGTTATTACCGAATTTTTGCTAAAGCGGGATGCTGCCGATGCTACACTTTGGAACATATACCACGGCAGGATAAAATATAAAAACTCCGATGACCCTGCGGTTGCCTTTGATAAAAACTTTGCCGGCGAGATTCTTAAAGATAAATTCGATAAAGAGTTTGTAGACGAGAATGAGGTATTATTAGGAAAGATCTTTGCTTTTGAAAAAGGAAATGAACTGAAGTTTAATAAAAGTGAAGATCTGGCCAAGTTCCGTTATTCAGTGGGCGGAAAAGAAATTTTCCCACCCCCAGCTACCAGCCATACTTTTTATGTTGTACAGGGCTTTGTAAACCCTTACCCGCCATTTAAATTACCTGTACCCGATAAGCCTGCGGGAAAAGACGAATATTATAAAAATGCCGTCTCGGGCGATTACGACCTTTTTGCCAACTGGCCAAAAATGAGCATAAACCAGGACGAGCTTACCAGGCAGTCAGAGTTTGCGTCTGGCGAATATAACCGTCTCGGGGGCAAAATTTTCACCACCTATGTTGGTAACCGCAACAATTTTGGGATAGAATTTGTGCCCGGCTTTGATGAACTTAACGCCAAGGCCGGTGTAAGTAAATTAAAGGAAAGCGCCGAATTTGGTAATATGAACAGCCTTTGCCACACCATATCAGGCGTGCTTAACAGTAATGCAGCTTATTTTTTAAATGTATTTAACGGTGTAATTTCTAACGCCAACAAAGGGTTTCACAGCGATGAAGGTGGGCGGCCCGGCATTATGGAGATAGAATTCCCAATAGCTGTTTTTCTGCCTAAAAAAATGGAATCTGCCGCATTAAACAATGCTGCTGATGACGCCGGCAAGGTGACGCCTACCCTGCACCGGTCGGTAAAATATCTTGGCGGCGGGCTCATAAAATCGGCAGAAGAGTTGGTAATGCTTATCATAGAGTGCATGGATGCAGATTTTAGGGTATTTATGCATTATAAGTGGATGGTGCACTTGCTTTATAACACCATCGAATCATCTGCAAACGCTGTAGTGAAACTAAATGACACCATTACAAAAAACCTGGAGGCTATCCGCAAATTTGATGACAAATTCGACCGGGCGAAGAGTTTAAAAGAATTTACTGCTATTGACGCCAACCGGGCCGTAATTGATAAATATATGGTGCCCAGTACCCCCCTTTATGTAGAAAACCTAAAGAAGATTTTAAAATGTGATAACGATGAGAGTGATTTGTTCAATCAAATTATCGATCTGTTCTTCGGCTTTAACTTTTTATCCAACATGTTATCGTTTGATAAGCGGATGAAACTGGAGAAACTAATGAATGAAACTAAAGTTAAACCGGCCACACCAGTTACACCTGCATAATGGCAACCATGAAAATCAACGAAATTTCTGAGGAGTTTGGCAAAAAGCTAAACGCCCACATGGTTGGCTACATTGGCGGTATCATCCCCGGTGTGCTTGATGCCGAATACACCGGCGATAACGGCGTGTTTAAATTAGAAATTGCCGATACTACTTTCCTGAATGCTAAGGGCAGTTTAACCGCCTATATTTTTAAGGATGGCGATGATGCGGTTTTTCTTCTCATACCCAAGGTAGAGGATAAAAAGTTTTCGGAGTACTTTCCGCAGATGGTGCCTAAATCGCCTTGGTTATCCGAGCCACTAAAATTGGGGTTCCCCAATTTGCCTGCAATAAAGGTTACCAGTATAAAGTGGTATTATATGTATGCCACAGGCGATGACAGCATTAAAAAACTATGGACCAAAATAGGTACCACCATAGCCGACGATGGGCTTTTAGCAAAACTGCTCGCCGTATCCCGCGAGGATGAATCGGTTAACGGGACCGATGGATGGCGCGGCGGGCTTTTCTATACCGGAGAACTGCCAAACATCCCCGAATCAGGCATGATCCCTGAGTTTGCCAAATCGGCCTGGGCCTTTATAAAAGATAAAGTGGTTGCGCAGGGCTGCATATACCGTACGCCCCTTTTGCCAAACCTTAACCTGCATATCCCTATACTAAACGCCCAAAAACCTTTTGATGATGAGGCGATAGAAGCCATTGAACTGAGCATTGTTTTCAGCTCGCCACTGATGGCGGTTAAACAGGTACAGCCGGCTGCAAATGATAAAAAGAAACAAGCCACCAAACAAAAACGAGAGTTAGGACTGGCCGGTGCGCTGGTTTTTAAAAATAAAAAAGAATTGCGCATAACCGGGCATTGGGCGCTGGACGATGATGCCTTTTTTATAAAGGTAGATTGCGCGTTAGACGATTTAACGAGCTACCTGGATAAATCGGGCCTTGTTGAGGAGGTAAAAATAGCCAAGCTTGAAGCAGGCGTAACTTTCAAGATCTCCAAATCCGAAAAAAGCCTCGAATCGATAACGTTTGATGCAGGTATCTCAAACCTGCCTATTATAGATAAAATCCTAACTATTGATAATGCCAGCCTCACCAGCACTATTTTGCACCCAGGCAAAATAAATATGGTTTCGGCTAAATTTGGGGGCACGGTACGATTGGGCAGCGGCAAAGTGCAGCTTAAATGCAACGGCCAATATCCTAAAGGCGAATACAACCTTTACCTGGACCCCGCGCCTGAAAAACAGGTTTATCTTACCGATATAGTAAACATTTTTGATAGCAGCACCGGTTTTGAAAGCAATAAGGCGATAACAAAATTAGCAGGCAAGTACGATTCTGGTAATAAGCAATTTTCCCTGGAGATGACCATTGCCGATGGCGCCCGGTTAAATATGGATACCGATGCTGCGGCGCCGGTAGGGTTCGTCCTTAACAATCTTAATGTTGGCATTTATGGCAAAGGCAATTACATATTTAAGTTAAATGCCAATTTTTCCTACTTCATCAATTCCGGGCGCGAGCTCAATTTTGTAGGCAGTGCCGAATATGATAAAGGCTGGCGACTGGCGGCTGGCTACAAAGGTGCCGTAAAGCTCAAAGAAATTATCGATTCGTTTAAACTGGGCATAGCCCCTACCGAATTGAACGCGGTAGAATTTAAACGGCTTGATTTTGTATACGATAAGCACAACGATACTAAAATAAACATAAAGGGTTTCGCCGGCGACATCTCGGTAACTATTTACGGCCAAACCGTAGATATGCTGCTGAAAGTGCAAAAAATAAACAGCACAACCTATTTCTCGGGCGAGTTCTCTACCAAAATTGAAAATAATTTAACCTGGTTCAATGTTGAGTTCATTAAAACAACCGAAGGGTATAAGTTAGGCCTGCAGCTCATTTTTGTTGTGGCCGGCGTTAAGGTTTATTTACAGGCCACACGCGATAAAACAGGTACGGGTAAAGATGCACTCGCCAATAATTTATTTAGCGGTGGTACAAGCGGCTTATCGGTTTCATTGAACGATTTGCTGGAGGAGTATTTCCCTAAAACACCTTTCGGCAGCCTGCTTCCCGAAGGTTTTTTACCGGAGCTTATCCTGAACGATATTTATGTAAGCTACGATGGCGCAACAAAGCAAACCGATATTATTGGCATAGCCAGTGTGGCCGGTAAGGATATCAGGATCTTTATACAGCGCACTTTCGATACCAATAAGAATGCAATTTATGTTTTTGGTATAGATACCGAAGTAGATTGCCTCGATCAGTTGCCATTGGTTGGCGAAGAACTGAAAGAGGTAAGCTTTAGCAATGTTGGCTTTGTTTATGCAACGGCCGCCGGCGATTATCTGCTGCCATTACTAAGCGTACCCGAAGAAGAAGGTGAAATGCCTGCGATAGAATTCCCGGAGGAAGCAACCCAATATGGTATTGGTATTACCCTGGGCGGCAGCATTAATTTACCTACACAAGATGAGCCTATTGTTATCACCCTGCCGGTAACGCCGCAAACAGAGCAATACCTGCTGTTGGGTGCCGATAACGTTTACGCCTTAACCGAAGGCCCTAAATCCTTTAACCCGGCGGTGAAATGGTTAAATGTTAATAAAAAGATGGGTCCGTTGGCGCTAAACAAACTTGGGTTTAAGTTTGAAGGCGGCCGGTTGTCACTCCTTATCAGCGGTGCCGTATCGCTGGCCAATCTTTCGGTAAGTGTGGAAGGTCTTGGGCTTTCGTTCTCGCCGTCCAGGCTTATCCACGGGCAATATATCGAGCCTCAGTTCAACCTTGACGGGCTGGGCCTGGCGCTGAAAAAGGAACCGCTGGAAATAAGCGGCATGCTGCTGCGCGCACCAAACCAAAAGGGAGAAGCCCTGTCGTTTTACGGCGGAGCGCAAATCTCTACCTCGGGCTTCAGCATAAAGGGTATCGGCGCTTATGCAACGCTGGACGACAAATCAACCTCGCTGTTTATTTATGGTTTATACAACGGCCCGATAGGCGGTCCCTCATTCTTCTTTGTAACCGGCATAGCCGCAGGCTTTGGTTATAACAGAACCATACGTATACCCAAGCTGGAGGAAGTAAAGAATTTCCCGCTGGTATCCATGGCCCTTAGCCCGCCAAAAGAGCAGAAAAGCCTAACCGCGATCCTGACCGACCTGATCACCAACCAATGGATCCCGTCATCACCAGGCGATTACTGGCTGGCGCTGGGTATCAAGTTCACGTCGTTTAATATCATCGAGTCGTTTGTACTGGTAACTGCAAAATTTGGCAACAAGCTGGAGTTTGCTATTATGGGGCTCTCGCTGTTAAAATGGCCAAGCAAAGGCACGCCGATAGTTTACATCGAGCTGGCTCTGCTGGCAAAATTCGGCCCGGATAGCGATGTGATCGCGGTTACCGGTATGCTTACCAATAACTCTTACATCCTTAATAAAAATTGTAAACTAACGGGCGGTTTCGCCTTTTATACCTGGATATCGGGCAAGAACGAAGGTGATTTTGTGATTACTATGGGAGGGTACAGGGCCGGTTACGACAAACCTGCGCATTACCCAACTGTTGACAGGCTTGCACTAAACTGGAAATTCAGCGATGAACTGTCCATAACGGGCGAAATGTACTTTGCCCTTACGCCGAAAGAAATTATGGCAGGCGGCAAATGGGATATCGCCTTTAATTTGTCCTTCCTGTCGGCACGCGTTATTATTTGGGCGGATATGATGGTGAAATGGGCGCCGTTTGAATATTACATGTCGGCTGGTATCATTGTACGTATCGAGGCTAACATAAAGGTGCTCTTTATCCATATCCACTTTAAATTACAAATGGGTTGCGTTGTGCAAATATGGGGCCCGCCGTTTGGAGGCGAAATTTATGTGGATTGGAGCATCTTCTCATTCACCATTGGCTTTGGCGGCGGTGCACCTAAAGAGCTTAAACCATTGGTTTGGAATGCCGTTGGCCAAAATAGCGATACCGCAGGCTTCCAGGAATCATTTGTGCCTAAAAAGGACGGGGCACCGTGTTTTATTGATGCGCGCATTGTAAGCGGCATAGTAAATCAAACCGATGTACCAATGGAGCAGGCAACAACTTCCGCCGGGTTGGGTGCCACAGGAGAGAAAGCGCCTGATAAAACCTATGTTAACGGTTATGATATAGTTATCGCTATAGATTCATTCTTTCCGTTAGTTGCCGTTAACACACCTGATGTTAAGACAAACAAGCGGTTAAAAGCAGGTGAAGAACCTGTGTTTAAAGAATTGAGCGGCGACACTTTAATGGAAGTAGCAGGTGCAGATGTACCACAAACGCTAAAAGACAGCAATAAAAGCATTGGCATAAAACCAATGGCAGTTACTAAGCTGGAAGCAAAGATGCGTGTTTGGGTAAAGCGCGGTGATGAAGTGATCACCAAAAATATAACCGTTATAGGCAGTGCAAAAGGCGTAAACGATGCCTTATGGGGTAAAAAGAATGTGGATGGCCCGGATGTGATACCAAATGCCCTTACGGGGGTTAAACTGCACGCCGTAGAAGAGTTTGATCCGTTGATGATAGGATTAGCGCTTGATGGCAGGTATGAAATAAAAGATCCGGCTAAAACCCTTTATGGCCTGGTGCGGAAGAAACCCGAAACGCTGGTTGATGACCGGGCTAAGGAGATAAGGAATATTTTACGCGGAAACCCCGGTGCGCAACAGGTGAATATGCTAAAAAGCATTGGCTTTAACCTGCAAACGCCGGATGAGATAATATTTGATAACGACTTATACAATACGCCTGATTATTTGGCTTCAATTGGGCAAGAACTGCCTGCAAACATAATGTAATATGCTAAGTAGTAACGATAAAATAGACAAGGGTACGTTAAAACTGCAAAGTTTTTCGCGGCCACCGTTAACAGCAGGCACCTACACGGTAAACGCCGGTATGGAGGTGAACAGTACCGGCGAACAAAAGGTGCCGGCAAACTTTAACAACATAGGGCTTAGTTTTACCATAACGGCACCGCGCTTTTCGCTGGAAACTGCACTTATTCATAGCGTTTTTCCGCTTGCAGGTTCAAAGGGTGCATATGAGGCCGCTATGCCACATATCATCCTCAACCGTAAAACCCTGCCCTGGGAGTGTGCCGTTACCAATAAAGATGGCGATTGCAGGCCGTGGCTTTATGTGCTGTTGTTAAATGAACAAGAACTGACAAAAGATGCAGTTAAAGAAATAAAACTCAAAGAAGTAATGAACCCTACCGCCGGGGTTAGCCTGCCGGATATTAAACTTACCGACGAGGAAAAATTAAAAGATGATAAAATTAAGGTGCTGGAGATCCCCGCAGCGTTATTTAAATCTATAGCTCCGCTTAAAGATGAATTGGATTACCTGGCCCATACCCGCCAGGTGGATGCAACAGACAGGTATAATAAAGATAAAGAGCAAAAGAAAGATAACAACGCCGGATGGTTATCGGTACTGGCGGGTAACAGGCTGCCAACCGTTGGTGACCTGAATACAGCATTCCTGGTTTCGCTGGAGGGTTACGGCAGCTTTATTGATAACACCCGCACTATTGCTACCGGCAACGTTAGGTTGGTGGTGATGAAGCAATGGGCGTTTAAGGTGCAGGGCGCATCGTTTTCAAACCTGTTAGATCAGCTGAACGGTAACGCGCAGGACTTTAAAATGGAAATTAAAAATCCGGCGGATAAACCCCTATCTACCGGTATCATAAATGCCGTTAAATTTGGCTATACTATGGTTAATCATGGCCGGCGCGATGGTAAGCAGGCGGCCTCGTGGTACCGTGGCCCTTTGGTGCCTGTGAAGATCTCCGTGCCGGCAGTACATGCTTATAAATCTGCCGATAATGCCTTAAGGCTTGATAAAGACACCGCGGCGTTTGATATTTCATATGCTGCCGCCTGGCAGTTAGGCCGGTTTTTGGCCCTGGAAAATCCCGGTTTTTTTGGCGGGATAAGCAATTGGAAAAATACTTTTAAACAGGAGAAGCCAATTTCGATAGCCAGGGATCTGATAACCAAACCAAGGATTGTTGATAGAGAAGAATTGCCCCCAATTATTAATCTGCAAGATCTTGAACCAACTATCAAAGAGATAGAAAGCGATGAAGTGCTTACCGATTATGTTATAGAACTATGGAACCGAAGCAAAAAATAACCATGAACGATATCAGTACATTTAACCTGTTTGAGATGGTTAATAAGGAGCTAAGCAGCACAACTGCCGACCCTGCTGCACATATGCCTGCGCTGCCCGAAGATGTTGGCGAGTTTTTAGGTAAACTAAGCATATTGCAGGGTGTACCGGTGCACTACCTTATTCCAAACGAGCGTTTTTTGCAGCTTAGCGATGTTGAAATTGTTGTTGATAAACACAATAATATTTTAAAAGAAGGAGCAGCCGCCAACGGCGCCGGTGCAAAAAAAATAATCGTTGAACGCGGCGCACTAAAACTATTTTATTTGGATCCTGAATGGATACAATGCCTGTTAAACGGCGCCCTTAGCATAGCCGATGATGACGATAAAAAACTGCTTAGCAAAGCTATGACGGGCGAATATGCTGCACTGGTGCACTACAACCAGGTAAAAGACCAGGTAAAAAACCAAATAAACGGGCGCTATACACCGAAAGAATACGAACAAGAACTTACAAAACGCCTTGCCGAGCGAAACCTGGTGTACGACAACCCGGCACCAACTAATGCCCAAAAAGACTGGGCCTACACAGGTTTTATAATCCGGTCGTCGGTAATATCCAGTTGGACCGGGGTAGAGGTAATAGCAAGCGGCACCATTCGTGAAATAACAAACCAGGCACTGCGTGTAGTGCGGGTAGATAAACTTGCCGATAACACGGTGCTTTGCATATGCGAAGGCACAATTACCGATGTAGAAATAACACAGCCCGCCGAAACTATTTACCTGGATACAAGGCAATTAAACTTGCCCGGCATACCACAGCGCGGCAACGGTGTTTTAGATATTAACAAAATAGTTAACCCTACACCTCATTTGCTTAATTCGGCAATGAAAAACTCAGCTGCTTTAACCGAAAAATTGTTATCCAAGCCCCTAAAAACCAAACTTAAAATCATTCGCAATCAATAAAACAATGGCTACAGTTGATAATTCTTTAAACCTGCTTGTACCCATCCATCTGGAGGCGATGGTGGTTAATAATAACAATACTTACTGGAAAAACACCTCGCTCGATTTAACAAAGCTTGCCGTTAACCGTTATCCTATCAATGGCGCGCTGGGGTACTATCTCGAAAGAAATATAAACGATATCCCGGTTAAAGACGACGATGCGACGATACTGGATACAGGGGTGCACCTGCATTGGGTAATGCCGGATGCACTGCGGAAGGGAAAGCATGCAGCTGATGGGACGTTTGATTTTCCGGCCGTGCCCAACAGGTGGCTGGTTTTACGTACAAATGAAGCCGGGGAGTTTAAAAGCTGGGTAGTGCAAAGCGATTGCCTTAACACAAGTGCATCTGCCAAATACAATTACATAAAAGAAGACGGTAGAGACAACAGCCTGAAACCGATAAAACTGGGTAAAGACAAAGAGTTGCAAGGTTGGGAAGAAGACTTGAGCAAAAAGGCTATTGATAAGCTTACTATAATGGCACCGGGCAACCCCGAGTTTGCGGCATCGTATTTAAATTGTAAAGGCGTGTTTGGTTATCATGATAAAATGCTTGATGAAAACGGCAACTTTCCAGAAAACGGGGCCGAATTTAGCTACCAGGTTTACGGATGGTATGCTGATAAAGAAAATCAGGACCCATTGCGCGGTGTAACAAACCTGTTTATGCTTAATGCGAGGTTGAAGGAACTGGCATGGGCGCTGGACGATGTTTCGGCATTAAAAGGAGAAGTTACAGGCAGCACCGTATGCTACGCCATGGTAAACACGGTAATATGGAAAACCCCCGAAAGCCGGATACCGGATACCGGCATAAAAGTGGGTATAGGCAATACCGCCTCAGAGGCGCTGGCTTCATTGCTAACAGGCGAAACCAAAACTATCAGCTCAAACATCCCTGAAAAACTCCTTGCTGCTTATCAGTTTAAATCATTGTCTGATAATGGCGTGGAGAGTAACGGATTGGATATTTTATTGAAAAAAGTACATGCAAAAACCTTTTTGCCGGTTGAAGCAGGGGTACAATGGGTGGTACAGCCGCCCGAAAGAAAGGCGGGAGATAACTCAAAAGAAACAAATGATAAAAGCCTGGAGCCGTTCGATCCGGCAGTATCCAACAATTTGCAGGTATTAAACCGATTACAGGATGAATATAACAGGATGGCGGATGAACTCGCATCGCAGCAGGCCGAACTTTACGCATTAAAATTTAAGCTGGTATTCAGTGGTACATCAGAAAGCGACGAGCGCAGCTATGAACCGGTAAAGTGGACTGCAATAAAGGAAAAGATAACCGCAGATATCTCCGGCACTAAAGCCGTCATAAATAAACTGATGGAAACACTGGTGTCATACTTAGGTATAGCTGCCGGCAAAAAGGGAAAAGTAAATGATGCTGTTTGGCCGGTCGATTACACAGGCAGCATTACCACGCAATATAATAAGTTGTTAAAATCAATAGAGGCTGCCGGAATGAAGGATTTTGAGGTGAAAAAAATAGCCGCCCCTCACTATTACGAACCTGTTGACCCTGCTATAGTAATAACCGGCCTGGACCGGTCAGAATCAACCATAAAAAGAAGCTTAGGTAATTTGAAAGCCGAGAACGATGCGAAAAATGCATTGAAATGCCGCACACGGCGCCTGCTGGCCAATAAATTATTGCTTACTAATAATCAGTTCATCAGCGCGGGGGATATATTTTCTGCAGCAGTTAGCACTTTGTTTAGCCGGTTAGATGCAAAGAAGATCCCTGCCGGCATTAAGGACCTGATCAGCGAATCGCTGCTGTTAAACCCGCTGATGGCGCGCCAGATAATCGACGTATCCAAATCGGGTATTAAAATAAAGGATCTTAAGCAATTAATAACAAAGTACAGTGTAAACGCTGCGAAATACAAGCATACCGATGGTGCGGACCTGCCCGCCTGGTTACCGCCGGCTGCTGCTGTTTCATCGTGGCAGCAACCATGGAAACCCCTTTACCTGGAGTGGGCGATAAATTGGCAAAACATCCAACGACCGGGGCGGGAGGCATTATTAGACTGGAAATTTGGCGATGCCAAAAACCGTATCGACTTTAAATACAAGGGGTCGTTAAAAAACTACAAAGGCGGTGATAATGCTACAGCCTATTATGGCCGTACTTTACTTTCTTCGCAATTTTCTGATAAGGTAAAAAGCCTTAACGCAACTATTAAAAACCTTTTTCACGAAGACCTTTTTAACGAGTTTAGGCCAATGGCGCAATCATTGGGCGGGTTTACCACGCAACTTATACAACGTTACAATGGCGTACAATTGCCTATTGTAGATATTGAAGCGGAAAAACTAAAGGTAAATAGCGATTATAGGCTAATGGGTAATCAAAACTCGTGGCGGCCCATGATAGTGAACCAGCCTTTTATACCGTTGCGCTGCGGCTTAATGCAGGTTACCATGCTGCGTGTGATAGACGCCTTTGGGCAGGCGTTAAACGTGTGGCCGCCCAATAAACTAAGGGGGTTAAAAAACCAGGTGTTTAAAAACTCGGCGGGTTTAAGGCGGGGCGGGGATATCAACAAGTTTGAGCTGGAGCCACGTATTATACAGCCTTCGCGTTTGAGGTTTGACTGGGTAAGTGCAAACGATGCCACAAGGGTTACAGATTCTGACCCGGCCACCAGCCCGGTATGCGGCTGGCTGTTATATAATGACCTGGATAAAAATATTGTGATGTACGAGCAATCGGGCGTTGAGGTGGGCTATTTTGTAAAAAGGGATAACGAAACTAAAGTGCGCTTTATAGAACCAACAAAAAGCCACCCTATTAGTGATACTTTATGTAAGATCAAAGACTTTATAAAATCGAACCCTAATAATTTTAAAGGCATTTGCACGCAAATAGATTTGGTCACCAAAAGGATCCAGGCAAAATATTCGCGGCAGCAGTTAACCATGGCTTTGCCTACAGGTTTCCCAATGGCAATTGTTAGCGCACAGTTCCTGATCGAGCTGAAAGGGCGTGCCGCACACGACCAATCGTGGCTGGGCGGCGAGCAATCGTTAAAATTCGAACCTATCAACTATGATATAACGGTGGGCAATGCAGCCAGTAAAACGGATGGCCTTGTGGGATATTTTCTGAATGGTAATTACTCTAGCTTTATGGTACCGGCGGGCGAAAAAAACGTGCCGATTAAATTTAAGAACTCAACGGGCCAGAAGTTTTTAATAGGCGAAACGCAAAAGTTAACCATCCTGATGGACCCGCGAACAATGATCACCATCACATCGGGCTTGTTGCCAATGGGTAATTATGAAATGCCGCAACACGCCATTTCAAAGGCTTTGAAGAACATCAACATCAGGATCCTGGCTGCGCCGATACTTACCCCGGTAGGCAAATTAAAAATGCCATTACTAAAAAGCAACGATGTTAACTGGGACTTTATAAGCCCGCTTAAAACCCAGCTGCCCTTAGTTGCAGAGGAAGCTACAAGCCCGCTAACCTATGAAGAAATACAGGCATCTGAAGGCTGGTTAACACTTGTAAACAAAAACCCCGACTCGAATTAATAAGCCACAAGCTATGAACGAACCAAAAGTTGAGATATCAACAGATCAAAAAGAATGGGGAAGCTCCGTAAAGTTTATCAAGAACCAACAGGTAGTTATTTATTACAGGATAACATCCTGCGACATAAATTCAATAAAGATACTGGTGCCGGTGATAGGGCTTGATACCATAACCGATGCCAACGGTATAATGACCGTAGAAGGCTGGAAAAATTTGAAGATAAGTATTGTAAAGAAGGCAGATGACCCGGACGATTTTACAGTAGAGAAAGAGAGAACACCGGGCAAAACCGGCGTTAACATTGTGATATTTACAGATGAGCCCTGCATTTTTTCAATGGCTTTTAAAATAGCAAACAACTCGTTAACAACAGATTTCGGGTATGAATATAAGGATGGCAGTACCCTAATGCCAAAGCCTGTGCCGGGGCAATTTTCCATAGTAATAAGTAACGAGCCTGTATGCCCCACCATTACCAGGTACACCACTACCAGCGCAGCGTTGCTTACCAACGAAGAATACAAGCTTTCGTGGGAGGTGGCCGATGCCGACAACCTGTATATTATTGATGGAGGTGCCAATAAGCAGGACGCCGATCCAAACAAAATGTATCATCCTAGTTCGGGGGAAAAGGAAGTAACATTACTTGCCACCAGTGGTAAAAAAGATAATCCGGCCTTCTCCGCCAAAAAAACCATAACTATTTTAGGGTTGGAACGAACCGGGATTAACCCGGTGCCCGAACCTTTTAACGGTGGTATGCTTTTAAACCTTATTAAAAAAGATGAGCAGACCATGTATGGCCTGGTAATGAACAAAGATACCGGTGTTATATGGCTATGGGAAACCAACGATGGTGTAATATGGACTAACAAGGAAATAGCTTTTAATGATAAGATACCAGCGGTTGCAGCGGGCAGCAGCGGTATTTACTATAACGGGAATATATACCTTATTGCAGGTAGCAGGTTTGACCCTAATGAGAAAAGCTCAAGTGTATATTATTTGAATTTTACTAACAGGCAGTGGCAGGAAATTCCAAACACCGTGTTTACCGAACGCATGGGGCAGGCGGTTGTGATTGTAAAAGATAAACCCGAAGACGTTGGAGATATTTATATGTTGGGCGGGTATGGGCCGGAAGGAACGCTGAACGAAATATTCACCTTTAATATCGCCGATGGTTGGAAACGAGTATTTAACATGAGCCAGCCCCTATGTATGCACACCGCAGTTTTTAAAGACCGGCAATTGCAGATTTTTGGCGGCAGTACCGATGGGCCAAGCAATGCTAACCAGCGCATGAAAGATGCCGTGGGCAGCGCTATCTTATCCAACGATAAAAGCTGGAAGAGCCTTGGGTTTGAAGATTCGCAAATGGTTGAGGCGCTTAAATACAACATTGTTAGCTGTGCTATGGATAAATGTAAAAGTGATACCTTCTTTTTTGGCGTTTACCAGTTAGGCAAATTCTTTTTAAACGTTATTTCACAAATTGAGGGGAGTAAATTAACATCAGTTTTGAGTGGAAAATTTTTAGAATCAGAATATTGCTCCAGCTTGCAGGTAATTGACTTTAAAAGAGCGATTTGGCTTTGCAATGTGTATAATAACAATGCCCTCACCAGCAGTGGCCTAAGATATTTCTTGTTTCAACCCACTAAACCATCCGCACCATGAAAAGCCTTTTTGCCAGCAAAGCGTCCCGTTATTTCTTGCTATTTGCCCTGTTTATTTGTCAGCATGCATCGGCCCAAATTAAAACCGTAATACCGGCAAATAACAAAGACAATATAGTGCCCTCCACTACAGATGGTGTAGAACTGACCTTTAACCTGAATACCCTGCCTGCAAATTGCGAAATTAAATCATGCCAGCTGCAGCTAACTTGCGAAGTGCCGATGAAAGATTACTCACCGCAACTCATTGTGTCATCTGCAACTGGTAAAATGATAACCAACCGTGCACTTAAACCGCTCGAAACTACTAAGGAAACGGTTATCTCTTTAACAATAGGAACTGCCTATTTGCCATCACCCGGCGATACAGGTTACCGGTTGTGGTTAAGGCTTAGCCACTCTATAGCAACAAGCGCCACCTTTTTTTCTGCAAAGGGCACATTGGGCAACAGGCAGGGGTTTGCACCCCGGCTGGTAGTTACCTACAATTATAAGGACGGGGAAAAACCGTCACCCGTTGCCGACTGGGCGTCTCTTTATTCAAATTACCAGCATACTTCGCAAACACCCGTATACATGAAAGGCGGGGCACCGCGAAGTTTTGAAAAAACAGAAGTTGGCGGTATGGGGAAGGTGATGCAAAACCTGGTTATGTACCGCGATCATATTTATATTATTGGCGATAACGGGCCAAATGTATACTCGGTAGATCTTACTACACTAAAAACTGCGGTTGTATCATCAGCGCTTTCGGGCGATAAAAACAACAGCGCGCCGGTTATCGATCAGTTTGGGCACCTGTATCATGCAGCGTTAAACGAATTTGCAGTAACCGATCTTAATAATAACCAATACTCGGGCGCCAGGCAGGCGGCCGGTAATATTAATAACGGGCTTACCGCAGGGCCGGATGGGAGCCTGTATGTTCCCTGCGATAATAGTATCAGCGCTTATACCCCATTTCCGCAAAATGCTTTGATGTGGGATGTGTATATAACAAGTAAAAAAAGCGCGGTAACACTGAACAATGCCGGTACCATTGCCTACGTTTTAACCTATAATAGTGGCAGAACGGCAAGATTGCTCGCTTTTAATGCCAATACCGGTAAACAGATCGGTAATGCGGATATCACCCTTGATGAAGAACCCGGCAGCGACGAATTTTTACCCGCCCCGGTGGTTGATGATAACGGGTACGTTTATATAGCTAATAAAGTAATAGGGGCCAGGCATTTGTATATACTTAAAGAGGGGTTAACTCAATTTAAAGAACAGATAGCCGGCCGGGTTTCAATGCCTGCCGCTATGATAGATGATCACCTTAAAATAAAGGGCATGTATTTTATAAAGGACGATGCCCTGTTTAAGTATGATTCTGATTCTTTAAAAGCAACGCGTTTGATAACGGTTGAAGAAAATCCTCAACAGCTGTTTTCAGTACGCTCATTTATAACCGATCAAAGTAACGGTATTTACTACTGCAGGGTTGGTGAAGCTGCTTTTTACTATAAGCCCGCAACTTCAAACACCTTTGTCAAAACAGAAGTGCCCGGTATTAACTTCGAAAAAAACTTAACGATAGGTGTTGATGGTAGCTTATACACTGCCGTAGGTAACAGTTTGATAGCGGTAAAGGCAACATCATACCGCAATAGCTACGAGCTAAAAACGCCTGGTGAGGACCAATACCGCAATAACATAAGTTTCACCGGAAATTACCTCACCATCCAGGATGAATTCATCTTTAGTAACTACAAATATTTAAAAGCGATAAACGGCATTACTTTTTTAGGTAAGACAACGCTTACTAAAAATGCCGAAGTATTATTAAAAGTTGGGAAAGGTGGCAGCGGCGTTAGTTTCGGCAACAATTTTACGGTAAACAAAGGAGCTGTTTTACAAATAAAAACCAGTAACTGATAATATTGAGGTTAGGGCGTTTTACGCCCGCCAATATAAAATTTGCTTTACGGGGCATGTGTTATTGTGCCCGATTATAAAAATATCCAATTAAATAAATCCAAGATGGAAAAGTTCGCGCTCAAAATGGCCGATGGGTCCGTGTTACTCGCAGGTAAACTCACCTTTATCGTATTAGTAATACTACTATAAGCCGGCACATCATCGGCGCAAAAAAAAACGCCTTAAAAGTAGTAATGGCACGCCTGCAAAAGGCAGAAGATATAAATTACAAACTACACAGCAGGTGGTAGCATCTGTAAACAAATAATAAGCAATCCCTTCGTTTTATGAAAAAGTTATTGTCAACCTCATCTGTAACAGCTGCAAAATCTGCGGCAGGCCTTAAATTTTTTATCATCGTTTTACTGATGGCGATGCAGTGTACAATTGTGTTAGGCCAAAAAAAGCCTGTAAAAGGTGCTTTAAAAGCAGTAAACGACGATGGTAAGCCGACGCTTTATATTAGCCCTGCCGGTAATGTTGGTATAGGCACCAGCGGGGCACAGCAAAAACTCGCCGTAAACGGCGATGTGGGCTTAATGGGCAATGCTTTATATTTTAACGAAGATCAAGGTGATCATAGTTCATTTATAAAAGCTAACTATGTTAATGAGCATACACAATTAACTGATTACCACTTAAGCATTGGCGGGTTTAACGGCGTTAACGTGGGTAATTTCTCCAGTAATAGCGGCCAATACTTCCCCTTTTTAAAAGTAGGCACTGGCAGGCAAAGCGGCGTGGTTGATATTATGACCGATAAGCGCGTGGGCGATAGCCACCCTACGGGCCTGATGCTTTACGCAACAGGCAATATGGAGAAAGGCCGTGGAGTGGAGTTTAGGACCACTGATGCTTCTGAGGGGGTGGGCTTTAGCAAAAATGCGATGTATCAAACCGGGATTGGCAGAAGCCTTAATTTTATGGTAAACGGCGATGGCAACGTGCTTTTTTTTACACGCGATGCCGAGCGGATGTTTATAAACAGCAACGGCCTGGTAGGCATAAAAAATGACCTTAATGTTGCCGGCCATCTGTCGTTGGGGGGCAAGATCTATTGGGACTGGCCCGACCGGTCAATATCACAGGTTACAGGTTTAGGGGGAGCGGCATATATTAATTTCTCAAATTCTAATGCCAATACAGGTAACAGCGATGGTGGTTTCAGGTTTAGCGATCATGGTGTAGCAGCGCCGGCAATGCGCATCAGGAACGGTTTCGTAGGTATCGGTACCGACGATCCGCAATTCCCGCTGGAGGTAAGAGGAGAAAGAAAAAGTGGTACCGGATATGCCGGAAAAGAATTTACCAGGTACGGTGTAAGTGATGTTATGAGCGGTAGGGGCTTTGGAACCTGCAGCGTTTTTGCCAGCGGTGATTTTGTTACACGGAATGCTTTTGTAGGCTCGTACAACAGCGATTTTTCTGATATCCGCCTAAAAAAAGATATTCATAAAAGTTCTTCGCAGCAGGATCTGGCAACGCTGCGACGTGTAGAGGTATCTGACTATAAGATGATCGATACCATCAATAACAACCACTCGTACAAAAAAGTGATAGCCCAGCAAGTACAGCATGTTTACCCGCAAGCGGTAGGCGTTAGCTTCAATACTTTGCCCGATGTATTTCAAAACGCGGTTTCGGTAACGCATCAGCAGGATAGCCTTTATCTCATCACCGTTGCTAATCCTCAGCATTTAAAAGCAGGGGATAAGATCGAACTAAAGTTTGCCGAACTGGCCGATGCAAATGTATCGGTTACCAAAATTAACAGCGATAGAAGCTTCACTGTGGCCTCGGCCATTGCGCTTGATCAGCAAAAAGGTGTCTTCGTTTACGGCCATCCGGCAACAGATGTATTAACAATTGATTACGACGCCATCAGTATGCTTAACGTATCTGCCACGCAACAACTGGCCAAAACTATTGATGAGCAGCAAAAAGAAATTGCACAGCTTAAAGCGCAAAACACGGCAATTATGCTGGAGAATGAAAAGCTTAAAAACGACCAGGCCGCAACAAAAGTCACAGTTAATGATGTGCTGGCCCGGTTAGCCAAAGTAGAAGCACTGAGCGCTGCTAAACAGGCAATGGCCCAGTTAAAATAAAATAAATATTGATTTAAAATAGCATGAAGGAATTTCTATTCGTTTTGCAGCAGGCATCAGTTAAGTTGTTGCTTGTTGCTTTGTTGTTGGGTTTGAGTGTGGCGGTAGTTTCTGCGCAAACTAATAAGAAACCGCTTAAAGCCAAAGGAGGAGCCCCGCCCGCCGCACCCGCATTATTCATTAAGGCCGATGGTAACGTGGGTATCGGTGTTGAAAACCCGATTAATAAACTCCAGTTGGGCGGCGACCTCCACATGAACGGTAACACTATTTATTTCAGGGAAAATGCCTCCGATAAATTTAATTACATCAGATGGAACAACCCGGATACCACATGGGTAAAGCGTGATGATAAAATGGATGTGGCTGGCTTCAAGGGTGTGCGCCTGGGCGATGTTTATGATAAGCGTAGTTTTTTCCCGGTGTTATCTGTTGGCAGGTGGCGCAACTTTAAAGGTAAAGATGAGCGGACGCCGGCGGTAGAAATTCAGGCAGAAGCAAGAACAGAGGGTAACCGGCCGGGCCAGCTGGCTTTATACGTATCAGGTAATTTTGAGAGCCGCGGGCAGGGAGTAGAGTTTAAGAATACCACAGGTACGTCGGGTATTGGGTTTACTAAAAACACCATCTACACCGCAGGTACTAACAATGGACAGGTAATTGACCAGGAACTGAATTTAGAAGTATTAAGAAACGCCGACATGAGATTTAAAACAAACGGTATCGAGCGGCTGCGGATAGACGGCAGCGGCAACATATGGACCAATGGCGGCGCTGTTTACCTGCGTGGTGGGTTTGATGATAAAAACCAATACGTTAAATGGAAACCCTATTTAAATAATACTGAAATACCAACTAACGACAGGCTGCAAATTGGCGGCTGGAACGGCGTAGAGATAGGCTCGAGCCGGGACAATGTAAATAATATAATGGTTGTGGATCAAAAGGGTTTTGTAGGTATTGGTGAATCAGAACCTCAGTTTCCGCTTCATGTAACCCGCCAGCGGGGAGGGGAAAGCAATCTTATTCGCGGCGGCGAATATGGTTATACCAGCAGTGGGCCAACAAACCAACGGTATTATACCAATGTGTCAATTTTGGCCGGCGGGCATATTGCAACCCATAATGCGTTGATATCAGCGTCAAACACCAATTATTCGGATATCAGGCTCAAGAAAAATATAACTGCAACATCCTCCCGCGACGACTTGGAGAAACTGAGAAGTATAGCGGTGATGAACTATAAAATGATTGATACCGTTAGCGACAATAACCAATATAAAAAAGTAATAGCCCAGCAGGTACAAAAGGTTTATCCGGATGCAATCAACACTACATTTAACACCCTGCCCGATGTTTATCAGCATGCTTTATCGGTAACAAGCCGCGTAGACAGCTTGTACATCATAACACTTGCAAAAGCTGCCCCGATAAAGGCAGGAGATGTACTGGAGTTTAAATGCTCGAAAACAAATGATGCCAGGGGGACCGTTATTAATGTTAGCGACGGCGGGAAAACATTCACCATACACTCTGCAACCATACTAACGGGCCAGAAAGATATTTTCGTTTACGGCCACCCTGCAACGGATGTGCTTACGGTTGATTACGATGCCATCAGCATGCTTAACGTATCGGCTACCCAGCAACTGGCCAAAACCATTGATGAGCAGGAAAAGCGAATAGCGGCGCTTGAAAAACAGGTGGAGCAGCTTTCACAAATGGTTACCGCGCTTATCCCGAAAACAAAGGATAGTAAAACTGAAATTGCCGCGCAGGTAACTGCATCTGTTCCCAAATAAATTTGGCCTTCAAAATAAACTGACCCCATGAAAAGAGACAACATCAGACGCAAAAAGGTCACAAAGAACAAAAGCAATAGGCATGCATTTGGAAGAAATGCTATTTATCACCTCGCATCAGATGCGTAAGCCAGTTGCCAACATCCTGGGAATTATTGAGATAATCAACGGTGATTGTGCCTGTCTTTCGGTGGCAGAATTAAAAAAGCGAAGCAAGTACTTTCAATCTCCAGCTGAAGAACTGGACGGGTATGTGACAAACCTTAATGGCTTTATCGAGCAAGCGGGACAGGGCTATCACTTAAAACAGATGAGTTAAAATTGGTGAGTCCTAAAAATCTCAAATCCACTCACTGGATTACGCACTTCTTTATGCGGTTCGGTGGCTTTTATGTCGTTTTGATATCAAACTTGGCGGAGAGCTAGGGACTGCAATCGAACACTTTATATCCTTTTTAATATTTTTGAACGACTCAATTTATGCGCAGACACGGGGAACACAGATGCGGAGGCCAAACCGAATGTGGCCTAATTCATGGAGTACTTTTTATAAGAATTAGGTTTTTGGTAACGGTTATTTTTAAATCGGTATCGATAAATTTTTCAAACTCGCCTATGGTTAGTACCCGAGGAAGTTTATCGTTTAACCAGTACTGATCATCCCAAGAAGGCATAAATTCTGTAAATGGGGATACCGTCACCCCAAGAATATATTTAAAATGGGAAATATTATAATTCGTTCCTTCTTGGTGCGTTAAGAACCATTTTACTTTTTCGTCAACATCATTAAGACCTTTATGAATTACGTTCTTTAATCTATGTTGGAGAGCTTTCGTTTGACCGCCAAAAATTCCAAATGAACGGGCTACAGCTTTACACTCTATTAATATTAAAATATCACCTTTGGCAACTGAAAAATCGACCTGCTTTGATGTGCCGTCCAATCCTTTTGACTCTGTTGTTGGAAGGTAGCTTTTTTGATATTTTAAAGCATTTTCAAGTAGCTCGCCTTTAAAGTTGCGTTCTTTTAGAGGTAAGCTATAAAAAAGATTATAAAGAACATTGCCAATGATAGAATGGTCTACAAAAATATCTTTTACGTCTTGCGCAGGAATGAAAACACGTAGCGGGCCAAAGTTATCCAAAAATATCTCGCGCCTGTTTACCTCACTTAAGGTTAAGAAATTAAAAGCTTTCTCGATCTCTGTATTATCATAAGGGATAGCCATATTTAAATATTGAGTGGTAACGGCCCAGTTTTCTTTGATTCCGTTCATGTACTCAGCCAAATGATATATTCTATAGCTTTTAAACATAAGGTTCGCTGCTGTTACCAAATCTTTATCATTGATGATTTCAACATTAAGGGTGCTACCGATATCTGTAATCAGGGCTATAACGTATTCGAGCTTTGCACCCCACCTGGTATGAAAATCATTTGCAAATTCAAGATGCGCTGACAAATAAGTTTTTATATCGAAAACATTAAACCCAAAATTCGGAATGCCGCCATCGATAAACTCTAACCCCAATAATTCTGTAATAGGGTCTGAATAGCCTTCCTTAGTCCGATCAGCGATTATTTGTGTCAAAAGAATCAGACCTTTACCCGAAGATTCGGGTATTTTAAACACAGTTCCAGTTGCAGAAGCTGTCATGGAATTGGATCGACTGTCATAGTTTTCGATTAGGCTTTCCAGTTCTCTGCTTCGGTCATCTAATAAGATTTTATCATTTTTGTGATCAACCACTAAATTAGCACCTTTGGCAGTGATACGGCTTTTTGATCCGGTAAGCCAAAGTTCATAAGCTAGTATCTCAAGTTCATAATACTCTAATAAGTTCTGTTCGTCAAATTTGGTCAAAACCAATTGAGAGGGAAGCTCCAAAAATCGTTGTTTTTCCGTTTCGAATTTCGGCTGCATAAATAAGCCGTTAAAGACATCATCCACTTCGATATCTGTAGATAAAGAAATGTGGTCGCATTTTTTCATTAATCCATATTTCTGGATGGCGGCTACAATAATATTTCGACATACCATTATTGTTTCAGGGCGGTGGTCATCACCTAAGGTATTTGGCGCAACTCGTCGAGTAACATGTAGCCAATAATATATGGAATATTTTTCAACGATAGTTTTCATTTTCCCTTCTATAAAGGATTTGAAATCTTGCAAATATTGCGAGGCTTCATCAAATGAGTAAATGCCGTCAGGTATTTGTTGCCAAAATTCTTTTCGATATTTATTTGATGGTCTAATTAAATGGCTAACTATTGCGTGAAAATAATGAAAAGCTAAAGTATGATAATTGTATAAAAACGTTTTGGGAACATTTTTATACCTCATTCGCTCTTCAAGTCGTTCACGATAAGTTTTTGGGCGCTCTGTTAAACGCCTAGCAATCGTTTTAGGTTGTTTTTTTCTTTTTTTAGTCATTTTATATGACGAGATATTTTTAGTTCTCGCGAAAATAAATACAAGCTACGATTCGTGTCTTATCATAAGAACGGTCATTGCTTATATTTTGCTGGTGATAAAAGAAATATATTGTTATTTTTTAGAAAAAAAGGGATAATCATACGATTATCCCTTCAGCGGAGAGGGAGGGAACAATGATGGATGTCAAATTCCTTATAAATCAATGCTTTATATATCTGCATTTTCCAAAGGTCACCGAATAGGTCACCTGAAAATAGTTCAATTATCGCTAATGTTTATAGTGTGAATTTCGATGACTTTTTACAACATTTCCAAATTAGTGGCTTAATTTCTTTTAAAAAGGCATCCGCTTACATTGTAATTTTTTCCAATCACACTACTTTATTCAAGTTCTTAAACTCAGTTGGAGGACAGCCATATTTTGCTTTAAAAGATGTGGAAAAATAATTAGCACTGGAAAATCCTACCATATATGCTATTTCGGATACAGGTAGATTTTCATTATTTAACAAATACACCGCCTTTTTAAGTCGGCGGTCCAATAGGTAATCATTGACAGTGTAACCTAATAGTGCTTTAACTTTTCTGTACAATTGGATTCGGGATATGCCGATGCTCCTGCAAATATCATCTACGCTGAAATTTTCATTGGATATGTTCTTTTCTACAATCCCGGAAAAATCATTAACGAATTTTTTATCAATTGATCTCGATATACCGGATTTCACCGGAATAGGCAGGTCACTGGTAAAATGCTCCTTTAATATCTTTCTGTTTCGAATAAGATTATTTACAGCAGCCAGTAAATAATCAAACTGAAAGGGCTTGGAAACATAAATATCTGCGAGCGATTCTAAACCGGAGATCTTTTGATCGTTACTTGATTGTGCGGTGAGCATAATCACCGGAATATGCGAAGTCCTCAGGTCGGTTTTTAATTGTTCGGTAATTGTTTTGCCGGACAGCCCAGGTAAAACTACATCGGTTAAGATAAGATCAGGCACTTTTTCGTATGCCTGAATTAAAGCGTCATTGCCGTTATTGGCAGTATAAACGTCGAAGTGTTCACTGAATTTTTGATTAAGATAATTAAGAAGGTCCTGGTTGTCCTCAATAATAAGAATTGAGAATTCGTTTGGGGTTTGGGTAAATGCAGGAGTTTCCGTAAATGAAAACATCTCATTATCCATCAGGCAGGAATTACTCTGCTCATCCATATCCGGCCATTCATTTTTGAAATAAGTTTTTTCAGATTCTTTTAAGTGGGCATCGCCAAGTGGCAGTGTTATTGTAAATGTAGTGCCTTCCCATTTTTTTGTCGTTACAGTAATATTACCATGGTGTCGTCCCACAATCTCTTTTGTAAGCGCCAGACCTATTCCCGAGCCAACACGCGGGTGGTTGTCAGCCTGGTAAAACTGGTCAAAAACCAATGCCGCTTCCTCCTGGGTCATTCCAACACCATTGTCCTGAACATCAATGTATACTTGACCATGATCCCGTCTTAGATAAAGCTTAACTATACCCGCATCCGGGATAAATTTAATAGCATTGGAAATAAGATTAAAGAATACCTTATCCAGCAAGTGTACATCAAACCATACCTGGATATCTTTTTCGGATGGAACCAGGTATAGCTGAATCTTAGATTTTTTGGCGTGCAGTCTAAAACTGTCAATAATTTCCCGGCAGAATGCTATAATATTGTTCTCTGATGCCTGTATAGTCGTTTTGTCAATCTCTAATTTGCGATAATCTATTAACTGGTTGACAAGTCTTAACAGGCGATATGCATTTTTATTCACCATTTTTAAACTGTTGCCTATAACTTCCACCGCTTTTTCATTTTTGAGCATATCCTGAAGCGGTGAGATCATTAATGTTAAAGGTGTTCTGAATTCGTGGGTTACATTAGTGAAGAAGTTTAAACGGGCCTCTGTTGCGGCTTCGACCTTTGCAGACATTTCTACCAGCTGTTCACCTTTTCTAATGATCTCCTCGTTCTTTAATGCAAGGTGACGGTTTATTTTTCTGTTTTCCACCAGGAAGTAGAAGGCTAAGCCACCCGATATGATAGCAAGCACAAGTGTAGTCACTATTATATTCAATACAGTTTGCTGGCTTTTGTAAATTAACTGCTGCTCGGCTAATAAGCCCTGTTGTTTAATAATATCATTTTGCTGGCTGTTGATCTTGTTGGTCTGCATTTTCATCAGCCTCACATTAGATGTATCGATCACGAGCGATTGTAATATATTTACTTTCGAAAAGGGCTCGTTATTAAGAATTTGAAATGCAGTTAAAATTGCTTCTTTACCTAAGGTAGGGTATACCAGGCTGGCCGCTATAGATCTGTCATACACCATTTGCATTCCACCACCCTCTCCCGGACAGGCATCTACCCCTATAATTGTTATTTTTTTACCTGGATAAAGCTCTTTAAAAACGGCTTCAGATCCAAGAGCCATATCATCATTGTGAGCGAAAACCGCATTTATATTTTTCAACTCCGGACGTAATTTTATCAATTTTTTTTCTGCGTCCTGCTTCACCCAGTTGCCCTGCAGCCTGGCTTTGATTTGAATATTTGGAAATTTTTTAATACCATCTGTGAAACCCCTGTCGCGTTCTGAAGCCGGGGATGATCCAGGCAACCCCAATACTTCAATCAGGTTAATTTGTCCCTTTGAAATTGTCCCCAGGTATTTTGCAGCAAGTTTTCCTATTTCGTAGTTATCAGCGCCTATATATGCTGTATATAAGGAGGATTTGGTTTTCCGGTCAATAACAATAACGGGGATACCTCTTCGATAAGCCTCCTCTACAACTCCGGTGAGAGGTTCCGCTTCGTTTGGCGAAATGATCAATAAATCGAGTTTGTCAAGCATGGCGGAGACCTGCGCTATCTGTGTTTCGCTGTTGCCGTGTGCATCAGCATATACAAAATCTACACCGGGATGCAGCGATAGTTCAGTTTTCATTTCATCCAGCATCGTTCTCCTCCAAAGGTCAAGGCCTGTGCATTGCGAAAAGCCAATGGTGTAGCTGTTTTTCCGCAGGGATGAGGTGCAGTTTATATTACAAAAACTGATGAAAGCTAGTATAGCCGTCATTAAAAAAGCGCACGAAGGTTTTTTTTTAAACATTAGGCTCAAAAAATAGGGCGTCAATAATTGATTCAGCAGGATGCTGTTATAAAGGTATGCAATATGTTCTCATTTAAAAATGTAAATAGGCCTCCTTACCAGCACTGTATTACTAAAAGGATACAATAACGAAGAATTACTGGTACAAAATTATAGCATATTGATTTCGATTAGATGTTTTTTATTATAAGTAATTGATAACTAATGTGTTGTATTTGGGTACAATTTTGAAGGATTTTGTGTCGATTTCATTGACATCAAACCTTTGGCCGGCAATACCTTGCGGCTTTATAAACCAATAAAAACCATTTCTTTCAATTATGAACAAAAATTCTGTCATGGCATGGTCCATGGTCGTTGCTCTTGGCGGCTTCCTGTTTGGATTTGATACCGCGGTAATTTCCGGCGCGGAAAAAGCAATACAGCAGTATTGGCATCTTTCTGTATTTGAGCATGGTATTACCATATCCATAGCTCTAATCGGTACCGTTTTCGGTTCACTTTTCGGCTCAAGGCCCTCTGACCAGTTCGGAAGAAAGAAAACCCTGTATTTTGTAGCTGTCGCATATTTGCTGGCATCTTTAGGAACAGCACTTACTCATAGCTGGATTTTTTTCTTACTATTCCGTTTCCTTGGAGGGCTGGGTGTAGGCGCATCATCAGTCACAGCGCCAATTTATATTTCGGAGGTCTCACCTGCAGAAAAGCGCGGCAGGCTGGTGGGCTTGTTCCAATTCAATGTGGTACTGGGAATTCTCGTATCCTATTTATCCAATTATCTGATTAGCCAGTTGGGTGATGCATCCTGGCGCCTTATGCTTGGTGTACAAGCCTTACCGTCTCTGGTTTTTCTTTCACTTATTTATTTTATACCTGAAAGCCCCCGTTGGCTTATTCTTAAAAGGGGAGATACAGAAACTGCCTATTCCATACTCAAGATCATTGATCCTGTAAATGCCGACCAGGAGCTGATCGCGATCAAAAACTCCGGCTCTTTAAATGCGGATAAAAGTGATTCTACCCTTTTTTCCATGCGTTACAAAACACCAGTGCTACTGGCCATAGTTTTCGCGGTTTTTAATCAGGTTTCGGGGATTAATGCCATTATTTATTATGCTCCTCGCATTTTTGAAATGGCCGGTTTAGGTGCGCATTCTTCGCTGCTATCAACGGTTGGTATAGGGGCCATTAATTTTATTTTTACCCTGCTTGGTATCAATATTATTGATAAAGTAGGCAGGCGCATCCTCATGCTGGTAGGCTCGGTAGGGCTAATCGTATCCCTTTTGCTTGTATCGTTTACCTTTTATTCCGGAAGTTTCAGTGGTTTTTCCATCCCGGTATACATGATGATATTCATTGCCTTCTTTGCTTTTTCCCAGGGGGCCGTCATATGGGTATTCATCTCCGAGATATTTCCAAACCAGGTCCGGGCAAAGGGACAAACACTGGGCAGTTCCACACACTGGATCATGGCTTCTCTTATCGCTTTCTTTTTTCCATACCTGGCAGAAAAGGTTGGTGGAGGGGCCACCTTCTGTTTCTTTGGAGTAATGATGATTTTACAGCTATTCTTCGTGCTGCGTTTCATGCCGGAAACCAAAGGCAAATCTCTTGAACAGATAGGATCAACTTTTAATATCCACTAAGATGGCTGATGAAATAACAAACTTATTTAACCCGGTGATCTGCTATGGCGAGGTTTTATGGGATATGTTGCCGGATGGGCCGCAGATTGGCGGAGCTCCATTAAATGTAGCTTATCACTTATCTAAGCTTAATGTAAAAAGCAGCATTATTAGTAAGGTTGGAAATGATTTAAGTGGCTATAAAATAAGTTCCATTTTTGATAAATGGGGTTTGGACAAATCTTATTTACAAGTTGACGAAGAACACTCAACCAGCAAAGTTCTTGTAAAGCTGAATGAGCGAAACGATGCGCAATACGAGATTCTATACCCCGTGGCCTGGGATTTTATAAATCCTGTTTACGCTTTTCCATCCGGTATTACAAATGCCCATTATCTTATTTATGGGAGCCTTTCATCCCGTAATGAAACATCAAAAGCCACTTTGTTTAACATGCTTGACCATGATCTGATAAAGGTGCTCGATGTTAATATGCGTGATCCTTACGTGAAAAAAGCAGACTTAGAATATTTGTTGACCAGGGCGGATATTGTGAAAGCCAACAGAGAAGAGTTAAAAAGAATCTCCCTGCTTTTTGGTGGATGCTACGAAAGTGAGAAAGATAAAGTGAACTTTCTGGTAGACAAGTTTAATATCGCTGAGGTAATTATAACGAAGGGCGCAAATGGGGCTTCCTATTTTATTGATGGCGGGTGCTTTTCCACTACTTCTCCTCAAATCAGGGTAGCAGACACGATTGGAAGCGGCGACGCATTTTTGGCGGCTTTTATAGCAGGCAGGCACTCCGGTCATAATCCTCAAACCACCTTATATAATTCAATTGCGATGGGCGCATTTATATCAACTAAGAAAGGAGGTTGTCCCGAGTACGAAATCAAAGATTTTGAAACCTTTAAAACGAAATCAAAAACCAAATCCAATAATCTAAAAACCAATTAAATGAGAAAATTATTACTTATTTTTTCTTTGCTCTTTTTAATAATGTGCAAAGGATATGCGCAATCGCGCATCATTAAGGGTATTGTCACCGACAACACATCCAAACCACTTGTTGGCGCAACAGTAACGATTATAGAGACACAAAAAGGAACCATTACTGATGGAAGCGGAAACTTCCAGCTTGCAGTGGAAAATGGCCAGACTGTTAACGTATCGTATATTGGAGCAAAGCCTGTATCGGTTAAAGTGACGGGTGAAACCAAATTCCTGCAAATTAAAATAGAGGATACGAACACCTCGCTAAGCGAAGTAGTAGTTACAGGGTACACCTCAGAACGTAAAAAAGATCTTACTGGTGCTGTTGCAGTGGTAGATTTAACACCCGTTAAAAATAACAGTTCCGGAAATACCATGCAGGCACTTCAGGGACGGGTTGCAGGTCTTTACATTGAGAAAGATGGATCAGCCAATGGCGCTACCAGCAGAATATTAATCAGAGGAGCCAATACATTAGGAAATACTGATCCTTTATATATAATTGACGGTATTCCAACGACCAGGCCTGAAGTTTTCCAAAATCTATCTCCGTCTAATATAGCTTCCGTACAAGTACTTAAAGACGCTTCGGCCGCCTCTATTTATGGTTCACGGGCATCCAACGGCGTAATCATCGTTACTACCAAAAACGGGGGCAACACCAACGGCGCAGTTCAGTTCCAGCTAAACAGCAGTACATCTTTTCAGACAGAGAAGCCGTTTAGGTTTAAAATGCTGAACTCCATTGACAGGGGCAAAGCGCTATGGCAGGCCTCCGTTAATGACGGACAGGACCCAACGGCTGGTTATGGCGAGATCTATAATTTTGACTGGAATAACAATTTCACAAACCCGGTATTAAATGGCGTTACCTTAAAACCATTAGTTGGCGGCGACCCTAATACACTTGCAGGCGATACCGACTGGCAAAGCGTGGTTTACAAAACGGCCGTTGTAACCAATAACGATTTTACCGCCTCGGCCGGCAACAAGAATTCATCAGTTCAGATCAATTTTTCAGATATCAGAAATACCGGTCTGGCACGTTTTACAAAATATAAAAGAACCTCCGGGAGCATTAACGCTATTACCCGTGCCTTTGAAGGTAGGGCCAGTTTTGGTGTTAATTTAAAAATAGCAAATTCTAATGAAACCTTAACAGGGAATGATTTAGGGGGCGCACCTGTGCCGGGATTGGCCATTACACTTGCCCCAACCATACCTGTCTTCCAAAAAGACGGCGTAACTTATGCGGGCGAATCAGGGGCCGGCTATTCAGACAGAAACAATGCATTACACGTTTTAGACCTGGCTAAATGGAATAACGCGAATCGTGTAAATACTTTCGGAAATGTATTTTTAGAAATAGAACCCGTAAAGAATCTTTTTTTCAAGTCCAATTTCGGTGCTGATAACAACAATTATCTAAATAAAGTTATTTCACCCACTTTTACAGAAGGAGCTTTAAGCCGTACCACAAACAGCCTGTTTTATGACCAGAACCACTTTTTAAGTACGACCTGGTCAAATACGCTGCGGTATAATTACGATCTTAATTCAAGCAATCACTTTAAGTTCCTTGTCGGAACTGAATACGTAAAAACAAATATTGACTTTCAAACTACGCTAAAACAAGGTTTCGCGATCCAAACCGAGGATTACTTTACGATTGATGCCGGTACAGGTAATACGTCAGTCACCGGCAGATCAACCGGTAACCGGCTGTTTTCACAATTCGCCCGTGTGGATTTCAGCAATTCGGATAAATATCTTGCCTCAGTGACCGTGCGAAGAGATGGATCTTCTAGGTTCGGAGCGGATAAGCAGTATGGTATTTTTCCGGCGGCTTCAATCGGTTGGAGATTAGGGCAGGAAGAATTTATAAAGAAAACAAACATCTTTTCTGACCTGAAATTACGTGTAGGTGCGGGCCGTGTAGGAAACCAGGAAATCGGGGATCTGTCGCGCTATATTTTATTTAATACGCGTTATGGCACTACACAATCTCAGTTAACGCCTGGTTTTTGGGAGGATTACATGAACATCGGCACAGCATATTCCTTATCGGGTGCAAATACGGGGACCCTGCCATCGGGTTTTGTACAGACACAGGCAGCAAATCCCGCGCTGAAATGGGAAACGACAGATGAATTGAACGCAGGCGTCGACTTTTCTATTCTCAGAGATAAAATAACCGGCTCATTCGATTACTTTACACGTAAAACCTCCGGAATATTGATAACACCTCCGGTAGCTTCTGCTTTAGGCGAGGGGCAGTCAAAAACCGTAAACGGTGCTGAAAAGACGAACAGGGGCTGGGAATTTTTAGTTACCTATCACGGTCAGCAAAGCGGTGATTTCAATTATAATGTAACATTGAATTTGTCGCATTTTAGGGATAAGATCACCAGCTTACCGGAAAACGTAAGGCCGGCTTACCCGGGCAACCTGGTAAATACCATACTTGGCCATTCTCAATTTGATATATTCGGTTACAAAACCGATGGCTTATTTCAATCCCAGGCTGAAGTAGATGCTGCGCCAACACAGATAGGCGCCGGGCCCGGGCGTATCAGGTATGTAGATATCAATGGTGATAATGTAATCAATGACCTGGACCAAACCTGGATCGGCACAAGCCTGCCTTCTTTAGAATACGGTTTGAGGATAGACTTAAACTACAAAAAGTTTGACCTGTCAATATTTGGCTCGGGCGTATCAGGGAGGAAAGGCTTTGATATCTATACATCGTTTAATAGTTTGATGAGAAGCCGTGAGAATGTTGGCCCCGGCGTACTTAACGGCTGGACACCCCAGAATACAAGTTCAACCATCCCGGCAATCACATTAAAGGATAATAATAATGAAATGAGGACATCGGATTACTTCATCCTCAATACTTCCTATTTCAAAGTGCGGAATGTGCAGCTGGGATATTCGATCGAGCCAAGGAAAGTATTTACAAGGTTGCGGGTATTCGCTATGGCTGAGAACCTTTTGACCTTAAAAAGTAAGGAATTTACAAGCCCCGATCCGGAACGGACCGACCTTAACCGTGTCCCGATCCCCCGTGTGTTCACATTTGGTATCAATGCATCATTTTAATTTAAAGAATCATGAAAAAGAAAATATTATTATCAGTGGTGATTGCCGGCCTATTATCATTCGGCGCATGTAAAAAAGCACTTGATTATACGCCAACAGGAGTTGTTTCAGCTGATGACCTCAAGACACCTGCCGCTGTTGATGGTTTGGTAACCGCCGCTTATGCCGCGATAGGAAACGGAGACATGATCGGTCATATTTATAGTAATTGGGTATATGGCAGCGTAAGGTCAGACGATGCTTACAAGGGAGGCGGAGGAACAGGTGACCAGGGATGGGTGGACGATATGGAACATTACAATACAGTAAGGCCTACGATGGATGCCTTCGTGCCCAGAACATGGAAAAACCTTTTTAAATCGATTTCCAGGGCCAATGTAGCGCTCAGGGCGGTCAATGCATTAACGGACGCCGAATACCCTAATAAAAAGATCAGGACGGCTGAACTGCGTTTTTTGCGGGCCCATAGTTACTTTACCATGAAGCGGCTTTACAAAAACATCCCGATCTTTGATGAGAACGCTACTGAGGATGAGATAGCAAAAACTTCAAACACTCTTTCAAATGACGAGGCGTGGAACAAAATCGCGGAAGACTTTCAATTTGCCGTAGAGAATTTGCCAACCACTCAGGCCGAGTTGGGAAGGGCAAATAAATTGTCAGCGCAAGCCTATTTGGCAAAGGTTAGGTTGTACCAGGCTTATGAGCAGGATGATAAACACCAGGTAACCAATATTAATCAAACCAGGTTGCAGGAAGTGATAGCGCTCACACAAGCTGTTATTTCATCAGGAAAATATTCACTTAGCCCGGATATAGCTGACAATTTTTTAGCCGAAACAGAGAATGGGCCGGAATCGATATTTGCCATTCAGTTTACAATAAACGATGGTACAGCGGTAGGAAGGCTTAGCTTTGAAGACGGAACTACTTATCCGAGCGGTGCACCGCAGTACGGTTGCTGCGGTTTTCATGCTCCCAGTCAAAATATGGTGAATGCCTTCACTACAAACGCCTCTGGCTTGCCAAATTTCGACTCGTTCAATAATAGCATTGCCGATCTGGTAAATGGCACCTTCGATGTCAGGTTAGACCATACCGTGGGTATTGAAGGGCACCCTTACAAATACGACAACACCAAACCCTTTAGCAACAGTTGGGTGCGCGACCCCGGAGTTTACGGTAATTTCCATGCTATGAGAGAAGAGCAGTTATCTACCAGCGGATCTTACTATAAATTAGGGCCATTCATGGGTACCGCTAAAAATTATGATGTGCTCAGGTATGACGATATTTTGCTGATGCAGGCAGAAGCCTATATTGAAACCGGACAGCATGTAAAAGCGCTGCCGCTTATCAATCAAATAAGGGAGCGGGCTGCACAAAGCACCGGCCGTTTAAAGAAAGCAGATGGGACATTCCCAACAAAATATAATGTCAAACCTTATTCAGCAGCAGATTGGACGCCAGATTATGCAAGAAAAGCTTTACAATGGGAAAGGCGCCTGGAGTTTGCAACAGAGGGCTCCCGCTTTTTCGATCTGGTTAGATGGGGCATAGCCGAAAAGACATTGAACGCCTATCTTGCTGTTGAAAAGAACAGGCGCACCTTTTTAGCAACTGCAAAGTTTACCGCCGGCAGGGATGAATATCTACCAATACCCCAAGCAGAAATTACCTTTACAAACGGTTTATATAAACAAAACCCGGGCTATTAACCAACATATTTTATAACCTGCGGTAATCTTTATTGCACTTTGTGCTGATAGAATTACTGCAGTTTCAAAAATCCGGAATATTTTGGGCCTGTTTAAACCGGATATATACAATTCCAGAAAAGGTATATTACAGCATTGATTTATGTAAAAGAAACGCGGACTGATGAACAATTACCATTCAAAAATGAAGAAGCTTAATTTAATTTACTGTTTACTACTTTGCGCGTTTACCTGCCAGGCACAGCCAAAAGTAACGCTCACAACGCTGCTAAAAGAACTTACAGATCCGGCCTCGGTAGCCCGTTTACCAAATCCATCTTACGTTTTAAAGCAGGTAAGTAGTTACGACAGACATTCCGTTTCATCGGGACAGCCCGGTTGGTTCGCCAACGAGGATCATACCAATTTCCTCAGAACCGAGACCATTGACGGCCGCAAAGAATATGTGATGATGGATGAAAATGGCCCTGGGGCGATAGTGCGTTTTTGGGAAACCACCTTTAAGCGGCCGGGAACGCTGCGAATATACTTTGATCATGAAAAAACGACCCGGGTAGTTATCCCTGGATACGACCTGATGAAATTTCCTTTTCCTTTGGGCAAAGGCCTTCTTGCGCCTCACTCAAGTTATGAAGCAGTAGCCAAAGGTGGAAGCACCTTGTACCTGCCGCTACCTTATAATAAACATTGTAAGGTGACCTGGGAGGACCCTGAACAAAACATTACGGAGAAAAGATATTATCAGATAAACTTTCGCCGGTATAAGCCGGGTACTGATGTAGAAACTTTTAGTGCTCAATTATTTGAATCCAACAAAAAACTGATAGTAAATACCGATGCAATTTTGCTAAATCCGCCTTTGAATGATGCCGGGAAAAACAAAACCTCAATTCTGACTGTGAAAAGTGGTTCTGATGTTCAACTCTCGCTGCCCAATGGCAGCAACGCTATTACCTGCATAGAACTAAAACTCAACGGCGCTGGCAGCTTTAGCGACAAAACTTTGAGGTCGGTTTTTTTAGTGGCGGAGTTTGATGGCGAACGCACGGTTTACTGCCCGGTAAGTGACTTTTTTGGCAGCGGTGCAGGTAATAATGCGGTAAATAGCTGGTACCGTACTGTAGTTCCCAAAGATAAAATGATAGCCCGCTGGTTTATGCCTTATCAGCATAAAGGTTCAATCTCGATAGTGAATAAAAGCGATACCACATTAGATGCTACGGTAATTTTGTCAACCAAACCATGGAAGTGGACGTCGGAAAATCTTTATTTTCATGCTGACTGGCGTCCGGAAAACAATGTTACTATTAAACGAACAGAAGAAGATAAACCTATTGAATGGGATTTAAATATTATACGGGGCCAGGGAATATTTGTAGGGGAGACATTATCTGTTAACAATCATATGCATAAATGGTATGGCGAAGGAGACCAGAAACTCTGGGTAGATAATGAAACTTTTCCGTCTGAATACGGTACCGGACTGGAAGATTATTACAATACCTCCTGGGCGCCTGTTGTATTGTATCAAAGCCCGTTTGCCAATGCTATCCGGGCTGATAACGAAGATTCCTTTGGTGAAAATACGTTTACGAGAACACGAAACCTAGACGTGGTGCCGTTCAACAAACACTTCAGGTACAATGTTGAAATGCTTGGCTGGGCTAATGGCACCGCCGATTTCGCAGCTACAACCTATTGGTACGGAAAAAAAACATCAAAAACCTTAATCGTTCAAAAACCATGATGAAAATCCAATTAAAAGCAATCATAGCAGCATATTTTCTGCTGAGCATTTCAATACCGCTACTGGCGGCTGATATCAATATCAAAATAACCAAACGGTACCTTAATCTCCCTATATCTCAGGTGCAAGCCAGAGGGACAATGCAATTTAAAATAGGGGGTAAGCAGGAGCGGTCTTTCAAGATCAGGCTGGCTAACAACGAACCACAATACTGGGTGTTTTGTGATATGATCACCTTAAAAGGCAAAACCATCAATATTAGTTATGATGGCGATGGTGCCGGCCTCAGCAAAATTTACCAGGATGATAAAATTGCAGGTCAGGACTCCATGTACAAAGAAAAAAATCGGCCGCAGTTTCATTTTACCACTCGTCGCGGATGGATAAATGATCCCAACGGGTTAATTTTTTATGAGGGGGAATATCATCTTTTTTATCAGCATAACCCGTATGAGAAGGAGTGGGAAAATATGTCATGGGGGCATGCAGTGAGTAAAGATATGATTCGCTGGGAAGAGCTACCGACAGCTTTGAGCCCGGATAATTTGGGTACCATGTTCTCTGGTTCGGCAGTAATTGATTATGATAATACCGCGGGTTTCAATAAAGGCAATATCCCGGCCATGATTGCTACCTATACTGTTGATTCTGATGAGAAACAAGTGCAATGTATGGCCTATAGTTTAGACAAGGGCCGTACCTGGACAAAGTACAGTAAAAATCCACTCATTGATTCGAAAGCCAAATGGAACAGCAAAGACACCAGGGATCCGCGTGTATTTTGGTATAAGCCTGGCAAGCACTGGGTATTGGTGTTGAATGAGCGCGACGGGCATTCCATTTACAACTCTACGAACCTGAAAGACTGGACATTTAAAAGCCATACTAGCGGTTTTTGGGAATGCCCCGATCTGTTTGAGCTGCCTGTTGATGGCGATAAGGGCAAGACTAAGTGGGTGATGTACGGTGCATCAGACACGTACATGATCGGATCGTTTGATGGTAAAAAGTTCACGCCTGAGTCGGGCAAGTACTATTTTACTACCGGAACCATTTATGCGGCGCAAACTTTTACTAACATCCCGCAAAGCGACGGGCGCAGGATACAAATAGGTTGGGCACGCCTCTCGCACCCTGGCATGCCCTTTAACGGCATGATGCTGCTGCCTACCGAGCTGACATTAAAAACAACTAAGGATGGAATAAGGTTGTTTAGTATACCTGTTAAAGAAACCGAACAACTATTTGGCAAGGTAAACCAGTGGAGCAGCCTCAAAGAAAACGATGCGAATGATAAATTAAAAGATTATAATAATTACGACCGCCTGCGTATAAAAACAACCATTAAGCTTTCGCACGCAACCAGCGCGGGACTTAATTTGTTTGGGCAGCACATTCTTGATTATGATATGAACGCCAATCTCATTAACGGCACCTTTTATTCACCGGAGGATATGACCAGCATGGAACTTACAGCAGATATTTATATAGACCGCACATCAATAGAAGTGTTTATTGATGGTGGCGCTTACTCATACTCGATGGAAAGAAAACCGGGCGGAAAAAACACGGAAGGATTCCATTTCTGGGGCAATAATATCGATATTAAAAACCTGGAAGTTTATTCTGTGAAGTCTATATGGGAGTAATCGTCTTTATGCGTACATATAAATGCAGGTTGTCCGTAAGGATCGGTATCTAATACACGGTCTGTATGAACAATTCTTGTGCTGTCTTCAAAGAAAGCATTACCCGGTGTATTGCACTGGGGCTGATACGAGGTTGTTGGCAGCAATGGTAGGACGACACCCAACAAAGAGCGAACATTATTTCCCGGTAATTTTCTTTCGGTGTACAATCCCCCAATCTGTAAGATTGCTGATTATGGTTTACAGCGTATTGCTATGTCACGTAAGTTCATATTGAATCGTTATGGGTTGTGTATCCCTATCTGGCATAATTTACGCTACTTATAATCAGGCTCTTCGAGTATTGGAACTATTTCATATTTTGAATTCCATTCTTTTATGTATTCTAAAATTGGCAAAAATGCTAAGCCTTTTTCAGACAACTTATATTCTACCCTTGGTGGTAATTCCTTATAGGCCAATCTTTCCAATAGTCCATCTTCTTCCAACTCTTTTAACTGTTCGGTTAGTACTTTCCTTGAAATATGTGGTATTATGGCATCTAACTGACCAAAACGAATGGTACGGGTGCCAATTACATTTATAATTATCGGTTTCCATTTATTACTAATAGTGCCAATAGCTCTCGTAAATGGGCAATTCGAATTGCAAAACCTGTCGTCCCTCATATTTTTTAAATTTTGTAGTTACCTAATAGTAACCAAAATACACTATCAATAGTTACAAAGATAAACTATTGATGGTATCTTTGCGAAACAAATTTAAATATAAATTAAAAATGAATAGATTAAAAAATAAAGTTGCAGTTATTACGGGTGGTAATAGCGGCATTGGATTTGGCATTGCCCAGGAATTTAAAAATGAAGGTGCTAAAGGAGTTATTGTCGGCAGAAACCAGGAAACTTTAGATCGTGCTGTGGCCCAGCTTGGCGATAATTTCATAGCTATGAATGCCGATGTAACCAACCTTGACGATTTGGAAAGAGTGTTTAAAGCAACATCTGAAAAATTTGGTAAAATAGACGCGCTTGTAGCTAATGCGGGCGGTGGAGCTGTAGGAACTGTGGCAACTCTTGGCGAAGCCGACTTTGACAAGACAATTGATTTAAACCTGAAAAGTGTTTACTTCACTGTTCATAAAGCACTGCCTTATTTAAATGATGGTAGCTCTATTATTTTGATCGGGTCAAATGCAGCACATCGGGCATATCCGAATTTTACGCTTTATGGTGCTGCAAAAGCGGCTGTGATCCATTTTGCAAAAGGATTTTCAAGCGACCTTTTAGATAGAAAAATCAGGGCAAATGTAATAACACCAGGTACAACAGATACACCGGCATTTGAAAAGTTTGTTCCCGCAGAACAAATTGAAGGTATAAAAAAACACTTTGCAAGTGAAATGCCGATAGGCAGAATCGGCCAACCATCTGACATTGGTAAAACGGCGGTTTTCCTGGCCTCTGATGATTCTTCATTCATGCTTGGTGCTGAACTCCTTGTTGATGGTGGTATGACCTACCTGTCTAAATAATTAACCTTACACTGGCACGAGTTTATAATTCGTGCCACATTAACTAGTTAAAATAATTTTCAAAATGAGTAAATTAAAAAACACAGCAGCGAGCTACGCAATTATCGGCTTCGGCAATATCGGCCGGGCTTTGGCTAAGGCGTTTGCCCGCACAGGCATAGAAGTATCCGTTGCAACCAGGCACGATCCGGAAAGCTTTGCATCCGATGCGGCCGCGATCGGGCCCGGGATCATTCCCACAACACTGGCGGAAGCCGTCAAGGCGGACGTTATCTTTTTGGCTGTCCGTTTCGAGTCGCACCCGAATGTCGCGAAAGTGCTGCCCACCTGGCAGGGGAAGACCATCGTTGATGTGACCAATGCCTACGGCGTGTCCACCGATGAGCTGAGAGGACAGTCTTCCGCCAGGTTCGTGGCGCAGGCCTTCACAGGTGGAAAACTGGTCAAGGGTTTCAACCATTTGATCGCAGCTGTCCTTGAACAAGATCCTGCCGTACATGGTGGCAGGAGAGTCGTGTTCCTGGCGAGCGACGATGACGGGGCTGCGTCGGAGATCGCTGCGCTTGCAGAAAATCTCGGTTTCGCACCGATCAAACTTGGCGGGCTTTCGGAAGGCGGACTGCTTGTGCAGGCGCACGGAAATAGCTGGGGTCAACTGATTTTTAAGGACCTGGTCAAGTTCGACTGATGAATCTTGAACATAAATTTCCATGCGATCATGCCTCACAAACGAACTGAACAACAGTTTGATTAAAACGAGGGAGACGCCGACTGTGGTGCAGCCAAAGCGGGCGTCATGCCGCCTGGATCACAGGATAGGGAATTCAGTTTCGGATGGGATGTGTAGTTTTTAAATTTATAACATTTATAATCTAATAAAATGAAAAACGAAGTAACACAAGAGAGTCTCCAGGTTGTAAAGGATTTTTTTGGGGCACTGGGCGGCGATAAGGAAGAACTGCTGGCGCTGGTTGCCGAAGATATTGAATGGATCATTCCGGGCGAGGACTGGCCGCTGGCCGGCACGCACCGCGGGCACGCGGGATTGGCGGATCTGCTTCAGAAGGCCTCTGACGAGGTGGAAACGACCTACCCGAAGCCCCCTGAATTCGTGGCGCAGGGAGAACGGGTTTTCGTCATCGGCGTTGCAACTGGAAAAATCAAAGCTACAAATAAGATGTTTAAAGACGATTGGGTCTTCGACATCACGGTTCGAAACGGCAAACTGATGATTATCCGGGAGTATATTGACACACAAGCACTGGCGCGGGCCTCCGAGATGCCCGCGAGTACCAAGCCCTAACGAGCGAATCGTCCGGTTTGTTAAACTCATGCTCAAAACATGAAAGACGACTGGGAGGAGGTGTTAGTTTGCGTAGGTTTCAGACATACGCACTAAAATAATTGCTTTAACAGTATAATCTTCTTTCAGATCCCTGTTTTCTTCGGCAAGCAGGGATCTTTTGTTACTTCAATTAGCTTTGCCAAAAGAGAATGTGATTATGTAGCATTGAAAATATCCTGCAGGCGATACACATGAATATTTTTTTTAGTCTTTTATCAGGCAGCTTGAGTAAATTGCGAATAATTACATACTTGAACGATGTCCAATTTCGAAGCGTTTTTCAATTACATTCAAGAAATATCAGGCAAATTGCTTTCAGAGGATGATAAGCATTTGTTGATGGCACATTTCAAACCCAAAAAACTTCGAAAGCGGCAATACTTTTTACAGGAAGGAGACGTATGTAAATATATAGGGTTTATTGTAAAAGGATCTGCCAGGACCTTTACGGTAGATGAAAAAGGGCATGAACATATACTGAAATTGTCTTTGGAAAACTGGTGGCTGGCCGATTTTGAAAGCTTTTATCTTTTAACGCCAAGCCGCTTTAATATTGAAGCGCTCGAGGATCTGGAGGTTCTGCAATCAACCAATGCTCAAATTGAGGAGTTTCTCAAGCACATACCTGCCTTTGCAGCGATGTCGAACGTAATCAGTCAAAATTACACTATTGCAAACCAGAAAAGAATGCAGGCCGCCATGAGCTACACGGCTGAAGAGCGTTACGAGGATTTGATCAACAACTATCCACAATTTCTAAAGCGGTTCCCACAAAACATGATCGCTTCTTATCTGGGTTTATCCCCGGAAACTTTGAGCAGGATAAGAAAAAACTCTTTTAAATAGCTCTTATACAAAGATGAAATTCGGTATCAAATAAAATATTAGGTTAGTTTTTTACCCGAACAGGAACATCTCATAACATGCCCGCAAACAACACGCTTTAATATAGCTTTTCCACAAAGCGGCCGGCTTTTCAATTGCCGCTTCAGAAACCCCCATCGATATAGATTTCTGAATGCAAAAAGTGTTCAACAATGCAAAATATGCCGTCGTAATCTTTCTGGCTTTCTGCTTCCTGGTTTTTCCCCGCTATCGTAAGTTGCTTTTCTACAATTAGTTACCCGATTAACTTGATTTAGGTCAAGACCATGAGTTAACCTAAATCAAAGGTACTTAATGATTCATGTCAATAAATAATCCGTCACGGGTCTGCATCTTTGGATATCCTTCAGAACGGAAAATTCACCTGAAGAATTCGACTATATTAACAGATAAAAATAATGAGTAAATTAAAAAACAAGGTAGCGGTAGTTACCGGTGCGGCAAAAGGAATAGGCGCATCTATCGCCAAACATTTTGCGGCAGAAGGCGCAAAGGTAGTTGTAAATTATGCATCAAGTAAAGAAGGAGCAGATAGCGTGGTTAAGGAGATAACCGACAAAGGAGGCATAGCCATTGCGGTACAGGCCGATGTATCGAATGAAGCCGATGTGATCAGGCTGTTTGAAGAAACACAAAAGGCTTTCGGCACGTTGGATATTTTGGTAAACAACGCGGTCTTTCAGCAATTTTTGCCTATTGATCAGGCAACGGTTGAGGCTTTTCATCAGCATTTCAACGTTAATGTTTTGGGCCCTGTACTTACTATCAGGGCATCTCTGAAAGCTTTTGGCGATAAGGGCGGCAATATCATCAACATCAGTTCGGGTGCAAGCAAATCGCCGATGGCGGGAGTCTCTTTGTACTCTGCAACTAAAGCAGCATTAGATGCCATAACGATCTCTTTGTCGAAAGAACTGGGTGCACAAAACGTTCGTATCAATTCTATTTTACCGGGCGCTACGGAAACAGAAGGTGCAACTAGTGCGGGCGTCACTCCGGGCAGTGAGTACGAAAAAATGTTTGTTGCCAATACACCGCTAGGCCGCAGAGGTCAGCCCGAAGATATCGCGAAAGCTGCCGTTTTTCTTGCTTCCGATGATGCAGCCTGGATAACAGGGGAGCAAATTTCCGTTTCGGGTGGTATGTATGGTTTTTAAGATCATAAACTCAAAACAAATGAAAGACAATGGGACGGAATTATTGGTTGACGGTGGTTTCACTGGTCACCAGAACAATGCGATTTATTGCATATTTTAGGTTGGCCTAAAAACAAAAAACGCCTTAAATGCATCATTTAAGGCGTTTTTGAATAATTTAAGATATACTTGGCGGAGAGGGAGAGATTCGAATCGAACACCTGATGCTACCCTAAATTCAATCTTTACGAGCAAATGGTTAGCTTAACTTTATGACATTGGACCCGGCACCAGATAAGGGGCCGCTTTTTTCTTCGGTTAAATTTGCCCGTTATAATTGGGGTCAAATTCCACAATCCATTCAATGCCATATTTATCCCTAAACATCCCGGCGTAGGTACCCCAGGGACCGTCGCCAATGGGGCCTTCAATATCCCCACCTGCCGATAATCCGTTAAATATTTGGTCGGCCTCTTCCTTACTTTCGGCACTAACAACTATTTTCGACCTGTTCTCGCTTTCGTTTACCCGCCCCATAAACTCGGGAACATCGTTGGCCATCAATACATTGTGTTTGCCAATAGGTAAAGCAATGTGCATTACTTTGTTAGCCTCATTTTCCGCCACCGGAAATTCAGCGCTTGCCAGGTCCTTGAAACGAATGACCTTTGCGAACTCGCCGCCAAAAACTAATCTGTAAAAAGTGAATGCTTCTTCGGCATTGCCGTTGAAGTTGATCCAGGGGTTAATTGTTCTCATAATTTTTAATTCTTAAAAGTGATTGTAAATTTTCTTTTTATGTTTTCTACGATAAGGTGGCCAACAGTTCTTCCAAGTTTTTTAAGGTCATGGCGAAGCCTATTTTGAAGCCCTCTAATAATTTCTCCAATCGCTCAAACGATTCATTAAAAATGGTAATGTCTACTTTGGTTATGCCATTTTGCTCGCTGAAATTGTAATCCCATTCAGAACCCGGCAGTTCACGGTTTTCGTCTTTATCTGCAAACGCGTTGTACATCTTAAAATTGGTTTTCGGGGTAATGGATGTAAATTCCTGCACCGCCCAACGCTCCTGCCCGTCGGGGCTTATCATCGCGTAAAATCGCCGCCCGCCTACTTCAAAATTCATATACTTGGTTTTGGCGCGCATAGGTGCGGGTGCCCCCCATTGGTCCAGTAGTTCGGCTTTGGTAAAGGCATCCCATACTAAAGACTGTCCAGCATTAAATTCCCTGGTTATATAAACCGTTTTCGCTGCTTTGTCAACATTAAAATCAAATAGCAAATCGTTGTTCATTTTTTCTGTTCTTTAATTGTTGATAATAATTGGTCAAGTTGGTTAAATTGAGTTTCCCAGTTTTGCCTGAATTGGGCTAACCAATGGTCAAACTCCTGCATTTTTTTCGCATTAAAGTGATAATAGATCTCCCTGCCGCTCTGCTCAGGTTTAATCAATTCGCATTCGTGCAATACTTTAATATGTTTTGATACTGCTTGGCGGGTCATATCAAATTTTTCCGCCATTGCATTTGGTGTTAATGCCTGGATAGCGATTAACGTTAAAATAGCCCTGCGTGTTGGGTCTGATATGGCCTGGAATATATCTTGTTTCATTCTTGATTGTTATTTGCGCAACCTTCAGGTTGCAAATATATATGCAACTTTTGAGTTGCGCAAATATATTTGCATTTTTTTTCGAGGTATAATGACGGAAGGTTTAGTGGTAATTGTGGTATTCGTTACTGTCGATGCAGTTTATTTAACTAAACACACGATGGAAACATAAGCCATCTTGTGTTGTTGACTTTTAATCAGTGCTAAAAATCAAGGGTGAAGTTTGTCCGCATGTAAAAATTAATGAATATGAATGCTGAAACAGTAAAATATCTCGAACGTTTTTCGCCGATAGCACAAATTATTGAGTTTACCGCACTTGAAAAAGGCGTGACGGCTACTTTACCGCAATATTGGGCAGGGGCTTTTAGCACCCCCGAATTTGAGGCCCGTAAGGCTATATTATTAAATGAATGGGCTAAGTATCCGTACCAGTTGCGGTTGACCACTAAATTTCTGAAAAATAATTTGTTTGATATCGACCTCATCAGCAGGGGCGGCGAAATATCGATGCTGTATTCCATTAAAAACCTTGCAGGCAAATCCGTGTACTACAATGGCCTCAATCCTAAAAATCGGGTACTTACGCCAAAATTGGAAGCTGTATGGGGTTTACTGCCCGAGGCGGTTACAACGTTATATGAAAACTTGCACAACGGCTGGTTTCATTATTCATCGCACGCCACGGGGTATTCAAGTACAGAGGATATGATTTTCTGGGCGATTTGGAATGGGGGATCCTTGATGAAATTGATGAAGGATCCGTTACCGTTTAAGCTGGAAGATTGCGTGTCGTTATTCCAAAACGGCGGTGGTGGTTATGTATGTTTCAACCTAAAGGAGAAAGATAAAAAGAAAAGTTTCATTTGGTGGAAAGAAGAAGAGCCCGAACTGAATGAAGAACTATGCCCCTTAATTGATGAGTGGACAGTTATAGGCCTGGAAGAGTAAATAAGTCACCTCCCATTCGTGATTGCCAGAACCAACATTATTAATCTTCCAAAATTTCCCCTCAGAAATTGCTTTGATCTCAATACCGTTCTGCGTTATCACACTTCGAGAATTTTTACGAGGCAAATAGATAATGCTACTCATATTTGCGGGAAGGTCAATTTTCAATTTGAACTTTTGGGTTGTATTCTCAAATTTCACAACAATATGCCCGCGCAATGTTAAGTAGTTAAGTGAGGCTGCACCTAACGTATCAGGTTGCGGTTTAATTTGTACAGTCTCAAATGCAGCCGTGAGCGGCTCTACCCCCATTAATTTTCTTACAATAATATTTGCCGGGGCGGCCCCCCAAGCATGGTTCCAATCCTGATTCGGCTTATACTTCATATCCCAGGCTTCTGTAGTTATGGTTGAGCCGGAACGTATCATATTATACCAGCTCCGGGTACCTGTCGATGTTAATAGTTTTAGGGCATCTTTTGATTCGCACGCGTTATACAGCGCATCCAGTAAAAATTGCGAACCATAAACACTGCAGGCCATTCCTCTTGAGCGCATATATGACAGAACGGTTCCCTGATATTTCTCTGGAACCAAACCAAAAGCTAACGCGAACATATTAGCATGTAACGAGGAATGTACTATTCCTTCTCCATCACTTATAACACCTCTTTTTTTATCAATAAATACAGTCTGAAAAGACTTTTTTACCTTTTGTGCACGCTCTTTATAAAAAGCAGCATCCTGTTTCTCATCTAAAGCATATGCCAATGCCGCCATGACTTGTAAAGCCTGATAATGATATGCATTTACTACTGAGTTATAATTACCGAAAACAAATCCATCGGTCTCACCAGACTCATTTTTTCCTAATCCTAAAACTCCTTTCTGCGGCCAGTCAACAATATCCTTTAATTCTGTATTCCCGTTAAATGTATCAAAGTGTATCGACCTTATAAAATCAGATGATTGTTTTCCCGTTTTGGTGCTAATAAGGCCGTCTTTTCTCGCCAAGGCAAGCAATAACTTTGCTTTTAATTCGGGGTACAGCAACTTTACTGTACGGATATCGCCCGAATACAGATAATCATTCCACGCGATTAGCAGATTTTGCAATGACCATTCGCTTGGCCAGGTTGCATGATATATCAAATAGCTCAGTGACCGCTTTGCCATATTGTATTCTGCATCGGAAGCATAGTGTGAGAGTTGATTAATCAAAACATCCGCCTCGTAAGGTATACGTTCACGATCACCATCTACATAATAGCCGGTGAAGGATGTTGCTTTCATTGAATATTTTGAAAGTTCCCATACTTTATTGAGTACTGTATCTGAGCTTGTAAAAGTTGTTGATTCCTCATCAAATGGGTAAGAGATAGCGTATCGGTTAAGGTTCTTAATAATTACTGAATTAGATGAATTCATCAATTCAATGTATCGGAAAGGGAATACCTCGCCAATATAATCGGGCATTTGTATTGCTTTAGGCCCGGTATTCCTCTCATCCGGAGTAAATTTCAATTCATAGGTATGTGTACCCTGCTGCAAAGCAACCGGTATAAATCGGTATCTTACACTTCCATTTGGATGTGATTCGACATGGCCATCTGGTTGACAGGCTTCCCCAACACTGATGAATGCAGTATCTCTGCCAGAGGGTGTATAAGCTGTAAAATGCAGTTGCGCAAACGCGTCCTTTCCGAAGTCGTAAACTACGTTCCGATTGGTTAAGTGCTTTTCCGAAATAGGTAATTGCTCCGATTTGATCAATGGATAGTATGCCGTTTCATAATCCGAAATTTTTGCTGCCGTTTGAAAGGCTTTTACATCTGAATATAAGCTGGTACCTCCTGTATTATCCCAAATTCTTACTTTCCAATAATAAATGCGGTTTTGAACTAAAGGAGTTCCCTTAAATACATTGGTACTTTGATTGCCTGAAACTTTTCCTGAATCCCATATGTCTCCCACACCGGCATCTGTTTTTTCCTTTGAGGAAGAAAGTAAAATCTGATAAGCTGTCTGTATGCTATTCGGGGAGGCGGAATTCACTACCCAGCTAAACGAGGGGTGAGTACTCCGGATATATGCAATTTGATATAGGTGCTTTGAAAGCTTTGCTTCTTCCAATGTTAGGCTCGTTAAAAAGCCATTATCCCACACTTTATCCGTATAAAGCAATAGATCTACACGAGTGGATGAAGGTGCTTGCGGTAAACCAGCGTTTACTCTAAAGCAAATGAATAAAAGTGTCAGACTAATTAAGATATTTTTTTTCATAGATTTTTAAAAGGAGGTCTTTTCTTGATAGCTTAGCAAATGCATCATTTATTTTTAAACCTGACAGCTTTTTCCATGAAATTAAAGTTTCCTTACTCACCGGATCATTTAGCCGGGCTTCCCAGTTTGGCAGGTATCCTAATAAACCCATATATTGAATCATTTTAAAATCAGGGTTTTCTGTGTTCACATCCTTGTAGTAAATTAAAGTGACCTTTTGATTTAACAATTCATTTTGGATAGCCTTACAATTAAGATGTTGCATTTTAACCTTTGTTTGGATAGCCTGAGATGCGGCAACCCCAGCCGCTTGCCCCATCGCCATCCAGCAAGGCTCCATTCGAAGCGTCGAAAAGCCGATATGGCTACCAGAAACCGGTACAGGCATAAGTAAATTATCTATTTTCTTCGGAATCAATACGCCTATGGGTACAGTGTAAACTTCGGACGGATAGCTTACAAAACCATCCAGGTGTACACGTCCAGGCTCTCTTTTTCTCACTGCATGTGAATCCAGTGCATAATGGCTGGCGGTAATACTTTGTCTATGAATAGGAGGCCGCCCGTTTGGGATTTCCGTAGTTGCATCATGTGAGGTAAAGAAATACATCCCTTCAAGACGCCGGCCTTCCCGCACATAAACTTGCCTGGGGAAATGATCGTTATCTATATACTCATCTTTCGCATACCCCCATTGCAAAGCTGCGTTACGAAAAGAAACAGGCAATTCCGTATCATTTTGAGCAAAATACAATAAGCCCCGTGTGTAATCTCTCAATCGTTTTGCAAATGAATCGCGCCAGCTCCAGCCAGATGTAGGCCAGGGCCAGTTTTCTTCCGGAAGATCGGTGGAAATGAATGCCTGATGTTGATTATTCGCATCTGCTTTTTCATTTGGCAAGGTAACCATACTCACAATTTTTGGCATTCCCCACCCACTACCGGGCAAATTTGTCTGTTCGCCATTTATAACCCGCTTTCTGTTTTCTTCCTGCATTTCCGGAGTAATATTTTGCATAGCCACTCCGGCATAACGGCCGGTCAGTACGTCGTCTATTAATGAAATATATTCTTGCCGATTATAATTAGCTGGTTTGGTAACCTGAATTCTATTTAAAGGATAATTAGTAAGGCATAAACGATAGTTATAAGCCTGAACTGCATTATCCCCCTGAAAGGTGCTTCCATCGCCCTCTGGCCCAGACCAATATTTATATACGCGGCCGGCTCCTGGCTCATTAAATTCTTCTTTGCCTTCCCGTCCGGTACGAAACGGGACTTTTGCTGCTGCACCCAGGTCTCCTTCGTAAGTAGCATCAATAAAAACTGAACCTGCGAATTCTTCTATCTGATTATTCAAACGATTTACAACTCTAATATTGATGATATGATTATTTAATACCGTGACATTTTTATCCTCGGCATCAAACTGTCGCATTTTTAGTATGGTGATTTTGCTTTTATAATCAGCCAGCATTTGTTCAAATATCAATTCAGCTACCGAGGATTCAAAATGATATCCGTCACTACAACTCTCAGCCTGTTTTGAGTTTAAGCCATACTTGTCTATATAATATTTTTTTATCCTTTCAACAAATTCTGTAAAGAGGCCAGTAGTAGCCCCCCTGGTTGCAATATCAGTTGCACCCAGGCCATTTGCCGGAAGCCCTCCTATATGATTGGTTCGTTCTAAAATAACGGAACTTTTACCCAATCTGGCCGCTGATATTGCAGCCATAATCCCGCCTGGGTTACCTCCTACAATAACCAGATCATAGTTGGCATAACTAAGATCATAGTTGGCATAACTAACGGAACATAGACCAATAAAAGCCGTAATTAAACTTATAAAAAATTTCATTTTTTGTTTCTTTAAAAATCAATATTAGCGCCTGCCTGCAATAATTAAAAAAGCGGGACTCCAATAAATGCGTGGTGCTTAATGTATTGTATTTCAATTATTTACAGATAGATTAATATCCAAATGATACATGCAATAAATTCAGGGATCAATTTTACCCTTAAAATTTTAGCCCCACGCTGTTTCTGTGTTTTCACAGTATTTACAGAAATACCTAATTCACTTGCTATTTCATGGTTTTTCATTCCATCAATATACCCCATCCGGGAAATTTTCTGACAAGCAGCAGGCAGTGATTCAATTGCATTGTGAATTTTTGAAAACACCTCTGCTTGAATGATTTTATGAATAACGTTTTCCTCATCTGTTAATCTGATAAAAAACTGTGTTTCGAACCCCTTTACTACCTGCTGGTGACGGATTAAGTTCAAGCTAATATTTTTTACCGTAGAATAGAGATAGCTTTTAATTAAAGCTTTGTCATGCGCAATGTTATTCCTGCGTTTCCAATATCTCACAAAAGATTCCTGAACGATATCTTCAGCATCTAATTTATCTTTTACGATCTTATATGAAAAATAAACGAGCCTATCGTAATACTCATTAAAAACTGACTCTACTGAAAATGCTTCGATTTTCAATACTCTGTTAAAGTCGTTCGTCTCTTCGATGATGCTCATTAAAATAATATCAAATTCTTATCTATTTTATTAACTTTCTATGAATTTGCGTTTAAACTCATAGAAGGGTAGAGCGTACTGCATTACTAATAATATAGACAATAAGTTTTGGCGTTCCGTGGTACCATTCATTTAAGGTACAACTGTAATATTGACCTCCTTTTGTATAGCCTTACTATCGGTAACATTCGCATTATATGCGGTAAAAACCGCTTTAATACTACCAGGTTTTGAATAGGTATAAACAGATGATTTGGGCATCGCATCAGCATAGCCTTTAATTGGGATGGGCCTGTCTGGCCCATAATCTATGGCGTCGGTATCAAAAGCTTTAGTTACGGCCCAGCTTTCAGTTTCAACTGTGTTAGTTGCTGCTGTGAGCGTGGGAGCGATGAGCTGGATCCTGGATGTGGAGATATTTGACCTTGAAGGCGCGATATCAGGTTTCTGATCAAAAAGTTTGAATCCACCAGTAAGTATATCGCCTAATGTGAGTAATCCAATGGAGGTATCAGAAGTTAAAAGAAAGTTCTGAACTTGCCATACGTTCCCTGTTCCATAAACCGAGGGGTTTTTAACTATATATTTGAAAGCGATATATAATGGCTTTCCAGGCACCTTCAGATCTGATATATCAACTTCTCCCGAAGGCTTATAAGTAGCATTTGTACCCAGGGCAAACCTGCTGGTAATATCTCTCCAGGTTGCTGATTGTATATCCTGAAATAAATTACCTCCGTTAAAATCATTAGAAACCACAACGCTAAATTGTTTAGTCTGTGTCCCAAATTGAAAGCTACTTGAAAACGACACTTTGAGAGCGCCCGACTCTACGACCCTCCCATTCATAAATGCATAGTCATTGAACACTTCGCCGGAATAAAAAGATATCAGGTCGGGATTTCCTGTAAAGTTAAATTTAACCTCTTCTCCAACTTTATAAGAAGCTTTTTCTGTTGTTACATTAAATTCCGGAGCATTAACTTTCAGTTCTTGTTCTTTTTTACAGCCGGTTAGTATAAATAAACCGAGAATTATTAGATATATAAATTTCATAACGTTATTTTAAAAATCAAGATATTACCAGCCTGGATTTTGAACCAATGCCGAATTTAAACTCATGTCTTTAGAAGGTATTGGGAAAAGAAGGTTCCGGTCACTTACATTTCTATAAGCCAGAGAATAAAAGTTTGTAGCATTTTGCTGGCTCATTAAACTGGCCACCCCCTTCATTGTAGGAACAAAAATCCCCCAACGGATAAGGTCTGGTTTCCGTAATGCTTCAAAGCATAATTCCCTTGATCGCTCATCAATGATCTTATCGTGGAAATCGCTTTTGCTTGTAATTGTATTTGCACCTGTATACAAAGTTGCATGGGCCCGTTGTCTAACAAGGTTCAGTGCATCCAATGCAGGCGGGGTAGGGCTTCCATTAACTTCATTTTCGGCTTCGGCATACATTAACAGCACATCTGCAAATCTCAGTATCGGGAAGTTTGTAGGCGTTGCATTTGCAGATCTTGGTGTAACCAGTTCCCATTCCCTTCTGTACTTCCCAACATTACGGGTATATAGTGATGCATCGGTTGTTGATGTATAATTGGTTTTTCCGCCGGCAGCAGTATAAACATAAGGCGCTATCGAAAGATCTTTTCGTATATCCTGAGCTTCATAAGATTTGTATAATTTGGATGTACAGTTCAGAAATCCGTAAGCTTGTCCTATAATCGTAGTATTTGTTGAAGTAATACCTATCCAGGCTCCAACCTGGCCGGTTTCATTATACGCTCCGGCTACGTTTCCCCAGAACTCAACTTCCCAAATACTTTCTTTGATATCGTATTTGTCTTGAGCATAGTTCATGAAAACCTGCGTAAAATTGGGGTTTAGTACATGACCAGCATCTCCATCATCCATTACTTTTTTTGCCCAAAAGCTGGCTTCTTTGTATTTTGAGAGATCGTTGACCGGGTTTCCCGCCATATAAAGACAAACCCTGGCCAAAATACCCCGAACGGCAGATTTGCTTACCCTACCACCAAAACCCAAAGTATTAATTGATGCCACCAGTGGCTCGGCCGCCTCCATATCCGCGATGATTTTCTCGTAAACTTGTTTAGCTGTGGATCTGGGGACAGATACATTCTCGGTTGACAAGGTTGGGTCGAGGATCAACGGGACGCCACCAAAATTTTGAACAAGCAGAAAGTAATAATAAGCCCGGAGGAATAGGGTTTCTCCCCTAACCTGATCCCTAAAAGCCTGGGCTATTTGAGTGTTGTTATTAACACTCGCCAATAAATTGTTTGCCCGGTTAATGCCTACATACAAATCGTTCCAAAAACCACCTATATAGGTATCTGAAGGAGAAAAATTATACACTTGGGGGCCGGTAACTACAGCATCTGTATTATAGAATCCTTCATCCGCCTCCATACCTAATCTGGCTATATAATGTCTTGCATAAACATTGGTTGAGCCTAAAATATCATAAACACCAACAAGCGAGGCCGTTAGCTGACTTTCGTTTTGGTAATATGTAGTTGGGGATAAAAAGTCGGTAGGTTTTGTATCTAAAAATTTGGTGCAAGAGCTAACACTTAATAAAATAAGTGTAAAAAACAGGTAATTTCTTTTCATGGAATTTCTGGTTAAAAATCAATGTTAAAATGAAGCATTAATACCGAAAACAAGGGTTTGGGCCTGCGGGTAAGCCGAAAAATCGAAGCCTGGCGTCAGTATAGAATTTCTGGATGAAACCTCAGGGTCCATGCCCGAATATTTGGTCCAGGTTAGTAAATTTTGAGCAGCAGCAGTTACCCTTAAGCTTTTAATATTCAGCCTTTTTAAGATATTTGACTTAATGCTATAACCAAGCGAAATGGTTTTCAATCTTAAATAGGAACCGTCTTCTATAGTCCTGTCAGAATATCTGCCAAGCGGACCTTGCCCGCCAACCCTAAAGATGGTATTGCTTGCATTAGTAGGCGTCCACCGGTTATTATAACTGGCAAACTGGTTCATTTCTAATCTTAAAGTGGAGTTTCCTTCAAAAAGAATTCTATTGGCATTATATATATTATTACCGTATGACCATTGCATTAAAATGTTCAGGTCAAAGTTTTTATAGGTAAAATTATTGCTAAATCCTCCCGTATGTATGGGCAGAACTCTACCTATTATTGTTTGATCATATCCATTTACAACACCATCGTTGTTGATATCTTTATATTTAATATCCCCTGGTTTAATATTCCCTCTTTCATCACCATTTGTGGGTATTGATTTTTTTAAGACATAATTGCCGGGAGAGGGGTTATCAAAATCGCCGTACTGATAGATCCCATCAAAAATATACCCATAAAACATGGCCACCGGTTTACCGATTTGGGCAATGTATAAAGGTGTTGTGTTATATTGCGATTCAAACCCCACAAACGAGAAAAGCTTGTCCTGCCCTTCGGTAAGCTCTAAAACCTTATTTCGGTTAAAACTGATATTGAAGTTACTGGTCCAGGTAAACGATGGGGTCCTTACGTTAACTGAATTAATACTTAGTTCTAAACCCTCATTTGAAAGTTTGCCAATGTTTTTAAAGGCGGTACTAAAACCTGTTGTACCTGGCAACTGTGCATTTAATAGAAGGTCTCTGGTAGTTTTCCGGTACACATCAGCTGTCAACTCAATTCTGTTATTAAATAAGCTCAAATCATATCCAAGATCTATTTGTTCTGCAACCTCCCATCTTAAATCCAGGTTGCCCAAATTAACAGGTACAATCCCCTTAGAAGGAGTGGCGTTATTCCACGAATAAGAATTAGCTACAGGCATACCCAGGTTTGAGAGATATGCAAAATCGTTTACGCGGTTATTACCGGTTAAGCCATAAGTTACCCTGATCTTTGATTCAGAGATAAAAGACAGGTTTTTAAAAAATGGCTCCTGCGCCATATTCCATGCAAAAGCGGCTGACGGAAAATACCCCCATTTTTTGCCTTGTGCAAACTTTGAGGAACCATCTCCTCTTATAGTTGTAGTAAATAAATATTTGGATTTATAACTATAATTTACCCTTGCATAAAGCGATGCTAATGTAAATATACTGCTGCTTGCAGGGCTTGAATAGGGGATACCCTCGTCAAACCCCGAGTATCCTAACTCTTCGTTAGGGATATTTTGCACGGCTACACCAAATAAATTACTTGAGCTGCTTTGCATTGAGAAACCCGCCACAGCGTTGATACGGTGTACCTTGTTAAATGTTTTTTGATAACTAAGCGTGTTTTCATTAGACCAGTTATTCAATTCAGAATAACTAATATTGCCATTTACACCCCTAACATTCACCGGATTAAATGGTGATCCCTGTATTGTTTTTGAGTTATAAAAATTCTTATTTACCGAGCTTCTGTTATTTACCGTGCCGGCAATTCTTAAAGTAAAATTTTGGTTAATAGCATAATTTAAATATGCGTTTGCTAACAATTCTTTGGCAGTGCTTACGCGGTTTGTATTTTCAACGGTAACAACCGGGTTAAATCTGGCATTGTCAGCACTGGTTACCAATGGGTCGAAATCTGCATCAAGCAGGTCAATATTAGGATCGTTGTTTATTGGCCTGTAACCCCAAATATTAGAAAACAGATAGGTAGTTGTGTTGCTTCCGGCAGAAGAAGCCGCTATGATCCCTGAATTTGAATTATTACTGTAATTAGCATAAACTCCAACTTTTAACTTGCTGTTGATCGTTTGATCTAAGGATATTCTTCCCTGGTAGCGCTGGGTACCTGTATTTGATATAATTCCGTGTTGGTTATTTGTGGAACCTGAAATAGAATATTTAGTTTTTTCAGTGCCTCCTCTAATGGCAACATTATTTATCAAATATGGGCTTGAAGTAAATACCTCATTGGCCCAGTTAATCCCTTTCACATCTTTATATGATTCCAGGGTCCTTCCATCTGTTAGATATCTTGCCGTTGTGCTTACGGGGTTTCGTTCATATTGATAGGATACATATTCAAAGGGGTCCATTAAATCCATTTGCTTTCTGGTTGCCTGGAAACCATATAGGCTATTAAGGGAAACAACCGGTTTCCCCAATTTTCCTTTTTTTGTCTCGATAATTATAACGCCGTTTGAAGCCCGGGCACCATAAATAGCGGTTGCAGAGGCATCCTTTAATACGTTAATCGATTCAATATCTTCACTGTTTAACGACCGGGCATCAAAGTTTTCACTCGGAAACCCATCAATCACGTATAAAGGGGCTGTACTTTGTGTTAAGGATCCAGCCCCCCTTATCACAATTTCCTGCGCAGAGCCCGGCTGGCCATCGTTTGAAGAAACTTGTACCCCTGCTACCCGGCCTGCCAAAGCTTCAGTGAAAGCAATTACGGGCGCTTTTCCCAAATCGGCCATATTTACCTTGCTTATGGCCCCTGTTAAATCTGATTTCCTAACCTGGCCATAGCCAATTACAATCGTTTCTTCCAATTGCCTTATATTCGGTTCAAGCACAACATTATAAACGCCCGCGCTGTTAACCTGAATTTCTTTTGTTTTGTATCCTACAAAAGAGAAAACAAGTATATTATTAGTTCCCGGAATGCTGATCGTATAATTGCCTTTATTATCTGTTACTGTGCCTGTAAGGGTGCCTTTTATTTTAACACTTACACCTGGTATTGTTCCTCCGTTTTCATCAACAACAATTCCCTTAATTATTAGAGGCGGCGCTTTCACTGTGAGGGTGTTAGCCTTTACCACTATTGTTTTTTCAATAAGCTGATAGGTTAGCGGCTGATTTTCAAAGCACTTATCCAACACCTGCTCCAGTGTGCCTTTTGTAATATTTAAGGTTACAGGGTTTGATTTTTGAAGTATTTCATCACTATAGATAAACAGGTAGCCACTCTGTTTATTGATTTCCTTAAATACATTTTTTAGGGAAAGATTTTGTCCCACAATGGAAATGTCCTGAGAGAACACTTTGGCGTTTACCTGCAAACACGTGACTGTTAATAACAAAAAAACAAACTTCATGCAAAGAAAATGTTTAGATAAAAGAAAACAGGAAGTCTTATTTCTATTGAAAAATAGAATTAAATTCATAATTTAGATTGGTTTAAAATTGGTTCGTACTTATTTTGACCTTTTACCAATAGTGCTGGCACACTATTGGTATTTTTTTGGTTTATTAAATTGCGCTTTTTACTATTATTTTTCTTCCTCTAACCTCAAAGTGTAGATTTCCGGAAATATTTATCATCTTTAAAACGTCTTTGATATCTGTATTTCGTGAAATAATTCCGCTTAAATGCACCTCTGGTATCTTTCCTTCATAAACAACTTCTACGTCATACCACCGTTGCAATTGACGCATCACTAAGTCTATTTGAGCATTATTAAAATGGAACAAACCTTGTTTCCAGGCAATTGATTCTGTCAGGTCAACTTCGCTGATTTTAATGTCATTCATTACAACAGCCTGTTGTCCCGGTTTTATTACCTTGCTCAGGTTTTCATTATTCACCTTAACCGACCCTTCCAATAAGGTTATTTTTTTTGCCTTTTCGTTAGCATAGGCCATAACGTTAAAGTGAGTGCCGAGCACTTCAACTTTTGTTTTACCCGACCGAACAGTAAATGGCATATTTTTATTTTTAGAAACTTCAAAATATGCTTCCCCAATTAGTTCAACGTTCCGCTCTTTCCCTGTAAATACTGTTGGAAAGCGTAAAGACGACATAGCATTTAACCATACCTTACTTTGATCTGGAAGTATCACCTCATATTGCCCCCCAACAGATGTGCTTATAGAGTTAAATGGAATATCCCGAGTACTTTTATTAGGTTTAATATGATAAACTAACTGCCCTTTTACTTTAGTTATCTTTGATGCATCATCTTCAAATAAAGTACGATTAGTAGTTTGGTCAAGAATCACAACTTTGCCGTCAGACAGTGTAAGCTTTGCTGTATGAATATCCCTTCTGATCTGTGTTTTTGCATAATCATGCGCCCCCTTACCCCTCCTGTCAACAAGGAAATTTTCGATTAGCACGCCGGAGAGCATACAAATCGAAACGATAACCGCTGCATACATCGCAACCTTCCTTCTTCTCCAAAAAGGAATGACATTTTCTGTTTCTTTGGTTTGTTCTATAATTCTTTGCCAGGCTTTACCTTTATCAACTGATGAAAATAGCCTGAGCTCTTCTTCAACTGTCTGTTCATTTTTAAACTTATCAATCAGGAGCTGATTTTCTTTATCAGACGCAAGCCATTTATTAATCAGTACAACCTCTTCTGCATTACACTCATCGCGTAAATACTTCCATATTAAATCTGCTTTCTCGAAGGGGTTTAACTTTTCCATATTCTGTTCTATATACTAAGACACTTAAGTATCTATAGGGGGTGACATTTTTTATATAATTATTTAAGTTGATATCGCGACCAGCAGGAAAAGATGCTTTTACAACGGTTGGGGATCAGCGCTTGATCGCCTGGCTGAAGCCCTAAACTGATTGTCGATGATAGAAGTTGCTAACTACCAAGCAAATCCCTGAGTGTGACATTAAAAGATGTAAATGTGGGACATCAAAAAATATCATTTACAGCTTTACACCTTTTGATGGCCTACTTTTACGTCGCTTACTGGCTCAAAAATGTAACTATGTAGCTCTATACCCATAAATCAACCCCTTCCTGATAAAGTTTTCAGTCAAAATAAAATATTTTCCAGTGTTGATTAGGTAATTGCACAACCTTGTGATGTCCATGAAAAATATTATTATAGGGTATCCTAAGTAAATCCTGATTGTGGACAGTCATTTCCTGTTCATCCAATTTATTGTACATAACTATTTCCTCAGTACCCAACATCGTTGAAATTTGCTCAAAATAAATATTGTATGCATTGCCTTTGAGTTCATAGTGGAATCGTGGAATACCCGAAATTAGCGGTTTGTAATCTTCAATAGTTGAAAGTAAGGAAATAGGGTAATGGCCATTAGCTCTTTTGTATGCTTCAATATCCTGTATTAATTGTCCGCACTGTTTTATTGCAAATTCTGTTGTATTATCCTTTACTTTTTCAAGTAAGGTTATGCGAATGCTCAAAACTGTCAATGGAATAACGACGAAGTAATAAGGCATAATGTGGTTTGGAACAGCCTGAAAGTTCATTTTTTTACGGATGATGAAAAGAAAAATACCTATCCCCAAAATGGCAATTGCCGAAAACCTGTTATTCGATGCAAAAGCACCAAGTCCGGCTGCCAGAACAATAATCATCGCTATAACCAAAGCGGTTCTCCTAAAATACAATGGATATTTAGCGGTCTGTTTATTCCGTCCATTGGAGATGTTCAGTATCAGCCAAACCAGTCCCGTCGGGACAAGAAGCAATGATGCAAAACTTCCAAATTGGAAAATATAGGAAAGCCCGACGGCAAAATTGTCGTAGTCTCCGTGAACATACGGCAGGAAAATTCCTGTCATGATGATGGCTATTGTAAGTAAAATAAGAAAGATATGTTTCATTCCATCTGTTATTTTAAGCAAGTGTTCTTTGGGCCATTAAACGATGTAAAAGTACGCCATCAAAAGGTGCAAACCACAGTTGATTTTTCTTTTCAAAGGGAAGACTTACATAACGAATAACGCTTTACCAAACAGGTTTACATTAATGACGGCATACCCGGAAATAAAAAAGTATTGTAGCTATTTTCGAACCACAATCTCTAATTTAAATCTGCGACGTATTAATAATGTATTACGCACAAAGGAAGCCGTTGATAATTAGTGTCTTTCTAAAAAAAGAAGTAGCAGCTGAAAAATCAGTTGTGTCAAAAATTTAAGCCGTAAAATTTTAATTGCACGTTGTTTTTGGGTTTTTACGGTATTTACCGAAATCCCAAGTTCCTTTGCTATTTCCTGGTTCTTCATCCCGACAATGAAGCCCATATGAGAAATCTCCCTGCACCTCCCTGGTAACAAATCAATGGCTTTGTGGATTTCATTAAATATTTCTGTTTGAATAATAATATTATCTATGGTATTATCATCTATCTCGGCAATGACGTGCTGCTCTTCGAATTTTTTAATAACCTGCTGATGACGTATTGAATTTATACTAAGATTTTTAACCGTTGTATAAAGGTAGCTTTTAACATAAGAATGGCCATCGGATATATAGGCTTTGTTCTCCCAGTATTTTATCAGAGCTTCCTGAACAATATCTTCTGCAACGGTTATGTCTCTTACTATCTTATCAGAAAAATAAACAAGCCGCTCATAATATTCATTAAAAACTGACTTTAAAAATAGTCCGGCCTCCTTTGAATTCTCCTCTGAAGCCGAAGACTCATTTACAATTTTCATTAAATCTCGCCTATAGTTTATAGAGCAAGTTAAACAAATAACAAATTGGCTACAATATTATTTAAGCAAAGCCGCAGCACACCATAAAACCGGGGCCTGGCCATGTAAGTCTCCGGTGATACGCTTGCGATCAAGGTAATATTGCCTATCGTTTTTTTTATTCGTGCCAATACACACTTCTGTAACATCATGGTCCAAATTTATTTTCGCAACAAGAACCAACCAGGCTTTTCGTGCGGCGGGGCCGTATAACTTTTCGGTTAGCCATTTATTTTTGACGCCGGTTATCATGGCATAAGTGAACATGCCCGTGCAGGAGGACTCTTCCCACGATTCAGGATCATCAATTAGTTGCCCCCACATTCCTGATGGCTTTTGATAGTTAAGTAGCGAAGACATCATGATTCTATAGCTTTTTAAAATAAATTGTCTGTCTGGGTCATTCTTCGGCAATGCACATAATAGTTCAGTCATCCCCGCCGCCATCCAACCATTTCCCCTTCCCCAGAAAAAAGGGGCATCTGGCGCATGATAAAATAAGCCATTGGGTTTTTGTAACTCCTTTAGATAAAAGACCATTTCTTTGACAGCCCTATCTAAATATGTTTTCTGTTTAGTTGCACGATAGGCTTGTATTTGCAACATTGTTATCATGTACATATCATCAATCCATAGCCGGGTTTGCCAGGAAAAACCTTTTTTAATAAAATCACTCGTTTCCGTACTAATTACTGACTTCGGAGGTATTTCCCATTGATGTTCAGCATAGGATTGCCCTATTGATAAATAACTTTTTATACCAGTTAACATATAAAGTTGAAGTGGAATAGCGCCAAAAACAGAATGATCAACATTGTCATGAGCTGGCATTATTGCGGAACTTCCGGCTAATAATGGATAAAATCTCTCTATTAATCGGTTTCTGAGGCTGGTGTCCTGTGATAGCCGGGCAAAATCGAGGGCACCATGCCAGGTACATACATCGGCATAGGCTAAGGTTGGGCCAAAGGTAACATAGGGTTTATCCAAATAACGCTCCACAATTTGTTTGCCTATCAATTGTGGTTTGGCTTCTTCCGGCCAATTATTAAGGCTGGGTTGTGCGCAAACCGTTAGGCTTGATATCAGTCCTATGCCTGAAAAGATCCATATTTTAATGTTATACTTTTTCATCGGATTTCAATGAATATCATCCTTCTTTCCATTTTTAGTTGGTCTTCCACGGTTCAGTCATGGATTGATCCTGTTTTAACCGTGCGGTATCATCGGGAGCGAACAACAAATTATAAAGCACATAGCCATGCTTGTCAAATGTCAATTCCGATACTGGACGGATAATGGTTTGCATGTAGGAAGGGTAGCCTCCGTGTTTATAAAAGACGGTTAAATAACTATCCTTGCTTTTCATAATGAGGGATGCGTTTTGAGTGGTTTTGCTATAAATGATGTTGGCATTGGGTTCGGCTGTAAAGTTGGGGTCTGTCTTATCGTCCACACCAAGCAGATAAGGGCCATACAATAGATTTCCTTTGACGTTTGCTGGGATCGCATTTAAAGCGATCAAACCTTTGTCTGTTTTAACCCGGATAGCATACCTGAAACCAATTGTGATCACATCGCCTTGTTTTATTTTTGCTAAGCCGATGTATCTGCTGCCCGGTTTAATGGCAACAGGTTTTCCGTTCACTTTCAGTGTGGCCGCTTCAGACCAGTCTGGGATGCGCAGGCTCAGGGAATCCTTTTTCAACCATTTATTGATGCCGATCTTATACTCATGGATACCATCCTGGAAACTGCTCTTCCTAATTGATAGGCCACAATTGCTGTCCTGGTAGTCTGTTTCCAGGTATAGATTTAATTGGCGCCCCCGTTTGCCCTTGCTCAGTAAAAACCGGTCTCTCACTTCATACATTGCCCTTAAACCGTGCATGGAGCAACACCACCAGGATGCATGCATATAATCCGGTCGGGAGCCCTGTTCACTGATCAGGTGGTGCCCGAAATCGCCCGTATAGTATTGGTTAAAGTACAGCGCGTTCAGCAAAGCGAACTCGCCCTTTTCCAGGTAGGTTTCCTCACCGCACAAGCTGTAAAGCTCCAGGCTTAGCCGGACAAAATCTGCTGTTGAGCAGCCTTCGTCCCGCTCCCCTTTAGACCCGAAGTATTCGTTAACGCTTCCTAAGGCATTGTAATCCCCGGAAAGCACCAGCTCGTCATAAGCCTCTTTAACATAGTTCAGGTGTTTGATATCATGGTCATATTTATACAGGTACAATACGCCTCGCAGCGTCGTTAAATAGCCATGCGAATGCTGTACGCCCCTTTCGGGAAGTACGGTATAGGCTTTGGCTGCAACAGCCGCGTACCTGGGGTCATTTACCGCCTGGGAAAGCATAACAAGCCCTTCTACATATTGCGTAAAGCATATAATCCCGTTGGCTCCCAGGCCGTTTAGTTTTTCTACGACCAAAGGATCGGAACAGGCTTCATAGGTATTCAAAAAGAAATCGCCCAGGCGACGGGCGGCTTTTAATGCCGCCGGGTCTTTATAATGATCATAATAGGTCATTAAGCCAACCAGTAACCTCCCGTTGCCCCACAATAAGGCCATGTGTTGGGGGCCGATCTGCCCGGCCGTAAATGCCAGGGAGTCATTACCAAACCTGCCGTCTTTTTTTTGATAAGTGAGCAACCGGTCAACCAAAGGCTTTATTTTGATATCCGGATGATCCCCGTTAATGAGGGTCATCACTTCGATAAACCTGCCCGAGAGATCTCCGCTGAAATTGTAAAACCGCCTGGGAGCCTTCAAATCGACATTGACATCCGCCAGCACAAAATCATCGGTAAATACGGGGGCTATCGCCCGCCCGGTAAGCCGCTTTACGGCCATATTCATCCGGTAGGCAAATTCAACATTCGTGGTGAGTTGCTCCTTTTTATTTTTTACAACAGGCTTAACCTGGCCCATAACCATAAAGGGTGCCAGCAGCAGGATTAAATAACTTCCGGTTTTTTTCATCTTATTCTTCATATACAAAGTGGTATGCACAATAGCATTATAAAACAATCTCCCTTTTTAACCGGATATTACAGGGTATCGGTTAGTGTAAGTGTTATTTCGTCCCGCAGATCCATTTTCAGGCCCCGTGTTTTTACCGCTATCTTATTCTGACCTTGTTTTAATTTTACATTTTTCCAGATCACCCGTTTAAACTGATCGGCTTTTGCTGCCCCAACTGAAAGCCCGTTGAGATACAATTCGGCATAACCGGTATTGGTATAAACTTTAATATCCATTAACGAGTCGGTCCGAACGGTATTCCGGCGGTCGGCCAGATAAAGCATGGGTTCGGGGTTCCAGTTGGCTTTATAGAAATAGAAAGCGTCCTTTTTTATTTTCCGGTCATAGGTTACCAGGCCTTTGTCATTGATGCCGGTCGTATCACCTTCGGAGCGTATTGACGACCCGAAATCGGCCAGTGCCCATACAAACTTACCCCAGATAAAAGGCCGGCTTGATAGTTCGGCCCAGTTACTTTCATGGAACAGGGTCTGCCATTTTTCAGGATGCCATTTGCCATCAGCCTTGGGTTTGAGAGGATGGTCTTCCTGCTGCTTAACGCTACCGCCCGCGCCGAATTCACTCACCGCGATGGCTTTGGCCGGATATTTGGCATGGGCATCGTCCGCCCATTTTCCGATATCTTCAAACTTTCCGCCATACCAGCCATAATATTTATTCCAGGCGATCAGGTCAGCGGTGTTATTGAAGTAATCACTATCCAGAAAAGTTGCCAAAACGGTCAATCGGCCGGGGTCTTCTTTTTTTGCGAGCGCATGCTGCTCTTTGATAAAGGGCAGAGGATCATCAAAATCAAGTTTCAACTCGTTAAACAATCCCCAAAACAGAATGGACGGGTGGTTGTAGTTCTGGCGGATCATTTCCTTTAACATTGTTCCGGCATGCGCTTTAAGTTCCGGGCTATTGATGAAACCCGGGCCGGTGTACCCTCCGGGGCCAACCATCGGGATCTCAGACCATACGATGACCCCGTTCCGGTCACACAGGTCAAGGAAATACCTGGAATGGGGGTAATGGGTCAATCGCATCGCATTAGCGCCTATTTCTTTTATCAATGCCATATCTGTCTCTTCATCGGCTGCCATTAAAGCAGATCCTTTGCCCGCTACGTCTTCATGTCGCCCCAGGCCATGGATGTCCAGGTGTTTACCATTCAGGGAAAAGCCTTTGTTCGGATCTACGCTATAGTTTCGTAAACCCAAAGGCTGGTTAATTACGTCTACTATTTGCCCCCGATCTAACAACTCGACCTGTACCCCGTATAAATAGGGTGCGGCAAGCCCGTTCCATAGGACCGGATGAGTGATAGCTAATTTCTGAACAACTCCTTTGCTATTCTGGCCGCTAACCGCGGTTTTGGTTTCTGCGATAATCTTTTTATCGCGATCGAGCAGCCTGGTTCTTACAGATAGATTTTTATTCCATGCTTTGATAGAAAGCTTGGTAGCTATAGTAACCCTAGCTAATTGCTCCGTTAAGGATGTTTGTGTCAGGTATACGCCGGAAGAAGCATAATCAAGCGGCGAAATGCAATTTTTGCTGGTGATGATGAGCGACACTGGCCGGTGAATACCGCCGTATACATTAAAATCACCTACCAGGGGCAAGACATCCGTCCGGTACGCATTGCTGACCATTACGGTCAGTAAATTATCCGCATCGTCCTTCAAGAAATCAGTGATCTCCAGGCAAAATGCCGTATAGCCCCCTTTATGGCTGCCAACATATTTTTGATCAATATAGACATCCGCTACTGAATTTGCCCCCTCAAAAAAAAGGAACTTTCGCTTGCCCGACCATGCCTTTTTTGCAATAAAGCTTTTGGTATAGATGCCGGTTTGTCTTTTATAAGCGGACTTACCGGACAGGATTTCCGACGCGTTCCATGTGTGCGGGAGGTCAACCTCCATTTTCCTGGGTTTTATGCGGATATCATCCGAATAATAGAAACCCCAGCCTGGGTTCATATTTACTATCTGCCGCCCTGTATCAATCGGATCGTCGACGCTGGGGGCATTGGCGTAGGTGTTTATTGAGCCTGTAGTAAGGATAATCAATAAAAATACACCCACCCGGTTTATTCGATTCATAAATGTCTGTTTTGTTGGTTTGATCAGTTTGCAGGCAAAAGATTGTTTGCTGTGTTGATTACGGCAGGCTTATCCGGGCCCTGATAGATCCCTTTCAGTTTCCGAAAGTCATTATTGATTACCGTTACATCTTTAACCGTGCCTTCCATAAACAAATAAGGCAGCGCAACCGCTTGTGGTTTATTATTCCTGATGAAAACATCATTTACATTTTTGAGCCGGATAAATGCCATTGCGGCCGGATCTATCCGGGCCTGGAGATTATCGATAACAAGACCGGTTACTTCTTCAAAAAACAGAGCAGGGCGCACATCCTTTTGAATATAATCCAGCTGCAAATTGGAAAATTTAAGGTTCTTGACATACCGGCAATTAAAACCGTAAGCCGGCGTAATGCCATAATTTGAATATTCAGGATACGGCGCCGGTTTATCAGGCATAATTCTGTCGGCATCTTCTTTTTTACCGCCACCGGCAAACTGCATATAGATATTACTTAAGGTTACATTTTCTACCGGAAAGCCGGACTGCCCGGTGATGGTCATGCCAATTCGCTGATCGAGCGGGGCCTTGTGATAGTTGTCATCCACATCAGGGCGCCAGGAGCCAACACCATCGGCAATTACATTAGAGATGGTGATATTCCTTAATATCCCCGGTTTACTGCCCGATCGCTGGCCCAACTTAATAAAGATGCCGCCGTTAACGCGGTGCATCGTGATGTTGTTTACAACAATGCGGTCCATGGTACCGCCATCAACCATTTCAAAGGCTAAGCCGGATAAACGTGTATCATAGATCACACAATTGGAAACCGTAACGTCTTCAAAGCCGCCAACCCCGGTGGTGCCAAATTTGATTCCGTTAGATTCACTTTTGATAATGCAGTTGGTGATCACCAGGTTTTTCACCCCCATTTTCCCGTCGCTTTTAGGGCATATCCCATCATCACCGCAATCAAAAAAGCTATTGGACACCGTTACATTATGGCAGTCTACAATATCAAGCCCATCATTATTGGCAACAACCCGGCTCCTCACCTTGATATCATCAATGGTTGCCTGGGTACATTCTTCAATTTTCAATGTCCAGAAGGCGCTGTTCACCGCGGTGAACTCTTTCATCCGCACGCGGCTGCATTTCCGGAAATGGACCAGGTGCGGCCGGCCATCCAGGCCATTAAATTTATCACCGCCCTGGAACACTTTATTATCGCCGCTCCCGTCTATCTTCCCCGGGCCCAGAATAGCAATATTATCCTGCTCAAAAGCGTTGATCAGCGCGGATCTTTTGCCGGTGGGTACTGCTGTATATTGCGCCATATCTGCCACGCCTTTAAGTACAGCGCCCGCGCCCAGGTACAACTCTACATTGCTTTTTAAATAAAGTGTGCCCGATAAAAAGGTGCCGCTATTAAATACAACACGCCCGCCACCCGCTGACGAACAGCGGTCTATCGTCTGTTGAATAGATAGCGTATTAACCATCTGACCATCGTTTTTGGCGCCATTGTCTGCTACATTATAGATCTGCTGTGCACTAACATAATTGATAGAAAGTAAAAAGAGTATTATGGCAGGTAGCTTCATAAATAATTATTAATTGGTATTGTTTAAGACACCTACTTATAAAAATGAGGTGACAGCGTTATCGCATAAATTTCACGCTCTGAATTTCGTTTTCTATATTTAAAGTAGCTACCAATATGCCAGGTACCATCCGCGCGGCATATAATTTGACTTTATTGGCGCCTTTTTCAAGTTTGAGCATGGTATTTAGTATGGGTTTCCCATAAATATCAGTTACTCTTAAACCTGCGATAGTTGAAACAGGTGCATTTACCGCTATATTAACATAATTACCTTCCGAAGACCACGCTTTTAAGGAACTTGCAAGACTTTCATTAACGGTTATTACAGCAGATTTTTTTGATGTTCCGATAGAATCCACCTGATTTAATTGATAATAATTTGTTACAGAAAATGGGCTATGATCTGTATACGCATAATTTTGGGCGTGATTAGATTTTCCGGCGCTTCTGATGTTGGCAATGGATTGAAAATACTGGCCATCTTGTGAGCGTAGTACTTCAAAATAAGATTTGTTCTTTGATGAAGACGTTACCCAGTTTAATTTGACGTCCTGGGTTTGTTTCTTGCCGGAAAAAGAGAGCAGGCTTACATTTAATTCCTCCTCTGAAGCAGGATTTTGTTTTACAAACCGTACAGCGTCAGCAATTACGTATTGGTTATTCCCCTGATCGGTTAGCATAACCACACCATTACCAGTGGTAAGGGTTGTAAATGCATGTGTCCCCAAAAAAACCCATTTACCGCCGGGTAACGATTGGTCTACGTGATAGGTGGTATTTAAGCCGCTATGATAAACCACATACGTTGCATTTGTTGCACGGGTTGCCAGTCCATCGGGCGACCAAACATATACTGAATAATCGCCAGCTGCCGGGATAGTAGCCCGCCATTTAACATAGTTTGTGCCAGTGCCTCCTGAGGCCCTTACCCGATAATTAGTCCCATAATAATTCTGTACTGCTGTAGAAGTAGACCATGTTCCGGTTATTTCTGCAGATGTATTGTCCAAAATAAGTGAAGTATCGGCTGTTGGCTGAAAATCAATAACATGTATTTTAGTGGGTTGACCAGCTGTGGTATATTTTTCCTGAACCATTATAGAAAGTACGTTATCACTTTTCATTCTTTCTTTATCTATAGCTATTGTTTCCTCGGCATATTTCGCTGTTGGGTCGTACCGGTACAACATTGCCCAGTTAGTATAACCACTGGCAGCTGTAGCCGCCCATATATCTATTTTATCGCCGGTAATTGCGTATAATGTTTTATTTGCATCAGAAATAAAATTTACCCTATAGGTATTAAATGGTAATAAGGTGGCTGTCCAGTTGCCACTGGTATCGCGCATATGATGATAGAGTTTTGATTTTGTTCCGGCATCTGCCCAACTGGTTGAATTAGCCTCGGTTGCCAGCATATGTTTTTTAAAAACATGTACAACGCCGCCATTATCTACGTCCATAAATTCCTGATTGAGTAATCCATGCTGTTGGCCCAGCTTGTATACAATAGCTGCCGTGTCGGTAATTTTTATCAGGTCTGTACCTGTTGTTGCAAACGATACTTTGGAATTATTTTTCCATGTCCTTCCCTCATCGTCACTATAAGCATATAATATATCGTGCTGAGACTGTACGTCGCCGGTTTCACGCCAGCCGAACACCGTATGTAGGCGGTTGCTGCCATAATACCCGATACCATCTCTGTATGAATTTCTTGTCGGCCCATCTGTAATGGGGCCAATATAGGATCCGGTCTTTTCTGTAAAGAACCCCAAATCACTCCAGGTACCTGTTGAAGGTGAATACTCAAACAGGTCATCCCTACCTCCGCCGCTATCGCCTATTCTTAACACCAGCTGTAGTTTTCCAGATGGTGTTGTCATAAAAGCAGGATAAGTTACACTGGTTTGAGACGCAGATGTTCCGGGCAAGGTATTGACAACCGAACCGAACAAAGTGGTACTCCACGTATAACTACCCGGACTATTTGCCACTCCTGCACTTGAAACACGATATTTAAGTGTTGAAACATGATGATCAAACGTTAGATGGATTTTACCGTCTGTAGAAACCCCAAGTACAGGGATATTATGACAGTCCGCGAAGCTTTGTAAATAATCTGTAAATATTATTGTTTCCCAGGTGCCTGATGGCAATGCCTTCCGGCCAACGCAAACACGCAGATCTTTATTGTAATAGATAACATATTGATAGTTATTGTAGGTTGTTACAGCAGATTGACTAAAACTCTGAATACTGGGGTAATAGCCATATGCATTAGTTGAATAAACAAGAGCTTGATTATCAACTATGGAATCCTGAAGGAGCTTAATATCCTGAGAAAATGCTCTCACACCGGTCAGGAATACTACGAGGGCAAGAGCTGCCAATCTGAAAAGTAATTTTTTTTTCATGAGAATAATTTACTGGTTAATAATTGGGTTAACTAAATTGGTATCCTACATATTAAAAGATAGGCAACCATTAAAATCACTTTTAATGGTTGCTCAAACTGTTTCTTTTTGATTTATAGGTAATTGGTATACTCCTATGACACGTCAGTAAAGAGAATGGGTGACAAATTTTGCAAGAATAAAAATTGGGCATTACCCATAAATATGCTTTTGAAGGGGATGTTTTAATTATATATTTGGCCGATTATTGATCAGAAATTTAATATTATTCGAGATGCTTCCAAGATTTTTTTTGTTTTTATCGTTAGTTTTTTCGTGTCTTTTTACTTCGGCCCAGGAAAAACCAGATCCTGATTTTCACCTGTATATTTTAATTGGTCAATCCAATATGGCTGGCAGAGGAGTCATCACTGACGAGTTCAAATCTCAGGGGCATCCCGATCTTTACATGCTCAATCAACAAAAACTGTGGGTAATTGCTAAAAATCCCCTTCATTTTGACAAGCCTAAAATGGACGGTGTTGGGCCGGGCATGATGTTCGGAATTCAAATGGCTGAAGCCAATCCCACAAATAAGATAGGATTAATTCCTTGCGCCGTAGGAGGAACAGCAATTGAGAGCTGGGTGCCCGGAGGTTACGATAAGGCGACAAATACACACCCCTATGATGATGCCCTTATCCGCATAAAAGAGGCTATGAAATCGGGCCAAATTAAAGGGGTAATCTGGCATCAGGGAGAGGCAAATAGTAGTTTAGAAAAAGCAAAAATATATTTGACTCAATTAGCAGAGTTGATTGAAAGAATAAGAAAACTTACGGGAAACCCTAACCTTCCAGTTGTTGTAGGCGAACTTGGCAGATACAAAGAAAACTATCAATACATCAATCAGGAACTTGTCAAGCTGCCCACTACAGTGAAATTTACGGCAGTTGCTTCTTCGGAAGACCTTGTTCACAAAGGAGATCAAATACATTTTGACGGAACCTCAGCAAACGAAATGGGGAAACGAATGGCTGTCAAGATGATCGAACTTCAAAAGAAACAATAATCAGTGCGGGAAGGTGGGAACTGTATCGCGCCGATGCCTGAAGAATTAAAAAGGACAAGGTAGAAAAAGCGGCATGGGTACGACCAGGGAAACTCTTTATCCCGATAGAAACAAAAAAGGCCTTTATCGGGCCTTTTATTATTTTGAGTTTTTTAAAATTGCGACTTTTTCGCGTTCACTGGCTAATAATTGCTCGTAAAGCTTTTATTCTCTTCAAATACTTCAATTAGTTTATCAATTGGATTAAAAGTAGGTTCGCCCGTGCCAGTGATTTTTTGTGCAGATGTGTTCCATTTAGATGGAATGACTCGTCGTTTAGAGGAGATCTCAATGCGTTGTCCATCAATGGTAATGCGTAAATAAATAGGGGCTGTGCCATCGGCACTCAGTTTGGAGCTTTTTACGTAAAAAAGCAGAGAAAATGATTTGTTCATCACAGGTCACCTTTAAGTGGACAAAATTAGTTACTTCCTATGCTATAAATCAAAATGTTCGTCCATTGAACATGTTGATTTATAGATCTTTATAAGCTTTATGGTGACCTATTGAATCGGGTGCATATCAGGTCACCAGAACAATGCGATTTATTGAATATTTTGGGTAGGTATAAAAACAAAAAAAGCCTTAAATGCATCATTTAAGGCTTTTTTGAATTATTTGAGATATACTTGGCGGGGATAAAGGGAGCCGGTTAGAACACCTTTCTGTAATTTTGATGATTATTAAAGAAATTTTAGAAATCCATAATAAAAGCAATTAGCTAAACCTGTATTTGACTTTCCTATTCAAGCAAGTTCTATTTACTTGATTTTAAGGATGACATTTAGTATAAAAAACATACAGATAAGCCAGGTCAAATACTCAATAAAAAAAACAACAACATTTGGTTTATTACTGTAATTGAGTTTTCCAAAGTCTATTTTTAAGCCAAAAAAAACAAAAGTGGTGTAAAGGAAAGTTAATGGAAGTCCTTTGGACTTATTCCGCTCTACGTTTTCGTCGTCATCGCCGTTCATAACGCCATACACAAGTTGCTTACTGTCCCACTTTCTATAATTAAATCCCAAAAAAGCATTAATAAGCACGATAAGTGTGATTTAAAGCGGCAAAAAGGCATACTTGGTTCAAAAATTAACCATTCACGGTGCGAAAGCTCGAACCGCCAGGATCAATGAAATTATGTTAAGTATTGCCCTGATTAACAGAAAATAAAATGCACAAAAAACTGAACTAAAGCCGATTTCTGGGCCTTGTCCATTAAGGTGGGGCCTACTGTACATAAATCGACCATTTCCTTTCTAAATTGCGTTTAATAGATTTGTTCTTGATTTTCTTAAAGGGTATTTACAAAACCATCGTATATTAAAACAATTGAGGTTAATAGTAATTCTAAAATACGCTATCTACTTGATATCAAATAAAATAAGTATTTTTACACCTCAAATGTTTATCATTTAGAACCTACCCTCTTTTAACGACGCAATGAATAATAATTTTGGTGGAGATTGGACTAGTCAAAAAATAGAAATCGTTACATCCTATACGCAAGCTTACTTAACTGTGATGAAAAATCAGCCATTCAACTTAATTTATTTTGATGGATTTGCTGGTTCCGGAGATATTGAGCAAGATGAAAATATAATTCAAGGCGCTGCACTTCGCGTGTTAGCCATAGATGATCCAAAGCCTTTTGATTTATATTATTTTGTGGAACTTGTAAAAAAATATGCTGACAATCTGAAGGCTCAAATAAAATTAAAATTCCCAGAACGAAAATTTGTTGTAAGATCGGAAGATTGTAATGTCAAAATTAAGGACATGGCTGCGTATCTGAGAAAGCCGGAGCAGAATATGACCAAGGTTTTGGCCTTTATAGATCCAAAGGGAATGCAGGTAAAATGGGAGTCATTGGAAATATTAAGAGGGTTGGGGGTAGATATGTGGATACTGGTTCCTTTAGGAATGGGTGTAACCAGGTTATTAAAAAAAGATGGTAATATCAGTGATGCCTGGGTAAGTAAGTTACAGGTGTTTTTGGGCATGCAAGAAAGCGAAATCAGGAATTATTTTTATGCAGATGAGCTAATTAACTTATTTGGAGAAGCTGTGGCAGGGCAACGTTTAGACAATGCAATTGTACGAGCAGCAAAACTCTACCAGGAACGCCTTAATACTATTTTCAAATTTGTATCCCAACCATTTGTGATGAGAAATTCTAAGAACTCTCCCATGTACCATTTTTATCTGGCAACCAATAATACCACCGCACTTAAAATAGCCAATAGCGTAATTAAACCTAAATACCAATGAGATTATACAGCAACCGGTAACTCCCTGTATATTTTCCCATCAAGTTCACATCCGCCTTTAGCGTGACGGGGATGTAATTTGTCGATGGTCGGGTCATTTGCGTTGGCATTAAACTTAGGTTTTCCCCATTGTTTGAAAAAGAAAGGAACTTTCTTAATCTCACATTGTCGTCTTACTGATTCAATCCATTCATATTTTACGGGTCGAGCACCATGCCCTGATTCACCACCAACAATAACCCAATTTATCTTATCAAGCGGCAAGTTTTTGATATAGCCAAGTAACGGTTCCACAGACAAAAATTTAGTTTTAGCCGGAGTTTTACTTAATTCTGTAACTCGCTGAACATATTTTTCATTTTCTACAGATACCCCCATCCATATATTTGCTGTCCAATTTAGTTCATCCGCAATGGTTAATAATCTATCAGACCTTTTAGTTAAAACTTGATATGTATGCTGTGGGGTTGCATTCATTACTGAAAACACTGCCTTTATAAAATCTAAGGGTATTTCATCATGAAACAGGTCACTCATGGAATTAACAAAAACGACTTTAGGTTTTTTCCAGGTAAACGGAATATTTAATGATTCTGGATGAACTCTTATCTTAAAACCATCCTTATATTTTTCGACACCCATCGCCTTTAATCTTCTTGACATAACTTCTGCATAACAGAATTTACATCCTGGGCTAATCTTTTTACAGCCTGTAACCGGATTCCAGGTTAGTTCTGTCCATTCTATTGTTGATTCTGCCATAAGTTAAAATTTAAAACATTGCAATCAGGCAATGCTAATATAGTTAGTATTATTAACTATCCGTTATTTATTTACAATGTATATCAGCTTTTTTGGAACCTTATGTACGTTTTGATAGTTTACCAAAGGCGATGTACAATCGTATTTGATCGTTTTTTTTCGTTTCATTTCTTTAAGACATTCTGCCGCATGGGAACCCAAAAATCCCTCATTAATCGAAAATTCATAGAGGTCAAAATTATTACTGATCTCGCCATTTAAAATCTTGTTCCGAACTTTTTCCTGGAAAGTTTCAATTCGGCTCCTACCCCTGTCACCGGAAAACATGTTTATTTGATTTACCGTTGCGTGGTCAAAAATATCAAAATTTGCCTGACCATTTGTTTTATTTCGATCCCAGGCAATGGTAAGGAATTTGTCTACGGCCCGGGCATGAGAGGCTCCGAAAATAATACCATGTATATTTTTACCTTTTTTTAGAGAAAAGGGATATAGCCTAAATTTGGTTCTCACAGGTAATTTACGGCGCAACTGCTGGATAATATTGACGTGGATAAATTTATAAGGGTCTTTTTTGGCTTCTTCCATATCGATATCCAAGTGCATTTTGAATTCGTCAAGCTTACCGAAGCGCCAAAAATAAGATGATGAAATAAAGTACAGAAAATCTGTCTGTGCGGTCTTTTCCAATTCGAGGAAATAAGTTTCCGAAGTGAATTTGATCCCATTTTGGTCCAGGTAAACTAAAGCCGGGTATTTTTTTATCGTCGGCAATAATTGAGGGAATAAGGTTTCAAAATCTTCATTATGATACTTTATTTCCAGTACATGCCTTAAACTGGGATGTTTATCTAAATATTCTTCACATGAAGCCTTTAATAACTCGAATTTCTTCTGTTCCTTTTTACAGGGTTCAAATTCATTGAGGTAAATCTCAATTTTAACGTGGTTAGAAAATATCAACGGTCGCTGCTCTTCAATTTTTTGGAGGAGCCGGATCGGGCTGCCTGGAACACCTGATTTATCATAGCCTGTGCCTGCAAAGAAATCAAAAATGCAGATCATAGGCGGAGCCTGCATAATAAAAGTAGGTAGCCAAGCCTGGGCATAATCTTCAAATATCTCCAGCTTGGTTATCGTTTCTTCACCAAAGGGTTTGTTGTGTAAGTTAATTGCTGCCATGATTGAGGTTTACAGGCGATTGCCTTTAACAAATCTAACATTTCTGTCTTGCTAACCAAATAATAATGTGGAAGATAGGTTAAAACAGGGCCTATTTTTCGATTGACTCACTGTGTAAAGAAACACTATTAAACATACCTACTATTTATAGATCATCCCAGCATTTGCTTAACGTCATTGTTAATTTTAAAACGGTGTCTTTTATTTCATCTGAACTCATGTTACCCAAAATAACCGGGGCCATCGTAGTGAATCGATCAATTTTATTTAGCTAAGTTAACGACGTTTTTACAGTATTCGTAGTCCGAAACCGGGGCTTTTCAGTTTTCGCAGCCTGACCGCTTAAATTAATGGTCCTGGACAGTCGGGATGGTGCAACTAAGTCTTTTTGAAATTTTGCATGTTCACTAAGATTCCTCTATAATCTTTCGTTTCTTCGTTGAAATAACTTTTAGGTAGTTATTTTAATTACTTTTAAGCTTTAATAATTGATGGAAAAACCAACAGCAAAAAATATTATGTCCTCCATTCGTGACAACCGAAAAAGAGGATCAGTAGGACAATTTTTAATTGATAATATTCTACCGGAATCAGATCATTCCATCGCATTAATATGCCAACATTCTTAAATTCAATTTATGTTCAATTGGCATTGTTTCTCATCTAACCTTACATAAAACTATAATGTATCTTCCTCAAAATCCAACCCTAATTGCTTACTTGCCTCTTTTGCAGATTTATACTGTTGTTTACTTTCATCTAACGGGCTGCTATCATTCGATTTCACCTTAAATCTTACCTCTATATCAATTTTATTTCCGTTCATGGCGAATGGTGTTATAAAATAGTTGAATAGTTCTGTATATCGTTCTAATGGAACTTTACCCGAAATTGTAATGGATTTAAACTGTTTTACAGCGTCTGATATATTGGCGACGTTTGGTTGAATTGGTTGTGTCGCTCCTCCGCCTGATGGCACAGGATTTGTATTCCCGTCGTTAGTTTCTTTTAATGGATCTTCCGGCTTTGGTTTTAAAGACTTATCGATCAACCAATATGAAATATCAGCAGCGTCAAAAAATGGAACGTTTTCACTTAAGTAATATTTACTAAACGTCGTTCCGTCACCACTGGCTATGCAATAATGCCCTTCATAGCAATATTTGATAATACTTTTATTGATCGCCTCTAAACCTGTAATCATTGGTTTATCGTCAAATCGAATAAATGCTTCATATATATCTTTAGCTTTAATAGGTTGGGTTAAGGAAGGCAACAAATTATTGTTTCGTAAAACATTCAAGCCCACAGACTCCAACAGCCATTCTTCCTCTTTTAGTGCGCCAATTATATTGTAATTAACCTGATTCTCAAATGTGTCTTTAAATTGTTTAATTGTCAACAATTCAATACCGTTTTTAACAGAATATTTGGCCAATACTGAATAAGCCGCTGCTAATGAACCAATAGCTTGTTTTTCTGCCTCTTCCATTCGCTTCCGAACTTCTTGCTTTTGATCTTGCTCTAATTGTCCCTGATATTCGGAATAAATTTTCTGGCAAGCAAGATAATCCCTGACATCGGCATTAAGTTTTGATACCCCAACTTCGGAGCACAACAGAAACAATAGTGTATTTCTATAAATGCGTTCGCTGTTCCCCTTTTTTGTAGATAGTTTTTCAATAATTTCATTTGCTGATTTACTTACAGAATTACCTACAAGGAAATATTTGGGACTTAAGATTAGTAATGTGGGTTTAAGTTGTTCCGGAATATCTGCCGGTGAATCAACTAAAACATTAAAAAGTTGAATAGTTCTTTCCTTTTCTTTGATTTTTTTAATTATTTCCGCATCAATGTTTTCGTTTTTAATGTCCGATTTTGCTTGATTTATTAAAATGTTTATATTGGGTTTGGTATGGAACCAATATCTTTTTCCATTCCCGCCAGCCTGGGCATAGTATAAGTAATAAGCATCATTTTCCAATTCGTCCAATGCGCCATTTATACTATTATGGTTAAATCCCCCTGGTGTCAATAACTGTAATTTTATTTCGGGAACTGATATTCCTTTGTTTGACCCTTCATTGCCGAAAGAGTTCATTAGTATAACCGATGCGATGGATTTGGTTAGATTCCATTGCCCATATTCCTTTTTCTCAACATCAATTTTAAAGGCATTGGAAGATGATCCAGCAACGTCGGCAGTAATAACGGCATCGTAACCATTGCCATATAGCCTCTTTAACTGTCCACTCATGGCATCTAAATTGGCAAAGTTAACTTCGCCCGAGTGAATTAATAAATTGGCGCCCGGTAGCGTTTGCTGACGTTTCCACAAATCACTTACTATCGCTGCCAATAAGCGCAAAGCGCCCCTAGTACGCTGAAAGTCATGATGACTGGCCCAACGCACTCTAAAAATATCTATCAGTTCTGGATGAAAAGGATAGGCTTTCAGCATCCGTTGCTTATACTCCATTTTATTAGCATTGCTCGGCAATTCTGTCCACGAACTTTGATACAGCTCCAAGTATTTTGAAGACACAGCTTCTATCATTTGCGGACTGCCTATATCTTCAAATAGTCGCCTTCTGATAACTTCATATATTTCATCATCAGCAACTGGCTGTGTATCGGCACCAACCCGACTAACGCGTTTCTGCAGACTATTTAATATAGATTGTGCTTCCGGTGTATTACCGACTTCTTGCGGGCTTGCAGGTAACGTAATTACAGCAACGCAATTGTTTGTCGCGGCTACAGCTTCTGTGAGTTCTTGAACAAAACTTATTGTTTGATCTGCCAAACTACTATTACCCGTCATCCGTGCAGAAGCTTTAACGCAATAGTCCGCAAGCTCATCTATCAAAATTAAAGCTGGAGTACACTGTTCTAATACTTTCTTAAACAAGCCGGCGGGGGCAATTAATTGTTCGTCATTTTTGCGGATTATTTCATAGGCACTTACTCCGCCCAATTGATAAGCCAATTCTCCCCAAATGGTTTGAATGTGCAAATTTTCGGCGGTAGTTCTTCCGTTTGCCGGGTCATTTGTTGTGTTTGTAAAAACAGCGATCTTCGCTGAATCAAAGGTGGGGTTGCCGGTATATGCTAATAATTCCTGCGTGTATTGTGACTGAATGGCTTGTTTGCCCCATTTGCCTAAATGGTACAGTGATATTAATGTGTGCGTTTTACCACCACCAAAACCTGTTTGAAGTGATATTACACGATTTTCTGCATCTTCATTGCCATTTAAGCCACTGATAACCGTTTTTGCTATGCTTTTTAATCCCGCGGTAAAGAACGTTTTGGAAAAGAATACAACCGGATTATTATAAATTTCGCGCCCTGTATTCAATGCTACCTCTGCAAGATTGGCAGCAAACACGGATTCATCCAATCGTCCCTGGCGAATATCCATATGCGGAGTTACAACTCTAAACCAAGGTTCCAAATCTCCAGATTGCTTGACTGGGGCAATAGGATGTATTGTTGCCTTTAATTCCTGCAATCCCGCCAGTTCGGTTTCAAGTTCATCCATATTTAACGATTTCGCTATACTTTTCATTTGAATGAACGTTTCAACAAATTCATCTACCGAAATTTCTTGAAAATGAGCTAATTTATTTCTCGTGTCATATATGGTTTCCAATCGAGTAGCAAGTTTATTGATGTCTTTTCCAAAATCCACTTTCAGCAAATCTTTGTATCTCAACGAAAAGGCTTTTAGATAAGGGTAATCTATCAATGTCTCTGGTGATGAGCCTGCTCTTAAGCCGAGATTCCAACTGTCTTTCTGGCCTGGATATAATGCTTCTACAAATAATGCAGGCCATTTATCACCAGCTTCTGTTTGTAAAACACTTACTACGTATGGTCGAAACGCCTCTATGAATAAACCAAATGCCTTAAATAAATTATCTTGTTGCTGCTGTGCTATTGCCATTTTTACTTTTTTATTTTAATTCAAGAGCGGTTTGTTCAGGCTTATCCTTAACTAATATCTGGCTCTCCCTTATTAAACTGTCTTTATTAGTAAGCAATCCTAAAGCTTGCTTCTGGTCATCAGAACCGGGCGATAAAATTTCACAAAGAGAAGTAACCACCCTCCAAAAGCTACCTTCCGGTTGCGCCGCAGTTCTTTCAATGTATTGCAGTAACAAGCTTCTGTTAGTACCTTTGTATAAGGCCATTGCTCTATGTACCTGATCAATTAAAAAACTATTTGACCTTTCACCCAAATTTTTATTGAAACTTAACCTTTGTGTAAAATCTCCAAGAGTTTGTTTATTACCATTCTTTATCAGAATATGGTTATTGAATAAATCAGCCACATTGATATTCAATCCCACACGACTAAATTTTGCAGCATCATCAAAATCGCTTATAGAAAATCCATACAATTGTAACCATCCAATATAGAATTTGGTAAAATCATCTCCATCAAAGCCTTTAAGTAAAGCATTAAATGCACTTTCCCTCGCCATCTCTAATAAATCTGCCACAGTAACCTCGCTGCCGTCTGCTTTCTCTACTTTTTCATATTTACCAAATTCACTAACCGCTTGACCGAAGCAAGCAGTTAATAAATCCGCACCTCTGAAACCAAGACTATATAATTCATGGACTTCTTTTGCAACTGTTTTTTCAATTTCTTTTTTCACCATTTTGAAATCGCCAAAACCTTGTCTTTGTGAAGGTCGACAGGCAACTGTAACCGAAGAGGAAAGAAAGGCTTTATCAGTTTTCAGCGCACCAGTTAATTCGGTATCATTTGCCCAACTACCTGTTATATTCATTCTTGATCCAAGAATTGAATTACATAATGTTGTCCAAGCCTCAGTACTTTGATGTGCAAACATGATACTAACGATATCAGAAGTTTGATGTTCAATAGCATCAAAAACTTGCATTAGCTTATTTTCAAAATGATTCTTAGCTTTTGTTATATCTTCATCAAAGTGGTGTTTAAGTGCGGTGCATTCTTCGGACTTTGGAGTCTGTGGAGTTGAGAAATTGAGCGGATAAATCGAGCCTATTGACCTTTTTAACCAAATATAATAGAAGTCAGAAATATCCGCATAGGCAATGGCATCATAATATGGAGGATCGGTAATAACAGCATCAATAAATTTATTTTCAAATTGACTTTTATCTCCACTTGATGCATTATTGCAAATACTACTATTAAAGTTAGGAGATTCATTTTGGATGAAAAGTGAAATCCAATATGCTGTGTCAATCGAAAATGGCGTTTGTTCAGGATAATCAAAAACCATCTGAATAGCTTGTTTACTAAATGGATCAACAATAGTTTCCCTTCCAATGTCGATAATACCAAAGGAGGTTTGCCTACTTGCAATCTTATCAATAATTAGAGCTAAATATGTAATAATCGCATCCCAATACAATTTATCTTCATCAATACTTAAAGATTCTAAGTATTTCAAACCATCAACTAAAGCATTAAGTGCTACTAATTGGCGCTTTGTAAAAATATCGCCCCAATTGTTAAAACCCCAAAGGCAAAACGCCATAGCTTTTGTGTATGTTACAGGTAACGATTCCTTAGGTCGATTTTTAGGCTCCGGAATTTGGTTAAGAATGTCGATATCCAATTGATTAGGTAACCTGTATTCCTTTCCTTTTTTTCCTTCATAAATTACCGCGATTAGCCTTTCCTTTGGATTACCGTTAACAAATTGCTCTTTTAAAATTTTGTTTTCCGTTGTATTGCCACAACATGGGCAAACTAGATTACCCCTTGCAACCCAGCCATTTCCATCAATAACTCCAGATTTTATTTCAAAATTAATCGTTGAATTTTCAATTATAGGTTTTAAGTGAATTTGTTTATTTTTTGTATTGCATAAATAAAATTGTTTTAACAACGGGACTTCTGCTCTACAGCTTGGGTTGGCGCAAATTCCGACTCTCGTCCAATAGTAGGCAATAATTTTTTCATTTGGGTTGCTCTTGGGATATAAGTAGCCGATTTCATTCTCGACATTTAATAATAGTTTACTTGCATAAAACTCAACATCAAAAGCAAGTCTATTTTCAATCCTTACCGAGATCGCCTCTCCATCTCTAATTTCCTTGTTTTCCAATAATTGACTTTCCCAAATTCTTTCACCATATAATTTTATGAATTCTTGTTTATCATAAACTATAGGTTTACCATACTTTTGAGGGAATTCTAAACTCGCTTTTTGTATAATATGTGCTACAGGATTAATATCATTGCCATAACTGCGACAACCCAGTCTTGAAGCTTCTAAAGGTATCGCGCCTCCTCCTGCAAATGGGTCAAAAACCTTTGGCATCCTATTCAAAAAGAAATTGATAGCGTCTCTTAAAAACAACTCTTTTTCCTTAACCGGATCTGTCAGCCTTTGTCTATTAATCGATGAATACAAGTTGAGTTCTGCGGATTTAATGGCAGCAAAAGCAGCATCGTACTCCATTAATAAATCAGTGACATTTGACTTTTTTATTGAATTGTAGGCCACCCATATTAATTTTCTGGCTATAGTTAATACAGTTTCATTATTTTTATTTTCCCATTTTATTAGGCTATATTCTGTCAAAACTTCTTTTGAGGCAGTCTTTTCCCCCAGTTTACAATATTTTTCAGAAAATTTACCAATAAACATCAATAACCTATTTCGTAGATTATCGTCCATTTTATCAACAGCCGCTGTATATGGTATATCGTCGTAAGGCCTGTAGATGTCAACTATATTTGCGCCTTTTCCAATCAATAGTTCAACAGCATCTTTAAAAATTTGGGGACAATTTTCATCTAATGGATCCGGTATTAAGCTTGCAAATATGACAGCACGACAGACAGGCAATGGTCTACGTGCCCACCATTTATGCAAAGAAGATATATGACCGTGTTGAATCCGGCCATCTCTCACACTTTCAGCCGATATTTCTTTTATCGGCATTGCTACTTCTATAAGTTTTTTTGGTTGCCCCATTAATTTATTACTTTATTTTCCCATTCTGCCATAGGCAAAAAGTATTGTATTCCCTTTGTTTTTAATTCAAAATTCAATTGTTTTGCAGGGTTTTGTATTCGATATATTTCAGGAGTATTTTTACAATTCATTATTATATATAACCAGGCGGCATCGCCCAATTGCGCTAAACGATTCATTTCATTTTCACTCAACATTACACTCCCATCGGCCCCACTTCTTCCTTTTACTTCAATATATCGCTTTAAATCTTCCGGACTAATGCTCCTAATATCATAGCCCTCATTATTTGCTGAAACATCTTGTGGTTTCCACCCTTGTTCTTCTTCAAATTCCATAGCTTTTTGCATAGCAATGGCTTCGGCTTCGTCATCACGGCTCATGCCATAATGGCCCAAGTATTCAATTTTCGACAAAGGTACAACATATGCGCAACCTAATATCTCAGGCTCCTTTGGACTCAATTGCTCCATCAGCGCTAAACTTTCCAACCTAAGTGTCTTTTTCTCGATTTTATCGTCAATGTGTTTCTGTAATTTAGAAATCTTTTCCTGCACTTTAACATCGCCTATTAGTACTTTGCCCTGTAGTTCCTGCATTTGTTTTTGCAAATCCAATATCACTTGGGTAAAAGCAGACTCGAGATATTTTTTACGATCAGCCGAGTCTTTTTTGACATGGGTTTTCGTATCTTCAAATTGCTGGATAGTTATATTCTCGAAGCTCCACTGCACTACATCGTTATTATTTACCACTGCAGGCAATTCAATAGGCTTGGTAAAATCAGCCGGGGCATGTAAGTCGATAAACTTAGCAGGCGATGTTACATGAAATGTACCGTCTCTTGTTTGAAAGACCATAACTAACCGTTCGTCGGCAATACTATCTTCTTTCTTACTTTCCCTATTGTCAACAATTTGAGATTTGACAAAAAAAGCGAAGTAATCTTCAGAATCGTCCGGCGAAATCAGTATTGTTCCTTTCAACATATCCTCACGGTATTGATGTCGAACCACTTTTATTAAGCTATCAAAAACGGGGTTACCAGGGTTTATATAATGAACCTTCCCCAAATCGCCAACATTCTGATAATCTAAAAAAACTTGTTTGTCAAAGCAGAATTGAATTTGTCTTATGTTATCTGCATAGATTGTATAATCCTTCCGCAAGGTTGCTGATATTAAATCAGGTAATTTGTCAATTCGGTAAATAGATGGTCTTAATTCTGTAAAGTCACCACCTATATGCTTAAATGCTTTTTCAAAAAACAATCGAATGTAAATTGGTTGAAGCCGTTTTTCATCCGAATTCTCTTTGAGAATACGGGCATCCTTGTAATCAACAACGCTGTGCGCTAATTTTTCCTTTTGCTCTTTTATTTTTTCAGAAAATTTCAGCTTTAAGATTTCGTTATCCTGCGCCAAAAATTCATCCAAAGCAGATTCTTTTCCATTAAAAACTGAGTTTATGACAGCATCAAGGCTAACGTTTTCTAAGACGTCCTGTATTACGTCATAAACCCGGTCATCACCCATTCCTTCCCGAATAATGTCCAATTTGGTGAGCAGCCTTTCTAACACTTTACCCTCCTTAGTATTACTCGCCACCATGTTAAACACCAATACATCCGCTTTCTGGCCATACCTATGAATACGTCCCATACGTTGTTCTAAACGGTTAGGATTCCAGGGTATGTCCCAATTAATTAACAGGCGGCAAAATTGCAGATTTATACCTTCACCAGCGGCATCAGTGGCAATCAAAATTTGCGTATCGGATTTGGCAAAATCAGCTTGTGCTTTTCTGCGTTCATCAACTTGCTTGCCACCATGAATGGTAGCCACGTTGTAGCCTCCACTTTTACTTAATCTGTCTTCAAGGTAAATTAATGTATCCTTATGTTCAGTGAATATTACAAGTTTCTCTCCGTGTTCTAACACACCATTTGATTTCAACAAATCCTGTAATTGCTGAAATTTCTTTTCTTCCTGTTTGCGGTTATAAAGTATTTCCGCCATTTCGAACAGCCTTTTAACTTCTCTTGCTTCCTGGTGAAGTTCTTGCGGATTTTTGGCAGTAGTAAATAATCTGAACTTTTTAGGGTCAGATAAGATACCTTCTAACGCCTCTCTTTCGTCATCTTCTAAATCTTCAAAATCATCAATGTCGTTTATTTGATTAAAAGCTGCATCCATTTTATGCCGCTGGCTCCAAAGATTTGGATTTAATGCTAAATCATCTACAATACTCTGTAGTGCTTTCCATCTACGTTCGAGTGTGTTTTTTATAGCATAAATAGAACTTACCAGTCGGCGTTGCATTACAGTGAGAGCTAATGAAACGTGGATGTTTTTGGATTCGGAAGCTTCTTCCTTTTTTGTCGTCAGATATTTAGTTACCGCATCATATAAGTCTTTTTCCTCGGGGGTTAGCTGGTATGCTACTGTTTTTGTAAAGCGTTCTTTAAATAATGGCATTCCTTTCCAATCCTTCATATCTTCCTTTAAACGGCGTATAAAGAACTTATTGATACCATTATGTTCAAACTCCTTAATCCTGGTCGATGCAATTTCATCGGTTGCAAAAATATCGGGATCTAATAGTTGAAGGAGTTTTTTAAATGTATCGGTGCGACCACGGTGAGGCGTAGCAGTAAGCAATAAAATGTGCTCACATTGTCGAGATAAAACTTCTGCAGCCTTATAACGCTGTGACAAATATTGCTTTGCGCCATAATCATAAGCAGAAAGCTTATGGCACTCATCAAATACAATCAAATCCCAATGATTATTACTTGCAGTATTTAATACATCTTCCCTTGAAATAAAATCAATTGAAGTGACAATTCGTTTTTCGGATTGAAAAACATTTGGGTCTGATGCAAACCGGGCTCGATTTACAAGCGTAAAGTTTATATTGAATTTTACGCCCATTTCGTCCTCTTGCCATTGTTTAGTTAAGCCGCCCGGAGTTATTATTAATATTCTTTCAGATAGTCCACGCATCATTAGCTCTTTTATTAGCAAGCCGGTCATGATTGTTTTACCAGCGCCGGTATCATCAGCTAAAAGGAAACGGATTTTTGGCAAGGGTAATAAAAACTTGTAAACAGCTTCAACCTGGTGAGGCAACGGGTCCACAATGCTACAATTAACTGCAAATAACGGGTCAAACTGGTAAGCTGAATTAATACGCTCGGCCTCTGCAAACAAAGCAAACTTATTGGGATCTCCTTTAAAATTGAAAGTGCCTTCTTCTGTGAGTATTTCTAATCGGTCAAAATCCTCGATAGAAATAACTTTTGAATTAGCGCGATTAGAATTTACGCCAGTAAATTTCAACGAAACCATATTTCCCAATGGTTGAATTCTATCAATGGTTACAGCTTCAGATGGAATCAGGTTCTTTACAATTTGACCGGCTTTTACAGGCATAGGGTAATCGAAAAATTAGGGATTGAATTAATCGTCTAATATAAGATAAGCGACGGGAACAATGATAGTAATATTAGAGTTTTTGCCAGGATTTGTATCCTCGACTGATTTGACTTGAAAAATGATTTTTAATCGTCATGTATTAACGTCCTTTGAAATCCTCGTCTTGAGATTATTTTGTAATTTTATGTTTAAATGCAAACTGACGATGGAATCCGGTGACCAATTTGAGATTAAGCTAAATGACCTGACTATGCAGGTGGGCTATCATATCATTAACAATGATGAAGTATTTCATATTGTTTTTTCAGATGGCCGCCCCGAACTGGTTTTGCACGAAGCACTGACGGGTGGCAGACCCTTTTGGACATCTATACCACAGGCGCAGCATCGGCTGAAGGAAGTGGAGTTTTTTGGTGCAAGAATTGCAGAGTATTTAAAAAATAATTAGCTATGTGTTATTACAACGGACAAAAGGTATCGAGAGCGGAATTTATCAAATTACTGCAACTGGAAAAAGCGGTAAAGAATTATGATTTTTTGAACCGTGCGGTACATAATGGTTTTGCTTATAGCCCGGTGGCTGTATTGCAACGCAACGAAGCAGAAACCAACTTTGACATTGTACAGATGGAATGGGGATTTCTGCCCACTTATCTGAAAGATAGGGATGCCGTTGCCAAATTCAGGAACGGTTATAAAGATGAGCAGGGAAAGTGGCATATCGGCTACACTACCTTAAATGCTAAAGCGGAAAATTTGTTTATCAATGAAAAAGGTAATGCCTCGCTTTATGCAGATGCAGCCAAGAAACGCAGGTGCCTGCTGTTATCTACAGGCTTTTATGAATGGCGGCACGTTTTCCCACTGAACAAAAAAACAGGCCAGCCACTAAAAACGTCATTGAAATACCCTTACTATATTTCGCTGAAAGATCATGAATATTTTTACATGGCGGGTGTTTGGCAGGAATGGACAGATAAGGAAACTGGTGAAACGGTAAAAACAATCGCCAACATTACCGCGCCCGCAAACACTTTAATGGAACAGGTTCATAACTCTAAAAAGCGGATGCCGACCATTTTAAACGATGACCTGGCTTATGAGTGGATGTTTGGCGATCTGAGCGATGAACGTATAACGGAAATTGCAATGACCCAATACCCGGCCAAACAAATGGATGCTTGTACCATTGCAAAGGAATTTCTCAGCACTTTAGAACCGGCAACACCTTTTATTTATGAGGATCTGCCTGCTTTGGAATATGCCATTTAACCATTGGGCATTACTTTATAAATGGTACCACTCGATCTTATCAATAATTTGGTTGATCATTTCTTTTTTCACTTCACCTGGATTTTGACAGGTGCGAAAAGTATCACCGTCAGGTTCCAGGCTTAATATCAATTGACCAAGCCGATATACTTCAAACTTACATTTACCATCTTCGTGATGCACGAAATCCTTTACGATCAAGGTTTGTAAGTCCCCTCCGTGCCCCAAAGTTATTTCAAAAACATCTTCCATTGTGGTAAGCATACGGGCTACATAGTCAAATGTATCGTCATTACAGCAACTGGGAATCCAATGGGCTGAGCCAGATTAGTTACTGCAAGTCAGCAGGGCTATCTTTTGCCAAATTCAATTATTGGTTACGTAAGCTCCGCCGGGGCGTTGAGCCTACATCTACTGAAGCTTTGGTTTTTTTTTCTGTAGAAGTCAACCCATCCAGTACGCCTGTTTTTGAGATCAGCCATAATAATGACCTCATGCCACACCGATGGAAAAACACCCAGGAATAACTCATGGAGGGTCTAGACCGCATGCTTACCCAGAAGTGACGTATGATAGTTTAAATGTGTTCAGATTTAATGAAGTATAGAAATGCCATTGTGAGTATACCTACTTGTAAATAATTATATATTTGAGAGATACTTAAACAATATAATCACGAATGAGTTACAACCCACCTATTTCAGTTAAACAAGCTATAGACAAAATTGACTATAACCAATATCTGTTACCAGCAATCCAAAGAGAGTTTGTTTGGAGTTCCACCCAAATAGAGCTATTGTATGACAGTTTAATGCGAAATTATCCGATAGGGTCATTACTAATGTGGAAAGTGCAAGGGGAAAACAAGGTAAATCATCGGTTTTATAGTGTCCTTAAAACGTTTAGAGAAAAGTATAGTATACACTGTAAGGAGGTAAACACCAACTCTATTCCTGACTTTGAAGCAGTATTAGACGGTCAACAGAGACTTACTGCCTTGTACATTGGATTGAAAGGCTCTTATGCTTATAAGCGAAAAAATTTTGCGTGGAAAGATAATGAGCATTCAATACCTACAAGAAAACTATATCTATGTCTATCAGAAGGTTCAATTGACGACGATGACAATGAAGATGGGAGGGTATATGATTTTAGATTTTTAACTAAAGAAGAATTAGATGGGTCTGAATACACTTGGTTTGAGACAAGTAAAATTTTGGAAATAAATGGAACGTTTGAATTAAATCAATACTTGAAAAAGCAAGGTTTTGATAATGATGAATACATTAGTAGCACCCTATTTAAATTATTTGATGTTGTCCATGTAAAAAATCTAATCAACTATTATTTAGAGGATGATCAAGATTATGATAAAGCATTAAATATCTTTATTAGAATTAATAGTGGAGGAGAAAAGTTATCATATTCGGATTTAATAATGTCCACAATTATTTCTGTCTGGAGTTCTAAAACTATTTCAGCTAGGGATGAATTCAATAACTTAATTGATGAAATTTGGAATTCAACCGAAATTGTAATTGATAAAGATTTGATTATTAGAACTTATTTGTTAATATTCAGTCAAAAGGATATAAAATTCAGGGTGACAAATTTTTCGGTAGAAAATGCTATCGAGTTTAAAAATAATTGGATTGCCATCAGAGAAGCTATCGTTGAAAGTATAGAGTTAGTTAAAAGTTTTGGCTATGTGGAACAAACTATTACATCTAAAAATGCTTTGCTTCCTATAATCCATTACTTATACATAAGCGGTAAGTCGAAACAGTTCAAAAATAAGGTTGCATATAGAGAGGATAGAGATTTAATAAAAAGATGGTTTCATACCGTTCTTCTAAAAAGAATATTTGGCGGTCAAGCTGACACTGTTTTAAAAATCATACGTGATGTAATCCAAGAACAAGTTAATACAGGTGCACAATTGTTTCCCGCTCCAGCGATAGCCAAAACATTATCCAAGACAAGGAAGTCAATAACAATGGATGACGAATCAATCGAAAATCTTTTGTACACTACATACGAAGATAGATATGCCTTTCCAATTTTAGCATTACTTTATCCTCATCTTGATTACAAGAATAATGATTTTAATAAAGATCATATTTTCCCTAAAAGTCAATTTAATAGCAAAAACTTAAAAAAGTTTAATATTGATTTAAACCAAGAAAACGGGAGTTATTATAGTGACAACTGGTGCTATAATGGAATTGTAAATCTGCAAATGTTTGATAGTAATGAGAATAAATCAAAGGGAGACAAGACATTTGAGGACTGGGTTAAGAGCTATCCAGTCGATTTTAAAAAGCAAATCTTACCGAATATCACAGAATTTTCTCGATTTAAGGAGTTTGTCGACCTTCGTTGGGAGATGCTTAAAGAAAGGCTTAAAAAAGAATTGACCTTTTGATCCTCTGAAAATAAATTCATTATTTAAAAAACTTAATTTACAAAGAAGTGACGACGAAGCAAACCTTTCACCCAACAAAGAAGCTACTCATTGAAGAAAAAGATTACAAGTTTTCAGGTTTAATTTTAACACAGGTAAGGAAATACCTTTACGACGAAAATGATAGATTAATTGAAGTAATAAGTTTAGACAAAAATGATAACTGTTTATACACTATCAAAAATGATTATAATGAAAAAGGGCAAAAATTTGCTGAATTAAAAATCTCTAAAAATCCAGAAGATAATACGGAACAATTTCACCTCTTCGACAGCGAAAACAGGATAATCAGCACATATGGTAAACTAGGTTCAGGACGCCAGTATGTACATGAATTTTCATATGGAAAAGCCGGAGAACAGATTGTTGCATCAATGGGGACTTTAGCCCAAGGGATTGATCTTTATAAGTTGTTTGAAAACGACTTAAAAAAGCAACAAAAGCCAATTGGAAATATTGAATCTATTTATCAAACGAACCCGCAATATGTTATAGATACCTTACAACTTTATTACTTCAATACAGTATTGTATTATGAAACTAAAATGGAACATTTCCAAAAATTAAAGATTTCTGGAAATCTAATGATGCCATTATCAGTAATTCAACATGCTGTGAGTTATAAAGAAAACAATGGCGTATATGAGTTCAAATTTAAAAGTGGTTTTTTGGGACTAGCATCTAAAGCGCCTTTTAAATTGCTTTTTAACGAAATAATCAAAGTTGGTTTTTCTGCGATTGACATTGATGATATGTATGAAAAATTTTATTCATCTAAAAATCCACTTCTTGTCAATTTATCTGAACGCTTTAAAGATTATGATATTTCGGTTAGTAAGCAGTTATATGAATTTATCCATAGACAGGAGTGTAACCCACAAAAAGACTGGACATTTTCTGAATTACGAACGGGCAACTGGAATTATAACTTATTGGCATTGAATGAAAAAGTTTGGGATACCGCTTTTGATAAAAAATACATAAATGAGATTTTTCATGAAGAGAAGGTTGATTTAGATAAGATTGAAGAGGGTAATTTAAAGGGTGATGGTCATAAACGTTACATAGAAAGAATAGATACTTTGATTGACGATAAATTAAGATAATATGTTTTGGGTAGGTAAAAAACACTTTGTAAGTATAGCCGATTATGAAGATCGCTTTATGGAAGTTAATCCAAAAGATTTAATGAGTCCGGCATTAATCGAGCTCCTATCAAGTATTCCTAAAGATGAGACATCTCGCTATACTATACAGGGCAATGAAAGGTATAGAAATAAGGATTATGAAAGCGCGGTAGACAATTACACCAAGGCTATCGAATTGAAATATGACAACATAGAAGCTTTATATTATAGAGGGCTCTGTTATATCAAATTGGAAAAGTATAACAATTGTGTAACTGATCTAACCAAAATCATAGATATACATCCTGACTTTGTTGAAGCCTATTTCTATCGAGCTAATGCTAGGGCTGCGTTACAAACCTTTAAACAATTAAAAGACGCTATTCTTGATTACTCAATTGTCCTTGAAGACAATGACAAAAATGGTCTATGCTATTATTTAAGGGGGTATTGTTATCTTCAACTTCAAAAAGATACCCTCGCTTATTCAGATTGGAAAAACGCAAAAGTTTTAGGGGTGGCGCAGGAAAGTGAAGCTAATTGGAAGAATGATTACCTCCATAAGTAAAGCGTTTCCTACACGCATTTTTTATTCTTAATATTAGAGTATACATTAAATTGTGGGCAAATAAATAGTATAAATCCTTCCTATTCCTCCGTAAGACGGGTATTTCACCTTAAATTCAGGCTATACAAGTGGGTAATCTAAATTTAAGAGTTATGAAAATTTTATATACAAGGGTTGTAAGCATGCGGTCTAGACCGCATGCTTACCCATTGTGTATCTAATTTACTGATAAGCACGCAAACAAAACAATTGTAAAAATTATTTTGTATTCATTTGGTAATTGCTAATATTTTTAGCATAATTTTGTAGCCCACAATTTAACGTACAGCATGGAAACTAACCGCCACATCATCCACATGGATCAGGATGCCTTTTTTGTATCGGTTGAGGTACGGAAAGACCCACGATTAATCGGAAAGCCTGTCATCATCGGCAGTCCTTCAGATCGTGGAGTAGTTGCGTCCTGTAGCTATGAGGCCAGGAAATTTGGGGTTCACTCCGCCATGTCCTCGCGGATGGCGCGAATGCTCTGCCCTCATGCGGTATGGATACGGGGCAATATGGACGAATATTCCAAGGCATCACATGAAATCACTGCAATTTTAAAAGAGCGGGTACCGCTTATTGAAAAGGCCAGTATTGACGAACACTATATTGATATGACGGGTATGGACCGTTTTCACGGCACCTTAAAATATGCCCATGAATTGCGGCAAAAAGTAATCACTGAAACCGGCCTGCCTATCTCGTTTGGACTGTCTGTAAATAAAACGGTTTCCAAAATGGCCACTAACGAATGCAAGCCAAACGGAGAACTGAATATCGAACAGCCCGGTGTACAACCATTTTTGAATCCTCTGTCCATTCGTAAAATTCCCGGTCTTGGCGAAAAGACTTTTATTAAGTTGAGTGATATGGGTATCAAACGAATCCATGCACTAACGCTGGTTCACCCGGATTACATGAAAAGCATTCTTGGTAAAAACGGGTTGTGGCTTCTTCAGAAAGCAAAGGGCATTGATAACTCACCGGTGATCCCTTACCAGGAACAAAAAAGCATTGGAACACAATGTACTTTTAAAGCGGATAGTATTGATGTCGAAACCATTAATCACCTGCTGACCTCGATGGTAATGGACCTTGCCTTTGAACTCCGGCAAAAACAAAAGCTTTGTGCTTGTTTAACCGTGACTATCCGCTATTCCACATTTGAAGATGTGACCAAACAGGCTACAATTCCCTATACGTCATTGGACAGTGTGCTGATCAAAAAAACAAAAGAATTATTCCGGGAACTTTATCAAAAAAGGATTTTATTGCGTTTGGTAGGTGTCCGGTTATCCAACCTTGTCAATGGCTTTGAGCAGATCGACCTTTATACTGAATCAGAGGAACAGTACAGCTTATGCCAGGCGCTGGATAAAATCCGCAGGCGTTTTGGCCCGCAATCTATTAAGCTGGCATCAGGTATTGATTTAAATCTTTAAGATTATGTACCTGAATGTCCACTCCCAATATAGCCTCCGTTATGGCACGATGTCCATACCAAAACTGGTAGAAGAAGCACTTTCCAGGGGTATTACCCAAATGGTGCTGACAGATATCAATAACTCTACAGGGATTATGGAATTCATGCGGGAATGTGACGATAAAGGAATTAAACCCATTGCCGGGCTTGAATTTCGTAAGGATAAAAAATTGCTCTTTATCGGAATTGCCAAAAGCAAGGAGGGTATGCGGGAATTGAATGAATTCCTGTCGGAGCATAACCTGGAGCAAAAAGAGTTGCCAGTAACGGCCCCTGCATTCAGGTATGCCTTTACCATATATCCTTATAGCTATGCAGGTGAGTTAAAGGACAATGAATACCTGGGCATACGCTTTGATGAACTACACCTGCTTTATAAAAAAGACTTATTGAGCATTAAGGAAAAGCTGGTCGCACTGCAGCCTGTCTTTGTCGCGGATAAACTGGAGTACAGGTTGCATGAATATTTGAGAGGTATTGACCTCAATGCGCTGCTTACTATGGTATCGCCGGAGGATAAGTGCAAACCAACTGATATGTTCCTTGCACCTGGTAAACTCGAAGCCAACTATGCCAAATATGCTTTTATTTTGGACAATACCCGCAACCTGATGAACCGCTGCGTCATGGATTATCCAAAGGGAAGGATCAACCTGAACCGTAAAACCTTCTCGGGCAATAAAAAGAATGACCGGGAACTGCTGGAAAAACTGGCGCTCAGCGGCATGGAATACCGGTATGGAAAGAACAATAAAGAGGCATTAAAGAAAGTTAAGCACGAACTAAAAGTCATCTATGAACTGGACTTTTGCGCTTATTTCCTGATCACCTGGGATATTATTCGTTATTCAACTTTACAGGGTTATTATCATGTAGGCCGTGGTTCCGGCGCTAACAGCATTGTCGCATATTGCCTGCGGATCACGGATGTTGATCCCATAGAACTGAACTTATATTTTGAGCGCTTTTTAAATGCTCAAAGAACTTCACCTCCCGATTTTGATATTGATTATTCCTGGGATGAACGGGAAGACGTACAGGATTATATTTTCAAGCGTTATGGCAGCCAACATACCGCTTTGCTTGGCACCATGTCCACATTTAAGGATCGGAGTATCATCAGGGAAATTGGCAAAGTGATGGGCCTGCCCAAATCTGAAATTGATGGCTTTACCGACCAGCGGCGGGCTGCATTCAACCGGGATAATGTCGTTTTTAAGAAGATTACCGCCATTCATCAAATGATGGCGAATATGCCCAACCAACGTTCTATCCACGCGGGTGGCGTACTCATTTCTGAAGAACCCATTACATACTATACTGCGCTGGATCTGCCGCCAAAAGGAATGGCAACCGTACAATGGGATATGTACGAAGCGGAAAAGATCGGCTATGATAAATATGATATATTAAGCCAGCGCGGAATAGGGCATATTAAACAGGCCGTTAAGCTGATCGAAGAAAACCAGCAACGGAAAATCGATATTCACCAGGTCAAAGCTTTCATGAAAGACCCGGTCGTAAATGCGCAACTCAAGTCCGGAAATACAATTGGCTGTTTCTATATCGAATCCCCGGCCATGCGGCAACTCATCCGCAAGCTGGACTGTGATAATTACCTGACCTTAGTTGCTGCAAGTTCGATCATCCGTCCGGGTGTCGCCAGTTCAGGTATGATGGGAACCTATATCAAGTATCACCATGCGCCCGAACAAGTAAAATATTTACACCCCGTAATGGAGGAACAATTGAAAGAGACCTACGGAGTAATGGTCTATCAGGAAGATGTGATCAAAGTTTGCATTCATTTTGCCGGGATGGATGGCACAGATGCCGATATTTTGCGCAGGGGAATGAGCGGTAAATACCGCTCAAAAATAGAATTTGACCGGCTGGTGGAGAGGTTTCATGTAGAAGCTGTAAAGCTGGGGCGGCCTGAAGAAATAGTTAAAGAAGCCTGGCGACAGGTTTCGTCGTTTGCAGGTTATAGTTTTTCCAAGGCGCACTCTGCCAGTTTTGCTGTTGAAAGCTACCAAAGCCTGTTTTTAAAAACGTATTACCCGAGGGAATTCATGGTGGCAGTGCTGAATAATTATGGGGGATTTTACAGCAGGTTCCTGTATGTCCTGGAACTGCGAAAATCGGGTGCTATGGTTCACCTCCCTTGTGTAAATCATAGTGACAGTACGGTAAACATTACCGGCGTTGATGCCTATCTCGGCTTTGTTGGTGTACATGCGTTGGAGCAGGCTTTTATCGACCGTATTCCTGACGAACGCAGGCAAAACGGGCCCTTTCAAAACATGGAGGATTTGATCAAACGTACAGGACTTGGATTGGAACAAACGATCATCCTGATCCGTGTCGGTGCTTTACGGTTTACCGGGCAAAGCAAAAAGGAGTTGCTTTGGAAAGTGCACCGGCTGTTTGATACCGATGCGAAGCCGACGAATGAGTTAGTGCTTTTTAATGTGGAAGCGAAAAATTACCAGTTGCCTGAACTGGTAAACACCCAACTGGAAAATGCCTATCATGAGTTAGAGATCCTGGGATTCCCTGTGAGTATGTCAATGTTTGATTTGCTGGAAACAGAATACCGTGGTGAAATAAATGCGGGCGATTTGGTTAACCACATCGGGCAGACTGTTAGGATGGTGGGATTATTTATTTGTGAAAAAACTGTGCCTACCAAAAACAATAAAATCATGTGGTTCGGCACTTTTCTGGATGCGGATGGCAATTTTTTCGATACCACCCATTTCCCCAATACAACAACCGGGTATCCTTTCAGGGGAGCAGGTTGCTACCTGATCATGGGGAAAGTTGTTGAAGACTTTGGCTTTCCGAGTTTAGAGGTAATGAAAATTGAAAAGCTATCAATATTGGGTAATCCAGTCATGGAATAAATAACGAGAAACGAAATATCCTCTTTAAATACTATTACGGTTTTTTGAAAAATTGTTGCACCGGCTATTAGAGTAACCGGACGTAGTTGAATGATTTCATTGTGATAAGTATTTAGCTCACCTAATGCACTTAAAACAAGGTGGTTATTATACAATATTGAAATAATATTTTACTCTGGCTATCATTTGTGGTAGTCTAAATTTCTGATAGGCAATTTCTACGTTAGTAAGAAAAATTAAACGGAGTTTACTTGCGGCAGCAACGCCCGTCTGTTGCGGAGCAACAGCGGGCGATTTTGGATTTTATCTTATTTCGACGATTAACCCATCTTGGCAATCTGCGGCTTCTGCTTCGGCATCGTAGCGGTTTTCAAATAGACGGTTATTACCATCTTCGTCCGTAACAATGGTAGCATGTTCAGGCCCACCATGCAATTCCAATACGAGGTAGTTATAACTTGTTTCATCAATAGCTTGAACTGGCAAGTAAAACAGGCTTATCGCATAGGTGAATTTTGGTGATTGTGCTTTATAAGTACCGTATTGCTCCAAACAATGATTGGTAAACAAAGCTAAATAACCTCCAAAAAGTTGTTCGGAAAATAGATTACTACTTTTAACCAAACTCTTGCCCTGTCTTTTGATAATACTATTAGCCTGTTCCGAAAGGGTTAGCCATTGATGATAACTAAGAAAAGGATTGCTCCAATTGGCTTTTAATGCATCTTGCTCATTGGTTACCTTATCGGCCATGGTTTGGGTATATTCTAAAAATGCAGGAATTTCATTTTTGAAAAGGTCAAATATAATTTTCGCTTTATCTACGTTAGTAAGCTGATCTATCGTTTTCATGATGTTTACAGTTAAATAGATGATAAATAACAAGGGGATATTCTCCCCCTGTCCGGATTAATTAAGCATTAAGGCACTACCGCCATTTTTGGCAAATTCGGTGCAAAGGTTAAAAGCTGTTTGCGCCCGGTCTTGTCCAGTTCCGTACATGATGGATTTAAATTTACTTTCATCATCACGGTAGTTACGGACATTTTGGTAGTAGCCAGTCACCGCGTTATACGTCCCAAACAGAGTTCCTTTCACAGAGCTTTCCTGCTGGCTATCTGCGGTCATGGCGTAATCAAACACACTTGATACCATGTTGTTGTAATGGCTTGATAATTCTTCATCCTTGCCTGTTTTCAGCTTTTCGTAAGTTTCCTTGTTCGGTATCATCGCTAATTGTATCAGCCGTTTGACCTGCGGGTCTGTTATCCTTACCCTTGCCCAACGGTTAAAGATGGCTTCTAACTCTATTGATAATTGGTCGGATATACCCAACATTTTATGCGCTGATTTCAGTTTTTCGGCGGCACTGGCGGTATGCCGTATTTTAATGCAGTTACTGCAATTGTTCAGTGCGGCATTTAAGGTATTTGAACACCAAATCCTGACTGGTGTAAAGGCGATAGTGATACTACCCAAACCGTCATGAGTTGATGTCAAAAAAAGGTACTGGTCAATCAGGTCGTTCCGCCCGACTTTAATATAGTCGGGCAGTTTTGCAGTTATAAAAATGGTTTCACCGTAACCTAACGCACCGGCGGTTTCATAGCGAATGCCACCGTTACCACCTACGATGCTGTCAAAAAAGCTAAAAGCTTCTGTGTTTTGAATCACTTCGTAATCCTTGCCTATCTTATCGCCTAATATCGCTTCGGTATCAGTTCGGAACGTGTAAAAACTATTGTCGGAAATAATGTTGTTGCCACTTGGCAGGATATGTAGATTAGGGCGTTTCATCACCTCGAAATCTAAACCCGCCTGTATCATGGCTTCGGCGCTTGTCGCATTTTTTGCAATGCTCGTCCCTAAGATGTGCCATACTTTGGGCTTTACTATGTTATTGCTATAATTTGTCATGGCTTTACTTTTTAGTGTTTAATGGGATAATTTTAGTTTCCAAAACCTCTATGTTTGGCGTACTGCTTACGTTTAACATGGTTTTGGCTTGGAATTCTGCAATAGCATCATGGATGCTTTTATGGGTGGTTCTGATGCCCACCTTTATCAATAAAAAAATGCTTTTTTTCATGCTTGCTATTGATAAGCGTTTAAAAATTCGTTAAACTCAAATTGAAATAGGGCTGGATTGTCTTTTGCTAATTCCTGCGCATAACCGACCCAATAAATCTGATTTGTTAATTCGATGAAAATCTCTAACATTGCTTTAGAATTTAGAATGGTTTAACCATTTTGAAATATGCCCTATGTACTCTGAATACATAGGGCATTTCCATTTGCACACTCAAAAAGGAATAACAATACCGGCTTCAACTTCGGCCAATTTGTCGATACAAAGCTGTTTTACCTCGTGGGCGACATAAGCGATAATGTAAGGGTTCTTGGTAACGAACTCGTTGCCGTCATCATCTGAAATCACCAGTTCACAACGCTGAAAACGGCTATCGCTTGCCATATCGTCTTTATCATCGTTTTGGGCAATGGTGAAACTGTCGAGGTTGCCGATGGTGTTTTGCAGTTTGTTTTTTTGAGCGATTTTCTTGCTCAATGCTTCCACCACTTTCACGGTATCGGCCAACTTGCGTTCCTGCTGTTCCCTTAACTGTTCTTTAATTTCCCGTTTGGTCGGCTCGGCTTGTGGTTTGGCTTCCTCTGCCTGTGGTGCAGGTGTTTCGGCTTTGGGCTCTTCCTTTTTCGGCTCGTCCTTTTTATCGTTAAAGGCAGTGCTTACAGGCAGGTTATTGACTTTTTGCCCGTTACCTGCGCCATCTGTCTTGTTGGTTGTGGCGTTATTATCAGCTTTGTTAACTATACCGTTTGTTTTAACTTCTGTGGTTTTCATGATTTTTTAATTTTAAATGGTTACTAAATTTTACTCCTTACTGTGATGGTCTCCGGTCTGTGCTGTTTCCGCCGTGCCGGGGGCGCCCTGCTTTTCTGTGTGTCCATATCCGTTATGCTTTTCAAAGTCACCCTCGGCTGAAGCCTCCGGTGGCTTTTTGTAAGCACCCTGACCTGAACACGGCGGGCTGAAGGGCAAGACTTTGCGGAAAAAAATACGACCCCGGAGCGCAGCGGAGAGGGTGGAGATTTTTTTCCAGCAAACCCGCAGGGCCCCGGTCTTGACATGCAGGCCCGGCGTTCAGAAATTTGCTTGCGAAAAAGCCAGTGGAGAAAATGGGAGGAGTTAAAGAAAGGTGATAAATAGCCGCAAAAAATCCTGGTGATTTGGGCGATGCGCCAGCGAAGCCCAAATCACCAGGTGTTTTAAAACGCAGTGAAGCGGCTGAGTGGAACTAAGCGGCTGGAACTGCTGACTTAAGTCAATTGTAGATTGAGATTATTAAAATGTTGTTAATAACAACATTTTAATATAAAAATAAAGTTGTATTTTTGATTTTGTTTATTAGCTTTACAAAAAAATAAGGCTATGAGCACAATTTTACAAATTGAAAAGCTATCGAAAGTATATTCTGAAGAGGAAATTAAGAGAATAGATGAAGCTGTTCGCGAATGGAACACATCTGATCGTATTGAATTTAAAATACAGAGTACAGTAATTTCTGGAGTATTTAAAAGTGTTGCAGTCCGGGTGAGCCAACCATTTAATGAATCTGGAATATATTTAGATAGGGCAACTTTAATAAGTAAAACGGAAGCCATTTTTAAGCCATTTCTATATGGCCGGATGCTTTATGTTGATGCTCATCCGTATAAGCCGGTAATAATAGATATTGTAACGCCAGAATGGCTGGAAAAGAGAATGGTGGAACGCGGTGTAAGGGTAAAAGATATAGCCATAGATACAGGCATTGACAGAACAAGTCTATCGGGTTGGATTAGTGGATTGCGGCCTATGTCACAACCGGTTAGGGCCATGTTTTACTTCTATCTCATAAGGCCAGCCGATAAACATAATTTAGTATCAGCATTTTACTACGATTTGTCGAAGGCTGAAATTGGCACAGTTATTAAAGTTGTAACTAACTATCTTCCCGAGATTGAAATAAGACCTATGTTAATCAGAAAGGCAAATGAGTTAAATTGCCAAGTTTCCATAGGGGACTTTTCCTCAGAAATAGCAGAAATTAAGTTTGTTGAAAAGAGGTGGATTACTGCATAATTAAGCCCTGCCAAACGTTGGCAGGGCTTCCAAAATAGTTTATTTACTGTGAATTATTTTGTGTTTTTCTTTTCCGTAACGGCTGTGCGTACCTCCTGTGCCGTTACTTTGAGTTGCTGCATCGTATTGCGCAGCCTTGTTCCCGCTGCATTGTTCCCTTTGTTGAATTTCTCCGCGTCAGCTTCTGCGGAAGCGATTAACTCCTTTAATTTTGCGATCTGCTCCATAATAAAATAATGATTTAAAAAGTGAATAATAATTGTTTGTTCCTTTTTGAAAAGCCGCAAAGATAACTTTCCGGTCTATACACTCATACCGTGTTCTTGTTCTTTTTCCTTGCCCTTCCCTTTGCCTACCTGTAGGGTTTGGTCCAGTTTCGGTTCCTTTAAGAACTGTTCCCGCTTTTCGGGCTTGCCATCTTCTTTGAAGAAATTTAACTGGCTGTAACGCGGCACGGCTTCCATAAACAGCTTGGTATCCTGTCCCTCTTTAACAGTTGTTACTAATGGACGATTACCATTTTCCAGGGTTTGAATTAAAGCTTCCTTCTTTTGCGGGTCGCTCAGTTCCTTGATCTGGTACTTATCCAATACTTTTTCCAGTTCAAAACCATAGGTTGGTACATGGTACTGGTTCGTCTGGTAATTCTGATAACGATCTTTCGGGCTGTCCATATCCAGCTTGATCCAGGCAGCATAACCCTGTCCGCCCAGGTTCAGCAGGTCATTGCGGAAAACAGACCGGCCCTGTATCAGGTTAGCGGCCTGCTCCGCGGTAAAGCCCCTGCCACGTTCTACGAAGAAAGTTTGTGTTTGGGCGGGTGTACGGAATGTGCGCTGGAAATCCTTGGCTACATAATTAACCTTGCCTTTTTCCATTTTGGCCAGTTCCACCTTATTGGCCGCATCTTTGCCTACTGCCAACTCACTGTTGCCTTTTTGTTCTTTGAAGAAACTGATGGCCTCGGTTACATTTTCAAAGGACTTCACCAGGTTCTTGCCCGGTGCCTGCGCATTGGGCGTGATGACCATGTATTTTTGTCCATCTTCCAAACCCTTGCCTGTATTCAGGGCCACTTCGTATTTATTAAAAAAGTAATTTTCGGACTGGCCCGATTGCCTGAAATGGAGTGTGAGGTCAACCTGCCCCTTAGCACCGTTGACTTTATCGTTCAGCGTAAATTCCGGTACGCCTTTCTCGATCTGTTTTTCCATTTCGGCTGCCACTTTATCCTTAAAGCCCAGCTTTTTCAATTCCTCTTTGAGGTTTTCTAAATTGTTTCTGTTCATATCCTGATGATTAGTTAATGAATTCGCTTGTTTTAATTCTTCCAGTAATTGGTCGATGTGCCGGTAGTAAACGGGATATTCATCGCCCCCACCCGGCAGGTACCCTAAACCTGACTTTGCATCCAAATAGTCGAGAGCTTCACCGATGGTGTCAAATAAATTTAGTTGATGCGGTTGTAAATCCATGTCTGCGGGCCGCAGTTCAAACACGATGTGATTTAACCCGATATCCTGGGCATCTTCGAGCATTGCGATAATGACCTGTGCATGTTTGGTTTCCAGCTGCATATCAGGACTTATTAACGCGAAGCAACAAGGTTTCACCACCTTTGAGCTTTACCCGTATCTTCCTGACCTTTTTGCCGAGTAAACCTTTAGCCGCCGAAATGCCCGCTGTCGCCGCCTGTGTGCTCAAACTGTTGTCCATGCTCAAAAACTGCATACTTTCCAATGCCCCGTTCGCGCCGCTGCCCGCCGCCTCGCCCAGTTCTGCTTCCGGCGCCGCAATGCCCGCCATGCCGTCCAGCGAAAAGACGGTGAGATTTACAGGGATAATCGCGGTGCCTAAACGGATATTCCGGATGTCCAGTAACAGGCGCTGATTGGTGATTGTACACGAACCGAACACCGTTTGGCCCTTTGGAATAATAATGCCGTTGATCCTGATCGTATCCTGTAAACGCAATTTGACCACGCCGCCCGGTGCCACTTTCTGGTTGCCGTCAATCACGGCGGGAATGGCCTTGAATGCGCTGTCTTTTACAACCGGCTTATTAATTGGCTGTTGTTCCTTTACTATGGCCGGATTCTGAATGGCCATGATCTTATCGAGCATAGTATTGAGCTGCTGCATTTGCGGATCGGGTTCATTCGCCTGCTGTTTTTGCTTCAGCAATTTTTCCAGGCGTTCCAGGTCTGCTGATCTGGCATCGGCCCCGTCGTCCACCGCTGACGGCCTAGATACCGGTGAGGGCTGGCTGATCTGTTTGTTGATTTGAGCCAGGCGTTCTTTGATCTTTGCTTCATTATCCACCGCGCTATTAGCGAGAGTTGTTGGATGCCGCGAGTATTTGGTCGTATCCCATCCTAAAGCGGCAAATGCACCCGCGGCAGATTTTGATTTTGCCGATGCGGAATCACGTTGCGCCTTGTCATACACCGTCATTTTGTTTTTGGCATCGTCCTTTTGCAATTGCGGGCCTGGTAACTGGGTATTGATCCCTTTATTAATTAATTCCGCTTGCGCATTTGTTTCGCCCTTGCCGCCGCCGAGCGCATAGAAGCCTAATGCCATAAATGGCAGGACTAAAAGCGGCAGAAAGAGCAGCATTTTTCGTTTCCGTTCTTCTTGTGTTGTCATATCTTATTGGTTAAAAGTGAATAATAGCTTTCAAGAGCAGAAGCAAGCAACCACCGCCGAATAGCAGGCAGAAAAGGGCTAAAGCGATGATCTTCGAGCTGCGGTTCCAGTATTGTGTCTTCCTACTCAGGTAAGCTGCCGCTTTTCTTTGCTTTTGCTCTATAGATTGCCTGACCTGGATGTTAAAGGCGCTTTCCACGCGATTACCTGTTTTTCTTTTTCTGAATAAATTCATGGCGTGTTCTTTTTTTCCTGTTCATCATTGTTTTGCAGTATTTCCCAGCCCTGTATCAGAAAGCCGTGCGGGTTATTGTCCGTTTCGGTTTTCAGGTCGCTGACTTTTCCTTTTGTGATGAGTTTACGGGTCACCGTACTGCTGGCCCTGACCAGTTTTTCAGTAGCATAACAGGTAAAGCCATAAGGATAGCTATCCAGGTCTAAGCGGATACTGTCGATGTTTACCTGCTGGTTGATATTACCGGAGATCAGGTTATTGAAATACCCTGCCTCTTTTAAATTATCATAAGCGGCCTTCGCACTCCCGTCGGCCAAATACAAAGCTTTGGTAACCGTAGCATCGATCTGCTTGTCATCCGGCACCAGGGTGAAGAAATCCTCGTGAAAAGTCCTGATATGGTCGCGCAATTCTACCGGCAGGTTCGTTTTCCGGTCGGACGCGATAGCTTCCAGCACTTTGCCGTTGTACAGGATATGCACCCTATTCTGCGCTTTATTGACGATATCATAGCTTTTATAGATACAAAAGCAAAGCGTAACCATATTTGCCAGTAACAGAAAAGTGCTGAATAGCTTGATGTGCTTAAACGCGGTGTCTATATTTTTGAATTGTTGAAACATAAGGCCCCCAGCCCCCTAAAGGGGGAGTTAAATGGTTAATAAATTGGTTAACTGCTTTTACCGGATAGTTTATCCTTTTGATAATTATTGTTTCCTGCGCTATTCCATCCATCCTTGAAGTCGCGCGGCATGTTTAGGATATTGCTTCGGGCTTGTTCTGCGCGGTTGCCTATTGTAGCCGCAGCATCAGGGGCCATACTTACTGTTGTGGTGGCCACACTTGTTACTTTATTTAGAAGACCATTGCCGCCATGCGCGTGTATGACATAATTGGCCACGCTCGGTACAGAGAAATAACCCACAATGCCAATACAGAGAAAAATTAGGTAACAGGTATCGGTCGGGCTGAAGAAAGTATCGCCTGCGCTTTGTATCTGCGAAATATCCAGCTTGATCATTTGCTGCTGTACCTGCCCGATAATACTGCCGAATATGTTGGCGATAGGCAGCCATAAAAAGATATTGATATACCTGGCTACCCATTGCTGCAAGGAATGCTGTAATCCGTCGAAGACAGCAAAGCCGAATACGAGCGGCCCTAAAATGGCCAAAACGATCAGGTAAAAAGTGCGTAAAGTATTGATGCAAAGAATAGCCGCCGCATAAACCACCTGCAAAATTTCAGACATCCACTGCTTGATGTTGTTCTTGAAATTGTACTGCATTTTATCCATCCAGAATTTCACATCGTTACCTAAACCGGAAAAGGTGCCCTCGTTCTGGTCATTGGGATCGTCGGGGTGCGTGTATTTATACCACTTGTCCCGGTCACCGCTGCCATCATCGCCCACATACATCTGGTAGCTTGAGCTATTTTTGATCGCATCCTGCTTTTGTTTGAGTAAAAGCGTTATCGAGTTGTCTGAATTGGTGACCATTGTGCCGGTCGCCGATACAATGGGCTGCATCACCCCGTTCATGAGCGAGATGACCATTGGAAACAGCATGATCGCCATGCCCAGAGCGAAGGGGCGCAACAGCGGATAGAAATCGAGCGGCTCCGCCTGCGCGATCTGCCGCCATACCCGCGAGGCGATATACCACAAGGCCGCAAATCCAGCTATGCCCCGCGAGGCATCAATGAGATTACTGCACATCGGGATCATTTGGTTATATACGTTATCCAGTACCGGCTGCATTCCTTTTAAGCTGCTCGTGATATCCTGCGCCTGGCTTAAATAGGGCAAAAGCAGCAAAACCATTAAGCCCCCCAGCCCCCTGAAAGGGGAGCTTTTGAATAGTATTCTTAATTTTTTCATGGGTATAAGGTTTTTAAGTTATTGACCTCGTTCCGTTCCTGTTGCCGCTGTAAAAGCAGGACATGGGCGCGCCTGTTAAAATCCCGCAGAAAACTTAGCTTGTCATTACTGGAAGCATAAATGCGGTCGATAGCCGACAGGCGCTCATCATCCGACATCCTTAATTTGGAAGCGGTCAGGATATTGGCAAGGTCGTTCACGTCATTCAATGCCGCGCTGGTCAACAGTGCATAAACCCTGGCCAGATAATCCAGCTCCCCGGAACTAAAACTTCCGCTGCCTTGAAATTGGCGGTATGCTTTTTTGTATTCTGACAGGATGCTGGCCTCATCTGCAATGATATCCGCTACCCGTGCGTATTTCGCGACCTCGGGATTGACCTGTAACAAACCATCCAAAAAGACGGAATGCAGGTTGAAATTACCCTGCGACAGGTTTTTGACCTGCTGGTAACCTTGCGTAAGGATGGAATATCCCTGCTGCATATCTGATAAGATGGCTTTAAATTGCGTTAGCTTTTCAATATCGAAGATCAGCTGCATCATATCCTGGTCCTGCGCTTTTGAGGGCTGAAAGCTAAAAGCGCAAAGCATAAAGCAAATAAGCCCCGCCCAAACCCTTCCCGGCAGGGAGGGCTTTAAAAGTTCCTTAATTGATCTCATAATACCTCCCTGATGATAGTACGTCCTGCAATTCCCGGTTGCGCTGGAGCAATAGCATCCTGACGTTATTACAGAAAGATTGTGTAAAGGCATATTTGTCTTTCACTCTAAAATAGATGTAATCCAACCGGTTGATGCGCTCATCATCGCTCATTTGGGCCTCGCCGCTGGTGAGGACTAACTGCAGTTCGGTTAAGTCCTTATCGCATTCAGCCAGTACTTTAGCTTCGACCTGTGCGATATATTTCCGGTTACCCTCATCCAGGCCGGTCAGGCTGTTCAGGTGGTCAAATTGCCCCGGAATCTGCACTGCATAGCTGATGATGGTATCCGCCTTTGGATTGTCCTTAATCTCCGGGTTGACGGTTCTTAATGAACTGTAATAAGCCGAATGCAGGCCGTGTTCGCTTTTGATGTATGCGCCAATATTGCCCAGGCCACTCCGCGAGATTTGATAACCCTGTTTGACGTAGATGCTATATTGCGCTACAGCCGCGATTTGCTGTAACAGGTATTTCATCAGCGTTTCCTTCTGGTTAAACCATTCGCCAAACGTCTGGGCTTCGCTTCGCTCCGCAGAGCCAAGAAGCAAGAGACTGGAACCAAGACAAAAGATCAAAAGACCTTTCAATTTTCGCCATTGACCTTTTAGCTTATTCGATTCCATAATAGCGTTTTAAAGTTTCTACCTCGTTTGCATCTTTGGCCCGCTGGATACTGAGCACATAATTCTGGTTATTGAATTGCTTCAGGTCGCTGCAATTGGTATCCACCCGGTCGGCGGCCTTATTAACCAGTTCCAGCCGTTTGGCATCGTTCATCTGCGTTTTAAAGGAATTGATGACCACTAAAATTTCATCCAGATTTTTGACGCTTTCCTGTAAAATGCCAGAATAGACCGAAGCCATATACTTCAGCTCATCGGCGGAGAAATGCTTATCTGATCTTAGCAGGCCCCAGGCGTGGTTGTATTGGCTGACCAAAGCAGCCTGCTTTTCGGTCATGTCCTTAATGCGCTCGTAGTAGGCGATCACGGATTTGACCTGCCACAACTCATTGTAATAGCCGCTGTACAGATTCTTTTGCTTTTGCGACCAGTCTGAAATTTCGTTAAGCTTTAGCTTGGATAGCTGGTTTTCCAGCGCCTTTTGCGCATTCTGCAGCCAGATCGTTTTATTCTGCATCCGCTGTACTTCCAGGTCGATGGCCCGGATCACCCGGCCAACCGTTTCCTGCAATACCTGGCTGACCACGATCTGCGCGTCTGCATCTTTGGGTATGGACACAAAGATCGTAACCGCAGACATTGGTAAAATGACCATATACTTTTTCATAATGTCTTTGATTATTCGTGTTATCATTGTTTTATTGGTGCTCATAAGTTCGTTAATGCCCGGTTTTTGACACAAAAACCTCCTTTACAGTGTCATTGACAGTGCTTAATGCTTATTGGTGAATGGTTTTGTTAACTGATCCGCCTATAACTTCCAGTAGGTATTGCTGCCGATAAAAAGCTTGTTCTGATCGGGCTGGAAGATGAGCGTCGTCTCATTTTGCATCAGTTGCATAACCTGTTTAACCGGGTCCCAATTGCCAGTTAAATGCTTTATGTTATGCTTAGCCGGGTATAACTTACCGTCACCGATCCTGCGGTAACCGGTTTTGCGTGTGATCAGATAAATATAATCCGTGTTCACGGCTTTGGTGATGACCAACGTGTCATTCGCCACGCTGAACTCGCTTTGCGACTGGTTCACATAAGTACCGGGTATGAAATCGCTGCCGCTGTTACTCTTGCAGGCTGCCACCAGTAAAATGGCGCCCACCATCAGTTTAAATGTTGCTTTCATAGTTTTAATTGTTATTTCATTTTTATTCGGTAGTTTTTGTTGTTAAAGCCCTCATGATTTGTTGCGCAGTTCCGTTGCCAGAACCGCGATGCCTTTCCGGATGCTGCCATATTTCTTAGCGTACTGCTGCACTTTTACCTTTTCGCTTTCTTCGGTCGTATAGGCCAAGTATTCCTCCAGGCTGACCTCTGTACGGTAGACTTTAGAGAGTTGCCCCAGCGATATGAATACTTCCTTGTATTTGCGTTTGGGATCATTGGCCCTGTTCATGGAAAGGATCAATGCCTTTTCCTTTTCGGTAAGGCCCAATAGTTCCTGTATCGCATCGAACTTGTTCTGGTACTTAGATTGGTCAAGCAGTATCTTGCAGTCGCTGTTATTGATGATCGCTTGTTTCACCACGGGGCTGCTGATAATATCCTCAACTTCTTGAGTAACCACTATTGCCTCGCCAAAGAACTTTCTGACCGTCTTAAACAGGTACTTGATGTATTCGGCCATGCCATCTTTGGCGATGGCTTTCCAGCATTCCTCAATCAGCAAAACTTTTCTAATGCCTTTCAGCTTGCGCATTTTGCTGATGAACATTTCCATCAAAACCAGCGTAACGACCGGGAATAAAATGGGGTGGTCCTTGATATTATCCAGTTCTATGACAATAAAGGGCTGGTTCAGCAGGTCAAGGTTCTCGCTGGCATTCAGCAGGTAGTCAAATTCGCCACCCCGGTAATAAGGATTGAGGACATATAGGAAATTACCGATGTCAAAATCTTTTTCCTTGACCTTGCCATCTTCCAACACCTGCATATATTCTTCCATCAGGTATTCATAAAATGTATTAAAGCAGGGAAACAGATCGGGCCGATTGGTCAATTGATCAAAGTACCCGGTTAAGGCATTGGATAGAGCCACATACTCGCTGCGCTTAAAGCTTTCATCATCTTTTTTCCAAAGGGCAAGCAGCAACGTTTTGATACTCTCCTTCTTTTCGGTATCCAGCACATCGCCCTCTGATAAATAGAAAGGATTGAATTTGATCGGGTCGTTTTCAGAATAGGTAAAATAATAGCCGTCCACCAGGTCACATAAACCCTTATAGCTATGGCCCACATCCACCAATACCACATGCGCGCCCTGTTCGTAATAACTGCGGATCATGTGATTGGTAAAAAATGATTTACCCGAACCGCTTGGCCCTAAGATGAATTTGTTACGGTTGGTGGTATAACCCAACCTCATCGGCTCATCGGATATATCCACATGGACAGGATTGCCGGTCAGCCGGTCGCCCATCCGCATTCCGAACGGGCTGATGCTATTACGATAATTGGCTTCGAGATTAAAAAAGCAGGCAGCCTGTTCAATGAAAGTATCAAACGTATCATTCATGGGGAAATCGGCCTCATTGCCAGGCATCCCGGCGAACCAGATTTGCGCTGCGCCGTCGGTTTCCTGCCTGGCTGTGGCATCCATTTGCGCCATTGCGGAGGATACCAGGTTTTTCAGATCCATGATCTTGTTTTCATTATCTGACCAGGCGAGTACGTTCACATGTGCTTTGATGGGTAAGCGTTGTTGCCCGATAGCCTCATTTAAAAAATCGTTAACGGCGTCACGGCTGATCGCGTTTTCCCTTGAATAACCGGATAGCGACTGTAACCTTAGCTTTTTAGCTTCCAGGCTTTTGATGGTCTGTTGCCCGTCTTCAATAAAAATATACTGGTTTAGAATGTGATTGCAGGGTAAAAGCTGGCCCAAAGGCGAGGCGAAGCCGATACTGAATTTGGTACGGTCGGTGCTGTACCTGTCATAATTGATACGGCTGCCGCAAAGCGCAGGCAGATCTTCTGCATCGGCCAGAGTATACAGTTCACAATGATTTTTTCCAACCCTGATCCCGTCTTTGATGTGAATGTCCTGTAGCACCGGCCTTTGCCCAGGAGTACCTAAAAAGCAGTAGTGCTCGATAATACCGGCCTGCTTTGCTGTTCCGGCCAGTTCATCATCGTTCAGACGGCTTAGCGTCACAAATCCGCTGTCCTTCAATATTCTCGCGAATTGCCCGGCACTGTCCAAAAAATCCTTAACCAAAACCGGGTTAATGGTTTGTTGCGGTACAATACTCTTGCGCAGGATATTGCTGTAAGCGGAACTGCCCAATTTCCGGTCTTTCGGCTTTTGGGACAGAAAGATATAGCAATGGTGCTCCAGGTATTCCCGCTCATTAAAGAACTGTTCGCTGGAACGGGAGAGGAAACTTTTACCGGCCTTTTCAAAATCAGCTTTAAAGCCGTCTTCGGTGAACCAGTCCTGCTTGTGAAAAATACTGCCTTGCGGTAATAAGCGGATCGCCTTCACCCAGGCCTGGTGGTAAGCTTCATAATCCCGGTCAGACAGCGTAAAGATTTCCGGCAGGGTCACTTTGTAGGCGATGCTAATGTCACCATACGCGGACAGGATCGTGCCATTTTCGACTTTGGTTAAGGGCAATATTTTTTCGATGTCTATTCCCATGTTATGCTTGCTTCAGATTGATGAATAATTTCCTCGACCGGAATTTGAGGTATACCGGCAATTGTTTTTTGGCCAGGTATTTAGCCAGCCCGTGCTCACCAAAGCGGTGGCTTAAGCGGAATACGCCTATAAATAAAGCGGTTCCTGTTCCGAATATGACGGGCAGTATGATCCACAAGCTTAGTCCGCAGATATATAATACCGCGAAACCGATCAGCAAAACCACTAACCCTACGGCCAGGTAAGCGATGTATTGCGCTTTTAACCCCTTGAAAATTATCGGTTTCGATACGCCTTTATTGATGTGATATACGCTCATGACCTAATCGATTTAAAGTCCGAAAAATGATTTGAGTACTGTAGCGACAACGACTAAGAACACGCAGGAACCGAACCAGGCGGCAGCTACCTTGTTGGTGTCCGGTTCCCCGGCGTTCCACTTATTGAAAACTTTAATGGCGCCTATGATCCCGACAACCGCACCAATGGCATACATCAGGTTACAGCCGGAATCGAAATATCCTTTAACCTGGGTAGTGGCTGAATTGATACCAGAGTTGCCGTCCTGACCGAAGCAATAATTGATCGTTACCAATAAGGCCGCGAACATTAAGGTTTTGAGCAGGGCCTGTTGTTTTGGCGTATAGGGAATATGGCTTATGAAAAGGGATTTCACTGATTTGATTTTAGATTTCACAGATTTTAACATGATTGAAAGCGTTTTTGCGATTAATAAATTAGTTCCACAAATTGTCGAGTTCTTCATCTGATATCGGGAAAAGCAGATTGTCCCGGATGAAGTCGTTTAGCGCCTGCTGGCTGGATGTGCCTTTGATATCCGGATATTTCGAGCTAACGAGGCCAAATAGGGAAATAAAATCCTGTTTGTTGCCTTGCTCTGTTTCCAGGATATGAAAGATACTTTTCAATTCCTCCAGCACATCAGGTACTACGCTTTGCTGTCGCTGTCGCCCTTCGTCAGTGTTCTCGTTTTCAAAATGCTCGTTCCGGTTTTTCCCGTCGCTCTGCTGGCGCTCTTCTTCATCACCTGCCGGTGGAGCGAAACTAAACTGCGCCATGCTTAACCTTGACATACCTTCGGGCAATGCAGGTTTGCCCATCAGGTCTTCTTCCTCCGTTGAAAACTCCTCACCCCAATCTTCGTCCCAGGCATGCGCCAAAGGTTCCGCTGGTCTGTCCGGCTTAGGCTTGCCGCTTAGAAATTCCTTTACCTGCTTCCTGTAAAAAAGCAGGATAATGGCCCCGTACCAAATCAGGCTGAGGATCAGCGCAGCCACTAAAAACTGCTGCCAGGTGAAATGCTGTAACATAATATTTCGCTTTAGCCCTGCCGCTCCATTACGGCAGGATTTACAAAGGCAAAGTTTGTCATGTCAGCAATTTTTGGCTCGCAAGGCTTTCGGTACATGCGAACGATTTATTTTAATTGCCTGATTTATAGTTTGTTTTCCGGGGTTTTTTCAATGCCAGGTCATCGTCAACACGCTTGTGAATAGATTCCCGCATCTGTTCGATGTAACGGGTAGGGCTGGTTGATTTCCTATTCCTGATGTCCAGAAAATCACGGTATGTCCTGGACAGGTCGATCTGCAAATGCCTTTCCATAAAGCGGATGATCACCGAAATATCGGCATTGCCATTATTGAGCTGCCCTGTAAAATACAGCCCGTAGATCACCTCGACGAGGTTGATCTTGTCACCGGTCCATTTCAGTTCCGGCGTTACTTTTTCCTCAGAAGGCATGTTGCTTAGTGATGGGTCTAGCTTTGCAAGTGCTTTAAGTAAATAGTCCTGTAGAAGTTCATAGGCCATGATTTTAGAAAACAGGTAATCGCAACTGGTTGAAAATTCAGGATCAGGTTCCGGTACTTCCGGTATCAGCACGCTTTGCACCTCCACACCCCGGACAAAATACAGTTCGTCAAGTTCGGTCGCACCTAAGCGGTAATACTGGTAATGGAAATAAATGTGCTGAAAAAAGCGCTGCACCGATTTCAGTTCGTCCCTGTAAAAGTTCTTCAGTGTTTGAGCGTCCCCGGCAGGGATGCTCATTTCAATATTATACTTTTCCAGGTAATAGATCCGCAGGGAGTAAAAGAGCGGTTTAATGTGTTTGAAAAAATGGACCTGCTCAGCCTTATGTTTAAAGGGATTTTGTTTGATATGATCCTTTAATTCTTTCAGGGCCGAACGGATGGTTTTTAAGATGGCGGCCAGTATTTTAAAGGGATCGGTTTCCTCTGCGCTGATTTTTGCGATCTCACCCTTAAGCTGTATTAACAGCTTTTCACTAAATTTCACTAACATAAAAAATAGGTTAAATGATTCCTGCTGTCTGCCGGTTATCCGGCTACCCCAACCATACAGGAGATGCGTAGAGATTTTGCCATAATGATCTGTTTAAATGGATTAAAAACAGGGCTAAATTACAGGATGGTTAAGCGGCGGTAAATACTCAAATCAGGGATTTGGTATTCCTAAAAAGGGGTAATTTTCATGACAATGGAGCCTAAATCAAGCTATATCGCCGAAAGAGCAAGATATACGACTGATCCAGCTTACAGATTTGATAATTAAATAAGGGTCAAAACATTAAGGATAATGTTTAAGTTACTTTGTTCTTTTAGCCTTCACTGTTTTATTAGAAACATTGGCTTCATGCAGGGAGATGACCTTTTTCTGGGTTTCGATAATTTCTATTAGTCTTTCAGCTTTTCGACTGCGGTTTCTGAATCTTTTTATTTGCAATAATTTTATCTGATTTCTTCTTTTCCAAATAATCCTGTAATACAGAATTGCCTGTTTCATTTTTCCAATTAGTTGGTTCAATTAACCTTGTTATATCAATTCGGCAAATTTTTGCAATATTATAAAGATCAGCAAGTTTCGGTTGATTCACGTTTCTACACCATCTTGAAACGGTGTCTTTAGAAACTTTTAAAATCTCTGCTAAATCAAGCTGATCTAAATTGAGCTCATCCAGTACAATACTTACTCTATTTAATCTCGGTTTTTCCATTCTCTTTATCTCTGAAACAAATATATAAAGATGGAAATAATTGAAAATCAGCTATTTATATACAATTAATGTATATAAATAGACATTAATTGTATATAAATATTGTATTGTTAGCTACTTTTATTTAAATTTGATAAAAGCAATTATTATCTATTTATAAGAAGTAATTGTATAATATAAGATTATTTTTGCGATGTCTATATAATTATTCATCGTTTACGAGCCTCGCCCGATAAATCTGGTAAATTTTCCCCGCGAGTGTAAGTAAAGCGCTGTACCCTGTATATTGCGATAGGGTCGGCGCTTGCTTATTCTTTTGTGGGAATCCATCCTGTTAAGTTAGGATGGATAGGCTTTACCAGAGCCTTTCGGCATTAGAATCTGTAAGCTACCGGCCCTATTGCATTTTGTCAATATGGCCCTTCGTTTCTAAAAGCTCGTTATTGAATTCCAATAAACAGAGCAGTACGATGGCTTCAGATAACGAAAATTTAAAACTTCTAATCCAACAACTTCGAACTGGAAGTGAAAATGCGTTTACGGCACTATACGATAAGTATAGCACGCAGCTTTACAGAAATATCCTCCGATTAGTCAAAGATGATGACATCGCGCAGGAATTATTGCAAGACCTGTTCTTGAAAATTTGGGAAAGCAGACAAAATATCAAACTGGAAGGGTCATTCAAGTCATTCCTATATAAAGTAGCTGAAAACCTTGTTTATACCCATTTCCGCAAAATCGCCAAGGACAATCGCCTTATTGCCAAATTGATTATATCCTACGATGATTTTGAAACTAACGTAGAAGAAACTATTATATCGCGGGAAAATCACGCTCTTTTAAGAAAAGCCATTGAGAACCTTTCCCCCCAAAGAAAGCAGATCTATGTCTTATGCAAGTTGGAAGGTAAAAGTTACGAGGAAGTGAGTAACGAATTAGGAATTTCGACATCTACCGTCAGAAATCAGATCGTCAAAGCCAATAAATCTATCAAGCAATTTTTCACCCTAAACCAGGAAATGGTTATAGTCCTTCTGGCCTCACAAATTCTCAGACACTTGAAATAATTTACTGAGTGTAAATGTCTGCCTTTAATAAAAAAATCCTAATCAATAGACCATTATTCATTTTACTCCATGATAGGGTAAAAAGAACGACTTGAACAACCAATTACCCATAGCAGACCTTTTTGTAAGGTATCTTGAAAACAACTGTACTGCCGATGAGGTCCGGCAGTTGTTGAAGTACTTTGACAGTGGCGAAAACGAAGAAGTACTCAGGGCGCTTATACAGGCCGAATTAGGATTTACAGACCAAAGCAAAGAAACCACAAAGAGAACCGAAGCCGCCATCGCAAAGGTAAGATCAATTATACTTCAGGAAATAAGGGGCAACCAGGAACAAGAGCCGCAGTATACTAAGCCAGCTAAATCATTCATTATGAATACCTGGTTAAAAGCTTGTGCAGCCTTGCTGATATTTGGATGTTCAGCCCTTGTGTACTGGCATATTGGCCAAAAAGCATATCAAAAGCAACAGCTAAAACAAGCCGTTACCCAACCTGGGAAGCGCAAACTACTTCAACTATTTGATGGCACAAAAATATGGCTTTGTCCCTCCAGTTCGCTACAATATCCGGATCAGTTAACAGGTAATTATCGCGAGGTAAAACTGGAAGGCGAAGCTTTTTTTGAAGTAGCAAAAGATAAGGTACACCCTTTTATTATTCATAGCGGCAGGATGCAAACCCAGGTTGTCGGCACCTCGTTTAATATCCAGGCTTACAAAAAGCAGGATAAATTAAGTGTGACCGTTGTTACCGGCATAGTAAAAGTTACCGGCACCACGGCATCTGGATCGTCACCAGCGCAAGTTATGCTTAAACCCAACCAGAGGGCCTTATTTAATCCAAAAACAGGATCGCTAACAGGAGAGAACTACCCGGATGCACAACAAATGCTGAAAAGGAAGGATGGCATTTTAACCTATAACGGGACACCTATACAAAAAGTAATAGCGGACTTTCGCCTGTTTTATAACCTACCCATTGAATTAGAAAACAATGCAACCGGTTGCCTATGTTACGGTGAGTTTAATACCAACAGACCGGTAAATATTGTACTCGAACAACTGGCTGCGGCAATAATTGGGAAAGTGATCTTCGAAAAGGATAGGTACATATTGAAAGGAGGATGTGATGAACGATGACAGCTTAGGAATTAACCGATAAGCGGATCAGCCCGAAAAGCGGGCTGAACTACCTTGAATTTTTTAACAAAAACGACACTGCAATGAAGACAAAAAATTGCTTTACGGCCATGCTCTTGCCCATTCCGAACAGTTTTGACCAGCCAAGCCCTAATGCGCTGCTTAATCTAATTTATTCTTTAACCCCCAATTAAATAACACTATGCCAAAACGTTTACGAACCCTAAGAAAGACCAGGCTGCTCATGATGTGGTTTCCTGTACTCTGCGGTATTCTTTCTTTTACCGTTGCGCAAGCCGAATCCCAGGGCCTGGAAAAAAAGATCAGTATCAGCATTGAGAAAAAAACGCTGAAGGAAGCCCTTGACCAGATCGCCGCCACAGCTTCCGTGGCGATCATTTACAGCAATTCAAAGGAACTGATCAACAGCAGGGTCAGCTTGCACGTTAAAAACGAACCCCTAAAACAGGTGCTGGACAAATTACTGACGCCCTATCCCTTAGCCTACAAACTGATCGACGATAAAATTGTGATCGTTTATGACGGCTCAAAACTGAACCGCGCAGTTCCCGAAAAAGTTAAGCCATCGCCGCACCCGGTAAAAGGAAAGGTAACCGATCATAACGGTTCACCGCTTCAGGGCGCTACTGTCAGGATCAAAGACGAAAAGGCACTAACCATTACCGATGAAAGAGGTGAATTTGCATTTGTTGACGTTCCTTCTAATGCCGTTTTACAGGTTTCCTTTATCGGCTATAAAACCCGGGAACTCAAAATAACAACCGATCACGATTATCTCACTATTGTTTTAGAAGAAGATAAATCCAGCCTGAATACCGTGAGCATTGTTTCAACCGGCTATCAGACCTTACCCAAAGAAAGAGCGACCGGCTCTTTTGCACAACCCGTCAAGGAAATGTATGATGCCAGGGTATCGACCGACGTGATCACCCGGTTAAACGGCATTACAAGCGGTTTACTTTTTAACGGCAATACGACAGCAACGCAAAACGGGCAGCTTGATATCAATATCCGTGGCCGGAGCACCATTTTTGCGAACGACCAGCCTTTGATCGTCATCGACAATTTTCCCTATAGTGGTGATATCAATAACATTAACCCGAATGACGTACAGAGTATCACCGTTTTAAAGGATGCTGCCGCGGCGTCCATCTGGGGCGTGAGAGCCGGTAACGGGGTCATTGTCATCACCACCAAAAAAGGGAAGTTAAACAGGTCCTTGCAAGTCTCCCTGAACTCCAATATTACGGTCGGCCAAAAACCTGACTTGAAATATAACCCAAGCTACATGGGCACATCCGACTATATCGATGTAGAACAATACCTGTTTAAAAATGGCAGGTACGACAATGATCTGAACAATACCACGACCTATCCCTTCATTTCCCCCGTTGTCGAGATTCTGAACCAGGAAAGATCTGGCACCCTTTCAACTTCCGATGCACAAGCCCGAATCAATGCATTGCGAAATAAGAGCCTGTTAAATGACGTATCGAAGTACCTCTATCAAAACTCCGTAAAGCAGCAATACGCGTTAAGCCTGAACGGAGGCGATGATAAAACATCCTACTACCTTTCTGCCGGATACGACAAAAACCTGCAAAGTCAAAAGGATAATGATTTTAGCCGGATGACACTCAATTCCAATCTTACTTTCAGGCCCCTTAAAAATCTGGAGGCCGGAACGACACTGAATTATATTCAATCCGTCACGAATTCCGACAATACGGCTTCCAATACACTTTCAGGTACTATTTACCCCTATGCCCAATTAGCCGATAACAATGGTACCCCCTTAAACATTACCCACCTGTACGGGGTCGGCTTTGTGCAGTCGGCCCCGTCTCTCGGCTATCAGGACTGGACTTATGCCCCGCTAAAAGAACTGGGCTTAGCCGGGATAACCACTAAAGGCAATGATATCAGAATATCCCCCAACATTAAATACAGCATTATTGACGGCCTGAGCATCGAAGCCAAATATCAATATGAACAGTATACTACCAATTACCGGAACTATCAAAGCCAGCAAACCTTTTATACCAGGAATGTCATTAACCAGTATTCGGTCATTGATAATACAGGTGCAGTCACTGGCTACAATATTCCTTTGGGCGGCATTCTCAATGAATCCCTGACAACTGTAAAAGCATACAATATCCGTGGCCAGATCAGCTATTCAAAGGTATGGGCCAAAAGCGCCGTTAATGCCATCGCCGGGATCGAACAAAACCAAACGAAAACAGACGGCACCGTTAATTCAACGCTGTATGGCTACGATAACAATACCGGCACCTACGCCAATGTCAATTACGTAGATTACTACCTCCTGAATCCCCAATTGGCTTTTGCTACCATCCCCAATAGTGCAAATATCACCGGCTTGCTGGATCGTGTCCGTTCCTATTTTGCCAATGCCTCCTATACCTACAATAATAAATATACGCTGTCGGCAAGCGGGCGTACCGACGGTTCCAATTATTTCGGGGTAGCCACCAACTTAAAATCGGTGCCCTTATGGTCTGTCGGCGGTAAATGGGACATCAGCAGGGAAAGTTTTTACCATTTAGGATGGCTGCCGGAACTGAAGTTACGGGCTACTTATGGTTACAATGGCAATTTGAACCGGAACATTACTGGCATTACAACCTTCCTTTATAATTCAAGTGTGAGCACCTATACCAATCTTCCGCAGGCATCCATATCCAATATCGGTAACCCGGAATTAAGATGGGAGAAAACAGCGATTGCCAATTTCGGTGCCGATTTCGGATTGAAAAATAATGTGATCACCGGAAGCCTTGAGTTTTATATCAAGAATGGCGTTGACATTATCGGTAATGAGTCGGTAGCCCCGAGCGTTGGCGCAACAACGTTTACGGGGAACTTCGCCCATATCAAAGGCAATGGCCTGGATGTTCAGTTGGCCAGCAAAAATATAGATCAGCAATTCAAATGGTTCAGCACTTTTTTAGTCAGCCATACAATTGATAAAGTGACCAGGTATACCGCCCCGGTTATACCTTCGGCGTTAACCACCGCTGACGGAGCCAGTGGAAATATTTATCCTGTGGTAGATAAACCGGTTTATGGCATCTGGAGCTATCGCTGGGCGGGATTAGATCCCGCAACCGGTGACCCGCAGGGATATCTGAACGGAACGGTCAGTAAGGATTATGCATCATTGATCAACCCCGCATCGGCTAACGATATGGTGTACAGCGGCCCTGCCAGGCCGACCTGGTTTGGCGGATTAAACAACCGCTTTACTTATAAGGGCTTCGAACTGTCGGCCAATATCAGTTATAAGCTGGGATATTACTTCAGACGAAGCGCCCTTAATTATTCAAGTCTGTATAATAACTGGCTTGGCGGCAACCGGGAATTTGCCGCGAGGTGGCAAGCGCCGGGTGACGAAAAACACACCAACGTGCCGTCCATTGTTTACCCGGCAGATCAAACCCGAGATGGCTTTTATCAATATTCCCAGGCAACAGTTGAGAAAGGTGACCATATCCGCCTACAGGATATCAGCCTGGGTTACAGCTTTGATAAACTCCGATTTAAAGGCTTGCCCTTCAATAGCCTGCAAGTCTATGCCTATGCCAACAATTTAGGGATTTTATGGCGGGCCAATAAACTGAAGCTTGACCCGGATTACCCCACAGGCACGCCTTCGCCAAAGACGATCTCCATTGGTTTAAAAACGAATTTTTAACGGACAATTAATCATGAAAACGCGATATAATCTATCAAAAAGAATAAGCGCAATCCTGCTGCTGCTCATTGCCATGCTGGTATTTTCCTGTAAAAAGGAATGGCTTGATGCCAAACCGAATTTAGCATTGGTCGTTCCTTCAACGGTCAAAGACTACCAGGCTATTCTGGATAATAATACCGGCACAACGCTGTTCAATAATAACCAGCCCGCTTTAAGCGAAGTTGGCGCAGGTGATCTTTATTTACTTTATCCGACATGGCAGGCATTGGATAATACCCAGGAACGGAATGCCTATTTATGGAACCCGGATATCTATGCCGGGGAGACAGCTTATGACTGGAACGACACCTATAACAGAATACTCAATGAAAACATTGTGCTGGATGGTATTGCCAAAGTTCCTTCCGATCAGACCAGTATCGCCGACTGGAACAATGTAAAAGGAACCGCATTATTTTACCGGGCCTACGATTTCTGGAGCTTGGCCCAGGAATTTGCGAAGGCTTATGACCCGAATACCGCTTCCTCGGATTTAGGAATACCCATACGCACCAATCCTGACATTAACGTTAAATCCGTTAGGGCAACAGTGCAGCAAACCTATGACCTGATCGTTAATGACCTCTTGCTGGCGAAAACACTTTTGCCCGATGCAGCCTTATTCCCTACACGGCCCGGTAAGGCAGCCGTTTACGGTATGTTAAGCCGGGCTTATATGTCAATGAGTAGCTATGACAAAGCATTTTTATATGCGGATTCCTGCCTGCAATTGTCCAGCCAATTATTGAATTATAATTCATTGTCGACGACTTCCTCTAAACCCATTGCACGATTTAACAAAGAAGTGATTTATCACCATACCCTTGAATATTACTCCGCATTCACCAATGGTTCGCCCAACCTGATTGTTGACTCCGTATTGTATAATTCCTATTCTGCAAACGACCTGCGGAAAAGGATCTTTTTTAAGGATGTGTCCGGGTTCAAAACGCGCAAGGCATCCTACGGCGGCGCCAGCATCCCTTTCGGCGGCATCGCCACAGATGAAATCTACCTGATCCGGGCTGAATGTTACGCCCGTAAAAACGATATGGCCTCAGCGATGAAGGATTTAAATACCTTGCTTTTTACCAGATGGCTGACCGGCACCTTTGTCCCATACACAGCCGCAAACAGTACCGACGCACTGTTACAGATCCTGGCCGAGCGCCGAAAGGAACTTGTATACCGAGGGCTTAGATGGTCTGACCTGAAGCGGCTGAACAAAGACACCCAAACGGCAGTCACGCTTACCCGTACCCTGAACAGCAAAAGTTACAGTTTAGCGCCCAACAGCAATTTATATGTATTTCCGATTCCTCCTGCGGAGGTCCAGTTAAGCGGCTTACCTCAAAACCCACGATAGTATCCAATCAAATCCAATTGAAATAATTATATCATGAAAAAAATATTCCCCGTTCTGCTTCTTATCATTTTAACCGGTTTCCAAACCCATGCGCAAACCAAACCTTTAAACATTGGAGACCAGGTTCCCGATGTTACGATTGCCCAGGTACTGAATTACAAAACGTCTTCGCTTAAGTTATTGGATTTCAAAGGGAAACTTTTAATAATAGATTTCTGGGCGACCTGGTGCAGCCCATGCGTGGCCATGATGCCTAAAACCGATTCCCTGCAAAAACAATTCAACGGGCGCGTGCAATTCCTGCCTGTCAGCAAGGAAGGCAAAAATCTTGTAGAAGGATTTCTGGCAAAAATGAATAAAGAGAAGCATATAACAATAGCATCGGCCTGCAATGACACGCTTTTAAATTCCTTATTCGTTCACCATTATTTACCCTATTATGTCTGGATCGATCCAAATGGAAAGATTATCGCCACCACTGAAGCAAAGGAAGTAAATGAAAAAAACATCCGGAATGCTTTAAACGGAGATGCTGGTAAAATCAAAAAGGTAACAGGAACAAAATTAAGCGAGTTAGACCCTAAAATGCCACTTTTTGTGGCCGGTTTTCCTATAATAGAAAATGCAAAAGATAGTTTGACCAGGCTAAATCCGGTTAATGACACCGATATCTTGTATCAATCGATAGTCAGCAGATATAACCCCCATTTACGGGCTGTCTTGCGTTTTGACTCCACGCATTTTTATACCGTCAATGCCCCGATAATCAACCTATACCGGTTGTGTTTCGCTCTCTCGTCCGGGAAATTGCCGACATTTTTCTGGAGTAAAAGCAGGTGTAAGGTCGAAATAAAGGATACCGTCCTATATAATAAAATTACCTCCGATCTTGTCGGAGATGCTTTCGGCGAATGGTTAAAAACAAACGGCTATAATTATGAACTGATCTGGAAAAGTGCGAAGAAATGGAAGGACAAATATGATCTGTTAAACCAGGATTTGGATCGCTACTTTGGCAAGCCTTTAAAAATCGACGTACATCTGGAAAAAAGACTTGTTCCAGCGGATATTTTAGTGATGGATAAAGTGGATAAAGTGAAAACAAACGGCGGGACCCCTTTCGAAAGGCATGATGCTTATTCATTTCAGATGCAGAATATGCCCCTAAGTCGCTTCATCACGCAGTTGGAAAGCTATTTCTGGCAATTTTCCGAGCGGCCAATTATCGACGAAACGAATTTTAAAGGCAATGTCGATATTCAAATTAATTGCAAGATGGCCGATATTGATGCGGTAAACAAGGAACTGGCTAAGTACAACCTGAAATTTGTTGACGGCGAAAGAAAAGCGGATGTTCTGGTAATAACAGATAAGTAAATTACCGGGGCAATTCACAACAGTAAATTGCCCCGGGTAAACATTATTGGCCCTGATAGTTGCCAGGCGTAATAGTGCCTTCTACGGCATTTGAAGCAGGGTTAGCACCTTCTGCGGGAGCCACAGATTGTGTCCAGACCGCTTTACAGTTATTTACAGATTGTGTACAGTCGTCCGGATCGGCCCTGAATATATAATCCGTCCTTAAATTAGAGGCGGAATGAGCCGGATGAACGAAGGTATAAGATGCAAATCCGCTCTTTGTGTTTTTTGCATTTGTAAATGCACTGGTTCCAATCGCCAAAGCGCCTACTATAAGGCCAAAGGCTATTTGTTTTAAGTTTTTCATTTTTTATGTTTTTTGAAGATATATTTTGAATTGATGAGCCGGAGGGCAAAAATGGCCAGTAATATAAATGCGAGATTGAACCATAAATGCTGTGTCCAGCTTAATTTTTCGATGGCGCCGCCGCAGTGACAGGGAAGTTTTTCCTCCCAGATCAATGCGCTGATGATATATCCGGTAAACAAGGTCATCAGGCTTATAAAAGCATAAAGGCCCCATTTGGCAGTCTGCGGAATGAGTATGAAAACAGACGCCAGGATTTCAGCGAAAGGCACCAGCCAGGAAATATACATAGCCGCGCCATGCACGAAATGCACTCTTGTCAGGCCCCTTAAAAAGCGGTCGTGATCAACGATTTTGGCGTATGCCGTATATAGGAATAAAAATAGGCAGACCAAGCGAATGCCGGTAATTACCCTTTCCCTAACAGGCTCCGAAAACTGAAATGCTTCCATTTTTAAGATCATACTTTCCATGATGTATCATTTGGTCCATCGGTTTTGATTGCTCAATGCCTCTTATAAGGCTATTTGAGTTAGCTTCTTTGGTGAGCGTCCCAGGCAAAATTACCTGCTACAGATCCTTTTGCTCTTTTTGTAATAACTGCCTGGAGCCACCCGGAAACAACGCAAATTTTCGGTCGTGAATAATTTGGTTTTTAGTTCTATAGGATATGGGTGTGTGAGCCGATAATAATACTGCGCTAAATGCGAAATATTGCAAACAGGAACTTATGCAGTTAACCATGACGCGAATGATGAGTGTCGCGATAACAACAAACATTGCCGGTTCCAGGGTGATCCCATGTATTATAGATGATAAGTTTTTCATCGGTAAAAATGTAACCTAAAGGTACAGGTGAACATTTTTAAAAGCGGAAAGCTTAAGTTCAGAAGTTACTTACCCTATATTCAGAAATGAGTTACCAAATGATAAGATTTATCCCGCCATCAGGGTGCCATTAAGGGTGCCCGTTCAATTTGATCAAGCGGCTAAGGGACTGCGGTGTAATGCCGAGATAAGAGGAGATGATCTCTTTGGATATTTTTTGTTCTATTTGGGGTTGCTTCCGAAGCAAGGCAAGGTATCTTTCCCAGGCCGAAAGACTGATCAGGTCGCGTGTCCTTTGGGAATGGTAGGCTATATATTGAAGCATCAGGCAACGGCTAAATACTTCGGTGTAGGGAAACGCCTTAAATATTTCAGACAAATGCTGGCCGGAAAGAAACAATAATGTGCTTTCCGGCATAACCTCGATGCTCAATTCGGATGGCTGTTTATTGAAAAAACTATTGGGCTCCGTGATAAAGGAATGTTCATCCCATAGACTTACCGTATACTGCGTGTTTTTCTCCATATCATAGTAATATCCCCTGACCAAACCATTTTCCACGTAATAGATATAATCAGCGGCCTGGCCCGCACTTAATAAGAGCTGGCGGTGAGCATGGTAGCTATAGCCAACCCGTGATTCCATAAATTGAGTAAGCGAACGGCGGTTTTCCGCCAATCTCAATTCCAATGGCAAGGGGCCCAGCCCCCAAAGCACATCGTATAAACTGTGTGGCACCATAAACTTAAAAATAAAGGCAAAACTACCAGGCTATCCGGGAGGCGTAAATACCCCGAAAGGGGATTTGACATTACTAAATAGTGGTATATTTAATGACAAAAGTGGTTTAAGCCGGTCAATGATGAGGGTTTTGCAATTTGTGGATCAAAGCAGACCGATTTTTTACGTTTGTTTTCCGGAAGATATTTTGGATATGTTTTTTGATGGTTTCTTCGGAGACAAACATTTTCTCTGCGGCCTCTTTATTGCGTAAACCTGTGTACAGCATCCTGACGATCAGAATTTCAGTCCTGGTCAACCCGAAATGCAGGCAATTGGCCTGAAATAATTCAGTGTGAGTCCTTGCCATATTTGCACGGCGCTGCCGCTCATAATCCAGCCTTGCCTGGTGCGCTGATTTCCAGAAATAGATGACCGTAATAATGATGAACCCGGTATTCGTACAAAGCACCTCAACCAGCTGGCTTTCTTCAACCAGGCCAAAGAGGGTCATCGCCAGCCAGGGCGTGACTGTGCAATACATGGCGATCTCTTCGAGATATTTGTTCCTGTCGCGGCTTTCCTGGTATTTCCGGTATATGGCCCGGAAAATAACCCATAACAAGATAATGGCATAGATAAACGGCACGATCATGCCATATTTAATGTCCACATCTAAATTGCCATTTACTGCATATACAATTACAAAAAATACCAGGTAGGGTGACATGAGGAACAGTGGTACGCCGAATAGGGCGTGCCAGCGTAGCGATCTCAGATCAAACGCCTTATAAAAATAGAAAGGGAAATAGGAAGCGAGCAGGAAACCCGTGCCATAGGCGATCATTTCCTGTACCGGCACCGGTATTTGAATTTTGGGATCAGGGAATAGGCCGCCCGTGATATTATACAGGAGGTAGAGGATCAGCAGGGTCATGAACCATCCGCTGTACTTATCCTGGGGTAGGTAGAAGTACCTGGCTGCCTGGAAGATCAGCATGCAAAATTCAAGCGCAATGAAAATAAAGGTGACGATATGGATTTGGGTTCCGAAGACAAGCATGATATCATTGTTTATCTGGTTCCCGTTTCAGGAAATACAAGGTATACCCGAGATCCAGCCGCCCATAAACCTGAAACCCCAGGTTTTCATACCAGGGCAGATTTTTTAGCGTGGATGTTTCCAGGTATATGGGGAGGTCATTCCTGTTTGCATTTGCGATAACATCTTTCATTAATTTGCTTCCCGTACCCCGGTGCTGATGTTCCGGGTCAACGCCGATAAACCAGAGGTAAGCCTTTTCTTCTTTGGGCTGGAGTTTTTTGACCAGTGCTTCCCGGCTTAGCGTTTTCCGGATGCCGCTTAACCCGATGGCCCTGACGATCAGTTTGACGTCAAGCCATATCGCAAACAGCGACATGTGTTTTTTATGCGGGTACAATACCAACGCACATGCCTTCCTGTCATCAGATAGCCAGGCTTCGCCAAAATGCTGGCATAGTTCAAAGGAATAATCCATTAAGGTGCGGATGCGCTGTGTCTTTTTCTTATCCTGCCGGACGATAAAGTTCACACTTTGATTGTCCACAAAGGACCGGCTTAGCACATCCAGTGCCAGTTCCTTATCGGCTGATTCTGCTTTGATCATAAAATAAGTAGATGTATAAAATATCCGCAGCCCACTAATTGCTCTCCCTGATATACCCGCTTTATAGCGTATAAAACTTTGAAATCCGAGATAGCGCAATGCCCTGACTTCGAAAGATAAAAATAAAACAGCTTCTGTTAAAGGCATCAGGATTGTATCCCGAATTTTGACCGCTCTGTCCCGAAAATCCACCATTGTATAAAAAACGAAGAGAAAAAAAACGGGGAAGCTATTCATTTGATCAGAAAACAAAAGAAAACCAGGCAAGGCCTGATCATTGATCAAACATGAAGCTGAACATATTGGACATTATTCTTTGCCGGACACCTGCATTTAGCCTCGAAGACGATTTGGGCGAAAGGTGGCAGGACTTAAAGTTACTGATCAGGGACGCTTCTCCTTCTTTTTACCAGGTCATTGCAGATTTAACAGCAGAAGAATTAAAAGCTGCCGATAAAAAAATAAGCTTTTCGATCTGGAAATATTTTAACAGGGGTAAGTATAGGGCAACGCCATACGGTGGTTTTGCCGCTTTTACCCTGGTGCCATTTTTAAAAGAAAACGGCTCGTCAATCTTGCTGAACCGCGACATGATATGCCATCAATTTACGGATTGGAAACAAAAGGATACCCATTTGGCTGGTATGCCTGCGCTTGCGGAAAAATCAGCCTGGTTTCAAACTAATTCCTCTGTTTATGCATTTGGAAAGGAATGCCGTTATATCCGTGTAAAAAACGGATGTTTTGAGATCGCTTCGGTTAATAGCTTTCCGCAGCTCAACGCCATCTTAAAACTTTGCCGCGAAGAGGCCGCCAAAGAAGAAATATATGGCTTAATGGCAACGGGATTTGGGATGAAAAGGCAGGAGGTTACCAGGCTGCTTGAACAAATGTTATCTCTTCAATTGCTATTAAGTGAACAATGTCCGAACATTACCGGTGAAGATTATTTCAGGAGGATAGGCATTGAAGACTTAAGGTCAGCAAGCCCTTATATCATATCAGAACGAGAATTAATATCCGGTGGGGTTAATAACGGGAACCTACAAAACATTCCTGGCATGATCGGCTTTTTAGCAAAGTATTTACCGGATACGGCAAACAGCACATTAACCACTTTTCGTGACGCATTTCTAAAAAAATTTGAATACAGGACAATACCCCTTGCTATTGCTATGGACCCGGAAATTGGCATAGGTTACGGAGACCTGGCACAAACTCCGGCAGGTCAGGAAATCCCAGATATTTTAGGGGAATTAGATCAAAATAAACAACCCGGTGTGCATATTCCTTATACAGCCTTGCACCGGTTTTTATTGGATAAATTTATGAGGGGCGGCATCATCCGGCTGGAGGAATTTGAAGATCATACGGCTAAATCCGTTACGCCATTGCCTAATACCCTAAGTGTCATGCTCCATTTCTGGAATGGGCAACCTGTAATTGAAAACGTGGGCGGCTGCACGGCAAATGCCTTGCCGGGCCGTTTTACTCTGGCCAGTCCCAACCTGGAGGAATTTGGCCGGAAGATCGTATCCATAGAAGAACAAGCGAACCCGGATGTGCTTTTTTTCGATATTGCTTACCAGGCTGAGGCATCGGTTGATAATGTGAACCGCAGAAAACGACTCTATAAATATGAGTTGCCTGTTTTAACCTGGTCATGCGATCTTTCTCCGCTAACCTTTGATGACATACTGGTTTCAGTCCGGGGTTCAGAAATTATTTTATGGTCAAAAAAACATCAAAGACGAATGGTTCCGCGGATTCCCTCGGCTTACAATTATGTACGTTCCGACCTGGCCGTATATCGTTTCCTTTGCGACCTGCAACATCAGCAGGTTAAATCTGACCTGAACTTTAAAATGCCTTATTTCTTTCCTGATCTGAGTTTCTATCCCCGCGTTGTTTATAAGGACGCGATCATTTCACCCGCGATGTGGCGATTGCCGCAGGATCTTTTGATAACTGGAAAATCCGGTAACGAAGAAGAAAGAAAGGCAAAGTTGCTTGGCTGGCTGCATGAGAAAAATATCGATTCCCCATTTAAAACCGGGCATGCTGACCAAACCTTATGCTTTGATCCAGTTGTTAGCGTGGATTTAGAGGCGTTTTTACGATATTGTAATCAAAATACCCGTAAGGAAATTTACATCTCTGAGGCCTTAATATCAAACGATGACAGGGTACAGGATCATAGCGGTAAAAAATATGAGGCACAATTCATTGCCAGCTATAGCCATGAAAGCTTGGTATATAAACCTTATGAATTTGCAAATCCACATGAGGACAAAGAACAGCCGAACGGTCACACCATTTTTCCTGGTGGGGAGTGGCTGTACTTTGAGATTTATTGTCATCCGGCCAGGACAGACCAGATCCTCCGTAACCCTGTCTCCCTTTTTTTAAAGGAAATCAGAAAACAAATCAGGAAATGGTTCTTTATCCGGTATGATGACCCTAAACCGCATATCCGGCTAAGACTTCGTTTGAAAGAGCCGTCTGAAGCTTACCAGATCATCGGAAGGTTGAAATCATTGCTGGAGCCTGATTGTACAAAAAGCCTGATCTCTGATATTCAAATTAAAACCTATTATCGGGAAACCGAACGTTATGGGGTCAATCGCATGGAATTGGTTGAACAACTATTCTTTGCAGACAGTAAATATGTTTTGGATATGCTCGGCGGGAAAATAGCCGCAGACCAGTTTTATGCAACAACCCTGGTCATTATGCAAAGGCTGATCGCATTTGCCTTACCGGATATCATGGATCAGGTCAGTTTCGTTAAAAACATGGCCGGTCATTTCAGTAAGGAAGTTGCCATGACACCCGAAAATTTTAAAAAGCTTAACCAGAATTTCCGAGAGCTCAAAGGCAATTCAAACCTTGATATCAATTCCCCGGCCGTTAGGCTGCCTGCCGGGTTGGAAAAGGTATTTGTCGCGGTTTTTAGCACTTGTAACAGTCAGGAAGAATGTCAAAAACTACTTGCCGACCTGCTCCATATGCACATCAATCGCCTGTTTAACTCGGATCAGCGTAGCCGGGAAGGGATTCTGTACCATTATCTTTTAAAGATACTGCTGGCCCGTCATGCGCTTTCAGTAGTTCCATTGGAATTGCCAGATGCAATTTGAAATGATGGGCCTCATCCGTATAATAATCAAGCTTAGCTTCATTGCCGTAAGCATACCGCAATCTTTTTTCGATATTGATCAGGCCGGTGCGGCTTCCCGGCTTTGGCCATTGATGATCGCCCAGGTTATCGGTTTCAATATGAAAGACACCGTTCTCCGTATAGATGCTCACCGACGCCTCATTTCCCGGTTGGTCGAGACTGCCATGCTTAAAGATATTTTCTACCAGTGTTAAGAGCACCAGCGGAATTAAATAAAGCTCCCGCGCTTCTTCTTCATAGTACAACCGGAATGCCAGTTCATAATTTTTCCGCATCTGGTTTAAATACAGCAGGTTTTCCACTTGGTCTATTTCCTCGCCAAAACAGATAAAGTCACCCATTTTGTCAGAATCTATTGCAAAGCGCATCATTTCGGATAGTTTAATGACGGCATCGGCGGCGACCGGCGATGTCGCATCTATGTTGTGGTATATAAAATCCAGTGTATTAAAAAGAAGATGCGGGTTGATCTGCGCCTTTAAAAAGGCATTCTGGGCCTTGGTCAGTTCCTGCTCAGATTTCTGACGATAGATAATGTCTTTTAAGCGCTGCTTTTCGAGTTCATTGGTCTTTTTTTTCTCTTTAATATAGGTCATCAGGAAATAATAGCCGGTCGCGAACCCTAAAAAATAGATGGCCCTGTAAAGCATTTTCAAATTATACAAATAAGAAAGGCGGAAACCCTTTTGATAGGCTACAATATGGGCCGCCATTAATGCTTTGTCTATCCAATAAGAAATAACAATATATACGGCGATCTCAAACGCCAAGATCAGCGGCAGCCTCCAGAACGCTGCCCGTTTATCCTTTAAGGACCAGGGCAGGAAGAGCCCGGCGTGTGTGTAAAAAAGGATAAAAATAGTTGTATAGTGAACGGCGTAAGTCAGCGGATGACCGAATTTGCCGGAAACCAGGCCGATAACGACAGATTCATACAGGATAAACAGCGCCCATATCAAGATGTGCAATCTGTATTTTCTCAGCCAATTCTCAATTATCCGTTTCATGAAAAAAACCTCTTACGAGTAGAAAAGCTACCGTTCTGAATAACATCATTTTGTAACACTGGTTTTCACCATAAGTTTCATAAAAAAAAGATCATGAAACACCAGCATTTTAAAATTACAGACGCTACACTTTTTGTGTACAGATCAAAAACAAATTCAAAACCCCTTGCGGACACGGACCCGACCGATCCGACCACAACCATGGTCACCCTCACGAAAACCGGCATTTTCCAGGCCGGGCGTCCGAAGTGAGGATACCTAAAGAGACAGGGCGTTATTTTTTTCGCCCTGTCTTTATCAGTTTCCCGGTCAGAAATTCCGTAAAATCCTTCCGGTAATATTCGCCCACGGTTATTTTGAGGCCGTTAGCCATTTTGATCGTATTGCCATCGATTGAATCAATATGATCCTTGCTGATAATAAAGCTGCGCTGGAACTGTACAAAGTTCTGGAATGGGTTGAATATTTTGGAGATCTCTGTCAGGGACATATAAGTCAGCACCTGTTTAGAAGCGGTATGGATCAGTACATAGTTTTGCTTGCTTTCCACAGCAACCACCTCATCGTACCTGATCTTTACAATTTTCAAATGTTCTTCTTTGTTTTTGACAAAGAAGAATGTTTCAGTTGTTTGAGCCTCTGTCTTTTCTTCTTCCTGCCGGGGAAATAGCTTGGCGATGGTTCCAGCGAACTTCGAAAAGGTATAGGGTTTGAGCAGGTAAGCGTCTGCTTCGGCCTCGAACGCCTCATAGCCATACTGCTTGTGCGCGGTTGAAAATATCAGTTTCCTTGTTTTTTTCCTGATCTCCCTGGACAATTCGATTCCGGTTATCCGCGGCATATCGATATCCAAAAAAACAAGGTCTACCATGGGGCCGGCAGTTATCTCCATTAAAGCCTCCAAGGGATCGGCGTAACATTTAATTAAACGCAGATTTGGAACTGAGCTGATATATTTAGTTAGCCAGTCGATGGCGAAGGGTTCGTCATCTATTATTACACATTCATATTTTTCCATATTAAGGCAGTTAATTCAGATGTTTAAAAAAAGAGCAATTAATTTAAAAGTCATTCAATCCGTAAGATTCAAACGAATAGCAAATATTAAATAAGGTGAGGGTAACCATTGTTGCAGACTAAGGGTGAAGAAAATACACCTTTGTATGTAGAAAAATGGCCTTTCCGGGTAAAACGCCCCGGACGTTGTTCTTATTACGTTTAGTTTTGGCCAAACAGCCAAAAGCCAGGCCAAATGACTTGTAATATTTAATGGGCAATGTAACTATGGTTTTTAGAATGTGCTGGTTTTTAGATATATAAATTATTAGTTACTTTGTTTTTATTCAGACTTACCACTGATTACTGGACCTTTATGCATTAAGGATTTCTTAATAATAAAATGATATGCTAAACTGTATCATAGTAGACGATGAACAATTTTCCGTTGACGCGATAACAAAGTACATTGATATGTTGCCGAGGATGAACATTGTAGGTGTTTATACCGATCCGCAACTGGCATTGGAAAAGGTAAGTTCAGAGAGCGATGTCGATCTGCTTTTCATGGATATCGATATGCCACGGATAAACGGATTAGAGCTGGCTAAGGCGCTAAGGTCAAAGACACAAAAGCTGATCTTTACGACTTCGCACTCTAAATACGCCTTTGACGCCTATCAGGTGGAAGGTGACGCTTATCTGTTAAAACCTTTCAGCTTCGGTAAATTCTCAACGACGATCAACCGATTATTCCCGAATACAACGGAAGCAAAAGCATCTGTGTCAAGCCATGAGGATGAGTATTTCCTGGTCAAAAACAAAGAAGAAGACCTGCGGATCGTCAAAGTCAAATACAAAGAGGTGATCGCTTTTGAAAGTTCGCATAACTATGTCAAGATCCATTTGGTGAATAACAAACCTGTCATTGCTTATTTAACGATCAAGGATATTCTCGAACTGTTAGGCTCCCGTGATATCTTTAAACAATTTCACAGGGCGTTTATCATTTCTACCGACTGCATAAGCTATATTGAAGGGAATACGATCAGGATGAATAACAACTTAGCTTTCAGTGTCGGTGAAAGCTACAGGGATAATTTCAGCGCTTACCTGGCTGGTAAACTGCTGAAAACTTCGAGGAAACATTAATTTCTATTAGCTGCAGGCTTACTGGCCATATTTTTGGAAGATAAAAAGACTCTGCCGAACGATGCGTTAATTTTTTATATATCTTCGCTTATCTATTGGCAGGTACTTCCTGCCTATTGTGATAAGGTTTCCTCTAAAAATCAACGTCTAATTCGACGCTTTTATGAATTATGGTTTTGTAGTAAGGAGAGGAAACTGTTAATCTTTTTCTAAAAAAGCCTGCATATCTTCAGGCATGGGGTAATTTCCGCACTGTCTTCTCAAAAGTATAATCTCACCTAAATGAAAAGATAAATGTGTTGCCATGTCCAATATCTTCCTAAATTTAAGTTCAAAATCCAATTCACTTAATGACAAAGTTGACGCAATAGTCTTAATTTTACCTATTTGACTATCAAAAATGCGAACTGCGTTATCTATATCACTTTGCTCATTTGGCACCTCTGTTTTAATCCAGGTCTCTATTTCTGAAATATGCTTTTCTGTCTTCTTGCCTTCTGCCAATAATAATTCATCTTCTTGCCAGAGAATTAAATGATTAAGAATTTGCCAAATGTTTTTTGACGTCCCAGGAGGCATGCAAGTAACGGTAACAACACTTAGGCTTTTAAATACTTTAAATGTGTCAAAAGCTTCAGAGAAAATGGGCTCAAATTGTATAGCATGCAGATTCGACATAGGGATTGATTTGGTGATAAGAATGGTTAAAAGTAAGTCTTTAAGAGTTTTTTAATAAGTTTTTATTAACATATTCATTATAAAAGTTGGTCAAAGTAAAATAATCTTTCTGTATACTATAATGTAAGCCGTCATTTAAAAAATAAGTTTCCTCTGCGTTCTCGTGGAACAAGCGTGGGTGCTATCTACAGTTTTGGCAGCTTAGGTTTCAGACTGTTTATTCTATTACCTTTTCCGTCCTTTTAGTATGTTAAATATCATTGGTTTGCGGTCATGACAATTGTGCCTTATGGTATAGAGTTGCTTTAGCTTGCAAATCGACAAAATGAGCGATCCCTTTTTCCTGATAAACAGTTAACGTTTCCAGTGTCTTATACACCACTTTAAGTAATCTCCTTGCAACAGCAACAATGGCTTTCTGTGCTTTCATTCGTTTACGTAGCTTATCAAATAAGGCATGCCAGTATGAATCTTTCATACGAACCGCAGCCCATGCCGCGCCAACAATGGCAACTCTTAAATAACTGTTGCCCTTTTTAATTGCAGTATTTTTTCGCTTACCTGCACTTTCATTGTTACCCGGAGCTATACCGCACCACGCGGTAAAGTGATCCGCTGTTGGAAATCGGCTCATATCTTTTCCAGCCTCACTTATAATGATTTCTGCTGATTTGACCCCGATGCCGCTAATGTTATCTAGACATTCAAAGGCTTGGGCATAATGCTCACTGATAATTTCAGTAATTGATTTATCTAAAAAGTCGACTTGCTTTTGCACATGGTCGTAATCTTCTAATAACATCTGTAATTGAGTATGGTGGTAGGTTTGAAGTGTGCCATCCAAAGCTTTAGCTAATTGGTCTTTCTTTTTGATTACTTTACCTCTGGCACAATTCAGCAATTGCTCATGGTCGGTAACTCCTTTTGCCAGCAATCGTATCATATCCATAGCTGATAAGGTGTGGATAGAACTAATGACAGAACGCAGTTTGATGTTGTTGCTCTCCAATATCTTCAGCAGACGGTTCCTTATCCTGTTAAGCTGCCAAGTATAGAATAAGCGATTGCGGCAATAATCCCTGATGATCCGTTGTGTGTTGTCTGGCATAAAGCTCGGTCGCACCAATCCATGCAATAACAACGTGCAAAGCCATTTAGCATCCTTGCGATCCGTTTTGCGCTTAGGCATCTGCTTGATATGAACCGGATTCGCCACAATGACTTCGATGCCTGCATCGGTGAGTATGGCGTATAAACTCATCCAATAAATACCCGTGCTTTCCATCAGACAATGGTGAATATCACTCTCTTGTAACCAATCTCTGATCTGTTTCAGTTCACAGGTATATGTCCCAAATTCCCTAAACTCTTGATTGCTGCCATCTTTCCCGGAGATAAAGCCAACGATCTTGTCTTTGTGCATATCCAAACCACAGGCTCTTTCTAATTGAGGCATAATGTTTACATCGTTTACATCTTGAATTACTTGTTGTTTCATAAATATCCTCCGTTGATTATCTATGAACTACATTTTTATGAGCCCGGGTGTTTTTCAAATCATAATACTTAGGTTAAAAATCCCTGGCAGCGAGTGCTCGGGATTTTTTATTGTTATGCTATCCTCTTATCTTCTTAGCAAAGTAAATAAGAAACAAAATCCAAACTCCAAAACCTACAATAAATAGTGGTAACTTATTTGACAACATGGTAGCGGCAAGAAATGCGTCAGTTGCAACTATGCAGGTAAGACAAAATAAAATGAATGTTCTCATGATTCTTATACGCTTACAAGGCGCATGGTTTTACGTTGTTCTATGGGGTCGGTTAATTCCTTTATTTTACTTTTTTGTGGCTTGGGAGGTTTCGGTTTTGTTCAAATGCTGTGGATTTCTACAATCTTGATAGCTATGATCCACAAATCAGGCTTTACAACACAGTTTTTTAGTTTAATAACCTGTTCAGCAGGAATGCTTCTTTTTTTTGGTTTTTTGGCGGTGACCAATTTTATAAACCTTAAAAGGATAATTGCTTTATTTTAACCAACGCCGACATCTTCATTATTGTAAATCTTTCTGGCTTCATTGAACAGGGTACGCAAACCATGCATGTGAGATTAAATACCCAGGTTTGCACCCCTCTTTCAGTCGTCTTTAACTCAGAGTAAGTATTCCCCATGATTCATTCAAAAAAAAATAATCTATTCAATAAATTACTTGAATAGATTATTTTCTCTATTTTTGAGAAATCGTTTTTATGGAAAAAAGAGCATATAAGGACACCGTATTTGCTGAACTTGCGCGCATTAGCGGCGCATTAAGCAATCCCCGGCGGCTGGAGATCGTCGACCTGCTGGCACAGGGAGAGAAAACAGTCGAAAAAATTGCATTGGAAACCTGCATGTCTGTCGCCAATACCTCCCAGCATCTCCAGGTCTTAAAAGCCGGGAGCCTGGTCGAGATCAAGAAACAGGGCAATCATATTTATTACCGGCTAAGCAGCGATAAAGTTGCGGAAATATGGAAGCTGATGCGCGATTTCGGCACATCCCGAATTGCAGAGATCAATCGCGTGGTGAAAGATTTCAGAGAGCAAAAACAGATCCTGGAATCAGTAACGATTGATGAGCTTATTGATAAAATGGAAGGGGGGCATGTGGTTTTATTAGATGTCCGTCCGGAGGAAGAATATTTATCAGGCCATATCGCCCGGTCCATCTCTATCCCCGTTGAACAATTGCTTGACCGGATGGCTGAACTTCCACCGGATAAGACCATAATTGCTTATTGCAGGGGCCCCTTTTGCGTCTTTGCAGACGACGCTGTCGCGCTGTTAAAAGAGCATAATTACAACGCTGTCCGTCTTGAAGAAGGTTTTCCCGACTGGAAACTAAAGGGGTTACCTGTAGAAATGAATGCTTAACCAATGATCATGGAAAAAGAAAAATTTAGTATCAGCGCCGATAATTTAAGAGCAGCGCTTGAAAAAGGCGAGCAAGTTTTGGTGCTTGACGTAAGACCGCTGGAACAGCGGCAGGAGTGGCAAATACCCGAAAGTAAGCATCTCGAAGTTTACGAAGACTTGAAAAGCGGAGATTATTCCAAACTTCAGCAGGCTGAAATTCCCGCGAATACGAAAGTCATAACAGTTTGTGCAGCCGGCAGAATAAGCCAGGTAGCTGCCTCGGCTTTGCGCGAAGCGGGAATACAAGCATTCTCGCTGGAAGGTGGCATGAAAGCCTGGAGTTCGGCCTGGAATACAGCCAGGTTACAGGATGAAAAAATAACGGTCATTCAGATCAGAAGAACCGGAAAAGGCTGCCTGTCGTATATGGTAGCATCAGATAATGAAGCCATTGTGATCGATGCCTCGTTGGACAGGGATATCTATGTAAAGCTTGCAGAAGAAAATGGCTGGAAGATCAAATATGTGTTAGACACCCATATTCATGCAGATCATCTGTCTCGTTCCTTAGCCTTATCCCAATACACGCATGCAGGTTTGTATATGCCTGACCAGGATAAACTGCAATATCCCGTCAACAAAGTGAAAAATGGAGATATACTCTATTTTGGCTCCGCCCAATTAAAAGCGATACATACGCCCGGCCATACGATGGAAAGCATGACCTATGCTGTCAACGAACATTATCTTTTCACCGGTGATACGCTTTTTACTGAAGGCGTTGGCAGGCCGGATTTAAAGGCAGAAGAAGCAGAGTTAAAAAAACGCGCTGGTTTGCTGTATCAATCGTTAAGCAAGCTAATGGGTATGAACCCCGATTATCTTGTTTTGCCGGGACATGCCAGTAAGCCGGTTCCCTTCGATAACCTGGTAATTGCCTCTACGCTGAAAGATATTAAGGAGAAAGTTCCTGCATTAAAACTGGCTGAAAATGATTTTATCGACAATATCCTTTCAAAAATTCCGCCGACACCGCCAAATTATAAAACTATCGTTGAATTAAACCTGGTCGGAGATACGCAAAGTATTGACCCGGCAGAGGTTGAGGGCGGGGCAAACAGATGTGCCATTAACTAAACTAAAATGAAAAAAATCGGATTTCTTATTGCTGCGATAGCTATCGCATTTTCTTTAACTACTGCTGCCCAAAGTAACCCGGAGCCATGGAAACCGGAGCAGCTATTGGCCCCCAAGCAGCTGGCCGACCTCATTAAATCAAATGCTAAGGATAAACTGCTGATTATCAGTGTGGGACCTGCCGCTTTAATAAAAGGTTCGGTTGATATAGGCGCCGTACATGATCAGGTGAATCTTAGCAAGCTGAAAACGCTTCTTTTAAAAGAAAAGAAAGACCGGGAAATTGTGATCTATTGCGGTTGTTGCCCGTTTGAACATTGTCCAAATATCAGGCCCGCATTTAAGCTTTTGAATGAGCTAAGATTTACAAATCAAAAACTGCTGAATCTGCCCCGTAACCTAAAAGCTGACTGGATCGATCAGGGATATCCAACTAATAATTAAACACGGAAAGAATGCATAAACTATTTTTTGCCGGCTTTTTACTGATCGCTGTAGCGGCAACTGCCAGTGCTCAGTCATCTAAGCCTGTCCATGGCACGAAACCAGGTAATGCAGCGCCTGAGATCAGACTTCCCGGCCCGAAAGGCGATACTATTTCCCTTTCTTCAAAAAAGGGCAAAATCGTGCTCATCGATTTTTGGGCGAGCTGGTGCGCCCCTTGCGTCGGCGAACAACCGGAATTAGCCGTACTCTATAGAAAATACCGTCACACTGCTTTTAAGGGAGCGATGGGATTTGAGATTTTTGGCGTCTCACTCGATTCCAAAAAAGCGGAATGGGTCAATGCTATAAACAAATTGGGCATAACCTGGACACAGGTGAGCGATTTGAAATTCTGGAATTCGGGTGCAGCAAAAAGCTACCAGATTGAAAGCCTTCCGTACAATGTATTAATTAACGGCAATGGAACTGTTATCGCCACCGACCTGCACGGTACTGACCTGGAAAAAATGCTCTTAAAGATTAAATCAGCGAAATGAAAATTTCCGACAGCAAGTATTACCATGAGGACAGCGTTTTTAAGCCTGAAAACCTGCTTCGCGAAGTGAGACGTCAAAAAAGCCTGCCGGATGGGTCTATCCCTTCGATTTGTCTCCTTGACCCTGACGGCGATATACTGGACTATCTCTTGAGAACCGGCCAGGCTCGCATAAATACCTCCTGGGCGTGCTATCACACTAAACTCTATGAATTCCGGTTAGAAGAATACGAACTGGGAATAATCGCCTGCGCCGTAGGCGCTTCTTTCGCTGTGTTATTGGCCGAACAGCTATTTGTTTCAGGCTGTCAAACGCTGATAAGCATTACGTCTTCAGGTCTTATTGGTGAGATTCCAGCAGACATAAATTATATTTTGATTGAAGATGCTATACGTGATGAAGGAACAAGCTATCATTATTTACCACCAGAAAAAGTATCGGGTATTAGTTCCGATTTGTTGGCGAGGTTAAAAAACACGCTGCCTAACCAATTGCCCTATGTCGGAACAGGCAGGAGCTGGACGACGGATGCCCCGTATAGGGAAACTGCGCACGCAATCGAAGACATGAGGGCGGCAAATGTTCAGGTCGTCGAAATGGAAGCGGCTGCTTTATATGCCTTTGCAGAAGCAAAAAATAAAGACGTGATCTGCTTTGCACATATCACTAATTCGATGGCGCAAAACGGAACTGATTTTGAAAAGGGATTGGAGCAGGGAAGCATCAGTTCTCTCGCACTGGTACTATGTACTTTAAAAGGATTAGCAACAGACCAGGTATGGATAAAATAGAACTCGGCTTAAAAGAGAACTGGAAACAGTTTACCCTGCTTGTTATCGTCAATGCCTTCGTCGGAGGTATGGTAGGACTGGAAAGGTCTATCCTGCCGCAGATCGCCGAAAAGGAATTTCATATCGTTGCCAAAACGATCATCCTCTCTTTTATAGTTGTTTTTGGTGTGGTCAAGGCAGCGACAAATTATTTCACCGGAACATTTGCAAACTATTTAGGACGCAAGAAACTGCTGACGATTGGCTGGCTGATCGGTATTCCTGTCCCCATCATATTGATGCTTGCGCCTTCCTGGAACTGGATCATAGCAGCCAACGTTTTATTAGGCATCAACCAGGGTTTAACGTGGTCAACGACCGTCGTCATGAAAATAGACCTGGTCGGCGAAAAAAACAGAGGCCTTGCCATGGGCTTAAATGAGTTTGCGGGATATGGGGCATTGGCTTTAGTCGGTTTCTCTACCGGTTGGGTGGCAAGCCAGTACGGGCTCCGGCCTTATCCTTTTTATATAGGGATCGCAATAGCTTTAGCGGGATTTCTGACGAGCTGGTTATTCATTAAAGATACCGGACATCACAGTATCAAGGAAGGATTACAAAGTGTCGTCCCACGTTTGACGAATATCTTTAAGGATACAACCTGGAAGAACCCGAATTTGGGATCAGTCACACAAGCCGGACTAATAAATAATTTAAATGACGGAATGGTATGGGGACTGTTTCCCATTTTATTCGCGGCCAAAGGGTTTACACTGGGGGAAATAGGAATCATCACAGCGACTTACCCCGGCGTGTGGAGTATCAGTCAGATATATACTGGTAAAATGGCTGACCATTATGCAAAAAAGACCTTGCTTTTTTGGGGAATGCTGATCCAGGGTATTGCCTTGTTAATGTTTATTGTGGCGGTTTCTTTTACTCAGTTCATCGTCCTTTCCGTTATTTTGGGTATAGGAACAGCACTCGTGTATCCAACCTTTTTGGCGGCCATAGCCGAGAATACGCACCCTGCGGATAGGCCCAAAAGCATAGGGACTTTCCGGCTTTGGAGAGACTTAGGCTATGCCATCGGCGCTATACTTACCGGAGTTATTTCGGATGTTTTTAATATTAACGCATCGATCTTACTAATCGGAGCTTTAACTATAATATCTTCATTTATTATTCTTTACAGAATGATCCCTTTGATGGCTATTACAAGCAATAATAATGTCAAATAGCTTCGTGAATTTTGTTGCCCGCTAACACACTTGTGACTATAATGCCAGATCAATAATAACGAAAGAAAATTATTAAAAAATATTTCAGTAAGCCTACCTCAATAACAGATGGAACCTTCTATCTGTTGTGATAGGGTTGAAAGCCCCGGGCAGCGAGCGTTAGGGGATTTTATTTTACGTCTTTGCCCGCCTTAGCCTTTACATCGATATATCTTTTTCTTCGTTGTTTTCCTCACTTCCTTTTGATTTTTCTTCTTTTTCGTTGTCCTGGGTTTGAGGTGGCTCTTTAGGTTTCCTGGCTTCGATCTTTTCCATTTCTTCAGCGATAAGGACGCTTATTTCTGCCTTGATTTTCCGGTAGTTTTCCTCAACGTCTTCCGGCGAAACATATTCCACTAAAGGTATCCGTTTATACCCGACTTCTTCTTTGGCAATAGCCTCATGGTTGTTCTGTATCTCACTGTGAAATAATTTAAGCTGTATTTTCTGTTCGGGATTATCGGCCACCATGCCGACAAATTCACCTGAGGAGAGCGCCGCAATTTTAGAAGCTGGTATCGCGTAATCCAGTTGAGTAGCTTTAGTGGTAGAGGTATCGCTGCTGTTAATGGTCATACTGTTCTTGTCCTGAACGATCTTGCCAAAGTTATCAGCTAAGGTTTTGGCGGTATCCCCGGTCACCTGCCCGCTGATGATATTACCGACAATACCTGTGATTACATCCGCCTGTTCAGGGCCATAGTCTTTTCGTAGCTGGCTGAAATCCTGTACAGCTAAAGTCGTAGCCACCTTATTGCTCCGCGCCGTAGCGATCAAGCTGTCCATATTATTAAAAAAGATGGTGGGAAATTCATCGAAGACCAGGCTGCTTTTTAACTGGCCCTTCCGGTTTACCAGTTTGATCATGCGGGATATATACAGGGACAGCACCGCTCCATAAATTTGTAGCTTCTGCGGGTTGTTTCCCATGCAGACGATCTTTGGTTCTTCGGGATTATTGACATCCAGCGTAAAGTCATTGCCGCTCAATACATAATATAATTGCGGGGAAGCTAACCGGGCCAGGCCTATTTTGGCGGAAGCGATCTGACCCTCTAATTGCGCTTTGGCATTGTTATTATAAGCCAAAATAAATGGATTGATTAATACCCGCACCTGTTCTTCTTGCTGTAACACAGAGAATAGCTGTTCATAGTCGGCCTGCATCAATTCGATCACATGGGGAAGGGTGCAATATTTGCCATCCTGGTATTTGCGCAGATACCATATTACGGCTGTTAAAAAGTTGATCGGGCTTTCCACGAAAAATTCCCCCTGTTTTTTGATCCACTCGCGGTTCAGTCCCATCATGATCGTTCGGCTTGCTTCCGTTGCATCTGTAATATCGGTCATGGCTTCCGGCTCCAACGGGTTACAGCGGTGGGTATGGTTCAGGTCGTCGAAATTGATCACGTAAAAGGCAGGTTTAACCTTGTAATTGTCCTTGTACATTAATAGTTTGTTGTAGGCTATCTTCGAGAGGTCATCGTATTTAAAATCATAAACGAACATCGAAAAGCCTTTTTTGATATGCTGGTCGATAATGTGTCTGATTACGAAATACGATTTACCCGCGCCGGGTGTACCCGCCACCAAAATCCCCCGAAATGGATTGATAAAGTTGATCCAGGAATTGCGTATCTTTCCTTTGAGCCGGTATTTAGCAGGCAGGTTGATGGAGTACTCATTTTCCAATAATTCTTCCTGCTGCGGAAAAGTTTCATTTTCTGAATTGAAGATATCCTTATGGAGTTTGTCTTTCAGTAAGCGTGACAACCAGGTGCCGCCTGTTAAGATGAGCAAATAACCTATCCCCGTTAAGGCCATATAAACAATGGCAATTACCTGGAAACTGAACGGCAGGTAAAAACTTAAGGTGCTTATAAAATAAATGAGCAGGCCGGTAAGCAAATAGGCAACAATGCTCTTGTAGTTGATCTTTTCATCCTTTTTACCTTTTACGCCGGTCAGGGATATAATCAAAAACAGCAGAGCCGCCAGTTTCGGTTTCCATAGATCATTAAATAAACCTATACGGGCAATGTTGCCTATAATATGATCAGTTATCATTGCTGTCCAGTGCCAACTTATAAATGCCTGGTAACAGCAGATATAAAAATGGATGGCCAATATGAATATGCTGATCAACCGGGTAAAGTCGATTATCTTGCGTAATCCCTGTGTATCTTCTCCTGTTTGCATGAGTGCTTTCTACACATCTTCCCCGATAGGGAGAACGTTGATCTTTATGGTAAATAGATAATTGAAATGATTATAAAGTCAGTCCCTGATCTTGTTGCTGCTCGTTATTTTTTCTTTTCTTCTTTTTGCGCGGGATGATCGGCGCTACCTCAGTCCCCGCTTTGGCGAGTGCGATCTGTAGTATATTGGCAGGAACTTGTGTCTTGCCATAATTTTTGATTGGCGCATTTTGTTGCTGCTTTTGGGCCGGCCTTAATTTCTGTGCTGTTTCGTGGCTTCGCTTTTCCGCATGAATGGCTATCCTTTGATCTAAGTTGCCTTTCTTCTGTTCATTGGCATAGCGAAAAGTATCGGTAAAACCACGTTCAAAACTAAAATACTGGTCAAACAGCGTTTCACCTGATTGTTTGAAGGCTGAACGGTCAAATTGACCCAGCTTCTGGGAATGGGCCGCGTTTTTACCCCGTGAATTGTTCATCGGGCTGAGCTTAACCTTATTGGTGACGTCCTTGCGGCTCACGATGACCTGAACATGCATTTGTTCACCCGGCTTGCGTTCGCCGCGATTTTTTAATCCCTGTTTGACTTCCAGGTCTTTATGGCTGTAATAACGATAGTTTTCCAGTTTACCGAACCAAAGCAGGTCATTATTGCTGTTGATGCCCGGCCGTTTGAAATTCATGGCATATTCGTCCATGACCTTAGCTGCATAGGCCTTCAGTTGTTCCTTTGCACCCTGTTCCCCGTATTTTTCTTTGAGAAAGGCGATCTCTTTCTGGCTTGGGCTGATATTGATAAGGAAAAACTTGGAATCGGCCCTGCCCAGTTTAGCCACATTAGTATCGATGGCCTGCATGGTTTCATAGGATTGTATGCTATGACGTTCCTGGTTAAACCATAGTTCCGGTCTTCTTTCCTTATCCATCTGGTTTTCCTTATCCAGATAATGTACCAGGCCGCTGCTGCTGCCTTTATTATCTGCGGTTTCGCTGTCTGTGATATTGATATACATAAGCCCTCCTTAGCCCCCAGGTAGGGGAAAACTTAATTTTAAAGTTTATTAATATGTTGCCGTGTCTCCTGAAGTAATATCTCCCGGTCTTTTGACGAAGCATTAAAGCTGGTTTTGCTATAATAATTCAGGATATACAGGAATTTAAGTTTCAGGCTTTCCTTGTCGTCCAACTTATCTGCAATAGTTTTAAGTACGCGATTTGTTTCGGCTGCCTGCTGTGCCTGGCCTGCCAGTATATCCCTATTTGCTTTTAAGACCTGGTTATTAAAGCTGTCGATAATCTTGAACTGTGAGGCGACCATACGGTCAACCTCGGTCTTGATGGGAATAAGCATTTTTTCCTCCTGCGCCCGGATGAAACGGATATAGGTATCATGATTTTTAACCAGCGTATTTTTTAATACCTCATCATTAATATCTGCCGGGTCTTTGCCGGTACGGTGAAAGTACTCTACCATCTGGCTGAATAATTGCAGTTTGCCTCGCCCGAATTTTTTGGTCAGCTTACTGATTTTATCATCGAGCGCAATAGGAAACCGGATGGTTTTAACATTGAGGTCTTTAGTCACTTTCATCATATTTATTAATCATTGTATACACTACTGTATACATTTTTCCGGCGTATCTGTACTTCTATGGCCCCAATGTATACCCGGAGTATACATAAAACCCCGTTTGCAGGGCAAACGGCAAGCAGAATAGGGCTCTGCCCAATTCCCGCTTGCTCCAATTTTTCAAAGAAAAATCGGACGCTCTTTACCGCATATCGGCTTCGCCCGTATGCTAATTCCGAGCAGCGCCTTGCTGTCTACCGGGCGGCTCAATTGGAATAAAGGATCGTAAAAGCTGATGTATCCGCTGTCGCGGCTCCGTTCGAGTGCGTTTGATCTTGGGATAGCGGGTGCCATTAAAGGCTCGTCCTTTCAGGCCGGGCATGGGATGTTGAATTTTCATGACTTTCTGATTGATAGTCAAAGATGAGGTGATTAATTTGTTGCAGTTCGCATGTGAGACGGTAGATGCGAAAGATATATATTCAATTATGAATTCACTTTATTGGTAAGTAGTTGGAAAATTATCACGCGTACCAAAATGTTAGTAACGAACCACGCGACTATGCAGAATTCAAATATTTCTCAAAAAACCAGGAAAGTAACTACCCAAACAAACAGAAACGAGGTTATTGTTTTAAAAGCTCAGAATTGCTGCATACGATTAAATGATTCAAAAAGGTAAGTCATCGTCATCTGCGGCTGCTTGAGTAGTATCTTCTTCTGTTGCAGTTCCCGCATCTTCAGTTTGACCAGATTGTGAACCTTTTTCTCCTTTCCATTCATCAGCAATAGCTTTCCAATCTTCTTTTCTTTCAGTTTCTCCAGTCCAGACTTCCCAAAAATCGGGGTCATCTGATTTTGGCCGATATTTTTTTTCTAATTCATTTATTTCGACAAGAATTGGAATCGGCGATGCCCAACCTAATAGAATTGCTTTTCTAGTAGGTAGCATAGGCAATTCATTTAGCAAACCACCTATCGTATCTGGCACTAATCTTCTTACCAGATCCTGATCGCGATCATTTACCAGTCGATGCAATAGAAATGTATTACATTGTGATAGTACCGTGTCAGATAGCTCTGATGGTCGTTGGGATGAAATGATTAAGCTGAGGCCAAACTTTCTACCCTCTTTTGCAATTTTTTCAAAAGTTTGACTGCAAATGTCTAAAGGGCTGATTTCATCGGTTGACGAGTGGTGTTTTTTTATAAAATTGTGTGCTTCTTCGAGCATTAGCACTGTAGGCAATACATTTCCTTTAAGTCGCCTGTATCGTTGTATGGCTTCAAAAGTTATTCTTGAAATAACTGCCACGATAATATGGATAATATCAGCAGGGATCAGCGACAAATCTATAATCGTGATACCTGATATATAATCTACCAACCATTGTTCCAATGTTATTTCGGGATCATTCCCTATGGTATCCTTCATTCTGGTATCCGCCATTAGTGTCCGGATTCTCATAATTAAAAAGTCCAGAAACTGTAATACGCCTTGTTCTTCTGATATAACTTCAAGGTGGTCTGAAAGCATCGAAATATCAAACTCGATTGGCATATCTTCATTTGGGCCTTCGTTTAAAGATATTCCACCAATGGAGTTTAGAAGGGTATTGACCGCGTCCAAAGCGCCGGATGCTTCAGAGATTTCAAAGCCTTCGTAGTACTCTACAGTTTCGCCGGAACTATTAACGAAAGTTCGGTATCTAAATCTCGCTATTGCTTCCAGTGCACTTGAAAGGGTTTCTAAATTCTGTTTAAGGGCATCTTTACTTTTGCCTGCAAAAAAAGTCGCTTCCCTGGCAAGGCTTTGTATCTTTTTCCCAAACTCGCCTCTTCCTGGTTTGTCTTTGAAAGCGCTAACTCCGGTGTTGATGTCTGCACGTAATGAAATTGCACAACTTGAAAAATAGCTTTTAACCGCTGGTGTTACGTCATCCGCATCCAGCTTTATTCCGCCTTTTAACTCGCGTAGCGCCCGTCTTAAAATTGGTCGTTGTGTTCGGCCGGTGGCAAGCGTAAAGGAACTCCATTCGTAGCTGTTCCAAAACCATGCAGGCACCCGCAACTGCTGGAACGTAGATTTTTCTCTTTCAGAAAGTTCTATTTTGAATCTCTTAACTGGCACATCGAGATCATCAAATGATTCCGAATATTCACCATTGGGGTCAAGTATTAAAAATCGTGCGTTTAATGAACCACTGGTTTCTTTTTTTTGGAGCTTGGCTTGTTCCAGCGACCATCTTATTATTCCCGCTGCTGAACATGATTTCCCGCTGCCCGTATTACCTAAAACGGCCACATGTCGGCCAAAAAGTTTATTTGGGTTTATTTTTACTACAGCATTACCAGCAACTGGAGCAATACCAATTTTTACATAAGCTTGTTCATCATCATTTTCAATAATTGACCGTAATTGTTCGTCCTTTGGGAGAACTACAGTATCTCCAATCGACGGGAATGAATATATACCGCGTTCTAACTTATAAACGGTTTCCTTATTTTTAATTTCAGTCTTTAGTGTCCCGATTGGGTTAATTGCCATTTTCCGTAATGGAAAAGGTAGATCTATTAAGTCATAATCTCGAAACCCTTTTCTTTTTGGAAATTGAGAATGCTCAACACCTAACCAACTGATTATCCCAACTAATGCACCAACCTCGTTGGGTATTAAAACAAACCCGTTGATTCGGGGAAATAAACTAGGCACCCCGGTGTTTAATGCGGTATTTTGAGGCGCATCGGTTTCAAGAAGTACCTTAATCTCATTCGGAGAAACAAAATCAACTGTTCCTATGCTTAAATTACGTAGCTGATCGAAATTAAAATGGGAGGTCGTCATTATCGTTTCCTGGGTTTGGTGAATTTACAGAAGGTGTTGATTGTCCCGAATCATATGCGCCAAAATCCCTTTTGCCAATAAGATCTTTCATTTTGATGGTCAAGCGGTCGATAGCTGATTTAGGTAGATAATTATCAACCAATTGTTCTAAATCGCCAAAATGGCTGCCCAATAATAAAGTATATTGGGCTTTATTTTTATCACGTAGAAACTTTTGCACCCTATTTCCAGGATCACTGAAAGCAATAATGACCAAATGTGTAGAGGGTATTGTAAACATATCTGCTATTATTCTATTGATGTGGGAATCACCAAATCCATACCCGTAAGTAACTACAGCGGAATTTGGGCGACAAATTGCAGTAGAGAAATCTCTAAAGAGTTCTGAATACGGGTAATAGGCTGTTTCAATATCTTTTGCAGAATTAGGGTATATTACAACATGGTCAGTCGCATCTTTTGGAATATCCGGATGGGTATCATGGGCACCAAATGGTAAAAGTGCTCTAATTATTTTTCCATGGCCCTTAAAGTTCCAATCTATGGAGCCGTGTAATTTGGTTATTCTGGCAACACCTTCAACATATCGTGGTTCACCTCTTATTCCAGGTGGATTGTAATGGTAGTCCAATTCAAGCCGTGTATTGCGAAATATAGGTTGCAATTTCCCTTTAAATCGGTCTAACAGGATAACGCCAACCTCATCACAACCGTATTCTAAAAACCTGTCATAATTAGTAGTAAATACATTCAGTCGTTCACGGGAGGCTGCTCTACTTGAAAAGCTTAATAAGAAAGCCTGCAAATATCCAAACGCGTTAATTGCCGCTTCTTGTTTGGTAGCATCCCCACTTGATAATTGATCTTTAAACGCCTTCTCAGTCGAAAGAATATTTTTAATGAACTTATTAAGCTCGGAGTTTAACTCTGTTTTTAAACCCGTCTGGTTGGCGTCTTCTAATATTTCATATCCTTTTAGTAGTTCTAAAGCGACGCGGAAGTCGTCTTCAAGGTTAGCTTCGCCTCTTTCCATTGCTGAAGCTGATTTATTTGCGCTTGCTGTGATTTTATCTTTATAGTCCTCACCAGTTAATGTAAGTCGCCCCATTGCCTGGGCATCTATTTTTGAAATATAGGCTAAAGCATTCGTTAAACCCGAGCCAACCAAAAGTGAAAAATGCTCTGTTTGAAAAATTGCGCTTAACCAAGGTTCTATTTTAGGTCGCCAATTTTTTGGCATCGGTGTTTCATCGCTGGATAACGTCTCAGTACTAGTTTTTAAAATGTGATGTTTACTCCAGTCTATTGTATTTTCCATGTGATAAGTTAGCTCCGGTTGTGGTGTTTGAATTTACTTGTTCCTGAAGGTTATAAATGTCAGATTAGGTCAATTGATATTAAGTAAATATATGAATGATAATCAAATAGGTAATATCATTTTCTTTATATTATTTAGGCTAAATATTAATTCCAAAAAAGAATAGTTTATAAGCATTATTTGCTAATAATCAATATTTATCATACTATATCGACACTTTTGCAGTAACACGGCTTTCAAAATTATATTCACAATGACAGATAATCCCTTAATTCTAGATACAGATGATCCAGTCTTTCTACAACGGGCAACATGGTTTAAAAAGCAAATCCAAATTGCATTAAACCAGCCATTCCTGAAATTTGATCAGATTACAAAGATCAAGGAAATGGGACTGTATCTAATTTATGATAAAGATGAACTGCTTTATATTGGAATGACTACTCGAAAAGGCCACTTAAGATTGTCAGAATTATCAAAAAGCTTCAGGACTCATACCTTTAATAGAAAATTAGTGGAACAGCATATTCGCGGACTTGGTCATCAGATAGGTGTTCTTAGTCCTAAAACGTTCAAAAGAAATTTGATAGAATCAGAATTGATGACGATGGAGGACTTTAAAGCAATACAAATCATTGTAAATGAAAAGATTGCGAAGGAATTGAGGTTTAAATTTTACGAAACCCGTTTAGGCAATTTGGAAGCCATCGAACATTATTCAATAGCGTTATTGTATCCGCTCTATAATTTTTAATGCTTATGGCCTGAAACAAAGCAAGCAATACTAAACCATCTTCCCTATTTGGGATAAGTTGATGATAACGCAGCTTAGCTTCATAATAGAGATCTATATCGTTCATTGGCGGATAAGTTCCTAGGTTTGGACTTAAATATACGTTGTGGTAAATAGGATTGAAATCTATATATAAATATTCAATAGATTAAATTTAAAAAATGAGATTAATATCGAATGGATTTGAAAAAACTTATAAGTTACCCAATAAATAGTATGCAATATTAGCCGCTATTATGCACATTTTTTGTAACTCATTTGGTTGCTTTAATGAAAGAATCAATTGTTAATCAATGCTTTTGTATCGGGGGTTATAATTTATAAGCCTTTCAAACAGGTTCGATAGCTTTTTAAACTGTTTATCAAATGCAAATTTAATTTCTCGTGTCTCACGGGCTACTTGCGAATAGGTTAATTTTTGAGCGTGCAGTTTTGCTTTTTTATTTATCAAAAAGGTAACTGTGATGATAGAACAAATTGATAATTCTACCCCGCTGGGTATAGAAAAAAATGATGATTTTTCAGCAAGAAAACACCTAAATAGTGCCGAAAATAGCCATAATTTTCGTAAATTGATTGCTGAGATTATTGTAGAAATCATCGTTAAAAAGCAAAAAAATGGATGCGATAGGATACATAAGAATAAGTAAAAAGGATCAGTCAGTTCACTCCATAGACTACCAGGAAAAGAATATCAAGGATTATTGTGAGTATAACCACATCGTTCTCGAATCTGTATTTGTGGATGATGGGGCATCCAGCTATACCTTTGATCGACCCGATTATATCGCGCTCGAAAATTTTATCAAACTGCACAAAGGCAAAGTAAAATACCTGATCGTACTTGACCATGACCGGTTTAGCCGTAACCTGCCCGAAGCTTTACAAAAAATTGAGCAGTTAGAAAAGAAATACGGCCTCAAAGTGATCGCTACCAGTGAGCCTTTGGACATCGACACTTCTGACCCCTCGGTGTTTCTTTTGAGGGCGTTTAAATACCTCATTGCTAATCAGGAGCTGCTAACCATTCGGCGCAGAGCTAAATTGAGCGCACGTCATGCACAAGAGTCTGGTAGATATTTAAATAAAGCGCCTTATGGTTACTTAAACGGTAGGCAACAGGATGGTAAGATGATATTGGTTGTAGATGAAACAAAAGCCTATATCGTTCAAAAGATTTTCCGTGATTATTTAGCCGGTGTACCACGTTATTTAATTCACAAAGAAATAAAGGACTTGGGTTTCCCTCAAAGCGGTAACGGGGCTATATTTAGAATTTTGATTAACCCCTTGTATGCAGGCCTTGTAAGAGTCGTGGCAAGTGGTAAAAACCCTGAAAAAATCATTAAGGCCATTCACCAGCCGATAATATCAGAAACACAATACTGGCGAACGCAAGAAATGCTTGGACTTACCAAACGGTCAATGAAAACCCAACCCAAAAACGAATTTCCGTTAAAAGGTATTTTAAGGAGCCCTTGTTGTGGCCAAAGCATGACGGCGGGTTGGAGCAAGGGTAAGAACAAATACTACTTATATTATCGTTGTATCAAGCATAGCAACGTTAATATTTCGGGTGCTCTGCTTCATGAACAGTTTAGTAAGCTTTTGGTCAATCTTAGTTTTACGCAAGAGGCTATTGATGAAATAGTAACAGAGGTAAAGAGCGGTTTAAGTGCGATGAATGTCAACCGTAACAAGGAGTTAAAAGTGGTGACGGATCAATTAGAAAGGCTCGAAGAAAAGATGGATAGTGCAGAAAAAAAGCTAATGGACGATACAATTAATGGCGCGACTTACAAGAAATGGAACAAAAAGTTCATTGCAGAAAAAGGGCAATTGCTTAAACGCAAAGATGAATTGGACGGTGATTTGGAGGATTATATCAATCAGGAATTACTTGTCTTACCTTATATGCTCAATTTACCGGCGATTTTTGAAGATGCTTCTATAAATCAGCAACACGCTATTTTAAACGAGGTGTTCAAACATAGTCTCACATTTAAAGAGGGGGTGTTTAGAACACCTTGGATACATCCAGAGTTTGAACATAACCTATTGAAATTAAAACAATTAAGGCTGCTCGAAATCGAACAGCCTTATGATAATTCCAATGGAATCTCGTATTGCGGAGAGGGAGGGATTCGAACCCTCGATACACTTTTGGCGTATACACACTTTCCAGGCGTGCTCTTTCGACCACTCAGACACCTCTCCGGGTATTTAAGGATTGCAAAGGTAAAAATATAACGCTTATGGGCAATAAAAAAGCGGGACCTGTTTTGCAGGCCCCGCTCAAACGAAAACTTTAACTCAAAAACTCACAAACTCAACTTTGTATTTAAACTAACTATTATAATAGAGTGTAAAACCGGGCAATGGTTTAATCGTAATTAAATAATAGGTGTTTGCGCAGATATATTTTTTTAGCTTATGTTTGCTGCGAATTGCCAGGTAAGGTAATTGCATAAAAAGCACGCTTTGTTTCGATGCTGAATATCAACGACATTAAAAGACCTATTGCTGCACAAATTGATGTTTTTGAAGAGAAGTTTAAAACTTCTATGCAAAGCTCTGTGCCTTTGCTTGATCGTATTACCCACTACATTGTAAAACGTAAAGGCAAACAGATAAGACCCATGTTCGTGTTTTTTTCGGCCAGTATTTGTGGCGGGATAAATGAGAGCACCCACCGTGGCGCCGCTTTGGTTGAACTGTTGCATACTGCTACTTTAGTGCATGACGATGTGGTAGATAACTCCTACCAGCGTCGGGGCTTTTTTTCTATCAACGCTTTATGGAAAAATAAAATAGCGGTGTTGGTAGGCGATTACCTGTTATCAAAAGGCTTGTTGCTTTCAATTGATAACGGCGATTTTAAGCTGCTTAAAATAGTATCAGAAGCCGTTAAACAAATGAGCGAAGGTGAACTGCTACAAATAGAAAAAGTTAGGCGGATGGATATCAGCGAGGCTGTATACTATGAGGTTATCCGACAAAAAACAGCTTCGTTAATTGCTTCGTGCTGCGCATGCGGGGCGGCATCTGCCGGGGCCGATGAGGAGACTATTGAGAAAATGCGCCTGTTTGGCGAAAAGATAGGCATCGCTTTTCAGATCAAAGATGATATGTTTGATTTTGGTACTGATGATGTGGGCAAACCGTTGGGTATTGATATTAAAGAAAAAAAGGTAACCCTGCCACTGATCTACGCGCTGAACAACAGCGAAAGCAGCGAAAAGAAAAGGATGATAAATATGGTGAAGAACCATAACGATGATCCGCAAAAGATTACCGAGATAATTAACTTTGTTAAAGAAAAAGGCGGGCTGCAATATTCAGATACCCAGATGAAAACCTATACAGATGCAGCCTTTGAAATATTAAACACTTTCCCTGCCGGTGAGGCCCGTACCGGGCTGGAGCAATTAGTGCGCTTTACTACCGAACGCAATAAATAATCTGCTTTTTGTAATAAACGATGTTTAAGGAAACTTATTAACTTCGTAACATGCAATCTTTTGATTTTAGCAGCCTTAAGATAACCCCTTTTGCCATATTAGATATTCTATTATTGGCTATTATTATTTATCAGTTATACAATCTGATACGGGGAACTATTGCCGCTAATATATTTATTGGGCTTGCATTCATCTATGTACTTTACTTTATAGTCCCCGAGGCAAAAATGCCCCTGCTTGCCGGCATCCTTAAAAGGGTAGCTGATGTGGGTATTATTGCAGTTATGATAGTGTTTCAGCAAGAAATCAGGCGGTTTTTATTATTGGTTGGTAAGAATGCTTCCTTACAGCGGAATAAAGCCTGGTGGCGCTATTTTTTTGGTAAGGTAGATGCCGAAAAGAACAACTACGCGCGTATAAAGCCTATTATTGATGCCTGCCGGAGTATGAAACAAACCCGTACCGGTGCGCTAATTGTTTTTGCCAAGTATTATGATGAGCAGTTTTACCAGAACAGCTGCGAGGTATTAGATGCCAAAATATCAAAACGGGTGCTGGAAAGTATTTTTCAGAAAAATAGCCCGCTGCATGATGGTGCCGTGGTGATATCAGAGAACAAGATAAAGTCAGCAAGCTGCATATTGCCGGTTACTGAAAAGTCAGATCTGCCCGCGCAATTTGGCCTGCGCCACCGTGCAGGTATTGGCGTAACCGAAGCTAATGATGCTACCGCCATAATTGTATCAGAAGAAACAGGCGAAATATCTTATGCCAAGCAAGGCCGCATAAAAATGGATATCAGCTTTACCGAACTGGAAAAATTGCTGAATAAGGATTTTTAAAATTTACGGCTTAGGTATCACTACTTCCTTCGGACTGTCCTTACCTATTACCGGCATTTTAGATGTGCCCGGAAGTCCTATTACCGGCATTTTTGAATTTCCTTCTGTGTGTAAAACCGGCATATTATCCAGCTTATCATAAGTGATCCTTTTATTGTTTATAGCACTGGCTAAAACATTGCCATGCAGGCTATTCAATTGGTTTAAGTTGATGCCGCTGCCTAATTGCAGTTTATTACTGAAGAGCTTGTTTTTAAACAGGTTAGTATCCGCCTTAAAATTCAATTGTTTCCTCAAAATGCTATCGGCAGTTAATTGCTTTTTTTGTTGTGCCATTACGCCGCAGGTTGCCACAGATAACACCAGCAATGACAAAATCTTTTTCATAAGTGTTTAGTTTATACTAAAGTTACGCAATAGAACTTTTAAAATAAATATTAAAAAAGGTTAAATTGTGTTAAATATAAATAGGGATAAAACAAAAAGAGCCGCTTTTTCAGCGGCTCTTTTGTTTTTATAGAAGAAGGTATTAATTCAACTGGGTAATTGCTTTATCAATTGCAGCAACTGCAGCTGCATCAGTAGCACGTGCTGTTTTAACACCATTCAAAATTTGAATAACCTGTGGGGCAATTCCAAATTGTTTATACTTGATACCTAAATCGGCCATGGCTTTAATGCCTTGTTGTGCATATTCGGGGTTTTTAACACGCCCGGTAAAGTCGGCAAACTTTCTTAGCAAGCCAAACTGTGTTTGTGGAGCGCCGCTAATAAATGCATTGTAAACATAAGTCCACTGTTCATCGGTTCCGCCGGTAGCATAAACACCTAATATAGCTTGTTTAAGTGCACCTTCGCTGTCTTTTTCATACGTTTTAGCTAAAGGGATGGCATCAGCAGGGTTAAGCAGGCCAATAGCGTTTAAAGCAGCTCCCTGAATGGCGTATGATTGGCTGGCTAATGCTTCTTTAAATAAATTCATATTGCCTGATGCTTTTAGCTTGCCCAAAGCAGTAATAGCTGCGGCCCTAACTAAATTATTATCATCAGTTTGTGCCAGGTTTACCAATATAGGCTGCGCGGCATTACGCACATCATCATTAGTTAAATTAGCGGCATTAATAGCTTTAACGCGTAACGGATAAAATTTATCCTTCATAGCGGCCAGTAATATTTTTTGAGCGCCTTTTTCTGTTTGTTTGGCTTTGGCGGCATCAATAGCTTCGTTACGGTCTAAAAATAAAGGAGCGTTAAAGTATTGGAATACATATTCGTCCAGTGATTTAGTGTCGGTTTTTTTGGTTAATAAAATTTTATCACCATCAACATTTACCAGGTCTGGTTTGGTAGCGGCAGGAAAACTCAAAGTATCGGCCTTATTGCGCATCCAAACGTTGTGGCGCACTTTTTTACCGCCCGAATAGATATCAATTGCCATTGGTAAAGTAAAGGCATTACCATCCTGGCTTTGTTGCAGATAAACGGTTTGTGTTTTGTTAACCGCATCATAATTATAGCTAATGTTTAGCACAGGGTGACCGGCACCATAATACCACTGATTAAAGAACCAGTTTAAGTCCTTACCACTGGCTTCTTCCATAGCTAAACGGAGTTGTTGTGCTTCGCCATTTTTAAGGGCATTTGCTTTTAGGTAAATGTTTAAACCTTTGTAAAAAGCATCCTTACCCAAAAAGTTGCGCAGCATGTATAATATACGGCCACCTTTTTGGTAAGTAACCACATCAAACACATCTTCCTTGTCATTGTAGTGGAAACGCACAAGATCTTTTGTTTTAGCCGATGGTTGGCTCAGATAGCTTTGCATCGCCTCATAGCTGTGCATATCGCCCATATCTTTACCATATTTATATTCGGCCCAAATGCTTTCGCTAAAATCAGCGAATGATTCGTTGACAGTAAGGTTGCTCCAGCTTTCGGCAGTAACATAGTCGCCAAACCACTGGTGGAACAGTTCATGGACAATGGTGCTGCGACCGGCATCATAATAACGATCAGCAAGCTCACGTTTGGTACCTTGTACATAGTCGCCATGCAGGGTAGCAGTGGTATTTTCCATTGCGCCGCTTACATAATCACGGACAACAATTTGTGAGTATTTATTCCATGGATAATCAACACCTAATGTTTTAGAGTAAAACTCCATTACCTCCGGCGTAAAGCCGAAAATATCTTTGGCATAAGGCGCATATTTAGGCTCCAGGTAATAGCTAACCTCTTTGCCTCTCCAGGTATCCTTATAGATCTTGAAATCACCTACGGCCATCATAAACAGGTATGGCGAGTGTGGCAGCTCCATTTTCCAGGTATCGGTACGTGTGCCATCGGCATTAACTTTTTTAGAAGCTAAACGGCCGTTTGACAGGGTCACGTACTTAGCCGGAACAGTCATGCTGATCTCGTCGGTAGTTTTCTGGTTAGGCTTATCAATGGTAGGGAACCATGCCGATGAACCTTCGGTTTCGCCCTGTGTCCATATCTGGGTTGGCTTATCTTTTTCGGTACCATCCGGGTTAACAAAATATAAACCTTTAGCATCATTTATAGCAGCACTACCTTTTACTTTAAGCTCGTTTGGTTTTGAGGTGTAGTCAATATAAATGGTGTAATTTTCGGTGTTCTTATAAACCTTGTCCAGTTTAATGGCAACTGTTAGGCTATCATAAGTAAATTTAAGTGGGGTATTCTTGCCGTTTTTTACTATCGCGATGGTTTTAAGGTCCATTCCTTTGGCATCAAGCCTTAAAGTATCGGTAGGGTAAAAATGAGGCTTTAAAGTAACCCATTCCTTACCGTACATATAGCGTTTTTTATAGTCGAAACGCACATCCAGTTTGGTATGTATCAGGTCATTGATCTTTGGGGGAGTTTCGCGATAGATCTTTAATGCCGGATTCTCTGGCGGGGCAGTTTGCGCGATAGCTGTGCTAAGGGCGCAAGCGCTAATGCTGCCGGCTAAAACCGCAGCGTAAATTGTTTTCATATAGTTAATTAGTTTGAATTGATATGCGTGCATAATAAAAGCTAAATTATATGTTTTTTATAACTTATAATAAAACAATTATCGCCGTGGTAATATGCCCCGGCGATGTAGTATGTAGTATAAGACGTGCTCCTCAGAATTTTGTTACCGGGTTTTAATAAAGAAAAACAATTATTCATTACCTGCCGCTTGAAAGCGAACACCGCACTGTCCGTTAACGAACATTTGTTGCGCGTTAATCTTACTAATTAATTGCAAATCAGTAAATTGCAAAGTTGGCACGTAGATGGTAGCCTGTTGGCCGGTAAGCAAACGATGTGACTTGGAGGGGAAACTAATGAACAAGTGATTAATAAACCAATGAACTATGATAAAAAATTATCTTAAAGTTGCCTGGCGTAACCTGTTGAAAAATAAGGCACATACATTTATAAATGTTACGGGCCTATCGGTAGGGATGGCTGTGGCTATATTAATTGGCCTTTGGATATGGGACGAGTTATCATACGATAAGTATCACCAGAACTATGATAGTGTTGTGCAGGTGATGCAGCACCAAACCATAAACGGCGATACCCACTCACAAACGGCTATGCCTATCCCCTTGGGTAACATGCTGCGCAGCGATTATAAAGGCGATTTTAAATACGTTACATTATCCAGCTGGACATTTGGGCACATAGTAGCTTATGGTGATAAAAAATTGCTTACACAAGGCAACTATATACAGCCCGAGGCACCAGAAATGTTATCGCTAAAGATGCTGAAGGGTACCCGCTCAGGATTAAACGATCCATCATCCATCATGCTATCAGCAACGTTGGCTAAATCGCTGTTTGGCGATGTCGATCCCTTATTTAAAGTAATTAAGCTAAATAACAAGAATAGCGTTAAAGTTACCGGTGTGTACGAGGACATGCCGCGCAATACTACCTTTCATGAGGTGTCACTACTTGCGCCATGGGACCTTTACCTGTCTAATGAAGATTGGTTAAAAAGGGCTTCAACGCAGTGGGGCAACAACTCTTTCCAAATATTTGCAATGCTAAACTCCAAAGCAGATATTGATAAGGTTAACAGTCGTATCCGCAATCTTAAACTGAAAAATATTACTGCGCAAGGCGACAAAGTTGGCGCATCATTTAATCCGCAGGTGTTTTTGCACCCAATGGCCAAATGGCATTTGTATTCAGAGTTTAAACAAGGCGTCAACACAGGTGGCGAAATCCAGTTTGTATGGATGTTTGGCATCATCGGTGTATTTGTTTTGCTACTGGCTTGTATTAATTTTATGAACCTGAGCACCGCCCGGTCAGAGAAGCGCGCGAAAGAAGTAGGCATCCGTAAAACAGTGGGCTCATTGCGCAGCCAGATCATTACGCAATTCTTCAGCGAATCATTGATGATCACCATATTCGCGTTCTTCTTGTCGCTTGTTGTTGTGGCGCTGATCTTGCCATGGTTTAACCAGGTGGCAGATAAGCAAATGTCGGTATTGTGGTTTAACCCGATGTTCTGGATCCTGGGCATAGCCTTTAGTATTTTAACGGGTGTTATCGCAGGCAGTTACCCGGCTTTCTATTTGTCGTCGTTCCAGCCGGTAAAAGTTTTAAAAGGTACCTTCAAAGCAGGTAAATATGCCGCCTTACCGCGAAGGATCCTGGTGGTATTGCAATTTACCGTATCCGTTACCCTGATTATCGGTACTATCATCGTTTTCCGCCAGGTACAATTTACCAAGAACCGCGCGGTAGGTTATGAACGTACCGGCCTGCTTGAGGTACACATGAAAACCGATGATATCCATAAAAAATTTAGTGCCGTACGCAACGACCTTTTGCAAAGTGGCGCTATTGCAGAGATGGCCGAATCGGGCAGCCCGCTTACCAGCGTTTATTCAAACAACAGCGGTTATAACTGGCGTGGTAAATTACCCGGCTTGCAGGACGATTTTGCTTACGTACCGGTTACCCCGGAATTTGGCAAAACCGCAGGCTGGAAATTAATTGCCGGCCGCGATTTCGAGAAAGGTAACAAGGCCGATTCTTCCGCCATTATCCTGAATGAAGCATCTGTAAAATTCATGGGCTTCAAAAACCCGGTGGGCGAAATTATTGATAACGATGGGTATAAATTGCATGTGATTGGTGTAGTGAGGGATATGGTGATGTCATCGCCATACGAACCTGTAAAAACTACGCTGTTCGCATCACAAAGTGGTTCGAGCGGCATTATTGATATCAGGCTTAACCCTAAAAAAAGTACCCGCGAATCGCTGACTAAAATTGAGGCGGTATTTAAACAATATGATCCGGGAAGCCCGTTCGATTACAAATTTTCTGATGACGAATACAATAAAAAATTCGCCACCGAAGAGCGGATAGGCAAGCTTGCGGGCTTCTTTACCTTACTGGCCATCTTTATCAGTTGTATGGGCTTGTTTGGTATGGCATCTTTCATGGCAGAGCAACGCACCAAAGAAATTGGTGTGCGCAAGGTGCTTGGTGCATCAATTTTTAGCCTGTGGCGCTTAATGTCTACAGATTTTGTGCTGCTGGTAGGTATCTCGTTACTGGTAGCAATACCAACTGCTTACTATTTTATGCATGGCTGGCTGCAAAATTACAAGTACCGCGCTGATCTGTCCTGGTGGATATTTGGTTTAACGGCAGTTGCCGCCATAGTGATAACCCTGCTAACCGTAAGCTATCAAAGTATTAAAGCCGCGTTAATGAACCCGGTAAAAAGTTTAAAAACTGAGTAGCAAGGAGACAAGAAATCAGAATTAAGAGACAAGATATTATCAAACCATGATCAATAATTATTTAAAAATAGCCTGGATCAACGTAAAAAAGAACAGGGTTTACAGCTTGTTAAATATATTTGGTTTAGGTACCGGCATTGCGGTGGCATTGCTAATTGGTATGTGGGTTTATTATGAATATAGTTACGATAAATTCATTCCGGATCATAAACAGGTTTACCAGGTTAGGCGAAACTTTAATAGCAATGGTGACACACTCACGTTTAGCAGTACGTCGTTAAAATTAGCAGATGCATTACGCAACCAAATACCGGAAATAGCCTATGTTGCAGAGACAGACCAGATGGGATCGCACGGCCTGATGGTTGGCAATAAAAAATTGTATTTACACGGCATTCAGGCCGGGAAGGATTTCCTGAACATTTTTAAACTGCCCCTTGTAAACGGGAATTATGGCAAGGCACTTGCCGATCCTTATTCAATTGTAATTACACGGTCTACCGCCAAAGCGCTTTTTGGTAGTGTTGATGTGCTTAATAAACTGGTTAGGGTAGATAATAAAGATAACTTAAAGATCACCGCTGTAATAGACGATCTCCCCGCTAATTCAACCTTTCAGTTTAAATATATTATTCCATTTAGCTATTACGAACTCACCCAGAATTGGGTAAAACAGGCGCGCACCAGTAGTTTTAGCGATAACTCATTTTTGCAATTTGTAAAGTTGAAAGACGGTGTATCCTATGAGGCGGTTTCACAAAAAATAAAGAATATCGAAAAGGTGGAAACCAGCAGCATGAATGCCATTAACTCCAATGTTATCATTCAGCCTGTACATGAATGGCATTTATATGCAGATTATAAAAACGGAAAGGCGACTGGTGGTTTTATTGAGTATGTACGCATGTTCATCATCATTGGTGTATTGGTGCTTATTATTGCCTGTATTAATTTTGTAAACCTATCAACCGCACGTTTCGATAAAAGGGCAAAAGAAGTTGGCGTAAGGAAAGCAATCGGCTCCGGCAGGGTGGAGTTAATATGGCAGTTTTTGACTGAAGCCGGGCTGGTGACTTTATTATCGTTTGGCCTTTGCCTGTTGTTGGTGCAAGCCGTATTGCCGGCCTTTAATTCGCTTACGGGTACAGTTGTGCATATTCCGTTTACCAGTTTAACGTTTTGGCTAATCATGGTTGCGGCTGTTGTGGCAGTAACACTTATAGCAGGCAGCAGGCCCGCCTTTTATTTATCATCATTTAACCCTGTCGATGTTTTAAAAGGAACTATAAAAGCTGGAAGGTCGGCAACTTTGTCGCGTAAAATTCTGGTGGTTGCACAATTCTCCTGCTCTATCGCTTTAATTATCAGTACCGTTGTTATTTTTAAGCAAATTGAACACGCTAAGGACAGGCCAACAGGTTACAATATCAGCAGGTTATTAACCACTGACATGAATGATGATCTTAGCCGCAATTACATCCCACTTAAAAACGAACTGTTGCAAAGCGGATTGGTTACATCTGTTACCACAGCCTCCAGCCCTGCAACGGGCGTTTATTCACATGGCGATATAGATTACTGGCCCGGCAAACGCCCCGGCGAAACTGTTGAAATGGGAATGATCCTGGTATCAGGCGATTACTTTAAAACCCTTGGTATGCAGCTCTTATCCGGTAGGGATTTTATTGTCAATTCCAAAACAGATTCATTAAATGTGATATTTAATGAGGCCGCCGTTAAAAGGCTGCGGTTGAAAGATCCATTGAACCAAACCTTTACAAAAAACAATAAGCAATACCATATAGTTGGCATAGTAAAAGACGCGTTAATGAACTCGCCCTATCAGGCTGCCGAACCTACCGCCTTTATTTATGAGAACGGCTGGAATATGATATACCAGCTATCCGGCAAGGTTAACACGCACGAAGCCATTGAAAAACTTACGGCTATCTTCAACAAATACAACCCGTCTTACCCGTATGATTTCCGCTTTGTAGATGAGGATTATAATCAAAAGTTTAGTGAAGAATTACTGGTAGGTAAGCTTGCAAGTGTGTTTACGGTGCTGGCTATATTTATATCATGTTTAGGTTTATTCGGGATGGCGGCCTTTACTGCGGAGCAGCGTGTAAAAGAAATAGGAATAAGGAAAGTTTTGGGTGCTACGGTAACCCAAATTTGGTTAATGCTATCAAAAGACTTTGTTGTTTTAGTATTTATTAGCTGCATAATAGCTTCGCCGCTGGCGTTTTATTTACTGCAAAAATGGTTGCAAAAGTATGATTACCGTATAACCATAGGGCCGGGCATATTTATACTATCAGCTTTTATCGCAATCGCTATCACGCTCATCACCGTAAGCTTTCAGGCTATAAAAGCGGCGATCGCCAATCCGGTAAAAAGTTTAAAAACGGAATAGCACACGAGACAGGAAATAAGAGACAAGAGACAAGATATTATCAAAATATGATCAACAATTATTTAAAGATTGCCTGGCGGATACTAGTAAGGCAAAAACTATTTTCATTGATAAATATCTTTGGATTGGTTATCGGTATGGCGGCCTGCCTGCTTATTGTACAATACATCAGCTTTGAGTTGAGTTATGATAAGTTCCACCAAAACGCGGGTAACGTTTATCGTATAAAGCATCAAAGCTATAGCCAGGGAAATTTAATTGAGAACCTGCCTAAAACGTATTCGGCAGTTGGCCCTGCGCTAAAGGCCGAATTCCCGGAGGTAAAGGAAGAAACAAGGGTGTCTAAACTGTCCGGGCAGGTTAGTACCCAGCAACCGGGTGGGGCTGTCATCGCTTTTAACGAGCAGCATTTGTACGCGGTTGAGGCATCGTTTCTTAAAGTGTTTTCTTTCCCGATGGTGGAAGGTACCGCCTCAGCACTTAATAATCCTAATACCGTAGTTATCACGCAATCAACAGCAAAAAAATATTTCCCTGATCAGGATGCCATTGGTAAAACGTTAAGGATACAACAACAAATATCCGGTACGGATATCACCGCTACAGTTACCGGTGTATGTAAAGATGTGCCTGCCAATTCACATTTACAGTTTGATTTTCTGGTATCGCAGGTATCGCAGGATATGCAGGCCGGCGATTGGGTGTACCCCGATTTTTATACTTATGTGCAGTTATCGCCCAATACAGATCATCAGGCATTTGAGGCCAAATTACCTTCATTTATTAAAAAGCACAGTACCGGCGGTGATAAGATCAAAAATTCAAGTTTTACTTTAGGCAAAACCAACGTAGCTAATATACAGTTCACGCTGCAACCGCTTAAAGATATCCACCTATACTCTAACCTTACCGACGAGATTAGCACTGCCGGTAATGGCAACATGGTTTGGTACCTGGGGTTAATAGCCGTGCTGATATTGGTGATCGCTTATATCAACTACGTTAACCTGTCTACAGCCAAAATAATTGAAAGGGCAAAAGAAGTAGGTATTCGCAAAGTATTAGGTTCACAGCGTTTGCAATTGATCATCCAGTTTCTTTTTGAATCCATGCTGCTGAATATCATCAGCATCGCGATAGCTGTTTTTGTTGTAATACTGGCTATGCCGTGGTTCAGTACCTTATGTGGCGTGCAAATGCGGTTCACCTTATGGAAGGACTATACCTTTTTGTTTGGTTTTATGAGTTGTTTGGTACTGGGCATATTACTGTCGGCTTTTTATCCGGCGCTTATCCTGTCCAATTATAAACCGGTTCAAATATTGAAGGGTAAGTTCCAAAATACGTCGCAAAGCTTATCATTACGCAAATCATTAGTGGTGTTTCAGTTTGCGGCTACTATTGCTTTTATGATTGGCACTTTGGTGGTTTACAGGCAGGTAAATTATATGAAAAATGCCAACAAAGGTATGGATATGAAACAAACGCTTATTGTTGTTGCCCCGCAAATTGTACGGGCAAACGATGCCGATGCTTTCAACTTTATGCACCGCGACAGTGTTTTTCAGACTGAAATATTACGCAATCCGCGCGTACAAAGTGTTACCTCGTCATCCAGCATACCGGGCGAAACCATTAACTACATCATGTCATACACCCGCCCAATGCAGGATAAGGGTATCAGGCTGCCAACATTGGAGATAGGGAGTAAGTTTCTTGATCAGTTTAAGGTTAAAACAATTGCCGGCGATAATTTTTCTACAGCGCCACAATCAGGCAAATCATTAATGATGCTGAATGAAGCCGCGGTGGTATCATTAGGTTTTAAAAATGCGCAGGATGCGGTTGGCAAAATCATTCAAACCAAAAACGGCCGGGGAAGAATATTTGAGAACGAGATTGTGGGTGTAATAAAAAACTTCCATCAAACTTCGCTGAAAGAGGGTTTTACACCAACCGTTTTCAGGCTGATAGATCCATCAAGCGTAACCCATTACGAGCTAAAAATTAACAGTGCCGATATGCCCGCCACGCTGGCACAAATCAACAAAACCTATAAAAGTGTATTTTCTGAAGCTGCTTTTGATTATTTCTTCCTTGATGAATTTTTTGATCAGCAATATAAAACAGAACAGCACTTTGGCAAGGTTTTCAGCCTGTTCTCCGGCTTCGCGGTATTTGTGGCTTGCCTGGGTTTATTTGGGTTAACGTTAATTACAATTACCCAGCGAATTAAAGAAATAGGCATCCGTAAAATATTGGGGGCGTCAATCTCTAATATCCTGCTGCTTATAGCCAAAGATTTTGTTGGGCTGATATTAATAGCCAATGCTATAGCCCTGCCGCTTGCCTACTGGGGTGGGCATCAATGGTTGCAGAACTATAAGTTCCGGGTAGATTTTACTGTTTGGTTCTTCATTTTACCCATGTTGTCGGTATTTATTATTGCATTAACTACCATAAGTTTCCAGGCTGTTAAAGCCGCAGTGGCTAACCCGGTGAAGAGTCTGAGGAATGAATAAAGCATTTATATTTTAAACGTTTAACAACATTGTTGCATAAAAAAATTCCTCCCTTTAGGAGAGGATAGGTGTGGTTTACTATATTTACAAAACCAATACCTATTTTAATTATGCAAAGGAGACGATTTATTGAGACCGTAGCCGTTACCGGTACCAGTTTTTTAGTTGGCCCGGGTTTATCAGCATCTGCCTTTTACAAAGGCTCCCCAAATAAAAAAGTAGTGCTGGGTATAATGGGGGTAAACGGCCGGGGCAGTTTCCTTGCACAAAAGCTGGCAGCCATACCCGATGCAGAGATTGGCTATATATGCGATGTGGACAGCATTGCTATGGCCAAATGCATTGCCAATATTGAAAAAACAACCGGTAAAAAGCCCGTTGGCATAACTGATATCCGCCAATTATTAGATAAAAAAGACCTGGACGCGCTGGTAATAGCAGCGCCCGATCATTGGCACGCACCCGCAACTATTTTAGCCTGCCAGGCCGGTAAGCATGTATATGTAGAAAAGCCCTGCAGCCATAACCCGCATGAGGGCGAGATGGCTGTTGCCGCTGCAGCAAAATATAACCGCTTGGTACAAATGGGCAGCCAGCGGCGCTCGTTTAACAATGTGCAATTAATGGTTAAGGAACTGCATGATGGCATTATTGGCAGGGCGTATTTTGCAAGGGGATGGTATACCAATAACCGCAAATCAATTGGTATAGGTAAGGTGGTGCCGGTTCCTCAAAATTTAAATTACGACCTATGGCAGGGCTATGCGCCCCGCATGCCTTATAAAGACAATCTTATACATTATAACTGGCACTGGCATTGGAACTGGGGCACCGGCGAAGCGCTTAACAACGGCACGCACGAGATAGACGTAATGCGCTGGGGCCTGGGTGTTGATTTCCCCGAACGGGTAACATCATCAGGCGGCCGTTTTGCTTTTAAGGACGACTGGGAAACCCCCGACACACAAACTATACTTGTGAATTTTCCTAATAACACCGCCATGTCATGGGAGGGACGTAGCTGTAACGGTTATAACTCTGAAGGTGTTGGCCGTGGTGTGGTTTTTTACGGCGACAAAGGCACTATCTATTACGGAGGCGGCAATGGCTACCAGGTTTATGATGGTGATAACAAAATGGTAAAGGAAATTAAAGATGAAACCCCGGTTGATGCCACAAATAAGGTTAGCCCTACGGAGTTGTTAGACAGGATCCACCTGCAAAACTTTATCAGTGCCATACAGGGAACCGAAAAAATCAATCAACCCATAACCGAAGGCCATAAATCAACCGTGATACCGCAGTTAGGTAACATTGCCCAGCGCGTTGGCCGTGTGCTTAATTTAGATACCAGGAACGGCCATATCATGAACGATGCCGAAGCCACCAAACTATGGAGCCGTGAGTATGCACCCGGGTGGAACCTTAAAGTTTAATACATCAACCTTAAATAAATATAATGAAGAACGTAAAAACACTTTTACTGGCTATAGCAGCAATTGCCGGCGTCCAAAGCGCATCGGCACAAACGGGCGGTTATACTAACTTGTTTAATGGAAAAGACCTGCAAGGCTGGAAGATACTGGCCGGCAAGGCAGAATACAAAGTTGAAAATGGCGGCATTACGGGTACTGCAGTGCTCAACAGCGGCAATACTTTTTTAGTTACCGAGAAGGAATATGGCGATTTTATTCTGGAGCTGGATGTAGAAACTGAAAGTACGATCACCAATTCTGGGGTACAGCTACGCAGCCATTATAACCCTGCCGGGCATGAAGGCAAGGGGCTGGTTTACGGCCGTCAATGCGAGGTTGACCCAAGCGACAGGAAATGGACCGGTGGTATTTATGATGAAGGCCGCCGCGACTGGCTATATCCAATGGAACTAAATGCCAAAGCAAAATCTGCCTGGAAGAACGGCGCTTTTAACCATATTAAAATTGAATGCATTGGCAATGCCACCAAAACATGGATCAACGGGGTAGCTACCGCCTATGTTGTAGATACGCTTGACCGTACAGGCTTTATTGGCTTGCAGGTACACGCTATTAATGAAGCCAGCCAGGCAGGCAAAAAAGTGTTCTTTAAAAACATCCGCATTAAAACCACTAACCTAAAACCACAGCCATTTGCTAAAGGTGTTTACGTAGTGAACCTGGAGCAAAACACATTATCAGCATACGAAAAACAGGATGGCTGGAAGTTATTATTTGATGGTAAAACCAGCGCCGGCTGGCGTAGTGCAAGTTCTATGGCTTTCCCAACAAAAGGCTGGGAAGTAAAGAACGGTATGATAAGCGTGCTGGGTTCGGCAGGCGGCGAAGCTGCAAATGGCGGGGATATTATTACTAACGACCAGTTTAAAGCTTTCGATATGTCATTTGAGTTCCGCATGTCAAGAGGTGCCAATAGCGGATTAAAATATTTTGTAACCCTATCCGAGAAAACAACAGGCTCGGCTATTGGCCTGGAGTACCAGGTATTGGATGACGCCGTACACCCCGATGCTAAACTGGGCCGTGATGGCAACCGTACCCTGGCATCATTATATGACCTGATACCGGCTAAAAAGCAGGCCAGGTTTGTACACCCTATAGGTTCATGGAACACCGGCAGGATAATAGTTTATCCTAATAACCATGTAGAGCATTACTTAAACGGCATAAAAGTTTTGGAGTATGAGCGTGGCTCAAAAGAATTCCGTGACCTGGTAGCCATTAGTAAATTCAAGGTATGGAAAGAGTTTGGCGAAGCTGCCCAGGGGCACATCCTGTTGCAGGATCACGGCTTTGACGTAAATTACAGGAATATTAAGATGAAAGCGCTGTAAGAAGGAATCAAGACATTAGAAGCAAGAATCAAGAAACCAAACACAAAAAAGGTCCGGTATAACTTATACCGGACCTTTTTTTATAAACCTAAGTCTTACCTCTTGGTTCTTATTTCCTGGCTCTCAAATGTTAGCAGTATTGCTCAAAAGCACCTATAAGGTTATCGGCAATCATTTGTGCCGGGCGGCCTTCAATTTGGTGGCGCTCAATAATATGAACCAATTTACCATCTTTAAATAAAGCCATTGATGGTGAAGATGGAGGGTAAGGCAACATTAAATTACGTGCTGCATCAACTGCATCTTTTTCCATACCTGCAAAAACGGTTACCAATCTATCAGGATGTTTTTCGTTTTGTGAAGCAATTTTAGCTGCAGGGCGTGCATTAGCAGCAGCGCAACCACAAACAGAATTAACCATCACAAATACAGTGCCTTCGCTTTTAATAGCCTGGTTCACTGCTTCCGCATCTTTTAACTCTTCAAAACCAACTTTGGTTAAATCTTCCCGCATTGGGGCTACTAAATATTCTGGATACATCTCTTCGTTTTCTAAATTTATTAACAAAAATAACAAATGATTAGCAGTTAGCATTCAATTTTCCGAATAATAACAATCTGCTGACGTTTGGATGTCAACGATATGAAAACCAATGAGTTTGTTGCTTATGGGTTAAATTAACAAAAACATAGTGTTATTTTTTATAATTTAATGGGTGAAGCATGCGTTTATCCTACAAACTAACAAGAATTGTTGGGTTTTTTTACAGGTATTATTTATATTGCCCATCCCTAATTGATTACAATGAATTCAAAGCGAACGCCTGAAATAAGTACGGTTATTATTGTAAATAAAAGCAGTCAACTTTCAAAAACATTACAAATAAAAACAAGGCACATTAGCAGGTTAAAATATTATGTTTATGGGGTTTTGGCCCTTATAATAACACTTGCAGGATCTGTAATTTACCTCAGGTCTCAAAATCAGGAGCAAGAAGCGGAAAAGAACAAGCTGTTAGCTCAAATCACAAAGCTTAAAGGCGAAATCCCCCCACCTGTTACCCTTCAACAAAACCCTAATAGCGCCCAATCATACATCCAATCGATTGAAGGCAAGTTGCAATCCATTAACAGTTACCTTAAAAAACGTGGTTTAAAGGGTTTTTCAACAAAGGCGGTAGGCGGCAGCACTGAAGCACCCAAACTTTCTGATAAGGAAACCTACTCATTATATGATGAGTATTTAAACAGGCTGGTACGTACCGTTGCGTTTATCCCAATGGGCTATCCCCGCATTAGCTCAATAACATCTGTTTTTGGTTACAGGAGCGATCCTTTTGATATGGCCCATGCCGAATTTCACCCGGGTATTGATTTTAAAGGTAATAAAGGCGATGACGCAAAATGCACAGCTAATGGCAAGGTGGTTTTTGCAGGCCGGTATGGCGGGTATGGCAATTGTGTACGTATTGCACATTCAAATAATTTTGAAACTTTATACGGGCATCTTTCCAAAATAACCGTAAAAGTTGGGCAGGAAGTAACCGTAGGAGAAAAAATCGGGAAAATTGGTTCAACAGGGCGTTCAACAGGTAACCATTTACACTACGAGATACGTAAAAATGGGAAACCTATTAATCCCCGAAGTTTCCTTACGCTTAATAATTAACCACCGTATATTATGGCATTTTTTTCAAAAAAAGATAACGTTTCGCTTGATCTGCAGTCAATATCAACACTTATCAGCGAAGGCTGCATCTTAGATGGTAACCTTAAAGCACCAGCATATGCCCGTATTGACGGACAAGTTACCGGTGATGTAATTATTGATGAAGGATTAATAATTGGTGAAAAAGGAACTATATTAGGTAACGTTATTACAAAAGAAATGATTGTTTATGGCGCTGTAAACGGCAATATTCAAACAAACTCTCTTGAAATTAAAGCCACCGGAAAAGTTAATGGTGAGATAAGAACACAAACCCTGCAGGTTGAAAACGGCGCAGTTTATAACGGCAGTCTCTCAATGACGCAAAACAACAAACTGGCACAAAGTCAGCAAATAGCCCCACCCGCTCAAAAGATGATAGAAGTATAAGGTTATACGGAATTTGTAACAAGTCATACAGCCCTCTTTTTGTTTCTGCAGAAAGAGGGTTTTGTTTTTTTTATTTAAAAAAGCGATTAGCGGTAAACAAACTTTGGTTTCGCTAACAACTTATTAATCAATATAATTTGTTAACTTACCATTGTAAACCAACCACCTAATTTGTCGCTAATGCTTTTTGCACTTGTTAAAAGACTGCTCATCTTTTGTACGGGGTTTTGCGTGCTTTTTCTTCTTTGCCTGCCGCTATATTCTCACGCCCAAAGTGCACCCTCCCAGCAGGCGTTGCTTAAGATAAAGTCGCAGTCGGATAGTTTGAACAAGAACTTCGCTGTAGAAAAGATCCATATGCAGTTTGATAAACCTTACTATGCTTTGGGCGACACCATTTGGTTTAAAGCCTGGCTTATTAATGCGCCATCGTTCCTATTGTCGGCTAAGAGTGGGCTACTGCATATAGAGATAGCCACAGACAGTAACAAAGTTATTCAGCAGTTTTTGCTACCCATATCTAATGGCGTAACCTGGGGGAATATCGCCATCAATGATAAAGATTATAAGGCGGGCGCCTATGTGATTCGCGCCTATACCAATTGGATGCGCAACTTTGGCGATGAAACCTTTTATTGTAAACGCATCAATATCACTACTGCTTATGAAGATGCCTGGCTGGTGAATTCAAAGATGAAACAGTCGGTTATAAATACTAAACCCAATGTACAGGCGGTATTACAATTCAAAAACCTCGATCAATCTCCGGTTGTTGGCAAACCTGTTAGCCTGCGGGTAATGAGCGGCAAAAAAACATTGTACAAGCAAGTGCTGGATACCGACCTTTTCGGCTCAATGGACATCAGCTTTGCACCGCCGCAAAAAACAGGCGGACTTTACATTGTTGCAGAAAGTGATACTAAAGATAAGAGAGCGATCATCCCACTAAATATCAATAATCCCGAAAATACCGACCTGCAATTTATGCCCGAAGGCGGTAGCCTTGTGGCCGGCCTCCCCGCCCGAATTGGTTTTAAGGCAATAGGCGAAGATGGAAGGGGAGCAGATCTCAAAGGCATTATTACCGATAGCAAGGGCGTGCAGGTGGCAACCTTTCAATCAGCACATAAAGGAATGGGCAGCTTTACAATGGATGTTAAAGCCGCTGAAAGCTACTCGGCTAAGGTAACTCTGCCGGGCGGGGTGGTAAAAGCGTACCCCTTGCCTGTGGTGGCATCGTCAGGTATAGTATTGCAGGTCAGTAACTCCATTGAGAGCGATTCGGTTAAGTTAGCTCTTGCTGCAACTGCTGATATTTTGCAAAAACGATCAGCCTACTATCTGATAGCAAAAGCAAGGGGCGTGATTTGCTACGCCGCGATATTGAACTTTCAGGATCATAAAACCATCCAGCGTGTGATTACTAAAAACCTGTTCCCAACGGGCATTACCCATTTTATATTGATGACCGATCAAGGCGTGCCATTAAACGAGCGGCTGGTGTATATAGATCAAAAAGATAACCTGAATATCAGTTTTAAAACGGGAAGCGGCCAAACTGCACCGAAAGACAGCATAGCACTCCACTTAACCGCAACCGATAATACAGGAAAGCCGGTTACCGGCAACTTTGCAATATCAGTAACCGACGATGCCCTGGTAAATACAGACACCTTGCAAAGCGATAATATATTTACCAACCTGCTGCTTACGTCAGATTTGAAAGGATATGTGGAAGAGCCCGCGTATTATTTTCAAAGGAATGCAATTGCGTGGCAAGAGTTAGACAACCTGTTACTTACACAGGGCTGGGTAAACTATGAAATGCCAACAAAAGGGCCGGCCTATGCCGCCGAAACGGATTACAGTGTAACCGGCAGAGTAACCAACGTGTTTAATAAGCCTGTATCGAAATCAAAGGTGGTATTTTTCTCAAGCCGCCCGCTTGTGGTAAAGGATACAGTTACAGATAAACACGGCAGGTTTGTTTTTAATCCCTTACCAATAGTTGATACACCTATGTTTATTATAAAGGCGGTGAACAAAAGTGGCAAAAGCATGAATGTAGGGGTAGAAATAAATGAATTTATTGCCCCTAAATTTACCGCTACTGCTATCCCTTCAGCAATGCCATGGTATGTAAATAGTAATGATACACTTACAAACTATGTGAAAAATAACATATCCTTAAAAAGGGAGAAAGAAAAAATGCCCGCCGGGATACGGCTTCTGAAACAAGTGAACATCACAGCAAAAAAAATAGTTAAAGGTTCCAATAATTTGAACGGCCCGGGTAACGCCGATTTGGTGTTTGATGAAAAAGATTTGGAGAAAGCCGGTAAAAAAACCATGCTGCAATTTTTAGAAGAAAACGTTAAAGGATTTAGAGAAAGGTCATATTTATTCCCAAAAAATCTGCCACAATCTGTGGCGGAAAGAGTTTATGCGTTTGAAGTTAGATTAACTGGTAATATAACCGGTATACGCGATAACTGGTTTTTTATTGGCCAGAAAGCTGCGGTATTAAAAGTTGATGGAATAGAATTTAGGGATTTTAACCCCGAATTTGGACATGATTATATTCGGAATTTTCTTCAATCGCATTCTGCCGAGGAGATAAAAGGGATAGAAGTAAACGCAACTTCCCAGTATAGTTCTAACTATATGCGCAGATGGCGCGATATGCCAATGGAAGAACCAGATTATCACGAGTATGCGTTCATAGAAATTACTACCCGTAGCGGTCATGGTCCGGCTTTAAGCACTACACCCGGCGTTTACCTGTACAAACCCCTGCCCTTAAGCTTGCCTAAACAATTTTATAAACCCCGTTACAACGTGACTGATATTGCAACACCAACCGAAAACCGGAGCACCGTCAACTGGGAGCCCAATATCATCACCAATGCAGCGGGGCATGCTACTATTAAATTTAATGCGGCAACAAAGCCATCTACCTATACCATTATAGCGCAAGGGGTTGACTATAATGGCAACATAGGGTATCATTATCAAAAGTTGGTTATAAGTAAAACATCCGTCTCAAATAAATAACTCATCGTACGGTCAAACAGTTAAAGCCGATTTCATTAAAATATTTATATTGATTAGTTTTGTAAAAAAAATTGAATAATATGTCATCAGTAGAGACTACGTACGTTAAAAGTAAAGTGAAGGATTCTTCACTGGCCGCCTGGGGCCGCAAAGAAATAGAATTAGCCGAGGCAGAAATGCCGGGTTTAATGGCTCTGCGTAAAGAATACGGTCCCGCTAAAATATTAAAAGGCGCACGTATTGCAGGCTGTTTACACATGACTATTCAAACTGCTGTTTTAATTGAAACACTGATTGAATTAGGTGCAGAGGTTACCTGGTCGTCATGTAATATATTCTCAACCCAGGATCATGCTGCTGCTGCTATTGCTGCTGCAGGTGTTTCTGTTTATGCCTGGAAAGGTTTAAATGAGCAGGAATTTGACTGGTGTATTGAGCAAACTTTGTTTTTTGGCGAAGATCGTAAACCATTAAACATGATCTTGGATGATGGCGGCGATTTAACCAATATGGTTTTTGACCGTTATCCTGAACTGGTTGCCGGCATTAAAGGTTTATCAGAAGAAACCACCACCGGTGTACACCGTTTGTACGAGCGTATGAAAGCCGGAACATTATTAGTTCCTGCTATCAACATCAATGACTCGGTTACCAAATCAAAATTTGATAACAAATACGGTTGCCGCGAATCATTAGTTGACGCAATCCGCAGAGCTACAGATGTAATGATGGCTGGTAAAGTGGGTGTTGTTTGCGGTTATGGCGATGTTGGTAAAGGTTCAGCAGATTCTTTACGTAATGCCGGTGTACGCGTTATAGTTACCGAAATTGACCCTATCTGTGCATTGCAAGCTGCTATGGAAGGCTTTGAAGTGAAAAAACTTTCAACCGCTATAGCCGAAGCTGATATTGTAGTTACCGCAACAGGTAATATGAACATTGTACGCGAAGAACACTTCCGTGCTTTGAAAGATAAAGCTATTGTTTGTAATATAGGCCACTTTGATAATGAGATTGACATGGCCTGGTTAAACGGCGCTTATGGCAGTACCAAAATTGAAATTAAACCACAGGTTGATAAATATACTATTGATGGCAGCGACGTTATTGTTTTAGCTGAAGGCCGTTTAGTAAACTTAGGTTGTGCTACAGGCCACCCAAGCTTTGTAATGAGTAACTCATTCACCAACCAAACTTTGGCTCAAATTGAGCTTTGGACAAACGGTGGTGCTTACGAAAACAAAGTATATACCCTGCCTAAACATCTGGACGAAAAAGTTGCCCGTTTACACTTAGCAAAAATTGGTGTTGAGCTGGAAGTTTTAGATCAAAACCAGGCTGAGTACATTGGCGTAACAGTAGATGGTCCGTTTAAACCGGAGTACTACAGATATTAAAAAAAAGCGCTAAGTGTTCACGTTCACGTCCGTGAACACAGGTTGAATTTTATAAATAGCTTATTATTAGTTGTTTGTGAATTTGACTACTGACAAAATAGCGCCACCAATACATATTAAAAAAGGGATATAGCTTAAAGCTATGTCCCTTTTTTGTTGTGTACTACCTGTCATGCCGATGCATATCGGCATCTCACAGGCAAAGTTCAAGTCCGTCCTGAGAGATCCTGAAATAAATTCAGGATGACCACGTAGTTTATCCGACTGCCCACCCGTCATGCCGATGCATATCGGCATCTCACAGGCAAAGTTCAAGACTGTCCTGAGAGATCCTGAAACAAGTTCAGGATGACCAGGTAGTTTGTGCGGCTGCCCACCTGTCATGCCGATGCATATCGGCATCTCACAGGCAAAGTTCAAGACTGTCCTGAGAGATCCTGAAACAAGTTCAGGATGACCAGGTAGTTTGTGCGGCTGCCCACCTGTCATGCCGATGCATATCGGCATCTCACAGGCAAAGTTCAAGACTGTCCTGAGAGATCCTGAAATAAATTCAGGATGACTTGTTCAGGATCAGCTATAAGGTTTCAACTATCTCTTTTGGCAATACCTTGTCCAATAATAGCCGTTGGCGCGATTCTATATTTACAAATTTCCAACCATTTAAACCATCGGCAGATACGCCACACGATTTTTTGCGGGCAGTTATCATGAAAAAATTTGTTGCCTCATCTAATTTTACGTTATCTGTCCCAAAGGTGTTAGCAAGTGATAGTTTTAATAAGCCCAAACGTTGTTTTTTCTTTTCGGTAGTTTCAAGCGAATCTACCTGTCTAAATTTCATAGCGATGTTAGACGTGTATGTTAAAACAGCGTAGTAATTCTTATCTATTAACTTCGCGTCTTTTATTTCTAAGATTTTGTAGTCCAGAATTTTGTAATCAAGTTCTTTATTGTTCATTACACTTTTGAGGGCCACTATCATTTGTGCTTTTGGTATCACTGTAAAAAAAGAATCGGGAATGTACTCCACAGCTTGCTCAATGTTATTCCGGGCAATAAGGTTATAAAATTCATCAAAACGCTTTTCGATATTCTTTTTATAATCCTGCGCATAGCTGGTACAAATGCAGGTGAATAACAAAATTATGATAAGTGGCGCTTTAAGTTTCATGATAACTAATATCCGATAAATTGCCATGATTTAAGAATATAATTGGTATGAGATTGACTACGTTACCTCACAACAACTCATAAGACTCCCTTATCCATTTAAACAACTGGGGCCTTAGCTCGCTTGCATCATTAAGCCTGATATGGTTCTCGTACCGGCCTGCTGTGGCAGTGCTTTTTATCACCGGTGCTTCTTCCAGCTTGGTGGCCGAGTAAAACTTCAGGTCCAGCTGCTTTTGCATCGGGCGGATAACAAAGAAGGTTTGCTTATGCACAAAGGTGATGCAGTTTGGTGTGGTGCCTACCAATACGTCGGGCCAGTCGGCAACCTCGGCAAGCAGTTTATCAAACACTAAAAGTAATTCGTCGGGTTTGCCTTTAAACAAATCATCTAAACTAACGCGTGCACAATAATGCCGCTGGCTTTCGCTGGTCAGTTCGCGTTCGCATTTGGGGCAGGTCCACGGCATAATAACAATATTACAAATTTTATGCCTGCATTATCCGGCAAAAACATCGCTTTTTCTCCAGCTAAACATTTATTTTGTGCCTTTATCATGCAGGAAAACGCAAACGACAAATCAACTAATTTTTTAGTTTGAATGTTTTATTCTTTTATATTTGTATCTTAACCTAAGCCTTAACAACTATACAATGAAAATTCTAAATAAAACCTTTACCCTGGCTGCTGCGCTTTGCATGGGTGCATTGTCTGCCTTTTCACAATCTGCAGAACAAAACCTGCCAAAAGATTACTTAAGCAAAGAGTTTCATGCAGGCAGGCGGGATGCGCTGCGTAAATTAATGCCTGCCAATTCGGTAACGGTAATATTCGCTTATCCCGAACAGGTTTTTTCAAATGATGTAAATTACGTTTATCACCCCAATCCCGATCTTTATTATTTCTCGGGCTACAAAGAGCCCGATGCAGCTTTGCTGATATTTAAGGATACACAAGGCGCCGGTGATAGCAGCTATAACGAGGTGCTGTTTGTACGCAAGCGCGATGCCCAGCGCGAGCAATGGACAGGAAGGCGTATGGGTGTTGACGGAGCAAAAACGCAGTTGGGTTTCAAAAAGGTTTACAATAGCAGCGAGTTTGCCAAGTTCCCCGTAGATTTTAAAAAGTTTAGTGCCGTTTTATACGATGAGATCCCCGATGACGCACAGGGCGACCTGAAAAATTTGATTAGTGCTTTTAAAACAAAGGCCACTGTCCCGGATATAGATAAGCAATTATTATCCGACTTAATTTTGATAAGCCAGCGTGGAACCCCTGCCTTGCTGCCGCGATTGATGGATTACATAAAGCCGCGTTTGAGCCTTGAAGCGTATAAAAATAACTCAATTATACAGGAGCTGGTAGCTAAGCCCGACTCTGCAACATTATTAAGTGTTAAAGCAAAAATACAGGCCGCTTACGGAAATGCCGGTAAGTTTAATGAGTTAACCATTGCCCTGCGTGGAATTAAACAACCGGAAGAATTGGCACTATTAAGCAAATCAGTACAGCTATCCAGCATTGCACATGCCGAAGTAATGAAGGCCGTAAACCCCAGCATGAGTGAGCGCGAACTGGAAGGTATTTTACTGTATGTACACAAAAAATACGGGGCCGAAGATGAAGGTTACCCGCCAATAGTTGGGGTAGGGGCTAATGCCTGTATCCTTCACTATGAAGAAAATAGCGAAACGGTATTAAACAACCAACTGGTATTGCTTGATGTAGGTTCAGAATACCACGGCTATTCGGCCGATGTTACCCGTACTGTGCCGGCCAATGGCAAATTCAGCGAGGAGCAAAAAGCCATCTATCAGATAGTTTATGATGCGCAGGAAGAAGTGTTTAAAATGTGCAAAGCAGGTGTTCCTTATGCTTCTCTTGAAGAAAAAACGCGTGAGGTTTTAGCTGCAGGATTAATAAAACTGGGTATTATAAAAGATGCGAAAGAACTAAGGTCTTATTATCCGCATGGCGTATCGCACCATTTGGGATTGGATGTACATGATAAAGGTTCTTACGCGGGCAACCTGGAAGAGAACATGGTAATAACCGTTGAGCCGGGAATTTATATTCCCGCAGGTAGTAAATGCGATAAAAAGTGGTGGAACATTGGCGTACGTATTGAGGATGATATTGTGATTGGTAAAGATAAAGGCACAAATTTATCAATAGATGCCCCAAGAAAATGGCAGGATGTAGAGAAAATGACCGCCCAAAAAAGTATATTTGACGGTGCGAAATTCCCGCCGCTTAAATAGGATTTACTACTATATTAGAACGCCCCGATTTATTGGGGCGTTCTTGTTTTATACGGATAAATGATATGCGCGCAATGGAGGCTGTTTATAATATTACAAATGATTTATAGATATTTGCCTAAACATCTGTTACCATGGCCCGATTATCTGTCAACATCAATAAAATAGCAACTCTGCGAAATTCCCGCGGCGGCGATAAACCAAATCTTGTACAGGTTGCTAAAGATTGTGAGCGCTTTGGCGCACAGGGTATTACCGTGCACCCAAGGCCCGATGAAAGGCATATCCGCTATGCTGATGTTTTCGATCTGAAAAAGATTGTAACAACCGAGTTTAATATTGAGGGTAACTGCCAGGAGAAAAAATTTATAGACCTGGTTTTAGCCAACAAGCCAGAACAAGTTACGTTAGTTCCGGATGTTTTGGGCCAAATAACATCAAATCATGGATGGGATACAATTACCAATCAGCAATATTTAAAAGATATGATAAAGGTGTTTAAAGACGCCGGGATCCGGGTATCTATCTTTGTTGACCCGATAATTAATATGGTTGAAGCTGCTGCTACTACAGGTACAGACCGTATTGAACTGTATACCGAAGCTTACGCCCATAACTATGCCGCCAACCGCGAAGAAGCCATTGCACCTTATGTAAAAGCTGCCGAAGCCGCGCAAAAAGTGGGTTTAGGTATTAATGCAGGCCATGATCTTGACCTGGAAAACCTGAAGTACTTTGCCGAAAATATCCCGGCTTTGGATGAAGTGAGCATAGGCCACGCACTAATAAGCGATGCTTTGTATTACGGACTGGAAAACACGATACAAATGTACCTGCGCCAGTTGGCAGTATGATTTTATTGCTTGCTTCTGTATGTAAAACCACTGTCACTAAAGTATTACGCAATTGTTATTCAATACCTAATATTGTACCTTTGCCGTAAAATTTAAGGGATACCCATTTCAATGAAGCTGAACATAGATTACCAGGAAAAATTCCAGCAAAGGCACATAGCGCCAAACCAGGCAGATACCGAAAAAATGTTAAAGACTGTCGGTGTCAATTCGCTTGATGAACTGATAGACGAGACTGTACCGGCCAGGATAAGATTAAAAAGTCCGCTGAATTTACCAGTTGCCAAAAGCGAATTTGATTATCTGAATACGCTTAAGCAAACAGCTTCAAAAAACAAGGTGTTTAAATCATATATCGGTCAGGGTTATTATGATGTAATTGTACCGGGCGTTATACAGCGTAATATTCTAGAAAACCCAGGCTGGTACACGCAATACACCCCTTACCAGGCCGAGATTGCACAGGGCCGTTTACAGGCACTGTTAAACTTCCAAACCATGGTTATTGATTTAACCGGGATGGAAATTGCCAATGCATCGTTACTTGATGAAGGTACCGCTGCTGCCGAGGCAATGTTTATGCAATACAGCCTGCGTAAAAATCAAAAAGCCAATGTGTTTTTTGTTTCAGAAGAAGTGTTCCCGCAAACTATTGATATTTTAAAAACCCGCAGCGAGCCTTATGGTATCACCCTGCAAATTGGCGACCACCGCAACGTTGAATTAACCGACGAGATGTTTGGTGCCATGGTACAATACCCTGCAGGCAGCGGTGCGGTTTATAACTATACCGGTTTCGCCAATGCTTTGCATGAAAAAAACATCAAACTTACTGTTGTTGCCGATATTATGAGCCTTATCCTGCTAACCCCTCCGGGTGAATGGGGAGCGGATATAGTGGTAGGCAGCACCCAGCGTTTTGGTGTACCAATGGGCTTTGGTGGCCCGCATGCCGCATTTTTTGCTACTAAAGAAGAATACAAACGCTCTATTCCCGGCCGTATAATTGGTGTAACTATTGATTCGGCTGGTAACTATGCTTTGCGTATGGCATTGCAAACCCGCGAGCAGCACATCCGCAGGGATAAAGCAACCTCAAATATTTGTACCGCGCAGGCATTACTGGCAATTATGGCCGGTATGTACGCCGTTTACCATGGCCCACAGGGCTTAAAACTAATTGCCGAAAGAATTCACGGCCTAACTGTTCTGTTAGCATCGTCATTAAAAGAACTGGGTTACGAGCAATTGAACGAAACTTATTTTGATACAATTAAATTTGACCTGGGTAAACTAAGCGGACCTGTTCATTCTGAAGCTTTAAACAACGAGGCCAACTTAAATTATAATGGTAATGTGGTAACCATCTCGGTTGATGAAACTACATCCCCTGAAGATATTAAAACCCTGGTGCGCCTGTTTGCAAAAGTTAAAGGCAAAACTTTAACCGATGCTAACTTTGATGAGTTGAAGAACAGCGTTGAAGGAATTATCCCAACAGAACTGCAGCGCACTTCAGATTATCTTACCCACGGCATATTTAATTCGCACCATTCAGAACATGAAATGCTGCGTTACATTAAATCGCTTGAGGCTAAAGATCTTTCGCTTTGCCACTCAATGATCGCTTTAGGATCATGCACCATGAAACTGAATGCCACCACTGAAATGGTACCGGTTACCTGGGCGGAGTTTAGCAAAATGCACCCTTTTGCACCAACAGACCAAGTTGGCGGCTACATGCAGTTGTTTGATGAATTAAACAAATGGCTTAGCGAAATTACTGGCTTTGCAGCAATGAGCTTACAGCCAAATGCAGGCGCACAGGGCGAGTACGCAGGCTTAATGGTTATCCGGGCTTATCATAATGATAGGGGCGACAGCCACCGTAATATTGCTTTAATACCTTCATCTGCACATGGTACCAATCCTGCATCGGCAGCTATGGCCGGGATGAAGATAGTTGTTGTTAAGTGCGATGATAATGGTAACATTGACGTGGCCGACATGAAAGCCAAGGCCGAGCAATACAAAAACGAACTATCATGCCTGATGGTGACCTATCCATCTACACACGGTGTATTTGAGGAGTCTATCATCGAGATCTGCGAAATTATCCATCAAAACGGCGGACAGGTTTATATGGATGGCGCTAATATGAACGCACAGGTTGGCCTAACAAGTCCCGCTAATATTGGTGCCGATGTTTGCCACTTGAATTTGCACAAAACCTTCTGTATACCACATGGCGGTGGTGGCCCGGGCATGGGCCCTATCGGTGTAGCTAAACACCTGGTTCCTTATTTACCGGGCCATGCTGTTGTTGATATTGACAATGGCAAAGCTATCCACGCGGTATCTGCTGCACCATGGGGGTCAGCATCTATATTAATTATATCACACGCCTATATTGCCATGATGGGTGCCGACGGTTTAACCAATGCAACCCGTTACGCAATCCTGAACGCCAACTACATTAAAACACGCTTAAAAGATCATTACAGCGTGTTATACACCGGCAGTAAAGGCCGTTGCGCGCACGAAATGATATTGGATTGCCGCTCATTTAAAACATTTGGTGTTGAGGTTACTGATATTGCCAAGCGTTTAATGGATTATGGTTTCCATGCGCCAACAGTATCGTTCCCGGTTGCGGGTACAGTAATGGTTGAGCCAACTGAATCAGAACCAAAGCATGAGCTTGACCGTTTTTGCGATGCCATGATCTCTATCCGTCATGAAATTGAGGATGTTGAAAAAGGCTTGTCAGATAAGTTGGATAACCCGTTAAAGAATGCGCCGCACACCGCCGCTGTAATTACGGCTAATGAGTGGGAGCACCCATATACCCGTCAAAAAGCGGCGTTCCCATTACCTTATGTAGCTCAATACAAATTCTGGCCATCAGTTGGTCGTGTAAATGATACATACGGTGACAGGACCCTTATTTGCTCATGTCCTCCGTTAACAGATTATGAGTTTGAAGAAAGCGAAGTAACAACACCCGAATACGGAACGTGAATACAGAAAAATATGCAGGTGTGTAAATAATAAATAAGCCGGTGACATGCACTTTCACCGGCTTATTTAATTATAATTACAGGAAGTTTTTGGTAATTACACCAACATTGACTTTTTAATCTGTATATTCATATGTATTTAATTGAGTAACAATCTGCACCTTTGCATGTCCGCATATTTGCACATTTTTTTTAGAAGATCCCCAATTTCGCCGCTCCTGTTATACAATAATATTTACATCGGTGCGTATCAAAGGAGGAAGATTACTTAGATATGGCTGCCGAAATGTAGAGCCTGGCAGACAGGTTTTTGAGAGTAGAATCTCTACACGGAGCGAGACAGGTATTACAGCATCTTAGCGGCAATCATTAGATGCTACAAGAAACTGGAAAATAAACACGACACATCTCATTGCCCAAAAGTATGGCCGGTAAAATGGTACAAGAACTATAAGCAGGATATGTAAAATTGAGTGTAATTGCGATTTTATAATTTGTTAAATTATAAAACAACATTCAAAAAATTCTATGTTTACAACTTCAAGGAGAATAACCTTTTAATTTGGATATCCGTATAAAGCATATATATGAACCCTAATAACAGCAAAACAGTAAGTGTTTTATTGGTTGACGATGATGAGATAAACAATTTTATTTCTATAAAATTGATAAAGAAGGCTTTATTAAACACTGAAATTATGGCTTGCCTTAATGGTAAGTTTGCTATTGAACAGCTTGCTGAAATTCAACAGAAAGACCCCGCGCAACTGCCCGACTATATTTTACTGGATATTAACATGCCAATAATGAATGGATGGGAGTTTTTAGATGAATATAAACGCCTTAACCTTGATCCTTTAGGCAAAAGCAAAATTTATATCATCTCATCATCAGTGTTCAGTAATGATATTAACAAAGCGCGTTCATATCCTTTGGTAAAAGATTCTATATCCAAACCGCTTAACGTTGAAAAGATAAAAGAACTTTTTGGGGTAGAGGAATATTAAACAGGTAGTACTGTAAACATTTCATCTTTATAAGTAACGATGCCTATGGCTATTGTCCTTGCGTGGTAAAAAAGGCAAACATCTCCATCTGCGGCAGCTTTTTTTCCATATTGTATCCGCAGTTCAGCAGCTTTATGTCCGTCGTAATCGTACTTTGCAACAAACTTTCTTATTAATTGCTCCGGTTCGGGTAGTTCATCGCCGCCAAAAAAAACTTTTTTACCTTCAAGGTCTATCCAAAATACCTGGTGAAATTTACTGTGCCCGCCAGATAGTTCATAATTAATGCCTGGTTTGTATTCGCCGCTGCCTTCAACAAAATCAATTTTAGCGCCGGCTTGTAATGCCTCAAAGATCTCTATATGGTAAGATGATGATTTCCCCGATAAGCCAAATTCAAATTCTTCACGTTGTATTACATGGGTAGCCTGCGGAAAGCTGGGCTCCAGTTTGCCATTACGTTCAACAACCAACCCGCCTGAATGATCATAATGCAGGTGCGACATCAGAACCAATGTTACTTCTTCCGGGTCGAAGCCCGCATTACGGATGTGCTGGTGAAGCAGTAATTCATCGCGGGTATCTTTGTACCCTAAACCGGCATCCAGCAAGATCAGGTCGTTGGCAGTTTTTATCAGGAAAGGGTTTACATGGATGAACAACGAGCCCGGGCGGTCTTTCCTGTTATCCGTTTCAGGGTTAAAAGGAATAAATTTTTTAGTAGCATCAACCGAATACGAGCCTTCGCTCAAAGCAAAAATTTCCATAGTAAATAATGTGCCGCAAATATAAGCTCCAAAAATTTAAAGGGTGAATGTTGGGCGATAAATGACAATAAGGCTATGATGCCCCGCTCAGGCTCTAGAATACCTTATCACTATCTCTCTGTACACCACAGGCAGAGGATAAGTAACCGGCAAGAGAGAAATTCATCACCGGTTGTAACGTTTACAAAATTAGCACGTCTATTAATTAGTAAAACAGCCAACACAAGGGTTTACACAGGATTGTCGGTTATATACGTTAAAAGTTAATTTATTTTTCTGTGTACCCTTGTGTTTTTTGTGATCACTACCTGATTCTAAAAAATATTTTATTTTTTATTTTGATATACGAAAATTATCGTACATCTTTGTACGAAGAAATTCGTATAATATAAAACAACATGGATTTGAAACCGACAGAAAGCGAACTGGAAATATTGCAGGTGATTTGGAAGAGGGGGCAGTGCAGCGTTCGCGATGTGCACGAAGAGCTTGCTAAAAGTAAAGATGCAGGTTATACCACTACCTTAAAACTGATGCAGATAATGCATGAAAAAGGCCTGGTTGAGCGTAATACCGATGCTAAAAGCCATTTATATAAAGCGTTGATCACCCGGGAGCAGGCACAGCAAGGCGCATTGGATAAAATTATTTCTACTGTGTTTAAAGGCTCAACATCTGATTTGGTGATACAGGCCTTAGGCCAGCACCGGGCATCAAAAGATGAGATAGATGCTATAAAAGACTATTTAAAACAGTTTGATAAATAAAAAACATTTACAGCCATGGAAAATATATTGTATAACATTAGCCAGGTTTTAGGTATCACCATTATCCACTCCTTGTGGCAGGGCTTGCTGATCTATTTTCTTTTAAGATTAGCATTGATTTTATTGACGGGGTTGTCTTCGTCTAAAAAATACCTGTTGGCCGTAAGCAGTCTGCTGGCCATAACTGGTTGGTTTGCCTACACCCTGGTAAATGAGATACAGATCTATGACTGGCTTGCCGTAAAGCCGGCCAACCTGGCTAATATGCCCCTGCTGCTTGAGCTGCCGGCTAACATCCGCCAGTTTAATGTACAAAGCATACGTTATTATTACAGTATAGAAGAGTACCTGCCATACATTACGCTATTGTACGTGGCAGGTTTGTTTTTAAATGCCGGCCGCTTAATGATGGCCCGTAAAAAGATCAATACCATAAAAGAAACCATGAGTATTGATGTGATACTGCAGCAGCAAATAAGCCGCTTTGCAGAAAAATTCGACATCACTAAAAAAGTAAAAGTTGGTTTAAGTAAAATGGTTGATGTACCCTGCATTGCAGGCTATTTTAAACCGGTTATCCTGCTGCCATTCACGCTGTCAACCTATCTGTCAGAAGATGAGATAGAGGCTATACTGATGCATGAACTGGCTCACATAAAACGTAACGATTACCTTGTAAATGTTGCCCAGCAGGTAATAACCACCTTGCTGTTCTTTAATCCATGTGTACTACTTATAAATAAAATAATTGGGGAGGAGCGCGAAAACAGCTGCGATGATTTAGTGGTTGATGCCACGCAAAACCCCGTTATATACGCAAAGGCCTTATTTAAATTAGAACAAACCCGCCAAAATGAGTTACAGTTAGCGCTGGCTGTAACAGGCAAAAAGTATCATTTATTAAACCGAATTGAACGTATCATGAAAACTAAAAAACAAACCCTTAGCGTGCGCCCAACATTAGTAGCCATGCTAATCTTAACTATAGGTGTTGGCACCATGGCATTACTTAATCCAGAAATTGCACAAGGTAAAATATCTGTAAAAGCCATTAAGCCGGCCATTGAAAATTTATTAACCGATACCATCCCCAAGAAAGCGGTAAAAAACCGCACTCAAGCTGCTAAAGCTACTGCCAAAGCCAAATACAAAGCAGAGAAATTTAAAGAGATGCGTTACCAAACGCACCCTAACTATTATTATAACGATGGATTGAAAGACCCGAAATTAGATAAATTAACTGCCGAGGTAGATAAGCATGCAAAAGCAATAGGCAAATATTACGATAGTGACGTGTTTAAAAGTTATAGTGCCGATATCGATAAACGCGGTAAAGAGATAGATGCTTTTTACAATAGCGATAAAATGAGGGAAATTACCGCGGCCCAGGAAAAAATGGGTGCTGAATTTGAAAAGAAATGGGGTGGGAAAAACAACCAGATGGAGCAGGTAGGCAAGCAAATGGAAGTTTTGGGCAAGCAAATGGAAAAATACTTTAACTCGCCCCAGTTTAAAGAAACCGATAAAAAGCTCCGTGCCAAATATGGTATCAAAAGTGATTACAACGATGACCGTAACGATAACTACAAAAAATACCAGGAGGAATTGCAGGCAAGCCTATCTCCGGAGATTAAGGAAACTACTGCTAACATGAAGAAGCTTGGCGAGGAAATGAGGGATCATTACGGTGCAGATATGCGCAGAGATGGCGATCAGATGCGTAAAATGGGCGATAGTATGCGCCGGGCTTTTGATAACCCCCGTATGAAACAAACTCAGGAAGAGATGCGTAAGATGGGCGATAAAATGCGCGCTTATGCCGATAACCCCGAAATGAAAAAACAAAAGGAATTACTTAGGCAAGCAACAGATAAATTAAGGGAGTATACCAATACACCTGAGTTTAAAGCTAAAGTAAAAGAATTTAGAAAGAACAGAAATGTTTACCAATGGGATAATAACAACGATAACGACAATAATAACGACAACAACAATATAAACGTTGATGTAAGGGAAAAAGTAAAACGGGATATTCAGGAAGCGAGAGAACGCTCAATTGAAAAAGCACCGGATGTAAAAGAAGTACCTGCTGCACCGGAAGTACCTGTTGCACCAGAAGCACCTGTAAAACCCTAGTATATTTTATTGACTAAACACAGTAGCGATGGGTTTTAAACTCATCGCTATTTTTATTAGCATTTTTACGTATCAAAACTTATAACTAAGCATCCTTTTTGTAATTTAGGGTTCTCAAAAAGGGGATACTTTTTTATGCTTCAAAAGCTAATCATACAAAATTACGCGCTGATTGATAACCTGGAGATCAATTTTGATAAGGGCTTAAATATACTTACCGGCGAAACCGGTGCAGGTAAATCCATTATCCTGGGGGCCTTGTCTTTAATATTAGGGCAGCGTGCCGAGAGCCGTTATTTTTTCAATCAACAGAAAAAATGTGTGATAGAGGGCTCGTTCAAAATAGCCGGGTTCCATCTCAATGCATTTTTTGAAGAGAACGACCTGGACTATGAAGGCGAAACCGTTTTGCGCCGTGAAATATCTGCAGATGGTAAATCACGTGCGTTTATCAATGATACCCCGGTTAACCTTACCCTCATAAAAAACTTTGGCGAGCGGTTAATAGATATCCACTCGCAGCATGCTACACAAGAAATTAACGATCCTGATTTTCAATTACTGGTGGTTGATGGTGTGGCAGGGCATCAGGAGTTATTAAGTACTTATCAAACCAGGTTTCGTGTTTACAAAAAATCAGTTACGCAGTTACAGCAATTAATAGAGCAAAACGATAAAGCCAAAACCGACCTGGATTATTACCAGTTCCAGTTTGATGAACTGGAGAAGGCCGGCATAAGCAATGATGAGCAAGAGTTGTTAGAAAAGGAACTGTACACCCTTAACAATGCCGAAGAGATAAAGCGCAATTTGTCCGGTGCTCATTATTTAATGCATGAGGGCGAAACATCGGCCATAATACAGTTACGTGAGGCGGGGCAGCAGTTATCGGCTATAGAGAAATTTAACCCCGTGGTTGAAGAACTGCACGAACGTTTAAAGAGTACACTCATCGAGCTAAAGGATATAGCCTCTGAGCTTGAAATATTAGATCAGAAGACACATACCGATGAAAGCCGCGCCGAAGAGGTGAACACCCGTTTGAGCTTATTGTATAACCTGCAAAAAAAGCATCGGGTTAATAGTAACGAAGAATTGCTGGCTATACAGGATGACCTGTCAGACAAGATGCAACAAGCCGTATTTGGCGATGAGGCTGTGGAGAAATTGCAAAAGCAGATAAGCGCCGATAAGCAGGAGCTGGAAAAGCTGGCAGCAGAACTATCAGCCAACCGCACAAAAGCCATTCCGGTGATACAGGGGAAGGTTTTAGCCACCCTAACCGAAATGGGCATGGGCAATTCGGCATTAGAAATAGAGCAGGCCCAACTGGGCGATTTAACAAAGAACGGTACGGATGCTATCCGCTTTATGTTCTCGGCCAATAAAGGCCATGCATTGGCAGATATGAGCAAGGTAGCGTCGGGCGGCGAGTTAAGCAGGCTGATGTTGAGCATTAAATCTATCATTGCAGAATATACCGCCCTGCCAACTATTATTTTTGATGAGATAGATACCGGTGTAAGCGGTGAGGTGGCCAACAAGGTAGGGCAGGTGATGGAACGCTTGTCGCAAAATTTGCAGGTTATTACCATAACTCATCTGCCGCAAATTGCAGGCAAGGGCAAAAGCCATTATTTTGTTTACAAAGATGATACCGCCGCAACTACCTATACCCGCATTAAAAAGCTGGACAATAACGAACGCGTATTGGAAATTGCCAAAATGCTGAGCGGCGACAAACCGGGCGAAAGCGCATTGCAAAACGCAAGGGAATTGCTTGCCGGGTAAATAATATGTCATTGCTAGTTTAAAAATCCGTTTGGCCTCTGAAGGATAAATGACATATGCCGGGTCATCCTGAGCTTGTCGAAGGACGTGCGCAAAGGCCCACCCCGCAATGCGGTTCGACAAGCTCACCATGACAAGACAAGCTCAGCATGACCCAATAACTAAACATGTCATGGGTAGCGATAGCGTGCAATCTCGTCGCATACAAAGTGATCATGCATTGGCTACGGGATTATTAATGAGTTTGATTTTTCCTTTATAGCATTAATGCGCTCCCTACGGTCGGTTGTCCACATCGCTTCGCTCTTCGTAATTACATGTTGGGAATGAATATATAACATATCCAACCAAACTAAAATCGTAATTCTGAAATCGTAAATAAAAAAAATATAACTTTACCGCAATTATAAAACACAAAAAATGGCTTACAATTTATTAAAAGGTAAAAAAGGAATTATTTTCGGGGCGCTTAATGAGCAATCTATCGCCTGGAAAGTGGCTCAGCGCTGCGTTGAAGAAGGTGCCGAAATAGTTTTAACTAACTCGCCGCTTGCATTACGCATGGGCGAACTAAATAAGCTTGCAGAGGAATGTAATGCCCCTGTTATCCCGGCAGATGTAACCAGCAATGAGGATGTTGCCAACCTGTTCACCAAATCAATGGAGCATTTTGGCGGCGGTGTCGATTTTATACTGCACTCGATAGGTATGAGTGTTAACGTACGTAAAAGTATCCCTTATACCGAAAATAATTACGAATTTACCCACAAGGGACTTGATATATCAGCATTAAGCTTTCACCGGGTATTGCAAACAGCCATGAAAATGGATGCTATAAACGAGTGGGGATCTGTATTGGCCCTTACCTACATTGCATCCCAGCGTGTATTTCCTGATTATAACGACATGGCCGATAACAAAGCCTACCTGGAAAGCATAGCACGTAACTTTGGCTACCAGTATGGTGTTAAAAAACATGTACGTATAAATACGGTATCGCAATCACCAACCCGTACCACTGCCGGTAATGGCGTTAAAGGTTTCGATGGTTTTATAAACTATGCAGAAAAAATGAGTCCGCTGGGTAATGCTGATGCAAACCAATGTGCTGACTATTGCGTAAGCCTGTTTAGCGACCTAACTAAAATGGTTACTATGCAAAACCTGTTTCATGATGGTGGTTTCTCTTTCACCGGGGTTACAGCTGCCGTTATTGAACAAATGGAAAAATAATTGTTCCGGTATTCCGTTCGGCTAAAAGCGGAACAGAGCGGAACAGAAAAATACTTTTAAATTGAAAGACCGCCTCATATTATAAATATGAGGCGGTCTTTTTTGTTAAAACGTCTGTAATGATAAGTTTAGACGTATGTTTTACTAATAAGAAATATATTATATTATTAATCAGGAATAATTTGCAAAATGCGTAACTTGCATTATTGCTGAAAGCCAGCTCCTATTCATGACTCAAGCGCTCAGGCCAACCGGTATTGACGTGATCAGAGATCTTCCCTGGGATACACATTTTTGCCATTTCTACGAAACAAAGCATGATCTGCTACCTGTGCCGGTGCCTTATTTTAAAGCCGGGCTGCAAAATAATGAATATTGCATCTGGATAACATCCGGAATACAACAGTTACGGAAGCGATGGCCGGCTGTGCCAAACCTTGATCAACATTTTTAATGTGGAAGTATTGAAATACTTCTCCAACCGAATTGGTAAGTTGATCGGGCTACAAGAAGAGTAATTATTTGAAGAGCAATAGAAAAGAGAAAGTCACTATTACATGGTTTATATATTTTTTTCATCAACTTAAAGAAAGAAGTTATGGTACCGGAAGACAAACTCACCCAGCTGAAACAAGCCCTGCGCGGGAGGTTGATTCAGCCTCTTGATGACGATTATCATACCGCACGCAAAGTGTATAATGGTATGATAGACAAATGCCCTTTAATGATAGCTAAATGTGTGGATGTAGCAGATGTAATTACGACGGTAAACTTTGCAAGAGAAAATGACCTGCTTACCGCAATAAGAAGTGGTGGCCACAATGGCGGTGGCCTGGGTATTTGCGATAATGGATTGGTAATTGACCTCTCGCAGATGAAGGGTATTAATGTTGACCCTGCTGCTAAAACGGCATGGGTTGAAGCGGGCTGTACTTTGGGCGATGTTGATCATGCTACACATGCATTTGGCCTGGCTACCCCCAGCGGAATTTTTTCTACCACGGGAATAGGGGGTATTACGCTGGGCGGAGGCCTTGGGCACCTTACGCGTCATTATGGCCTTGCCATTGATAACCTGCTTGAGGCAAATGTAGTACTGGCCGACGGCAGCTTTGTAAAGGCTAATGAAACAACCAACCAAGATCTTTTCTGGGCGCTTCGCGGCGGCGGTGGTAACTTTGGGGTTGTTACTTCTTTTTTATTCCGGTTACATTCTCTGAGTACTGTATATGGCGGGCCAATGCTGTGGGAATTGGATGAGGCCGAAGATGTGTTAAAATGGTATCAGGCCCTGATTAAAAATGCTCCTGATGAGCTTAATGGGTTTTTCGCTTTTCTTTGTGTTCCTCCCGGGCCTCCTTTCCCGGAACATTTGCATGCAAAAAATATGTGCGGCATAGTGTGGTGCTATAGTGGTGAGATGGAAAAAGCTGAAAAGGTTTTTGAACCTATCCGTAATTTTAGAAAACCTGCCCTTGATTTTGTGGGCCCTCTTCCCGTTCCGGCGTTAAACAGTATGTTTGATGCACTGATGCCACCGGGACTAAACTGGTATTGGAAGGCTGATTTTGTAAACGATATAGGTGATGAAGCTATTGCTCAACATTTAAAATATGGAAAACAGTTGCCCACATTGCTTTCAACTATGCACCTGTACCCAATTAATGGTGCTGCTTCCCGGGTAAGCAATACGGATACCGCATGGAATTATCGCGGCGCAACATGGGCCATGGTAATTGCAGGGATAGATCCCGATCCGGTTAATAATGATAAGATCACCAAATGGGCAAAGGATTACTGGGAAGCATTGCACCCGTATTCGGCAGGTGGTGCTTATGTAAACTTTATGATGGAGGAAGGCGAAGACCGCGTTAAAGCGACTTATGGGGATAATTATGAAAAATTAGCTTCTATTAAAGCAGAATATGATGCAGCTAACCTGTTTAGGGTAAACCAGAATATTAAACCCCAGGTACATCACGAGGTATAATTTTGAAAATTGAAAGCTTAGGTAGTTGATTTTACGCTAACCGGTGATATCTTTTTCCCGGTGATCACTTACGGACGCTATCATAACGAGCTGGAAGGGGAGACAAGCAAAGGCCTTTTTCCTGCCGGAATTATACATGGATTGATTTAAAAAAAGGCTGATCATAAATTATGACCAGCCTTTTTTTGTTTGAAATTTTAATTAATCGATATAAACTTAGTTAGAGTCTACCAGTACAATTTTTAAATCGGCATTATCAGGGCGGGGAGTTGTTTGCTGCCCATCATAGGTTTGAGCATACAATACCAGTTTACCGGCATTATGGGTATAACTAAAGCTTGTGCCGTTATAAACTTCCGGAACCTGTTCCCAAACGCCATCAGTAAATGACAGGTAAACCAATACACCTGCATGGTCATTGGCATAATCGTCAAGCTCTGGCAGGCTAACTTCTGCCGAGTAAGTTTTGCCATTATCAGATGACACCCAGCTGGATGAATTTACAGTAGTTAAAATGGTTAAGTTGTTGTTGGGTGCAACTACAGTTTCCTTTTTGCATGACGATGCCGTTAATAATACTACTACAGCTACGCATAAAATAGATAGAATTTTTTTCATTGGTGATAATTATTTAAGTTTTAACGTTTTGGATCAGTATTAAATTATGTTCATCCCTTCCACGTTACGTTATTAAGAATAATATTTCATAAAAAGGTTTAACCAACTAATTTTTTAGTTAGTTTTATTTCATGAATAGTAGAATAGCCGAATTACTGCCGGTAGATTTTGAGCCGGGAATTATCAAATAATGTATAATTGAGATGTTTATGATTCTTTACTGCATAACTGTATGATTTACAGTAATTAACAATTATAATTATTGCAAAAATGTTACTAAAAAATACACATTCTATAGATGCATAATTGTAACTTGTGATAACAATACATCTATGAAACACCTAAGCTTATTATTACTGCTACTGCCTTTTGCCTGTTTTGCGCAATTAAGAATAGAAGGACGGGTGGTTAACGCCACTGACGGTAAAAGCATCCCTGATGCCAGTGTATATTTAACCAACACTACTATCGGCCAAAAATCAAACGCTGATGGCACATTTTCACTTAACATTTTACGGGCAGGGCAATATGACCTGATTGTTACCGCGATAGGTTATGAAGGTTACCGCGAAACGGTGATGGTGAATGAAAGTGTAAAATTACCCGATATTAAAATATTGCCCAAAACTACAATGATGAAAGATGTGCGTATTGTGGGTAAAGACCCGAAACGTGCCAGGAAGCTTCGGATATTTAAAGAGCAGTTTTTGGGTTCATCAGCTATAGCTAACCAATGTAAGATCCTTAACCCCGAAATTCTGGATCTGCGCTTCACTAAAGGCGAAAAGCAATTGCTGGCTAAAACCAATGATTTTTTAGAGATAGAAAATGTCGCGTTGGGATATAAGCTCAAATACCTGGTGAGCGAGTTTGTGCTGGATGAGGAGGCCGGGACGGTTGTTTATGAGGGGGCAGTATTATTTGAGGAAAAAGATGGCACACCATCAGAAAAATCACGCCGGGAAAAGAACCGGCTTGAGGTTTACTTTGGCTCATCTACTCATTTTCTGCGGCAGGTATTGGCCAATCAGGCAGATGTAAATTACCTGGTACGCAATTTTTGTATCAAGGGAATAGATCCTCACCTGTCTAACACATTCAAGTACGATACATTGCACCCGAAGGATTATATTCATCCTACCGATAAACGTGGTATTTATGCCATGAGCTATAATGACCAGGTTGATATTTATCATTATCTATCAAACCATACCCGTAGAATGGGTGCCGGACTGGTGGTCACCATTACATTTTTAGAACCGGATATGTTTTTTGACAGTAACGGTATTATCTTAAACCGGAAAAGTGTTTTGTTCAGAAACGCCTGGGGCAAAAGTAGGGTAGCGGAGTTGTTACCGATAGATTTTTGGCCGGAAACAGAGGAGAAATCATTACCGGGTGATGTAGAAAAGAATAATGACGTGCCATATCAACGAATTAGGCCAGCACTGGGCGGACTTAGATAAATTAACAAATACTAAAAAAGCCCGCTTGCATAACAAGCGGGCTTTTAATATCTCCACGAAGAGGAATTATTTCTTTTGTTCTTCTTCAGGTTTTTTGTTCTCGTTCTTTTTGTCGATCACTTTTATCTCGTTGGCTTCCTTATCAAAGTCAACCATCAGGATATCACCCTCGGTTAATTCACCTTTCAGGATCTCTTCGGCAATTGGGTCTTCCAAATATTTCTGGATGGCGCGTTTAAGCGGCCTTGCACCAAACTGCGAGTCGTAACCTTTATCGGCAATAAACTCTTTGGCAGCATCGGTCAGTTCAATTTTGTAACCAAGGCTATTTACACGGCCAAATAAGAAACCTAACTCAATATCAATGATCTTGAAGATCTCGTCTTTACCTAATGAGTTGAACACGATAACATCGTCAATACGGTTCAGGAACTCTGGTGCGAAAGCGCGTTTTAAGGCATTTTCAATAACACCCCTTGAGTGAGCATCGGCCTGAGTGGTTTTAGCGTTTGTGCTAAAGCCTACACCCTGTCCAAAGTCTTTCAACTGGCGTGCGCCAATGTTTGATGTCATGATGATGATGGTATTCCTGAAATCAACCTTGCGGCCTAATGAATCAGTTAACTGTCCTTCATCCAATACCTGCAATAGTATGTTAAATACATCCGGGTGAGCTTTTTCAATCTCATCCAGTAATACCACTGCATATGGTTTACGGCGTACTTTTTCAGTAAGCTGTCCGCCTTCTTCATAACCTACATAGCCCGGAGGCGCGCCCACTAAACGTGATACCGCGAATTTCTCCATGTATTCGCTCATGTCAATTTGTATCAGGGCGTCTTCGGTATCAAACATAAAACGGGCCAGCTCTTTAGCCAGCTCTGTTTTACCAACACCTGTTGGGCCTAAGAATATGAATGAGCCAATTGGTTTTTTAGGATCTTTTAAGCCGGCACGTGTACGTTGTATAGCACGGGTAAGCTTTTTAATAGCCTCTTCCTGGCCTATGATCTTGGTGCCAATAGTTTCTGACATGGCAAGCAGCTTAACGCTATCAGCCTGGCCAACACGCTGTACCGGTATACCGGTCATCATGCTTACTACTTCGGCAACATTATCTTCAGTTACAGTATAACGTTTTGATTTTGTTTCGGCTTCCCAGGTTGTTTTAGCCTGATCAAGCTCTTCTAATAAATGTTTCTCGGTATCGCGCAATTTGGCAGCTTCCTCATATTTCTGGCTGCGTACCACTTTGTTCTTCTCGATCTTGATCAATTCTATCTTCTGCTCAATATCCAAAATTTCCTGTGGAACATGGATGTTGGTTAAATGCACGCGTGAGCCTGATTCATCTAAAGCATCAATAGCCTTGTCTGGCAAAAAGCGGTCGGTAATGTAACGGGTAGTTAAAGCAACGCAAGCATTAATAGCTTCGTCTGTATAAGTTACGCCGTGGTGCTCTTCGTATTTCTCTTTGATACGGTTAAGTATCTCAACAGTTTCTTCAGGAGTAGCAGGCTCAACCATTACTTTTTGGAAACGACGATCTAAAGCGCCATCTTTCTCAATATACTGGCGATATTCATCAAGTGTAGTTGCGCCAATGCATTGTATCTCTCCGCGGGCTAAAGCCGGCTTAAACATATTTGATGCATCTAATGATCCCGAAGCACCACCAGCACCTACAATAGTATGTATCTCATCAATAAATAAAATTACATCAGGAGATTTTTCCAGCTCGTTCATTACGGCTTTCATACGCTCCTCAAACTGTCCGCGGTATTTTGTACCTGCCACCAATGAGGCCAGATCTAAAGTAACAACGCGTTTGTTAAACAATACACGTGATACCTTACGTTGTACAATACGCAGGGCAAGGCCTTCTGCAATGGCAGATTTACCAACACCCGGCTCACCTATTAAAATAGGGTTGTTCTTTTTACGGCGGGAAAGTATTTGCGATACGCGCTCAATTTCTTTTTCGCGCCCAACAATAGGGTCAAGTTTACCTTCTTCGGCAGCTTTGGTTAAATCGCGGCCAAAGTTGTCAAGTACAGGTGTTTTTGATTTTATGTCAGATACTTTTTTAGGCTGGCTGAATGAGTCTTCTTCTTTAAAGTCGTCATCGCCACCAGTTGATGATCCCGGCATTTCGTCGGTAATATCGTTTTTATGTGATTCCACTTCGCTTTTAAATACTTCGTAGTTAACATTAAACTGCATCAATATCTGCGAAGCAATATTATCTTCATCGCGAAGGATAGAAAGCAGCAGGTGCTCCGTACCTATAACATCGCTTTTAAATATTTTTGCCTCCAGGTAAGTTATCTTCAATACTTTCTCGGCTTGTTTGGTTAACGGGATACTGCCTATATGTACATTAGTGCCTATTGTTCCTTTTACAGCATCCTCAACAGCACGGCGTAGTTTAGCGGTATCAACGGTTAGCCCTTTTAATAATTTGATTGCCACACCATCACCATCACGGATGAGGCCCAGCAAAAGATGCTCCGTACCAATATAATCATGACCAAGGCGCAACGCCTCTTCCCTGCTGTATTGTATCACATCCTTAACCCGTGGCGAAAATTTAGCTTCCATATATACCTTTCTGATTATGATCGTCCTAATCTATAAATTTGTTTTTATCTGTCAAGACGATTGTTATAACATTTATCAACAATATTGCCAATTTTTTAGCTTTAGCATAAACAGACAATTTGATGATAGTCGCCTGCTGTAAATAAAATTAACCCAGTTGCAATTTGTTTTAAATCCGCTATAAACTGCCTGATAATTAATATTAAACGATAAAAACTATATTATTTGATAATATATTATTAAAATAGTTTAAAAGAGCTGTAATTATAAAACCCTTTAAGCTAAAACAGGGCAAATAGTCATTGTTTATGACAATACGGCATAAGCGAAAATTTGCCTACTGTATTAATGTACTTGATGACAAACCAAATCATTTACATTGAAAGATACAAATTAAACTATGAAATTGTAATGAAAATTGTGAACAAGTGTTGTTAGTAAACTTTGTTTAATGGGCAAATCATTATTTTTTGTGCTGAAACGAAACAAAATATAACGGTTACCATTGTTATTAATTATTCATTTTAACTGATATTTGCCACACTAATTTTAATTGTTACATGGCTGACGAGAAGATCATATTTTCAATGGCAGGGGTAAGCAAAGTTTATCCGCCTCAAAAAACAGTGTTAAAAAATATTTATCTGTCGTTTTTTTACGGCGCTAAAATTGGCGTTATCGGCCTAAACGGCTCAGGTAAATCGTCACTTTTAAAAATTATTGCCGGTATTGATAAGACAAACATAGGCGAGGTAGTATTTTCACCAGGCTATAGCGTGGGCTACCTGAGCCAGGAACCAGAGCTTGACCCTAACAAAACCGTTAAGGAAATTGTGGAGGAAGGCGTTGCCGAAACTACCGCGTTATTAAAAGAATACGAAGATATTAACGAAAAATTTGGACTGGAAGAGTATTACAGCGATGCCGATAAAATGGATAAGCTAATGGCCCGCCAGGGCGAATTGCAGGACAAAATAGATGCAGTGAACGCCTGGGAGCTTGATGTAAAACTGGAGCGCGCCATGGATGCATTGCGCTGCCCTGAACCGGACACTAAAATTTCGGTACTATCAGGAGGTGAGCGCCGCAGGGTGGCTTTATGCCGCCTGCTTTTACAGGAACCTGATGTATTGTTACTGGATGAGCCTACCAACCACCTGGATGCCGAATCAATAGATTGGCTGGAACAGCACCTTAAGCAATATAAAGGAACCGTAATTGCTGTAACCCACGACAGGTATTTCCTTGATAATGTTGCCGGCTGGATCCTGGAGCTTGACCGTGGCGAAGGTTTACCGTGGAAAGGCAATTACTCTTCATGGTTAGAGCAAAAATCAAAACGCTTAGCACAGGAAGAGAAAACTGAGAGTAAACGACAGAAAACATTAGAGCGCGAGCTGGAATGGGTACGTATGGGGGCGAAGGGCCGCCATGCTAAATCAAAAGCCCGCTTATCAAACTACGATAAATTAGCATCAGAGGAAACAAAGGACAGGGAAGAAAAGCTGGAGCTGTTTATTCCGCCGGGCCCGCGTTTGGGTAATATTGTGATAGAAGCTAACAATGTAACAAAGGCCTATGGCGATAAAGTATTATTCGAGAACCTGAACTTTTCGTTACCGCCTGCTGGTATTGTGGGGATAATTGGCCCCAATGGTGCAGGAAAAACCACATTGTTCCGCTTAATTACAGGGCAGGATCAGCCCGATGCGGGTACTTTCCGAGTGGGCGAAACCGTTGCTTTAGGGTATGTTGACCAGATGCATGATGATCTTGACCAAAACAAATCTGTTTGGGAAAACGTAACTGACGGATTGGATACTATTATGGTTGGTAACCGTCCGCTTAATTCAAGGGCATATGTTTCAAAGTTCAATTTTAATGGTGCCGATCAGCAGAAGAAAGTTGGCGTACTATCTGGCGGTGAGCGTAACCGTGTGCATTTAGCCATCACCTTAAAAAAAGGGTCGAACGTACTGTTGCTGGATGAGCCTACCAATGATATTGACGTAAACACTTTACGTTCATTGGAAGAAGCGCTGGAAAACTTTGGCGGCTGTGCGGTTATAATCAGTCACGACCGTTGGTTCCTTGACCGTGTTTGTACCCACATACTGGCATTTGAAGGAAACTCGCAGGTGTATTTCTTTGAAGGTAACTATAGCGATTACGAAGAGAACCACAAAAAACGCGTAGGTGATGTAACACCGAAAAGGATCAGGTATAAGAAACTGACAGTATAGGTCTGAACCCGAATTTTCTGAATTTAAGAATTTACAGGATAAGAGAAAGGCCCGGTTGTGTAAGCAGCCGGGCTTTCTTGTTTTATTTAATATTTCCACGCGTCATTGCGAGGTACGAAGCAATCTCCCGATGGGCTGTCAGTATGCAAAGTGTTCATGCATAGTCCTGAGATTGCGTCGTACCTCGGAATCACAGTCCGGAGTATTAAAGTTTCAATGCCGGATATTTTCTTTTATACATCTTATACCCTATCCATAAACAAGCGCCGGCTAATAAGAACATCCATATATTGGCCAGGCCTAAAATAATTTCGGCAAACATATACCAGCCATTTGCCAGTGCCAATAACAGGCGACTAAAAAATGGTGGGTGATACGCGGATGGATCGTCATTCGCTATCAGTTGCTTACTAATGGTTTTATCCTGATAAAAGCTTAGGATGATGGTACTGTATCTTACTGCTGCATCCGTTTTTAAATTGTTTACCTGGTCATCAACCATATTGTCTTTTAGGGCCAATATAGCATCGGGGTCTTTTGCCGATTCTTTATCCATAGTTTTAGTTTGGGCAACCCATTCCTTACGGTTCTTAACTTTTAGCTCAGAAGAGGCATAGTCGAAGGTTTTATCTTCAATATCCATTTTGCGGCTTATGGTAAGCACTGCCATACGGCCAACATTGTTCATGAAATCTTCCATTTTGGCAGACGGGATTTTTACTGTCATATCCGCAGTGGTCTTATAAATAGTGACCTGTCTTATAGAGTCATTGCTTACCCGGATGTTCTCAGAGTTTTCTACCTCCGAGCCCATTTGGTGATGTACCACTATGCCATTGTACCGGTTAACTATATTGGATATAGAATCGCCGGTTTGCTGCACGTTCTTCACTTTGAAATTCATGTCGGCTGTTTTTACCAACTTGACTTTGTTGTTGGTTTCCGCACCGGCTGTTAAGCTTGCTGTATCAGCAGAAGAAATATCTCTTTTTTCATCATTATTTGAACTGCTTTTGCAAGCTGCGAATAAGGCTACGCCTGCTATCGCGATAAAGATCTTTGTTTTCATGCTTTAGTTGATTTAATTGGTTTGGTATTAATACCAATCATAAAGCAATGGTGACCCTGTTAAAATTTGATAATCAAAATGTTACAAACAGAGAAGGGAGACAGGATGTCAAGGATCAGGAAACAAGAAAAGCCCGGTCGCGTTTAGCAATCGGGCCTTCTTTTTCCACGCGTTATTGCGTTTTAAAATCCGTTTGGCCTCTGAAGGATAAATGAAATTTGCCGGGGTCATCCTGAACTTGTCGAAGGACGTGCGCAAAGGCCCACCCCGCAATGTGGTTCGACAAGCTCACCATGACAAGACAAGCTCAGCATGACCCAATAACTATCTATGTCATTGCTTCGTCGCTATGACATATTTTTTCTTATTCCGGGCAGTTATCTTTACGGCGGGTATCAACAATGTAAATGATCTTCCAGCCTTCGGCAGTTTTCATCAGTTGGAAAAAATTCACGCCGCAATGGCTAAACTGCTGGCCCAGGTAAAACTTATAGGGTGTCCAAACACTGGCAAGCGGCCCATCAACTTTAATATCTCCATAGGTTATGCGTTCGTCGTAAATTTCTTTATGAGGGGTGCCAACCTGCTTGATAAAACCATCCGGACTTTCGGTATTTAACGCGGTTGTGCCGTCCTTTTTAGTTGCCACACTTTGGAATACCAATCCTTTAGCAAAGGTAGAGCGAAGTGTGGTACTATCACTTTTACGCATAGCGTTAAACATGGTATTGATGGTTTTTTTGATATCGTCCTTATCTGTTTGGCAAAATGCTTTGGCAGATAGGGTAAGAATAAGTGTTAGGATGAATAGCTTTTTCATTGCTGAGGTTATTGGTTGCTGCAATTTAAATAAAAAATTAAACTGTCGTGCTGAATTTATTTCAGCATCCCCCATGCAATGTTTGCTACAGTCCTGTGAGATCCCGAAATAAATTCGGGATGACGGGTAGTGTCGAACAAAAAAGCCCCGCATTGCTGCAGGGCTTTCTGATATTTAACAAGTCGGTTACGACATTTTTAATTTCTTTTGGATATCAGCTACGTAGCCTTTGAATTTTTTATCGGTATCAATTAAATCTTCAACTGTTTGGCAAGCGTAGATAACTGTTGAGTGATCGCGGCCGCCAAAGAAATGACCTATTGATTTTAATGAGCTTTTGGTATGCGCTTTAGCCAGATACATTGATATTTGCCTTGCCTGTACAATTTCGCGTTTGCGGGTTTGCGATTTAACCATTTCAATAGGTACTTCAAAATATTCGCAAACCAGGCTTTGAATGTATTCCATTGAAATTTCTTTGGATGAATTTTTTACAAAATTCTTAAGCATTTGCTTAGCCAGGTTCAGGTCAATCTCTTTACGGTTAAGGGTTGATTGTGCCAGTAATGATACCATTGCACCTTCAAGCTCACGTACATTATTATCAATGTTATGGGCAACGTACTCAACAACATCGTTTGATAATTCAATACCATCCTGATAAATTTTGTTTTTAAGGATAGCCATACGGGTTTCCAGATCAGGGATCTGTAAATCGGCAGAAAGGCCCCATTTGAAACGGGATAGCAAACGCTCTTCTAAACCGGCCAGATCCTTAGGCGCCTTGTCTGATGTAATGATGAGTTGCTTGCCGGATTGGTGCAGGTGGTTAAAGATATGGAAAAAGAAATCCTGTGTTTTTTCTTTGCCGGCAAAATTATGTACATCATCCATGATCAGTACATCAATAGCCTGGTAAAAGTTCACAAAATCGTTTATGTTATTATGTTTTAAGGCATCAACAAATTGCTGTGTAAATTTCTCGCAGCTTACGTAAAGCACCAGCTTATCAGGCAGGGTACGTTTTATTTCGTTACCTATAGCTTGTGCCAGGTGGGTTTTGCCTAAGCCAACACCACCGTAAATCATTAGCGGGTTAAATGAAGTACCACCCGGTTTAGCGGCAACAGCATAACCGGCCGAGCGGGCAAGGCGGTTACAGTCACCTTCAACAAAGTTTTCGAAGGTGTAGTTGCGGTTAAGCTGAGGATCTACATTAAGTTTCTTCAATCCCGGTATTACAAACGGGTTCTTAATGTCCTTATTTATTGAAATTGGTATGGGCATAGACTGATTTTTAGCTTCGGCACCATTTCCGTTAGAAGGCATATTTGTTGTATATGGCTTGCTTGATGATTGTTCAACAACAATGTTGTACTCTAAACGACCTTCGTCGCCTAATTGTTTTTTTATTGTTTTGCGCAGCAGCCCAACATAATGCTCTTCCAGCCATTCATAAAAGAATAAACTTGGTACCTGTATCGTCAGAACGCTTCCTTCCATACGCAATGCTTTAATTGGTTCAAACCAGGTTTTAAAGCTTTGTGCCGGTATGTTGTCTTTTATGATTTGAAGGCAGCTATTCCAAACGTTAGTACAAGTTTTTTCCATAAGGTTATTAGTAATATCTTGATTTACAGTGTCCGAGAGGGCAAGTTTTTCGGCCGTTTCGGAACATCGAATATTCTAAAAAAAAGCGGATAAAAAAATATATTTTAAGAAATATATTTATAAAAATTACACTTGTTTATTGCGGATATTAAAGTTATTAACATTATATTTCGCATGCAGACTGTGTTTTTATGCACCAGTTGTGCTGTATGGCGCTTTTTAAAGTTTAAACATTGTATCGGCCAAAAATGTGGATTAATTCTCAGTGCAAATTAGGGCGAAAAAATTTAACTGTAGCGATATATGTAGTTAATATTCTCCAAAAATATTCCGGAGCGTATCGGCAATTTCTCCCAGTGTGGCATAGCACTCAACGGAGGTTAAAATGTAAGGCATAAGATTATCATTTCCTCTTGCGGCGATTGCTAAATTTTGCAGCGCCCGGCTTACATCATTGTTGTTTCTTTCTTCCTTTAAACGGACAATTTTATCTATTTGTTGTCTTCTTATAGAATCGTCAACCCTGAAAACATTTTGGGCGACTTCTTCCTGTTGAGTAAAACGGTTAACCCCAACCAATACTTTCTCGCCGCTTTCAATCTCGTTTTGGTATTGGTATGCCGATGCCGCAATTTCCTGTTGTATATAGTCCTGTTCAATGGCTTTAACAGAACCGCCCATGGCATCTATCTTATCTATATATAATTGTGCGGCGGCTTCCAGTTCATCGGTTAAAGCTTCAATAAAATATGATCCTGCCAGCGGGTCAACCGTATCTGTAACCCCGCTTTCAAAAGCGATGATCTGTTGGGTGCGCAGCGCTATTTTTGCCGCGGCCTCAGTAGGCAGGGATAAAGCTTCGTCATAACCATTAGTGTGCAATGATTGTGTGCCACCTAGCACGGCCGCCAGGGCTTGCATGCCCACGCGCACTACATTGTTCATGGGTTGCTGCGCGGTGAGCGTAGAGCCCCCCGTTTGGGTGTGAAAACGCAATTTTTGCGCCCCTGCATCTGTAGCGCCCAGGCTTTTTGTAATATGTGCCCACATCCTTCTTGCCGCCCTGAATTTGGCTATCTCTTCAAAGAAATTATTATGGCAATTAAAGAAAAAAGAGAGGCGTTTAGCAAATATGTTTATGTCAAGCCCTTTATCTAAAGCTGCCTTTAAATAAGTTTTACCATTGGCCAGTGTAAAGGCCAGTTCCTGCACCGCGGTTGAGCCGGCTTCGCGAATATGGTAGCCTGATATAGATATAGTATTCCACTTAGGAACCTCCTTGCTGCAATATTCAAAAACATCGGTAATGAGGCGCATAGAGGGGGCGGGCGGATAAATATAAGTGCCCCTTGCAGCATACTCCTTTAATATATCGTTTTGTATGGTGCCCGAGATCTGTTTAAGATCGGCGCCTTGTTTTTTTGCTAACGCGATGTACATAGCCAGCAATATGGCTGCGGTAGCGTTGATGGTCATGGAGGTGGTAATGTTCTTCAGCTCTATGCCGGCAAACAATATTTCAATATCCTTTAATGAATCTATGGCAACACCAACTTTGCCCACTTCGCCTTCGGCTAATTCATGATCGCTGTCATAACCTATCTGGGTAGGCAGGTCAAAAGCGACTGAAAGCCCCATTGTGCCCTGGCTTAGTAAATAATGGTATCGTTTGTTTGATTCTTCGGCAGTTGAAAAACCGGCGTACTGGCGCATGGTCCACGGCTTGCCGCGGTACATATCTTTTTGGATCCCCCGGGTATAAGGGAACTCGCCCGGCAATTCATTCATGCCGGATGGTTCGGTATAAACTTCTTTAACCTCGATGCCCGAAGTAGTGGTGAACTTTTTATCAGCCATTAAAACAGGTCCTCCAGGTCTTTCCTTATCAGGTTAGTAGCAATATCATAAGGGTTATCTTCCAAACGGCTCAAATGGTTCAGGATAATCTTACCCAGGTCAAGCCCGGTTGCAGTTTCAGGCAATGCCTTAACCGCATTATTCACAACGCTCAGGGTATCTTCTTTAACCCGTTTTGTTACTGCCCAGGCGCGGTCGCTCACATAAATTTGCTGTGTTACGTTATGCTGGTATTCATTACGGACCTCGGCAACAATTATACTGTGCAGTTCGGCAGCGGTATATCCGTTACCATTAAGGCGGATCAATAAATTGGCCGGGTTTATTCTATCGGTAAATAATACCAGCCGTTCATAGGCCTGCAGGCGCAATGGCAGGGTTTGGCTGTTTATAGCCTTTTTAAGATCAAGCAGTTGCAGGCTGTTTGATTTATCCAGGTAGGGTTTAAACAGGTAAAATGCGATATATACTACGCCCATACCGGCAATAGTATATTTTAAAATATCTATCAGTAAGTTGTAAAGTATCATTTCCTAAATGTTAGGCAGAGGTCATAAATAATAAGGCAGCTGCAAAAATCCGCATTTTACCTTATATTTGTATAGTTAATTAAAAATAAGATGAGCGCTACTGTTGAAACCTTAACTGCACCGGTTACCTTTACTGAAGGTGCTGTAAAAGAACTTTTTAAATTAAGAGACCAGCAAGAACTGACCGACGATTTTGGCCTGCGTATAGGCGTTGAAGGTGGTGGTTGCTCGGGCATGAGCTATGTTTTGGGCTTTGACCAGAAGAAAGACGGCGACCAGGAGTTTATAATAGATGGTTTGGTTGTTTATATGCACAAAGCACATGGCATGTATTTAGCAGGTATGCAAATAGATTTCCAAAACGGGCTAAATGCACGCGGCTTCACCTTTAACAATCCTAACGCTGCCAGCACCTGCGGTTGCGGAACTTCGTTCTCGGTATAAAATAATTTATATGGATATTTGAAAAGGCTTGCTTCGGCAGGCCTTTTTTGTTGGGTTTAATTTGCAGCTAAACTTTCTTCAATTGTTTTTTTGATCCAGTAAGGGGTATTCATGGTTAAGCCGGATGAGTTAAACTTCACAGCACCGGTTTTATCAAGCACTACATTGGTAGGGAAAAGGTTTACGCCATATCTATCAGCATATTTACTACCTATGGGTACCAGATGGTAATTATATGGTGAAGTTTTAATAAACTTTTTAATGTCGGCTTTATCATCAAGTGCTATAGCAATAAATACCACATCGGGGTTTGAGGCATATTTAGCTACCAGTTCATTCAGTTCGGGAATCTCTTTACGGCAGGGCGGACAATTAATAAACCAAAAATTCAATACAACTACTTTACCTTCCAGCGCTTTCAAATCGAATTTATTATTATCAATATCCCAGGCTTTAAATGTTTCTATTTTTTGCCCGTTGGTGAAAAAGCCGCTTTCGTTAGGCGGTGTCATACGGCTAAGCATCCCCTCTCTTTGTTCCGTAGTTAATCTAACCAACTTAAAAGTGGAATTTGTATCCTGCGGATTCTCTGTTTTTAATACGTAATTAGCCGATGAGAGCATTTTTTGCCACTCTGAATATGGTAGTACCCTCCCTGCAGAATCTTTTACAATACTGCGTTCATCTATTTTACGTGCACGAGTGGTGGTTTCGCGGCGGTTAACAACTGATTGTGCGTTACTCAAAACAACAAAACCAATGGATGTTATAAACAGTAGTAGGAATTTTTTCACGATTTGCCCGGTTAGTTAAGCTGAAATTAGTGTTTGTTTTTTATCTGTACAAATCAACCGCGTTATTTGCAGATATTAATGAACATAGGCTGTAACAAACTGCTATGCTTCATAGTCATACCGTTAAGTTTTTTTATATTTATGGCATGCCGGTAAAAACAACCTATAAAGAGAATATCGCTATAGCACTGCAATCTATAGGCGGTAACAGATTACGCACATCCCTTACCGCATTAATTATTGCTATAGGTATTATGGCACTGGTAGGTATATTAACCGCTATTGAAGGCATAAGGCAATACACTAATGATGCATTTGCCGGCCTGGGTGCAAATTCATTTACTATTCAAAACCGGGGTTCGGGCATTAGCTTTGGCAGGGGCGGTCATCGTAAAATATATCCTGCTATAAGCTACCAGGAGGCCGAGCGTTTTAAAAATACATTTAAACTTCCGGTGCGTACCAGCATAAACCTTACCGTTACAGGTACAGCAATTGCAAAATTTAATAGTATAAAAACCAATCCTAACATACAGGTAATAGGCAGTAACGAAAATTATTTGGCTATAAAAGGCCATAAAATAGCTTTTGGGCGTAATTTTTCAGCATCGGAGTTAGAGCATGGATCAAACGTGGTTATTATTGGGGATGAGTTGAAACAAAAGCTTTTTAAGAATGATGACCCAATAAATAAATCGATATTGTTGGGGAGCAATAAGTTCAGAATAATTGGTGTTTTGGTATCAAAAGGCAGCAATAGCTTTGGCGGAGACAAGTTTTGTATTATACCGGTGCAAAAGGCCAGGCAGCTTGCATCATCATCCAAACCATCATTTACTGTTACCTTACAGGTTGATAACCCCGGCGCGCTGGATGCCAGCATTGGCGAAACCACATCGTTATTCAGAAACATACGCGGCTTGCGCATTGGCCAGCCTGATAATTTTGAGATTTTTAGGAGTGATTCTATACAAGAAGAGCTATCTGGCCAATTGGCCGGTATAACCATAGCCGGTTTTGCAATTGGTATTATTACCTTGCTTGGCGCCGCTATTGGTTTAATGAATATTATGCTGGTATCGGTAACCGAGCGTACCCGTGAGATCGGTTTACGTAAAGCTATAGGTGCAACACCATCAGTAATACGTAAGCAGTTTTTAATTGAAGCAATTGTAATATGCCTTATAGGCGGTTTTGGCGGGATTGTTTTGGGTATGGCGGTTGGTAACTTAATTGCCGTACAAATAAGCGGGACATTTGTAGTGCCATGGGTATGGCTGTTTGCCGCGGTAGGCTTGTGTACACTAATAGGCCTTTCGTCAGGTTTTTATCCGGCTAAAAAAGCATCCAAACTTGACCCGGTTGAAGCCTTAAGATACGAGTAAGGGGCGAGAGGCAGGATATTGAGAGTCAAAAAACAAGAGTCAGGAATCAAGACCGTAAGAGACAAGACAAAAGAAATACAACACAATATGCATAAGCAAAAGGCCCGATCAATTATCGGGCCTTTTGTATTAAATGCTATTCGTCCTGACTCCTGAGTCCTGAATTCCTGCCTCTCTTAAACTTTTACTTAAGCAGTATGTTTTTCAACGGGTAATCAAACATTAGCTTATGCAAATAAGGGAATGTGAGGGCATCTTCTAATGCCTGGGCATGGCGCGGGTGGTGCATATCACTCGATATAAAGTCTATCATTTGATTATCTACCAGTTCCTCGGCCAAAACTTTTGTGGCTTTGCCGTAATATCCTGTTAATGATATGGTGTTTAACTGCAGGTTGCATCCCATCATACGGATCCGCCTTAATTGGTCAACATCCATATAGTTATACCTTTCGGGGTGTGCAAGGATAGGCTTGTAACCCATATCCAGCATTTTTTGTATTATTTGAATAAGGTTTGGCGGCTGGCTTATAAAAGAGATCTCAAAAAGCACGTAGTTACCACCCATAGTAAGCACAAGGCGGTCATCGATACGTTTTTCAAAGCTTTCATCAAAATAGTGCTCGGCGGCGGCGCTAATATCTATATCAATATTCTGGTTCTTTAATTCTTCTTTAAGAATGGCAAGCGCATTGCCTATGCTTTCATGATCATTACGATAATAATCAATCATAACATGCGGGGTGGCAATAATTTTTTTAATGCCCAGCTCCATCATCCTTTTGATCAGGAAAATAGATTCTTCGGGCGTTTGGGCTCCATCATCAATCCCTGGCAAAACATGCGAGTGCATATCAACCATTACGGAACTGTAGTTAAAGTCTACCGTCTTTCTAACTTCCTTTTTCTTAAAAAATCCAAACATTATTAACGATTATTATACTGCTCATTGTAATATTCCTGGTAATGACCTGATGTTACATCTTTCAGCCATTTTTCGTTTTCAAGGTACCAGTCTACAGTTTTTTCAAGTCCTTCTTCAAAAGTAATTGATGGCTCCCAGCCTAATTCATTTTTTAGTTTGGTAGCATCAATAGCATAACGCAGGTCATGGCCTGCGCGGTCAGTAACATAAGTTATCAGTTTTGCCGATTCACCTTCGGCACGGTTAAGCTTTTTATCTAAAATACTGCAAAGCAATTTTATCAGATCAATATTTTTCCACTCGTTATGGCCGCCAATATTATAAGTAGTACCTGAAGCTGCCTTGTGGAATATTACATCAATGGCCCTCGCGTGGTCTTCAACCCATAACCAGTCGCGAACGTTTTCGCCTTTGCCATAAACAGGTACAGCTTTTAACTGCTGAATGTTGTGTATAGCAAGCGGGATCAGTTTTTCGGGAAAGTGGAATGAGCCGTAATTATTAGAGCAATTTGATATTACCGTGTTTAAACCGTAGGTATCATAATACGCCCTAACAAAATGGTCTGAACTTGCTTTTGATGCCGAGTAAGGTGAATGCGGATCATAGGCGGTCTCTTCGGTAAACATATCAGTATCGCCTAAAGTACCATAAACCTCATCTGTTGATACATGGTAAAACCTTTTTTGATCATACTGGCCTTTCCAAAGGTTTTTAGCGGCATTTAATAAGTTAACTGTACCTACCACATTGGTCATTACAAACTCTAAAGGGTTAGTAATGGAGCGGTCAACATGTGATTCTGCAGCCAAATGTATAACTGCATCAGGCTGTTCTTCGTCAAAAAGATTGTTTATAAATTCAAGGTCAACAATATCACCTTTTATAAACCTGTAGTTAGGTTCATTCTCAATATCCTGCAGGTTAGCCAGGTTACCGGCATAAGTTAGTTTATCCAGGTTGATGATAGTATAATCCGGATAGTTCTTTACAAAGCGGCGTACCACGTGTGAGCCAATAAAGCCGGCCCCTCCTGTAATGATTATTTTTTTTATCATATCAATACGCTTACAACGGGTTTTGGGTAATATAGTTTTCCCAATCCCAGGCCGAAGACATCATCGTACTCAGATCAAGCTCGGCTTTCCAGTTTAATTTTTGGGTTGATTTGGTTACATCGCCCCAAACCTGTTCAACGTCGCCCTCGCGCGGAGGGGCTATTTCATATTTTAATTTAATACCTGTTGCTTCTTCAAAGGCTTTTATTACCTCTAATACCGAACTGCCTTTACCGGTGCCGATATTAAAAAAGTCAATCCCCTTAAAGTCTTCTTTCTCCATTAATTTTAATGCGGCAACATGGGCGCGGCCTAAATCTACTACGTGTATATAATCACGTATGCAACTGCCATCAGGTGTATTGTAATTACCACCCCACACCATAAGCTTTTCGCGTTTGCCAATAGCGGTTTGCGTAATAAAAGGCACCAGGTTTTGAGGTACACCTAAAGGTAACTCGCCAATTAGTGCTGATTCATGCGCACCAACCGGGTTAAAATAACGTAACGATATTATTTTGTTGTTACTGCCAGAGGCAATTACATCTGTTAATATCTCTTCTGCTACCTGTTTGGTATTACCATATGGCGAATGTGCCGGTTTTACAGGCGCATCTTCGGTAACAGGCAATTTATCGGGCTGGCCATAAACCGTACAGCTTGATGAAAATACAAGGTTGATACCCTTTCCTTCATAAGCACTAAGAACGTTTATCAGCGAGAAAAAGTTATTCTTATAATATTTTAAAGGCAGTTTTACTGATTCGCCTACAGCTTTAGAGGCGGCAAAATGAATAATGCCCTTAATATCGGGCTCTTTAGCTACAAATTCTTTTACAGCCTGCTCATTGCAAAGGTTAAGCTGGTAAAAAGCGGGCTTGTAACCTATGATCTTAGTAAGCTGATCTAATATCTTAATATCTGAATTAGAAAGATCATCAATAATTATAGGATCATAGCCGGCATTTACCAGTTCAACAACGGTGTGTGAGCCTATAAAACCTAAACCGCCTGTAACTAAAATTTTCATTGCTGTTTATTAAATGGAATAATATATCTAATAAAGAATGCAACAGGTAATTTGTTGCATTCTTATAAAATATTGCTAGTGTTTGTTGTAGTAAGTGAAATCCTTATGCTGGATCTCTGTTTCAGGCAACGATTTAAAATACTCGTAGGTGATCTTTAATCCTTCGCTTCTTGATACCTTTGGCTCCCAGCCTAAAATAGCTTTTGCCTTTGTAATATCAGGGCGGCGTTGTTTAGGATCATCAGTAGGTAATGGCAGGCTAATCAATTTCTGATCAGTACCGGTCAGCTTTATGATCTCTTCGCCAAACTCACGAATGGTGATCTCATCAGGGTTGCCAATGTTCATTGGTTGCGCGTAATCGCTATGCAAAAGGCGATAAATACCTTCTATCAAATCATCTACATAACAAAAAGCACGGGTTTGTGAACCGTCACCAAACATGGTTAAAGGTTCGCCGCGTAATGCCTGGCCAATAAATGCAGGCAAAACACGCCCATCGTTAAGGCGCATCCTTGGGCCGTAAGTATTAAAGATCCTTACAATACGGGTTTCTAAACCATGGAAAGTGTGGTAAGCCATTGTTATAGACTCCTGAAAACGCTTAGCCTCGTCATATACACCACGCGGGCCAACGGTGTTCACATTGCCCCAATATTCTTCGGGCTGCGGGTTAACTGTTGGGTCGCCATATATTTCAGATGTTGATGCAATAAGCATCCTGGCTTTTTTATTGCGTGCTAAACCTAGCAGGTTATGCGTACCTAATGAACCAACCTTTAAGGTTTGGATAGGGATCTTCAGATAATCAATTGGGCTTGCAGGCGATGCAAAGTGAAGGATATAATCCAACTCACCGGGCACATACACAAACTTGGAAACATCGTGGTTATAAAACTCAAAATTTTCCAGTTTAAATAAGTGCTCAATGTTACGCAGGTCACCGGTTATCAAATTATCCATAGCGATAACATGATAATCTTCTTTAATAAACCTGTCGCATAAATGCGAGCCTAAAAAGCCGGCTGCCCCGGTTATTAAAATACGTTTACGATTTGCCATTAGCTAATTATCTTTCTTCCTATACTGTTATAATAATATCCCAGGTCAACCATTTTTTGCAGGTCGTATAAGTTACGTCCGTCAAAAATTACTTTATTTTTAAGCAGGCTTGATACCTGGTCAAAATCAGGTGTTCTAAACAATGACCACTCCGTTACAATAAGTAATGCATCAGCGCCATCTAATACTTCGTAGGGGTTTGTACCGTAAGTAATTTTGTCGCCTATAATTGCTTTTACATTATTCATACCTTCAGGGTCAAACACACTGATGGTAGCACCTTCTTTTAACAATTCGTCTATAATATACAAAGCAGGTGCTTCGCGGATATCATCAGTTTCTGGTTTAAAGGCCAGTCCCCACATGGCAAAATTTTTGCCTTTAAGATCGTTATTGTAATATTTTTTAAGTTTCTGAACCAAAACTTTTTTCTGGATCTCGTTAACTTCCATTACAGAGTTAAGGATCTTGAAATCGTATTTATTTTCTTCGGCAGATTTAGCCAAAGCCTGTACATCTTTAGGGAAGCAGCTACCACCGTAGCCAATACCCGAGAACAGGAAGCGGTTACCTATGCGGTTATCTGCACCAATACCGCGGCGTACCATATCAACATCAGCACCTACCAGTTCGCACAGGTTAGCTACCTCGTTCATGAATGATATTTTAGTAGCAAGGAAAGAGTTGGCTGCATATTTTGTTAATTCAGATGAGCGCTCATCCATAAAAATAACCGGGTTACCCTGGCGTACATATGGTGCATAAAGTTCGGCCATTAATTTGCGGGCCCGTTCATCTAAAGTACCAACAACAACACGGTCTGGCTTCATAAAATCTTCAACTGCCACACCTTCGCGTAAAAACTCAGGGTTTGATACCACTGCGCATTCAATATTGGTATTTGCTTTAATAACAGCGGTAACTTTATCTGCCGTACCAACCGGAACAGTTGATTTAGTTACAATAACTTTATAGTCGGTAACTAACTTGGCTATGTCTTTAGCAGCGCCTAAAACGTAGCTCAGATCTGCCGAGCCGTCACCACCCGGAGGGGTTGGCAATGCTAAAAATATAATTTGTGCATCAGCAATAGCCGAGGCTAAATTATTTGTGAACAATAATCTTTTCTGATCAATGTTTCGATGAAAAAGTAATTCAAGCCCCGGCTCATATATCGGGAGCTTTCCTTCTTGCATCATTTTTACTTTTTGCTCGTTAATATCAACGCAAGTAACCTGGTTACCAGTCTCTGCTAAACATGTGCCTGTTACCAAGCCAACATAACCCGTTCCAACAACAGCTATTTTCATAAATACTTTTTATTGTTTAATGTTATTACTTTTATGCCCGACGAAGATAATAATTACAAATTTAAAAATGCTCCTACTATACAACATTGGCATATTAATATATTATAAATTATTATACATAGCTGCCTTGTTTAATAATAAAGCTAAATTGTGGATAAACGGGCGCAAAAATCAGCAGGTACAGCCATTAATATCAAGCATTTGGTTTCATTTTGCATCCCTTGGCGAGTTTGAGCAGGGGCGCCCCGTTTTAGAAAAGATCAGACTTTTATATCCGGATAATAAAATTGTGTTAACATTTTTTTCACCTTCAGGTTACGAGGTCAGAAAAAACACGCCATTGGCCGATGCTGTATATTATTTACCGCTTGATACCGCCCGCAATGCCCGTGAGTTTATCAAAACAATAAACCCGGTCATGGCCATTTTTACCAAGTACGAATATTGGTATCATTTTTTTGATGAATTGCATCAGCAGCATGTACCGCTTTATATAATATCGGCCATTTTTAGGCCCGGGCAAGTGTTTTTTAAATGGCACGGCGGTTTACACCGCAAAATGCTAAAGCTGGTTACCTGGTTTTTTGTGCAAGACATCCCTTCAAAACATTTATTGCATGACAGGGGCATTACTAATGTAACCATAAGCGGCGATACCCGGTTTGACAGGGTATGGGCAAATGCGCTGCAGCCTAAGCCTATACCGGAGGTGGAAAGGTTTAAGAACGGGCAAAAACTATTTATTGCCGGCAGCACCTGGCCCGCCGATGAGAAACTTATAGCATCATTAATAGCCCTGCACCCCGATTGGAAATTTATTATTGCACCTCATGAAATAGGTGAGGATAGGATAAATGGATTGATTAACCTTTTGCCGGAGCAAACAACTATCACGCATTCCGAAATCTCCTATCTCACACCTTACACCTCAAATCTTATCATTGATAATATTGGCATGCTATCGTCACTATATCAATATGCAGATGTCGTTTACATTGGCGGTGGTTTTGGCGCGGGGATCCATAACATATTGGAAGCAGCGGCTTTTGGTGCACCGGTAATATTTGGCCCTAATTATGAACGCTTTAAAGAAGCCCGCGACCTGGTTGAGTTAAATGCTGGTTTTAGCATTAATAACCAGGAAGAATTATTAAGTACCGCTGGCAGCTTAATGAGTGATGAGCAGTTTCGCCACGGATGCGCGGCCATAGCTAAAAAATATGTAGAAGAGCATATCGGTGCTTCTGATACCATTTTGGATTATATAAAAGCCAAGCATTAATACGTTTAAAACCAACCTTTTATTGGTATACGCCGTGGTTAAATCATAAATGTATCCCAATTAATAGACTAATTTCTTAATATTGCCAGCTATGGGTTTTCTGGATATCCCCGGGTTGGGTAAGGCGCATTATCATGAGTACGGCAGCGGCAAAAAGCCCTTGCTGGCATTTCATGGTTACGGTATGACGGGCAGGCAGTTTCATGTGCTGGAGCGATCCATATTGCAGGAGTTTCATGTTTATGGCTTTGATCATTTTTTTCATGGAGAAAGCCAGTTAACCGGGTGGACGGAGAAGCAAATTGTTGAAGGTATGCCCAAAGCTATGGTTGCCGCCTATGTCGAAGAATGGTTTAAAGTTCATGGCAGGCAGCGTTTCTCTGTAATGGGGTATTCCATTGGTGCCAACATAGCCCTTATATTGGTTGAACTTTTTGCTGATATGATTGATGAGGTGATACTGATGGCACCGGATGGCTTATCGGTATATAAAGGCTTTAATTTTTTAACCCACAAACCGGTTGGCCGCTATTTTTTCAGGCGGGCAACTAAAAGTAAGTGGTTGGCTCCTGCATTGCTAAAAAATCTCAAAAAAGTCCGTTTTATTGATGATAGCCTGTTCCAGATAGCCTATAATGAAATTGATACCGAACAAAAACGCCAGGATGTTTATTATACCTTAAACCTCATCCGTTTGTTAAAACCCGATACTACCAAAATTGCCGAACTAATAAACCGGCATAAAATTAAATGCCGTTTAATATTTGGTAAAGCCGATAGCCTGTTCTCCAGATCTGCTGCACAACCGTTCATTAGTTTGCTGCATGCGCCCGAGGTACATGAAGTAGCATTGGGCCATTGGCTGGTTATAAAAGAATTGGATGAGTATTTAGTAAATTTACAGCAATGATACCCGCCCGCAGAGTAGCCCTTTTTAGTAACTGGTTTGCCATATATATGCGTTACCGTATGCGTAAGGCATTTAAACTGTTGCAGGTAATGCCCTTTACACCAAAACCGGGCCACTCAATTTTACTGCTGTGCAATCACTTTAGCTGGTGGGATGGCCTATGGGGGAATTACCTCGCTTACTGGCACCTTGATCGGAAATTATATATTATGATGCAGGAAGACCACCTGCAAAAACGGATGCTGCTTAACCTGTTTGGCGGCTTTTCTATCAACCGCAATTCGCGCGAAATGATCAAATCCCTGCAATATGCCGCGGGTTTGTTAGATAACCCGGAGAACCTGGTAGTCGTTTTTCCGCAGGGCGAACTTATATCAAACCATACTACTGAGATTAAGGTGGAGAAAGGCATTGAACGGTTAATTAAAAACATAAAGGGCCCCTGCCAAATAGTTTATAGCTGCGCCCTTATAGATTATTTTGAAAGCTTAAAGCCATCGGTATATTTCCATCTGTTTGATTGTGGTATAGCAGGCGAGGTGAATTTTGAAGAGCTGACCGAAAAGATCAATGCTTTTCATAAGCAGGCGTTAATTGACCAGGTAAACGTGGCGCATTAAGTATGTTGTATCCAAAGAAAAACCCGGTTGCAAAATGGATCTTTAAAGTTTATGTAAAGTGGCTTGTTGGCAACGAGTTTCATCAGTTTATTTACAACACCATAGCGGTTGATAAGAGCAGATCGGTATTGCTTATTGCAAACCACTTTAGTTTTTGGGACGGCCTCATTTTATTTTGCCTCAACGATAAATTGTTTAAAAAGAAGTTTCATGTAATGATATTACAGGATACTGCAAAAAAGATAGGTTCGTTACGGTATGGGGGTGCATTCTCAGTAAATAAAGGATCAAGAAGTATGCTGGAATCATTAGATTATGCAGCGCAATTATTGAATGACCCCGGCAACCTGGTTTTAATGTTTCCGCAGGGCAGGTTGTTTCCAAATTTTGTTAACCGGGTAAAATTTGAAAAAGGCATCATAAAACTCATTGAAAAAGCTAAAAATAACTACCAGATAATTTTTGCTGCAACATTTATTCAATACGTTAGGCACAAAAAGCCATCTGTTACCGTTTACTTAAAGAGTGAAGATGAAAGCTATGCCGGCAAAACTATAGATGACCTGCAAAATAGCTATCAGCAACATTACGGGAATTCAAAGCAGCAGCAAACCGAAATTGAAATATAAGTGATTATAGCCCTTTTAATAACCTTTATTTTTTTAATACTGCGCTTTACGGTTACACTGTTCAATTTTTTGTCGAACCCTAAATTGCAGAGGGTGAGTAAGCCTTATCATGACAAAGTATCGATACTGATCCCTGCGCGAGACGAAGCAGAAGATATTCTTACTTTACTGCAATCTATTCATCAGCAGGATTATCAAAATTATGAGGTGATCATTTTAGATGATAACTCTGCCGACGGCACCCTTGCTGTTTGCGAAGCATTTGCTGCGGAGCACCCCAAATTTAAAGTGCTGAAAGGAAAACCGCTGCCTGCAGATTGGCTGGGTAAAAATTATGCCTGCTATCAACTGGCCCAACTGGCAAGCGGTAAGCTTTATTTGTTTTTAGATGCCGATGAAAAGGTGTGCAACGGATTGATCAATAGCGCCATCCATAGAATGTACTTAAGACGGCTGAGCTTACTGAGCCTGTTTACAAACCAGGAAATGCAAACCACCGGCGAGAAAGTAGTGGTGCCATTAATGCATTATATATTGCTTAATCTGTTGCCTATTAGGTTGGTTTATTTAATTAAAAGCGCGGCCGTTGCAGCAGCAAGCGGTCAGTTTATGCTGTTTGATGCAGAACAATACAAAGAATACCAATGGCACCGGCTGGCAAAAAATAAAGTGGTTGAAGATGTAGAGATAATGAAGCTGGTGAAAGCAGCCAAACAAAACGGGGAAGCATTATTAGCGAACGGTATGATAAGCTGCCGCATGTATAAGGGATATAACCAGGCAATAAACGGTTTTGGTAAGAACTTTTTGGCTGCTTTTAATTATAACATATTTGGTTTTATGATATACCTGATACTAATTATTGGCGGCCCCATCCTTGTTATTATGACCATGAATTTGAATTTTATTTTTATGATGATAGGGCTCATCGTTCTTACCCGTATCATGATATCTTTATCGGCAGGGCAAAGCGCCTCGCGAAATATTATATTACATCCCTGGCAAATGCTAAGCCTGTTACTCATTGGCATTACATCAATACAACAGCACTTCACTAAAACCACCGTATGGAAAGGCCGAAAGATATAAGCATTGATCCGCCTGTGGCCATTGTAATTATAATACTATTTCATTTGGTGGGCCTTACCGGGTTTGCTGTGCCTTCACTAAGGCCATTATTTGTTCAAATTGTGCCCTGGCACCTTTTGCTGATGCTGATAGTAATTATTTTAGGTCACCAAAAATTTAGCAATAAATTCATGCTTTTTATGCTGATCATATTCCTTTCCGGCTTTGGCCTGGAGTGGCTTGGCGTGCATAAATATTGGTTGTTTGGTGATTATAACTACGGCAAAACCCTTGGGCTAAAACTGTTTGATATTCCCTTAATGATTGGCATAAACTGGTTCCTGCTCATATACGCCACAGGGGTAACCATGCAGCGGAGCAGACTTAAAAGCGCTTTTTTCAGAGTAATAACGGGTGCCTTGATATTAGTAGCGCTGGATATTTTGATAGAGCCCGTTGCCATTGAGTTTGATTACTGGCATTGGGACAATAACATTATTCCCCTGAAAAACTACATCTGCTGGTTTTTTGTAAGCGCTGCAATGCTGTACGTATTTGAGCTGTTTAGTTTTAAAAAGCAAAGCATTGCCGCCCCGACATTACTTGCAACGGAGTTTGTATTTTTTGGTGGGCTGAATTTGGTGGTGTTATTGTAGAAATAACAATGCTTTTTTACTCAAATGATGATGTTATTTCTTGCGTTAGGGAGAGAAGCGGATACCGGCCATGTGGCTAATGCCCAATGTCATTATTTAAGGGATCTCTACCCCAGAGGGGTTAAAGCTTTGTAGACTAAAATCGAAATTATCTAATCCGTGCCATAGGTACGGAACCTTTGCGTTGCGTACCTACGGCACGCTAAAAGCGCAATTTATATTTCCTACAAAGCTTTTACTCCTAACGGAGTATTTTGCCTATCCTTAAATAATGACATTGGAATAAGGCCTGTGCAGTATAAGCGGATAGCCCGGGCCGCAGGCAACGCCCTTATTGGACAAAGAATAAAGAGATAAAAGATGCTATTACAGGTACACCGAAACTCTCCTCCATTCGTCTTTATAATTTCAAATTTTAATCTTTCAATCTTAACCTTTTTCCTTTCAGCTTTTTAATGCGTATTTTTGTAACACAATGGGCGATTTAAATTTACAAGTAACTATTGATCAGGATTCGGGCTTTTGCTTTGGGGTGGTTTACGCCATTGATATGGCCGAAGAGATACTGGCTGAGGATGGATATTTGTATTGCCTTGGCGATATTGTACATAATGATGAAGAGGTTGATCGTTTAAAAGCACAAGGCCTCCGCATAATTGAACACGCCGAACTGGCAAACCTGCATAATGAAAAAGTACTGATCCGTGCTCACGGCGAAGCACCGGAAACCTATAAGATTGCCTTAGAGAATAATATTACACTGATTGATGCCTCTTGCCCGGTGGTTTTAAAACTGCAAAACCGTATTAAAACCTCCTATGATGCCAACGAGAAGATCTTAATATTTGGTAAACACGGCCATGCCGAAGTAATTGGTTTAGAAGGCCAAACGAACGGTGACGCCCTTGTTTTTCAGGATATTGCAGAACTGGACAATGCCGACCTGCCTGCCAGCTTTACGCTTTATACGCAAACTACCAAGAGTATGGAAAAGTTTTACAGTATTAAAGAAGAGCTGCTATCTCGCGGGTACGAAGTGAAAGCTAATGATACCATATGTCGCCAGGTATCAAATCGTGATAAGGACCTGCCTGCTTTCGTGACCAAATTTAATAAGATCGTTTTTGTATCGGGCCGTAAATCATCAAACGGAAAGGTTTTATACGAGGTATGCCGCAAACATAACCCCGACACATATTTCATTTCGGCTACCAGTGAGCTGGACAGCTCCATGTTTGCCCCCGGCGATAAAATAGGTATTGCAGGCGCTACTTCAACCCCAATGTGGCTGATGCAACAAGTAAAAGCCAAGCTGGAAACCTATTAACAGCACGCTATTTGCTGTATAAAATTGCTTGAAAAAAATACCTTCATATACCGGTTTATTTATTGCCCTGCTGGTTATTGGCAGTTGGGTAGCCTCAACCGTTTTGCTGATGCAATGGCAGGTTAATTTTTCAAATCCGCTGCTTTACGTGTTTATTTTAGTGCAAATGCATTTGTACACCGGCTTGTTCATTACTGCACATGATGCTATGCACGGTACCGTAGCGCCCAATAAAAACATTAACAACCTTATTGGTTTTATTTGCACTTTTTTGTACGCATCATTTTGGTATCCAAAGCTTTATACCAAGCATCACCAACACCATAATCATGTACATACCGCTGATGACCCCGATTATCACGATGGATCATTTATTAGGTGGTACATTCAATTCATCCGTAATTACCTGTCCATCTGGCAAATTGTGGTTATGGCGGCATTATTTAATGTTTTCAAGATCTGGATCCCGCAGCCCAACTTAATCTTGTTTTGGGTGGTGCCCTCGTTGCTAAGCACATTGCAGTTATTTTACTTCGGTACTTACCTGCCGCACAAAGGCGAGCATGATAACAAACACCAATCCCGCAGCTTACCGCGAAACCATTTTTTAGCTTTTTTTAGCTGTTATTTTTTCGGTTACCACTACGAACACCATGATGCACCCTGGGTGCCCTGGTGGAAATTATGGGCAACCCCCCAGCCCCCTGAAGGGGGAGCCAAATAAGCATAACGAATGGTATCATCATTTTGCAATAATGACGAGCGTCACAATTGGTTAGGGCGTTTTTTATTACATTTGCACCTCTTATAATTATGGCAAAAAAGGGAGTTTTACTGGTAAACTTAGGTACGCCGGATAGTCCGTCGACAGCGGATGTACGTAAATATTTGGATGAATTTTTAATGGATCCCAGGGTTATTGATGTTAACCCGGTATTGCGCACATTTTTGGTGAAAACCATTATTGTACCTTTCAGGGCGCCAAAATCGGCTAAGCTTTACCGGGCCATTTGGGATGATACAACGGGCTCGCCCTTAATGTATTATAGCATTTTACAACAGAAGGCCTTACAGCAGCGCCTTGGCGATGGTTATATGGTTGAACTGGCTATGCGCTACCAAAGCCCATCTATTGAATCGGCATTAAAGAAATTAAAAGATGCCCTGGTGAGCGAAATACAGGTAATTGCCCTGTTCCCGCAATATGCCTCTGCAAGTACAGGTTCGGTGCATGAAAAGGTAATGACCCTGGTTAAGGAATGGCAAACTGTACCCAATATTACTTTTACTAACTCATTTCACAACAATGAGTTAATGATTGAAACGTTTGCAGATAATGCTGCTAAATATCAGCCGGAGACTTATGACCATATCCTGTTCAGCTTTCACGGCCTGCCACAACGCCAGCTAAAAAAATGCGACCATACACACAGCTATTGCCTGCAGGTTGATGGCTGTTGTAACACCCTGAACGATACTAACAAATTTTGTTACTCGGCACAATCACATGATACGGCGCGCCTGATTGCCGCCAAAATGGGCCTGGCGAGAGAGAATTACACTGTTTGCTTCCAATCCCGCCTGGGCAACGACCCATGGGTACAGCCTTATACTAGCGAAATAATAGCCCAAATGGCCAAAGAAGGTAAAAAACGACTATTGGTATTTTGCCCGGCTTTTGTGGCCGACTGCCTGGAAACCGTTTACGAAGTTACCACCGAATATGGCGACGAATTTAAAGCCTTAGGCGGCGAACATGTTCAATTAGTGGAGAGTTTAAACGACTCGCCAAAATGGATTGAGGCTTTGGAGAAAATGGTTAGAGAAAGCTAAAAAGATACCGAAATAAGTGACTTTTTCTGGTAAATTTTTAGTGAAAATTAGAGATTTTTAGAGGAGATTGGAGCGTTAACGTCAGCTCAACTGACAAGGCGCCGTACCGGTTCCTATTTTTCTGCGAAAAATGGGGGCGGGGTTGGGGTAAGGTCGGCGACTATTTTTGCCGATAATAAACACAACGGAATCCCACCTCCCGGATGTACACTGCCTCCGCAAAAATACAAACCCTCAACTTTTGATGATCTGTTGGCATGCCTTAAAAAAGCGGCGAACTGGTTGTTGGAACTGGTGCCGTAAATAGACCCTTTATAAGATGAGGTTTTAGTTTCAATGCTTCGCGGATCAAGGATGGTTTCGCAGGCAATTAGCGGGGTAATGTCCCCTCCTAAAATCCCGGAAAGTTTTTGCTGAATGTTCTTGCGGGCACCGGCAATTAGCTTATCCCAATCCTGCCCGTTGTTGGCAGGTACATTTATCATCACAAACCAATTTTCGCAACCGGCAGGGGCATCGTCCTGTTTGTATTTGGAGCTGATATTTATATAAACGGTTGGGTCGTGGTAAATACCGTGCTGTTGCCAGATATGATCGAACTCGGATTTATAATCTGCGCTAAAAAATATATTGTGCAGATCAAGCTGATGGAAATTCTTTTTTATTCCCCAATAAAATATTAATGCCGAACTGCTGCGTTCCTGGCCCAAGGTTTTCTGCGGGTGCAGTTGCGGGTGATTTTTTAGTAATTTCTTATATGTGAACCAGATATCCATATTGGGAATTACAATATCAGCTGCTATGAGTTCAGCTTTTGTCTTTATTCCCTTCACCTTTATTCCTTCTAAAACTATTTCATCTACGTTGGTATTGTAGTGGAATTTTACGCCCAGCTCTTCGGCAAGTTTTACAAGTGATTGCGTAACGCTGTACATCCCACCCTTGGGAAAGTAGGCGCCAAAATGATGCTCCAGATGTGGTATCACATTTAAGGTTGCAGGTGCCTGGTACGGGTTTGAACCGTTATAGGTAGCATAGCGGTCAAAAAGTTGCACCACCCGCTTATCTTTAAAGCTTTTGCTGTTGGCCTTGTGCATGGTTCGGAAGGGGTCTATCTGCGGAAACCTGAAGATAGACCTCAGTGTATCCCACCGCATATAGGTTTGCAGGCGATGCAGCGAGCGTTCTAAAAAAACATGATTGGTAATACTGTATATATCCCTGCTGTTGGCCAGGTAGTTTACAACTGATGCAGCCGGTTCGCCGGTTTGTGTATTAATTTCTTCGGCAAACTTTTTGGTATCGGCATAAGCATTCAGTTTTGTGCCATCGGGATAAAAGTATTTGCAAACCACATCCAGCTTTTGGTATTTAAAATAATTTGCCGGGATTTTACCTGCCAGCGTAAAAAGCTCATCAATGTATTGTGGCATAGTAAGCAGGCTTGGCCCGGCATCAAAGCGGTAGCCGTTCAGTTCAATTTCAGACAGTTTACCACCGGGGTAGCTGTTAGCTTCAAATACCTCAACCGAATAACCCTTCACCGCCAAACGGATAGCCGCAGCGATCCCCGCGATTCCCGCGCCAATAATTACAGCTTTTTGTTGAGGCATGGGGGTAAAGATAAAAAGCAGAACCGGTTTTCGGTTCTGCTTTTTATCTAATTAGTTGCTACAGTCGCTCGGCTCATGCCGAGTGACGACTATTCAACGGCCTCTGGCCGGCGAGATCATTAATTAGCTGCGGCCGGAGGCCTTATAATACAGGTCACTCGGCAGGAGCCGAGCGACGGCGTAAGATTATATCATTACGCATGCACACCCTCGCCAATTTCCTCAATTACTTTACGGTTAAAGGCGTCAAGGTCTGCAGGGGTACGGCTTGTTACCAGGCCGTTATCAACAACTACTTCCTGGTTTACCCAATTGGCACCGGCATTTTTTAAATCGGTTTGTAATGATGGATAAGATGTTAAAGTCCGGCTGTTTATCATGCCGGTCTCAATTAGCATTTGCGGCCCATGACAAATAGCGCCCACGGGTTTGCCTTCATCTAAAAATGCAGATACAAATGCAACCGCGTCCTTATTTTGGCGAAGCTTATCGGGGTTGAGTACGCCACCCGGTAATACCAAGGCATCATAATCATCCGGACTAACATCACTTAGTTGTTTATCCACATCAATTTCAATACCCCAGTCGGTGTGGTCCCATGCTTTTATTTTGCCGCTCTTGGGCGATATTACATGTACTGTTGCACCCGAAGCTTCTAATGCTTCTTTAGGGCTGGTTAATTCTACCTGCTCAAATCCTTCTTCGGTTAGTATTGCTACCTTCTTATTACTTAAATTAGCCATAACAATTGTTTTTATAGTTAATATAATTACAAATGAAATATGGGGTAGTTTTAGAAAATTGAAATTGCTTACATTAAAATGATCATTTAACAGGTACTACGTGCTGTAAGGCATAGCTCACAAAATTCCCGGTTAAACCATAATCTTCAGTTCCTTTTCTGCGGATAAAAAAGAAATCGCGGGTTATTGTTAAGCCTTCTATGGGTACTTCTACCAGATCGCCTTCGGCCAGTTCGCGTACAATGGAAGGGCGCGGCATAAAGCCCAGGCATTGATCGGCCAGCAGGAAGTTTTTTAGGGCCTCGGTACCGCCTAAGCGGATTTTAACTGCCAGGTCTGCCGGCTTTATATTTAATGCGGATAAAGCTTTTAACAGTGCGGTTAATGTGCCCGACCCACGCTCGCGCACAGCCAATGGGGTTTTAACAAACTGTTTCAGCGTTAATGACTTACCAGCCAGCGGACTTTTAGCCGAGCATACCGGTATCACTTCGTCGCTCATAAAAGGTTTGTAGCTCACGGTGGTTAGCTTGCTGTCGGCTTCAATAATACCCAGGTCAACCTCGTGGTTAAGCAGGGCGTTCAAAATATATTCGGAGTTGCGGTTAACCAGTTGCACGCCCACGCTGGCATACTCCCGCTGAAAACCGGAGAGGATTGAGGGCAAAATATATAGCGCGATAGTGGTACTGGCGCCCAGGCGCAAATGCCCGGCCGCGTTTGATGCATTGCTTAAAATGGATAGGTCATAATCTATCTTCCGCTCAATTTCGGTCGCCTGTAAAAGATATTCGTTGAGCTTAACGCCCGCTTCGGTGAGTAAAATACTGTTGCCCTTGCGTTCAAACAAAGCTACCTTGTATTGGTCTTCTAAGGCTTTTACATGCTTGCTAATGGCAGGCTGGGTTACAAACAGCACCTGCGCCGCCTTTGAAAAACTCAGGTTAGCGGCAACTTCCATAAAAACACGGTGAGCGAAAGAGATCATAGTAGTTTAAAAAAGTAAAGACAATCTAAAAGATTGTCTTTACAAATATATCACATTAAGATGTCATTGCGAGGAGCGTAGCGACGTGGCAATCTCGTCGCTTGTATTAAGTGTTAATGCATTGGCTACGAGATTATTACTGATTTTGATTTCTCTTTATGGAATTAATGAGCTCCCTACGGTCGGTTGTCCACGCTATCGCTCGTAATGACACTGGTTTTGTTTACTACGCCTCTACAGCTTGCCCAATTAAATGATTAGCCAGCAAATATTCTGCAATCTGTACCGCATTGGTTGCCGCGCCTTTACGCAGGTTATCGGCTACAATCCAGCAGTTAAGGGTTTTGTCCTGGCTTTCATCACGGCGGATACGGCCTACAAATACTTCGTCCTTATCATGCGCATCAAGTGGCATAGGGTATTTTAAGTTAGCAACATCATCAACCACAACAATACCCGGCGAATTAGCTAATAGCTCCCTTACTTCGGCAATGTCAAAATCGTGCAAAAACTCAATATTTACAGATTCCGAGTGGCCGCCAATAACCGGGATCCGTACAGTGGTTGCCGTAACACGGATACTGTCATCGCCCATTATCTTATTGGTTTCTTTAACCATTTTCATTTCCTCCTTGGTGTAACCGTTTTCGGTAAATACGTCAATATGAGGCAAAACGTTCAGGTCAATGGCATATGGGTATGCTTTTGGCCCGTCAATGCCCTTACGCTCGTTGTAAAGCTGGTCTACCGCCTTTACGCCAGTACCTGTTACCGATTGATAGGTTGATACTACAACGCGTTTAATTTTATATTTATCGTGCAATGGTTTTAAAGCCACTACCATTTGTATGGTTGAGCAATTTGGATTGGCAATGATCTTGTCATCGGCGGTAAGCACATCAGCATTTACTTCGGGCACTATCAATTTCTTGGTAGGGTCCATACGCCAGGCCGATGAATTATCAATTACCGTTGTACCGGCTTCGGCAAACAGGGGGGCCTGCTCTAAAGAAGCGCTGCCACCGGCAGAGAACAAGGCAACATCTGGTTTTTGTTTAATCGCATCCTCAACAGAAACCACCTTATACTGCTTACCCTTATAAGTAATTTCTTTACCAATACTTTTTGCGGAAGCTACGGGGATCAATTCTGTAACGGGGAAGTTGCGTTCTGCGAGAACCTGCAACATTTTAGTGCCTACCAAACCTGTGGCACCAACAACTGCGACTTTCATTTTATGATTAATTTTATGTTAATAAACTTCAAATATGCAATTTTTTTGCGAAATGACTACCAATTTAGTATGCAAAATTTACCTAAACCTGAATTTTTTTAATTTTCGTAATTTTAAGAATCGGCTGACTTGCTGAATTATTGTTGATATAAAATTCAGTAAATTCTTTAATTCTGTCAATTCAGGTTCAGACAAAATTCGGGTTCAGACAAAAAAATTTACCTTTGTAGCCAAACTGTGATTGCATGAGCGAAAAGATTTTAGTGATTGGTGCTAATGGCCAAATTGGTACAGAATTGGTAACTGCTTTAAGAGAAATAAACGGAATAGAAAACGTAATAGCATCTGACATTAATAACCCCAACTACGCTTTGCGTAACAGCGGTCCCTTTGAGTTTGCTAACGTATTAGATAAAGATAATTTACATCATTTATTTGATAAATACCGCCCTACACAGGTGTACCTGCTTGCAGCCATATTATCTGCCGTAGGCGAACAAAAACCTAAAATGGCCTGGGACCTCAACATGACCGGCCTGATACATGTACTTGATTTTGCGGTAGAGTTTAAAACCGCCAAAGTGTTCTGGCCGAGCTCAATAGCCGTATTTGGCCCGCATTCGCCGCAATATAATACACCACAGTATTGCGTAATGGACCCTAACACGGTTTACGGTTTCAGCAAGCTGGCCGGCGAACGCTGGTGCGAGTACTACCATGCAAAATATGGGGTAGATGTACGCAGCATCCGTTATCCGGGCTTAATTGGCTGGCGCGCCTCACCTGGTGGCGGCACTACAGATTATGCCGTGCATATATTTCATGAGGCGTTAAAGAATGGTAAGTATGAAAGTTTTCTTTCTGCGGATACAGCCTTGCCAATGATGTATATGGACGATGCCATCCGTGCTACAATTAGTTTGATGGATGCACCGGCAGAGAATTTAACTATCCGGTCCAGCTATAATTTGGCAGGCATTAGCTTTACGCCAACACAACTGGCAGAGCAGATAAAACAAACCCTGCCCGATTTTGAAATAAGCTACGCAGATAACGACCCGCGGCAGGCCATTGCCGATAGCTGGCCAAAATCAATTGATGATAGCCGGGCACAACAGGACTGGGGCTGGAAACTGGAATATGATTTGCCTGCAATGACAAATGATATGCTAAGTAATTTAAAAAACGTAATTTAGAACCCCCTAACCCCCTGAAGGGGGAACAATTGGGTTAATGTATAACAATATAAAAATCAATTCCCGGCTCCCCCTTTAGGGGGCTGGGGGCTACTATGGGAAGAGCATTTGAATTCCGTAAAGAAAGAAAATTTAAGCGCTGGGCTAAAATGGCCGTGCAGTTTACCCGTTTAGGTAAAGAAATTGTAATGGCGGTAAAAGCCGGGGGTGGCGATCCAAACTCAAATTCGCGCCTGCGTACGGCTATCCAAAACTCTAAGGCGGTAAACATGCCTAAAGACAGGGTAGAGGCGGCTATAAAAAGAGCGACCAGCAGGGATGAAAAAGATTACGAAGAACTGGTTTATGAAGGGTACGCGCAGCATGGCGTAGCTATATTGGTAGAAACTGCTACAGACAACATTAACCGTACGGTTGCTAACGTGCGCAGCTATTTTACAAAGTATGGCGGTACTTTAGGTAAAACCGGATCGTTAGACTTTATATTTACCCGTAAATCGGTTTTTACATTTGACCCGGGCGACCGCGATCTGGAAGAGCTGGAATTTGAATTGATAGATGCCGGACTGGAAGACCTTTTTGTGGAGGCCGACGAGGAAGGAAACGATGTTGCTGTTTTACATACTGCCTTTGAAGATTTTGGCAAGATGCAAAAGGCACTGGAAGAAATTGGTATAGAAACCAAATCTGCCAAGCTGGAGCGTGTAGCACAGTCATTTGTTACAGTAACTGAAGAAGAAGCTGTTGATGTACTGAAAGTTATTGACCGTTTAGAGGAAGATGACGACGTACAGGCAGTTTATCATAATATGGCGGAGTAATTTGATTTCGGATTTGTTATGCTGAGTTATAAATCCGATGCCTCTGAAGGAGAAATGGCATTTGCCGGGGTCATCCTGAGCTTGTCGAAGGACGTGTGCAAAGGCCCGCCCGCAATGCTTCGACAAGCTCAGCAGGACCCATATAACTAAATATGTCATTGCGAGGAGCGTAGCGACGCGGCAATCTCGTCGCTGTTGCATAAAAGCTTAGCATGCGACGAGATTGCTTCGCTATCGCTCGCAATGACATATAAAAATTAAACATCATGCCTTTATTCACATCGCGTAAGCAGGAAAAAAAAGTTAAGGTAACTTTTGCCAATGGTTTACTTTTTGTAGAGAAAGCTGATGGTAAGCAGCAGGCATTCCCGTTGGAGTGGTTCCCTAAATTGCTGAATGCCACAGACGAGGAACGTGAAGACTGGCAACAAACCGAAAAAGGCATCCGGTTTAATAAGCTGGATGTGGATGTATCGCTATAAGAGATTTGAGAACAGAGATAGGAGATTTGAGATGAAGGGGACAAGCTGTCTTACATCTAAAATCTCATATCTCAAATCTAAATAATAAATAACAGCATGACTTTCGAGGAGTTTTTTAATAAGAAAAGAATTGACCTTGTTGCTTTACAAAGCGGCGAGCCGGCATTGTTTTCGGAATTTAAAAAGCACTTTGAGCAAATGGGCGAAAAAAGCTTCGACCATACCAAAAAATACTGGTTTAATAAGCTGAGGCTACAGTATCACCTGGCACCGGAATTAAAACCGGAGAAGATGCATATTGAAAACAAATTGGCCGAACAAACTATCACCGAAGCTTTATCAGAAGAAAAAATACCCGCCCCGTCGGTTGGCTTTAAGCCGAGGTTTAAACCCGGTATGGGCAGTAAACCAGTTGCAAGCACAAGCGATATAAAAGACCAGGCCCCTGAAAGTAGCGCCACTGCTACGCCCGAAGTTAATGAGGCCGCTGCAACTAAAGAGCAGCACCCGCCCTTTGAGCAGGAAAAAGAAGCGATGCAGGCCAAAGCCGATGCAATGCCTCGAACTACTGATAACGAAGCGGCAGCAAAACCACCGGAAAACCCTGCAGCAAAACCGGCAGGCTTTAAGCCAAGGTTTAATATGAAAATGGCCGCTCCTAAAACTGAGCAGGCAGCAACTCCTGAAGCAAAGCCAGAGGAAACGCAGAATACGACCGAGCCGGAGGCAAACCCGGCTGAAACCGCGGCACCGAAACCCGCAGGTTTTAAACCCAGGTTTAACATGAAAATGGTTGCACCAAAACCAGTGGAAAGCGAAGAGCCTAAAGCAGAAGCGGAGCAACCGGCAGAACCGGAGGCAAAAACTCCGGAGCCTGCAGCACCGGAAGAGATTACACCACCAAAACCGGCGTATAAACCCAAGTTTAATATGAAAAATATTAAACCCAAACCGCCCGAAGAATAAATTGTAGTACTTAGTAAAGTAAAAATATATGGATCCCGAAGAACTGCTGAATGAAAGAAGCGGAGAACAAGATAAAGCTAAAAAAGAGAGTCCGCTGCTAAGTTTAGAACGCGATCTTAAATTCTTTAATGAATCCATCCGCGAGGTAGCTACCGAAATTATGCTGGAGGGAATTTCATCATATCCTATATTTCTGGCACATCAGCATGAATTAAAATTAGGTGAACTGATCCTTGACAGGAACGAACTAAATACCGACTGGAGCGTACATGCATCAACCATCGAAGAATTTGTTGAGCGTGGCATTATTAAAGCCGAGCTAAAAGAACGCTTTGTTAACAGCTACAAAAACCCAAATGAGTTTATGTGCGTTTTTGTGGTTACCCCCGAGGGCGCTAACTTTGTGTATTATCCTTACGTAAAGAAGTAGCTTGAAAATTGGAATGTTGAAACGTTCCTTTATATTTACCTGTCAAAATTATTGAGCCATGTCCGATAAAAAACTCCTGATATTAAACAGTAAGCAGATACAGCAGAAGATAGATCGTATAGCTTACCAGGTGCTGGAAGATAATTTTGATGAAAAAGAGATCCTGATTGCCGGTATTTTACCCCGCGGCAACCAACTTGCCGTAAGGTTAAAAGCCGTGCTTGATAAAATAGCGCCGTTCACGAGCAAACTATTAACCATTGAGTTGGAGAAACAAAGCAGTAGCCTGCATGCCAAAACAAATTTTGATGTTAACGATTGCAGCGGCAAAGTGATAGTACTGGTTGATGATGTACTGAACAGTGGCAAAACTTTAGCCTATGGCTTCGGTGTTTTCCTTGATGTGCCGTTAAAAAAGCTGCGCACCGTAGTACTGGTAGACCGCAATCACAAAAACTTTCCAGTAACTACAGATTATGCCGGTATTGCCCTCTCAACCGTTATAAAAGAACACGTTGATGTTATTTTAGATGTTGTAGGTGAAGAAGATGCGGTTTATTTGAGGTAGAATAGTTAAATTTGTTATATGTCAGTAGAAGAGATAAAGCAAACCAAATCAAATTTGATAGGGTGGATTGAACAGCTATCTGATACAAGTATGCTTTCTTTCCTGGAAAGTTTAAAAGATTCTAAAACAGATAACGATTGGTGGGATAGTTTGAGCGAGTCTCAGATTGAACGAATCAATGAAGGTTTGGCTGATGCTGAAAACGGCCGGGTAGTATCATCTAATGATTTTTGGAAGAAACTGAAGAATGCCTGATAAGCTTCATCAGGTTGAATACGCTGATAGGGCGATCAATGACTCCATTTCAATTAAGTATTATATTCTACATTACTTTACGCAAAAAGAAGTAAACAATTTTTACAGCCTACTGGAAAGCTTTGAGAAAGTTGTAGCAGTATTTCCTTTATTGTATCCTGTAAGCATCAAAAACAAAAAAAGTACATCGCGCGGTATTGAGTAAACAATTATCTGTTTTTTATACCATTTCAAAGGATGTGATAATAATTGTTTCGATGTTTGATAACCGGATGGATTATACTAAGTGGCCTTAAGCCCAATTACCTCCGCCAACTTCTCTACCGATAGATCTATCCCGTTTATAGTGTGGGTTGCCTGCAAATAATAATCTTCCCGTTCGGCTAATTTGTGTTCAATAAAAGCTACCAGTTCGTCGCCTGTTTTGCCTTGCAATACGGGGCGCGCTGTTTTAGGATTTTCTAAACGACTGGCTAATGCTTTTGGAGAAAGCTGAATGTATAAGGTTTGCCCGTGACTGTTCATCCACTCCATATGGTCAAAAAAGCAGGGAAGCCCGCCACCTGTAGATACTATTGCATTCTCAGGGTATTCGGTTGTTTTCAGAATTTCTGATTCCAGCTTGCGGAACTCTTCTTCGCCGTGGGCAGAGAAATATTCGGGAATAGTCATGCCTGCGTGGGCTTCCAGCACGTGGTCGAGGTCAATAAAATCATAACCTAAACCCGAGGCTAGTTTTTTGCCCCATGATGTTTTACCGCAGCCCATAAAACCAATTAAAAATATCCGGTTCATTGCTTGCTTAAGTAGTTTTTAACCAGATCTTCATATTTAGGCATGTTATGATAGTGCCATTTGTTGATCACAGTTCCGTTTTTTAGTAATATAATCCCGGGATTTGAGCGCACCATCGTTTTCAGCGGAACGCCATCGGCATAAAATAATTCGCCTACCAATTTATGTTGTTTAGCAAAAACCTCAGCATTAGCCGGGGCATTTGAGGTAAGCAGTATAACGCGGGTGTTAAAGTTTTGGATCAAATTGGCCGATAAAGCGTTAATGCGGTTCAGGGCATTAGTATTGGTGCCTTCCAGATTATATGCCACAATCACCAGACTATAAAAAGGGTTTGATAACAATTCCTGGTTGTAATTATTCCCCTGCGCGTCCTGTATGTTCAAATCGCGGATCTTAGGCTCGAAGCCCTTTTTTACTAAACGACTTTCGGGGTTACCTTTTATTTCCCAATTAGTATCTTTCCAGATGGCAGTTTTAAGGTATTCCTTATCGCTCATCACCTTGGTTTCTTTGGTTTTTTTATTTGTAAGGTGATAGGTAACCTCAAATTCATCCGCCTTGGCGCCGGGAGGCGTTTTCATTTCCTCCAGAATGTTAGCGCCTATTTTATAAGGCAAAAAATCTACTATGGGCAAAAAATTGTAAGTGTACAGGCCAAAGCCTACAAAAACTACAGTAGCCCCAATAAGCAGCTTATCGCCTGTTTTTTTGCTGAATACCGATTTAATGCTTGTACGGTTCACAAATAGTACCAACACCAGCAGCAGCAAAACCATGTCTTTGCTGAATGACTGCCACGGTGTTAATGGAATAGCATCGCCAAAGCAGCCGCAGGTTTGCACCACTTTAAAAAATGCCGAATAAAATGTAAGGAACCCGAAAAAGATTATCAGCAGTAATAATCCCCAAACTACCTGTACCGCGCGGGTACCTATGAGCAGGGCAAAACCTAATATCATTTCGAGTGCGCATAAAATAATAGCCAGGCTTAGAGCCAAGCCGTTAAGTGATGTTAAATGAAATACCTCAAAATATTCTTCGAGCTTGTAGGAAAAACCCAGTGGGTCATTCGCTTTTATCAGTCCCGAAAAAATAAAAAGCAGCCCAACTGCTATGCGGCAAAACCATACCAAGCTGTTCTTCATTTTACTCCCAGTTTTATCAATGCGAACACCGCGTAATTCAGCATATCCTGATAATTGGCTTTTACACCTTCAGATGCCAGTGTTTGCCCCTTGTTATCTTCAATTTGTTTAACACGCAGTAGTTTCATCAGTATCAGATCGGTTAACGAACTGATGCGCATGTCACGCCAGGCCTCGCCATAATCATGGTTCTTGGCAAACATCAGCTCTTTGGTTTCGTGGGCTTTTTCGTCGAATTGTTTTTCAACAAATGCGGCTTCCAGCTCAAAAGGAGTTTGGGGTGTGCTATCCAATTGCATCATGGCAATAAGGCAATAGTTTACAATGCCAATATATTCGCCGGTAATATCTTCATCTATTTTAGATACCTTTTTTTCTTCGAGGGTGCGGATGCGCTGGGCTTTTATAAAGATCTGGTCGGTGATTGATTCCGGCCTGAGTACGCGCCATGCGGTGCCATAGTCGCGGGTCTTTTTCATGAAAAGGCCTTTGCAAATATTTATTACCGCTTCGTATTCTGCTGCTGTATTGCTCACGTTAAGTTGTAAAGTTATAATTGTTATAAAGGTTGTAGATGTTGTAAAAGATGGTCATTTTTAACCATTACAACACTTTAAACGTTTTTAACCAAAAGATGGCTAAAGATACATTTTTTCAGAAAAAAGCAACCCTTAATACGGGGGGCAAATTGATAGACCTTAGCAGGCCAAAAGTGATGGGGATTATCAACATAACGCCCGATTCTTTTTATGCGGAAAGCAGAAAGACCGGTATAGATTCCATTTTAACACAAGCCGAAAAGATGCTTGCAGATGGCGCCACATTTTTGGATCTTGGCGCTTACTCATCCCGCCCCGGAGCGGTTGATATTTCTATAGAAGAAGAAACCGACCGCTTATTGCCTGCTGTTGAAGCTATTACCGCCCGCTTCCCGGATGCTGTGATCTCCGTTGATACCTTTCGTTCCGGCGTTGCCGAAGCTGCTGTTAATGCCGGTGCGCATATTATAAATGATATTTCGGGAGGGGAACTTGATGAGGCTATGTTTGCGACGGTTGCCCGTTTACAAGTGCCATACATTTTAATGCACATGCGGGGTACGCCTCAAAACATGGTACAGCAGGCCCATTATGAGGATGTATTTAGTGAAGTGTTTGATTATTTTGTGAAAAAGGTACATCAGCTAAAGCAATTGGGCGTGCACGACATTATCCTTGATCCCGGCTTTGGCTTTGCAAAAGAGGCTGAGCATAGTTATACACTAATGAACCGCTTGCAGGAATTTGACAGGTTGCAATTGCCTGTACTCGCGGGGATCTCACGTAAAAGAATGATCTATGGGTTGTTAGGCACCACTGCCCAAGAAGCGCTAAACGGTACAACGGTATTAAATACTATAGCACTGATGAAAGGCGCGAGCATATTAAGGGTACATGATGTGAAGGAAGCGGTAGAGGCGGTAAAAATTTTGGAGGCGTGCGGTGAGAGGCGGCCGGAGGCCTGCTAATAGCCGTCACTCGCCAGGAGGCGAGCGACTAAAAAGGTCCGTTAGCAGGCCATTACTTGATCTTAATATACTGATAGCTTGGCCCATCGGCGGCTGTGCTGCCTATATAAATAGTATCTGCTTTAATGCTAAACGCGTCTTTATAATCCGGATTGGTAAGGGTGATAAGACCGTATTTAAATCCATTGTCTTCTCCAACGTAGGTTATATTGAAAGCGCCTTGTTTTTCGATCTTGGCATCTTTGATCTTCACGTAGGTATCGCCCATGTTGAATTGATACTTTTCTCCCTTGCCGGGGGCTATAATTTCCGTATGTCCCCAACCACCAATTATACTTCTTAATTCCCACGTACCATACAAACCGGGACTAACGGGTGTGACTTTTTTTTCTTTTTTGCAGGCTGTAAACGCAAAAAGGGCAATTAGTGTGATAAGCAGGTACTTTTTCATGATTAGGTTTTTATTGTATTACGCAAGCGGATAATTAAATGCAACAGATGTAATACAATATATTCTGTTATAGATCTTTCGTTTGGTGACGGCCGGAGGCCTTATAATAGCCGTCACTCGCCAGGAGGCGAGCGACTAAAAAGCATGTACTCGCTCGGCTCCTGCCGAGTGAGTACTATTAGCAGACCTCCGGCCGCCCCATACTTTTATTGATCAGAAAGCCAGATCTCCGGCCGCATGCAATTAACTTTCGTCAACGAGCAAGGGCGAATCAGGATTAGCACTGCTGTACACATAGCATGTTTCATCATTCACCACCATTGCTTTCACAGGATTTTGATGGGTATAATTCACCTTTTGATCAAATATTTCTGCGGTGATCAGTTCAACCGGAAAACTGGTCTTTTGCCAAAATTGGTACTCACTGTTTTGACCAGAGTTATTGGCAAAAAACTTAAACAGGTAAATTAACCACTCTTTGCGACTTTCCTGCGGATGGTTTTCTACTAATTCGATAAGCCGTTTTGCCGTATAGCTTTTAAAATCACGGATAATATCAGGTAGTTTCCCATTGTTATGAGAAACAATCATATGTACGTGGCTGCTCATGATACAATAAGCATAAACCTTTAACCCTTTGTTCTTTCTGCAATATTCAAGGTTGCGGATAAACTCTTCGCAATAATCATTTCTGGTAAATACATCAATCCAGCCAACAACAGGCAGTGTTATAAAAAATGGCCGGTCGGTATTGGCTTTTCTAAATTCTGACATATTATCTAATATAGTAATTTATTGTTGAGGCGGCTGGAGGCCTGCTAATAGCCGTCACTCGCCAGGAGGCGAGCGACTAAAAAAATCCGTACTCGCCAGGAGGCGACTAAAAAGCATGTACTCGCTCGGCTCCAGCCGAGTGAGCACTATTATAAGGCCTCCGGCCGCAGCTTGTTTTATACGACTACCCAACCAACTGCAGCATCTTCAAAATGCTATCAATATACTCGCGGTTATTAGCAAGGCGTGGAACCTTATGCTGACCGCCAAGTTTACCTTTTTCTTTCATCCAGTTAAAGAAAGTGCCTTCGGCAACTTTGCGGACTATCGGGCGGCGCAAAGCCATATCTTTAAAACGCTTGGCATCATAATCAGAGTTTACACGACGAAGGGTTTCATCCAAAATATCTATAAAGCGCTCAAATTCGGGTGGTTTTTTCTCAAATTCAATCAGCCATTCATGGGCGCCGCATTCATTGCCGGTAAAATAAACAGGGGCGGCGGTATAATCGCGTATAATGGCACCGGTTTGTGAGCAGGCCTCGGCCAGTGCACGTTCGGCATTGTCTATGATCAATTCTTCGCCAAAGGCGTTAATATAATGTTTGGTGCGGCCTGTTATCTGAATCCGGTAAGGAGATAAGGAGCTGAAACGGATGGTATCGCCTATCATATACCGCCATAAACCGGCATTGGTACTAATGATAAGGGCATAGTTTTTATTTAGTTCCACCTCATCAAGCGTGAGCGTTTTTGGATTATCGTCGTTAAGGTTTTCGAGCGGAAGAAATTCATAAAAAATGCCGTAATCGAGCATCAGCAACAAATCGCCGGGTTCGTCCTGATCCTGTATGCCAAAAAAACCTTCAGATGCATTGTAGGTTTCCAGGTAGTACATCTCATCGTTCGGGATCAGTTTTTTAAATTGCTCCCGATATGGGGTAAAATTAACCGCGCCATGAAAATACAATTCCAGATTTGGCCAAACTTCAAGCAAATTATTTTTACCGGTTATTTCCAGGATGCGCTTAAACAGGAGGATATTCCAGGTAGGTACACCACTAATGCTGGTTACATTTACATCTTTAGTGGCATAAGCCATCTTCTCTATTTTTTCTTCAAAATTCTCTATCAGGGCAATATCAAGGTGCGGGGTACGATAAAATTCGGCCCATAGAGGAAGGTTCTTCATCAATACGGCCGAGAGATCGCCAAAAGAGGTGTCGGAATTTAGCTGATCAATTTGATGACTGCCGCCAAGTGTTAAGCTTTTACCGGTAAAAACACGGGCATTTGGCCGGTTATTAAAGTAAATGGTAAGCATATCTTTACCACCTTTGAAATGGCATTCCTCTAACGACTCCTCACTTACCGGGATAAATTTGCTGCGATCGCTTGTGGTGCCTGATGATTTGGCAAACCAGCGGATCTCTGAAGGCCAAAGCACATTTTGTTCGCCTTTTAGCATCCGCTCAATGTAGGGTTTTAGCGTATCGTAATTTTGTATGGGTACGCGCTCTTTAAAATGCAAAAGGTTTTCAATGCTTTTATAGTGATGCTTTTTGCCCCATTCAGTATTCTCTGCACCGGCAACCAATTGCTCAAACCACTCCTCCTGTACTTCGTTAGGGTATTTCATAAAAAGCTCTATCTGGTGGATACGCTTTTTCATAAACCAGGTAAATACGGAGTTAATGATGGTCATAGAACTTTATATTGGTATTATTGAGCGAAGGTCTTTCTTTTTAGTACAAAATTTGCTCCAAGATATACTTTTCTTACCATTTCATTTGCGGCCAACACCTCCGGAACGCCTGATTCTAATAGCTTGCCTTCAAACAGCAAATATGCACGATCTGTAATAGACAAAGTTTCCTGCACGTTGTGGTCGGTAATAAGGATGCCAATATTGCGGTGCTTTAATTTAGCTACCATTGCCTGGATCTCTTCCACAGCAATTGGGTCAACCCCGGCAAAGGGCTCATCCAGTAAAACAAAGTTTGGCTCGGCTGCAAGGGCGCGGGCTATTTCGGTACGGCGGCGCTCACCGCCTGATAATAAGTCGCCCCGGTTTTTGCGCACCTTATGCAAACTAAACTCGTCTATCAGTTCTTCCAATTTATCGCGCTGTTTATCCTTGCTCATTTTACCCATTTCCAACACGGCTTTAATATTATCCTCAACAGAAAGCTTGCGGAATACAGATGCTTCCTGCGCAAGGTAACCAATGCCTTTTTGTGCACGGCGATACATTGGGTCGCCGGTTATATTTTCATCATCTAAAAATATTTTGCCTTCGTTAGGTTTTATCAAACCTACTATCATGTAAAATGATGTGGTTTTCCCGGCACCGTTTGGCCCCAGCAAGCCCACAATTTCGCCCTGAGCCACGTTAAACGTTACATCATTAACAACGGTACGCTGTTTATATTTCTTTACTAAATTTTCTGCTCTGAGGATCATATCTGAACCGTTGATTTTAATGATTTACCTGATTACGTTGATTTCCCATTCTCCACTCACTATTCTCCATTCAACAACCTAATCCCCTTTATATTTAATTGTATTGTGCGTTGTTCGCGCCAAATGTTTTCTTCAATTGCATAGCAAACATCAAAGGGTACATTATTTTTAAGTAATGGCAGGTATTCGGCGTGGTTAAAGGCTATACAACTAAATGCTGCAGAGCCCGGTTGCATAATGGCCATCTTAATATGATTGCCGCCAACCAAACCTGCATTGCCGCTAACATACACATTTTTAGTGAGGAAAATTGGCGCCATATTCTCCGGTCCAAACGGCGCAAACTGTGTTAATATCCTGTAAAACTTTGATTCAATGTCCTTTAGCTCCAGCTCCGCATCAATACGGATCTGCTGTATCAGCTGTTCATCGGTAATGGTGGCACTTACTACTTCTTCAAATTTTTCAATAAACGCAGGCACATTTTCGGGCTCCATGGTTAAGCCTGCAGCATATTTATGCCCGCCAAATTGCAGCAACAGATCGCTGCATCCGCAAAGCGCCTCGTAAAGGTCATACCCAAAAACCGACCGGGCAGAGCCTGCCACGTGCCCGTTAGAACGGGTTAATACTACGGTAGGGCGGTAATACTTTTCAGTTAAACGCGATGCCACAATCCCGATAACGCCTTTGTGCCAGTTCTCGTTAAAAACCACTGTAGATTTTCGGGCTATAAGTGCCTCATCATTATCTATCATACTCAAAGCCTCATCCGTAATTTGAAGGTCGTGCCCCTTGCGTTCGGTATTGCGGATGTTTATCATATCGCCTTTTTCTTTGGCGGCATCCACGTGGCAGGCAATAAGCAGTTCAACCGCATGTTTGGCATCATCAATACGGCCTGCAGCGTTTATACGCGGGCCAAGCAGGAACACCACATCAGATATGGTATATTCCTTTGTTTTGCCTGCAACTTCCATCAGCATTTTTACGCCGATGCATGGGTTTTCATTGATCTTTTGCAGCCCCAAATATGCCAGCACACGGTTTTCGCCGGTAATGTGCACAATATCGCATGCAATACTGATGGCTGCCAGGTCAAGATATTCAGTTACTTCCTCAAAAGGAAGGTCATGTTTTTCAGCATAAGCCTGTATCAGTTTAAACCCTATGCCACAGCCCGAGAGTTCTTTATACGGGTATTCGCAATCTGACCGTTTTGGATCGAGAATAGCAACGGCAGCAGGCAATTCATCGCCGGGTAAGTGGTGATCACAAATAATAAAATCAACATCTAAAGTATTTGCGTAAGCAATCTTATCGACTGACTTTATACCGCAATCTAAAGCGATAATGAGCTTAAAACCATTGGCGGCGGCATAATCAATACCCGCGGTAGAAATTCCGTAGCCTTCTTTATAACGGTCAGGAATATAATACTCTAAATTATTGTACCGCTTTTTAAAGAAACTGTACACCAGTGCAACGGCTGTTGTGCCATCCACATCATAATCGCCGTAAATTAAAACTTTTTCATTTTTGGCGATGGCTTGTTCAATGCGTTCAATGGCTTTCTCCATATCCTGCATCAAAAAAGGATCATGCAGATGCAGGTGGCTTGGACGAAAAAAGTACCGGGCATCCTCAAAAGTGGTGATGCCCCGGTGAACCAACAAGCTGCTTAAAACCGGGTTTATGTTAAGTGCTGCCGATAATTCCTGTATAATACTATCATCTGCCGCATCTTTTAAAACCCACCGTTTGTTCATAAATATATATCGCTTAAAAAGAGTAAAGATAGTTCATCAAAGATAATCCTTATATAAGCATTTGAATTTTATATTTGGTTCAATAAACTACTTTTCGCCATAAATAACCAAAGCGCTTGAGTCAATTATAACGTTTCCATCAGGAAATTTTTGATTCACTATTTCAAAAACTTCTTTTTTTATTTTTTCTTTCATCGCATCATCGGCCTTACTTAACGCGGCAACAATAGGGGCACCTATATCTAACATCATATTCCAATAACCATCGGTTGTTTTGGCGTTGAGCTGCCCTGTAATTTCTCTTTGCGATATATTTTTTAAACCTGCCCGTAAAAACAGATCTGTTATAAGATCTTCCTTAGCGCAGCGAAACATTCCGGGTGCGCCTGGCGGGGGTGCCGGCAGATCCATGTTTTTGTTAATGGTTCCCATAATGGCTGTTACCCAGAAATTTTTTTCAGGAGCGCTCCAAACCGAAGTGGCAATTTTTCCGCCGGGTTTTAAAACACGAACCATTTCTTTAGCGGCCAATTCCATATCAGGGAAAAACATGAAGCCAAAACGGCAGCTTATCGCATCAAAAGTATTATCAGGAAACGGAAGCTCACAAACATCACAGGCACGTGTTTCAATATTTTTTATTCCTCTTTCTTCGGCTTTTTCGCGGGCTATTGCCAGCATATCTTCAGAAAGATCAGTAATTACTACTTTCCCTCCCTTTAACATTGATGCAATGGTTAATCCCGGTTCGCCGGTACCCGCTGCAATATCCAGTACCACATCGGTGTTTTGGGGATAGATCTTCCGGATAATTTCATGGCCCATTGGTTCCAGGAAATCCATAACCAGGTCATCCCATTTTTTCCAGCCAGAAGAAAACCTGTTCCATGATTCCTTTTGCTGTTCACGAATTTGTTCAAGTTGTTGTTCCATGATCTTATTTGATTAAATAATTTATTACCATAGTATAACACGTGTTACTTATTCATTGGGCAGGTTAAAATGAAATGCATATCCGGGATCTATCTCTTATTACTTTCCCTGCAGTGTTTGGTATTTACCCCCGTTTGATGGATCGGCCTGAACCAATATATTCATGGCCTGCATTTTTTCTTGCGGGGAAGCATTGCTAAAAATGGATACAAACTCATCATCTTTAGCCGTATAAAATGCCAGCGGAAAGTAAGAGCCAAGTCGCTTACGGTCTACCTGTTGCAATACCGGCAACAGGGCAGCGATAGCTTTACGGCCTTTGGCGGCGTTATCAGCCATAACATCCAGCCCGTTGCGGTGATAATCATACATAAAGCCGCGCAGGTTAAGGTATAATTTATTGTTCAGGTTTTCTGCCAGCCAGTAGCGGTTAAGGTTGCTGTCAAAAGCTTTCCAGCCCCTAAATGATGATGTTTGCGCGTTAATGGCCACGTTTTGCGCGTTTGCAAAATAAGGTGAGCCACCATAGCGGGAAAACGAATCGTAATCCATCCCCACAATAATATAAGCGTAAAATGCCATTACCGAGCTCAGGTTACTTTGAAAGCTTTGGTCGGTATAGTCAATAGTTTGGCCTTCTGTATAGGTAAAATCAACATCCTTATCATTAATATTTAACAAGGTTGATGTATAGGTTGAATTAAAAACCGGCCTTGACGATTGCACCTGCAGCTCGCCGCTAAAGTTACTGCCGCCATCCCAGCTGGTAACATTGTACACAAAGTTGCAGGCTATACGTTCATTAGGCGCAATAGCATCAGCAGCCCATTTGCGGCCATTCAAAAAATCTTTCATAGCGGTTTCCAGCGTTTGGAGTATCCGCTTATTGGTTATTTGTATTTTAGGAGCAACAACTTTTACACGCGCGTTCAGGTCCTGCGCTTTAGCAAAGCAACAGGCAGCAATTAGCAGGGTAAAAATTAAAGCTCTTTTCATTTTTTTATCAGTTCAATAACCCTGGCGCAAATATCACGGGCAACCTCGGTTTTGCTTTTCAGTTCATAAACCGTTTTATTCAAATTTTTATCTATCAAAGTTACTTTATTAGTATCATTTTTAAATCCGGCGCCGGCATCATTTAACGAATTTAGTACAATAAGATCGAGATTTTTTTTCTGCAGCTTCTCAACAGCATATTGTTCCTCGTTTTGGGTTTCTAAAGCAAAGCCCACCAAAACCTGACCGGCACGTTTTTGGGCGCCAAGGGTCTTCAATATATCGGTGGTTTTTTTCAGGTCGATGTTTAGTCCGTCATCCTGTTTCTTTAGTTTTTGGTCGGCTACTGTTACCGGTGTATAATCTGCAACGGCGGCGCACATAACGCAGGCCTTAACGGCATCAAAATGCAAAAGGCAGGCATCCAGCATTTCTGCGGCGCTTATCACATTTATACGTTTTATGCTTTTTTGTTTACTTATTTGAGCTGTAGGGCCGGCAATTAAAATAACATCGGCGCCTAAGGCTGCCAATTCATCAGCCAAGGCAAAGCCCATCTTACCCGATGAATGGTTGCCAATAAAACGTACAGGATCAATAGCTTCATAGGTAGGCCCGGCGGTAACCAGTACGGGTACATTGGCTAAGGGCAGTTTCTTTTTAATATCATCGGTCAGGAAGGCAACAATCTCTTCCGGCTCGGCCATTCGACCCTCGCCATGTAAACCGCTTGCCAGTTCGCCGTTACCGGGGGGGATGAGTATGTTGCCAAAGCCTTGCAGCTTATCAATATTGTCCTGGGTAGATTCATGCTTCCACATATCCAAATCCATAGCAGGGGCAAAATATACCGGGCTCTTGGCCGATAGGTATACCGCTGTAAGTAAATTATCGCAATGCCCGCCTGCCATTTTAGCCATGGTGTTGGCACTTGCAGGGGCAATAATAATGGCATCGGCCCAAAGGCCTAAGTCAACATGGTTGTTCCATTCGCCGGTATCAGGCTTAAAATATTCTGAATATACAGGGCGCTTTGATAAGGTTGATAGTGTTAAAGGCGTAATAAAATTGGTAGCGTCGGGTGTCATTACTACCTGTACATTTGCGCCCGCCTTTATTAGTAAACGTACCAGCGTAGCCGCTTTATAAGCAGCAATGCTGCCGCAAATACCTAAAATTATGTTTTTATTTTCCAGCATTGAGTTCTACCCCCTAACCCCCTGAAGGGGGAATGACAATCAAATATATAAATAACAAACTATATCAAACAAACAAGCCCCTGTCAATAATGAGAGGGGCTTGTTATAAGCTTTTGCTCCCCCTTCAGGGGGGCGGGGGGTTACAATTCTTTAGCTTCTTTAGCCGGGTTGCGGTAGTAAATTTTGTTATCCAAAAATTCCTGTATCGCAATTAAAGTAGGCTTAGGTAATCTTTCGTAATGTTTTGATATCTCAATTTGCTCGCGGTTCTCAAAAACTTCTTCCAGGTTATCATTTGCTGATGCAAATTCAGAAAGTTTCTGATGTAATTCTTCCTTTATATTGTTTGATATCTGGTTTGCCCTTTTTGACATAATTACAAGCGACTCATAGATATTGTCGGTTTTCACATCCAGTTCGCGCAAATCACGGGTTACTGTGCTGCTTGCTACAGCTGGTTTGTTTGTGTTGGTAACGTTCATGTCTTTTTTATTTATTAATATGGTATTTTCTGATTATCTCTGCCTTTAACTGATGGTGGCTGTGTAGATGTAGTATCCTTTTTAGCCATTTTGGCCGCCAGTCTTGGGTTTAAGTTAGCCTCTGCTAACATTCTTTTAGCACCTATTATACCGTGCTCACTATCGCCTTTTAAGTTGGCCACCGCTTTAAGGTATTTACTTCCTTCGTATTTTTCAGTAAACTGATCTGCGTAAGTAATTGCCTGGTTAAAGCGTTCTTCCTGTTTGCGCTCGTTACTCACCCTGGCATATTCATATTGGCCTTTAACAATTAAATACTCCAGTTCTTCGGCGTATTTAGTATCAGGGTAATCCCGCAGCATATTATTAAACGCTATAACTGATGATTGAAAATCGCCAATAGTTAAATACAACTTAGCGTTAGCATAAGCTTTCTCCTCCAGTTTATCGCGCAGGTTTTGTATCAGCTTGCTTGCTTCGGTAACACGGTCACTCTTTGGGTACAAGTTAATAAATAACTGTAACGATTCAATAGCTTTCAGCGTGTTCTCCTGATCAAGCGAAAAAACCGGCGAATCCAGATAAAAACAATAAGCAGCTATAAAACGGCACTCTTCGGCCCTTGGGCTCGATGGGTAAGTATCTGCAAATGTTTTAAAATGGTAACGGGCAGCAGTATAATCTTTCAGCTTATAGTTGGTATAAGCATAGTAATAATACAGGTCTTCATAACCGGTACGGCCACGGTAACGTGCAACCAAATCTTCAAACAAACCCAGGGCTTTACTATAATCCTTTTTATTATAAAGCTTTACGGCTTCCTGGTATTTTTTTGCGTTATCGTTACTTGCTTTTAACTTTTCGTATTTGCTTTTACAACCGGCAAGCGTAATAATTAACAGGAGCATTACGCTTGAAAATATGAGTAGTTGTTTTTTAAACATTTTGCAAAGATAGTTGAATATTATAAATCAGTCAATTATTTATTTAGTGGACGAATATATAACGCCAAAACTGCACCTTATATATATGGTGTAAGTATTTAACATCTTTTAACGTATGGAGTGGGCGGGGTTGGTTTGGGGAGTGAGGAGAGTGGCGGGTATAATAAGTAGGTGTAGTAATATAGTGTGTAGTATATATGGTATAGTATATATATAAAAGCCCGTCATGCTGAACTTGTTTCAGCACTTCTCGGGCTAAGTAATGAACTACGCGATAGCCATGCTATAATAATGTAGTATATAGTATATATAAAAGCCCGTCATGCTGAACTTGTTTCAGCACCTCTCGGGCTAAGTAATGAACTACGCAATAGCCATGCTATAATAATGTAGTGTATATATAGTATTATATAAAAAGCCTGTCATGTTGAATTTGTTTCAGCATTTCACAAGCCGATAACAAATATACAATGCCCCCAATGACCAAATAACACAATTGGGCGTTCCCTGCGGGCGGGCTTTCCGCTCATACTACACATGGCCTTAACCACGGGCCGGTATCCGCTGCAATCCCTAACGCGGCAGGTATATATGTTGGGTAGCTGTCTGCCGGAGACGCAAAATATTGCGTCTCTACATTAAAGGTTCTGTTAAGGCGTAATACTTTTCGGCTTAATTGCATTTGTGATCCGTTTTTTTGCCTGTAAATAAACGGGCATTGGTTAAACAAACAATGTATAATTGCCATTTTTATCTGCCAATATATATTATATATAGGCTTTCGTTAGTTTTTTTGAGCTTCGCAAGCTTTCAATTCAGTATTCCGTGTATATATACTATGGCTTACAAAAAACATTTTTGCAGATAATTATTACCCCCATTGCGACTAAAAGCGGTTGTCAGCTACTTTTGCTATCAGGAATTTCAAATTTTTCTGCCTTATTTTCAGCGTGTTAAAAATACACTATCAATAAAACCACAAAACCATTTGCACATTTAAAAAAGCTGTGTACCTTTGCAGCCCGCAAACGAAATAGCGGGACGTTCTCTGAAAGTAAAAAGCAACTAAATATTTAAAATTAAAGTTTGCAAAATTCAAAAAGGTTCATACCTTTGCAGCCCGCAAAAGAGGAAACGAAAATGCGGTTGTGAATTGAAAAAGCGGCTTTAAAATAATAAAAAATAAAGTTTGCAAATTCAGAAAAGGTTTCTACCTTTGCAATCCCAAAACGAGGG
>NZ_JBAZVP010000003.1:0-457241 GCF_041660805.1 Mucilaginibacter sp. | reverse complement strand
TTTTTTAATTTCTTAAACACAGCGGTATGGTATTTGTTAACTATGTAACAAACATCTACTAAAAAGTAAAAAATTATGAAAGATCAAGCAAAAATTATAGCAGCACTTTTAGTGGGTGCTGCGGCAGGTGCCGCTTTGGGCTTATTATTAGCTCCTGAAAAAGGCGAAGACCTAAGAGGCGAAATAGCTGACTATGTAAATGACTTAATTGCAACAGCTAAAGAAAAAGCCCAAACAACAGCGAACAACGCGAAGGAATACGGCAGTAATGTTGTTGATTCTGTAAAATCGAAGTTTAATACCGCTGTTACTGATGCTGATATAGCTGCTGAAAATGCAAAATCAAAAGTAAAAGGTGCCGCCAGCGACTGGAATAATACTGTTCAGAACGCGTAAGGTATTTACATGATATAAAAAATCCACCGCCCAATCAGGCGGTGGATTTTTTGGTTACTTATGACATGGGGGTTATACTTATTTAGCTACCCAGGTATTATCAGCTTTATTAGCATCAACAAAAATTCCATTCTCTAACGTAACAGATTTAAGGCTCTTACCTATTACAGCTTTAAAGGTTACGTACGTTTGTTTTTGATTAGCTTCCCAAACAGCAGGGGTTTGGTGAATGGTTTTTGTAGTACCATCAGCAAAGGTTAATACTACATCAAACGGAATGGCAAAGCCCCCAATGTTGCTCACTGTTAAGGTATAGCCGTCTTTACCTTTTACCGCTTTTGATATAGCTATATCATTATAACCGTTGGTAAAGAACCAGTTTTTAAAATACCATTCTAAATTTCTGCCGCTTACATTACTCATAGAATTGAAAAAATCCCAGGGGATAGGGTGTTTGCCGTGCCATCTATCCATATAGCCATGTAGGGCTTTCTTAAATAACTCATCGCCCAGCATATCTTTTAAAGCCAAATAGCTTAATGATGGTTTGCCGTAAGCATTGTTACCATAACCGCCTGTTTGCTCGTTTGATGGCGTAATTATCGGCAGGTCTTCGGCTGTCGATTTATCATTTATCCAACTATTTACACGAAACTGTTTGTAAAAGGCAGCAGCCGCTTCCGGGCCTTTTTCATCAATCCCTATCAGGTACTCTAAAGTAGTTGCCCAGCCCTCGTCCATAAAGGCGTATTTGCTTTCGTTTATACCCATGTAAAAAGGGAACCAGGTGTGTGCTATCTCATGATCTTGCACTAATTGTGCAAAGCCTGCATTGCCTACCTGGCTATCGTTCACCATCATTGGGTATTCCATATCAGCAAAACCCTGGAAAGCCGTCATCTTTGGGAAGGGGTAAGGTACACCAGGCCAGTTGTTACTGAACCAGCCTAAAGCATTACGCCCGTTTTGAACAGATTTTGTAAAATCTGTTCCTTTTTCAGAATAGGCTGCCTGCATGCTTGATCGCCTGCCGGTTGTTTTATCAACCACAACACTGGCGGCATCCCATAAATAATGGTCACTTATACCAACAGCCATATCACTGATGTTGGTCGCTTTCCACGTCCAGGTGTTCATAGCATTTTGGGCCGTTATTTTTTTACCTGCAAGGTCTTCTAATGTAGCAATATGCATGGTGCTATCATTAGTCATTGATTTTTGCAGTTTATCGGCATACTCTTTTTGTAAAACCTGCGTAGGGTTTTGCAGGGTGCCGGTTGCCCAAACAATGTAATTTTTAGGAACGGTTACGTTCAGGGTGTAATCATTAAAGTCGTTATAAAACTCTTTTGAATCCACAAATTCTATGCGGTCCCAGCCGTTATAATCATCATAAACAGATATGCGGGGGTAAAAATAAGCCAGGTAATAAGTGGTTGAATCTATCATGCCTTCGCGCTCGCTTTGTTTGCTTACATCAAAATGCCAGGCAATATTAATTTTTACCGAATCATGCGGCATTAAAGCGTTAGGCAAGCTTACCGCCTGGTTGGTTGATGCCATGGTAGTATTGTTCCAGGCCTTTTTTTGTCCGCCTATCAGGAAGGTGTCTATCTGGATACCCTGGGTAAGGTAATCTGCACCTGCAGCCCTGTCCCTTGCAGCACCCGGGCGGTGAATGTTCAGGATCAGCTTCATGTTCAGCCTTTTTAAGGTATCAGGGCTGTTGTTGATATAGGTGATCTGTTCTGTGCCCTTTATTGTACGGCCCGGAGGGGTAGCAGTTATAGAGATATTATAACGGCCAAAGTTTTGCCAATATTTGCTGCCGGGTTTACCATCCGGCGAACGTGTACCTTTTGTATATGCCTGCTTAATTTCGCGCGGCATATACAAACTTTGCGCCTGCAGCTGCAAAAATATGCCACTGAAAAAAGCGGTTAGTAATATAGATTTTAATGTATTCATATTGTTTTTAAGCGATTGTTAAGGTTTGCTAAAAACAAAGTTAAAAAGATAGGCTGCATTATAAGGGTTACACGTATTTTATGTAAAATATTTTCAGTGTATTGCCCCTTCAATGGTTTAACCTATTATTAAGCTGTGGCATAATTCCCCTGCACGTACGTTCAAAAACGTTTTAGTAAACGAATTGTTACATTGCTTTAAGGTTAAAGCCTTGTGTGCGTTGATTTAATTTTTTTTATTTGTTTAAGTTATTTTAGTAGGGGTATTAAATAACTAACAGAGCCTGGCTTTATGCCGGGCTTTGTTTTTTACCAACTAATTATCAGGCCACTAACTCTGGTGGCTCTATTTTTTGCAATCAGCAAAAGCAGCCCGTTATCTGTAGATCCAAACAAAACTCACCTTTAATAAATGATGTTATAGTGTATTAATAAATACCTTTGTATCCTACTTAAAAAAAATGAAATATAAATTAGGTGATTTTGTGCGGTTTGTTGATGAGAAGCTGGAAGGCTATGTAACCCGCATTATAGATGAGCAAATGATAGGGGTAACCGTTGAGGATGACTTTGAGATACCGGTACTGGCCAGCAAAGTAACCTACGTTCACGGGCATGGCGCTGCAAGCCATGACGAAGAGTATGTTGCACCAACCAATATACCCGCAGGGGAGTTTAAAAGCAAAGGTGTACATATTGCTGTAATAACCGATGCCAAGGCAAACGCGCTGGTGCATTTATACCTGGTAAACGAAACATCTTATCAGCTGTTAACTGCAATTACTACCGAGCAGCAAAAAACCTTTAAAGGTGAATTTGCAGGTATTATCGAGCCTCAGTCATCAGCAAAAGTATATTCAGCAAAGCTGTCTGACCTGCAATTGTGGCCAAAATTTATTTTCCAGGTTTTGTTCTATACCAAACAAAACCAGCCTTTACCTGAGCCTTTAAATATAACAGAGCAATTTAAGGCTAAAGATTTTGCTGGTGCTAAAAAACTGGTGCCGCTTTTAAAGCAACAAGGATGGCTAATACAGCTTGACCAGCCCGAACTGATCATAGATGCCCAAAAACTAAAAGAAAGCTTTTTTAAACCGGCAGAAGAAAAACAGGAAGTACAAAAGCCGGCAACAGAACTTGACCTGCATATTGAAAAACTACGCGACGACCACCAATTTTTAAGCAGCAGCGAGATCCTGAATATCCAGACAGATCATTTTAAGAAAGCCCTGGACAGTGCCATTGTACACCAAATGCCCGATATTACATTCATCCACGGTACGGGTAATGGCATCCTGAAACACGAACTGCATAAACTATTAAGCAAGCACCCCAAAGTACAAACCTTTATGGATGCCCGTAAAGAGAAGTTTGGTTATGGGGCTACAAAGGTGATATTGAAGTAAATTAAAGCTTACGTTAACATAATTGCCATAAAAATGAACAATTGACCCATCTGGTGTACTTTTCTTAAGGCCTATATTTAGCGCTAAAATATTACCTGTCATTTATGTTTAAGTACACATCCGGATTTAAGGGTTTAGCATTGCTATGGCTCTGCACTATTTGTTTCAATAATTCAAACGCGGCCATCAAATCATTCACTAAAACAGCAAACAGCGTTGTTTTTAAGTTGGATAAAGGTTTGATGAAAATAAACATCTGCCGGGCAGATATTATTGAGGTAAAGTATACCATTCTTAATTCCCTTAACGATAAACCATCGTTGGTGGTAGATAACAAATGGACGCAGCCAACCGCTTACCAGGTAAAAGATAATGGCACGGATATCCTTATCACTACGGCTAAATTAAAGCTTAAAGTGAACAAGGCAACCAATGCCATCACCTATATGGATGTTAACGGTAAAGTGATAACAGCCGAGGATAGCAACAATAAAAGCATGTCGGCAGCCACTATTGCAGGCATTGATACCTACAATTGCACCACCTCCTTTACTTCGCCTGCCGATGAAGCGCTGTTTGGTTTGGGCTGCCATCCTTTGGATTCCTTATCTATCAATTACAAGGGCCGTAACCAGGATATGGCTATTAAATATCTTACAGGCGCTATACCGGTAATGCTCTCAACAAAAGGTTACGGATTGATGTGGGATAATTACTCAGCCTCAAATTTTTATGGTGCCGAAGAAGGCAACACCAAATTCAAATACGTATCTGAAAGTGGCAAACAGGTAGATTATTACTTTTTTTATGGTCCCGATTTTGACCGTATTATTGATCTGTACCGTACCGCTACCGGTAAGGCCCCCATGTTTGGTAAATGGGCCTACGGGTTGTTTCAATCGCAGGACAGATATTTGAGCGAAGCCGAGATACTAACCGTTAAGGATAATTACCGCAACAACCATATCCCGGTTGATGTGCTGGTGCAGGACTGGTACTACTGGGACCCATTGCCTATTGGCTCACACATCATGAAAGCCGAGCGTTACCCGCATCCAAAGCAATTAATTGACGAGTTGCACAAAGCCAACCTGCATGCCATGATCTCTATATGGCCTGTATTTGGTAAAGGCACGCCTAATTATGACGCGCTCGAAAAAATGGGTGGCCTAACCAGCATCACCTGGGATAATGTAGTTACACACACTTTTGATACCTATTATGATGCCCATAACCCTGCAGCCCGCGAGCTGTACTGGCAGCAAGCCCGGGACAGCCTGGTAAAACGTTATGGTTGGGATGCCTGGTGGATTGACCAGTGCGAACCAGACAATGGCGCATTGCTTGACGAACGCAGGAAAGCAAATTTTTACACCGGCAAGGGGATAGATTATTTTAATACTTACTCCTTACAACATACTAAAGGTGTTTACGAAGGCTGGCGCAGGGATATTCCCGGCAAGCGTGCATTCTTCCTAGTAAGGCAGTCATTTGCGGGTGAACAGCGTAACGCCTCTACATTGTGGTCATCAGATATTGAGTGTACTTTTGCTAATTTTAAGAACCAGGTACCGCAGGGGATAAACGCCTGTGCATCGGGTATACCGTATTGGACATCAGACATTGGCGGCTATCATTACGGCTGGAAAGCGCCTGATTGGTCGAAACCAGAGTTTCGTGAGTTGTTTACACGCTGGTTCCAGTTTGGGGCTTTTAGTCCGATATTTCGCATCCACGGAAAAGGGGAGCGGGCTTTATTCTCCAAAAACTGGGATGATAAAACCAAAAGCACCCTGTTAAACTTTGATAACCTGCGTTACCGCCTGCTGCCATACATTTACTCATTAGCAGGGCGAGTAACTACCGATAACTATACCATAATGCGTTCGCTTACATTTGATTTTAGGGATGATGCCAAGGTTTACGGCATCCCTGATCAATACATGTTTGGCCCGGCGTTTTTAGTGAACCCGGTAACGGCGCAGCTTTATACCGGTGCAGGTGCAGATAGTAAAGCTAAAACCCGTAATGTGTACCTGCCTAAAGCTGCTAAGTGGTACAACTTCTGGACCGGTGAGGTAAGTAACGGCGGACAAACATTAACGGTTGATGTACCTATGGATATGATGCCGCTGTATGTAAAGGCGGGTTCTATTATACCAATGGGCCCGGTTATGGAATACGCGACAGAAAAGCCTGCCGATAAAATTGAACTGCGCATTTATCCCGGTGCTAATGGCCAGTTTAACTTTTATGAGGATGAAAACGATAATTATAATTATGAAAAGGGAGCGAAGGCTACCTTTACTTTAAGCTATAACGATAAGCTGCGCCAGCTTACCATATCTGATACAAAAGGCACTTTCCCCGGTATGTTAAAGCAGCGTACGTTTAACATTGTAATGGTGAACGGCGCGCATGGCTCAAACACTGGTGTTGCCGACAAGTTTGATAAAAGCGTTACGTATGCCGGTAAACAAATGGTTGTAAAGTTGTAACAGTAATTGGGGCTTAGGTAAGTATGTTTGAATAGGAATGGATACATTACATCTAGCTATTATAAATGCGGCCCGGATTGGAGAAGTGCCGGTATTAAAAGAATTCTGTAGCAGGTTTATTGTTTGCCATATAATTTTACGCTTTAGGGTTTAGGCTTCTGTTGATGCCTGGTAATTGATATCGTTTTCAGCCACATCAGTTAGTAATTCGTCTGCGGCTTTTTCTTCTGTAAGCGTTTTATACAACAGATTTGCTATATCATCCAGTCCTAATGTTTTTGCCAGCTGAGTTAGGCCGCCATAAGTTGCTATCTCGTAATGCTCAACTTTTTGTGATGTGAGGATGATACCTACATCTCTTGTGGCTGTTCCTTCTTCAGTACTTTCAATAATTTCTTCGCCCTCTTTGGTTAAACCTTCCATTGCATCACATTTCTTTGCCAAAGGTTCCCGGCCTAATAATGCAAATACTTTTTCCAGCCGGCTAACATGGTTGTTGGTTAGTTCCAGGTGATCAGCAATGGTACTTTTTAGTTTACCGGAGGTAGCTGCCGCAATCATTTTCGGCAGGTTTTTTACAAGGTGGTTTTCGGCCCAGTAAATATCCATGATGCTGTCTTTAAATAATTCCAACAAAGCCGGTTCAGCCGTAGGTGTGGTTTTAGTGGAAAAATTTGGGTCTGTATTGGTTTCTTTTCTCATGATATAGCAGTTAATGAATTTGTGGAACTACTATATGATGAACAGTTAAAGGGAATCCTTTGTTTAATTAATAATAAAATATTTTATTATTTAAGTAATATTTAACAACTAAAATGATAATTTTTGAACAAGTTGTTTTTCATTAAGATCTTAAAGCCTCGCCATTATCTTAAAGTTCAATGGCTCTCAAAAATTGATCAACTGTTTATCAGATAGGGATAGGGCCATAGATCCGTATCTTAAAAAAAACTAAAACATTACCTATGGTTAATAGTTGTGTATATAAGTTAATTAGTATAAACCATTATATAAATAATACCATGAAAAAGATAAGTTTAACGATGGCAATTGCTATCTGCACATTGGGATATGTCACAGCCAAAACAACACATACAACAGATAAGGCAATATTAACAAGCGAGATAATTACTGTAAACCAGGATACAGTTCCTAAGAAAAAGCGTTCAAAAGCAACTAAGCCAACAACTAAAAAGCAAAAAACTGATTCATCGGCTTACCCAACAACGCCAACAAACCCAAATGTTCCTACAGACCCTACAAATCCGAGCATACCTCGTGACACAACCAGGCCATCTGTACCAACAACCCCAACCCCAACTACACCAACAATGCCTACTGTGCCGCCAAGCCCGACACCAACAACGCCGACTACACCAACACCAACTCCGACAACTCCACCGGCGACTACACCACAGGTAACACCTAATACTTTACCTACAACACCAACAACTGCACCATCAACAACCCCGGCTGTACCTCGTACAACAGTACCAAATAAATAATAGGGGTGTTTAATTATAATTATTAAAAAAGGCTGGAATTTATAAATTCCAGCCTTTTTTGCTTGTAAACAATAATATAGTTTGTTACTATTTCTCTACGTACTCCTTTAAACTGATGCCCAGGATATGGTTCCAGCCGGCAGAGAAGCTTGAAGCGGCAAAATCAGGATGATCCTGAGGGAAGGTATCCAGGCCGGTATGTGTAATACGTACCAGCGTTTTATCCCCTTCAGGAAAAAGCTCAAAGCTCACTTCCGAGTTTCCTGGAAAATTATCATACTTCCATGTATAGCTCAGTTTCTTTTCGGGTTCAACGGTAGTTATACGGCACAGATGTAAAAACTTTTCGCCTTTGCTTCCCTGTCCATAAAACTGAAATTCAAAACCCACACGCGGCTCAAAGTTTTCCAGTTTAAAATACCATTCCTTCATTTTACTGTTATCCGTAAGGGCCTGCCATATACGGCTTACAGGCGCGTTCAGCGTACGCTCAACAATCAGCGGTTTTGTTTCCATAATTTATTTTAGTTTTTGTTCGTTTGTTTCTTTGTCTAAAAAATCTTCCAATGCATCTAGTTTACCTGTCCAAAAGGCACGGTACTGATCGGCCCATGTAGCAACCTGTTCCAGTTTTTTGAGGTTGGCTTTGCAATACCGTTCGCGCCCATGCTGCGTTATCAGCACTAAACCGCACTCTGTTAATATTTTTATGTGTTTAGATACCGCAGGCCTGCTTATATCAAAATTATCAGCAACGGCATTCAAATTTAATTGCCGGCTGGCCAGCAAATTGATTATATCCCTGCGGGTAGGGTCGGCTATGGCCTGGAAAACATCTCTTCTCATATTCTGCTACTTGAAACCGTTCGGTTACAAATATATAAGTAACCATTTGGTTACGCAAATTTTAATGAAATATTATTTGCGTAAGCAAAAAGAGGTAGGGGGCTGTTTATATATGAAAATATCCTGCGCAGTATCCGTAGGTTCGTTATAAATAATTACCTTAGTTTTTGTATTAACTAAACTATCATAACCACATGTTTTTTTTTACATTCCTGGCAGCTTTTTTATTGACCGTCCGGATACGAAGATCGCTCAAATTTTCGCCAATATATCCTAAATGGCGTGCGGCCCTAACCGCATCAGGTTGGATAATTATAGGGTTATGGTTTCTTTTCAATTACTATTTTGATAGTGAGGTTAATGAAATTTTAGGTGCATTAGTGTTAGCAGGCATAGTGTCGTACCTCAAAAAAGAACCTGATTTTAAATCATTCGAGGTATTGCTCTTTGCCCACTATCCGTTAATTATAGCAGCGTTTATAAATGGTGTAGTAAGTTTAGCATTCCCTGATTTTTTTGATAAGTGGGATAATTTTTTCCTATGCGCCCAATTAGTCGCCTTCGGATGGATCTTCGCGCGCTTTGCCACATCAAAAAAACAGCAGGAGGAGATAAAACGTGTTAATGAACGTAAATCCGAATTAGAAGTTTTAGTGGCCCAACGTACTGCCGAGATCACCAAACAAAGGAACGAGCTGCAGGACGCCCTTAAAGAATTACAGGCTACACAGGCCCAGTTAATACAGCAGGAAAAGCTGGCATCGCTTGGCGAACTTACTGCAGGCATAGCGCATGAAATTCAAAACCCGCTCAATTTTGTGAACAATTTTTCTGAAGTGAGTATGGAACTGATTGACGAAATGGAGCAGGAGCTAAATAAAGGCGATAGGGAAGAAGCCATGGCGATAGCATCAGACATTAAACAAAACCTGGAAAAGATCCGCCACCATGGGTACCGTGCAGATGGTATTGTTAAGGGCATGTTACAGCACAGCCGGGCAAGCAGCAATGTAAGAGAACCTACTAATATTAATACTATTGCCGATGAATACTTCAGGCTGGCCTATCACGGGCTGCGGGCAAAAGATAAATCGTTTAATGCCGAACTTATAGCCAACCTTGACCCTAACCTGCCTGTCATAAACATTGTATCGCAGGATGTTGGCCGTGTGCTGCTCAATATGTTCACCAATGCGTTTTATGCCGTACACGATAAAAAGAAAACTGCCGGGCCTGATTATAAACCAAAGGTTGAGGTAAGCACCCATACCATACATACCATATCAGGCAGCCCGAATGGTATCGAAATAAGAGTAAAAGATAATGGCAGCGGCATCCCTGATGCTATAAAGGATAAGATCATGCAGCCTTTTTTTACTACCAAACCGGCGGGCGAGGGTACAGGCCTGGGCCTGTCACTTAGTTATGACATTATTGTTAAGGCCCACAAGGGAAAAATTGATATAAATAGTAAAGAAGGTGAGGGTACCGAGTTTGTAATTTTCCTTCCTGCATAAAATTGAATTATCTATCTTTAAGCGGTATATGAAAATATTAGTTGTAGACGACGAAGCAGATGTTCAACCCCTTTTTTTACAGCGTTTCCGCAAGGAGATCAAGAACCACGAGGTTGAATTCAGCTTTGCCCAGTCAGGCGAAGAAGCTCTAAAATATTTAGAAGAAAAGCATTCAGAAGTGGTACTGATCCTGTCTGATATTAACATGCCGGGAATGAGCGGTATAGAGCTGCTTGACCATATCAGGCATGATTTTAACATGCCGCCGCAACCGGTGGTAATGATGATAACCGCTTATGGCGATGCGGAGAATTACCGCCAGGCAATGGATAAAGGCGCGGACGACTTTTTAACCAAGCCGCTCGATTTTAATTTATTAAAAGAGAAACTAAAAACAATTAGCGAATAATGGCCAAAATACTGGTAGTGGATGATGAGGCTGATCTGGAGATTTTGGTGAAACAGAAGTTCCGCAAAAAGATCAGGGAGAACGTATACGAGTTTATTTTTGCGCAAAACGGTGAGGAAGCTTTAGAAAGGGTTAAAGACCACCCCGATCTGGATATTATCCTGTCTGACATTAATATGCCTGTAATGGATGGGCTTACACTGCTTAGCCGCCTGCCAGAGGCTAACCCCATGCTAAAAGCGGTAGTAGTATCTGCCTATGGCGATATGCAAAACATACGCACAGCCATGAACCGCGGCGCTTTTGATTTTATATGCAAGCCGGTTGATTTTGAGGACCTGGATGTTACCATGGAGAAGACCATTACCTATGTAAAGCAAATGCAGGAAACCCTGCGTGCCATCAAGGAGAACAACATCCTGAAAATGTATGTGGACGAGAATGTGCTCAACTTTATGTCGCATAAGGAATTTGAAGGCAGCCTGATGAAGAATGAGGTATTGCAGGCAACCGTAATGTTTATTGATGTTTGCGGTTTTACTTCAATAACAGAACATGTGCCGGCCAACACGGTAGTGAACCTGCTAAATGACTTGTTTGATAAAATTGTAAAAGAAATAATTGCCCAGGGCGGCCATGTAGATAAATTTATGGGCGATGCCGTTATGGCGGTTTTTAGAGGAGAGTTTCACCTGGATAGGGCTATTGACACGGCTTTGGCAGTAAAAGCACAGTTAGCTAATGAGCCGGAGATCTCTGCCGGTGATAAAGTTTTTAAACCCGAGATTTCCGTGGGTATCAACTCTGGCGAAATGGTATCCGGTAACATAGGTTCGGCATCATTGCGCAGGTTAGATTACACCGTTATTGGCGATGCCGTAAATCTGGCGCAGCGGTTACAATCTGTTGCTACAGCCGGGCAGATCATCATTACCGCAGATGTTTACGAGCAGGCAAAAGAATCTTTTAAATGCCGCCCAAATGGCGAGTTTGCCTTAAAAAATAAAGCAAAACCGGTTAATACTTACGAAGTGATAGAGTAAGAATAAAATTTCGGATTTGAATTTTTTTAGAATTTAGAGCTTAGCGCTTAGGATTTCAAAAATTTAGAATTTAGAGCTTAGCGTTTAGGATTTCAAAATTAGTGCCTTGCACGGCGTTTTAACACACCACCCGCGGCTTCTTTTATAATACTGGTAAATATAAAGGCCTTAGGGTCAATTTCATGCACCATGTTTCTTAAACGGCGCAGTTCTAAACGGGTTACTACGGTAAAAACAATATCAACCGGGTGGCTCTCATCAAAGCTGTCTTTCAGGAAACCGCGTTCGCCTTTATAAACGGTTATGCCGCGCCCTAACTGCATAACCAGCATCTCTTTTATCTGTTGGTTATTACCAGATATAATGGTTACCCCGGTATATTCCTCTAATCCTTCAATTACAAAATTGATGGTTCGCGAGGCAGTATAATAGGTAAGTATAGAATATAAAGCGGTAGGCAGGCCAAGCTTAACAGCCGCTATTAAAAAGATAATAATATTAATACCGAGGATGATCTCGCTGATAGTAAAGCTGATGCGCTTGCCGGTGTATAAAGCCAAAACCTCAATCCCATCCAGTGCGCAGCCGCCGCGTATGGCTAACCCAATTCCTATGCCCATAAATACCCCGCCGAAGATAGATACCAGCAGCTTATCAGAAGTAATTTGCGGGTAATTGATAAAATGCAGGCACAACGCCAGCCCAATAATTGCTACAAATGTTTTAATGGCAAAGGATTTATCAACCTGAAAAGCCCCCATAATAATAAACGGGATGTTGGCAATGATAATTACATAGGCGATATTTACATGGTAAAGCTCATGTATCAGCAGGGAGATACCTGTAACCCCACCATCAAAAAACGCGTTGGGTACTAAAAAACTCTTTAAAGCAAAGCCGCAGAACAATATACCGGCAAGGATGTAAACAGTATCTAAAATAGTGATTTTTAAAGCTTTGCTGTTACTCATTTGTCGTGGGTAGATGTTTATTGAATATGTTTATCTATTAGATGCGCTAAGATATTAAATTGATGTAATAAACGGGATATGCAAGTATTAAATAAGTCCGCTACTGTTCTCCATCGCCTTGCTCTAGTCCCACACGTGTTTCTGCAGTCGCTCGGCTCCAGCCGAGTGTCAGTTATTATGCGGCGTCCCGCCGCCGTAATTAAGATGCGGCCAGAGGCCTTGTAATAGTTGTCACCCGGCTGGAGCCAAGCGACTGAATGCTTCTTATCTAAGTCAAATAATGAACCAATGCAGCTATTTGTAATATTTCCCTCTGTTTGTGAGCCCAAAGTCATATCTATAAACTTTGTTATTTATAGTATCTCTTTAGCATTAATTTTGGATGGATACCCTGCCAATAATTACCGGCAGGAAAGAAAATACTATGAGTTTAAAAAAATTATCCGATATAAAATATTCCGTATTAGACCTGGCAACAGTTACCGAAGGCAGTAACCCTGCTAATAGCTTTAAAAAAAGCATGGATGTTGCCCAACAGGCCGAAAAATTAGGTTACACCCGCTATTGGTTTGCAGAGCATCATAATATGATGAATGTGGCAAGTTCTGCAACATCGGTATTAATAGGCTACATAGCAGGCGGTACAAAAACCATCAGGGTAGGCTCGGGCGGTATTATGCTGCCCAATCACTCACCCTTAATTGTGGCCGAGCAGTTTGGTACCCTGGCATCGCTTTACCCCGGCAGGATAGATCTGGGTTTGGGCCGCGCCCCGGGTACTGATCAAACAACCGCGCTGGCCATCCGTGGCGAAAATTTTAACGCGGCGCATAACTTCCCGCGGGATATTGTTAAGCTGCAAACCTACTTTTCGGCAGATAATGCCAATGCCAAAGTGAGGGCCATTCCCGGCGAGGGGTTGGATATACCTATCTGGGTGTTAGGTTCAAGTACCGATAGTGCGAAAGTAGCCGCGGCCTTTGGTTTGCCTTATGCTTTTGCCAGCCACTTTGCACCAACATACTTTATGGAGGCCATAGAAATTTATCGTAATAACTTTAAACCGTCGGAATATCTGCAAAGCCCTTATGTATTATCATGCGTAAATGTGGTTGCTGCCGATACCGATGCCGAGGCGGACCGTTTGGCAACATCAGTAAAGCAATTTTTTATGGGCGTTGTTACCGGCAAAAGGCAATTATTGCCGCCACCTGTTAACAACATGGACAGTGTTTGGAACGTTTTTGAAGAAGAAGCCGTTATGCAAATGCTGGCTTATTCGTTTATAGGCGGCCCCGAAAAAATTAAAACCGAATTGAACGCCTTTATTGAGCAAACAGGTGTAGATGAAGTTATGGCTACCTCGCACATTTTTGAGCATTCATCAAGATTGTATTCTTACAAGATATTTGCCGAAGCATTTAAGAAAAATTAAAGCTTTTATTACACTATATATGATAGTATATCAAATATATGCCGCATAAAAAAAGCCGCTTTTGGCGGCTTTTTTTATTAAACCTGGCTGTTAGTGTTACATGTCTCAAGCTTGAAGCCTGTAGGACATGAAGGCTTATAATCATGCCAATAACACGCGCCCGTAATACTTGTGCTGGAACATCTGTAACCACCAGCTCCATTACCTGGCCCGCCTGGCCCTGGTCCAACTAATCCGCCCATTACATTTTTCATTTCGTCTCTGTTCAATTTTTTGAACTTTTCCATAATAATTAGATATAATTTGGTTAATAACAGCCGTAATTATGCCCCGGCTTTTAGGCTGACAACGAGCGTTGTATGGCGTAATATACCTTAATATTGAGTAATACTATCATTTGTAAATTCTTTTTTAACGCGGAGAAATATTTAATAAATAAGAAATATAATTAGGGCTGTTGCAAACCGTTTAGTTTAAAGCTACCCCTATTTTGAGCATTCATCAAGCTATATTCCTACAAGATATTTGCCGAAGCATTTAGAAATATTAAAGCTTTTATTATATTTATATAAATATAAGCCAGATGGAAGAGTCAGAAAAACTAAACCGGATAATTGAGGCCCGCATGAAGCTAAAGGCCCGTTTTGAAGAAAAAATGAAACTGACACCATCTGTTGCAGATGACGCTCCAAAAGGCTCGGGTATACCAAACCGGCACGGTATGCCCACTTTACCCATTGGGCAAACAGTTACCGTAAAATGGCCGGTGCTTGATCTGGGCTATCAGCCCAATATCCCGTTGGATCGCTGGAGACTTAAAATTGATGGTGCGGTTGAAAACCCGGTTAATTTAACCTGGAAAGAGTTTTTAGATCTGCCGCAAACAAAAGATTCTTCAGATTTTCATTGCGTAACCACCTGGTCAAAACTAAATATGCATTGGAAAGGCGTAAGCCTGCTTGACCTTGCTGCCCTGGTACATCCAAAAGAAAATGCGACCCATATAATGTGCTATGGTTATGACACCTACACTACCAATATTTCTTTAGAAGAAGCGCTTAAGCCCGACGTATTGTTGGTACATACTTATGACGGCCAGCCGCTCCCTGTTGAGCATGGCGGCCCGGTACGTATGATCACCCCGCAGCTATACGCCTGGAAGGGTTCCAAATGGATTAAACGGATAGAGTTTTTGACCGAAAATAAATTGGGTTTTTGGGAAGACCGGGGTTACTCTAACACCGCCTATCCCTGGCGAAATGACCGTTATAGCGATTAAAGCCATATCAATTAACATATTACAGCCCTTGATTTTAACATCAGGGGCTTTTTTATTGCTGAAACCTGCGTTGGTTAATAAAAAGATGTTAATTGTTTACAACAAAGTATACCCATAAAACGTAATTTAGTTTGTATAATGCCGATACAAGTATCTGCGGATAATAATTAACTATTAATGAGCAAAGTATTCACAATAACAGAAGGACTGGAAAACTTAGGGGCATTACGCACCGGCGGACAGGGTTCTGTATATAAAGGCAGGCGCATGGGGCCCATACTCACCGCGATAAAACTGCTGCCAACCCCAATTCATACCGAAAGCGAGGAGGACAAAAACTTCCGCAGCTTCCGTAATGAAGTAACCAAACTGCAAAAGGTTAATGAACAGCCTAATCCTAATGTGGTAAAAATATTAAGCTGGGGTATTACAGATAGCGGCTCATTCCCTTATATTGAAATGGAGTATATTGAGGGGCCTGATCTGGGCGAACTGCTGCATCCGCCGCATGATAAAGTATTTACGTTAAAAGAAGCCATCCGCGTTGCCGACCAACTGGCGGGCGCCTTAGCACATTGCCATAAGGTAGGGGTTAAGCATGGCGATATTAAAAGCAATAATGTAAAATACAACATCAATACGGGTAATTATGTATTGTTAGACTTCGGGCTGGCAATAATGACCGAAGAGCAGCGGCGTACCAGCATCCGCCATGCGGGGGCAATTGAATTTATGGCGCCAGAGCAGCACGAAGGCAAAATGTTGTTGCAAACAGATGTATATAGTTATGGGATAATTTTATATGAATTGCTTACCGGCGAAGTACCCTTCCCGTTAATAGGCGGCGGTGATGCCGGTCGTAATGCTGTAATGCTGGCTCATATTGAATCTGAGATCCCTGATCTGCTAACCGCCCGTAAAAAGGCTATCCCCAAAACATGGGATGCAGAAAGGCGCGCGCAGGAAATGCAAGTACCCCAATGGTTGCTGCGGATAATAAGTAAATGCCTGCAAAAAAAGCCCGAAGACCGTTACCCAAGTGGTAAGGAACTTGATGCGGCAATTATCAGCGGCAGTCTTTCGGCAGCAGATGGTAACAGCCAGCAAGCGGGTTTAAATGCCATTGCTTTACAAAGCGAGAACGAACGCTTGCAGAAAGAGTTATTGAAATTACGGCAGGCCCCACCTTTAAATGCAGAACCGGTTGAAGATGAATCGAAGGTAACATTGTCAAAACCGTTCTATTATTCGGTGATGACCTTGCTGGTATTATTTATGGGCTTCTCTGTTTACTCTACCTTTATAAAAAAGCAAGCTAACCCAACTTCGGTAAAGCAAGATAGCCTGCAAACAGAGGATGATACTGCAAAAAAAGCAAAACCAGTAGATTATGGCAATGCCGGGGTTGCTGATACACCTACCCGGCTTGATTTTGAAGCCTTGAGGCGGGACAGCATTAAGAATGCCCAGAAGAACGCCGAACCCAAACCTAATACAGACAGTAACGACAGTTTAGCAACAGACACAACTGTTAAACCCGATCAATAGATTTAAATTAAACTTTATAGCAGATAAAAACATCTGCAGCAATTTTATGTTCAGTAACACATATCACCTTCATACTTTCAAGTTCAATTAAATGGCATCAACCCCTAATTTTTGGCAGCGCATAGGCATACAAGACTGGTTTTTAACAAACGAGACCAGTGAAAGGGCTAAAGCGAAAGCGCTTACCCCCGATACCGTTTACAGCTATATAATCGAGAAATTTAAAGAATCAATAAAGGAGCTTTCCTTTGCCGATAGGGTGGTGTTTTATCACGAGTTCATTATCAGCTTTAATGCCGAGGACTATAAAGAATTTGTAGCCAATAAACAGGGCATCTTTGGCCTCATTGTTCATGAAACGGTAGAGCAATTTTATAAGATCCTGAAAGAACATCGTGCAGAAGGGAAAACCGTTAAGCCTTCGGGATCCAAATGGGTGTTCAGGCTGGTGTCGCATCCGGATTATGCGCGGGGCGATAAAGGCTTTATAGGAAAACTGTTGCCCGATAATAATAAAAAGGAAGAAAACCTGCGGGTAACGTTCATTCCGCGCCAAACAGGTATTGCCCAAACTTTTGATGTAGATCAGGATATATTAAAAGGTTTTACCTATTACAGCGAAGGGTATTTTGAAATTCCTTATGAGGAAGCACTTGAAACAGAAGCTCAAACTGCCGCCAAGCCGGGCCAAACCAATATTGCCCGTTTAGAAACCATCATTCCCGACCAGCAGTTTGCCGGTAAAAAGGTGGAGTATTTGATGAAAGAAGATGATCTCATCGTATCCGGAAGTGATGAAACACGCGAGGATTCAAATATTTTTACCATACCATCAGAGTGGGTTAACGCCCCGCACCTGCAAATAAAATATAACCATGCCGATGGCAAATTCTACATGGCCTCTTTCGGTGAAATAACTACCCTCAATGAGGTAACTGTGGAACGCAGCCACGTAAATTCGCCCAAGTGGGTGGAATTGCCTGTTAACTCCCGCATGTTACTTAACGGAATTATTGGCTTAAACCTGTTTAAAGCATAACATGTCACAAATCTTATCCATAGGCTTATTAGTAATTGGTGTTTGCCTTTTGGCCACCCATTTTATTGATATTAAAAACTCCGGTAAACGCAATGGCTGAAAATTATTTTGGATTAACCGATACCGGCAAAGTTCGGGATAACAATGAGGATACTTTTATTGCTCAGAATGTTATGAACAACGGCCTGATGCTGGCGGCTGTTATCGATGGGGTAGGTGGTTACAGCGGTGGTGAGGTGGCTGCGGCCATTGCCAAAGATGTAATTACCCAGCAATTAAACAATGTAGAGGGCGAATATATTCCTGCTATGATTGAGGCTTTAAAGCTTGCCAGCAGAAGTATCTTCGATAAAAAACAGCTTGATAAGGAACTGGAAGGTATGGCCTGCGTTGTTACAATAGCATTGGTTGATGTAGAGAACAACACGTTTTACTATGCCCATGTAGGCGATACCCGTTTGTATTTGCTGCGCGATGAATCGCTGGTTAAAATAACTAAAGACCATTCCTTTGTAGGCTTTTTAGAAGACTCGGGCAGGCTAACGGAAACAGCAGCCATGAACCACCCCAAGCGCAACGAGATTAATAAAGCACTTGGCTTTACTACCCTGATAGATACCGACGAAAGCTTTGTGGAGACGGGGCAATCGCCGTTTTTGCCGGGCGATATGCTTTTGCTTTGCAGTGACGGACTGACGGATCTGGTTGATAAAAGCGGTATTACAAATATCATCACTCAAAATACATCCTTACAGGAAAAGGCAACCCAGTTAATAGCTGCTGCCAATGAAAATGGCGGTAAGGATAACGTTACCGTGGTGTTGGTTCAAAACAATAAAACATCGCAAAAGCCCGCTGCTGTAAAACCTGCTGCCGTTTTAAAAAAAAACGTTAATGCCGCCGATGCGGAAATGATCCCTAACCGGAAAGATGCAGTAACCGAAACCCCACAATCAAACCCTAAACCTATGGCCGAAAAGAGAAGCAATGGTTTAACCATTTTACTTACCATTTTGTGCCTGGCATTCGCGGCATCAAGCGTGTGGCTTTATTTACAATGGCAAAAGGGGAATCAGCCGGTTACATCACCTGTTAAAACTGTTGCAGGGCAAGATGCCCCCATCCGTAATCCTGATGAGATCAAGCTGCAAAACTTGTTGAACAATCTAAAGACAGATACGCTAAACCTTTCAGATACTACCTTTAAACAAGCCATAGTTATAAGCGATACTTTGCATATTCTAAAAGATACCCTCTACATTAGGGGAAAGGGGAATATTGTTTTAAAGCGCGATAGCGCCTACCATGGCCCGGCAATGGATATTGCTGCGGAATGTAAGGTAATTGTGCTTGATAATATAAAATTTGAAGGCTTCGATACAGGGATTTCCTTGTTCAATACCGCCCTTTACTTAAGAGGCACACAGTTTACTAATTGCCGTTTAGCCATACAAAAACAATATTTTTTAGCCGATAGAAGATTTATAACTGCCGATTTCCCGGGTATAAAAATTCAAGCAGATACAGTAGCCAAAATCATTCAAAAACCTAATGGAGCCCGATAACCACCTAACCATAAGCAGATTAAAGGAGCGGTGGTTTATATTACTTATAGCCGTTCTGTTCCTGTTCTTATTCTTCAGGCTGTTCACGGTGCTGCAATTGCGCTTCGCGGATGTAGATAAACGCCTGCAGGATGGTACCATGGTAAATCTTACCAGTAGCGACCCTGCAAACAAAATTCATAATCTGCTTACTAAAGGTTATTATTTTGATGACAAGCGCGACATTGCACTTATTACCGCTACCGTTGGTAACAACATTCGCATTGGCGATAAAATTGACAACGTAGGGGAGCTTAACAAGCGCAAATATTACATAATTGCCGATGATGCCTTTGCCCAAGGCGGCGAATCTTTTAAAAGCCGGGTTACCGCTTCGCGCTCATTATTAGGTTATACCGGCGATGACTCGGTACGTTTTACGCAGGAAAGAAGGAACCCGCCAAATTTGCCATCGGTAAATGACCTGGCAATGGGCAGTTATAGTATCAGCGGGAGCATCGTTAATAAAAAAGAACCGGTACCGGGTGTGCTCATCCGCCTGGAAATGATCTTGCCGCAGGATAGTATTTATAATGACGAGCTAACCGAAGACGTAAAACTGATTACCGAAAATACTAACGATGTAAAAAAAGTTTACCTGCCTGATAGCGCGGGCAAGCGCCGTTTGCAGGAATTAACCGCTTACGCCCGCACCGATGCGCAGGGCAATTACAGCTTTAAAAACCTGCCAACAGGTAGAGCTTTTAAAGTGTTGCCATTACAGCCGGGCTACCAGTTTGGTACATCGCAGGGGGTAGCGAATTTGACTGAGGATGCAAGCTTTACCTTCAGCCAGTTGCCGCATACTATTAAGCTTTTTTCAACACGCGATTTTAATATCCTCAAAAAAGAAAAGTCATTTATTGTTCGCACCCCCGATGAATTTAATAAATGGTTCTGGATCATCGCTGCAAGTTTTGTAGGGGCATTTTTGTTTGTGCACCTTATTCTATCATGGAAGTTTAGCACCGCAGATCAGTTGATATTGCCGGTGGTAATGCTGCTCACGGGCATGTCGTTTTTAACGCTGCTAAGCTTGCAAGACCCATTGCGCGATCGCTTTTTTGCTGAGGGTACACTGGTTTATTTAGGCATAGGGCTGGCAGCTATGCTCTTAATGATGCAGTTTAAGCTGCGCCGCTTTACGCCCGATTCCTGGATCTACCGGATGCTTGTTTTTAAAAGCAGTAGTACCGCATCAAACGGATGGCCCTGGGTAGTTATGGCCGCCGGGCTATTGGCCATGACCATTGTATTTGGTACCGGGCCGGAGGGTAGCGGGGTTAAAGTAAACTTGTTCGGTTTTCAGCCAAGCGAGATCGTAAAATATCTGATCATTCTTTTCCTGGCGGGATTTTTTGCCGCTAACGAGAAACTCATCAGCGAGTACACCAGCTGGATAAAGCGCTGGTCGTTCTTTTCATTTGCATTAATAGCCATTCTGGTAACCCTGCTGCTGTTTTTAATATTGGGCGATCTGGGCCCGGCAATGGTGGTGTGTTTTACCTTTATAGCGTTGTTCTCCTTTTCGCGGGGCGATTTTATGTTTATGGCCGGCGCGGTGGTACTGTACGTTCTGGTATCATGGCTTGTCAAAAATGTGTGGCTATCGGCATTAATTACAGCCGGGATTGTTGGGTTGGTAATGATATTTAAGCGCAGGTCGCTTAGCGAATCGGCTATAATGGTATTGATCATTATGGCAGCGTTCCTAACTATTGACCAGATCCCGTACTTAGGTAAACTATTCCCTGGCCCGGTACAGCGTTTGGTAGACCGTAAGGCCATTTGGCAGGATGCCTGGAATAATGAAGTTTACGGTGGCGACCAGGTAGCCAACGGCCTTTGGGCAATGTCAAGCGGTGGCATATCCGGTCAGGGTGTAGGCGAGGGTTTCGCTAAAACCATTCCCGAAGCACATACCGATATGATACTCCCATCAATGGGCGAAGAATTTGGTTGGACGGGCATTGTTTGTATATTCCTGTTATTCCTGTTATATCTGCATCGCTCCATCATTATAGGGCGGCGAACGGGGACGCCATTTCTGTTCTATGTATGTGCCGGGATTGGGCTCTCAACCTTTGTGCAGTTCCTGCTAATTGCGGGTGGCTCCATAGGCGCATTGCCGCTATCGGGAGTGTCATTACCTTTCCAGAGTTATGGGGGCTCGTCATTAGTAGCCAACTTACTGGCATCGGGGTTTTTGCTCTCAGCATCCTTAGTGCGGGGTACGCCGGTACAAATGAATTATATATCAAAACAACAGGATAAAAATCTGGTGCCTGCATTAATTGCGGCTTGTACAGGAATTTTGCTGTTAACGGTAAGCATATCGCAATACTTGCTAAACAATAAAAAGTGGGTGGTACAGCCATCGTTAGTGGCCGATAAAGGCGGCGCCCGGATGTTTAGTTATAACCCACGTATTGCTATACTAATGAACCGCTTGCAGGCGGGTAACCTGTATGACCGCGATGGCGTATTGCTGGCCACCAGTAAGCCCGAACTGGTGCGGAAACAACGTGCTAAACTGGCCGTTGCAGGTGCACAGGGTTATAATATAGATTCTGCTGTGCACAAGCGGCTGGACAGGTATTATCCGTTTGAAGAAAAAATGTTTTTTTGGACGGGCGATGCCAATACAGGTGTTTTTAACGGCAGCAGCAACGGCTACTTTGCCGAGTATGAGCACGCGGCAGAATTGCGCGGCTTTAAACTGCCTACCACCAATTATAATGTTACCGCCAACCGTTACCGCGAAGACAGGTTCCTGGCGCGCGGTGTAAAGGAAATGACGGTAGTGAAGAAAGATTACAGCGCGCTATCGTCCCTGCTGCTGGCGGGTATAAACAGTAAGGAGGTAGAAGCGTTTAAGAACCGTAACCGGGATGTGAAGCTTACTATGGATGCAGAGTTGCAAACAAGCATTCAAAATTCCATTGCGGCAGATACCGCATTGCTGGATAACCGGGTATCGGTAGTGATAATGGAATCGGGCACAGGTGATGTGCTTGCATCGGCGGTATATCCGTTGCCGCCAATTCATGATTGGGAAAAACTTACCATGACCAATGCAGAGCAAAACCAATTGGCAGGATGGATGACCACTACCGACTTAGGTTTTACTTTAGCTACACAGCCGGGCTCAACCGCTAAACTGATCACTACCATGGCATCATTTAACAAGTTGGGTATAGCTGCTGCAAGCAAAAAATACAATGTAGCCTCATGGGAGCGTATCCGTACAAAAGGTATAGAGCCCGATGAAACAGGTGTGATAACACTGGAAAATGCCGTTGCTAAATCAAACAACGTGTACTTTATTAAACTGGCGAATGAACAGCATTTGCAGGAAGACATGGCTACGCTGTACCTCAAAACAGGCATGTTCCTGCATGGAGTAGGCGGTTACTACTACGGCAGGCAAAAAGAAAATACCGCGCAGGAAGAAAAATGGCGCGAGCTATGGCGTAAAACCGAATTTAATACCAAGCCAAGATACGATCCTAATAACATCCGCAGAACGCGCGCGAAGGGTATTTCGGGTATGGCATGGGGGCAGGGCGAACTGATAGCTACCCCGGCAGCTGTTGCAAGGCTGGCATCGGGTATAGCAAACAATGGTACTATGCCTAATAACAGATATGTGTTAAAAGTTAGTGATTCAACTGCGGTAATTAAGCCGGGTATCAAAATAGCTAACGATCCAAAGTATGCCGAATTAATACGTGGCTATATGATAAAGCAAAGCGCGGCTAAGGCTTATACGTTACACCTTGCCGTGGCGGGTAAAACGGGTACACCAGAACGTATCTGGAAAAAGCAGCAGATAAATGACGGCTGGTATGTGTTTTTCGCGCCAAAAGTGAAGGGGGCGGGCAATATGGTGGTTTGTATCCGTATCGAGTCTACAAAGGGTTCATCAGATGCGGTTAGGCTTGCCGGGCAACACGTAATACCGTATTTGCTTAAAAAAGGTTATATTAAAAGCATTGTTGCAAACAACTAAATAATGGTTTGGTTATGCAATATATCATAAGGTTTAAAGGTTCAATAATAGTTACGTAACAGCATAATGTTTAATTTATTTAAAAGCGATAAGGAAAATAAGCCGGCTGACGTAAAGGGCATTCGTTATGAATTGCTTCAGTTTGTTAAGCAGGAATTACAGAAAGCCGAAGGCGGCGAAGGTGGGAATATTAAAGGCTTAAACCTTTATATAGCCTGCCCTGCATCAGAATGCGCCGTGTATGAGGCCGCGATTTATGCGGATGAACCGGAAATTTTTAAGGACGAAGTTCAGCGGATTGCTGATGACTATGCCGTTGCTTTGCCAGAGAATTGGGTAATGGAGGTGGTTATGAACCAGGATTTTCCGCCAGAGGCTGTAAAGTCGAACAAGCTAAATGCCGGGTTCTTTATTAAAACGAGCAAGAACTTTATAAAGCAAACCGCATCTGCTTACGTGCGGGCTTTAAGTGGCGAAACAGATAAACCGGAGTATAACATTACATCCGGCGGGGATAAAATAAATATTGGCCGCGATAAAAAGGCCCAGGCTGATGACGGATTTTTCCGTACCAACCAAATCGCTTTCCCATCTGAAAGCAGCGACGGAAGCAATAAATTTGTGAGCCGCCAACATGCCCATATTGAGTGGAATAATGATGCCGGCAAGTTTATGATATTTGCTGATGAGGGCGGCGTTCCGCCACGTAATAAGATCAAAATACGAAGTGAGAAGAGTGAGGATGTTATAAAATTAAGTTCGACACATATAGGCCACCAGCTACAGGAAGGCGACCAGATCATCTTAGGCGAATCGGCCGTTTTAGAGTTTAGCTATCAACCTGCAACGAATGAGTAAAGTTTTTACGATAACAGAAGGATTAGAGAACCTGGGCGCACTACGCACCGGCGGACAAGGGTCGGTATATAAAGGCAGGCGCATGGGGCCAATACTTACCGCGGTAAAACTGCTGCCAACACCTATATATTCTGAAAGTGAAGAGGATAAGAACTTCCGTAATTTTAAGAACGAAGTAGCCAAGCTGCAAAAGGTTAACGAGATAGCTAACCCAAATGTGGTAAAGTTCCTGAGTTCGGGTATTACAGAAAGTGGGTCACTACCTTATATCGAAATGGAATACATTGAGGGGCCTGATCTGTGCGAACTGCTACAACCGCCTCACGAAAAGATATTCATGCTGCAGGAGGTGATCCGGGTGGCTTATCAGCTGTCAAATGCATTGGCGCACTGCCATCAGCTAGGCATTAAGCATGGCGATATTAAAAGCAATAACGTTAAATACAACATCAATACCGGTAATTATGTGCTGTTAGATTTCGGGATGGCAATATTGACCGAAGAACAGCGCCGTACAAGCATCCGCAATGCGGGAGCTGTAGAGTTTATGGCCCCTGAGCAGCAGGATGGCGATATGTTACAGCAAACAGATGTGTACAGCTTCGGAATAATAATGTATGAATTACTGACCGGGCAGGTGCCGTTTCCGCTTGAGGGCAATAGCGAAACCAACCGGAACCAGGTGATGATAGCGCATTTAGAAGCTCCGATACCCGACCTTTTAACTGCCCGCAAAGCCGCTATGCCCCAAAGCTGGACAGATGAAAAGCAGGCGCAGGAAATGCAGGTGCCGCAATGGCTGTTACAGGTAGTAAATAAATGCCTTGAAAAAAAGCCGGGTAACCGTTATACAAGTGCTGTAGAATTAAAAGAGGCCATAGTGAATGGCAGCCTATCATCAGACACTAAGAGCCAGCAGGGCATTTTATTGACCGAGAACGAACGCCTGCAGGCTGAACTTGACCAACAACGGGAGGCTGAAAAAGATAAAAACAAACTGTTAGCATCATTAGAATCTGTTGCCATAAGTGCAGGGGCAAAATATAATAAAGACGATGGCATTTATGAGCGCAGTAAGTCGCTTGTAGTATTATCAAAAGGTGCTTTTGCCGGTATAATTATCATAGCAATTGCGTTTATGGGCTTGTCTTTATATGCTTTTCTTACTAAAAAAGCCCCTGTTATTGACAGGAGGCCAATTTACACATCAGGCAAAGGTTATTTGCACCCGCCGTATGTTTTAGCCCCTTATGATGAAAAAGCCGCGATTGATGCCATAACCGCGGCGGAGATTAAACGGGTAGCTGCTAAAAAGAAAAAAGCTGCAGATGCTGCCGCGACACCAGCGGAAAAGCCAAAGAAAAGGAAGAAATTCCTGGGGTTATTTTAAAATTTAAAGATTTACACTATACCTTACAGATACCCGGAAGTAAGGATACTTTTGATCAACATCAGCATAGTCCTTATAATATCCGCGGAGGATAAGATATCCCGGTTCTGCCGCTATTGAAAACTTCTTATTCGGGAAAAACCTGAACTCGCTATTCACTGTGTGCAAAAAATAGTGTGATTTATTGCCGTTTATAGTTTGCAGCCATCCGCCACGGTAATCAATACTGGCAAAGATCTTTTCAGATATATTTAGGCCGCCACCGCCGTTAATACTTATACCAGAAGCGTAATTATAACTGCGGCCGAGGTATCTATATTTATCAGGTACAGCGGCCAGTAAAACCGGGCCAAGGCCAAATGTGGTATTTATGGTGAACATTTTGGTGATGTTATATTCAGATAACAGGTTGATCTTAACACTTTGCGCGCCATAAAAGAATGCCTCGTTCCTGATATAATCATAATTTGCTGACAGGACGGCCAGGTGTTGCAGCTTCTCATTAGATTTGATCTCCCAGCCGGCCAGTGAGCCGTATACGTTTACATTGTTTACCAGCGAACTGTCGTCGCTGCCAATTTCGGCAGAAATATAGATATTGCTGAATGGCGTTTCATAATCTTTATAACGGTTACCATAAAGCAACTTTACCCGGCCAAACCAACCAAATTTACCATATTTAATAAAGCTTTTATTGTTGGCATTAAAGCTGCGTGTACCCAGATCAAACTCGGCACTTATGCTTGATGAATCATGTTCGGCTTCCGTGTGATTTACCTTACCCCACTTGCCATCAATAATACGGTTTAGTCCGTTCATGGGGTTTATTAAAAAGCCTGCCACTTCGGTAAGCTGGCGTTTAAAGCCACGGGTGTGGTTATTTACCAACTTGTTTGAGAGCCGGTAACTCATTTCGCCCAGCACTATACCGCCAAAGCTGGTATTAATAAAATCGTTTGGTGAGGGCGCTTCGGTTTCGCCAAAGGTTTCCCATAAATAACTGCCGGCAAATGCCGCCGGTACAGATTGCCAAAAGTCATAGCCATTGGTACGAAAAGCGCTAAAATACAGGCTTCCCTGGTATGGGTGGCCAAATTGGTTAGTTTGAAATATATCTTTATCAAAAGCCCAGTGGGTAGGGCTAAGATTATATTTTATAGTTTCTCCTGTAATGCGTGCATAATCAACATTGGCAATAAAACGATTATAGCTCCATGGAACTACCTGTGCTATGCCTAATTGATAAGCTGCACGCCAAAATCTTTTTGGTTTTGGAGGCAGGGGCTTTAAGCTGATTTGAGGAGCTGTTTTAACAGTGCTGTCAACGAGTTTAGATACATCGCCCGCTGTTTGCGCGCGAGATGATAACGGCACATTAACTAAAATGCTGAATAGGGTGATTGCAAAGGATAGGTAAAGTAGTTTCAATAGCGTTTGGTATAAAAAGTGACAAAGTATCTTCAAATAATTAAATGCGACAGTATTAACACACTGTTAAAAAAATGAACAGTTATAAATGCGAAAAGTTTACAATTTCTTTTAATGCTAATATCAAATTGATTTAAATGGAAACAAGTATAACCGTCTGACCATCGTTAAGTTATGAACTACCAACTGCCAAAAATTCACGACAAACGGGTATTTAACCCAAAAACATGTCTAATCGGATTTAAAGGGCTATTGGTCTATAACTTTAGGGTGCTGGTCTATTGTGTTTTTTTGTTGTAAATGATTGTTGTTCATTTGTTTAAGAAAATCAAACAGAAAACAATATTTAAACAATAAAAAAATTAAAAATGAAAAAGTCAATCACACTATTAACGTTAATTTTAACATTAGGCACAGTTGCTTTCGCTAAAGCACCTGCTGCGGATTTTATTTCAATTACACCATCGCAAAAATCACTGAGCATTGGTGTTAGCGTACAAAAAGAAGATGCAGGCAAATCTGTTGTTACATTTTACAATGAAAGCACTAACACTGCAATGTTTAAAGATAAACTGGCCAGCAAAGGGACAGCAGCAAAAGCTTATTTATTAGATGAGTTGGAATATGGTAACTATACTATTGAAGTTACTACCGATGGACAGACTGTTAAAGAACGGATCTGCGTGTATGATGAAGATGGCAAGAAATCTTATTTTATTTTCCAATAATCAAACAAGCTATAAAAAAATGGCCAGGCTAATCAGCCTGGCCATTTTTTTTATTTTAACTTACCGTTCCAAACCCGTTTAATATACATTATTGTGCAAATAGCACAATTTTCTACCAACATTATACTATATCGGTTCAATAATATGTTTCATGAATACATAGTTTGTATTATTACAACAAACTTATTGAATTTTAAAAGCACTGCTTAAGAATAATATAATATGAAAAAACACCTGTTTGCTATAACTTGGAGTATGGTATTTGTAATGGTAATTACCTCATGTAAAAAAGAGGGAACAAATACCAATACATCTGTCAAAAACCTGGCAACATTAGGGCTATATCAATATTCATCGGGCACATCCAAACGTTTGTTTATCCCTATTACAAAGGTTGGTACACAAACAGTTAACTATTATACCGTTTTTGATACGGGCTCGTCTGGTTTAACTTTAGATGCTACCGGCATTATACCGGCATCTATGATCACATCTAACGGTATACAGGTAAACGGCGACTCGGTAAATGTTAACGGAATAACCATTACTTCAAAAGAATTAGTAATGAGTTTTGGCGATGCTACCAACCTTACTAAAGAGTATGGTAACCTGGCTTATGCTACCTTTACTATTGGCGATGCCAACGGAAACATCGGCACCAAGCGCATCCCTTTCTTTTTGTATTATAAAATCATGAATGAAGTTACCAATACCAAATTGCCTGCCCACTCGGCAGATGTAATGGGTGTAGGGCCGGGTACAAGTTATGCAAGCACGTTAATTGCCAGTCCCCTTAGCTATTTTGACGTGGGTGCAAACCTAACAAAGGGTTTCAGGCTGGCTACGCTTAACGCTTCCAGTTTTACTTCTGCCGGTAATTATGTTGCGGGGTTACTTTCCATTGGCCTAACACCTGTTGATAAGGCCACTTCAACGGGTTTTATAATGCATCCGCTCACGTACAGTACATCAGCCGGTTACTCGCCCAATATTCCGGCAACTATTACTTATAACGGTACCACTACTTCGGCACAGGTATTATTTGATACAGGTAACCCATCGCAAACTATTATTGAGAACACTAAAGAAACAAATGCTATAGGTAACCTGCCGCCAAACTCTACAGTAAAAGTTGTTACTAACATGGGCTTTACCTACACTTATACCACAACAAGTACATCCTATTTAACTACCATACAAAACCCCAACAATACTAATGATTACCGCACCATATTCAGTCTTGATTTTTTTATTGACAATGAGTATTTAACGGATTATACTAATCATGAAATAGGTTTAAAAAACGGTACGCCTTAACAGGAAGCGGAGCGAATTTGTTAACCAAATAATCACGAAGCGAGTTCAGTTTTAAATACAGCGTATATTAAATTATACGCTGTATGTTGACATAAAAAAAGCCCCTTTAAAAAAGAAGCTTATTTTCCATAGGTAGATGGTATATGATGATCAGGCAATAAAGCCCGGGAATTGCGGTTGATTTGCAGGATGATTACTTAAAAAACGCACATTAGCTTTCAAATTATTATATTCTACACGCAACATAGCCCTTATGGATGTTTCTATCTTTTTGATAGGCTGGTTAATATTGATATGTACTATTTTCATACTAGTATATAAACCAATATCGTGCCAAAGCAATCTTAATCGTCATATCTATGATCTTTGTTCCGTTCCGCTGAGAGCGGAACAGAGCTTTGTAGCTAATATTCTATGATTCGCCTTTTAGCATAGTCAGCGAATAAAATGTATCGCGCCAATAAATGCCGCCCTGCTTAAGTGTTAACCATGTGGCCCGCCCTATAATATATACAACAAGTGTAGCTGCAAATGGGATAGCTAATGCATGCCACCATTTACCCGGCAGGATAGGGTTGAGCATATATATAATTTGAAACAGTATTATCAAAGCAGCCATTAAACGAATTGTAAGCGTACCGAATATGAGCATTAATGGCAGCGGTAAGCTGAAAAGAACGAGCGTAAAGAGCCCGCCGAAAACGACCCTTGTAATACTGTAATTGCTGGCGGCAAAGGCATTTTTCATTAAACCGTTAATAAACTGGCTAATGTTTTTATACCATTCCAGGCAAATGTAATGTTCGCCGGACAGGGCATCTGAGCGTAAACCATGTTTTTTTACCGTGTATCCCAGTTTCAAGTCATCATCAGGCCGTAACCTGATCGATTCATGGGTGCCTATCTTTTCATAAGCAACACGATTAATTAAATTAAAGGCCCCTATACCTATAAACGCGCTTGATTTTGGGTTGCTAATATCCCAGGGCCTGAATTGCATCAACATCATTAAAGTGAAAGTGCCCAGCATACTATTTAATGCCTGCGAACGTGATACCACATGCGGTAACACACATAAGTGATCGAGCTTGTTTTTAACAGAATAATTTAATGCTTTGCTAACCGCATCCGGATGAAACTCCACATCAGCATCCGTGAATAATAGCCATTCTTCGGTGCTTGATAAATAGCCCTGGTACAAGGCGTTATTTTTGCCCAGCCATCCATCGGGCAGGGTAGTAACAGTTGTTATGGATAATTGAGGATATTGCAATGCCAAATTGTTCAAAATTTCGGCAGTGCGGTCTGTAGAGCGGTCATTTACTACAATAATGCGATAGTTTTGATAATTGATCTTACAAACACTTATCAGCGCTTTTTCCAGATCTTCTTCCTCGTTTCGTACGGCTATAATTATGGCTACTGAAGGCTCTTTATCAATTAGGGGCTGTTTGCTTAACGATTTTATCCGTCTGATATTTATCAGTAAGTAAATAATAAGCAGTACCCACCAGGTGGTCATGAATATACTGTAGCAAAAAAACGCCATAGCAGTTTAGGTTTCACCAAAGGTGAATAAAATTTATTAAATACGCTTGTTAATAACTGACTTTGCAACCATGCCTAAAAATTATAACCAATTGATAAATAGCTGATGGAGCCTTCTTTTGAATATCCTTTAGAGAACTGGATAGAAATAAGATCGGCCGGGATAAGATAAACCCCGAAACCATAACCATCATGCCATTGCGAGGATGATTCATTTGGCGACCATACCCGGCCCAGGTCATTAAAGCCCAATATACCCACAGAGCCGGGGAACAGGTAGGAGTTAAAGTCGAGCACTTTTAAGCGCAGCTCAAGGTCATTATAAGCCATTGTTTTGCCCGTAAAGCGCCAGGTATGATAACCGCGCAAGGTATGCAGCCCGCCCAGTTTTAATTGCTGGTAATAGGCGGCGTTGCCAATAGTAGTGCCTACACCGGTCCGGTTTGATATTGTGAATACAGAATCTCTCCCCGGGTTGAGGTAAAAATTAAATTCAGATACGATCTGCCCGAAGCGGTCGTCACCATTATTACCTAACTGCTGCAGGCCTTTTATAGTTGTATGCCAGTAAATCCCTTTGGTTGGCCTGTTCGGGTTATTACGTGTATCCAGATCTGTACCGGCAACCAGGCCTGCATAGTATTGGTGTGCGAAAACATTTTCCTGCGGATTGGCAGAATTATAGTCATTTAAAAACTTATGCTGATTTTTATCCAGCGCGCTGGTGTAGTATTGTGCCGCTAAACCGCCATTTACTTTAAAGGAGCCGTAGGTATGGGTCAGTTTTATATCGGCATTAATAAGATCATAACGGTTGCGGTAATACCCTATTTCTTTATTGCCTTTATCTACAAATTGGCTTTCGTTACCTATTCCAAAAAAGTTGTTTACACTGTTGGGCGCCCTTGAGGTAATGTTTATGCTAAGGTCATTATTGCCAATAGCCTTTATAAAATCGCCCTCATAGGTTATCAGGTAAGAACGGCGCTCTAAAGAATAATCTATCAGCAGTTTATGCCGGTAAGCATATGGCTCTTTTTGAAAACCATGTTTGGTATAAGAGAAGCCGCCTATTAATGAAATGCCATAGTCGTTGTTGTAATGGGCCAGGATAATGGGCTCAAACCTATCAAACCGGTAATTATCTTTAACGTAATTATTAACCGTTGTATCTTTTGATAAGCGCAACCTTGCAGCGGAGCTTTCCGGCAGGATGTTCTTTTTATCTGACCGGTCATATATATACAAGTTGCCTTTGTTTTTTACAGTAGGTGCTACAGCAAAGGTATCAACCCCGTTGCCGCCTATCATCCGCACTTTTATGGTTGATCTTCCATCGCCTGTTACCCTGAACACGTCCTTACCATCCAAACCATATAACCTGATCTCTTTGGTAACTGCCGGATCAAAACTGCGGGTATAAACCACCTGTGCTATGCTGTCTTCCTTAGTGATCTTATTTATAGTGACCTTTACCTGTCCGTTGGCTTCTTCCCTGATATCAAAGTTTTCCTTTTTATCAGACATCGGGATCTCTACTATTTGCGACAGAAACTTGTAATACTCAATTCCCTGACTGGTCATGTTATCCCTGCGGGCCTTAACAATACTAATAAGTTGCGGGGCAGATAGTTTGTAGATATCAGCAGGCAATCTTTTAAAAGCATCTTCTATTACCTCATCTGTAAGGTGGGTTTGCACATATGCAATTTGTTCCTTCCAATCGGCCTCATTTAACTGGTTTAAAAAATACCGGTCAAAGTATTGCCCGTTTAAATTCCACGCTTTAATATCCCTTATTTTAGCACTAAAAGGCTGGAATTTTGCCTTTAACCACTGGTGCGATACTATCCACGGAAAAACGCCCGAAGTTTTATAATACACCTGGTCGCGGTCACGCGGGATAGGGGTGTAGAGGGTGCTTTTTCCTTTCTTGTCTTTATTCCATCGCCACTGGTCATCGTGCCGGTCCCAATCGCCTATGATCATATCAAGCAGGCGTGCCCTTAACACCATTTTATCATCAACCCGCACATCGTTATCATCCTTAAGCTTTGCCTGTACCTTAGCGGTATTATCAGTTTTATCAGATTCAAGCGGCTCACGTGCTTCAAACAAGAAAACAGCATTTGCATAATCCTTACGGTATTTACCAAAAGCGGGGTCATCAGGGATGTAAACAATCTCGGGGTTTGAATGCAGTATATGCAAGGCCTCGGCCATTGGCGGAATGGTTAAGGCAGCGAAGGGGTTAGCGGTTGATATTTGATCCTGTAAAATGTCTTTAGCAACGGTTTTACGAAGGTTTGGAGGTAATTTTCTTTCCGGAAATTTTTGTACCGTTCGCAGCACCCATTCCTGCCCGGATGGATCACGCAGCCTCAAAGATTTGGTTTGCATACCACCGCCGGCCTGCAAAATAGTTAAACCGCCTTTTTCTTTTTGCAAATGAAATACCCTTATCTTAACAGGTACCGCCCAAAGCTTGCGGTAATTTTCGCCAAACAGTGCCCGGTGCAGTTTACCTACATGATCATACCCGGGCGCAATGGCTATAGTTATGCTATCGTTTTTAATACTTTGCGCATTCGTATAAAGGCTTGCAGACAGGAAAATAATACTAAAGAGGGTAAAAGTGTGCTTCATTAAATTGCGAGCGGTTAAGTATCGGGTTTAAAGCTGTTGCTTAAGAAGTATTATAATATTCGTATTTAATATCCGTTAAGCTACAATAAGTTACGGACAGATTGTTTTGTTTGGTCAATAATTAACCGTATTTGAGTTAATTATTTTTTCCTGTAAAAATAATTCTTTTAAGTTAATAGATTGTGTATATTTAGGTTGCATTTTTTTTAAATTGATGCATTCCTAAACCTTTACGCTACTGTTAATAAGTAAGTTTGTTTTATTTGTGTTTTACCCTGAATGAAATTTAGATTATTGATGGTGATACTGTTCTTCTCAGTATCACAAAGCCGCGCCCAAAATTGGGATACGCGTTTACTGGCCAAGATCAACCCAAATTCGGGCGTTAATAAAGGCTGGGAGTTTGTATCAAACAAGGCTATCCCTTTATCAGTAGCTACGCCATTTGCCATGTTAGCTGTAGGGATCATTGATAACAATGCGCAGTTAAAGCAAAACGCTATACACACCGGTGTTGCCCTGTTAGCTAACGGGTTATTTACAAGCGCCATTAAAAACAGCATACAGCGCCAGCGCCCGTTTCTTGCAAGGGCAGATATGATAACCCTGCAAGGCCATACAACAGGCTACTCGTTCCCGTCAGGCCATACATCAACTACTTTTTCTGTGGCTACATCGATTAGTCTTTCTTACCCTAAATGGTATGTAATTGCCCCGGCTTATACATTTGCCGCTGCTACAGCCTATTCAAGAATGTATCGTGGCGCGCATTATCCCAGTGACGTACTTGGCGGTGTAATTGTGGGTACAGGTACATCATACCTTACCTGGAAACTTCAAAAACTGTTTTACAAAAAGAATAAAAGTGACAGGGTATACCCCGACAATTAATTATCGTTGGCGCTTAATTTAAAACATCAGTATATTACATAAAGCTGTCCGCTTCGCGGTAGGCTTTAATCAGCGCCAGCTCGCCTTCTTTTCCTTTGCCTGCTACGCCGTGTTCCATACCCATTACGCCTTTGTATCCTTTATTGTAAATGTGCTTAAATATGTTTTTGTAGTTCATTTCGCCGGTGCCGGGTTCGTTACGGCCGGGGTTGTCACCTACCTGGTAGTAAGCAATCTCATCAATAACCAAATCAAGTGTAGGGATAATATTACCCTGGTTACGCTGTACATGGTACATATCATATAAGATCTTACATGATGGGCTGCCCACTGCCTTACAAATAGCATAGGCCTGGTCAGGGGTGCGCAGGAACAGGTCGGGGTTGTCACTCAATGGCTCCAATACCATAATAATACCATGCGGTTCAAGTATGGCAGTTCCCTTTTTTATAGCTTCAATAACGTTGCCAGTTTGAACGCCAATAGGCAGTTTACGCGCAAAATCACCCGGGACTACCGTTACCAGCTTACTGTTAATACGCTTGGCCACTTCAACGGCCTGTTTGCATGATGCTATGAACTTGTCTACCTGGTCGGCCTTGCCTAATGCAAGCATATTGCTATCATTACCCAGGCCCGGTTGTACAAATACACCCATAGCCATACCCAGTTTAGCCAGCGTATCACCTATTTTTTTTTGCTGATCTACGGGGCGACCAGACATGCCATTATCTTCAATAGCGCGGAAGCCCTGTTCATACGCGAATTTTATCTGCTCAACAAAATCATCACCGGCGTGGTTTTTAAACATGCCGTCATGAATCCCATAGTTCATGTTAAAGGGTTTACCCGCAACAGCCGTTACGCCTGCCGGTTCGGCACAGCCGGTAAGCGTAGATGCTTTTAAAACACCCGCTGTAAACAATGATGTGCCTGCAAGTACTGAGCTGTGAACAAAGTTTCTACGTTTCATAGGTTGGGTTTATTTTGGTGTAGCAATATAGGCTTAATGAAGGCATATTCAAAAGCAAAAGTTAAGGAATTGGCAATAGTGCAATTTACTGTTAAGGTATCATAAAAGTTATGATCAAATAAAAAGTCAGGCGGTTGTTTACCTTGTTTTTTTAGATAAAAAGAAGGAGGTGAATGTGCTGTATTTCAAAAATACTTTGAGCAATATTGGCAAAGTGATATTAAATATAAAAATTAATAATAAATTGCTATGTCATTCAGGCTGAGAAATAAGCAAGCTTATTACCAATTATTTGTTTGCATTGTTTAGCCGTTTTGTGAATTATAAACCAATTAAACCCTAAATACAATGAGTATTACTATTGAACGTAACAAACTTTTTTGGGCAAGCTGTTTAGCCTTGCTTGTAACTGCACTTTCTTTTGGCATCCGGGCGGGCATTATGAATAAGCTGGGTACCAACTTTAATTTAAGTACCCAGCAACTTGGCGTAATTACAGCTGCCGCATTCTGGGGTTTCCCCCTGGCTATAGTTGTGGGTGGCTTTATAGTTGACATTATCGGTATGAAAAAATTATTGGTAATGGCATTTGTGCTTCATCTGGCAGGGATCTTACTTACGGTTTTTGCAACCGGATACTGGACCTTGTTTATATCGACACTGTTAATTGGCATTGCCAACGGAACTGTTGAAGCAGCTTGTAACCCATTAGTAGCATCATTATTTACTGATAATAAGACCACCAAGCTAAACCATTTTCACTTGTGGTTTCCGGGCGGTATTGTTATAGGTACCCTGCTTGTTTTGCTGTTAAACTATGTTAATATAGGCTGGCAGGTGCAAGTAGCTGTAATGATAATACCTACGTTAATATATGGTTACCTGTTCTATACTTTAAAGTTCCCTGTTACTGAAAGGGTTGCTTCGGGCTATTCCACAAAAGATATGTATAAGGCCACGTTCCTGTCGCCATTGTTTATTTTTATGTTCATATGTATGTTTGGTACCGCGGTTACCGAGCTATTTACCGGCCAGTGGATAGATGTTTTATTAAAGAATGTAACCAGTAATGCCATTTTAATTTTAACACTTACAACAGGTGTTATGGTAATAGGCAGGGCATTTGCAGGCCCCATAGTGCACAGGTTTTCTCCGCAGGGCGTATTGTTAATGTCATCTGTTGTGGCTGCTATAGGCTTATACCTGTTAAGTACATTAACCGGAAACGCGGTGTTTTTTGCAGCGTTGGTTTTTGGAGTAGGGGTATGTTACTTTTGGCCAACCATGATTGGTTTTGTTGCCGAAAATATTCCAAAATCAGGGGCTTTAGGTTTAAACATGCTGGGTGGCGCAGGTATGTTTGCAGTATCTATATACAGTATTTTTATGGGTAAATATTATGATGACCTGGTTGTAAAGCATTTACCGGCAGGTTCTAATGCTACCGGCGAAGCACTTGAAACAGCCAAGAGTTTAGCCGGCCCCGAGGTGCTGAGGCTAACGCTTATTATACCAATAATATTAATTGTAGCTTTTACTTTATTAACTCTTTATATGCGGGGCCGGAAAAAAGAAGTTCCCGTAATGGCGGTTGAACCCAGTTTATAAGCCTGATTTAATTTCAGTTAAATAAATGGCTGCAGTTTGGCCGGTAGTGGTTAAACTGCAGCTATTTTTAGCATTTAATTACTGTCTTATGTACAATTATCAATATCTTAGTAAAACAGTTAACTATTCCCAGTAATTAACTGTTAACCAATTATAAGTTATGCGCCTTAAAATATGTATTTCAATTTTACTGTTATTTATTTTACAGCAAGGTTTATATGCACAAAAAAGTAGCTATCAGTTCTCTCATTTAGATATTACCAACGGTTTATCTGATAACCAGGTCAATTGTATTTTAAAGGACGACAAAGGCTTTATGTGGTTTGGCACAACATCGGGCCTTAACCGGTACGATGGTTTTAAGATAAAAGTATTTAAGCGCGATGCTAAAAATACCAATTCGCTGATAGAGAACCATGTGATGCATATTAACCAGGGCCCTGAGAAAAAGCTATGGATATTTACGCATAACAACATCAGCATATATGACCCCGCTACAGAAAAGATCTCTAATAAAGTAGCCGACGAAGCATTGCGCTACAACATTCCCACTAACCAAATAACAAAGGTAGAAAAGGATAAACAAGGAAACTTTTGGTTTACCACAAATAAGAGAGGATTGTATTGCTATAATCCCAAAACCAAATCTTCTGTTTTTTACAGCACATCGGCAAAATCGGCAGTAGTGCTTCATTCAAACCATATAATGGATATTGTTGCTACCCAGCAAAATAGCGTATGGTTAATATATAATGATGGTGTAATTGATAAGCTTGATACTAAAGCAAACAAAATTGTTCACAGATATGATGGTTTGACCAAATCAGTAAACAACAAGCCGAAGAATTATATCATGATGATGGATAATAAACAGAACTTGTGGGTATGCTCTGATGCGGCCCCAATTGGGGTTTATTGTTACAATACAACTGCTAAAACGCTGAAGCATTATAGTAAAGATACGCCCCAGGGTAAACTTAATTCAAATGTGGTAACCAGCATTGTACAGGCAGATGATAATAAGATCTGGATAGGATCTGACCACGGCGGCATTAACGTTATTGACCCTTTAACAGATAACGTTACTTATATATTAAGCAAGCCGGATGATGATAAATCATTAAGCGGCAACAGTGTTTACCTTTATAAAGATAATACGGGCATTATTTGGGCCGGTACATTTAAACAGGGAATTAACTACTACCACAGTGGTATAATGCAGTTTCCGCTTTACAGGCATTTTACTACAGATCCTAAAAGTTTGCCTTTTGAAGACATTAACTCTTTTGAGGAAGACGCGTACCAAAATTTATGGATAGGTACAAACGGCAACGGATTAGTGTATTTTAACAGGGCAGCAAACACTTATACGCAGTACAAGCATGACCCTTCAAACCCTAACAGTTTATCAAATGATATAATTGTAAGATTATATATTGACAGGCACCATAAACTATGGATAGGGACTTACTTTGGCGGCCTGGATTGTTTTGATGGTAAAACGTTTACTCACTATCGCCATAATGAAAAAGACCCGGGCAGTATCACAGATGATCGCATATATACTATAATTGAAGATGCCGCGGGCGAAATGTGGGTTGGTACCTTCTCCGGCGGATTTAATGTTTTTGATCCGAAAACTAATTCCTTCCGGCACCCAAAATATCCCATGACGTCTGAATATACCTCAGTGATATTTGAAGATAAGCAGCAAAATAAATGGATAGGAAGGGATAAGGGGGTAGATGTTATTCAAAAAGGGACAAATAAGATCAAGCATTATTCATTTGAGCCTAAAAACCTGAACAGCCTGGTGGGTAACGATGTAAATACAATTACGCAGGACAGGAGAGGGTTAATTTGGATAGGAACAAAAGACGGCTTAAGTATTTTAAACACGGCAACAAACAATTTCCTGAATATAGAAGAGGGGGTAAACTTACCGGCCAACAACGTATCAAATATTATTGAGGATAAGCAGGGCAGGATGTGGGTAAGTACAACAAACGGACTTGCAAGTATTAAACTGAGCGAGGTTGGTGGTAAGTATAAAGTTCAGATCAATAACTATAACGAATTGGATGGGCTGCAGGGCAGGGCTTTTAATTTGTATGCCGCCCTTAGGTTAAAAAGTGGCGAATTGGTTTTTGGAGGGATCCGTGGTTTTAATTTATTTGATCCGGAGGTTTTAAATACCTACAAACCAAAACCGAGCCTGGTATTTACCGATCTGCATTTATTTAATAAAACGGTTGCCGCCGGCGATACAATAAACGGCTCAGTAATACTCACAAAAGCTCTTTCCGAAACAAAGGAACTTACGCTAGAACATAATCAGAATGTTTTTGATATTGAATTTGCGGCATGCGATTATTTTAATCCCGATAAAATAAAGTTCGAATACAAACTTGAAGGCTTTGATAAAGGCTGGATAACGGTGGCAGGCAACAATCGTAAGGCAACCTATACCAACCTTGATGGCGGCGATTATGTATTTAAAGTGCGCACGCATAACGTAAACGCTACGGGTAAGGATGATACCATTTCGCTTAAAATAACGGTATTGCCACCTTTCTTTAAGTCGCCATTGGCATATGTAAGTTACTTTGTGTTATTGATAGGCGGGTTGTTTTTTATACGGCACCGTGGTATCCTGAAGTTAAAACGCCAGTTTGAAACGCAGCAGGCAGAGATAGAAGCAGAAAGGAAAATTGCACAGGAACGCGAAGAAGCTCGCCGTATGCATCAGCTTGATCTGATGAAGATCAAATTCTTCACCAATGTAAGTCACGAGTTTAGAACGCCTTTGTCATTGATCTTATCGCCAATTGATAACTTAATTAAAGCCTCAGATAAACCCAATGAACAAAACCAGCTGGCAACAATAAAAAGGAATGGAAAACGCCTGCTTAACCTGGTTAACCAGTTGCTTGATTTCCGGAAGATGGAATACAATGAGCTTAAGCTCTCCTTAAAAAAAGGAGACATTATACATTTTATTAAAGAGGTTTCCGCTTCGTTTAAAGATGTAGCCCATCAAAAGAAAATTCAGTTTCTTATTGAAAGTGAAATATCAGCATATGTTACCAATTTTGATCACGATAAAATAGAACGGATACTTTTTAACCTGCTTTCAAACGCGTTTAAGTTTACACCATCGGGCGGGCACATTAGCGTTATGCTAAGCCTGTCAGCAATAAATGATGATGTAGAAGGCCAATCTATGCTTGAGATAAAAGTAATAGATACGGGTATAGGTATCCCGAAAGAAAACCAGGAAAAGGTATTTGAGCGGTTTTTTCAGGATGATATGCCCGAGAATTTGTTAAATCAGGGCAGCGGGATAGGACTGTCTATTACCAAAGAGTTTGTTAAGATGCAGGGAGGAACTATACAGATTGAAAGTGAACCTGATTACGGCAGCTGCTTTACAATTAGCCTGCCGGTTGGGCAACAGTGCGATGAGCTGCCGGTTATTGATGCGATACAGGAGGAACCATTGGCGGTTATTTTAAAGAACCCGGAAACAGCACCGGGATCAGCCAGGAAACCTACCATATTGTTAGTTGAAGATAACGATGATCTTAGATTTTATCTAAAAGATAATTTAAAGAACAGCTTTCATATAATAGAAGCGGTAAACGGTAAAGACGGCTGGCAAAAAGCGCTTGCAATGCACCCTAAGCTAATTGTTAGCGATATAAGCATGCCCGAAATGAATGGCATAGAGTTATGTAAAAAAATAAAAGCGGACGCACGTACGGCGCAGATCCCGGTTATTTTATTAACAGCGCTATCTACAGAAGAAGACCAGTTAGCTGGTTTGGATAGCGGCGCCAATGATTATATTGTAAAACCTTTCAACTTTGAGATCCTGCTTTCAAAAATCCACAACTCATTACGAATGCAGCAAACATTTAAAAATACCTATCAAAAGCAGGTAGATATAAATGCCCAGGAAATAGATGTTGTATCTGAAGACCAAAAGTTTCTGAAAAATACACTGGCCTGCATAGAGGAAAATATTACCAATCATAATTTCTCTGTAGAAGAATTAAGCAGGCAAATGTCATTAAGCCGGGTTTCTTTGTATAAAAGATTATTAACCCTTACCGGCAAAACACCTGTTGATTGTATTCGCACCATTCGTTTAAAGCGTGCCGTACAATTATTGGAGAAAAGCCAGCTGAGTATAGCAAGTGTAGCGTATGAGGTTGGTTTTAATAATCCAACTTATTTTTCAAAAGTATTTAAAGAAGAATACGGCACGCTGCCATCAGAGTATGTGAATGAATATCGTAAAAGGGAAAAAGAACTTTTAGAAACTGTTCAATAGATTTTTACTCAATCAGTGTTATTGCACTGTTTCTTCACCCTATATATCCTAAGCTAATATTAGCTGTGCAACAGTCGAAAATCTGTACAATTCTCACCTTCAGCCACCCCGGTTTTGAAGCATTTTACTATGTTTTAATTGTATGGTACGCTCGTATGTACAAATAGCAAAATTTAAAAGTTTTTAAACAACTAAAAATTATTGCTTGTAACTGTCTGTTTATAAGTATTTTAAGCTGCGTTAACATTTGTTGTATAAACATTAACATTTGTGGTATAGTATAAAATTATACTCTCATACATTTATTGCGCTGTAATAAGCGAGTCCTGTATAGCAGGATTAACCAATAGAAACCAATTTAACTTAATATTAAAGTATGATGAGAAAACTACAATTTAAAAATGTTGTGGTATTTATGGGAATCTGTTTATCATTTCTGATGATAAGCATATCCGCCTATGCCCAAACCCGTGAAATCACAGGTAAGGTAACAGCAGCCACAGATGGTGCAACAATCCCGGGTGCCACCGTCAGATTAAAAGGTACTACTACTGGTACAGTAACTGACGTTAACGGCTCTTTCAAATTATCAGTTCCAGGTAATTCAACACTTGTTGTAAGTATTCTGGGATTTGAGCCGCAAGAACTTCAGGTAGGCGCAAGTAGTGTTTACAATGTAAGGCTTGCAGCTAATGTGAGTAAACTAAATGAAGTGGTTGTAGTAGCTACAGGTTATGGTACATCCAGAAAAAGAGATGTTACAGGCTCCATAAGTTCAGTTACTGCAGATCAGGTTTCAAAAGTTCCGGTTGTGGCTTTAGACCAGGCATTACAGGGCCGGGCATCAGGTGTACAGGTAACCAATAATGATGGTGCACCGGGCAACAGTGTTACTGTGCTCATAAGGGGCGTTGGTAGCCTTGGCAATAATGACCCTTTATATGTAGTTGATGGTTACCCAATAACCGGTGGCCTTAACAACATTAACCCTAATGATATCGCATCTATGGATATCTTAAAAGATGCATCAGCAACCGCAATTTACGGTGTGCGTGCATCAAACGGTGTTGTTATCATCACTACTAAAAAGGGCCGTAAAGATGGTGTGCAGGTATCTTTAGATGCATACACCTCCATACAATCCGAACCTAAGAAGTATAAAGTATTAAATGCCGAGCAGTGGGCTACACTTGCAAACGAAAATTCAAAAATAGAAAATGGTTTTACACCACTGCCTGAGTGGAGCAACCCATCAGCTTTACGGAATGTCGATTGGCAGGATGCGGTTTATCGCCAGGGCTTAAAGCAAAATTACAATATTGCTATCCGTGGTGGTAATGATAAGGTGCAGTCGGCGTTTTCAGCTGGTTATTATAATCAAAAGGGTATAGTACTGGGTTCATATTTTAAAAGATATAACCTGGGTATGAACATAGATTATACCGTTAACAGTTGGTTAAGATCATCATCAAGTGCTAAATATTCAAGACAGGATAACAATAACCCTTTCGGAACCGGATCTTTAGCCACTCTTACGGAATTAATACCAACCATTACAGGTAATAAACTTACAGATCAGGTAAAGGATGCTAACGGTAATTATGGGTTTTATAACCCAGTAAATACCTATACAAAAAGCTGGAATAACCCGGTTTATGGTATTGAAACACAAGATTCCAAAAACTTATCAAATTACTTCTTAGGTACAAGCTCATTAGAAGCTACCATTATAGAGGGCCTTAAAATTAAAACCAACTTAGGTATTAATTCAAGTGATTACTCCGGGTATTATTTTACCCCGTCAGATACCCGCGCCATTCAGCAATATGGTGTTGGTAACCAAAGCACTTTTAATACTTACTCTCAAAGTGCCAATAATTCTTTTGAATGGCTGTGGGAGAATACCATTTCATACAATAAATCTTTTGGAAAACACAGTATAGATTTTGTAGGTGGTGTATCTCAGCAGGAAAACACATTCAGGAATGTAGGTGGCAATGGTAACCAGTTACCAAGTGATTTTATCAGGGATTTGAGCCAGGTTAAAAATCTTGTTGCCTTTGGCGGCCAGCAAACTTATACACTTGCCTCGCAATTTGCCAGGTTGAACTACAAATTTGCCGACAAATATTTATTAACTGCTACGGTAAGGCGAGATGGTTCATCAAAGTTCTATGAAGGGCATCAATATGGTGTATTCCCATCTGGTTCAATAGCATGGCGAGCAAAAGAAGAAGACTTTTTAAAGAATGTTAACTTTCTGTCAGACCTGAAATTCAGAGGTAGCTATGGCGAAGTAGGAAACCAGTCAGGTATCCCGTTATTTCAATATTTAGGCCGCTATACATCAGGTGGCCCGGCCAGTTCTGGTACCAACGTAGGGTATCCTTTCAACAAAACTTATCAGGATGGATTAGCCTATGTGAATTTGGATAATACAAATTTGAGATGGGAAACATCAAGGCAAACAGATATAGGTATGGATATCGCCTTTTTAAATAATGATCTTACATTAACTGTTGATTATTACAGAAAAGATTCAAAAGATTTCTTGTTACCTATTCCAACGCCTACACAAACAGGCTTGGCATCATCATCTCAAAACGTGGGCAGTATCCGCAACCAGGGTTTTGAAATTGCTTTAAATTACAGGCATAGCATAAAAGATTTCAACTATGGTATAGGGGTAAACATTACAACTGTTGATAACAAACTTTTAAGCATTAACAGAAGCACCAATTTTATCTCGAATCTGGTTAATTTAACTACACCAGCCAACGGATGGCAAAACTTTAGCCGTACAAACATAGGCCAGCCTGTGGGAGAGTTTTTTGGATACCAATCTCTTGGTATCTTTCAAACCAAGGCCGAAATTGATGCCTTAAATGCTAAGTCACCTACGGGTTATTACCAGGTTGCATCTACACAGCCCGGCGACCGTAAATTCAAAGATATAAACGGTGATGGCCAGGTAACTGCAGATGACAGAACAAGCTTAGGAAGCCCGATCCCTAAATTTTATGGTGGCTTTAATTTAGATGCTTCTTATAAAGCGTTTGATTTTAACGCGTTCTTTTATGGCAGCTACGGAAACAAAATTTTCAATTACCAGGCAAGGAACCTGGAAAGTTTTCAGGCACCAGGTTTTGTTGGGATCCAGAATGTTAGTCAGGAATATTACCTGAACCGCTGGACAACCACCAACCCATCAAACCGTTACGCAAGGACTACTTACAATGATGACGTAACCGGTAATAATGTTGCATCAAGCGTGTATGTAGAAAATGGCAGTTACCTGCGTTTAAGGAACGTTACGTTAGGCTATACTTTACCTGCTGCGTTAAGTAAAAAGATATCGGTTACTAAAGTAAGATTATATGTAGCTGCGCAAAACTTGTTCACAATTACAAAGTACACCGGGCTTGATCCTGAAATTGGTCAGGCAACGGGTACCGATCCTAACAACAACAATAGTTCAGCCAGTGGCCCAACAGCATCGGGCGTAGATGTGGGTACTTACCCTACATCTAAATTTTTCACATTAGGTTTAAATGTAACTTTTTAATAACATTTAAAATAACAGACATAAATGAAGATTAATAAATACATATATATAATGTCAGTAGGACTGGCAGTATTATTTCCATTAAGCTGTAAAAAGGACTTCTTGAATCAAACCGATTCCAGGAATCCCACATCACAGGTTTTGTTTAACAAACCCGAAGACGGGATTGCCCTTGTAAACGCTATTTACGATACATACCAAAATGCCGATCTGTTAAAGAAATCGCTTTGGTACTATGCCAATTTTCAAACACATGATTTTTTTAACTGGGGAGCAGACAGGTTTTATAACACCTATGCAATTCCATCAACCTTTGGCGCAATCCAGGTTTTTTGGCAGCGCGCTTATGTGGGTATAGCCAGGGCAAATTCAGCCATCCCTATTATTGCCAAAATGAAGGCAGATGGTATTCTTGATGCAAGTTTAGCAGATCGCTTAACTGGTGAAGTTTACTATCTAAGAGGGATGACTTATTATTATCTGGCCGCCAGCTTTGGAGGCGTTCCATTAGAGTTAACAACAGGGGCAAATGCCGGTTTAACTCCAAGAAGCAGCCAGGACGAGGTATTTGCACAAGTAGAATCTGATTTAAAAACAGCAGCGGGATTGTTGCCCTGGAAAGAAAGTTTGCCAACCTCAGAGATAGGAAGGGCTACAAAAGGCGCAGCATTAGGTTATTTAGGATCTGCACAAATGTGGTTGAAAAAATATACTGAGGCTTTAGCATCTTATAACCAGCTTAACGGTAAGTATACTTTAATGCCAAAGTTTATTGATGTTCATGAATATATTAATCAAAACAATCAGGAATCACTTTTTGAAGTGCAGTTTATTGTAGCTGGTACACAAAGCTGGGGAAATGGTAATGAAGTAGCCTGGATAGGTTCTTTTGGTATGCCAGAAGAAGTAACAAATTTTGGGTACGATTATGCAAACGCCGGATTGTATACTTCTTTTCAGGATGGCGATCAGCGTAAGGCAGCTACAATTATTGGCCCCGGTGATGAAAACCCAAGTCCGGGTATTAAAGCTAACGGTGGTATCGCCGCTTATCCATTGGTTATTGCAGGCTTTGCCAGTACAGACCCGGCTGTTAAAGCAAAATATACAGGCGATGACGGCAAGATCATTAACACTTGCGGAACCAAGACACGCCCATGGGTTGGATCAGATAATTCACAACTGCGTACAGGATACTATAATGAGAAAATGTGGCGCGATCCATCAATTACCGGAAACTCAGGTAGCCAGGTAATTTTTGGGGCCCAAAACCAGGTATTGTTACGTTATTCCGAAGTATTACTGAGCAAGGCAGAGTGCCAGATCAGAACAGGTGACGTACCAGGAGGCTTGGCTACTTTGAAAATTGTTAGAGACCGCGCCTTTGGAGGTGCTGCACCTGTTATATTTATGAGCGAGGGAAAAGTTGTAACAGATCCTTTGCAGATGGTATACAGCGAATACAGGCATGAACTATCGGCTGAATATTCTACTTTTTATGATTTAAGAAGAGCTGGTGTAGCTACAGACTTTGTGAAACAAGTTTATGGAGTTACCATTCCTGCAGGCCGTGAATTATACCCTATCCCTCAGTATGAAATTGGGCTTAATCCAAACCTTACACAAAACCCCGGTTATTAATATATTGGGTTTAATGAAAAAACTTCTCTGAAAATGAGAGGCCTTTTTTAAATGCTTAGCTGTTGTTGCAGCTAAGCATTTAAGGTTAATAAGTAGTGCGGTAAATTATTAGTATTAGTATATGAAAGATGTTAATTTTAATAGTTCTATAGCGCGTGAGATATACTAATTTCAATCAATATTAATTAATGAAGAGAATTTGCTACTGCCTGGTTATTTTATTACTGTTTGGTATAGTTTCATGTAAAAAGCCAACGTTGTTTCAACAGGTTTCTTCTTCACATTCAGGTATTCATTTTAACAATGAAATTACCGAGTCAGACTCTATTAACCCTTTAGATCTGGTTAATATTTATAATGGCGGCGGCGTAGGCATTGGCGATTTTAACAACGATGGCTTACCCGATATTTATTTTACAGGCAATATGGTATCCAGCCGCTTGTATTTAAACAAAGGCGATTTTGAGTTTGATGATGTTACCGATAAGGCCGGTGTTACTGGTGCTGGGAGATGGGGCAGGGGTGTTGCTGTAGTTGATATTAACAATGATGGCCTGGCCGATATTTATGTTTGTAACACAATCAGTAAAGACTCGCTAAAAAGACAAAATATCCTGTACATCAACCAGGGTAAAGACAAGGATGGTTTGCCGCATTTTAAAGATATGGCTGTCGAGTACGGGTTGCAGGCAGGGTATCAATCAACAATGGCCAGTTTTTTTGATTATGATAATGATGGCGACCTGGATATGTACCTAACGGTTAACAGTGCCAGCGCTAGTTATAACCCCAACCTTTTTGGTCCGTCAAATTACAGCCAAAATCATAGTACAGGACAACTGTATCGTAATGACTGGGATGATAAACTGCACCATGCAGTTTTTAAAAATGTATCTGCACAAGCGGGGATAAATCTCGATGGATATGGGCATGGGGCAACAACGGTTGACTTTAATAACGACGGTTGGAAAGATATCTATGTATCAAATGATTTTGCATCAAACAATATTTTATATATCAATAACCACAACGGCACTTTTACTAACCGGGCCAAAGAATATTTTAAACATACATCCTACAACGCAATGGGGCAGGATGTTATTGACATTAATAATGACGGGCTTGCCGATGTAGTTGAGCTGGATATGAACCCCGAAGATAATTTCAGAAAGAAGATGATGCTTGGTGCCAATAGTTACCAAACGTTTCAAAACTTTGATTTTTATGGGTATCAGTATCAATATGTGCGTAATACCTTACAAATAAACCAGGGGCCAACCCTTGGGCAGCAGGGTACAATAGGCGCCCCTATTTTTAGCGAAGTAGGCTTTTTAAGTGGTATAGCACAAACCGACTGGAGCTGGACGCCCTTAGTTACCGATTTTAACAACGATGGCTACCGGGATATGATAGTAACCAACGGTTTCCCAAAAGATGTATCTGATCGTGATTTTATGACCTACAGGCAGGCCGCATATGCAGTAACTGCCAAAGATGTTGTACTTAAACAAATTCCCGAGATAAAGCTGCACAATTACGCGTTTCAAAATAACGGCGACCTTAAATTTCAGGATGTAAGTAACACATGGGGTTTAGCTTTACCAACTTTCTCTAACGGCGCGGTATATGCCGATCTGAACAACGATGGTGCAATGGATATGATCATCAACAATATAAATGATGAGGCACTTATCTACAAAAACACTTCCAGAGAAGATAAAGAAAATATTAACAATGTCCATTTTCTGCAGTTAAGCTTTACAGGTGCAAAGCAGAACATAAATGGCTTGGGTGCGCTGGTTGATATCTATTATGATCATAACAAACACCAGGTTTATGAGAATAACCCTTACCGCGGTTACCTTTCCACCGTTGAGGGTATTGCCCATTTCGGTTTGGGGAAAGTGAATAGGATTGATTCGGTTATCATAAAATGGCCTGACGGTAAAAAGCAAAAGTTGCTTAATGTAAAGGCAGATCAAAAATTAAAAATAAACATAGCTGATGCTAAAGACAATTACTTGTTAACCCAGCCTCAGGTAAATTATAAGGCGCTTTTTAAAGAAGTGACTGATTCACTGAATATCCATTATATAAGTAAGGATGCCAGTTTTATTGATTTTAATATTCAGAAACTGTTACCGCATAAACTATCTGACTACAGCCCGGCTTTAGCCGTTGGCGATGTTGATAATAACGGGTTAGATGATATGATAATTGGAGGTAACGCCTCTAACAAGGCACAGGTGTTTTTGCAACTGCCCGATGGTAAGTTTAAGCAGCGTGATCTTACAACTATAGCTACTGATCCCGCTAAAAGATTTAACGATGCAGGCTTGTTGCTGTTTGATGCAAATGGCGATGGTGCGCTGGATCTGTATGCAGCCAGCGGCGGTTATGAAGCCCCTGTAAATAGTCCCGAATACCGGGACAGGTTTTACCTAAATGACGGTAAAGGAAATTTTAAATTGGCTGATGATGCTATCCCGGCAAATTTTACAAGTAAACTATGTGTAAGGGCATGTGATTATAATAAGGACGGAAAGCTTGACCTGTTTATATCCGGAAGGGTAGAACCCTGGAGTTATCCAAAACCTGTTTCGAGTATTATTTTAAGGAACGATAGTCAAAACGGCCATGCCAAATTCACCGATGTTACTGCTGAAGTTGCCCCGGCATTAAAAAATATAGGTATGGTTTGCGATGCCTTGTTTACAGATTTTGATAACGATGGCTGGCCCGATATGATCCTTGCCGGAGAGTGGATGCCGGTAACTTTCCTCAAAAATAATAACGGGAAGTTTGTAAACATTACATCACTAACAGGCATAGCCGGTAAACTTGGCTGGTGGAACTCAATAATAGCCGGAGATTTCAGGCACACAGGCCGCATGGATTATATAGTAGGGAATGTGGGCCAAAATACGCTGTTGCAGGCCAGCGATAAGTATCCGGTTTATATAACTGCAAAAGATTTTGACAATAGCAGAACTTATAGCGCAATACCATCCTTTTTCCTTCCGGATAAAGATGGTGTTAAAAAAGAGTATCCTGTACAGGGGAGGGATGACCTGCTAAAACAGATGATCAGTTTGAAGAAGAAATTTACAAACTATAAATCTTTCGCTTCGGCAACAATGGATGATATTCTATCGCCCGAGCAGCGGAAAGGTGCGCTCAGGCTTAAAGCCAATACACTGCAGTCCTGCTTTTTAAGGAACGACGGCAACAATAAATTCACACTGATACCTTTACCTGTAGAAGCCCAGGTATCCGCTTTAAACGGAATGGAAACCGGAGACTTTGATAAGGACGGAAACCTTGATGTTGTTATAAACGGAAACGATTTTGGTACCGATGTATCTATCGGGCGTTATGACGCGCTTAATGGCTTAATGTTAAAAGGTGATGGTAAAGGATCGTTTAAAGCCCTTACCATTATGCAAAGCGGGATATACATCCCCGGAAATGGTAAGGCATTGGTAAAGCTTCGTGATAAAAAAGGTAACGTACTTTTGGCCGCGAGCCAGAACAAAGATTTTCTGAAAGTTTTTAAATTATCGGGATCATCAAATTCTATAACTGTACAACCCGCTGATGCTTATGCATTGATCAATTTAAAAAACGGAAAAACGACCAAACAGGAATTTTATTACGGATCATCTTTTCTATCTCAATCAGCAAGGTTTATTAGTATGAATGATCAAATAAAAAGCATAACAATTTTTGATAATAAAGGGAAGCAAAGAACAGTGCCATTACCCGGTTTATTAACTAATTAACTTATCTACCTTCACAAAACATATATAACTAACACATTACATCGCTGTATTCGCCCCGATACACTTAGCTAAATTTAACATGAATAAAAAACTCTACAACGCGTTTCTTATTGCTTTTTCAACTATGTGCATGTCCGGCTTAAATGCAGGCGCCCAAGTTGCAAAAAGCCAATCAAGCGTAACCCCATTAAACGACTTGTCCTCTTTTGCAGCACCACCCAAAAACTGGCAGATAGCAGCAAATGCACACGCAGATTTGGATAAGGCCAATGAGTTAACAACAATTAAGGGCGCCGGTGTGCTTGTTAACATGGTTAATGAAAAAAAACCCGGTCATGACTTGTTCTTTAACCTGCAGCATGGCGATTTGGATATAGAAATGGATTACCTGATGGCTAAGGATGCCAATTCGGGAATTTATTTACAGGGGCGATACGAGATTCAACTATTAGATAGCTGGGGAACCGTTAACCCTAAATCGAGCGATAATGGGGGCATTTATGAGCGTTGGGACGAGAGCAAGCCCGATGGACAAAAAGGTTATGAGGGCCATGCCCCAAGGCAAAATGCAAGCAGGGCACCCGGTTTATGGCAACATATCAGTATATCATTCCAGGCGCCACGCTTTGATGATAAAGGGACGAAAATTGAAAACGCGAAAATTTTGTCTGTAACGTTAAATGGTGTTTTAATACAAGAGAATGTAGAGCTTTCGGGGCCAACACGCGGCGCCTTCGATAAAAAGGAAAGTGGCTTAGGCCCGCTTCGCCTGCAGGGAGATCATGGAGCGGTGGCTTTTAAAAATATCAGCTATACCAATTTTGATAAACCACATCCTATCTTATCTAATTTAAAATACAGCGTTTATAAAGGAAATTACGCAACCGAGCCAGATTACAAGACCTTAAAGGCGGAAGCCCAGGGTACTCCCCAGGTGCTTACATCAAACGAAGTAAAAATCGAAAATGAATTTCTATTGCGTTACTCCGGTGTAATAAATATTACCGAAGCCGGCGAGTATACTTTTAAATTAAGTGTTCCGGGTGGTAAGGGTTCATTACGCATAAACGGTGCTACAGCGGTTCCGGTAATTCAAAACAGGGGATCTGGTAAAATACAGCTGCAGCCGGGCAAATTGCCTTTTGATCTTTTCTATTCAAAAAATGTTGACTGGGCCAAAAATGCGCTTGGGCTTACGGTATCAGGGCCGGGCATACGCGAGTATCTGCTTACTGATGCCAACGTAAGCTCAAATGACGCCATAGACCCAATCCTGATCAATGCAACCTCAAACACTATTCTGCGCAGCTTTACAGACCTGCCGGGAGGTTTTAGGGTAACGCATGGTGTAGGCGTAGGAAGCACCGAGCAAGTGCACTATACTTATGATTTAGATAAAGGAATGATAGTACAGGTATGGCGGGGCGGCTTTTTAGATGCTACACCAATGTGGCACGAAAGGGGCGATGGTTCTTCAAAGCCGGCGGGTTCTGTTCAATATTTGGGTAAATCGGTGCCTGCAATTGCCAAACTTGTAAATGCCGATGCTGCCTGGACAACCGATACTACCGGAACAGGCTACAAGCCTAAAGGCTATATTTTAGATGCTAATGACCGCCCTGCATTTCGCTATAACATTTATGGTTCATTGGTAAATGATGCAAGTACGGTAATGGCTAACGGGCAAGGGATCCATCGTGAAGTAACGGTTCAAAACCCGGCAGCCAATCTGTTTATGCGCCTGGCATCCGGCAATAAAATAGAAACCTTTAAAAATGGGTTATACATTATTGATGACAAATATTATATCCGGTTAGATGATAGCGGCTCTGCAAAGCCGGTGGTACGCAGCTCTGGCGGCATGCAGGAACTAATTGCGCCTATTCAAACTAAATTAACCTACTCTATCATTTTTTAAACCCGGTTATGAAAAATTTATTTAAGCAAATGATAAACAGGATATTACTGTTAACAAGTATAATAGCTACTGTATTATTAAGCAGTAACCACGTTTACGCTCAGGCAGAATCGCCTAAAGAGGATGATTTTTTTAAGATAATGAAGGTGCCCGCTCCTGAAGGTACCATATTAGAAGTTGGCGGTTTATGCACCTTGCCAAATGGCAGTTTAGCAGTAACCACCCGCCGCGGCGATATTTTTATAGTAGAGAACCCAACCAGTCAGCGGCCATTTTTTAGAAAATTTGCATCGGGCCTGCACGAGGTACTTGGGGCAGCTTATAAAGACGGCGCTTTATATGTTGTACAGCGTGGTGAACTAACCAAACTGGTAGATACCAATATGGATGGCAAAGCCGATGTTTTTGAAACTATTTATGCATGGCCATTATCCGGCAACTATCATGAATATAGCTTTGGGCCAAAACTAGCGCCCGCTGGGTCCTTTTTTGTTACCCTTAACTTAGGCTTTCCGCCGGACTGGTGGCACCCAAAAAGTTTTGTGCCATACAGGGGATGGGCTTTAAATATTGCCGAAAATGGTGTAGTTACGCCATGGGCGGCAGGTATGCGCTCACCATGTGGTATAAGCATGATTGATGGCGAACTTTGGTACAGCGATAATCAAGGCGACTGGGTAGGATCGGGCAGTATTATGCAGGTTAAAAAAGGAAGCTTTATGGGCCATCCGTCAAGCCTGGTTTGGAGCAATTTGCCTAACTCGCCTATAAAACTAACATCTGAACAATTCTTTGCTAAAAATAACCCACGTATTGAATTTGACAAGAACGGCCAGCCATTTAAGCCGCAAAATATAGTTAATGAAAAATTCAAGACCGAGTTTGAGGCTAAAAAGGAAATTCCCGAATTACAATTGCCCGCGGTATGGCTGCCACATGGTATCCTCGGTATCTCCAATTCAGAGATAGTGAAGATCCCTGAAGGTGCTTTTGGCCCGTTTGCGGGTCAGTTACTGGTATGCGACCAGGGGCAGAGTATGATAGACAGGATCTTTCTTGAAAAAGTGAACGGCGAATACCAGGGTGCGGCCTGGGCTTTCAGAAGCGGTTTCCAATCGGGTATTGTGCGTTTGGCCTGGCTCCCTGACGGGTCATTGGCAGCAGGCGAAACCAACCGTGGTTGGGGTTCTGCCGGTGAGGCCACAATGGGTTTACAGCGTTTAATATGGAACAACCATATACCTTTTGAAATGCGCGCTATACGTGCCATGCCAGATGGATTTGAAATTGAGTTTACCAAACCGGTTGATAAAAAGGTTGCGGAAGATATAGCCTCGTACTCTGTAGAAAGTTACATTTATAAATACCATGGCGTTTATGGCAGCCCGCCCGTTAATAATGAAAATTGTAAAATAACTGGTGTTAAGGTATCAGAGGATGGATTAAAAGCCAGGATTGTAGTAAATAACCTGCGCAGGTATTATATTCATACCATTACGCTAAACGGTGTGCGTGATAAGGAGAACTATTTTAACCTGGTGCATCCAATAGCATATTATACCTTAAACAATATCCCCGAAGGTAAAAAATTAGCGATGACAGAGGTCAGCACAAAAAACTCGTTTAAAGCCGCGCCGGTTACTAAAGCAGCTATTCAACCGAAGACCACAGCTAAAGCAGGTGCCCTGGCGGCAACCAAAGCACCGTCTTATGATGAGGTGAAACCCTTGTTGCAGAAAAATACCTGCTTATCTTGCCATAACCCCAATACAAAGCAAGTTGGGCCGGCCTTTAAGGATATAGCAAAAAGAAAGTACACTGTAAATCAGATCATCCAGCTTATTCATAACCCAAAGCCAGAGCATTGGCCTGATTATTCAACACCTATGCCGCCAATGCCACAGGTTTCCGCGCAGGATGCCAGAAAAATTGCATCGTGGATTAATTCATTAAATTAAACATCAACAAATACATACCGGAGATTGTACTAAAGAATTAGTGCAATCTCCGGTATGTTCATAAAAGCATATTGTTACTCAAAACTTATCATTGGTGGCTATAATTGTTGGGGACAAATAATCAGTTGTTCTATTTCCGTATTTGGTAAATAGCGGCTTCCGATAAAATTTCGTTTGCCCGTTTTAAAGCATTTTCAAAAGTGTCCCTGATATTACCTTTTCCTATTTGAAATAATAAGCGGGCTTTTTTTAATTCACCCATTACCTGTACACTGTTCACCTCGGCAAGAATGAGTTTAGTTCCTTTCTTTTTTATTTCTTTATGAACATCTTTCAATACTCTGATGCCGGTTGCATCAATAACAGGTACGTTCCCCATTCGGATGATCAATACCCGGGCGGGCTTCTCCACTACTTTCATGGCATCTTTAAATTTATAGGCTGCACCAAAAAATAAAGGGCCGTTTATCTCAAATACATCAACTCCTATGGGAATATTTTGTGGGTTAAGTTCTCTGTCAGGTAACTGATCTGCCTGAAAAATAGCTTGCTGTACAGAACTTGTTTGCATCATTTTGCGCATAAACAGAAAAGCAGCCAGGATCATTCCTATTTCAATAGCTACGGTCAAATCTACTAATACCGTTAGGCCAAAGGTGGTTATTAAAACCGCGGCATCGCTTTTTGAGCCTTTAAATACATCAATAAAGTTTTCCAGCTCACTCATGTTCCAGGCAACTACTATCAGTATTCCGGCGAGCGTTGCCATTGGGATAAGGGCTGCCCATTTGCCTGCAAAAAACATAATAATAAGCAGGGTTATAGCATGGATGATCCCTGCAATTGGGGTACGCCCGCCATTTTTAACATTAGTGGCAGTTCTTGCAATAGCTCCCGTTGCGGGGATACCCCCAAAGATGGAGGAGCAAATATTCGCGAGCCCTTGTGCAATAAGTTCAGTATTAGACCGATGGTTCCCGCCAATCATACCATCTGCTACAACTGCTGATAGTAAAGATTCAATACTGCCAAGCAATGCGATGGTAAAGGCAGGCCTGATCAATTGCTGAATGGTTGCCAGGCTAACACCAGGAATAACAGGTTGTGGCAAAGAAGAAGGGATTGCTCCAAAACGGCTGCCTATGGTTTCAACAGGAAGTTGAAAAAACCAAACAACCAATGTGGATATAACAATAGCGATCAATGATCCCGGAACTTTTTTTGTGACTTTGGGCCATAGCAAAACCACCAGTAGGGTAAAAAAGCCAATGAATACCGCATAAATATTAACAGAAGACAGATGCCGGCCATAAGCTATCCACTTGCTTATAAAATCAGCGGGGACGCTGCCCATTTTTAATCCTAAAAGATCTTTTACTTCTGATGAAAAAATGATGACAGCAATACCGGTAGTAAAACCAATAATAAGGGGATAAGGAATATATTTTATCGTATTGCCTAATTTTGCAATACCCATGATAATCAGGAGTACCCCGGCCATAAAAGTGGCAATAACTAACCCGTTAACACCAAATTGCTGAACTATGCCATAAACAACCACGATAAAAGCCCCGGTTGGCCCGCCAATCTGTACACGGCTGCCCCCTAATACAGATATGATGAAACCAGCAATAATTGCTGTAAAAATTCCTTTTTCGGGAGATACGCCCGAAGCAATAGCAAAGGCGATGGCTAATGGTAAAGCCACAATACCTACAATGCCTCCGGCTATCACATCTTTAAAAAACTGATCCCGGGAGTAGTTTTTTAAGGTGTCTGTCAACTTTGGCTTAAACAGGCTTATCATGGTGCTTATTTATTGAACCCTTTATGTAGCAGGGCGGTAATCTCACATATTATTCCTTTATCCACATTTTCAATACCCGGCTATAGGAGGAATTATTAACTAACCTGTAACTGGGAGGTACCTGTTTATCAGGGCCATGAAAGGTTACCAGCCTCGTGTCTGATGGCTTTTCATCAAGCATTTGGTAAATGAGCCTGCTGTAGTGGTCATATAGCCCAAATGAGGTTCTTATGGTATAGTCTATCCGGCTATCTGGTTCAATATTTTCGTAAAAAGGGTTGTAGAAATAAAAATGATCATAATCATCAAAACGTAGTTCGGTGAGGTTCCCGTGAATAAAAGCCACATTGGATAAATTAACTTCCTCTTTGGCTATTTCCGCAAAAGAGAATAATTCACCCCGTTGTTCTATTCCATAGAATGCCGTTTCCGGATGATAAAAACCTGCTGTAATACAGAATTTGCCTACACCGCTGCCAATGTCCAAAACCCGGGCATTAGGAACGGCCAAAAAATCACTCGCTTTTCTGGCGATATCAATGGGTGTCCAGTGCATTTGTGACAGTTCCCGGATATGTTCGGGATATAATTCATCAAAAGCAGCATCTTTACGAAAAAAGTCGGGGCTTACAGTATCATTGAGCATATTATTGGTTTTTCTACGAATTAGGAAATTTTGGAGTGAAGCATATAAAAATCTGATTATTTTCATTTTGTCATTCCTTTATCCACATTTTCAGCAAGGTATCACAAGAGGTATCCACCAGTTTATAGCTGGGTGGCACCTCGTTTTCTAAACTGTGAAAAGTAACCAGGCGGGTTCTTGATGGTTTTTCATTCAAAGCTGTATAAAGGTATTGGTTATAGTAATTATAAAGGCTTAGTGATAACTCTATAGTGCCATCTATTTGATTTACCGGGTCAATGTTCTCATAAAAGGAGTTATAAAAGTAAAAATGATCAAACTCCTTAAAATTGACCTGGGTAATATTGGCATATATAAAACTTACATTTGACAGCTGGGTATATCCTTTGGCTTCTTTTGCATAGTGGATTAATTCATGCCTTTGTTCCACACCATGAAAAAATGTCTCCGGAAAATAGTAACCTGCGGCAAGGCAAAACTTACCAATACCACTGCCTATATCGAGGACCCTGGCATTCGGCTCAGCTAAAAATTCAGCCGCTTTACGGGCAATAGACAGCGGGGTCCAGTGTTTTAACGAGATCGATTGAAAATGTTCCGGGTATAGCCAGTCAAACGTCGCATCATTACTAAACAGCGAGGCGTTCACATGATCTTTTTCTAATCTTACTACAGGCGCTCCGGTAGGTTTTTGGTTAGGGGGATGAGAAAACGGATAAATTTCCATATACCGGCAAATTTAGGCACTCCGGGAAGGCGATTTACCGTAAGAGATCAGCACAGAAGCTGATATTTATCAGTTTCTATAAAAGCGTACCTTTGTGTTATGAGTTTGTCCGGAATTTTCCCAATCGACCGGTGGAATTTTACCACGCAATCGATACTTAGTATTCTTTCTGAAGAAGATTATCAGCATTTAATAGCCAATCAAAGTGATGAGCGATATCAAAAAGGGGATATTATTTTCAGGGAAGGAGCGGTGCCTGCAGGTATTTTTTTAATCAGAAATGGCAAAGTTAAAAAATACAAGGTTGATCAGCTTGGCAAAGAACAGATCATTTATGTGGCTAATCAGGGAGAACTGATTGGTTATCACGCGGTTTTATCTGAAGAAAGATACCCCGATTCGGCAGCTGCCATTGAAGACAGCTTAATCAGTTTCATACCCAAAGAAGATTTTATGGACGTTTTACACCGCTCACCTGCTTTTACTCAAAGATTGTTAAAGGCCCTTAGCCATGAATTTACGGTGCTTGCCAACAGTATCTCTGTGATTGCTCAAAGAACGGCACCTGAAAGGCTGGCCATTGCCTTAATTGTGCTCCGGGAAAAATACAAAGACGAGAGATCAGGAGATGAGAAAATAGTTTTGAATGTTTCAAGGACTGACCTGGCTAACATAGCCGGAATTGCCCAGGAAAATGTGATCCGTTTACTAAAAGAGTTTAAAGAAGAAGGAATTTTGGAAACTGATGGCAGAAAGATATGGGTGAAAGATCTTAAGCTATTGGTTAAACGGGCAAATTACAGGTAAGTATAGATATTTCCTTATTTGGCCTATGATTAATTTGCGATCTGCAGCCTTACGCGGGGTTCAATAAATTTTTACAGTTTTATTATAACTATCTATTATATTATTATTTAGATTTGTCAACCATTTGGTTAAACCGTTTGTCAGTTTATGCCCGAAACAGTTAACGATACCGAAAAACAAATATTTGATGCTGCGATCAAGGTGTTTCAGCGCAAAGGAATGGCGGGTGCCCGGATGCAGGAAATAGCTGACGAGGCCGGCATTAACAAATCTATGCTTCATTATTACTTCCGGAGCAAGGAGAAACTTTTCAGACAGATATTTCTAATTTCATTAAAGAAGTTTATTGGCTCGGTTGTACCGTTACTTAATGAACAAAACACCTGGGAACAGAAGGTCCCTTTAATTATTGAGTATTACGCTAAGTTTCTTACTGAAAATCCAGATTTGCCGTTTTTTGTGTTAAGCGAGATCCGGAATAATGCGGAGGAATTTTTGAGTGAAGTAAAAATTGAGGATATTTTGATCAACTCGGTTTTTATGGAACAACTGAAAAATGACATGGGTAAAGAGAAGATCCGCCGTATTAATCCAGTACAGATCTTTCTTTCTATTATATCAGGAATCATATTTCCATTTATTGCAAAACCGATGGTAAAACATGTAGCTAAATTAGATGATAATTCATGGAATGAATTTATTAATGAACGAAAGGATATCGTATCAGGTATGGTTATCAATTACTTAAAACAATTCTAAAAAAATTTAATTATACATCAACCATCTGGTTGAATTTTTTGGTTGGTATTTGAAAATAGGGCAGACATAGTATCGAAAAATAAAAGCGATACGATCAGGAAAATATTAATAAGATGGAAATACTTGTAAAAACCGATAAAACGAAACATCCTTTTAAGGCAATAAAAAAATTTACAATGAAGTCAATCAAACGGTTTAATCATTTAATTGGGCTGAATGGTTATTTGCTACTATTAATATGCCCTTTCATCACTAATAGTAGTTACGGTCAGGCTGTTACCCTAAATACACTGTACCACGCATTAGAAGTGAATTACCCCCTTGCAAAAAATGATCCGATCCTTCGTTCACAAAGTTCCATTAATGACAATAAGCTGCTCAAAGGGTACCTGCCGCAACTACAGATCAACGGACAGGCATCCTATCAAAGTGAGATAACTACTATTGGTGGCCCTAATTCTATACCCGGAATACCCATTCCTAAGAAAGATCAGTATAAAATAGGCGTTGGCTTACAACAGAATATTTTTGACGGCGGAACCATTGAAGCGCAGCGTGAGGCAAATCGTTTATCGGGCTTAACAGACCTGCAGCAAAACACTGTAAACATATATCAGCTAAAAGAGCAATTAAGCAGCTTGTTTTTTCAGGTGCATCTTCTTGACGAAAATACGCGGATCAATGAATCTTCTTTACTGGAACTTCAAACCCGGTTAAAGGTCAGGCAGGGCGCATTAAGGTATGGCACAGCACAGCAGTCTGAAATTGATGCACTGCAGGCTGAAGTCATCCGTATGAAGCAACAGGTTGATGCCGCGAAATATGATCGCCGTACACTAATGCAAAACCTGAGCACACTTAGCGGCTTGCCGTTAACTGATAGTACCCGTTTGTTTATAAACGGGGAGGCAGAGCCGTTGGTTGACAGCACTACCACCCGGCCCGAATACGAATTGTTTAAAAGGCAAAAACAAGCTATAGCGGCACAATACCATATTACAAAGAGCAACACGCTGCCCAAAGTAAGCCTTTTTGGCGAAGAGAACTATGGCAGGCCGGGATACGATTTTCTGCGAAATACTTTTGGCCAGTATTGGATCATCGGCGCAAAGCTCAACTGGAGCATCAGCGGCTACTATACTTTAAAACACGAAAAAAAGATCACCGCTTTAAAGCAACAGCAAATTGATGTGCAGCGCGAAGTATTTAACATTAACCAGTCTCAACAGCTTACACAGCAACATAATTTGGTTGGCAAATTAAACGAGCAAATAGGGACAGACCAACAGGTTATTGCCCTGCGGCAAAAAGTCCTTGTAGCATCAGCAGCCAAGTTAGATAATGGTACACAAACAGTGGCCGATTACATTGCAGATCAGCAGGCCTTAAGCCAGGCAAGATATATGAAAGCATTGCACCAGGCACAACTGGCCCAGGCGCTGGAAGAAATTAACATAATTAACGGTAAAAATTCAGGCAAATGAAATACTTAAGATATCGCTCAGGAAAGAAATTGATTATCCAAAGGGCAGCGTGGTGTGGTTTAAACGCAATCCTAATCCTGTCTGCTTGTGGTAAAAAGGAAGACAAGCCAGATGCATATGGTAATTTTGAATCAGTTGAAACGGTAGTATCGGCACAGGCCGATGGCAGCCTGCTCCGCTTCAGGATACAGGAAGGGCAGGCCTTAAAAGCCGGTGAAGATGTTGGAATGGTAGATACGCTTCAAACATCGTTAAAAAAACTGCAGCTGGAATCAAACAAGCAGGGACTTGATCAAAAACTACCCAGCATAAAGCCGGAGCTGGATGTATTGCGCCAGCAAATTACTACCCAGCTGCATGAACGCGACCGCACAAAAAATTTGCTTGCTGTAGGTGCTGCAACGGGTAAGCAACTGGATGATATTAACGCGCAGATCAAGCTGCTGCAACAGCAACTACAGGCCCGCAGTGCCGAGCTTAAAACGCAAACCCGGTCTACATTGTCTGATAAAGCACCTATTAACGCGCAGATCAGCCAATTAAAAGATCAGATCAGTAAAAGCAATGTGATCAATCCGGTACCGGGTACCGTACTGGTTAAATATGCGGAACAGGGAGAAATTGTTCGTTACGGCACGCCGTTGTATAAGGTGGCGGCAATAGATACCATTATATTAAGGGCCTATGTAGCTGGTGGGGATCTGTCACGGACTAAAATTGGCCAGGAGGTAAAGGTAAGGATAGATAAGGATAAGGACGATTACCAGTACTTTAAGGGTAGGATTACGTGGATAAGTACACAGGCGGAATTCACGCCAAAGATCATCCAGACAAAAGACGAAAGGGTAAATATGGTGTATGCGGTAAAGGTGCTGGTAGCCAATAATGGTAACATTAAGATTGGCATGCCCGGCGAAGTTTTTCTGAACGCGAACGCTGTAACCAATTAATAAGTAACAATGGCTGCGATCAAAATTAATCAGATCCAAAAAACTTACGGCGATGTACAGGCGGTGCAGCCTGTGAGCTTTGATGTGGAGGAAGGTGAGCTTTTTGGACTGATTGGCCCCGATGGTGCAGGAAAAACAACCCTGATCAAAATTCTTGTTACGCTGCTTACTCCGGATAAAGGCAGCGCGTCAATACTTAACCTGGATGTGGTTAAGGATTACCTGAAGATCCGCGAGATTGTGGGGTATATGCCCGGTCGTTTTGCCCTTTATCAGGATTTGTCGATACAGGAGAATATGGAATTTTTCGCCCGGATATTTAAAGCGCGGATAGCTGATCAGATGGATCTGATTGGCGACATCTATAAACAAATAGAACCTTTTAAGAACCGGCTTGCCGGGCAGCTTTCTGGCGGGATGAAGCAAAAGCTTGCTTTATGCTGTGCATTAGTGCACCGGCCTAAAATATTGATTTTAGATGAACCTACTACCGGTGTGGATGCGGTTTCAAGAAAAGAATTTTGGGAAATGCTGCAAAAGATACAAACGCAGGGTATTAGTATACTGGTGAGCACCCCTTATATGGATGAGGCAGCCCGTTGTAACCGTGTGGCTTTGATGCAGGAAGGAAAAGTGATAGCGCTTGACAAGCCAAAGGCTATAACAGCAAACTTTAAGCACCCGATATATGCCGTAAAGGCTGATGATAATTACTTGCTGATTAATACTTTAAAACAGATATCGGGCCTGCGGTCAATTTATCCTTCGGGTGAATATGCGCATTTGGTGCTGAATGAGAGCGCGACCGGTGATCACATTAAAAAGTTTGCAGAGGCAAATGGGGCCACAAATGTAGATGTGAAAATAATTGAACCCGATATTGAAGATAGCTTTATTGAGACAATGCAGCATGGAAAATAAGGAACAATTAGCCGTTTGGGCAGAAGGCCTCACTAAAAAGTTTGGTGATTTTACAGCTACAGATAACTTGAACCTGGATGTTAAGAAGGGTGAGATATTTGGTTTCCTGGGTGCTAACGGTGCCGGGAAAACTACTGCCATCCGAATGCTGTGCGGGCTGCTTAGCCCTACTTCCGGAAAAGCTACGGTTGCAGGGTTTGATGTGTACAAACAAAGAGAAAAGATCAAGAGAAACATCGGTTATATGAGCCAGAAGTTTTCATTATATGAAGACCTGAAGGTGAAAGAAAACATAAGCCTTTATGGCGGTATCTATGGCTTATCCTTCAAAAGCATCAAAGAAAAGAGCAGGGAAATTATTGATTCCCTTAACCTGGGGTCGGTAGAAAATAAATTAGTATCAGAGATCCCGCTTGGCTGGAAACAAAAACTGGCCTTTGCCGTCGCGCAGATCCATGACCCGCAGATCATTTTCCTTGATGAACCAACAGGCGGGGTAGATCCTCTTACCCGCCGGCAATTCTGGGAAAGTATTTACCGGTCGGCCAATCGCGGGCTCACGGTTTTTATCACAACCCATTATATGGACGAAGCCGAATACTGTAACCGTGTATCCATTATGGTTGATGGGCAGGTAAAAGCCCTGAACACACCGGCGGCGTTAAAAAAAGAATACCAGGTTGGCAGCATGGATGAAGTATTTCAGCAACTGGCCAGGGGGACATCAACTAAATAAGCTATGTTAAAAGGTATCATTATTAAAGAATTCAGGCATATCCGGCGCGATCCGCGCACGTTACTGATCTTATTTGGAATGCCGCTGTTATTGCTGGTTTTGTTTGGCTATGCGCTCTCTACCGAAATTAAAGATGCCCCTATTGCTATTCTTGATCATGCACATGATGCCCACAGTTATACACTTCAAACAAAACTATTCTCCTCGGGCTATTTTAAACTGGAGAAGCGATTAGAAAACGAAAAACAGCTGGATGAAAGCTTTAAGGATGGAAAGATCAAACTCGCGGTGGTGATACCACCAAAATTTGGCGATAACCTGCAACATAACAAGAAGGTATATATTCAAATTATTATTGATGCAACAGACATTAATTTGGGCACAACGCTCAATAGTTATGTTACCAGCATTATTCAGGATTATCAACGGCAGCTAAACCCTGTACAGCAGCGCTTTATGCAGATAGACCTGAAAGTACGCATGCTTTTTAACCCCGAACTAAAATCCGTGTATGTTTTTATACCGGGCGTTTCGGCGCTTGTGCTTATCCTCATCTCGGCTATGCTTACCTCAGTTACCATCGCCCGCGAAAAAGAGCTTGGTACAATGGAAGTTATAAGCGTGTCGCCATTAAAAACGCATCATATTATTATAGGCAAAGTGATCCCTTACCTGATACTCTCGCTAATTAATGCTGTTATTATACTGGTTGTTGGTATAGTGCTTTTTAAAATGCCGCTTAATGGCAGCCCGTTGCTGCTACTGCTGGAATGTTTGTTATATGTACTGGTGGCCCTTGCGCTTGGTGTTCTTATTTCTGTAAAGGCAGATACACAGCAACAGGCATTGTTTACCTCGCTGCTGGCTTTAATGTTACCTACCATACTGCTTTCCGGCTTTATCTTTCCGGTTGAAAGTATGCCCTGGCTTTTGCAGCAAATATCAAAAGTAATACCTGCTACTTATTTTATAGAAGTTATTAAATCGATCATGATCAAAGGCGGAGGGCTGGAACTGGTTTGGAAACCCACCCTGGTACTCGCTTTTATGGCTATTGTATTGGCCCTGGTAAGCATTAAACAATTAAAAACGCGCTCTAAATAGGCATTATGAAAGTAATTTATCATTTGGTTATTAAAGAGTTCCTGCAGATCCTGCGGAGTAAATTCATGATCGGCGTTTTAACAGTAGCGCCTGTGGTGCAGCTTATTGTTTTTTCTTCTGCAGCGAATTATGATATTAAAAACCTAAATATCGCAATTATTGATCAGGATCTCAGCCCGGCGTCGAGGTTGCTTGCCAATCAGTTGCAGGGCTCTAAATTCTTTGTTTTCAGAGGTTACACCTTCTCTCAAAAGGAAGCCTTTGATGGCCTTAACCATGATAAGTTTGATGCTGTAATTGAGATACCTCATAACTTTGAGCGTAATCTGGTACGTGAGAACCATGCGGATATTCAGATACTGGTAAATGCGATCAATAATACCAAAGCGGGGCTCACCAATGCCTACCTAACTTCAATTGTGCAAACATTTAATCAGAACATCCGCACCCAATGGCGGGCAACAGATCAAAATCCGGCAAATCAGATTGAAACAATACCGGTAAACTGGTATAATCCTACGCTTGATTATCCAACCCTGATGGTTCCGGGGATACTTGCCGAACTGCTATCTCTCCTTACGATGATATTTACAGCGCTCAATATTGTTAAGGAAAAAGAAATGGGCACGCTTGAACAGATAAATGTTACCCCCGTTAGTAAGCTGCAATTCATCTCCGGCAAGCTGATCCCATTCTGGATCATAGGGCATATCATTTTCTGGACGGGGCTTAGTGTAGGGCGAATTGTTTTTCATATACCAATTGTTGGGTCATTGCTTTTAACTGAGTTCTTTATCATGATCTATCTTTTTGTTGTTTTGGGTATGGGTTTATTAATAAGCACCCTGGCCGAAACGCAGCAGCAGGCAATGTTTATCGCTTTTTTCTTCATTATGGCATTCATCCTGCTTTGCGGCCTGTTCACACCGATTGAAAATATGCCGCGATGGGCCCAAATCCTTAATTGGGCTAATCCGCTTGCTTATTTTGTAAAGATCAACCGCCTTATTCTGCTCAAGGGTGCGGGGATAGGAGTAGTGCTGCCCATTTGCGGCATTATGGCGGGTTATGCAATACTTATAAATAGCCTGGCTATCTGGCGCTATAAGAAAACCGCGTAGCAGGAGATCATACCAAATGACACTAAAATGATCCTGAAAATTTGTATATTTAAACCATATGGTATAATATTGTATTATAAAATAACCAAACGGTATATTTAAATTTGTAATACAATGAAAAAGGACAAAATAATTTATTGGACGGCTACCGGAATCCTCATCGCAATTTTCGTTTTCAGCCTGTATATGATGTATACGCCTGCATACCCGCACCTTGGCTTCCCCAATTATTTCAGGGTAGAACTTACTGTACTCAAAATCATAGGAATTGTTGTTATACTATTCCCGCAATTCCCTTTGTGGGTTAAAGAATGGGGCTATGCCGGTTTTACTATTGTACTTATCTCGGCTTGTGTCGCGCATTTTAACAGTGGCGACCCAATAATAAATGCATTGGAGCCATTGATTTGGCTTGCCATACTTTTTGTTTCATATACCTATATGCATAAGCTGAAAAGGGCCAAAGAAACCATTTTAAGTCCCCAATAATCACATCCCGCGCTATAAATCTCCCTGGCTACCAATTCAAACATTTGGTATAAAGCATTCTTACAGATGTTTATTAGATTTGCTTCCAAATGGTTTAAAAATGAATAAAACTGTAGAGCTGGTTAAATTGTGGGGCGATTTTGAAGAACAGTACCCAAACGCGTCCTTAGAAGATTTTTTCAGGCATAGATTGGCACTCCCCGCAGAGCTGGAGATACCACGTGGGGACGAAGGTGAGCTGATCCCCGACCTGAATGGCCGGCTGATGATCTTGCTCCGGCGGATAGGGAAGTTTCATATGGCTTACTCAAATAAAGCGTTAGAAGGAACTGAGTTAGATCAAATAGAAGAATTCGGAATACTGGTAACTATTTTTAACCAGGGCAACCCCATCAAATCAGAGGCTATTTATAATAATATCATTGAGCTATCAAGCGGGACCAATATGTTAATCCGGATGAAGAAAAAAGGGCTTGTTAGCGAATATGCGGATAAAGAAGATAAAAGGGTAAAAAGACTGAAAGTAACGCAAAAGGGAGAAGCAACCCTGCAGATAGCAAAAGAAAAGGTGTTAAAAGTTGCGCATATGATGGTTCATGATCTAAGCGATAATGATAAGCAGCTTTGTATCCAGTTACTTAAACCTGTTGATACACGGTTTTCGGGGATGTTTCAAAAACAAAAAAATAAACCGTTTGATGAGATCTACCGGGAGAATATGCAATGATGAATATTGTTTTTTCAGCTGATTAACCTTCACACTGCATCGTTTACCCCCGCTTCATCAAAGCTAAACTTGAGGTTTCCTTCCCGGCTGTAATTATTCTGCCTTGAATTGCGGGTGTTTTACAATTTGTGCGGCTATACTTAGCAGGTCCTGACCGGTAAAAGCACCCACTCCCTCAAAATCAAAGTGATGTTCACTGTGTACAGTAATGATACCCAGCAACCCATCCTCAGGTACATCTACCGACCGGGATTGTTCATGGTCGATCCAGTCTTCAGCCTTATCCGCAGCATATATCTTAAATGTATTCACTGCTTTCTGCGGTTCAAATTTTAGTAATCGCTGGCTTTGGCCAACAGGTATTTCAAAGGTTTTCATTTCAGGTAGTTTTTTAATTAAAGACACATTTTGCCTTGAAAAGTTTGCCAAAACAGTATTTCCACTCATGCGTTATCCAATCAAGTGCCACTCATGAAGCGTAAAACATTTTTATCATGGCTCGGCTTATTAGCCATAAATACACCAGAGCCGTTTAATACCGATCAACCTATGATACCGGAACAGTTGCTCTTTCAGGATGACGGAACGATCCCAAACAGCAAGTTCCCGTTATTGCTATATCGTAACGCTTTTACCGCCCGCGACGATGAAGGCGCTTCCTGGCTGGAACAGCATTTTGCTACCCACAACTGGACAAACTCCTGGCGCAACGGCGTTTATCCTTTTCATCATTACCATAGCACCTCCCATGAAGTTTTAGGGGTTTATAGCGGCTCGGCGCTGCTGCACCTCGGTGGTGAAAAAGGCCGTAAGGTAAAAGTGGAGGCCGGTGACATTATCGTTATTCCGGCAGGGGTAGGGCATAAAAACCTCGGCAGCGACAACCTCGGCATTGTAGGCGCTTATGAAGACGGCCGCAGCTGGGATATCAACAAAGGGCTGCCCGGCGAGCGGCCCAAGACTGATGAGAACATAGCCGCACTGCCCATACCCAAAACAGATCCGTTTACCGGGAAATCAGGCGGGTTAATAACTATCTGGAAAAGGTAACGGTTGCAAATGATCTTCAGGCTCCCAGGCAATTGATAGGGGGGCTTTTTACCGCCCAGTCACCAATTCTGTATATCCCTCAACTTACTTTTTGGCGGCCTTCCGCTAAGCTATTAGGCTACAATAATACCTCCCTCAGCAGCTATCAAGGCCATTAGTTAGTAATGGGAGAATGGAGCGCAATATGGGCATAAATATGTTTAATCGTTTAAACAGATAATTCACATTCTACGATTTAACCAAGCATTTTTTGGCTATTTTGGGTGATTAGTCAGTCAATTTTGAGAGTTTCGATACGGGAAGAGTATTCCAATTTTTAATAATAAATGCTATTACAGCTTATTTCAAATATTAACTGCAAAGATATTTTATGGATATATTTTCATTTTGTTCTTGTTTGTTTAAACGATTAAGCTTATTCTTGTAAAGAAGTAACTTACTTCACAAACCAATTACCAGTTTTTGAAGCCTTAATTACTTTATACCAGCTATAAAGTAATTAATTGATAAACCTAAAAGTCAAAACAATGAAAAAACTACTATTTACGCTTTCGGCCATCGCGCTGATGTTGAACTGTTACGGCCAGCAGCCGGGTAAATTTAACGGCCTGGATATGAACATGGGCACGCTGTCAAAACTGTCAGATGCCAAAACGCGGTCTATAAGCCCTGAAAATTTCACCGGTGGTAAGGGCAAAGGCGGCATGGCCGATCCTGTAGCAGATAAAGGCAAGCGCAACGTAGCCAACGCGGCCAACGCAGCGCGTGACCTTGGCCAGGGCTGGAAAGTGAACCCCTTTATTATTATTAACCCTGGAGAAACAATAACGATAGCAGAGATGGAAGGCCCGGGAGCCGTTCAGCATATCTGGATGACACCTACCGGTAACTGGCAGTATTCTATCCTCCGGGTTTATTGGGATGATGAAAAGGAGCCGTCTATAGAATCGCCTGTAGGCGCCTTCTTTGGAATGGGCTGGAACAGTTATGCGCCGTTAAACTCGCTGGCGGTAACGGTTAACCCTGGCAGTGCCTTTAACTGCTACTGGAAAATGCCTTTCAGAAAGAAATGTAAGATCACAATGGAAAACATTGATGAGAAAGCCATGAGCCTGTACTACCAGGTAGATTATACACTAACCGAAGTAGGAGAAGAAGAAGGTTACCTGCACGCGCAGTACCGGAGATCAAACCCGAACGTAACTTCTGTATACACAATACTTGACGGAATAAAAGGAAAAGGGCAGTATGTGGGTGTTTATATGGGCCTGGGCGCTACCAACAACGGCTGGTGGGGCGAAGGAGAGATCAAGTTCTATATGGACGGTGATTCTAAATTCCCTACTATAATAGGCACCGGAACGGAAGATTATTTCTGCGGTTCGTATGATTTTGATACCCGCAAGAAAAACGCAGCAGGAGTAGAAGAGGTGAACTATACCGAATACTCCACACCGTATGCGGGTTTGCACCAGGTGATCAGAGGGGATACGCATTACCAGGTGATGCAACGCTTCGGGATGTATCGCTGGCATATTCAGGACCCCATCCGCTTTGACAGCGATCTGAAGGTAACCATTCAGGACCTTGGCTGGCGTTCGGGCGGGCGGTACCTTGCCCAAAAGTCAGATATTATGTCGGTTGCATTCTGGTACCAGCGCGAGCCGCATGCCCGCTTCCCTAAGCTACCTGTAAAAGATGGATTGGAAATCAATTAAATAATATTTAGGCCGGTTTTGCTGCATCAGCAATGATAATTCGGCAACGCTATAGCAATTTGTAAATGTTTCCAATTTTAAAAGCAGTAAATCAAAAAAGATGAAAATTAAAAGTTTAGTGATCATTGTTATGGCTGTAATGCTCTTTGTTGCATGTAATCACAAAAAAGATAATAAAGAAAAGACGCAGAGTGAAATGGAAAAATATAATAAAGGGACTTTTGGTTACGATGCAGAATTTTTAAGTGGTAAAGGCAAAATTATCACTCTAAAAAATGAAGCGGGAAATGCACAATTAATAGTTTCGCCTAAATACCAGGGTAAGGTTTTTACTTCGACAGCGGAGGGAAATGAAGGGAAAAGTTTTGGATGGGTCAACTATAAAGCTTTTGATTCTACCGACCCTCACATGAATGGTTATGGCAGCGAAGACAGGCTTTGGCTTGGCCCCGAAGGTGGAAAATTTTCTATCTTTTTTAAGCCGGGTGCAAAAATGGAATTTGATAACTGGCATACCCCTCCGGCTTTTGATTCTGAAAGCTGGGAATTGGATTCAGCTACTAATAAAACTGTATCCATGTCAAAAGACATGTCTTTGCAGAACTATGCCGGAACGGTGTTAAAAATAAAAATAACCCGGAATGTGCAAATATTTGAAAATGCAGATATAGAAAAAGCACTAAATATAAAACTGGGCAGTAATGTAAAATCAGTAGGTTTCCAAACAGATAATACATTAATAAACGCAGGCGATATAGCCTGGACACAACAAACAGGTGCGCCTTGCCTTTGGAACCTTGATATGTTCCCGCCATCTCCTGAAACCGTTATAATAGTTCCTTATAATGAAAGTGTTTCCGGAAAAGTAGCTACAACAGATTATTTTGGACAAATACCGCCAGATAGGGTAACCTATAAAAATGGTATCCTGCTTTTTAAGGCAGATGGTAAATCCAGGGGTAAATTAGGTATCCCTCCGCATAGGGCAAAACCTGTAAATGGTAGTTATGATGCTAAAAACAATGTGCTTACCATTACCTCATTTGGTGTAGATAATAAGGGAACCTACCTTAACCAGGAATGGACACCGGATAAAGACCCCTTGACCGGCGATGCTGTAAATGCATACAATGATGGCCCGCTCCAAAATGGCAGCCAAATGGGGCCTTTCTATGAAATTGAAAGCGTTTCGCCTGCTGCTTTTTTAAAACCGAAAGAGAAGCTGAACCATAAGCATAGTGTTTTTCATTTTATTGGTAATAAGGAAGAACTTAACCTGATAGCCGAAAAAGTATTAGGCATTTCGTTGAGCCAAATAGAATCAGCATTTAATAACAAGAAAATATAAAATTGAATTTTATGAGTAATTACCCTAAAATAGGTATACGCCCTATAATTGACGGTCGTTTAGGCGGCGTACGCGAGTCGCTTGAGGAAACTACTATGAACATGGCAAAAGCTGTGTCAGAATTTTTTAAGAGCGAACTTAAGTACCCTGATGGAACGCCTGTTGAATGTGTAATAGCTGATACTTGTATTGGCGGAGTGAAGGAAGCGGCTAACTGCGCTAAGAAATTCGAATCAGAAAATGTAGGTGTTTCTCTTTCTGTAACCCCTTGCTGGTGTTACGGCACCGAAACGATGGATATGAACCCGCTAATTCCAAAAGCTATCTGGGGTTTTAATGGAACAGAGCGCCCCGGAGCTGTATACCTGGCCGCTACCCTTGCAGGGCATAATCAAAAAGGCTTGCCTGCCTTTGGTATATATGGAAAAGACGTACAAGAGATGGGCGATTCAACTATTCCTGCGGATGTGCAGGAGAAGCTGATCCGTTTTGCAAAGGCAGGTTTAGCCGTGGCCATTATGAGGGGTAAGTCTTATTTAGCTATAGGATCGGTTTCTATGGGGATTGCCGGATCTATGATTGATGCTGATTTCTTTCAAACTTATTTGGGCATGCGTAACGAATATGTTGATTCGTCTGAAGTGTTAAGAAGAATAGAGCTCAATATATTTGATAAGGAAGAATACGAAAAAGCACTTGCCTGGACAAAAGAGAATTGCCGCGAAGGCGAAGATTTTAATTTGCCCGAAAAGCAAAGGAAGCGTGATCAAAAGGATAAGGACTGGGAGTTTGTAGTTAAAATGACAATCATTATCCGGGACCTGATGATCGGGAACAAAAAATTAGAAGATATAGGTTTTGCAGAAGAAGCTCATGGCCATAACGCTATAGTATCAGGCTTTCAGGGCCAGCGCCAATGGACTGATTTTTTACCTAATGGTGATTTTGCCGAAGCAATTTTAAATTCATCATTTGACTGGAACGGCATACGTGCGCCTTTTATGGTTGCAACAGAAAATGACTCGCTAAATGGTGTTTCAATGTTGTTTAATTATCTGTTAACCAATACGGCACAAATATTTGCAGATGTAAGAACTTATTGGAGCCCGGAATCAGTAGAGGGTGTCTCTGGCTGGAAACCTGATGGAAAAGCACAAAACGGATTTATTCATTTGATCAACTCCGGTTCGGCCACGCTTGATGGTACCGGAAGGCAAACTGCTGACGGGCGGCCGGTGATGAAACCGTTTTGGGAAATATCAGATGAAGAAAAGCAAGCTTGTTTAGATGCTACAACCTGGTATCCGGCAAACACCGGATACTTCAGAGGCGGGGGATATTCGTCTAAATTTCTTACAAAGGGAGACATGCCCGTTACTATGTGCCGGTTAAACCTCATTAAAGGGATTGGCCCGGTACTGCAAATAGCAGAAGGCTGGACAATTGACATACCCGGAAACGTACACCAAATACTCGACGAGCGGACTGATAGGACCTGGCCTACAACCTGGTTTGTTCCGCGTTTAACAGGTGAGGGGGCTTTTAGAGATGTATATTCTGTAATGGCTAACTGGGGCGCAAACCATGGCGCTATAAGTTATGGCCATATAGGCGCCGATCTTATTACGCTTGCATCTATGTTACGTATCCCGGTTTGTATGCATAATGTTGACGATAAGCAATTTTTCAGGCCATCTGCCTGGAGTGCATTCGGAATGGATACTGAAGGTGCTGACTATAGGGCATGTAACGTTTACGGTTCTCTTTATAAATAGAATAGCATTAGTGATTGTGGCCGCTATTATAGAATTTAATCTAACTTTATAAACAAACTTATAACTCTTATACCCCGAATGAAGAAAAAAGTCTCTCTTAAAGATATAGCCCAGGCAGCCGGGGTATCTACAGCGCTGGTTTCTTATGTGTTAAATAATAAGGAAAAAGAAGCAAGGGTAGGAAAAGAGATAGCATCAGTTATAAGAGAAATAGCTAAGAAGCTCGACTATCAACCCAATTTGCTTGCTAAAAGTTTAAAAAGCGGCAAATCTCATACTATCGGACTTATTGTAGCGGATATTTCAAATCAATTTTTCGCGAACATTGCCCGTACCATAGAAGATGAAGCAAAAAAAAATAATTATACTGTAATTTTTGGAAGCTCTGATGAAAACCCGGAAAAATCATGGGACCTGATAAGTGTTTTAATAAACAGGCAGGTTGATGGATTTATTATAGCCCCTACAGAAAACTCGGAAAGGCAGATCGAGTACCTCAATTCGCAAAATATCCCATTTGTTTTAATAGACAGATATTTTCCGGGTATTCAATCCAGCTATGTGGCTACAGACAACTACCAGGCCTCTTATGAAGCCGTACTTCATTTAATAAAAACAGGGCATGATAAAATTGGGATGATAGCCTATAAAAACAATTTAGTCCATATTAAAGAAAGAAAACGGGGATATACACAAGCACTGGCAGATAATAATTTATTATCAGAAGTGTCTTTGATAAAAGAGGTAGATTTTAATAATATTACCGAGGATATTGAAATAAATATTAAGGAACTGCTATTTAATAAGCCCCCTGTTAACGCCATATTCTTTGCAACCAACACGCTTGCTTTACACGGGTTGAAGGTTATAAATAAACTTAATTATAAAATACCTGATGATTTGGCTGTTGTTTGTTTTGACGAAGGTGATGCATTTGATTTTTTTTATTCCCCATTAACATTTGTAGATCAGCCTATTGTAGAAGTAGGCAAAGAAGCCGTTCGTATTCTTATAGATCAGATCACTAATAAGAACATTAATCCAAGGCAGGTATCCATTAGTTCAAGATTGGTAATAAGGAAATCTTCAGGGGCTTAATTGTCAATATATAATATCATTAAATATGAATTTGAAGTTAAAAGATAAAGTAATTATTGTTACAGGTGGGGCAAGTGGAATTGGGGAAGCTGTCAGTAAAAAGCTATCGGAAGAAGGAGCTATACCCTGTATCATAGATAATAATGAAAAAAAGCTAACCATTATTGGAAAAGAATTAGAAGGACGCGGGGCAAACTTTTTTTATAGCGTAACAGAACTAACAGATGTTTCCTCCTGCAAAAAGGCTATTGACCAGATATTAGCGAAATATAAAAAAATTGATGGCTTAGTTAATAATGCCGGAGTTAATGATGGCGTAAGTTTAGAAGGGGGGAGTTATGCTGATTTTATAAATTCATTAGAAAGAAACGTAGGTCATTATTTTACACTTGCAAATCTTTCTTTACCGGCTTTAAAAGAATCAAAGGGTTCAATAGTAAATATTTGTTCCAAGACAGCACTTACAGGGCAGGGGGGAACATCCGGATATGCCGCAGCTAACGGAGAACGGCTTGCATTAACTAAAGAATGGGCTGCAGAATTGTTTCCCGCGGGTATAAGTGTAAACGCTGTGGTTGTGGCCGAATGCTGGACGCCTCAATATGCAACCTGGATTAATCAACAATTAAACCCACAGGAAAAGTTAAAAGAAATTACATCTAAAATCCCTTTTGAAAACAGGATGACCACTCCAAATGAAATTGCTGATACTGTATTATTCTTACTATCCGGGGTATCACCAATTAACGGGCAGTTTTTATATGTTGATGGAGGGTATTTACATTTAGACAGATCATTAACAGTGCTTGCCTAACGTATAAGTGCCTTGTAATTAATCTGCAAACCGTATACTAACCCGGCAAAATGCTGCGTTATCAATATACACCAATGCTATTTCTACCGCTGTTTCTACTGTTTATTCCTAAATAACGTTTATGGAAACGATCATGATACAAGAGCCGGATGCTGCCATTTTAAAACGGCTTACCGCTGCTTTAGAAATGGAAGGCTTCCGGGTTTACAGCCTAACCGATTATAAAGAAAATATCCTGGAAATGATCCGGCGGCATCGCCCAAAACTGGTTTTATTAGATCGCCGGTTCAGCAATTATTCAGGTAAACAAATTTCTCATTGGATCAAGGCGCATTTCCCGCGTTTGCCGTTGATCGCTTTCGGTTGTGATAACCCTATTGACCAGGAATACGACAGGTATGGCTTTGATGATTATGTTAAAAAGCCATTTGATTTGAACGCGTTTTATCAGGTGATCAAAAGATATTTGCCCAAACGAAGAAAAATGACGTGAGCCGGTTAGCCGGTTAATGTTTCTGTTTTTTATTTCCGCCGCTTGCTTACTGGTCGCTTTGTAGTTTAATTGTTTTTGATTTATTAACATCACTTAAATTGAAACCTATGAATGATACGTTGTTTGCACAGGAATTTGCAAAAGAATTAGAGGCCGAATCGCCGGCCAGTATTAAATGCCTGGAACGCATACCACCAGAACTGTTTAGCTGGAAACCGCATGAAAAATCTATGGAATTAGGTTATCTGGCCCTCCTCGTGGCCGAAATTCCGCTATGGGTCACCTATATCATCAGGCAATCAGAAATTGACTTTGCCACTTTCCAGCATCTGAAAGCGCAGACCACACAGGACCTGGTAGATCATTTTAAAAATAACGTGACCGAAGCTAAGGAAGCGCTGTTAAATGTGAAGGAAGGGGAACTGGCAGAAATGTTTTATCTCAAAGCCAACGGGCAGGAATTGTTCAAATCGCCTAAAAAAGAACAGGTGGAATCAACTATTAACCATCTGGTGCATCACCGCGGACAGCTAACGGTTTATATGCGGCTGAATGATATTGCGGTGCCATCTATTTACGGGCCTTCGGCGGATGATAAGAGTTTTACACCGACTAGTCATAGCTAACGGGATATTCCCATCTTGCAAAGGAGTGTAGCTATCAACAAACCAGGTTTGTAAAATATCAGTTCCTGAAGTTCTGGGTGATCATCAACCCGTAGATACCGCCATCTTCAATACCGATACCTAACCTGCCAAAGGTTGGATTGAGAATATTTGAGCGGTGCCCCGGTGAGTTCATTAAGCCTTTATGGGCGATAGCCAGCGTTTGGGCCAGCGCCAGATTTTCTCCGGCGGTTAAAAATTGGATGCCGTCTGCCCTCATTCTGCCGAACGGATTGATCCCTTCGGGCGTGTAATGAGAAAAATATCCTCTGGCAAACATATCCACGGAGTGTTTTCGTGCTACTATCGTCAGTTCAGGATCCGCTTTCAGCAATTTTAAGCCTCTTTGAACCCTTTCCCTGTTAACCAGCACCAGCATTGCTGCCTCTACATCAGGCCTTACTCTTGGGTTTTTAACGCTGAACGGCAGGTCTACAGGTTTTTCCTTACTTACCTCTACGCTGTTCGCCGGGATCACATGGCTCAATGCCTCACTAAAAACAGGCGACAACTTAGCATCCAGCCAGCTAACCTTATCCGAAAGCCGGTCTGCCAGTTTACTGCTCCTGGTTTGTTTTGATATGCTGTTATTGAATGGCATCAACAGCAATAACCCCGATAATAAAGCTGTCCAGATCAATCCGTTGATGATTCCGGGTATTATTCCAAAAACTTTGTTGATCACCAGTTTATGTGCATGACCGGGAGTTTTATATAAGATAACATTGATGATCAGATCAAAGAGTAATTTAGATATGATGACAGCCAGGATAAAGGAAAGCGGCGTTGCCCAGATGCCTGTTGCCGGAAAAAACCTTAGCATCAGCTTGCTGATAAAAGTATAGGTGTTAAACCCCATGATCAGGCTGCCTGTCCAGGATAGCAGGCCAAGAGCGGATAGTATAAACCCCTGGCTGTAATTTTCCCAGATGCATAGCAGCATAACCACGATCAAAAGCAGATCGATGTAATTCATATAAAGAGAATGCTAAAACCAAATTTACACTGTTCAATTTCAGATAACGAAAGAACATTTTTGTAAATATATCTTTTTCTCTTTTTTACAAAGTACAGTAGCGGTGCCTATATATGTTTATATGTAACCAACAACTTGCTTAATATATCATTATTGCTTATCAGTAAGCACACTTCACTTTAAGATAAGTTTTCTTACGGTAGACCTCGCGGCGTCCGTAAAATATATGGTCCTTTCATCTTTTGATAGCGCGAGTTTAAATGCCTGCACGTTAGCTTGCGAGCCTACGCCGTCCCCAGATCCGGAAAAGTCAATATTTGGCCCAACCAGAAATTGCTTTTTCCCGTTTGAAATAGCTTCTATTCTGCCGCGGTTAACAATGTAAATTGTTCGGCTGTCTTTTGTTGCAACCATGCTTGATACGCTATTTAGGTCAAGGTCACGATAAATGCGTGTAAATACACCACTTGGGGTAAGTTTAAAGATATACCGGTTTTGAACCACAAAGTATTTTACACCATTATACGCGCAATACATATTAGCAAAGGTAGAAGTTCCACGATTTTCCATTGCAAATGAATCAACCGGCGGAACATATCTGTTTGCGCCTATCACACCATTCCTTATTTCAAGATCTTCCATAAACGGCGTATACTGGCTTGAGTGTTGCACTACACGGCGCGCGCCACAAGTTTTAAGATAATTGCTGTATGGGTCAAAAGCAATACTAAGATATTTATAGTCCCAGTAGTTATCTGTTCTGGTGGCCGGAGTAATAACCTGTCCGTCGGGCTTAATTATCCAAAATGGATGTGGTGTTTTATCTAAATATTGCACTTCCTGCAATACGGTCATGGTTCCATCTTTTGCAATGAAAATTCCCTCTGGAAATTGAAGCGTTTCGCCATCGGTGTTGGGGGGAATGGTAACGGTAGATACTACATTACTTGTATTTATCTTACGAATACTATTATTGATCCTGTCGGTAACGTATAAGCTCCCGTCTTCTGCTATACTAATATCATGGGGCGAATAAAATCTGGCCTGGTTGCCAGGCCCGTCAACGTTAGCTTGTTGAAAGGCCTGGCCCGCTATAGTGATCACTGTTAACGGCTGGTAAGTAGTGGTTGCTAATGTCGTTTGGTCGGCGTTTAACTGACTGTTCATTACTGGTTGTTCAGTCTTTTTACAGGCGGCAACCGTTAGCATAGCGCATACAGTTACAAAGATGTAAAAGTGCTTTTTCATAAGAGGTAATTTTGGGTTTTCAAGCAAAATTACGAATGCATATAATCAGGCAGCTACACGTTTTTAGAACAATTGCAGCCTTGTTTGAGGGTTATGCCTGCGCCAATTCCTGATGCCAGTTTTCTAATGACCATTCGGGCCCTTGTATTGCCGGTTAAGATGTGTTAAGCTAAAATAAACTCGCCTGTTCGGTTGCCGGCCCTTGTAATTCCTGCAGGTAGGTGCGTATCATGGTAATAAGTTCAGGGCCGTACTGTGTCGCTTTATGCACCCCAACGCCTTTGATACTCCCCAATGCTTTAAGCGTCGGCGGCAATTTTTCTGCGATTGAGGCCAGCGTTTTCTCTGTGAAGATCATGTTGGGCATAACATTCTGTTTCAAGGAAGCCTGTTCGCGCCAGCTAATCATTTGCTCATATAGTTTTTCATTCGGCTTAGCATTCAATGCTTTCAGGTAAGATTGGTCATGAGCGCCTATTTTATTCTTTATCAGTTCTAAATAAGCAGTTGTAGTAAAAGGATGGAGTGCAAAATATTCCATCAGATGAATGCGGTTCATGAGCCAGATAATGAGCTGATCAGCTTTGGCGGCAGCGGTCTTTGATTGACCGATGATGCTGGGTAATTGCCTGTGCAAGTCTTCAACAGTTATGCGGAGCTTATCAAGGAAATAACCGGCCGCTTGCTGGCTACGCGCTGCTTTTAATTGCCGGGTGAATTTTTCAGCTACACTTATGATATTCTTTTCCAGATCGGGCAGGAGGGTTTCAAAGCCCTGGAGCCTGGTTTGCAGCGGCCCGAAATTGAATAACTCTCCCAGCAAGAATTGCCTGTATAGTTCTTTATCATGCTCCAGTCGTTCCCTATCTGGCTGCAATACCCTGGCCTGTTCATTAAAGCGGGTAACCGCCGGGTCGCCAATTATGTTATGCGCGGCTATCGGGTTACGCAAAACCATACCTGATAAGCTGCGGCAGCGGCTTAAGGCTACATAAGCCTGGCCATGAGCAAAGGATTCAGACACATCAATGATTGCTTTATCAAAACTTAATCCCTGGCTTTTATGTATGGTAATTGACCAGGCAAGTTTTAAAGGGATCTGTGCAAAACTGCCGGAATTGGTTTCATTAATGGCTTCACCTTCCAACTGGTATTTAATATTGGTCCACTCCAATGCTTCAACCGCGATTTCTTTATCGTCCCGGCCGCATCTTACAAAAACCGTATTTTCTGTAATGTGGCTTACGGTTCCTATCTTTCCATTGTAGTATAATTTTTCGGCCGAACTATCATTCTTAACAAACATTACCTGCGCGCCAATTTTAAGCTTTAGGCTGATATCTGTTGGATAAGCATCTTTCGGGAAATCGCCCCGAACACTGGCTGTAAATTCATAATCCTGTCCCGGCAATGCCTCCAGGTATTCGTTATTGATTTGCTGGGCTATACTATTATGGGTGGTCAGCGTGATATAGGGTTCTTCAACTGTGGGCCGGAAATCCGGCTGATACCTTGCATTTAACACCTCCAGACCGGCCGCGCTGATGGTTTGATTACGCACCTCATTCAGGATATCAACAAATGCCTGTTCTTTTTGGCGGAATACATGATCCAGCTCAATACGCACATAAGGCGCTTTTTGCATGACCTGGCTGCTGAAAAAATATGGCGTGGTATAATAAGGCCTGAGTATGCTCCATTCATCATCCCTAATAATTGGGCTTAATTGTGACAAGTCGCCGATTAACAATAGTTGGACACCGCCAAAAGGATATTGTGAGCCTTTTACATTCCGCAGAATGAGATCGATCTGATCCAACACATCCGGCCTCACCATACTTACTTCATCGATGACCAGCAGTTCCAGGTGGGCCAGCAAATTTTTTTTCTCGTCGCTGTAATGAATTTCTGGCCGGCCGGTGCCTGAAGGAATGACCGGTGCGAAAGAAAGCTGGAAAAAGGAGTGGATGGTCATGCCACCCGCATTTATTGCTGCTACACCTGTGGGTGCCACAACAGCCAGCCTTTTTTGAGAAACATGCCGCAGATTTTGCAAAAAAGTAGTTTTACCCGTACCCGCTTTGCCGGTAAGAAAAACCACAGTGTTCGTACTTTCTAAATAATCATAAGCCAGCTGCATCGCGGGGTTCATCTCTGCCATCTTATTTGCAATATTACGAGGATCATACAAAATTCCGGCTTTTGTGGAAAATCTCCTGGCTGTCAGAAATTGCGGTGGTGGTTTCGCCGCCCGAGCGAAAGGGGTGGTTTCAGTACTTAATCACAGCAGAATACCCATATTACCCGTGTTAGAGAAACAGGGACAATCGCCATGTTAGCGTCTGCTTTCTACAGTGTATACAAAACTATCTGCTTTATAGTAACCCAGGTTATATTCAATCGGGCGTTCGCCCTGGTCAAATACAAACCGCTTACGAAACAGTACCGGGCTGCCGTTTGCTATCCTTAATTTACTGGCAATAATACTATCAGCTGCATGGGCGCTTATCTCTTCTTTTGAAAGGGTAGCCACGGTAGAGTATTGCATTTCCAGCATTTCGTAAAGAGGATTTTTAAAATCCTCATCACCGGTAAGCCCAATACGGGGATGAAAATAGGAAATAAAGTAAACAAAAGGGTCGTCAGACGTGCCGCGCACCCTTTCCATCTTCAATACTTTTCTATCTTTTTTTATCTCGAAGAAATTAGCCAGGATCTCATCCGGATAAACCCAGGTAATATGCAGTTCAAAGTTTTTGATGGTAATACCCCGCAGTTTCATTTCCTGCGAAAAGCTAAGCCAGTTATTTGATTTGGAGCTTACTATTGCATGGTTAACTTTTGTGCCGGTGCGTTTTTTACGGATCAGTAAGCCTTCATACACCAATTTGTTTATTGCCTGGCGTAATGTAGTGCGTGATATGGCCAGCACTTTGGCCAATTCCACCTCATTTGGTAACAGCTTTCCGTTTTGATACTCCTCTTCGGCTATCATCTTTCTTAAAAGCTCTTCGGCTTGTATATGCAGCGGAACAGGACTTTTATGATCAATAGAATATTTCATGCAATGTAATATATACAATGATAATAAAATTTCATTCATAAGTACAACTGTACATACATATGATATTTGTAAAATAGGCTCTATGTATCAAATAGTGTGGTTTTTACACTAACAAATTTATTTTTTAATTTATTTGGCATTGTTAAATTTGTTCATATGTTTGTACATTATAATTATAAACCAATTATAAATCTTACTTCCAGAAAATCTAATAATGCCTCTTTGATGGCCTTTTTATTGGAAAATTAATATATACATACATTACTACATGAATATTGACACTAAAGATCACAAGCAAATAGAAAGTGTTGCCGCTGAAATGCGGAAAACCACACAATTTTTAATGCCGGCCAAGCTGGATGATACCTTTAATGCCAATGGCGGCTACAATGTTTATCCTGCATGTGCATTAGGTTCAGGAAAAATATTTAACGGCTTTAATTCGCTTGCCCAATACATTGTACAGCAAAAGACCGTCCTGATTGATGGGTATGACGGCTTATTTTGGAATAATATCCGGGCAGGGCTGCAGGATTATTTTACGGAAGCCGGACTGAAAGTGAACTGGATACGAACAGAAACATTTTTAAAGCCTGCTGATGAAATTGAAAAGCTGGTTGAGCCATTTTTAGGCAAATTCGAATCTGTTTGGGGCACTAAAACTACATTATCATTAAGTGACTTTTACGATGCAAGCCTTACTAAACAAACCGCTGACGACAGTGATATCAATATTATAATAGGTACCGGCGCGGTTTTATCAGGTTGGGATGTTCCGGTTATATATATCGATCTGCCGAAGAACGAATTGCAGTTTAGGATGCGTGCCGGCAGTATTACCAATTTAGGTGCTGCACAGGTGAACGAGCCCTTTCAGATGTACAAGCGTTTTTATTTTGTGGATTGGGTAATACTGAACAACCATAAGAAAGCGATCCTTGATCGTATAGCTGTTGTAGCAGACGGTCAATGGCCGGAAACTATTAACTGGATGCATAAAGCGGATCTGGCTGAGGGCCTTAATAAGATCAGTAAATCGGTTTTTCGTGTACGCCCCTGGTTTGAACCGGGTACATGGGGTGGGCAATGGATCAAAAAGCATATTAATAACATTAATAAGGATGTGGTTAATTACGCCTGGTCGTTTGAAATGATCGTTCCTGAGAATGGTTTAGTGTTTGAAAGCGATGGCAATTTGTTGGAGGTGTCATTCGATACCTTAATGTTCAGTAATAATAAAAACATATTGGGTAAACATGCCAAACGCTTTGGCGATGAGTTCCCTATCCGTTTCGATTTTCTGGATACATTCAATGGGGGCAATCTTTCTATCCAGTGCCATCCAACGGTTAAATACATACAGGAGAACTTTGGTGAGAACATAACCCAGGATGAAACCTATTACATTTTAGACTGCGAAGATAATGCCCGCGTTTACCTTGGCTTTCAGGAAAGCATAGACCCGTCCGAGTTCAAAAACGTGCTGGAGGATAGCCAGGAAACAAATGCCGAAATAGAGATAGAAAAATATGTGCAATCACACCCAGCCAAAAAACACGATCTGTTCCTTATCCCTAACGGTACTGTACACAGTGCCGGTGCGGGTAACATGGTACTGGAAATAAGCGCGACCCCTTACATTTTCACCTTTAAGCTATACGATTGGGTGCGCCTTGACCTTGACGGCAACCCCCGCCCTATAAATATAGACCACGCCTTTAATAATCTTGATTTTAACCGCAAAGGCAAACAGGTTTACCGTGAACTGATCTCAAAGCCTGCGGTAATTGAACAAACCGAAGGTTACCAGCTGATACACATGCCAACCCATGCAGAACATTTTTATGATGTGCACCGCATAGAGTTTGACAATAAAACCACAGTAGAAACCAACAACGTATGCCATGTAATGATGCTGGTTGAAGGGCAGGCTGTACTGCTGGAAACCGCCGATGGCACCAAACAAGAATTTGCCTATTCAGAAACGTTTGCAGTACCGGCAGCAGCGGGTTCATACACCTTAACCAATTTGGGTAAAGGCCGTGCAAAAGTGATTAAAGCATTTTTAAAATAATGGAAATGATAGATACAATAAATCCTATTGAAGTAAAGAAGAGCAGTACCTACCTGTACCTGGTGTGCCTGGTAGCTGCGCTTGGCGGTTTTTTATTCGGGTTTGATACAGCCGTGATCTCTGGTACGGTAAGCCTGGTGAAGAATGATTTTGGCCTGAGCGCGGTTAGCGAAGGCTGGTTTGTTAGCTGCGCCTTACTGGGCTGCATTATTGGCGTAGGCTTTTCAGGCAAGCTCAGTGATAAATATGGCCGTAAGATCGTACTGATACTTTCGGCAGTGTTGTTCCTGGCATCGGCGCTGGGCTGTATGCTTTCAAGCTCGTTTGCCGTATTAATTATTTTCCGTTTAATAGGCGGCCTGGGTATTGGCGTAGCGTCAATGGTATCGCCCTTATATATCTCCGAGTTTTCGCCATCGCGCTACCGCGGTATGATGGTATCACTTTATCAGTTGGCATTAACCATTGGAATTGTACTGGCTTATTTTTCAAACGCTTATTTGGCTAACCACGCCGGTAATAGTTATGGAAACGGAAGTATGCACACCATTTTCTCTGCCGAAGTTTGGCGGGCAATGCTGGGCCTTGGTGCTGTACCTGCCGTTATTTTTTTAGTGAGCTTGTTTTTAGTACCCGAATCGCCAAGATGGCTGCTATTAAAAGGGCGGGAACCACAAGCAGAAGCGATTCTGATAAAGATAGATGGCAGCGAAGCCGCTGCACAGGAAATTAAAGCTTTTAAGGCGCAGGATGACAAAGACGATACCTCTATTAAAGAATTATTTAAACCTGTTTACCGCAAAGCGTTATGGATAGGCTTGTTGTTACCCTTCCTATCTCAGGTATGCGGTATAAACGCGGTAATATATTATGGCCCCAGGATACTGGAACAGGCTGGCTTTACACTAAATAACGCCCTGGGCGGGCAGGTTACCATTGGTTTGGTAAACGTAGTGTTCACCTTTGTGGCCATCTTCACAATTGATAAATGGGGACGCAAGCCCCTGCTTTTTGCGGGTGTTGGCGGTGCGGTGGTATCGCTTATCATTATCGGCGCATTATTCGCGCTGGGTATTACATCGGGCCCGTGGATCCTGATTTTTATCCTTGCATTTATAGCCTGTTTCGCCTTTTCGTTCGGCCCGGTTTGTTGGGTGGTAGTTGGCGAAATATTCCCCAATGCCATAAGGGGGAAGGCTATGGCATTAGCAACACTTTCATTATGGATAGGCAACTTTTTGGTTGGCCAGTTAACACCTGTAATGCTGGAAGGGCTGGGGTCATCGTGGACATTCTGGCTGTTTGCCCTGTGCTGCTCGCCAGCTTTGTGGATCACCTGGAAACTTATTCCTGAAACTAAAGGCCGGTCACTTGAAAATATTGAAAATTACTGGAAAGAAAACTATAAAAGTAAAGCATAGAGAAGAGTGCAGCATCTGAAACAATAAACAAACCTAAAATAAAAGATAACTAATAAACCGAATGTTATGAGATTGAAATTATTACACAAATTAAAAAAACTAAAGCGGCTTTATAATAAGTCGCTGGTTGCCGGGTTGCTTGGCGCTGCTGCTCTAAATTGTAATATAGCTAATGCCACTGCCGTGGCTACAAGCCATACATACAATAAAAAGGCTGTTGAGATAGCCATTAGCGGCAGGGTTTTAGATGACACCAATCATCCCTTGCCAGGTGTAAGTGTTGGTATTACAGGTACCAATATTGGCACTGTTACCGATGTTAACGGCCGGTACTCTTTAAGAATACCAGATAACTATGCTAACAGAAAGCTTACTTTCTCATTTGTGGGTTTTGTTAAGCAAGACGTTGCAATTGCCGGTAATACAGAAATAAACGTTACGTTAAAAACGGATAGCAAATCACTTGACGAAGTAGTGGTTGTTGGTTATGGCACGCAAAAAAAGATCAATCTTACCGGTGCCGTAAGTACTATCAGTGCTAAAAACATAGAGAACAAGCCCGTATTGAATACCTTTCAGGCATTACAAGGCGAATCTCCCAACTTAATTATACAACAAAGTACTTTAGACCCCGGTAGTGATGTTACCGTGAACATAAGGGGAGTAGGTACATTGGGTGATAACACACCTTTGGTAGTTATTGATGGTATTGTTGGCGGTAACTTAAATACTTTAAACCCCAATGATATAGCCAGCGTATCCGTATTAAAAGATGCGGGTTCGGCAGCTATATACGGTTCGCGTGCTGCAAATGGTGTAATTTTAGTAACCACCAAAAGCGGTAAACTAAACTCAAAACCTACTATTAACTATAATGGCAGCTACGGTTTGCAGGATGCGCAGGTACTTGTGCATAAAGTAAATGCGTGGGATAACGCTTACTATAAAAATCAGTCGCTGGTTAACTCTGGTTTGCCGCCGGCCTACACACCAGACCAGATCCAGGCATTGAAAGACCAGGGTAATGGCACCTGGGATGTGGAGCACTTGCTAAAACAAGCGCCGCTGCAATCACATAACGTAAGCATGAGCGGTGGTAGCGAGAATAGCTCCTATTACATATCTGCCGGTTACCAAAACCAGGGCAGTAACTTAATTGGTAATGGCGGGTCGGGTGCAGATTTTGGCTATCAGAAATATAACCTTAGGTTAAACCAAACATCTGTTGTTGGCAAATTCAGGGCTAACATTATTCTTAACTATACCAAAACACGTAACAAGACCAATAGTGTTGGCGACAACAATATATTTGCAGATGCTAACCGTGTACCGCATAACTATAGCTGGCAGGATGCAGACGGTAATTATTTAACTAACCCGGTAGCTTCGCAATACAATGAGTACGGGGTACTTGAAAAAGGTGGGTTTAACCAGGCTGATAATGATGAGATCTTTGGCGCGTTTAATGGCCAGTTAAGCATCACAAAAGACCTGAAGTTAACCGGCCAGTTTGGTGGTACCGTTCAAAACAACGGCAGCTTTTACAGGAGGGTACAAGTTAACTACCTACCCGCAGGTGTATATGGTGATGACCGCGCTGTGTTAGACGGTAACAGCAAGTCTTTACTGTTAAATACACAGGTATATGCCGAATACAGTAAAAAAATATCAGACCATTCTTTTAAGGCACAATTAGGTGTATCAAGTGAAAACTATAGTCAACGGGGTTTTACACTGCAAAAAACTTTAACCGACCCTTTATTGGGTACGCCTACAACAGGTACTTTAATAGATGCTGTTAACTCTAATAATAGTATTGGTATTAATTCAAACAGTTTGCTTTCTGTTTTTGGCAGGGTAAATTACTCTTATAAAGACAAATATCTTTTGGAAGGTGTGTTTCGTAACGATGCTTCATCAAAATTTGCCAGGGGCAACAGGGCAAGTTTCTTCCCTTCGGTAAGTGCAGGCTGGATCGTATCTGAAGAATCGTTTATGCAGAATATTAAAAACACCGTAAATACGCTTAAGCTAAGGGCATCATACGGTATTGTTGGTAATCAGAACGTAAATAACTATCAGTATCAAACAACTTACTTTAATTATGCCAGTGCCTATGGGTTTGATAAAACCCCGGTTGGTGGTGCAGGTACTTTATTATCAAACCATGACCTGACCTGGGAAAGGGCAGCGAGCTTAAACATTGGTTTAGATGTAGGCTTATTTAATGACAAGTTAACCGCTACATTTGAGTACTTTAATAAAACAACCAGTAATATTTTACAGCCAAGGCAGGATATCCCGCTAATATTTGGCGCTGCATCTCCTGATTATAATGTGGCCAAAGTTAGGGCAAAAGGCTGGGAAGCTTCGTTAACCTATAATTTAAGAGGACAAAATGTTACGCAAAGCTTTAGTGTAAATATAGCCGATAACCAAAATACCTTATTGCAATTAACCGGCAATACAAAAGAACAGGTATACAACCAGGATGTATTTCAGTTAATAAGAAGGGTGGGTGAGCCGGTAACCCAATATTATGGTTATGAAACAAATGGGTTTTTCCAGAACCAGGCTGATATAGATAATTCTCCAAAAATGGCCGGTGCCAGTGTTCAGCCGGGCGATCTTAAATTTAAAGACCTGAATAACGATGGTATTATAGATGATAAAGATAAGGCCATATTAGGAAACCCTTTTCCACGCTATACTTTCGGCTTTACCTACAGGGTAGCCTACAAAGGTTTAGATCTGTCATTATTTATACAGGGTGTTGGCAAACGCGATGCATTCCTGAGAGGTGAACTAGTTGAGCCGTTCCACTATGGCTATGGCGCTACCGTTTACGATCATCAAACAGATATCTGGTCACCATCCAACCCTGATGCAAGGTATCCAATACTGGCCAATATCGGTTCTCCATCAAATACCTACAACTGGCGTACCGGTTCTGATCTTTATAAGTATAACGCTGCTTATGCCAGGTTAAAGAACGTAAATATAGGTTACACATTCCCATCCCATATCTCTAAAAAGATAGGCATGGAAAGATTAAGGCTATCCCTGATAGGCCAGAACCTGCTTACCCTAACCAAGTTGAAGTTTATTGATCCGGAAACATCTGAGTTTGGTAATAACCTAAGCCCAAGTTCAGCATCAAACAGCGCCAGGCAATACCCGCTGGCAGTTTTTTACGGAGCCGGAATTGATATAACATTCTAAACAGATCATATTTAAAACATATAAAAATGAAATTTTTAAAAAAGCTTTTGATCGTGTCTGTTGCGATAATAGCAGTATCAGGGTGTAAGAAACTTGATATTGCACCAACAGACAGATTCTCCGACCTTACCTTCTGGAAGGTTGACGCGAATGTATACAGTGCCTTATATAACAACTACGGTTTAACTTATAACAGCGCATTATATTTCAATGCAGAGGCAATATCTGATAATGCCTATTCGCCAAGTGGCGACCTTAACGTAATTGCAAGTGGTAATGCTACTTCACTTACAGCCAAGTTTCAGGGTGACTGGGGCTATTATTACTCAACCATAAAATCGTGTAATATATTCCTGAAAAACGTTGATCAGAATACTACCCTTCCTGCTGCTACAATTGCCAGGCTAAAGGCGGAGACCCGTTTTATACGTGCATTTGAGCATTTTAACTTAACAAAATGGTATGGCGATGTGCCCATTATGGATCATGATGGTACGCCGGAAGAAGCACAAGTTGTAGCGCGTTCACCAAAGGCAACGGTAGTTAAATTTGTACTTGATGAACTGGAAGCCGCTATTCCGGATCTTCCTTCAAAAGATGCGATCCCCGAATCTGAAAATGGAAGGGTTACAAAAGGCGCTGCATTAGCTTTAGAAGCCAGGGTATTGCTATATCAGGGCGACCGTATGGCAGAGGTAGTAGCTATCTGCGAAAAATTAATGAACGACCAGGGTGCTAACGGCGCTTATTCATTAGCCAGCAACTACAGCGCATTGTTTAGCGATCCGATAGTTAACAATAAAAACAACGAAAGCATATTTTCTTTGCAGTATGTGCCAACTATACGCACCTGGCAGGATTTCTGGGATTTTGCACCAAGAACAGTAGGCGGCAGGGTAAGCAGCATGGCGCCAACACAGGAACTGGTTAACGATTATATTATGCTGAATGGCAAAGGTATAAACGAATCAGGTTCGGGCTATACAGAAACCAACCCATATGCTAACCGTGACCCACGTTTAACCGCCACAGTTGTTTACGACAAATATACCTGGGTAAACGCCAACAATTCTACCAAAACTATCTACATAAAACCTGGTACTGATCCCGTTCAGCCTGGCCTTGACGAGTACAGCGCGGGTTCGCAGGCGGCATCACCAACCGGTTATTATTGGAGAAAATATTTTGACCCCAGCGCTCTGGCAAATTTCGTATCAGGCAATAACCTGCATTTGATCAGGTATGCCGAGATCCTACTGGATTATGCCGAAGCAAAACAAAGCCTTGGCCAGATGGATGCAACCGTTTGGAATAAAACCATTGGCGCATTACGTGCAAGGGCAGGCTTTACAGAAGCGGGTGCATTGACCTATCCGGGTGGTGCTGATATGACCAACATTATCAGGCGCGAAAGACGAGTTGAATTAGCAATGGAAGGTTTAAGGACTGACGATATCAGGAGATGGAAAACAGCCGAAACAGTTATGAATGGCTACGCGCATGGCGCCAAATTCTCATCAGACCCAAGCACCGATAATGGATACATAAGGACACAGTTAAGGAAGTTTAACCCTGCAAGGGATTACCTGTGGGCAATACCCGCACATGATGTTAGCCTGAATAGTAAACTTGGCCAAAACCCGGGATATACCAATTAATAACAAAAAAAATTAGAGAGATATGAAAAATCTGATCAGGCTGGGTAGTATAATGCTGCTGGCCATAATTTCAATAACATCCTGCAAAAAGGACGAAAGGCCGTTAGACCTTAACTTAACCGCTGTAGGTAATTTGGCTTCGCCGAATGATAATACAAACGTGGTGCTCGATCCTACAAGCGCATCATCGGTATTGTTTAAATGGGACGCGGCAACGGATGCGGACGGAGGTTTGGTATTGTATGAAATAGCATTTGATAAAGAAGGTGGCGACTTTAGTAAGCCGGTGTATAAAATAGTATCTGACAAGGGTGGGGTAGATACACAAATTACACTTAGCCACAAAGATCTGAACAAGATAGCCAGCATGGCAGGTATAGCGGCATCAAGCACTGGTAAGTTAAAATGGACAATTATTGCCTCAAAAGGTACGAATGCCAAAATTGCTTCGGTTTCAAGGACCATACAGTTAAACAGACCGGCCGGATTTGCCGAAAGCCCGGTTGATCTTTACCTAACCGGTTCTGCCACCGAAGGAGGCGCTGACCTGAGTAAGGCGGTTAAATTGAAAAAGAACGAAGAAGGTGTTTTTGAAATATATACTTCTTTAAAGGCCGGCGATTATATCCTTACTGATAAAAATACCAGTGGCGGCAAACAGTATTACATTGAGAACGGCATAATTAAAGAAGGTAATACACCAGTTACCGTTAGCGGTGCCCAAAAAGCATATCGTTTAAATTTCGATTTCACATCGGCTACTGCAAAATCTATCGAGATCCAATCGATAGGTTTATATATGTCTGCCTATGGTAAAGAGATAGGTACGCTAAATTACATTGGCGGCAGCACATGGGAAGCTGCGAACATTGCAGTAGAATTTTTCCAATTTGATTGGGGGCGTGATGAACGTTATAAATTTATTATTCACACCGCGGCCGGCCTTGAATATGTTGGAAGCAGCAGTGTCAATAACGATGCGCCCGCTGGCAAACCGGCTTCCTATTTTTATTTGTTGCCCGTAACTAATGATCAATGGAATAATACTTACAAATTTGACCCATCTGCCGATAAAAAACATGTTAAGGTTGATGTAATGTTAACACCGGAAGCATACACGCATAAGGTAACGGTCTTATAAACAACTGCCCATAATTTATGCACCTGCAGTTTTAAACTGCAGGTGCTTTATAAAAATATTATCATGAAAAAAGTACTATTTGGGTGGATGGCTGTTGTAATTATGCTGGCGGCATCATGCAGTAAGGACAAGAATGTAACACCAAACCCTCCGGGCGGCGGCGGTGGAACACCCCCTGATCCGCCGGAAACTACGTCATATCTTGACCTGGCAAAGCAAACGCGGAGTTTTGTTACCAGTAACTTCCTAACATCTAATTTTAGTTATCGTGCAAACACCACTACAAACGCCAATAACTGTTTTGAATGGTATAATGTAAGCCAGATCTATGCTGATGCTGCTTTGGTGGCTGCCGGTGATGCAACTGCCCTGCCGTACATGAACAAAACTTTTCAGTTTATGGAAGGCTTTTGGGATAAAGCAGATTTGCGTGGCGGTTACTTCGCATCGGTAAACCTGAATGGTACCGGTGCCGGCGGTGATAAATTTGTTGATGATAACGGCCTCACCGGCATGGTTTACCTGGAGGCTTATGATATAACCTCAGGTGCCGATAAACAAGCCTATTTAAACAAAGCCAAAGCATGTGCCGACTGGCTGATAAACAGCGGGCTTTGGGATAACACTTATGGCGGCGGCTTTTGGTGGAACACAGCAAAACCAAATAAGCCATCACAATCAAACGGTGTTGCCATGCAGCTTTTCGCGCGCCTGTACACTATAACCGGCAATACAGAATATCGCGACTGGGCAACAAAAGTTAATAACTGGTTGCGTAATAACATGCTCGATTCTACAACCGGTTTGTATATATGGATGATTGATGGCCCGGGTGCAGGAACCAAACACACCGAGAAATTTACTTATGATAATGCCATAATGATAGAAGCCGACATACTATATGGCAAGGCCATGAACGATGCCAGCTATCTTACAAAAGCACAGGCAATAGGTAATGCCATGAACACTGTTTTATGGAACCCGGCTTATAAGGGTTATATATTTAATACCGACCCAAGCCAAACACGTGTAAACCCTGCCTGGTGTGGTTGGGGAACGCAGGGTATGATAAGGTTATATGAACAGGATAAGGATGCTAAGTGGCTTGCTTTTGCGCAAAATAATATTGATGCGCTAAACAAAGCAGCACGAAATAAGGATACGCATGCTTACTATTTCTTCTCAGGTTTTGCGGGTGATAACCGTTCGCCGGAGATAGAAGGTGTTGACCAGGCCTGGATGCAAAGGATACAGGCAATGATGTCTAAATACAAATAAGAAGGTACATCGCGGTTAAGGCCGCTATTTTAAATATATCTACATGAAAAATAAGTTCAGTCCGGGTGTTGCTTTACTGGCCATATTGCTGGCATCGTGCAGTGTAAAGCGCGAAAGTGTTTCAAAATACGTCGACCCTAATATTGGCACGGCGCACAGCCGCTGGTTTTTTTATACACCCGCCGCGGTGCCTTATGGCATGGCAAAGCTGGCCCCGTCTACCAATGGGCATTACGGCAATGCATCGGGCTGGGAAGCGGTGGGTTATGATACCCGCCAAAACTCGATAGAAGGTTTTGTGCATTTTCATGAGTGGCAGGTAGGCGGTGTAAGCTATATGCCCACTACCGGCACGCTAAAAGTAAAGCCCGGTGATTTGGAAGGTACTAACACGGGTTATCGCTCAAAATTCGACCGCAAGAACCAGGTTGCCGAACCGGGTTACTATAAAGTTTTGCTGGATGATTATAACATCACGGCAGAGCTTACCGCAACCAAAAGGGTAGGCTTTCAGCGATATACTTTCCCTAAGAACGAGCTATCACACATTATACTGGATATTGGCAATAAGCAGGGCGAAAGCGGCGAAGTTACTAATGCAAGTATAAAAATGCTGGATGAGACACACTTTGAGGGGTATGTAAGCACCTATCCAAAATATGTAAAACTGTATGACCCGGAAGGTAAAGTTGATATGTTCTTTTATGGCGAGATCAGCAAGAAACCTGCAACTGTTTTTTCTTTTGCAGGTGATAGTGTAAACGAAAACAGTACAAGTGCTACCGGTAAAGGCGCTGGCCTTGTGCTAAATTATCAAACTACTGATAACGAAACGATAGAAGTTAAAACCGGCTTATCATATACTTCAATTGCTAACGCGAAGAACAATTTTACTACAGAATCTACCGGCTTATCATTTGACCAGGCCAAAGCGCAGGCACAGCAAACCTGGGAGCAGCAGTTAGGCAAAATTACTGTTGAAGGTACCGATGAGCAAAACAAAACCAAGTTTTATACCGGCCTGTTTCATGCTTTATTGGGCAGGGGTATAGCCAGCGATGTTAATGGCGCTTATCCAAAACATGGCGGCCAAACTGGCCAGCTACCCGCGCAAACAGATAAAAACCTTAAAGCCGAATTTATTAATACGGATGCTATTTGGGGCGGTTTCTGGAATATCACCCAGCTATGGTCGTTATCCTACCCGGAATGGTATGGCAGTTTTGTAAACACACAATTACAGCTTTATAAAGATAAAGGCTGGTTTGGCGATGGTATTGCCAACAGCGAATATGTATCGGGCGTGGGGACCAATTTTGTGGGCCTTGCAGTGGCAGGCGCTTATAATGTGGGTATCCGGAATTACGATGTTAACCTGGCTTACGAAGCGGTAAAAGGCAACGAATTTAATTATAAGAACCGTGCTGTTGGCTCGGGTAAAATGGATACCAAGGCATTTATTGATCATGGCTACGTGCCGTTTATAGATCAAACCGGCAGAGATTTTGTCACAGACTCTACCGGCTCTAATTTTTCGGGCTCGCATACCTTAGAGTATAGCTATAGCGCGTTCGCGGCGGCGCAAATGGCCAAAGCCATGGGTAAAACAGATGATTATGATAAGCTCATCAAATACTCGAACGGGTGGAGGGAGATCTTTAATCCGCAGAATAAACTGATGCAGCCAAAAAGGGCGAACGGCAGCTTTATTGAAAAGTTTGACCCATACCAGCCCTGGAGAGGTTTCCAGGAAGGTAACGCCGTGCAGTACACTTTTTATGTGCCGCAAAACCCGGCCGGGCTTATTGATGCTATTGGTAAAGATAATTTCAATAAAAGGTTAGACAGCATTTTTACCGTATCAGAAAAGCTGGGCTTTGGGGGTGGTAAAACCATTGACGCATTTGCCGGTATCAACTCTATTTACAACCATGGTAACCAGCCCAATCTGCATATCAGTTGGTTGTTCAATTTTTCGGGCAAGCCGTGGTTAACTCAAAAATGGACAAGGTTAATAGGCCAGGAGTTTTATGGTACGGAACCTATCCACGGTTACGGTTACGGGCAGGACGAAGACCAGGGCCAGTTGGGTTCATGGTATGTAATGAATGCTTTGGGTTTGTTTGATGTAAAAGGTTTTACAGATCTGAGGCCTATTATAGAACTAGGCAGCCCGTTGTTTGATAAGGCCACTATTGTATTAGGCAACCAAAAAACGCTGACCATCGAAACAAAAAATAATTCTAAGGATAACGTTTACATCCAATCGGCAGAATTTAACGGAACACCACTTGATAACTGCTGGCTGTACCGCGATGAGCTGATGAAAGGTGGCAAATTAATATTCACTATGGGAAACCAGCCAAACACAGCATGGGGCACAAAAACACCGCCGCCATCGGCACAATAAATCATCTGTCTAAATAAAAGAAATGAGCTTTATAAATAAAAATATATTGGGTTGGGGGTTAACAGGTATTATTATTGCCGGTAGCTTCAACACGTCATCTGCACAGCAAAACCTGGCAGCCGAATACCAGAAACGTGCCGAAAACATATACATGAATGTTTGGAAACGTTATCGGGTGCCCGCTCAGGTGGGGTTATTCTCTGAGAATTATCCGTCGGGCAAAAAGGATACGCTTAATTATTTCCAGGGGAGTGGTGTGAAAGAAAAGGAAGTGAGCTTTTTATGGCCTTTCTCAGGTATGTTTTCGGCTACCAATGTGCTGCTGAAAGTACCCGCTCTAAAAACTAAATACAAGCCTTATCAGGATAGTTTGGTAATGGGTATTGAACAATACCATGATGCCGTTCGTAAGCCCGCAGGTTACCAGGCCTACCCCGTAAAATTTGAGAAAGCCGATCGCTATTATGACGATAATGGGCTGGTAGGCATTGATTATATGGAATCATATTTCAATACTAAAAACCCGGTGTATTTACAGCGCGCAAAGAATGTTTTTAAGTTTATTTTAAGCGGATGGAATAATGATGCCGGCGGTGGTGTAACCTGGCTGGAAGGCCATAAAGACCAAAAGCCTGCATGTACCAACGGCATGGCCACGCTTACCACACTTAAAATTTACCAGGGCAGCAAGGATAAATATTATCTGGAGCAAGGCAAAAAATTCTATAAATGGATGTACAATACCCTGCGCGATTCTACCGGCGTTATTGTCAATGATGTAAAGCTTGATGGTAAACAGAACCGCACATTTTATACTTATAATACGGGGTCGTTATTGGAGGCTGCTGTGATGTTATATCAGTTTACCGGCGAAAAGCAATACCTGGATCAGGCAAAGCAATTAGCAAGGGATAGCTACAAGCATTTTAGCAACGTACCGCATGATAAGAACTTAACCCTGCAAATTGATCTGCCCTGGTTTGTTACCGTGCTTTTCCGCGGTTACGAAGCTTTATACAAAGTGGATGGTGACTATAAATATATAGCAGCTGTTGAGAAAGATCTGAACTATGCGTGGCGAACATCCCGGGATCAGTATGGCTTGGTAAGTCACAGCTGGACACCTAAACCCGATGAGTTAAAGAAACCCAAATGGCTTTTGGATGAAGCCTGTATAGCGGAGCTGTATGCCCGCCTGAGCATCCTGCAAAAGGAGAAGAAGTAAGAATTTATTTATAAATTGGTTAATATATGCGCCCACCGGTAGTGAGAGCCGGGGGCGTTTTTTAGTAACATCTGTCCCTCTCAATCGTCGGTAACTTTAATGATAGAGTTAATAATATTAGAAAATTTCAACCTTACTTTGTTAGTATACATTGAAGCTAAGGCATGTTAAAAATGAATTTGTATAACGAATAGCCTCGTAATAGAAATACATTAATATATTTTTACAGATGCTGTATCGTGCCGGTAAGGAATAGCATAAAGAAACATGAAAAACGAGATCATATGAAAAACAAGATCAAAATCATATCACATTTAGTAATAGTTATTCTGCTTACATCGCATACCTTAACAAAAGCTCAACAAATAAAATATACCAAATACGTAAATACCTTTATTGGTACAGCGCCGCTTACTGATCCAAAAATTCTTGGTTATGAATTGCCAAAAGGTTGGAGATCATGGGCCGGACTTACATTTCCGGGTAGTTCGCTGCCTAATGCTATGGTGCAATTAAGCCCTATGACAGCATATGGTTCTGGTGCCGGTTATCAATATGAAGATTCTGTTATCTTGGGTTTTACGCACACTAATAAAGGGCATTGGAACCTCTGTAATATCCCTATTCTTCCTCTTTCCAATCCGGGCAGCAAATTCGGTTCAAAATTCAGTCATCAAAAGGAAAGTTCTGCACCGGGTTTTTACCAGGTGTATCTTGATGATTACGATGTAAATGTGAGTTTAACCTCTACGTTAAGAGCGGGGTATCATCATTATGAGTATAAAAACAATGCAAACAGGCAAATATTATTTGACCTGGGCAAAGCCAACAGCAAGGTATCAACGTGGAATATAGAGCAGGTTGGTAATTCGGCTTTACAAGGTTTTCAGGGTGGTGAAAACGTTTACTTTTATGCCATACTGAACACCAAAATTAATAAGTTAGACAAAACAGATGAAGGAAAACGTACAGGTTTTGCCATAGTGCATTTGGCTGATGGCGGCACGGGGCCTGTAGAACTTAAGATAGGGCTTTCGTTTGTAAGTGTAGAAAATGCAAAGCAAAACCTTGAAAAGGAGATCGGTAACAAAACATTTGATGTTATCCGCGCGGAAGCAACCCGGAAATGGGAAAGCCTTTTATCATCTATCCAGGTAGAAGGGGGAACAGGAAAGCAAAAGCGAATGTTTTATTCCTGCCTGTACCGGTCGTTTCTTTGGCCGGCATTACGCAGTGATGTAAACGGAGAATTCAGGGATGCCAAAAAAAATGTAGCGAAAGCTGATTTTAGCTACTATACCGAACCATCGTTATGGGATACCTACCGGAATAAAGATGTGCTTTTAGGGCTGATTAGTCCGCAGGTTACACTCGATGTTATTAAATCGATGAAGGACGTAGGGGATAAAACCGGGTTTATACCTACTTTTTTTCATGGTGATCATGGCGCTTCCTCCATTGCCGGCGCTTACCTTAGAGGAATTGATAATTTCGATATAAAAGGTACTTACAAATTACTATTAAGAAATGCCAATATTGAGGGTGGGAGCCGCCCGTTTATTACCGAATATATTAAAAAGGGCTATATATCAGACCCTGATATTGAGCACCCGGAGGTAGAAACGAAGGCCAAAGCCGGTGTTTCAAAAACCCTGGAATATTCTTATGATGACTATTCAGTTGCCCAGATAGCAAAAAAATTAGGTGATACGGCCAATTACAGGATTTTAATGGCGAGATCAAAAAATTACAAAAACGTTTTTGACCCGTCAACCCGGTTTATGAGGGGCAGGTTGGAGAACGGCGATTGGATCAAAAATTTTAACCCTGAGCAGCCCTATTATGAGTATATGTACAGAGAGGCAAATGCCTGGCAAGTGTCTTTCTTCGCGCCACATGATATGCCGGGGCTAATTAGCTTATACGGAGGGCCAAAAAAGTTTGAATCAAAATTAGATTCATTATTTACTTTGCCATGGAACCCTAAGTATATCGCCAGAAATGTAGAAACCATGGTAGGCCAGTATTGCCAGGGAAACCAACCGGACCATGAAGCCCCCTTTGCCTATACGTTTATTGGAAAGCCGGAAAAATCACAGAAGATAATTGATCACATTTTAAATAACTTGTATGGTATAGGTAAAGAAGGTTTGGAACTTAGCGGAATGGATGATGCCGGCGAAATGTCGTCATGGTATGTTTTCAGCGCGTTGGGTTTGTATCCGTTTTCGGCAACAGATCCAAAGTACATAGTAACAGCACCGCTTTTTGATAAAGTAAAGTGGAGAACCAGCAATGGTAAATTACTTACTATAACCAAACCCGGAAAAGGCAGAGGGATTACAGCAATACAAGTTAATGGAAAAAAAATTAATGGATATTTTGTGTCACATGACCTGTTTAAGCAAGGCGGTGAAATTGCAATTATTACAAAATAAGGAATAACAACCGGTCGTTTTAGGTTTGGTTCTAATCTCACCTATTCCGGTTTAAATTGATCATTCGCATCTGACCAATGCTTTTGTAAGTGCTAATTAGATACACGGTAAACAGACAGGTACAGTTACCTGTCTGTTTATGTTTTAATTTGATATTTACATTTTCCTGTACGCATTGGAATAAAGTAATGAAATATATTTAGTGACATTTATATCTTTCAACTTCAATAAGATTTGTAAACCTGTTATGGTCAGCATGATGATACGCATAAAGAAACTACCGGCTTTACTGATGGTGGGCACAACACTCATTTTTGTGCTTTGTTCATTTAGTTTTATTACCCCGGGGGATAAAAAGCCTGTAAAGCCAAAGGTTAAACCCAAAATTGTGAATATTGTGAACTTCATTCGCCTGCTGGAGCCGAGAGACCCAAAGGTGACAGAGGATGTATTGTACCAAACTGTGGTAAAACAGGTGGAGATCATGAACAAGTATAAGTTGCGCGGCACTTTTTTACTGCAGTACGATGCATTAATGGATGCACGTTATCAGAAGCTGCTCAAAAGCTTACCTGCCGGTTCGTTTGAAATTGGCGCATGGTGGGAGATCCCTCAGCCTATGGTTGAAAAAGCCGGCCTGAAATGGCGGGGAAGATATCCCTGGGACTGGCATGCCAATATTGGTTTTTCAACCGGCTATACACCCGCAGAACGGGAAAAGCTGGCAGATGTATACATGCATGATTTTAAAAAGATATTTGGGTATTACCCAAAATCTGTTGGTTCATGGTTTATAGATGAGCACACCTTAAATTATCTTTATCAAAAGTATAAGATCGTAGCATCAAGCAACTGTAAAGACCAATACGGTACCGATGGGTATACACTTTGGGGCGGTTACTGGAACCAGGCCTATTATCCAAGCAAAGTAAATTCCTATATGCCGGCACAGCATCAAAGTAATCAGATACCGGTTCCTATATTCCGTATGCTGGGCAGCGATCCTGTAAGGCAGTATGATACCGGGTTCGGCACTACCTGGCAAGGCGTAATAACCCTTGAACCTGTTTATAAAGATGCAGGGGGCGATGCCGGCTGGGTTAACTGGTTCTTCAAACAGTTAGTGGAGGGCGAATCGATGGAGTTTGCCTATGCGCAGGCCGGTCAGGAAAATTCCTTTACCTGGGACGCCATGTCAAAAGGCTTTGAGATACAAATGCCCCTTATTGCAAAGTTAAGGGATGAAAAGAAACTGAAAGTAGAGACCTTGGTTGAATCGGGTACCTGGTTCCGTAAACATTATAAAACCACGCCGGCCACATCAATCACCGTTAACGAAGACCTTGGAGACAGTGACCGGAAAACAGTATGGTTCAACAGCAGGTTTTACCGGGCAAATTTGCTTTGGGAAAAAGGTACGCTCCGTTTTAGGGATATCCACCTGTTTAACGAGAAGCTGCCATCAGATTATCTGACAAAAAAAGTGGAAACCAATGTATGTGCATTTTACACATTACCGTTTGTTGACGGCTACCTTTGGAGCACCCCCAGGGATATCGCAGGATTGAGATTTAAGACAGTGGAAAACGGAAAAGAAGTATTACTGACAGGTGGCGACCCTAAGGTCACTAATCCTGCTGCGGGAAAACTGCATATTTCCTGGCCGCTTAAATCAGGGAATGGTACCCTAATTATGGATCTGGATGAAAAGAAGGTAGTTATAAAAGTAACGGGTAAAGTATCAAATAATTGGTTTCTGGATCTCAACATAACCGGAAAAGCAGATCTGCCGTTCAAAAAAATCGCCAACTCAAAGATCAGTTGTCAATTCAAGGGGCTCAATTATCAGATAAGCACACCTAACGGTAGTTTTTCCAGGCCAAACAATAGCGATATATTCCGCGTAAAGCCAGGGATGAATACTTTGACGCTCAATTTTGCCGATAGTGAGGCGAAGTAAAAGCATATCCTTATTTGTACTTTTGGTTAGCTTCTTAATTTCATAATGATATTTACACCATTTTCTTAAACCTATACATGAGATTGAAATTTTTGCTTATTTGCCCGGCCTTCTTATTGTTTTTGTTCTGTCAAAAAATAACGGCACAAACTAATGCACATGCTATAAATCTTAATTGCGAGCATTTATATAATCCACTGGGGATTGATGCGGCCAATCCAAGGCTTACCTGGATGCTGGATGACAGACAAAACGGCGCTCAACAATCTGCCTACCAACTAATTGTTGGTACAGATTCGGCAGCTGTTGCTTCAGGGCGTGGAATAACCTGGAGCACCGTAAAAATCACTTCTTCTGAAAACCTGGTAGCTTACAAGGGCAAACCGCTACAACCATTTACTAAATATTTTTGGCGCGTACAGCTTTGGGACCGCCAGGGAAAGAAGCTGGCACCATCAGCTCTTGCAAGCTTTGAAACAGGGATGATAAGCCAGCGCAACTGGAGAGGTGCATGGATAAGCGACAATAAAAGTGTTGATGCAAAGCCTGCGCCTTATTTTAGGCAAACATTTAAAATAGGCAAAAAGATAAGGTCGGCAAAGGCCTATATTGCTGTGGCCGGGTTATACGAAATGTATATCAACGGTAAAAAAATAGGTAACCACCGGCTGGATCCCATGTATACACGGTTTGACAGGCGCAACCTATACGTTACTTATGATGTTACAGCCAATTTGCAGGAGGGCAAAAATGCTATTGGCGTATTGCTTGGCAACGGTTGGTATAATCACCAGTCGTTAGCCGTCTGGAACTTTGACCGTGCGCCCTGGCGGCAAAGGCCTGCATTTTGCCTCGATATGAGGATAACCTATACTGATGGGACGACGGAAGTTGTTTCAACTGACGATACCTGGAAGACACAGACCGGCCCTATCATCTTTAACAGCATTTATACCGGCGAGCATTATGACAGCCGGTTAGAAATTCCCGGATGGAACACTGCCGATTTTGATGATAAAAGCTGGAAAGATGTAACACTCCGTGCAGCACCATCCAAACAAATTGTAAGCCAGGCCATGCAACCGATCCGTAATGTGGAGGAGATAGTTGCTAAGAGCATTGTTAAATTTGATGACAGCACCTATGTGTTAGACATGGGCCGCAATATTGCCGGCGTTACAAAAGTGAAATTAAATGGAGAAAGCGGGACAATAGTGAAGATAAAACATGGCGAGAGACTTTACAAAAATGGCCATGTGGATATGTCAAACATTGATGTTTATTACAGGCCAAAGGATAAGAATGACCCTTTTCAAACCGATATTGTAACACTGAATGGAAAAGGCCCGGTTGAGTTTATGCCCAGGTTTAATTACAAAGGCTTTCAGTATGTCGAGATCACGAGCAGCAAACCACTCACGTTAAATAAAGAAGATGTTACTGCTTATTTTATGCACAGCGACGTGTCTGCCGCAGGCAGGGTCAGTTCATCAAACCCGCTGATTGATAAATTATGGTCGGCAACCAATAACTCTTACTTGTCAAACCTTTTTGGTTACCCTACAGATTGTCCGCAACGCGAAAAAAACGGGTGGACAGGCGACGGCCATTTTGCGGTAGAGACCGGCCTGTATAATTTTGATGGCATTACCATTTATGAAAAATGGCTGGCAGATCACCGGGATGAACAGCAGCCAAACGGCGTACTGCCGGATATTATCCCTACCGGTGGTTGGGGATATGGCCGGGCCAACGGCACCGACTGGACAAGTACAATTGCTATTATCCCATGGAACCTTTATATGTTTTATGGTGATAACAGGGCCTTATCTGATAATTACAGCAATATAAAAGCCTATGTTAATTATGTATCGGGCATAAGTCCGGACGGGCTTACCACCTTTGGCCGTGGCGACTGGGTGCCTGTTAAGTCATCATCAGCATTAGAGTATACCTCATCAATTTATTTTTATGTAGATGCTAATATCCTGGCAAAGGCTGCCAAGCTTTTCGGTAATAAGCAGGACTACTCCTATTACAGCGCATTGGCAGCGAAGATAAAACAGGCCATCAACAATAAATACTTTAATAAACAAACCTGCCTTTACGGTAGTGGTGTACAAACCGAACTAAGTATGGCCTTACAGTGGGGCATAGTACCCGATCAGTACAGGGCCCGCCTGGCCGAAAACCTGGCGAAACGGGTTGCGGCAGACGGCATGCACCTGGATGTTGGTGTATTGGGTGCTAAAGCCATTTTAAATGCCTTAAGTGATAATGGCCAGGGCGAAACAGCCTACAAACTGGCTGCACAGGATACTTACCCTTCATGGGGGTGGTGGATAGTGAACGGCGCCACTACACTTTATGAGAACTGGGATATTAATGCAGCCAGGGATATATCATTAAATCACATGATGTTTGGCGAAATTGGCGGCTGGTTCTTTAAGGGGTTGGGTGGCATAAAACCCGACGAGCAGCACCCCGGTTTCAAAAATGTATTGCTACAGCCTAATTTTGTATCCGGCCTTGATTATTTTAATGCCAGCCATGATGGCCCGTACGGTAAAATTGTTTCTTCGTGGGCGAGAACAGGCAATACTATCACATATAACGTTATAATACCGGCTAATTCATCCGCTGCCATACGTTTTCCCGGTAAAGCTGCTACAAAAGTGTATTTAAACGGTACCCGGATCAATTCAATTGCTGATTATAAAATAAATGCCGGATCATACCGGTTTGAAATAAAATAACCACCAGATCCGCATATGGCATCTAAATAGGAATACTTTAAAACGGATTTGACGATATTGTACAATGAAAAATTTCCTTAAAATCATTCATATAGATGAATATTCATTAACACCTTATTACAGGCAGCTATGCAATGCTATTTTACAGGGCATTAATGACAAGCTGATTGATGATAATGATGTGTTGCCATCTATAAATGATTTAAGCATTGCGCTGGATGTTTCAAGGAATATTGTAACAAAAGCATACAACACCTTAAAACAAAGCGGTGTGGTCAGCTCTGTTCCGGGAAAGGGTTATTTTATTTCCAACACCAATATAAACCGATCTATTAAGGTGCTGTTATTGTTTAACAAGCTTAGCAGCCCAAAGAAAATGATATATGATTCCTTTGCAGAATCATTAGGGGATAGCGCATCAATTGATTTTTTTATTTATAACAGCAGTTTGAGCTTTTTAAAAAAGATATTGGCCGACAAAATAGACAGATATGATAAAATTGTAATAATTCCGCATTTTGTGGATAGTGGCGAAGAGCCTTTTCAAGTGATCAACCAGATCCCTAAAGAAAAATTGGTTTTAGTGGGAAAACTGGTAGACGGAGTAGACGGAAAATTCGCTGCGGTATATGAAGATTTTGAAAATGATATTTATAACGCCCTGGTTAATTTATTACCGCAGATCCAGCAATATGATTCCCTCACGGTAGTTTTCCCGAAGAATAGCTATTATTCAACTGACATCCTCATGGGGTTTCTGAATTTCTGCAAGAAATATAATTGTGATTACGAAATTATCCCGGACCTTAAAAATGAAGGCATATTAAAAAATAGTTTATATATCACACTAACAGAAAATGACCTGGTCGAACTCATCGGCAAATTGTTATCTAACCAGTTAGTGTTGAAAGAAGATATCGGCATTATCTCATATAATGAAACGCCTTTAAAGAAATTTATTTTAAACGGGATCACGACGGTTTCCGCAGATTTCGATTTTATGGGTAAAAAAGCTGCGGAATTCGTTTTAAGCAACGTGGCAGAGCAAATAAAGGTTCCTTTCAATACCATTGTGAGGCCTTCCATTTAGAAGTGGTAAAGTATGGCTGCCATTAGCTGGAAACAGTGAGTGACAGTTTTATCATCTGATAAATTTATTATTGTTTAACCATTTATAAACACGTTAAAAATAAATTATGCAGATCATACTTGGGGTTATATTCCACTTTGTAGGCGGCTTTGCGTCCGGCAGCTTTTACATCCCTTACAAAAAAGTAAAAGGGTGGGCATGGGAAAGCTTTTGGATTGTTGGCGGGATATTCTCCTGGCTGATCGTTCCGCCGCTGGCCGCATGGTTAACAATACCAAACTTTTCAGAGATCATTAAAGCGACAGATGGGCACATACTACTGCTTACTTACTTTTTTGGCTTGCTTTGGGGCATTGGCGGGCTCACTTATGGCTTGGGCGTAAGGTATCTGGGTGTATCATTAGGCAGTACTATTATACTGGGTTTATGCGCGGTATTTGGTTCAATCATTCCATCTGTTTATTATAACTTTTACCCACAGGAAGGTAAGGATACTTTTAGTATGCTGTTAAACAGCCACTGGGGCCAAATGGTATTATTGGGTATTGTAATATGTACTATCGGCATTATTATTTGCGGTAGGGCAGGAACAATTAAAGAGCGTGACCTTGCTAAAAACCAGCAAGCCGAAAATAACAATAAGGATTACCGTTTTGGATTGGGCATCTTTGTCGCCATTATTTCAGGTGTTTTAAGTGCCTGTTTCAATTTCGGGATAGAGGCAGGGAAAACCATGGCCGATGTTGCCAATAACACCTGGCAGTCAACCCACCCCGGGCAGGGCAATTTTCTTTTTTCAAATAATGTTACCTACATAGTGATCTTATGGGGTGGCTTAACCACTAACTTTATATGGTGCATGATATTAAATGCCCGCAATAAAACGTTTGGTGATTATACCAATAAACAAAAACCTCTATTTAAAAACTATCTTTTTTGTGCCCTTGCCGGCACTACCTGGTTCCTGCAATTCTTTTTTTACGGCATGGGCGAAAGTAAGCTGGGTAATGGTGCCAGCTCGTGGATATTGCACATGGCATTCATTATCCTGGTAGCTAACAGCTGGGGGCTTATCCTGAAAGAGTGGAAAGGCGTAAGCAAAAAAGCAATTTATACCGTTATCGCGGGTATTTTAACAATTATCGTATCAGTTCTGGTTGTCGGTTACGGCAACTCCATTAAATAAATATCAACAGCATAAATTAAATAAGATGTCTACCAGTACAACACAATTTAAACACGTAAGTTACCTTTGGGATGATGACAAAGCAGCAGCTTTAGCCGGCGACGAAGTTGCCCTGCTTATCTATCGCTCCAACCTTTTAGGTGCCGACCTTCGCCTAACCAATTACGGTGGCGGCAATACTTCATGCAAAACAAACGCTAAAGACCCGTTAACAGGCCAGGAAGTAGAAGTTATGTGGATCAAAGGTTCAGGCGGAGATATCGGAACATTGAAAAAAAGTGGCCTGGCTGCCTTATATGTTGATCGTTTGCGCAGCTTAAAAAATGTTTACAGGGGCATAGCGCACGAAGATGAAATGGTTGAGCTTTTTAACCATAGCATATTTGACCTGGCTTCAAAAGCACCTTCTATTGATACACCACTGCACGGCTTTTTACCATTTAAACATATTGACCACCTGCACCCGGATGCTGCTATTGCTATAGCAGCTGCCAAAGACGGCGAAAAAATAACCAAAGAACTATTTGGCGGTACTATTGGCTGGGTAGGCTGGCAGAGGCCGGGTTTTGACCTTGGTTTACAGTTAAAGGAATGTTTAGATAATAACCCGGAGATACGGGGTATAATGCTGGGATCACATGGGTTATTTACATGGGGAGATACCGCTTATGAAAGCTATATTAACACTCTTGAAGTAATAGAAAAGTGTGCCGAATACCTGGAGCAAAATTATGGGAAAAAAGGCCCTGTGTTTGGCGGCCAAAAACTTGAAAGCGCAACAGAAGAGAACCGCAAAAAACAAGTAGTCGCTTTAGCGCCTATCCTGCGCGGCTTTTGCTCATCTAACACTAAAATGATAGGGCACTTTACTGATGACGCCCGTGTACTGGAATACATTAATTCAAATGACCTGGAGAGGCTGGCACCCATGGGTACCAGTTGCCCGGATCACTTTTTACGCACCAAGATAAGCCCGCTTGTACTGGCCCTTGATGCTGCCGAAGACCTGTCTGACGTAAATGCGATCAAAGAAAAGCTCGCGCCCGCGTTTGAAGATTATCGTAAAATGTATGGCGAATATTATAACACCTGCAAACATGCGAATAGTCCTGCCATACGTGATGCAAACCCGGTAGTAATTTTATATCCCGGCATTGGCATGTTCACTTTTGCAAAAGATAAACAAACAGCCCGTGTGGCCGCTGAGTTTTACATCAACGCTATAAATGTAATGAAGGGCGCCGAAGCTATATCAGAGTATACTTCGTTGCCAAGGCAGGAAGCGTTTGATATAGAATATTGGCTGTTGGAAGAAGCAAAACTGCAGCGCATGCCAAAGCCCAAAGCATTATCAGGCCGCGTGGCTTTAATAACCGGCAGCGCGGGTGGTATTGGCAAGGCCATCGCTAAAAAGTTTATTGAAGAGGGCGCTGTAGTGGTGCTTAACGATATGAATGCTGAAAGGCTTAATGAAACAGCAGAGGCATTTAAATTAAAATACGGGAAAGATAGCTATGCAACGGCTTTGCTTGATGTTACCAACCAGGAACAGATAGACCAGGCATTTGCCGAAGCTGTGCTGGCTTTTGGCGGAGTGGACCTGATTGTAAATAACGCGGGCTTATCTATATCAAAAACTATTGGCGACCACCAGGAAAAAGATTGGGATATACTTTATGACGTGTTGGTAAAGGGCCAGTTCTTTGTAACGCAAGCTGCCGTGAAAATCATGAAGAAACAAGATAACGGTGGCGATATTATTAACATAGTAAGTAAAAATGCCCTGGTAAGCGGCCCTAACAACGCCGGTTACGGAAGTGCTAAGGCAGCCCAGCTCCATTTAAGCAGGCTTAATGCCGCGGAACTTGGGGCGGATAAGATCCGTGTAAACGTAGTGAACCCTGATGCGGTAATTAGCGATAGCAACATATGGGCCGGCGGATGGGCCGAAGGCCGTGCTAAAGCATATGGCATTACGGTAGCAGAACTGCCTGCTTATTATGCTAAGCGTACTTTATTAAACGAAATTATTTTACCTGATGATATTGCAAATGCCTGCTTTGCTTTTGCCGGCGGGTTGCTAAGCAAATCTACCGGAAACGTGCTGAACGTTGATGGGGGAGTTGCAATGGCGTTTGTACGTTAGTGTAAACTATAAACAAAAAATTATGGCCCGTGTAGCATTTAAAATGAAGTTACTCCCTGGCTATGAAGCCGAATATAAAAAGCGCCACCATGAAATATGGCCGGAGTTATCGGCTTTGTTAAAAGGGGCAGGCATCAGTGAATATTCTATATTTTTAGATAATGAAACCAATAACCTGTTTGGATTTTTAAAAGCGAAAGATCAAAAACTGCTGGATAATTTGCCAACGCAGGCCATTATGCAAAAATGGTGGGCCTACATGAGCGATATTATGGAAACCAACCCTGATCATTCGCCGGTAAGCATTCCGTTAAAAGAAGTTTTTTATTTACCCTGACTAATTATAAACCAATTATGCAAATAGAAAAACATCAAATAGATGAATTTAATCATCAGCATTTAGCAAAACATGAGCGCCAATTTGACTTCATAGCTGAAGGTATAGCAAATATAAATGACGTTTTACTAAAACTAAGTGTATTTAACATTGCCATACCAAGTTGGGCATTAGGCACAGGAGGCACCCGCTTTGGGCGGTTCTCGGGCGGTGGTGAGCCGCGCAGCCTGGAAGAAAAGCTGGAAGATGTTGGCGTTATTCACGCGCTAAACCGGTCGAGTAATTCTATTTCCCTGCATATCCCATGGGATATTCCTGATAATGCGCCATCAATAAAAGCATTGGCAGCACAATTAGGATTACATTTTGATGCTGTAAACTCTAATACTTTTCAGGATCAGGCAAACCAAAAGCACAGCTACAAATTTGGATCACTGCACCACGTTGATAAGGAAGTAAGGCAGCAGGCCGTTGAACATAACATCGAGGTTATTAAATACGGTGTTGAGTTGGGCTCAAAAGCTTTATCCGTATGGCTGTCAGACGGGTCAAACTTTCCCGGGCAGCTTAATTTCAGGGGGGCTTTCCAAAACACGCTTGAAAGTTTGCAGCAGATATATGGCGCATTACCTAACGACTGGAAAGTTTGGGTGGAATATAAACCGTATGAGCCTAATTTTTACTCAACAACAATTGGCGACTGGGGACAATCATACCTCTTGGCCAGTAAATTGGGCCCTAAAGCAAGCACATTGGTTGATCTGGGGCATCATTTGAATGGCACCAATATCGAGCAAATTGTTTCTATCCTGCTGATGGAAGGTAAGCTGGCAGGTTTCCACTTCAATGATTCTAAATATGGGGATGATGACCTTACTGTTGGCAGCATTAATCCTTACCAGTTATTTTTGATTTTCAATGAATTGGTTGAGGGTATGGATGCCCGAAACATGAACCATGCTACAGATATAGGCTGGATGATAGATGCTTCACATAATGTAAAAGACCCAATTGAGGACCTTTTACAATCTGTACAGGCTATTAAAATTGCTTATGCGCAGGCGTTACTGGTTGATAAGAAGGCCTTGCAGGCTGCCCAGTTAAATAATGATGTAGCCCTGGCGCAAGAAATATTACAAACGGCCTACAGGACAGATGTTCGCCCGCTGATAGCGCAAGCAAGTTTATTGGTTGGGGGAACCCTGGATCCTTTAAATGCCTACCGCAAATTGAACGTGAGAGATAACCTGATCAAAGAACGCGGATTAAAGACTGTGGCTACCGGGCTTTAAAATGATACGAATATGAGCGCCATACCAGTTATTGCAATATTTGATGTAGGTAAAACCAACAAGAAATTGTTCCTGTTTGATGAAGACTACCAGATCGTATTCGAAAAATCTGCCCGGTTCACAGAAACAGTTGACGAAGATGGTTTTCCATGTGAGAATATTGAAAGTTTGCGCTTATCAATATTTGATTCCCTTAGTGAAGTTTTTCGGATGAAGGAGTTTAAAATAAGGGCTGTTAATTTTTCGGCGTATGGCGCAAGCTTTGTATATTCTGGCGAGGATGGCAGGCCACTTACGCCGCTGTATAATTACTTAAAAGAGTATCCCGAAGAGCTTAGCGAAAAGTTTTATGAAGATTACGGTGGTAAAGAGCAATTAAGCGTAGTTACCGCTTCTCCTGTATTGGGGAGCCTTAATTCAGGTTTACAGCTTTACCGCATCAAATATCAAAAGCCCGAAGTATTCGCAAAAGTAAAATATGCCCTGCATCTACCGCAATACCTTAGCTTTTTATTATCAGGTCAACCCTTTTCAGAACTGACCAGTATTGGTTGCCATACTTTTATGTGGGACTTTGCCCGGAACAGATATCATGAGTGGGTACAACATGAAGGACTAACCGAAAAGCTACCACCAATACTTTCGCCAGGCAAGGTAGTGCCGGCTTTGTTTCCCGGTAACAACTATAAGGTTGGTATAGGCTTGCATGACAGCTCTGCCGCCCTTATACCGTACCTGGTTAACTTTACCGAGCCATTCATTCTCATCTCAACAGGCACCTGGTGCATTAGCTTAAATCCGTTTAATCATATCCCATTAACTATTGAGGACCTCAAAAATGATTGCCTCTGTTATTTACAATACCAGGGGAAACCGGTAAAGGCTTCCAGGTTATTCTCCGGTTATGAACATGAACAACAGGTTAAAAGGATAGCAGCGCACTTTAACACCAATGTTGTTAAATATCGTAATATGTCATTTGACCCGGCGATTATTGAAAGTTTACGGAAGAATCAGCCGGAAAATTTGCGGTTTGAAGAAAGAGACCTTAACCATTTCCATGACGATACCGAAGCCTATCATCAGTTGATTCTGGACCTGGTAGCGCAGCAAATTGTTTCTACGCAATTGGTGTTAAATGAAACTAACGTAAAAAGGATTTTTGTTGATGGGGGGTTTAGCAAAAATTCTGTATATATGCATCTGCTTGCAAAGGCCTTCCCTGCGATAGAGGTATTTTCCGCTTCTATGGCGCAGGCCTCAGCTGTTGGTGCGGCGCTGGTTATTCATAAAGAATGGAACAGGAAAGCAATTCCGAACGACATCATACAGCTTAAATATTATTCAGCAACCCAAAGTATTGCCATATGAAAGTTGGTTTGTTTATACCCTGTTACGTTGATCAGTTTTATCCTAATGCCGCTATAGCCACATTGCAGTTGCTGGAGAAATTAGGCGTGGATGTTAGCTATCCCAAGAACCAGACCTGTTGCGGTCAACCTATGGCAAATTCGGGTTTTGCTCACCTTACAGGTGGCTGTGATAAGTTATTTACCGAAAACTTTAAGCACTTCGATTATATAGTGGCGCCTTCGGGAAGCTGTGTGCTGCATATCAAAGAGCATTTGCACAGTGATGAATATGCGGATGAAGCGGCATCAATCCGGGAAAAAGTATATGAGCTTAGTTCCTTTTTAACCGATATACTACAAGTAGAATCATTGCCTGCAAGATTTCCGTTTAAGGTTGGCGTACACCAAAGCTGCCATGGGCAGCGTGGCCTCTATCTTTCACAGATGAGCGAATTGGTGGCCCCCGGGTTTTCGAAACCCGGAAAGCTTTTAAATATGGTAGAGGGGATAGACATTGTACCGCTTAACCGGCCAGACGAATGTTGCGGATTTGGCGGCACATTTTGCGTGGCTGAGGAAGCCGTATCTGTAAAAATGGGAAAAGATCGTGTGGAAGATCACCTCTCACATGGTGCTGAGTTCATTACCGGCGTAGACATGTCCTGCCTGATGCATATGGAAGGTTTATTGAGAAGGCAGGGCAGCAAGGTTAAGGTGATCCATATAGCAGAAATATTAAACTCATACAAATGATAACGGAGACGAAGGATCACGCCGCATTAGCTGATGATTTTAATAAGGATGAAGACCGGGTAAACTGGCATGACGAGACCCTTTGGTGGATCCGCCAGAAAAGAGACAAAGCAGTTAACCGCTTGCCCGACTGGGAGTTACTCAGAGACACGGCTTCGGCTATAAAAGATAATGTGCTTTCCAATCTTTCTGCTTACCTGCAGGAGTTTGAAATGAAAGCCCAAAACAACGGTATCATTGTTCACTGGGCCGCTGATGCGGAAGCCCACAACAAAATTGTTTTGGACTTACTGAACGCTAAAGGCATAAAGCAAATGGTTAAAAGCAAATCTATGCTAACCGAAGAATGCCATTTAAATGAATATTTGGAGGATAACAATATAGAGGTTATTGATTCTGATCTTGGCGAACGCATTGTACAGTTGGCCAAAGAACCGCCAAGCCACATTGTACTGCCTTGTATCCATAAAAAGAAGGAAGAGATAGGTGAGCTTTTTCATTTGCATTTGGGTACAGCAAAAGGAAACGCAGACCCTCAATACCTGACGGAAACAGCCAGGCAGCATTTACGGGATATTTTTATGACCCGAAGGGCTGCCTTAACAGGAGTAAACTTTGCTATAGCTGAAACCGGGGAATTTGTGGTTTGTACCAATGAAGGTAATGCGGATATGGGCGCTCATCTCGCTGATATACATATTGCCAGTATGGGAATTGAAAAGATAATTCCTGAAAGGAAACACCTGGGCGTTTTTTTACGCCTGCTTACCAGAAGCGCCACGGGGCAACCCATTACCACTTATTCCAGCCACTACAGTAAACCGCGCGATAGTAAAGAGATACACATAATAATCGTAGATAACGGGCGCAGTAAACAATTGGGCAGGGCAGATTTTAGGAACTCACTTAAATGTATACGCTGCGGTGCCTGCATGAATACTTGTCCGGTTTACCGCAGAAGCGGGGGGCACAGTTACCATAATGCTATTTCCGGCCCTATTGGTGCCATACTTGCACCTAATTTGGATATGGAAAAATTTGCTGATCTGCCATTCGCTTCAACGCTGTGCGGGTCATGTTCCAACGTATGCCCGGTTAAGATAGATATTCATCAGCAGTTGTATAAATGGCGGCAGGTAATTGTACAAAATGGACACGCGCCTGCGGCAAAAAAAGCAGCGATGAAATTAATGAGTATCACATTATCCTCGCCTTTTTTGTATCACACCGGCGGTAAAGCAGGGAGGCTGATTTTACGGTTCGCGCCGTTCGCGGTTAATAATCGTTTCAACCCATGGTTTAAACAGCGCGATATGCCTGCGCCGCCTGATCAGTCTTTTGGTGAATGGTATGCTAAAAACAGATAAAAGATGAAAGACCGCGAGCAGATAATTAATATCATAAAGGCAAATCAACCGGCATTTAGCCCTTTGCCGGCCACTCAATTTCCGGCAGAAGCCCCCGAACATTTGGTAAGCCAGTTTGCCGATACCCTTACCGGTGTTGGCGGCTTGGTATTTATCGTTGATAGTTTGGCGGATATTCATCAGCATATTAAGAACAACACTTCAGCAGATGATCGTGTGATCAGTAGGATAGGTAGTATTGCAGAGTATAGCGAAGACGTTGATGATTTCCTTTTGCCACATTCTCTGCAAAATGTAGAGTTCGCTGTTTTGAAAGCGCACTTTGGCGTTGCCGAAAACGGTGCTGTATGGCTTACAGAAGAACTAATGGGAAACCGGGTTTTACCTTTTATTTGCCAGCACCTGGTAATTGCCCTGTCTATAAAAGATATTGTTGCTAATATGCATGAGGCTTATGAAAGGATAGGAGATAGTTCTTATGGTTTTGGGACTTTCATTGCAGGGCCGTCAAAAACTGCGGATATAGAACAATCTCTTGTAATGGGCGCACACGGACCAAGAACAATGACCGTTTTTCTTACAAAAGGTTAGCCGTTAGCAGCTTAAATAAATCAGTCTCCAAAAGGAAGGGCAGTTCCATCATTTTGCCAAATAACGCTAACATAGCCTATACACGTATAGGCTATGTTGCTTCTTATCAGAGATAGGTTGCTTTACAAGCGGCGCTTTTACCGGGCGTTTTGCCTCGGTTTAATTGTTTTACTTGTAAAGTGATAACTGCCCGAACCCACTTTCTCTATTTTATAACCCTCTTTTTCCTCATTATCCGGAACAAAGATTGTCGCCGTGGTATTGGCGGGTACATCAACATCTAAATAAAAAGTATTGTCTTGTATTTTCCAGTTAGAGGTTAGTTTACCGTAAGGGGTTTCATAAGTGGTGTTGGTATAGGTTAACTTGCCACCAATGGTAGGTTTAATAATTATCTTTTTATACCCCGGCCCATCTGTCTCCGTATCAATGCCCGCTATTACCCTGTACATCCAGTCTCCTATGGCGCCATAAGCGTAATGGTTGTAAGAGTTCATGGTGGGTGTTTCAAAGGTGCCATCAGGCTTTATGCCGTCCCATCTTTCCCATATGGTAGTGGCCCCCATTTTTATAGGGTATAACCAGGAAGGGTAGCTTTCCTGCAATAGCAGCTTATAAGCAACATCTGCAAACCCAAAACGGCTTAAGGCATGGCATAAATAGGGGGTTCCTAAAAAGCCGGTGGATAGGTGATTGCCATATCTTGTGATGTTGCCGGCAAGCCTTGCCGCCGCCTGGGTACGCAGATTTTCGGGCAACATATCAAATGATAATGCAAGGGCATACGCGGTTTGCGTATCAGATGAGATCAGCCCGTTTGGTGTAACATATTCTTTTAAGTAAGCTGCTTTTATTCTTTCGAGCAAAAGGGAGTAGGTTTCTACATCGGCCTTATTACCTAATGCTGTGGCAGCGTTTATCAGTAATTGGGTTGAATAAGCATAAAAGCATTGCGCTATTAAATATTTGCTGGTTATTGCCGAAGTACCGTCAAGATCATTAATTACGCTGTAAAACAACCAGTCGCCAAAGTGCCAGCCGGTAATCCAAAGATCATTTTTTGCATGCTGCTGTATATAATTAACCCATTGCTTCATACTTGGATATTGATCTTGCAGTAATTTTTTGTCGCCATAAGCCAGGTACATGTTCCAGGGCACAACAGTAGCCACATCGCTCCATCCGCTGCTACCGCCATTTTCGGAATTGTTTTGTTTGAATACATCAGGTATAATATGCGGAATACTGCCATCACTATTTTGATCTGCAGATACATCCTTTAACCATTTAGTGAAAAAGTTATGCACGTTCATGTTAAAAGACGCTGTTCGTGAAAATACCTGCGCATCACCTGTCCAGCCCAGGCGCTCGTCACGCTGAGGGCAATCGGTAGGCACATCCAGGAAGTTTCCTTTTTGGCCCCATTGTATATTGTGCTGTAATTGGTTTAATAATGGATTTGAACAAGAAAATTCGCCGGTTGGCGGCATGGATGAATAAACGGCAACCGCTGTAAAGTCGGCCATATTTAAGTTGCCGGAGAGGCCTTCAACTTTTATATATCTGAATCCCTGCCAGGTAAACTGGGGCTCAAAATATTCGGTACCCTTGCCATTAAGAATGTAGGTGTTTTGAGCTTTTGCGCCTCTTAGGTTCTCGGTGTAAAAATTACCTTCTTTATCAAGTACTTCGGTATGAGATATTTTTATTGAATCGCCTGCCTTACCGTTAACTTTTAACTGTACCCAACCCACTAAATTCTGTCCAAAGTCTATTACTTTTTCGCCTTTGGGTGTTGTAATTACTTTTAAGGCCTTAAAGGTTTCCTGTTTTTTAACAGGTTCGTTATAAGTAGCTATCAAATTTGTCTTGTCGTAATTCTGAACTTTTACATTGGTCCATTCTGCATCATTAAAGCCCGCTTTTGACCAGTCTTTTTGTACCAGGCGGGCATCTATTGTAGCCCCATTATAAATTTCAGCATAACGCAGTTCACCGGTTGCCGATTTCCAGCTTCCGTCAGATACTATAGTTTGATGTGAGCCGTCTGTATAGGTGATTTCGAGCTGAAACAAAAGTCCAACATCTTTTCCGTAATGATTTGGGCTGGATACCAACACGCTTCGGTACCAGCCGCTGCCCAACTTAGCACCAACAGCGTTTGCACCTTTTGCCAGCATTTTTGTTACATCATAAACCTGGTATTGCAGGCGCTTATGGTAGCTTGTCCAGCCCGGGGTTAAATAGGCATCGCCAATCTTCAGGCCGTTTATTTGTGCTTCATATAATCCGTGGGCTGTTATATAAGCAAATGCGCTTTTTATACCTTTATTATTAAGGTAAAAGCCTTTGCGTAACATTGGGCTCGGTTTATTTACGGTATCGCCCGGATAACCCGGCCCTATCCAGGTAGCTTTCCAATCTGCGGTTGATAAAAAGCCCATTCGCCAAAATGCTTTTTCACTCCAGGCAGAAGCATGGCTCTGGTTATCCCATATCTTTACCTGCCAAAAATAAGCGGTACCAGACCGTAGCGCCGGCCCCTGATAGGGCACAAATATCGATTGAGCGTCAGTAATTTTACCGCTTGCCCAAACAAGTTTATTATCATCGGCCGTTCTTACTTTTATTTCGTAAGCTGTTTGCAAGACATTTTTTATGTTTCCGGCTTTTACTTGCCAGCTAAACCTTGGCAACCGACTGTCTATACTGAGCGGGTTTTGTTGATTTTCGGTTAATAACCGAGTAACTTGTAGTTGCGCGAAGCAACTTAAGGCAGATACAAAAAGCAGTAGTGTTAAATAGAGGTTCTTCATTAAGCGCTTATTTTGATGAAAGTATTATTGATCTGTTTTTTTTCTTGAATAATAAAATGCAACGTACAAACCACTCATCCGGCCCGCACATGGTTGCTGATGCAGGCTATTTTAAAAATAGCAGCATACAACAATGTATTTATCCGGTTTATGGTATATTAATTTAAATAGAGAAAAACCGATTAACTATAACCGACTGTAACTATTGAGATATTAATAATTGGTTTACTAATTGACGCGTTTATATTAACAATTGTAAACTTCTTATTTGAAATAACTGTGCTCAACTGTGCCCCGGCATTGTATGATAAAAACGTCTATGTTCCCCTTAAATGGTTTGTCGGTAATTCAATAAATAACGCCCATAGCCCTTTTACGATAATCTGTTGGTGTCATGCCGGTTTTTTCTTTAAACATTTTAGAAAAATAAAAATAACTGTCAAACCTCAGATCATAAGCAACTTGTTTTATAGGGATATCCGGGTTGTTTAAAAGCTCTTTGGCCCGTTCTACTTTTAGCTGGATATAATATTGGCCTGGTGAAAGCCCGGTATAACTCTTAAATGCTTTCCTGAACCACGAATAACCTACCTGCAGTTCTTCAGCGGCTTGTTCAGGCGAAAAATCATTTACTATATTGGAACGGAACAAGAGCCGGGCTTTGTTTATGATCATTTCTTTTTCCTCACATTCTACCGCGTTTTGTTTAAAAATAAAATGAAAGTTCCCCATAATATGGAGGGCCGCACCTGAAATAAGCGGTTGATAACCCGTATTTTCCCGTTTTGTTATCTCGATGATGTTATTAAACAGGCTGAATATCCCTTCATGGAAACCGATGTATATGCTCGGGTTATCAGGCCTCAAAAAGTTTTTCCTTACCAGGTTATCAATAATATCCCCCTTCATACCTATCCAATACTCATCCCACCCGGTTTCGCTATCTGGTTTATAGCGGTGTCTTTCTCCCGGGAAAAGTATAATGATGGTTCCTGCCTTGATCTCACATCGTTTGCAGCTATCCGATTCAAAGATCCCTTTTCCTCTTGTTATATAAATGATCTGGTATTCGTTTAATACCCGCCCAATGTCCCAGTTAAAGTAATGATGGGCCGGGTGATTTTTAAAAGGATATAAGCCTGTAGCCTCTATATGGGTACAACCTGTATTTAAAACACATAAGCCCCAGCTCTCATCCTCGCGGCTTACCGGCAGGTATTTGTAATAATTGATCATTTTAATTTATGCTACTATATGGTTAACAGGTAAAAGGCATGCCCGCTCAGATGGGTAACGATACCTGATAGTAGTGGTTTATATATTAAAAATAATAACAATTTACCCACAAACAAGGTTAATGTCAAAAAATGCAAATAAAATGTCAAAAAGTAGATTTCTTTATGAAATTTACTCGCTGCCCTTATCCGGAACCATAAGAAGGTCGAAATTCAGTTGTTTATTGTTTTCGGGTATAAACGAATCTCCCTCTAATTTACCGAACCGTAGCTTTAAAAAGTCGGTTTTGTAATTACCATAAGTAAAGCCATAGCAGCCTGCAGTGGTTGCAGAATGCAGCACAATGCAGTAAACAGCTCCTTTTTTTAAACGGATAGCCGGGTGTATAGTTTGACGTTTAACCGACCAGCCAATCGTTTCGGCCGGAATAGTTTTGGTAGCTAAAACCTTACCCTTTGGCCTGCCGGAAGTGTCTGAAAGATAAATATCAACCTGCAGGCCCGCATCCGGATAACCGGTTTTGTATGCATTTATATAAACTGTTTTGAGCATACCGCTCCGTGCGGCTGTAAACGATTGAGACCGTTGCAGTCCGTTATTAATATCGCATAAACCTTTAAAGCTGTATTTGCCGCCCGCAGATGGTAGCGTTGTAACCTTGCCGCCCGAAACTTTAAAAGGCTGGTCACAGGTCATTGGTATTATAGAACCATCCGTATTAAATGAGAGCGGGGCCCAGTAATAATTAGCAAGCGCTTCGTTTTTAGCGGCATTATTCCAAAGATCACTGCCAAAAAGATAGACAGTGCCTGAGCTGAGTTTTATTGTTGAAACAAAAGAAGGCTGGCCACCGCAAGAATTGTCGCTTATCCTTTTCCCTTCAGACCATGGCCCCAAAGGCGATTTAGCCGTTTTATAAGATGTACCGGTTCCTGAGCAATACCCACAATTAGGATCGGAATAAACCACATAGTAGATACCATTTCTTTTAAACATACCGGGCGCCTCTGTTTGCCCATTAGTAACCGATTTAACAACCTCTCCGGTACCGGTTAAATAATCATCGCTCAGCTTTTCAATTACAATGGTGCCTTTTGTACGCCAGTCGGTGTAAGCAAGATAGGCTGTTCCGTCATCATCAATAAAAATGTCATGGTCGCCGTTGTTTAAGCCGGCGGCGGGGGCATTGGTATTAACGGCCAGTTTTGGTTCTGCAACTTCTGCAAACGGGCCCACCGGTGTTTTACTGGTAAATACACGGTACCCTGATACGTTATCATAAACGTTTATCCATAATACATACAAATGGGTTTGATGATTATAAACCACATGCGGGCGAAAGCAGCCATAAGTATTGCCGTTGCACCGTGTTTGCCAAACCTTTGTTTTTGCGTCAAATAGATAGCCCTTGTCTGTCCAGTTAAGCATATCTTTTGATGAATAGACTTTAAACCCGCAAAACGGCGCGTTTTTATTACCCCACTCAAAACCGCAATCATAACTGGTGCCGTACAGGTAGTAGGTATTATTAAACAAAGCAATTTCCCCGTCGTGTGCATCAATGGCATCGCCAAGCGTATTATAACGGATCACCTGGTTTCCCTGGTGATCAAAGTTGGTGATAACAATCTCTTTAGGTTTCTGGCTTTTTTGAGCTATCGCTACATCAGGAATAAATGATGATGCAAAAGAAAAGATCAGGCATACTAATATCGCAGGCAAAAATGTCTTGCTGAATTTCATTATTTACGGGTTTAAAATGGCACGAGTCCGCCGGTCTGTAAATGGTTTTGTCCCTGCTAATTTCGGCAAGTTATCAAAATTCGTCTTTATCTCATTTGATAAATATGATGTGTTTTATGACATCCCTGTATTTATAGCATCCAATCTTAAGAATTGCACCGCAAATCCTGCTTCCCCGGTAAAATAATATATATAGTTATTTGTGCGATTTTAAATACCTGTATTACAGACAGTTAAAAATTGTCAAAATATATAAAGCAAATATCAAAACCTGTATTTCCGGCATGCGCTATTGAAATACTTTTGAAAACCAATTTTAACCAAAGCATTCTGTATCCGGTACGGTAATACTTAAACAAAAGAATAACAATCTGATAATGAAATAATTATTGTGCCTATGGTATAAGAATTTTCCTATAAATCTATTTAACCCCTTTAAAGTAACCAACACTAAACGAAAAAAATTATGAAAAAAAGACTTTTACTTTTTTTAACAAGCAGGCATGTTTTCATACTGGCGTTATCGCTTTTATGTTATCTGTCAGCTGCCGCTCAAACGGCCTCAAATATTTCGGGTTCAGTAACAGATTCTGTTACCACAGAACCTTTGGCAGGCGTATCGGTATCAGTACAAGGAACAACCAACGGCACGCAAACAGACACCCGGGGCCGTTTCAACCTGAGTGCAAATAAAGGCGCGATCTTGGTATTTAAATATATTGGTTATACCGAAAGGCGGGTAACCGTTGGGAACGATGCAAATATCGTTTTAAGAATGTCCGCATCTTCACAAGGGCTGAAAGAGGTTGTTGTGCTTGCTTATGGCTCACAGCGCAAAGCGGATATTACCGCGGCGGTATCTCAGGTTGATCTGTCAAAGTCACAGGGCATACCGGCATCAAATGTGGGTCGGCTTTTGCAGGGGCAGGCACCGGGTGTGGTGGCTAAACAAACAACCGGCCAGCCGGGCCAGGAATTGCAGGTTGAAATACGCGGAAACAGCTCATTGGGCGCAACAAGCGATCCTTTATATGTAGTGGATGGCTTTCCGGTGGGGACAAGTGTAGGTAATTCATTGAATTCTAATGATATAGAAAGCATTACTATTTTAAAGGATGCGGCATCTACATCCGTTTACGGATCAAGGGGCGCCAATGGCGTTGTGCTGATAACCACTAAGAGTGGCAAAAAAGAAGGCTATAAACTTACCGTTAGTACAAACAATGGTTTTGCAAATGTGCCCGATTCCAGGCGCATCCACGTATTAAACGGGCAGCAGTTTACACAATTTCAAAAAGATGTGTTTTCTGATAAAATAAGGTATTTTCAAAACAGGGAGCCATTAGAAAGTGAGATCCCGCTTGATTTTAGATTCCCGGAACAAACAAAGGTTTCTACAGACTGGTATAAAGAAATACTGCACCAGAACGCGCCTTTTAGCGATTATAATGTTTCGTTAACAAATGGGTCTGAGAAAGCCAGTTCTTATATTTCAATAGGGTATCTTAACCAGAACGGGTCATTGATCAATACCGGTTTTAACAGGGTTACCGCAAGGGCAAACCTGGACGGCAGACCTAATAAGTTTTTAAACTTCGGGCTGCACTTGTCTGGTGCTTACTCCTGGGCAAAAAACAGTGATGCTGTTGCCGGCGGGTTTGGCAGTAACATTGTAGACCAGGCATTGTTAATGGACCCACGGGAACCGGTATATAACGAAGACGGTTCTTTTAATAATTATATTGGTGGGCATGACAATATTTTTGGCTTTCCAAACCCGGTACAACGCCTAACACAAGAACTTCATAAACAGTATAAAAGCAACCTTACGGCTAATGCTTATATAGATATTAAACCATTTAAAGATTTTAGTTTCCGTACCAACCTTAATGGAATGGTGGACGATATGCGAAATCATGATTTTACACCGTCGGGTGTAGCTGGGTTTAACAGCGCGCCGCCACGCCAGGCAAGCGGGGGAGAATATTTTTATAATTATTTGAATTATGGGATGGATAACCTGCTTACTTATTCGCCAAAGTTTAATAACCATAAACTGGAGGTAACCGTTGGCCATATTTTCCAAAAAAACACCGTAAATACAGGAAATGCAACCGGTACTAAATACCCGGATGATCTGGTGGAATATGTTTCTGCGGCAAACCAGCGCGATGGCAGTTCAGGAATGGCAGCTTTTACTATAGAAAGCTTTCTGTCAAGGGTCAATTATTCATATAAAGATAAATACCTGTTCACAGCCGCCTTTAACCGCGAGGCCAGTTCACGTTTCGGAAGCAATAATCGCTGGGGCAGTTTCCCGTCGGCATCGGTTGGCTGGCGCGTTTCTCAGGAAAGCTTTTTTCCGAAATTCAATTGGCTGGATGATTTGAAGTTTAGAGCGAGCTATGGTATTACAGGTAATAACAACATTGGTAATTATACCTCGCAGGCAAATATCGACCTCAGCAATTATGTACTGGGCAATACGGTTGTTCCGGGTGCAACTATCGGCTCATTTCCAAATACCAATTTGGGATGGGAGCAGTCAAGGCAACTGGATATTGGTTTAGACCTCAGCATCCTGAACGGAAAAGTGAATTTTACGGGTGAGTACTATCGTAAGTTAACAACCAATATGCTCCTTAACGTTGAAGTGCCTGCTGTGGCTGGTTTTGGAAACATAATCACCAACATTGGCAAGCTGCAAAACAAAGGTGTGGAACTGGGTATCAATTACCGCGATAAATACGGGGTAGTAACTTTTAATACCGGCTTCAATATATCCTTTAACAGAAGTAAAGTATTGGCGATAGACGGCGATAGAAATTCATTGCTCACCGGTGCATTTTATGACGGATATAATATAAGCCAGGTAGGGCAGCCAATAGGTATGTTTTATGGTTTTAAGGTGCTTGGAATATACCAGAACCAGGCACAAATAGATGCTACGCCGCACAACCCCAATAATATCCCCGGCACGTACCAGTATTTAGATGGCAACGGCGACGGCGTTATCTCTTATGATACGCAGGACATGGTGGTGATAGGCAACCCTAACCCTAAATTTACCTGGGGATGGAACTGGAACGTTGGTTACAAGCGCTTTGATTTGAGCATGCTGCTGAACGGCTCATACGGCGGGCAAATTTACAGGGCGGTTGATATGAATTTAGCCAACATTGACGGGGTGTTCAATGTGCTTTCTGATGTCCAGAACCGCTGGAGATCTGAACAGAACCCCGGGGCAGGTAAATGGCCGGGCTCCAACACATATTATTTCACCCGGGAAGCCAACTCTGTTTATGTATACAGCGGAAATTATATGTGGATCAAGAATATCACATTAGGTTATACCATACCGAGGGTAAAAAACATATTCGATGCAAAGATTTTTGTGAGCGTGGATAATGCATTCCTGTTCACAAAATATCCGGGAAATAACCCCGAAGTTAATGCAGCCAGGGCCAATAATGGCAATGATGTAATTAGCCCGGGAAGAGATGGCGAGTCTTATCCGGTTCCAAGAACCATATCTATCGGTACCAGAATCAACTTTTAATTTAAAAACCCCGACACGATGAAAAAACTATATAAATTATCATTTTTATTAGGCTTTCTGGCAGTTACATCAGCCTGTAAAAAATCATTTCTTGACCTGTCTGATCCAACAAAAAAGAACGCTGATAAATTTTATCAGACCGAAGACCAGATACAGCAGGCGGTAAACGGCGCATACAGTTCAATGCAGGACCACGTAAACAGTCAATACATTTTTGCCGAAATGTCATCAGACAATACCACTATACAACTAAACCCTTCAGACAGGGGGCAGACAGACCGGGCGGAGGCATTTGAATTCTGGAACTTAACTGCAACTAATGTTAACATAGCCGATCTGTATAATCAAAGTTATAACGCGCTTTATAATATCAATTTCGCGTTATCAAGGATAGACGGTGTAACCGGTATATCTGATAAGAAAAAGGGCCAGTATAAGGGTGAACTTGAATTTATCAGGGCCTATTACTATTTTAACCTGGTGCGTTATTTTGGGCCGGTTGTGCTAATTACCGAACCGCTTGCCAGCTCATCAGATGCTTTCAATACATCACGCAGCCCCGAAGATGCCGTTTACGCGCAAATCATTAAAGATCTTAGTGATGCAGCGGCTAATCTCCCGGCAAAAAGCGAATATGCTGCCACTGATGCGGGCAGGGCATCCAAAGGCTCGGCACTAGGCTTGCTTGGCAAGGTTTACCTTACCATTAAAGATTATGCAAAAGCAGAGAGCACATTACGCCAGGTATTACCACTTGGCTATTCGCTGGTTAATAAATATGCGGATGTATTTGCCACTAATAATAAAAATAACAGTGAATCTTTGTTTGAAGTTCAATATCAGGGCGGTAATAACTTAGGGGAATGGAGCAGTTTTCTTTATTCTTTTGCTCCAAGGAATTCCGAAGGGGCTGTTACCGGTTTCCCAACCAGCCGCCCGCAAGGCTGGAACATTCCTACTAAAAACATTATCAGCGAATTTGAAGCGAATGATCAACGCAAGGCCGTTGCTTTACGGGAAGGCTATACAAACTCTGCCGGGGTATATGTTGCTATTCCTTTTGTTAATAAATATAACCATGCGCATACCATTGAGGGCAGAACAGACGATAACTGGCCGGTGCTTAGATATTCGGATGTTTTGCTCATGCTGGCAGAAGCGATAAACGAACAAAGCGGGCCGGGCAATGCTTATCAGTACATTAATCAGGTTAGGCGAAGGGCAGGGCTTGGAGACCTGGCAGGTTTAAGCCAGGAAACATTCCGTACAGCCATCAGGCACGAACGCCGTGTAGAACTGGCGTTTGAAAACGACCGCTGGTTTGATTTGAAACGCGCATTTACAAACGCGCAAATGGTATTAATTTTAAATGCGCACGGACAGGCAGAAAGGGCAGCGCCCACTGTAGACAGGGGAGGCGTTCCGTTTACCGGTAACGATTATAAGTTTGACGGGTATGAGGCATTATATCCTATGCCTGACAGGCAGTTGTTCCTGGATAAGAATCTGACACAAAACCCCGGGTATTAATATTTAAATGAATTGGTTAATTGGTTGAGAGCTTGGGAAGCTGCCGGTGAAACGCCGGCGCTTCTGCTTGCTTAACAGTGTTATTATCAGTTATAAAACAACATCCCAATGAAAAGATCATTTGCGCTTATCCTCATTTTTTTCAGCTTGATATGTCGGGCACAATCTCCGCAGTTAACGGTAGACTGGAATGATGTGGTTATGACTTCAAGATCAACGCCTACGCTGCAGGTTGTTGGCAACCCTATGCTGCGCCGCAAAGCGCCTATGCATGCTCCCTCTTTTAATGCGCTTAAGGGCTTAGGTGCCGATTTTGTACGTTATGTGCCGTGGTTTCCTTATCCCAAGCTTGCTGTAGCCGAACTTGACCCGCCAACATCTACAAAAACATCATGGGATTTTAGCCTGATAGATCCAATGACCATAGATTTTTTAGAAGCCACACGCGGCCATAGTGTCATCATGAATTTTAGCACTATACCACAATGGATGTTTAAAACCGAAAAGCCGGTTGCTTATCCCGCAGACCCAAACCTGGTGAGCTGGTCTTACGGAGGTGGTACCGAGCTGCGGGACAGCACCATGAAAGAACTAACAGATTACTACGTTAGGCTGGTAAGTTGGTATACCAAAGGTGGTTTTACAGATGAACTTGGAAAGTATCATAAGTCTGGTTATCATTATGAAATACCGTATTGGGAAGTATTAAACGAACCAGACCTGGAACATAGCATGTCTCCGCAAACTTATACCAAAATATATGACGCCATGGTTTCGGCATTAAAACAAGTTATACCTGATGCAAAATTTGTAGGGTTGGCGCTTGCCGGTGAAAAACCCGAATGGTTTGAATATTTCCTGAACCCTGACAACCATAAAGCTGGTATCCCGCTGGATATGATATCATACCATTGCTATGCCAGTGCAAACAGCGGGCAAAAATTTGATGCTTACGAATATGCTGTGTTTGATAAGGCCGAAAATTTTATAAATACTGTGAGATATGTAGAAAGCATCCGGAAACGCTTGTCGCCAAATACAAAAACAGACATTAATGAACTGGGTACATTTGTTAGCGAAGAAATGCGCAAGCAGCCCATACCCCCGGCCTATTGGAACCTTTCGGCAAGCGTTTATGCTTATTTTTTTATAGAACTTACCAAAGCGGGGATAGACATTATCGGCGAATCGCAGTTGGTGGGCTTCCCTACACAATTTCCGGATGTAAGCATGGTCAATTACATCAACAATAAACCCAATGCCCGTTTTTGGGTGCTGAAACTCATAAAAGACAATATTAAAAACGGCAGTAAACTGGTGAAAACAAATGTTGACCAAAATGCGGGGGATAATATTTTAGCACAGGGTTTTAAAGATCCGGACGGTAAGAATATATTGTTGCTTAACAAACGCAATAAAGCGATAAGGTTAATGTTACCGCCCGGGTTTAAAGGGACACAAATAACCGTAATTGATGAAACATCAGGAGACAACGAACCCAAAGCGGTTGCTATTAATACTGACTATGTTGATTTGAAACCTTTTGCTGTTGCACTAATTAAAAGCGCAAATTAAGAAGATATGGAGGCCTGATTAAAATAAAATAAATTTGAATGGGAGCTTTATCCCTAAAACAGGTTTATTACTGGTACATTGATTCAAAGCCCGTTACTTTATAATACTTATATGTTTAGATATTTACTATCCTGCCTGATTACCGTTTATAGCTTTAGTCCGGTTTTTGCGCAAACAACCACATTAAGCTCCGGGTTTCTCCGGCCGCCAAATTCTGCAAAGCCGGGCGTTTACTGGTACTTTATGGATGGCAACATGTCCGCCCGTTCCATTACTGCCGATCTGGAATCTATGAAAAAAGCAGGGATAGGGAATCTTGTATTTCTGGAAGTTAATGTGGGTATCCCGCGCGGGCCGGTTGATTTTTTAAGCGAAGAATGGCAGCAAATGTTTGCTTTCGCTGTAAAAGAAGCCAAACGCTTAGGCATTGAAATAACACTTGGAATTGGACCCGGATGGACCGGCAGCGGCGGCCCATGGGTTAAACCTGCCCAATCCATGCAACACCTGGTAAGCAGCAGCATAACGATAAGTGGTGGCAAAAAGCAAAAAATAATCTTGCCTGTACCCGCTCCAAAAAGGCCCTATTTTGGAGAAGGCGCATTTACACCCGGATTAAAAGAACAGTGGGCCGGTTTTTATGAAGATGTGGCAGTGCTGGCCTATCCCACACCTGTAGCGGGGCAGGCAAAAATAAAAGATATAGATGAAAAGGCTTTGTTTTACCGTGCCCCATATTCATCAGTAGCAGGTGTTAAGCAATATTTACCATCACCAGCCATTTATGAGCAAACGCCGCAAAATACGGCAATTAGTAAAAACCAAATAATTGACCTGACGGCAAAACTTAGTGCCGATTCCCTTAACTGGACTGCACCGGCAGGCAACTGGACAATTATGCGTTTTGGCAGGCGAAACAATGGTGCCATAACACGGCCCGCACCCGTGCCCGGCCTGGGTTTTGAGGCAGATAAGTTTGATACTATAGCACTTAATGCGCATCTGGATCATTATGTCGGTAAGCTTTTAGAAAGAACAGGTAAGCCAACGCCCGGAATTACAGGAGGCTTGAAGGCCCTTCATATTGATAGCTGGGAGATGGGCGCGCAAAACTGGACGCCGCGTTTCCGGGATGAATTTAAAAAAAGGAGAGGTTATGACCCCTTGCCATTTTACCCGGTTTATGCTGGTAATATAGTGGAAAGCAATGAGTTGAGCGAGCGGTTTTTATGGGACCTGCGGCAAACTGCCCAGGAGCTTGTGTTAGAGAACCATGCAGAACAGGTAAAAAAATATGCTCATAGCCAGGGCCTGCAATTATCTATTGAACCTTACGATATGAACCCAACCTCCGACCTCGAATTAGGGAATATTGCAGACATCCCCATGTGCGAATTCTGGAGCAAGGGCTTTGGTTTTAATTCATCATTTAGCTGTATGGAGGCAACTTCTATCGGGCACATAAATGGCAAGTCGCTGATACCTGCCGAAGCTTTTACCGCGCAGGATGAAGTTTGGAAACAATACCCCGGTTCAATGAAAAACCAGGGCGACTGGGCCTTTGCTACGGGTATTAACCGGTTTGTATACCATACTTTCCAAAATCAGTTCCTGGCAGATTCTTTAAGGCCCGGAGCAACAATGGGGCCATACGGTGTACATTGGGACCGTAACCAAACCTGGTGGCCTATGGTTGGCAGTTATCATCAGTATATTACGCGTTGCCAGTATGTTTTACAACAGGGCAGGGCAGTAGCCGATGTATTGTACCTGGTACCGGAGGGGTCACCGCATGTTTTCCGCCCGCCATCATCTGCTATGGATGGCGACCCTGTGATGCCGGATAGAAAAGGATATAATTTTGATGGCTGTTCACCCGGTCAGTTGTATAAAGCCAGTGTTAAAAATGGCATGGTTGTGTTTCCGGGTGGTGCCACTTATCGTATGCTCGTATTGCCTGCCGTAAAGACCATGACGCCCGCGTTGCTTAAAAAAATTATTTCGCTGGTGAATGACGGGGCCCTTGTGGTGGGCAGCCCACCTTTAAAATCACCTGGGTTGTCCGGTTATCCATTATGCGATACAGAGGTGGAGAATATGTCGAAGGAACTGTGGGGATCACTGAGTACGCCTGCTATGCAAACGGTTCATCAATATGGCAAAGGCAAAGTAATATGGGGAGGTGAACTGGAGGAACGAATAGATGCCCTTTACCCAGAATATGATCTTACAGCCGCTATATTAAAGTCAGTTAATTACGCCCGGGATTTTATAGGAAATGGTGATTTAAGATACACCCACAGATTAGTGGATGGTGAGGATGTTTACTTTGTATCTAACAGAACAAATAACGTTGTTGAAACAAGCCCGTTATTCAGAAGTAATACCGGCGCTCCACAACTTTGGGACCCGGTTACAGGTCAAATAAGGCAACTTGCCAATTATTCGGTTAAAGGGGATCTTACAGCGGTGCCGTTAAAATTTGAGGCTTATCAAAGCTATTTTATTGTATTTTCAAAGAGCGTTAAAACAGCCCCTATTGCAGGTAGGAACTTTTCTGAAAACAAACTGATAAAAATCCTGAGTGGCCCCTGGCAGTTAGCTTTCGACCCCAAATGGGGCGGCCCTAAAAAAATTCGGTTTACTAAACTAAAAGATTGGACATTAAGACCGGAGGATGGCATCAGGCATTATTCGGGAACGGCAACATACCGTAAACGTTTTGATCTGCCCCAAATGGCAGGCAGGAAATTTAAAAAGCTTTATCTTCACTTAGGCGAAGTTAACCAGATGGCCCGGGTAAAACTAAACGGTAAAGATATCGGTGTAGTTTGGACAGCACCCTGGCGCGTAGATATTAGTAATGTGGTATTGCAAAAGCATAACCGGCTTGAGATAGAGGTTGTTAATTTATGGGCCAACAGGCTGATAGGTGACGAGCTTTTTATGGACGATGGTGTAAAAAATGAACTTTGGCCCGATTGGTTAAGGCAGGGTACGCCAAGGCCAAGCAAAAGGTACACTTTCTCTACTTACAAATACTATACAAAGGACTCTCCCTTAATAAGATCGGGCCTGGTAGGGCCTGTTACAATACAAGCAAGCAACAATTAACCGGCCGCACCGGAAAAAACAAGAAATTAAGACAGGTAATATCACAATATAAAATGATCAACAGTAACTTAACTATCGGGATATTTGGAATAGGATTAGATGTTTATTGGGAGCAATTCGAGGGGCTTAAAATGGACCTGGAAAGCTATCTGGAAACATTATGTTTAAAATTTGCCGATATGCCGGTAAGCGTGGTTAACACCGGGATAGTAGATACCGTAAATAAAGCTTTTGAAACGGGCAAAAAATTCAGGCAGGAAGATGTAGATCTCGTATTTATATACGTAGGGACGTATGCGCTTTCATCAACCGTATTACCCGTAGTACAAAGGTTAAATGTACCCGTTGTAATACTTAACTTATCGCCGGAAGAGCGCATTGACTATAATAAATTTAACCTGATGAATGATCGTACCCTGATGACAGGTACGTGGCTCAGGTATTGCGCTGCCTGCCCTGTGCCTGAAATTGCCAATGTTTTTAAACGTACAGGGATTAAATTTCATCAGGTAACGGGTATTCTTGAGCACGATGAAGAAAGCAATAAAGAAATAATAGAATGGGTAGAGGCTGCTAATGTTGCCCATATTATGCAAAACAACAGAATGGGCTGCATGGGGAATTACTATTCGGGGATGTTAGATATCTATACTGACCTTACCCTGCAGATAAAATATTTTGGCGGTCATTTTGAGCACATTGAGGTGGAAGAGCTTACCGCTATTAAAGATAAAGTGACACAGGACGAGGCAGATGAGCGCGTGACGCAATTCAGGGAGAAATTTGATATACAGCATGATTGCCTGCCCGAAGAGTTATTGAGGGCCGCCAGAACATCAGTAGCCATGGATAAGCTAATTGCGAAGTACCAGCTTGGATCTTTTGCCTATTACCATAAAGGAACAGGCAGCCAGGGTAATGAAGATACCATGAGCTCAATAATTTTAGGAAATTCATTGCTTACTGCAAATGGTGTGCCGGTTGCCGGCGAGTTTGAGATAAAGAATGCCCAGGCGATGAAGATCATGGACAGCTTTGGTGCGGGCGGTTCTTTTACAGAGTACTATGCCATGGATTATCAGGACGATGTGGTTTTGATGGGGCATGACGGCCCCGGCCATATTGCAATTGCCGAAGGCCGTACCAAAGTAAAACCATTGCAGGTTTATCATGGCAAAGTTGGGCAGGGGCTTTCTGTTGAAATGGCTGTTAAATGCGGCCCGGTTACCTGCCTTTCTATCCTCGAAAAAGGTAACGGCGAATTAATGATGCTGGTTGCCGAAGGCGAATCAGTACAAGGGCCCATTCTCCAAATTGGTAATACCAACAGCAGGTACCGGTTCTCTGTAGGCGCCCGTAAATTTGTTAACGATTGGAATAGTTACGGGCCCGCGCATCATTGCGCGGTAGGCGTTGGGCATATTAGCAGTAAACTCGAAAAACTATCTGCAATATTAGGAATGGATATGGTAAAGGTTTGTTAGCCTGGAGCGCGAAGCCTAAGCAGGTTGCCGGGGTACCTTATTTGATGCCACCGGTTAGCCCTGATCGCAATAAGAAAGTTTATTTAAACTAAAGGTTATCACGCTCAGTCGTTATATGTCGGCTGGTAATTATAAATTAAGGTATTACATGAAAAAATCCCTGAGGCGTTCTGTTTTTCTTCTGTCTGGTATATTGTTGCTCGCTGCCTGTATAACAAAAAAACGCCTATCCGTTAAAGCTTCTTACGCTCCGCTATCAGCACTGGAAACAGGGTTTGCAACGGCTCCTGATTCCATTCAAACCAGTATTTACTGGTACTGGATATCTGATAATATATCAAAAGAAGGCGTTATCCGCGATCTTGAATCTATGAAAAAGGTTGGGATCAACAGGGCGTTTATTGGAAATATCTGGCAGGACGATGTCCCCGCAGGAAAAGTAAAGATCTTTACTGACGAGTGGTGGGATATTATGCACGCCGCACTCAAAAAGGCAACCGAACTGAATATTGAGATTGGCATATTCAACAGCCCGGGCTGGAGCCAGTCCGGAGGCCCCTGGGTTAAGCCGGGCCAATCCATGAGATATCTGACATCGTCAAAGCTTACTGTAAAAGGCCCAATGAAGCTTAATAAAAAATTAAACAAACCAGAAAGCGAGTTTCAGGATGTAAAACTAATTGCTTACCCGGTTAATGACGATTTTACAAAGGATTTACGTGATTATAAACCTTTAATTAATGCCACACCGGCAATTAATGGAATCAGCAGGATCATTGATCATAATGATACCACAGGTGTGATTTTTGAATCCGGCAGATCTTACGCGATTGATTTTAGCGTTCAAAATTCATACACCGTCCGGAGTTTGCTGATCACCCCAAACCGGAATACGATGACCTTTTCGGGAGATTTACAGGTTAAAAGAAATGGCGTTTACGTTACGGTGAAACATTTTACCGTAGATCGCAGCAATAGCGAGTTAAATGTTGGTTTTAAACCATACGGGCCGGCGGCAATCAGTATTCCTGCGGTTTCCTCAAATAGCTTTAGGATCTTATTTACCAAATTCTCAAAAAATAGCGGCATTGCCGAAGTAAAGCTATCAGCGACGCCTATGGTTGAGAATTATATTGAAAAAACATTGGCTAAAATGTGGCAGACCCCATTTCCATATTGGGATGCTTATCAATGGCCGGCACAACCCATAGTTAATAACAGTGATTTAGTGATAGACCCTTCAAAGGTTGTGGATATATCCAGCTACATGAATGCTGATGGTGAATTAAACTGGGATGTCCCGGCGGGTAATTGGGTTATTGAACGCACCGGGATGTCTCCAACCAAAGTCCGCAACGCTCCCGCTTCAGCAGAAGGTACGGGTTTGGAGGCAGATAAAATGAGCAAAGAGCATATTAAGGCCCATTTTAATGCTTATTTGGGCGAGATACTGAGGCGGATACCTGCGGAAGACAGGAAAACCTGGAAAGTAACGGTAGAAGACAGTTATGAAACCGGCGGCCAAAACTGGACGGATGGTTTTGTGCAAAAGTTTGCGGCACATTATGGGTATGACCCTACACCCTTTATTCCTGTATTGCAGGGTAGCGTTGTAGGGAGTGCCGGGATGTCAGATCGTTTTTTATGGGATTTGCGCCGTTTTGTGGCAGATAACGTAGCCTATGAATATGTTGCCGGTTTAAGAGAGATCAGCCATCAGCATGGCTTGACCACCTGGCTGGAAAATTATGGGCACTGGGGCTTTCCGGGCGAATTTCTGCAATATGGGGGGCAGTCAGATGAGATTGGTGGTGAATTTTGGAGTGAGGGAAGCCTGGGTGATATAGAGAACAGGGCGGCATCGTCAGCCGCGCATATTTATGGTAAAAGTAAAGTCTCTGCCGAATCATTTACCTGTGCCGGTGGGCCTTTTTCCCGTTACCCTGCACTGATGAAACAACGCGCCGACCGCTTTTTTACCGAAGGTATAAACAACAGTTTGCTTCATGTATACATCAGCCAGCCTTATGAAGACAAAGCGCCGGGGGTGAGTGCTTTTTTTGGTAACGAATTTAACCGGTTAAATACCTGGTTCTATGATATGGATATATTTTTAAAATATATTAAAAGGTGTAATATGATATTGCAGCAGGGTAAATACGTAGCCGATGTTGCTTATTTTATAAGTGAAGATGCACCGAAAATGACAGGTGTGCAAGACCCTAAATTGCCTGCCGGGTATTCATTTGATTATATTAACGGTGAGGTGATTAAAACCAGGCTGACAGTAAAGGCTGGGAGATTGGTTTTGCCCGATGGAATGAACTACGGCATCCTGGTACTGCCGCAGTTAAAAACAATAAGGCCCGAACTGTTGCTAAAGATCAAAGAACTGGTTATGCAGGGCGCAGTAGTTTTAGGCCCAAAACCGGTAACCTCACCAAGTTTGCAAAACTATCCGGCGGCAGACAAACAGGTAGCCATGCTTGCTGATGAACTTTGGGGCAAAATTAATGGTAAGGATATTAAAACCAACACGGTTGGGAAAGGGATGGTTATGAGTGGCATGAATATGCAGGAGGCCCTGGATCTGATAAAAATTAAACCCGACCTTAAAGTCCGGCAGAGCGATTCCATATTATTCATCCACCGGGATTTAAATGAGGGCTCTGTTTATTTCATTTCTAACCAAAAAACTAAAACAGTAAAAATTGAACCGGAGTTTCGCATTACCGGTAAAGTTCCTGAATTGTGGGACCCGGTGAGCGGGAGCAGGCGAAGTCTGAATGCTTATTCACAAATTGATGGCAAAACAATTGTTCCGCTGGAACTTGCGCCAATGGAAAGCACATTTATTATTTTCAGAAAAAAAGCCGATCCGCAAACCAGGCCGGCCCGGTCAACAAATTTCCCTGCACCATCAAAGGTTTTAACGATCAGCACCCCATGGTTGGTTCAGTTTGATAATAAATTACGCGGCCCGGTTAATCCTGTGGTATTTAAAACGCTAACGGATTGGTCTGTTAACCTCAATGACAGTATCCGTTTTTACTCGGGAGCAGCTTTGTATAATAATACCTTTCAGTGGGATAAAATAAACGGCGGTGAGCATGTCTTTTTGAATTTGGGAATGGTTAACGTAATAGCCAAGGTCAAAATTAACGGAGTGTCGTTGGGTGGAGTTTGGACGGCGCCATACAGGATTGACGTTACCGCGGCCCTTAAAAAGGGCAAAAACACGATAGAGATTAAGGTTGTAAACACATGGGTGAACCGGCTTATTGGTGACAGTGGGCTGCCGGTGGCCGAGCGTAAAACATGGGCAATTCGCAACCCTTACAACGCAAAAAGCAAACTGAAAGCATCCGGGTTGTTAGGTCCGGTAAGCCTGGAAGCTGTCAATCTTAATTAAAATAACATATGGTAAATATTCTCAATATCTGAAGTTATAATTTTAAAGGGGCCGGAAATATTTTTTGAGATCCTTCATAACCTACCGTGTGTACACAAGTTTGTCAGCATTGTTTGGCTTTGGCTAAAGCCACCTGTATTCTATATTTATCCGTCCCATAAATGGGGCGGCAATGAACCATTGAACCGGTATCTTTTAATACTAACCGACTAAAAAATGTGTACACACAGTAGCTTCATAACAGGCAAGATAAATTGAACTGTTTAATAACGTACACCACTTGTATCATAACCGTACAATGGAATAAGTGCGGCGTCTATATAAGTAGTTGATTTTTAATTTATTAAATAACAGGCATTACTGTTGAAACTTAATAAATCTGAAGTTGAAATTACCTTGATCTAATCAGTAGGGAGCCATGTGGAAAAACTACCTTAAAACATCCTATAGGACGCTGACCCGTAATAAAAACTATACATTATTAAATATTTCAGGTTTATCAATAGGCATTGCCGTTTTCCTTGTCATATTTATGATCATCAGGTTTGAAACCGGTTATGATCAGTTCCATAAAAACAAAGATCGAATTTACCGGGTACTGACGGTTTATAAAAACAATAAGTATGGTGTTAATATCACATCAGGAGTGCCGGCACCTTTACCTGCGGCGTTACAAAATGATTTTCCTGATGTTAAAGTAACCGACATCAGTGCCTACCCATCCTTTCCTGTATCAGTGTTGAAGGAAGACGGGCAGATTGCAAAGAGCCTGAAGACGGATCTTTTCTTTACTGAACCTTCTTTCTTCGATATTTTTGATTTTGGGTGGGCTGCAGGTAACGCAAAGGCTTCACTTAACGACCCTAACACAGCAGTACTTACAAAAAAAACGGCGACGCTGTTTTTTGGCGACTGGAATAAGGCAATAGGTAAGATCATTAGGGTTAATAATGATTTTACTTTAAAAGTGACAGGTGTGCTTAATGACGTACCGGAGCAAACAGATTTTCAGTTTAAGGTGATCCTGCCTATTAGTTTATTAAAACATGCAAAGTCTACGAATTGGACAACTATAACAGGTCAGCAACAATGCTACCTGCTGCTACCTCCGGGAATGAAGGTTTCCACATTTGATGAGCAGCTGAAAAGCTTCTCCCGAAAATATCGCGCGGCGGATGATAAAACAATCCAGGCACTGCAACCTTTAGCCAAGGTGCATTATGATGCCAAAAATGAATATGAAGGTGTTGGCAATTTTTCAGGAAAAATAATCAGCGGGCAAAAGGTGGGGTTGCTGTGGCTAATCGCCGCTTTTATCCTGATCATCGCCTGCGTAAATTTCATTAACCTGGCTACTGCCCAGGCAGTGAACAGGGCGAAAGAGATTGGCGTACGGAAAGTGATGGGCAGCAACAAAGCGCAATTAATAATCCAGTTTTTAACAGAAGTTTTTTTGCTTGTTTTAACAGCCGTGATAATGGCCATTGTATTAGTGCTGTTTTTAACAGAGGGTATTGGGCATATCATTAACATGCCAATAACATTGGCGGGTATTCCATTATCCACCTTATTATCATTCCTGGTGGTTTTAACAGTTACCGTCACTATACTGGCCGGTTTATATCCTGCTCTTGTTTTATCTGGGTTTAATCCCATTAAAGCTTTAAAAAACAAGGCGATGGCGGCCCGGTCCCAGGGGCTGCAACTGAGGCCGGTTTTGGTAGTCTTTCAATTCGTTATTGCACAGGTGCTAATCATTTCAACCATTATAATTATCAGGCAGATGAATTATTTTGAAAAAGGATCAATGGGTTTTGAAAAGGACGCGGTGATAAATATTGCTTTTAAGCCAGACAGTGTAAGGAACAGCCGGTTAAACTATTTGCAAAACAAGCTATTAACAGTAAAGGGTATTAAGCATGTTAGTTTTAATAATACTTCGCCTGCCGAAGAAGATAGCTGGTGGACTCCCATAGTATTTGATCATGCTATGAAACCCACAGAATTTCCGATTGTCTCCAAATATGCAGATGCCAATTATGTGAGTACTTACCATTTGCAGATCGTAGCCGGCCGTAACATCAATCCTGCGGCTGGCACAAAAGAGTTTTTAGTGAATGAAACATTGGTGAAAAAACTAGGGTTTAAACGGCCGTATGAGGTATTGAATAAAGAAATTAATATGTGGTCCGGATTTGCCAGGGGGCCGGTGGTAGGCGTGGTCAAAGATTTTCACACGGCTTCTTTTAAGGAAGGTATTGCGCCGGTATTCTTTGTTAATCAACGGTCAAATTATGCAAACGCTGGAATAGAGCTGGCCACCACGGATATGCCGGGCACCATTTTGGCTATTCAAAAAATATGGACTGAAGCTTACCCGGATGCTCCGTTTGATTACCAGTTCCTGAGTGATAAGATAGCCAATTTTTATAAACAGGAAAAACAACTTTCTGCCTTGTTCCAAATGTTTGCCGGAATAGCTATTTTCCTGGGGTGCCTGGGCTTATATGGGCTTGCGTCATTCATGGCTGCACAGCGTGTTAAAGAAATTGGCATACGAAAAGTATTAGGCGCTACTTCAGTGCACATTATATATTTGTTTTCGAGGGATTTTGTGCGGTTGGTTATAATTGCATTTTTGATTGCCAGCCCCATCGCCTGGTATTTTATGCAGCAATGGTTGCAACAATACACTTACCATATATCGGTCGGCAGTTGGATATTCCTGGCAGGTGGGTTGGGCTCAGTTATCATCGCATTAACAACAATTAGTTTCAAAGCTTTAAGTGCATCATTTGCTAATCCTGCAAAGAGTTTAAAAAGTGAATAAAGAGCGTTTAAGATATCTTTTTGCGCAATACATTAGCCATGAAATTGCGCGACCGGAGCTCATGGAACTGATGACTTATATTTCAGGACCCGCATCAAACAAGGAATTGGAGGAGCTGTTGTTAACAGAATGGAAAAGCCTGGATGGTGAAATTATTTTTAACACGCTACAAAGCAAAAAAATATTACACAAAATTATGTCCGATCCAAAGTTTCGGCAGGGTGAGTAACCAGGAAGTTTCAATATGAGCATATAATTTGTATTTAACAGTACAGATTCTAACCGGCCCCGGTACGGCCTCCCGCCATTTTTTTCAGGTTTCAGGTAATGATTTTCCCCATTATTTATACCTTTATATTACGCTGGGCAGGCGAATATTGGCGCCCGGAATGAGGTGGTTAATGTTCATATTATCCATATGGCAATAATAAATATATGAAACTATTTCCCTTAAAAAACGTATGAGTAAAAACCAGAACTAACTTAAATGAAGTTCTGGATGATTTAGGATTTATGCTAAATATTAAAGATGGTTTGATCATATTATTGCTGACCTCTCACAGTAGAAATTGCTAGGTTAAATTCCTAAAACTAACCTATATTCCGTCCGCAAATCAAGAGGAATATCATCGCTATAATATTTGTTTTGACTTAAAATATCCAGTGGATTAACTATAAAACTATTAACACAATAAATGAGGCGAATATTTCTTTTTATTTCGTGTTTATACCTGCTTTACTCCGGTTTGTCTTATTCGCAAACACGCGACCTTAAATTTAAGCGACTGACTACAAATGAAGGTCTTTCTCAAAGCCATGTGAGTGCCATTATTAAAGACAGCCGTGGCTTTATGTGGTTTGGGACCGAAGATGGCCTGAACAAATATGATGGATATAAATTTACTCAGTATAAACACGACCAAAATAATAAAGCAAGCATTATTGATAATTATGTGCAGGCTATTATGGAAGATGGTTCTGGTAATTTGTGGATTGGAACTGACAGTGGTTTGGACAGATTTGACCGGGCAACAAATACATTTATCCATTACCCCAATAACCATTTAACCTACGCCGTCAGATCTGTTTTTATGGATAGTAAAAACCGCATCTGGCTGGGCACCAGTAAGGGCTTGTATTTATTTAATGCAGCAAATGGTTCATATAAGAAATTTACCCACGCAGATAAAAACACAAACAGTTTAGTTAACGATTTTATATACCAGGTTATTGAAGATAATAATGGCTGGCTATGGATAGGAACCGATGATGGCCTGTATCATTTTAATCCCCAAAATGGTAAGTTTATCCGTTATGCACATGATCCGGCAAACAATAGCAGTATTGGCGCAAGCTGGGTAAAGGCTGTATATAAAGATAGTAAAGGCAATATCTGGGCAGGTACGCATGGCGGCGGACTGGCGTTATACGACAGCAAAAAAAATTCATTCATAAATTTCAAAAACAACCCGAATAACAGTAACAGCATCGCACATAATGATATCCTTTCTATACTGGATAGCGGTGACGGGAAACTGTGGATAGGCACCGAAAATGGTGGAATAAGTGTACTCGACTATCCGGCCAACAAGTTTGTTAGTTACAAATTTGATGCAAATGACCCTTACAGCCTTGGCAGTAATTCTGTTTATTGCTTATATAAGGATAATACAGGCAATACCTGGATAGGTACATATTCGGGCGGCGTTAATTTTTTACCCCGGTTTGGTGATAAGTTTAGTTCCTATAGTCAAAACCCCAATAATCCCAATAGTTTAAGCAATAATAATGTCCTGGCCATCTCCGGCGACTACACAGACGAAAATATTTGGATTGGTACCGACGGGGGAGGCCTCAACTTATTTAACAGGAAGAAAAAAACCTTTGTTCATTACCTGCATGATAACAACAACAGCAATACCATAAGTAATAATTATGTAATGGCTGTAGTGCCAATAAATAAGAACCTTATTGGGATTGGCTATCATAACGGTGGGTTTGATCTGTTTGATAAAGAAAAAGGTGTTTTTAAGCATCACATGCCCCAGCCAAATAATCCACGCAGCCTTTCCCTTTCGGATATTAACAATATGTATAAAGACCATGACGGTAATATATGGTTAGGGACCTGGAAAGGCGGCCTTAATTTTTATAATGTAAAAACCGGTCTTTTTACACGATACAGGAACAACCCTCTGGACAATAACAGCATAAGCAGTGATATTGTTACTACCGTATTTCAGGATAAACAAAGCAATATGTGGATAGGTACTGATAATGGCCTTGATGTGTTAAACGTTAAAAGTGGCCGTTTCACGCATTACCGGCATGATGAAAAGAACAAACACAGCCTGTCAAACAACACGATAGAATCAGTTACCCAAACAGAAAATGGCGATATATGGATAGGTACAAATGGGGGAGGATTAAACTATTTTAACAAACGCAGCCAAACATTCACCATATACACCGAAAAGGAAGGTTTACCCAATAATGTGATCCTCACGATTTTGAAAGATCGTAAAGGTAATTTCTGGTTGAGCACCAACAAAGGAATTTCAAGGTTTAACCCGCAAACTAAAATCGTTAGGAACTATAGCATTTCTGATGGGTTGCAGGGCGATGAATTTAAAGGCCACTCGCGTTTTCAAACTGCTGATGGGCAAATGTTTTTTGGCGGCGTAAACGGGTTCAGTACTTTTTATCCGGATAGTTTAAAAGACAATGATTTTATTCCTCCTGTTTACATAACAGGGTTTCAGGTTTTTAACAAACCGGTTACCACCGGCGGGAAAAATGCCCTGCTTCAAAAAGATATCAGCGAAACGAGCGCTATAAACCTTTCCTACAAACACTCCGTATTTACGTTTGAATTTGCAGCCCTGAATTATACCATTCCCGAAAAAAACCAATATGCCTATAAGCTGGAAGGTTTTGATGAAGACTGGAGTTATGTTGGCAATAAACGAACAGCCACCTATACCAATCTCGACCCGGGTGAATATACATTCAGGGTTAAGGCATCTAATAACGATGACCAATGGAACAGCAAAGGTACATCTGTCACCATTTACATTAAACCTCCTTTTTGGCTTACCTGGTGGTTTAAATTGATTGTGATTTTAGTTTTCATTTTTAGCGGCCCTACATTTTACCTCATCCGTACCCGCTCAATATTGAAACAGAAAGCCGAGCTTGAGCGCCAGGTTAAAGAACGCACGGAGCAACTTGCACGGGCTATAGAGGTTGAAAAAAAGTCGGCCCTTGAAGCTGAAGAGGCCAACCGGGCTAAAAGTATATTCCTGGCTACCATGAGCCATGAAATTCGAACGCCCATGAATGGAGTGATCGGGATGGCCTCCCTGCTTGCCGAAACTTCGTTAGACGAAGAACAGCGGAACTTTGCCGAATCTATACAAACCTGCGGGGAAGATTTGCTAACGGTAATCAATGATATTTTAGATTTCTCTAAAATAGAATCGGGTAATATGGAGCTGGAGGAAAAGGATTTTAGCTTGCGTACCTGTATTGAAGAGGTGTTTGATGTGTTTGCCTTAAAGGCTGCCAACCTAAAACTCGATCTGGTTTACCAAATAGACTATGATGTTCCGGCACAAATTATTGGCGATAGTTTAAGGCTTCGCCAGGTTTTGATCAATTTAATAAGTAACGCCATCAAGTTTACCCAAAAAGGCGAGATCTATGTTGCGGTGCACCTGGCCAATGTTTTTGATGACAACGGTATTGAGTTAAGTTTTGAGATAAAAGATACAGGTATCGGCATTTCTGCCGATAAGCTGCACAGGTTGTTTAAAGCGTTTTCGCAGGTCGATTCATCAACAACCCGGCAATATGGCGGCACCGGCCTTGGCTTGGTTATAAGCGAACAACTGGTAAAATTAATGGGTGGCAAAATTAGTGTAGTAAGCGAAATGGGCAAGGGGAGCACATTCCATTTCTCCATCTTATCACAAAAAAGCCTGCAGCCAGACCAAACACATGTAAACCTAAACATGAATGGTTTCGAAAACAGTAAAATTTTGGTTGTTGATGATAATGATACCAATTGCAGGATCTTAAAAGGCCAGCTGGAACAATGGAAACTAAGCCCGGTGATAGTCAATTCTGGCAAGCAGGCACTTGAAATATTGGAGCAGGATACTGATTTTAAGCTGGTTATTACCGATATGCAAATGCCGTTTATGGATGGCGTGCAACTGGCAACATTAATACAAGCTAAATACCCCGACTTATCCATAATGCTTTTGAGCTCGATAAGTTATATTTTCCATAAAGATAATCCCGGCCTTTTTTGTTCTATATTAACCAAACCTGCCAGGCAACATAGCTTATATAAGAACATTATTAGAGAGCTTGGTAAGAACGTAAACTCAACCATTAATGAACAGGCCCAGGTTGATATTCCAAAACATAAACTGCCTGATAGTTTTTCTGAAAAGTACCCATTGAATATTTTGGTTGCTGAGGATAACCAAATGAACCAAAAAGTGATCATGAAGGTTTTGAGTAAATTAGGATACGAGGCGGATTTGGCAGCAGACGGACTGGAAGCCCTGGACTTAGTTAACAAAAAAACATTCGATATTATTTTAATGGATGTACAAATGCCCAAAATGGATGGCCTGGAAGCCACACAAATAATTAAAAAACGTTTCCCCACACGGCCTTTTATTATAGCCATGACAGCTAATGCCCTTCAAACCGACTTGCAAATTTGTATAGATGCAGGTATGGACGACTATATAAGCAAGCCGTTTAAATTGGATGACCTGGTGGCCAAGCTGGAAAAATGGGCAGTGCAGAGCTAATACAAGTTTGAGATAATGCATGATTGCTGCATTAGTGAACCAAATTGGCTTCATGGCTTTGCAGGGCTAAAAACCCCGGTAAATGATTGATGCCAGATCAATTTATCCAATATTTCTACAGAATAGAATACTAAATAGCATGAAACTCAAAGCTCATGCTAAGTCTTAAAAAAATTATTATCCCCCTTTTTATCGCGTTTGTATCGTTAAATGCATCTGCTCAAAGTAAAAGCGGTTTACGCATTTTAAAAAAACACGCTATTAAAAGCAGCGGCGGCTGGGATTATGTTACAGTTGATGCTGCCGAAAAGAAACTTTATGTATCTCATGGTACCCAGGTAAATATTCTAAGCACTGCCACCGGCGATTCTATCGGAGTTATTCCGAATACTAATGGTGTGCACGGCATAGCTTTGGTTAAGCCGCTTGGTAAAGGTTATACCAGCAATGGCCGGGATAATAGCTGCACTGTTTTCAACCTGAAAACAAATGCCGGGATTGGTAAAATAGCTGTTGGTACAAATCCTGATGCTATATTTTATGATGAGTTTTCTAAAAAGGTATATGTTTTTAACGGGCGGAGTAATGATGCAACAGTTATTGACCCTGCTACTGATAAAGTTGTTGCTACAATCCCGCTTGGTGGTAAACCCGAAACCGGTGTATCTGACGGCAAGGGGAAGATCTTTGTAAACTCTGAAACTACTAATGAAGTTGTTGTGATTGATGCCAACACATATAAGGTTATTAAACGTTATAAGATCAATGAAGGTGATGAACCATCCGGCCTGGCCATTGACAGGGTTACTAATCGTTTGTTTATTGGTTGCGGTGGCAATGCCACAATGGTTATAATGGATGCCGCTAATGGTAAAAACCTGGCGAAATTTAAAATTGGCGATTGCGATGGTGTAGCTTTTGACCCGGCCCTGAAAATGGCGTACAGCTCAAACGGAGATGGTAATATGTCGGTTATAAGAGAAGTGAATGCCAATAAATTTGAGTTTGTTGAAAATATCGTTACCGAAAAAAGCGCACGTACCATTGGTATTGATTTGAACACGCATCACCTGTTTTTACCTGCCGCGCAAATGGAGGCCACGGCACCAACAGCAGAAAATGCACATCCGCGGCCGCACATGATAGCGGGGACGTTTCATGTGATAGAAATAGGAAAATAACCTCTTAATAGCTGTATATTGAAAAAAGCCATTTATATTATACTTTGTCTCATTTGTTTTAAGGTGCAGGCACAGGTTTCAGACACAACCAAAAAGATAAATGTTGTTGATACGCTCAAAAAGGATCTTTTTACTGCCCCTGATACCGTTAAACATTTGCGCAGTAAAGCATGGTCATTAGTGCCCCCTTCGGCGCTGATTCTTTACGGGGCAAGCAATTTCTTTTTTCACCCGGTAAGAAGGCTTGATGTCAGTATTTATAATGATATTAATGAGGATGCTCCAAATTTTAGGCATCACCCCGAAAATTATTTTCAATACACACCGGTCGCCCTGGTTTATGGACTTAACCTGGTTGGCATTCATGGTAAAAACACCTTTATTGACCGCACTTTAATTTTTGCCATGGCCGAAGGGATGATGAGCTTAACTACGTTTGGATTAAAGAAAGCTACACACAGGTTGCGGCCGGATGGTTCCAATTACTATTCCTTCCCATCAGGCCATACCGCTAATGCTTTTCTCGGAGCGGAATTTATGGCGCAGGAATTAGGCGATAAATCCATTGGTTACAGCGCGGTTGGTTACGGGTTTGCTACTGCTACCGGCATTTTACGCATTTACAACCGCGATCACTGGTTTAGTGATGTAGTTGCCGGCGCCGGATTTGGTATTTTATCAACCAAGGCGGCATACCTGCTTTACCCATATATACGCAACAGACTCTTTAAAGCAGGCCGCGAAAAAGAGAATAACAAAGATGTTCCTGCTGAGTTAAAAAAGGAACAAAAAAGCAGTTCCATTCTATTACCTACTTATCAGGATGGGGTATTAGGCTTGCATTTTGCCATGCAATTTTAAAGCAGCCATATCTTTGGCAGAATTACTTTTTCGCAAAAACGTGGTTACGGTAAAGGATCCTCAGCATACTTGGCAAAACGATCAGTAATAAAGGCAGTGCCGCTAAAAAACCACCAATAACCGCAATGGCTAATGGCTGATGCAACTGCGCGCCCGCACCAATTCCTAAAGCTAAAGGCATCAGGGCAATAATAGCGCCCAGGGCTGTCATCAGTTTTGGACGGAGCCTTGTTGATATGGAATACACAATGGCATCATCTATAGTGCTTCCCCGTGCGTTTTCCCTAAACTGCCAGAATGTGAATATGGCATTCTCGCCAATAATACCTACTATCATGATAAGGCCTGTATAGCTACCCACATTAAGCGGCGTATTAGTCAGAAACAACGACAGCAGGCTGCCACCAATGCCTAAAACGGCTATGATCAATATCAGCAAGGCTATCCTGAATTGTTTAAACAGAAACAATATCACTCCAAAAACCAACAGACTTGCCGTTACCAATATCATTAAAAGTTCTTTAAATGATTGTTGCTGCTCGGCATAAGCGCCGCCATATTCTACATGATAGCCGGGAGGGAGGTTTAATTTTTCGGCAATGCCTTTTTGTATGGCGGGTATCACACTACCCAGGTCGCTGTTCTCTAAACGTGCACTAATAACGCCCATAGCCTGCAGGTTCTCGCGTTCCACCTCGGCATCGCCAGCGCGCAGGTTTACATTGGCCAGTTGGGTAATGGGTATCAGCCTGCCATCGGGTAAAAATAGGCTCAGGCGTTTTATACCGGCCACATCCTGCAAACGGTTGCCGGGATAAACCATACGGATAGGGGATTGCTGCTCCCGCTCAAATAAGTTGCCAATTACGTTGCCCTCCAAAGCCGACTGTACCTGTAACTGCAAAGCCGCGGGTGTAATGTTGTACTGGGCAAGCCTGGTATAATCGGGCACAATATCTACCGATGGGCCGGCAATAACAATACCGTCAAAAACATCGGCGGTGCCTTTTACATGGGTTACAATATCTGCCACCTGTTTGGATAGTTGCTGAAGTTTGGTCTGATCATCACCAAAAACTTTTATCTCAATAGGCTGGGTGGATGTCATCAGGTCGCCCAGCATATCGCCAATAACCTGTCCAAAATCTACCCTCAGGGCGGGTTGCGTTGCTTCTATATGCGTACGCAGGTCGCTTATAACTTCTTCTGATGTTTTGGTATGGCCTTTCTTTAATTGTATCAGGTAATCGCCCGTATTAGGTTCAGTTATAAAGAAACCCATTTGCGTACCTGTACGGCGCGAGTAAGCGGCTACGTCAGGTTCTTTGATGATAACTTTTTCTATCTCGCGCAGCATACGGTCGGTTTCTTCCAGAGAGGTCCCCGGAGGGGAAGTGTAATCCAATACAATACTGCCTTCGTCCATATCCGGCAGAAAACCTGTTTCTAACCGGGAAGGGATAATTACAATAACTGCCACAAGTGCCAATATTAAAATAATGCTCATAAAAGGCCGCAGGATAAAGAAAGACACCCAACGTTGTCTTTTAACGCTATGCGCTTCTTCCTTTGCTTTAAGGCTGTTTACCTGGGTGTTTTTGGTGAGTAACAGGTAAATAACCGGCAAGCCTATCCATGTTACAAAAAAAGAACACACCAGGGTAATGATCATGGTATTGGTCATTACTTTAAAGTAGGCGCCTGCAACCCCTGTCATCAACAAAAAAGGAATAAATATCACAATAGTACTGATGGATGAACCTACCATTGCCGGGAAAAGGTAATTAATGGCTTTTTGCAAAAGGGTTACGGTAGGCTCTTCCGGATGTTCCTCATGGGTGCGATGGATCTGCTCGACCACCACAATAGCATCATCAATTATTAACCCGATGGCTGCAGCTATGGCGCCCAGCGTCATGATGTTTAAGGTATAACCCACCGCATATAAAATGATGAGTGTAAGCCCCAGCGTAACCGGGATGGTTATCAAAATAGTGGCGCTTGCTTTTAAAGACCGAAGGAAGAAAATGGCCACAATAATAGCCAGTGCCAAACCAATCCATAAACTATCGCTTACGCTTTTTACAGATTCGTTTACAAAATCTGCCTGAACATAATAGGGCTTAATGCTTACGCCTTTGGGCAATACTTTTTGCAATTGGGCCACTTTAACGGTCATGGCGGCCGAAAGATCAACCAGGTTGGAGTTGGGCTGTTTAATAACCGCTATTAACACACCCTCGTGCCCGTTGGCGTTTATTTTGGTGTACTCAATACCCGGGTTTATCTGTATTTCGGCCACATCCTTTAGCTGTATTACCCTTTTGCGGTTATTGCTTACCACCAGGTTCTGCAATTGCTCGCTGGTATTCACACTGGCATCGGTCACGGTTAGGTACAGCATCTTAAAATCCGACAGGTAACCGTTCGATTTGATGAACGCTGTTTGAGCAAGCGTATTGGTTATCATATCGGGCGTTAAGCCCAGCGTGCTCATTTTTTGACGATTTAGCACCAACCAGTACTCTTTTGTTTTACCACCAATAACCCGGATCTCCGATACGCCATCAACCTGCGAAAGAAAAGGTTTTACGGTGTAGGTAGCCAGTTGCTTCAATTCAATAGGCGAGAGGTTATGGCTCTCCAGTGTGTAACCGCTTACCGGCAAAATAGAGGGGTTCATCTTCTCTACTGTAATATTAACCTCGGGTGGCAGTTGGTTTTTTATCTGCGCTATGCGCGATTCTATCCTTTGCTGACTTAAGTCAATATCTGCATCCCAGTTCATATAGGCAGATATCTCACAACTACCACGGCTGGTGGTACTGCGCACATAATGAAGGTAGGGCACTTGTTTAACCGCGTTCTCCAACGGCTTGGTAACCGTAACCATCATCTTATTTACCGGCTGAAGGCCGGCATCGGCAATGATCTTTATTTTGGGGAAAGTAATTTCGGGGAAAAGAGAAGTTTGCAACCTTGAATAAGCGAAACCACCACCCAACAGTATGATGAAAAGCACAAGGCTAATGGGCTTTTTATGGGTGATGAAAAAGTTATTCAGGCTGTTCATGGTTTTACAATTTTAACCTTCGCGGTATCTGCCAAACCATAGTTTCCGGTAACCGCCACACGATCAGCTGGGTTAAACCGGGGTGATAGTATCTCTATTTTACCGCCGGATTCTATCCCTTTTTTTATCGGTGTTTTTACAGCCGTGGTATCGTTTATTAATTTCATTACCCAAAACACATCCTGCGTTTCATTAGATAGTATTGCCGATCTTGGCAGCGATGGAGTGCTGTTTTTAGCCGTTTTAATAATAAGCGCTTTGGCTACTAAATTTTCAGGTATTGGATGTGTATTATTTACCTTAATAACAATGCCCTGTGTTTGCGATAAGGTATCAACCGATGGCATTAGCGATGCGATGTGCCCGTTCAGTTTTTCACCATCGGGTAGGGTGAGTGTCATGTTTTGGTTATTGGCAATTACGCTTCGCAGCTCATAGGGCAGTTGTAATACAAATGCAAAGCTTTCACGATCGCTGATGATAGCCAGTTGTTCGCTATCCTGCACATAATCGCCAACCTGGTGCAGCAGTTGGGTTACAAAGCCACTGCGGGATGCACGGATCTTGTTAATACCCGAGAACTTGAAAGTGGTATCCAGCACGTTTATGGTATTGCCAATACTTTGGGCCTCCTTGGTTTTGATGGTGAACATCAACTGGCCTTTTTCTACATAATGCCCGGGCTGCACATTAACTTTTTGTATGTAACCGATAGCATTAGCGCTCACATAATTCTTTTGAAGAAACGAGGATGTGGCGTTCAGTTCAATTGAATCTGCAAGGGCGCTGTTGCCAATAGTAGTAACCGTTACTGGTGTTTGCGATGCTGTGGTGGTTTCATCAGCAGCAGGCGCACCGCCATTGCAGGAGTAAAGTGTTGCTATGGCCAAACAGGCAAATAATATATTTAATGGTTTGTAATATCGTTTCATATTATCTGCTCCAGTAGTTAAGTTGATTGATGAGTTGTAACCTGCTAATAGTATTTTGGGTAAGCAGATTTTTTATAGTGAGGTAATTGTTAACGGCAAGTATCAGGTCGGCAATTTTAAGGTCGCCGGTTTGCAGCAGTTTGGTATCTACCTTTATCAGGCTTTCCGAATATTTGAACTGGTCATTTATCTCGGCTATCAATTTATCGTACTCACTTATTTGCTGGTTAAGCTGGTTTATCTGCTGGGTATATTGGTTGTTAAAAAAAGCTTTGTAATTACGCTGTGTTTCCTGTTCAAGCGAGAGCTTTTTGTATAGCAACTTACGCTGCCCGCCATCATACAAAGGCATGCTTACGGTAAAGCCCACACTTGTGCCAAAATTTCTATAGTACTGAGCTGTAAGATCGGAGTTGTAACCACCATCAGCAAAAACGCTAAGCTTTGGGCGATAGCTGTAATCTATCAATTTACGGCTGTTGGTTAGCCTTAAACTATCTAACTGATATTGTTTAAAAAAGATGCTGTTGCTGCGATCATGTGCAATGGGCCTTTGCAACCCGGGTTTTGTAATTTCAAAAACCGTGGTATCGGCTACGCCGGATAAATAATTAAGCGTAGCAAAATCTGTTTTATATTGCAAACGGGTTTGCGATAGTTGAAGTTGTGCCTGCTTAAGCGTAACTAAAAAGGTTAAGTAATCGCTTTGGCGGTAAACATTGCTCCGGGTAAGCCTCTTCAACAGATCTTCTTCTTTGCTGAGCAGGTCAACAATTTCCTGGTTAAACTTTTGCTGCTGCAGGCTGCCATAGGCGGTAATATACTGGCCTATGATGGTACGGTGCAAGTCCTGTTCTGATAGTTTAATGCTGTTCTGAAGCGAATCGCGCTGCAAACCCAGGCCTGCAAACTGCGTGTTCAGGTAATCTTTACCAATAAAGGCCTTGCTCACGGTTACCAGGCCATTTAACGATTGCCCGTTGGTAATAGCCGATGAATAACCGTATCCCCTTATAACCGGCGCATACAAACCCGCGCTGCTGGCAGTAACCTGTGGCTTAAAGCCCGCCTTTATTCGCACGCTATCTAACTGAGCTAATAATATCTGGTTGTTGAGATCTTTAAGCAGCGGACTATTTTTTACAGCCTGCTGCAGGTAATCATCCAGCGTTTTACTTTGACCCAGGCAGGTAGTTGTGAATAACAGAAGTAAAAGCAGATTGATATAATATTTCATCGGGGATGAGACTTAATCTATTAGTTGAGATTTTCTTTCTTGTAAATCTCTTATCTAATTCTGTAAACATTTTGGGGAATAAGAATATTACCACCCGACGAATGGCGGGGGAGTTGATAATTAGTCTTGGTCATAACTGCAAAACCATTAATGTTGCCATTAAAATAGCTCTTGTTTTGATGGATTTCACGCTTAGTAGTTGTACGCTGAAATATGCACCAAAACTGGGTTAGTTTTTGAAAAAAATTAGTGGAAATTAGTGAAATTTAGAGGTAATTAAAATATTACAGAAAAGGTATGAAGGTCATTATTATGCTCATAACTAAACGTATATCCGTGATTATCACATATTTGCTTGCATAAGGTTAAGCCTAAACCAATCCCCTCAGAACCGTCAGATTTATGGAACCTTTTAAGCACCTGGCCAAAATCAAAACTACCTTTACCGGTATTGCTGATAGTCAGTTTTTCCGCGTTTATTTTTAATGTAAGTTTCCCGTTTGGGTAATTATGCCTGATAGCGTTACTGATCAGGTTATTTAGTAAAACCTCTATTAACGATTTACTTGTTTGTAGTTTTTTATCCTGCAAATCTGTAATCAGCTTAATATTAAGCTGATGGATCATTTCTTCATGCTGATACAGGGATTCTTCTACTATCTCTTTTAAATTAATTTCCTGGTCATCCTGGATTAAGCCATTTTCTATCTTGGCAAGCAACAGCATTGATTTGTTTAGCCGGGTTAACCGGGTTACAGTGCCATAGATATCATTCAGCAGTTTACTTTGCTTGTCGGTAAATTCATCGGTCTGCACCAATGTATCCAGTTTAGAATTGATAACGGAAATAGGCGTCATTAACTCATGCGAGGCATTTTCGGTAAAAGTTTTCAAGTTTAGGTAATCGTTTTTCACCCTGTCGGCCATGGTGATAACCGCTTTGTCGAGCTCTTTAAACTCATCTATTGTTGATGGAGTGGGGCTGATAACAGTATGATTCGCCAAACTAAACTCTTTTAATTGAGACAGTATTTTATAAAAAGGTTTCCAGATACTTTTTAGTATTACCCTATTCAGTATAATTAATATTATAAGCAGGGTAACGATAACCCCAATAGTTATCAGGAAGATGATCTGGATCAGGTCTTCTGTCTCCACTTTGGATTGCGTTACCAATATCCTGTAGTTTTGCCCCGATACCTTTACAGAACTGATGAGCGCACGGCCGGCCTCCATTTTTTTTTCATCGGTATTACGGTAAACCGTATCTAAAAACCGGCGTTTTATCTTTTCGTCACCAAGCGGCGAAAAAACTATCTGTTGGTGGTTTGATTCATAAACATCCGGTAAACGATGGTTTTGCTTTACATAACTAAAAACCTCATTTTCCTCCAGTATCAGGTCTTTATCTATCTGGCCGGTTAAAATATGGCTGATGGTATAATAGTAAATGATGCCCGTAACCAGCATAATGAGTACGGTAACCGCTATGTTAACACGATTATATTTAGTTAGCAGTTTCATACTTCGGTAAACTTATAACCCATGCCATAGGCAGCCTGTATATAATCATTGCCGCCGGCTTCAACCAGTTTTTTGCGAATATTTTTAATGTGAGAGTAGATAAAATCAAAGTTATCAGCTATATCGATGCTATCGCCCCAAAGATGCTCTGCGATTGCACTTTTAGAAACTACTTTTCCCTTATTAGCAATAAAGTATAGTAATAGCGCATATTCCTTGCGGGTAAATTTAATTACAGTATCATTTACCTTAACAGTTTTAGCTGCCAGATCAATATCTATCTCGTTAAACTTAAGGTTGGTGTTGCCGTTAAAAGACCTTCGCCTTACAATAGCTGTAACCCGCGACTTAAGTTCAGATAAATGGAAAGGTTTTGTGAGATAATCATCGGCACCCAAATCAAGGCCGGTAAGCCGGTCATCAAGCGAGTTTTTGGCAGATATAATGAGCACACCATCGTTGTGGCCGCTATCTTTCAGATGTTTTACAATATCCAGCCCGTTACCTTTTGGTAGGGTCAGGTCAAGTATAACGCAATCGTATCGGTATATGCTAACTTTTGCCAGGGCAGATGAAAAATCGCTCGCTGTTTCGCAGATACTGTCGCCGCCTGTGAAGTAGGCTTCTATGCTGTCCCTCAGCCCGCTCTCGTCTTCTACAATTAGTATTTTCACAATATAAAAATAGGATATAAAATTGGAGAAAACCTGTACTCAAAAAATAACTAAAGAGTGAATAAATGATAACCCAGAACCGCAGCCTAAAGATATTCCTGCCACTCAGAAGGTTGAAATTATACGTTATTTTCTCATATTATTTGTGAGATCCGGGCGAGTTCAGGAGCCATGGCTGTACTGTTCCAGCTTATACCAGGGCTTCGCCGGCCGGTTGGCGGGGAAACCAAATTGGGCGCGGTAAGCTTTCCGTTCTGCCGTAAAGTTCCACCAGCGTTTGCTGTCATCCCGGTGCGCAACATAATCTACCAGCAAACGGTAAGAATCCTCCACGCAGGGATCAGCCCAGGCGCCACAATGCTGTTCGTAAGCACCAAACAGTTCCAGAGCCGTTTTTCCTTTCAGTTGCTTCAGCGAATAATACCCCTGGGCGATGAGTTCTTTGGCGAACCCGATGCCGAGCGAGGGAATGCTTTGAAACTCGGCAAGTGCCTGCAATTCCCTTGTCCGCTCCGGAGAGGCGTTCAGTAGCTCCGCGATCTCGTCCGGCGCATAATCCTGCAGCATTTTCAAACTGATCTTTTTCGTTTTGAGCGCCTGCTTTTCGGTTGGGGTCAACTCATAATGAATGGTCTTTTTCATAACGTTTCAACATAATTGATAATAAATTTTGCCACTTGTTCCTGTTCCGCGATGCTCAGTATGTCTCCGTCATAGATCCAGTAGCCCCGGGCATCGAACAGTATCCGGCCCAAAAAATGAGGCTGTTCATCATAAGCGGTGTATAGGCTATAGCTTATTACCGGCTGGCCGTTATCCATCTCGGGCACAATGAGTACCACCTCGTCCGGGCCGTTTTTGCGTTTTAACCAAGCCTTCGCTTCCGTCAGTAAATGGGTAGGATGGGTTGTCATTTTAACTGCAATATTTTCCTCAAAAATACTAATATTTTTAGTTTTTATAGTATTTAAGAAAAAAATCAGAATCCATTCGGATAAGTAATTCACCAATTTATTAGTTAACAGGCTGTGAAGCGATTTTCCAAAGGATGGAAGATTGATGCTAAAGAAACTATTCTAGTTTTTTTATTTTTTTAGCACAGTAAAACTTACTTTAATAGTATTCCCAACATCATCAACCAGTGTTAGGATGTGCATACCAGGTGGCGGATCCAAAGCCATTTGATGAAAATCTTTGGTGGTCCCCATAAATTGATCGTCAAGATGCCAAAATACTTTTGTACCTGGCTGGCGATGCGCGGCATTGCAAATAATACGCCCGCGGATACCATCGGCCTCTAAAGGGATATAAACTTTGGCGCCATCTTTAGGATAAATTAATTCCAGTGGTTGGGCCTTGTTCGCCTCGGCGCAGTCGTTTCTAAATGGTGGCAGGGTATGATACTGATAGTTTTTCGCCTTGTAATAATATTCCATTGATGGCGGGAGCACAAACCAACTTTGGTTGATGATCTGGTCGGGCGCCACACAATCACTATTTACCTGGTATTGCTTATTTTTATCAAGGTGCACCAATTGATGATATGGGCATACAGGCGATTTCAAGCCACTTTGCGGTACATACATATCATCCGGATTGTCACAATATTCACCTGCCCTAAAACCACTTTGATGGCAAACTTTTATCTTTACCATTTCACCAACGGGCTTCTCAAACCAATTGCGGGTTACCGGTAGCAGGCGGAAGATCTCGAACATGGCAGGCGCTGCGGTATTGATACCCGTTAGGTTTGGCCTGCCCTCGCCCGATGTGTTGCCTACCCAAACACCAACCACGTATTTAGGCGTTATACCTATTGCCCATCCATCTCTAAAGCCAAAGCTCGTACCTGTTTTCCAGGCCACACGCTGGGTTGATCCAAATTGCTGCCACAGCATCTCCTCGCCGGGGCGCATTACTTCTTCCATAGCCTCCAGCGTATAATAGATAGACCCTGCGTCAAGCAAACCGGTCTTTTCCAGTTCCGGCTTTTGGTAAACGGCCGGCGTATAAACGGGTGCATGATAGTCTGCCGGGTCATATTTACCATTATACTTTTTGTAATGGTTCAATACCCTTGCCATATTGGCGTAATTGCCGGTAAGTTCCCATAGCGAGTTTTCGCCACCACCCAGTATTAGCGAAAGGCCATAGAAGTCGGCAGGTTGTTTTAGGGTAGTGATACCCATCTTTTTTAAAAAATCATAAAAGCGTTCGTACTTAAATTTTTGCAGTAGCTTAACAGCAGGTACATTTAATGACCGTGCCAGTGCTTTTGAGGCAGGCACTGCTCCATCATAACCAAGGTCGAAATTCTCAGGGTGATAACCGGCTATTTGGGTGGGGACGTCGGGCACTAAACTTTGCGGCAATATTATACCATCATGCAACATTGCAGCGTACATTAATGGTTTTAATGTACTGCCGGGACTGCGCGGCGCATTTATTACATCCACACTGCTTTCCATTAGCGGATCATTGCTATGGTAAATGTTACCTGCATAAGCCAAAGCCGAGCCGGTCTCTACATCAAGTACAATGGCCGCAATATTATTGATATGGTTCGCCTTCAAAACCATATGGTGCCGCTGAATGATATCTGTTACCTGCTGCTGCAGGTTGGCGTTAATAGTAGTAGCAATACGTGTATTGGTTAGCGGATCGTTTTTATGATCACCAATAAACCTGGCCAGTAAGTGCGGTGCATATTGTGGCAAGGGCACCGGTTTATCCGGCATGGGTTCTATTTTAGATAGCGTTGCTGTGCTTTTATCGATGACGCCGATACTATACAGCTTATCTAAAAGCAGGTTGCGTTTTTTTAGTAAAAGCAACCTGTTTTTGCCGGGATGCACCAGCGAGGGCGAATTTGGCAGAACCGCCAATGCTGCCATTTCTCCCCATGAAAGTTTATCGGGGCTACGGCCAAAGTATCGCCATGATGCGGCATCCAGCCCAACTACATTACTACCAAATGGCGCGTTACTGGCATAGAGGGCCAGTACTTCGTTTTTGCTGCGGGTGAACTCGAGCCTTAGCGCCATCACCATTTCCAGCATTTTATTCCAAAAATTACGGTGATGATGCGTGGCCAAACGCACTACCTGCATACTGATAGTACTGCCGCCGCTGGTTATATGTCCCGATCTCAAATTCTGCCGGATAGCCCTGGCAAAAGCAAATATGTCCACACCCGGATGGTGCTCAAAACGCTTATCTTCAAAAGCGATAATGCATTGTTTAAATTTATCGGGCACATTAGCGTTGTAAGGAAAGCGCCATTGCCCGTCCGAAGCGATGGAAGCGCCCAGCAGTACACCGTTGCTATCATCTATCACATAGGATGTTGGGCTGTTAAATAAACGGCCCGGCAGGCAAAACCAAAACAGCAGCAGTAGTACCATTATCGCTAACAGTATTGCCGCTTTTGTTTTGGTCATCCAACGTTTAAATGGGATGATGATGCCGTTTTTGGCGGCTTTATTATCATTACTTAACCACTTCAACCCAATTCCCTTTTTCTAATGCGTTGATAGACGAATTATACATTGCCTCGCAATACGTTGCCGGCAAATAATACCTGCCGGTATAAGCCGCTGTAAGCATTACATAATAGGTGGCTGTCTGACGTTCCTCCAGCCTGAAATAGGTATTAACCCTGTCATCCCTGATGTCCTGATAATCTGATAGGGAAGATTTATAAACCTCATCGTTATTTAGCATCCGGGTGTTCAGGATCTCCCATCCTGATGGAAAGATCTGGGTCAGCGCCATATTATCATAACGCCCTCTTTGGCCCGGATTTCTGACGGTTACTTTAGCTATAAAATCAGTCCCTTGTTTAAGCGAGGCTACGTTTACCGGTTTACCGCCAAGTGTCATGTAGTTTACTTCCATCTCTAGCACGTCGGGGTTATTTGCAGTAACCGTTTCCTGGCCCGGTGTTGGCTGGCCTTGTTGAATTAATCTTAGATACAAAACATTTTTACCGCTATTTTTAACCATTGCCTGCCCGCCGTTTCCGTTCAATGGCAATTGCCATAATGCCGAGCCCGACTTTACCGTTCCGGTTGCCTTGCCGGCCTGGTAATTAAACAGCAGTTTATCCGGCGTCCGGTTTTGCCCGCTGTATTGGGCAATGGCCAGTAAGGAATAGGCCGTTGTTTGTGTACTGTACCAGGAATCCAGCGAAAGATCTGCCGCAACCGATTGTACTAATACGGCCGCTTTTTGCCTTTGGCCTAATAGCGTTAACGTCTCCAATATCATAGCTTCATCACGCAGATCAGAGCCATATGTTCCAAACATCTGGTTATAAGGTTTCACAGTTGTGCCTAGGCCTCTGATCATTTGCAAAGCTACCTCCGGCTGGCCTGCCAGTTTGTAGGCCGCGGCTAGGCGCCATTTGCCCTGTTCGCTTAAAAATTTGTACTCTTTTAGCCTGTTCATCGCGCCCAATTCAGGAACGTGTGCCATTGCAAGCAAGTAAAGGCGGTAGGCTTGGGTCAAATCAGCTTCATAGTAGGTGTAAGCGTCGGGTGCCCAGTTCAATGCTTTTTGCTTTTGATATTTCTTCCAGCCATCTATAAAACCAACGGGTAGGGTATATCCTTTGGCTTGTGCTGCCAGCATAAAGTGACCGGCATAATTGGTGCCCCACTCATCGGCATCACCTTCACCCGGCCAGTAGCTTAAACCGCCGTTTACCAATTGAAAACCATTTAACCGCCCAATGGTACGTTTGATGTTTTCCTGCACCTCGGCCCTTCTTGCGGCACTCAAATCCATCAACTGGTCCAAATAAAGCTGTGGGAAACCTGATGAAGTGGTTTGCTCAATACAACCATGAGGATATTGAATAAGATAATTTAATCGTTTAGCCAAATTCAATGCCGGTATAGCCGAAACCTCCAGCGTAGCTTTGTTGCTGCCCTGCATGCCTATCGCGGCATAATTGCTGTTCCAGCTTTGGCCCGGAAGCAGTTGTTTTTCGATAACACGGGTTATCGGCGGATTGGGATTGCGGATGTTCAGTTCTACATCTTCTACTGATGTCTCATTACCACTTTTGGCAATTATACGCACCTTACCTATACCCACCATATTTTTTACATCCATTTCAAAGGTCACCAACTGGTCGCCCGGCTTACTGAAAGTGATGTTGCGCAGGTTACCTTGCGGACTGCTAAACGTGGTCGATTGTACCTGGATGCTCACATTTTTAATATTGTTTTCCATTGCAAAAACGGTAACCGGCAGCTGGAATTTCTCTGAAGGGCCAAGCACACGCGGCAGTGTTGCCAATATCATCAATGGCTTTTTAACGGCTACGGCTTTTTCAGCAAAGCCGTAGCTGCCATCATGCCCGGCAATCACCATCGCCCTAACCGAGCCGATATATTGCGGCAATGTGAATTTTTGCGTTTGCGATTCGCCTTTGCCCAAATGAAAAGGGCCTAAGAATTTCACAACCGGTTTAAAGCGGTTTACCGATATATTACGATTAGTGCCCAACGAGCCATCACCACCAATACTCAGGATGCGTTCCAATCCGCCGCCGAAAGCGCCTATTACATAGTCGAACAAGTCCCATGTCTTCACACCTAACGCTTCTCTCGCATAAAATGATTCATGCGGATCAGGGGTTTTAAAGTTGGTAAGGTCAAGGATACCTTCATCTACAATGGCAATGGTGTAAGTCATTTCCTTACCTGATGCTTCTGAAATTGTTATCGATGTTGGTGTCTGTGGCCTTATCTTATCCGGCATGGCTATTACCGGTTTTAATACCGTTGCCGGGTTGTCTACCTTGATCGGGATGGCGCCATACATCCGGATCGGCAGGTCATTCACTGTTTGTGAATGTTGTTGCAGTAGTGTTACGTTCACAAAAACGTTTGGCGCCATTGTCTCATCCACCTTAAATTTATACTGCGTTTGGCCTTTACGGGTATCCGCCCAAACTGCTTTTACCATCTTGCTGCCATTCTCAAAACTGATCAGCGCCCGGCCATCGCTTCCGGTCGGGATGGTGAGGGTTGCTTCTTCGCCTACCTTATAGCTCTTTTTATCAGATGTAAAAGAAAGCATGGCAGCCTCTGTTGGATTATCCTGCTGTAAACGTTCGGCCCAGTTTGGCCAGTCTACATAAATAATTTTACCCGTTGAGTGCCCCGTACGCTGATCTTTTACTTTGATCAGGTACCGTCCCCAATCGTTTTGGTTTATATGCAACGTCCATTTACCACGACCGTTTGTCAACCTAACGGATTGCGTTGTTATCAGCTTGTTATATTGATTTTGGGTGAAGTTGCTCATTTCGTCGCCGGTTTGGTCCCACCACCAGCGCCATTGAATTTTGTACAGTTCCACATCTACATTACGGATGCCTGCAAAAAGGTTACCCTTTACATCCACATCGGCAATATCTATCTGGTGGTCTGTGCCTGTGGTTAACATGTCATTTAATGAACTACCCTTTGGCGTTTTTATTCCTACATACCCGCTGTACACGTTATATGGCTTGCTTACCTGCTGAATGCTAAAGTTACCACCCGGCTCAAATACCTTTACCAAAAAGTTAGCTTTTAGCTGGCCGGGAGCTTGTTTTTCTACATTGATATCTGCATCTATTGGCGTGGTGCCGTTGGCATCTAAAGTACCATCAAAAACCGTTTGGCTTTGCGTGTTGAACGGTAGGGTTGGGTCATCAAATTCGTAACCTTCAAAGTTTTTAAAACTGGTTGTTTGTGCCGATAAAAACGCGTCAACTTTAGCCTTTAAATTCTGGGCGATACCACCGAAAAGCCACTTTGCTGTTAATAAGCCCTTGCTGCCGCTACCCTTTGTAAGCTCTGTTTGATTGCCAAAGTTCAAGTCGAGTTTTAAACGGTTGGGCATAATGGTTTCTACCTTCAGGCTTTTTTCAAATAAAGCCCCGCCTACTTTTACCTTCGCGCTCCAGTTACCGGTTGGTGATGATGTTGTGGTAGCTACATGGAAACTGTAAAAGCCATCAACCGATTTAGTTTTAACCAGCTTTTTGTAAAGCTGCCCCTGTGGGTTATAGAACTCGAACTCCACGGGGTGGTCTGGCGGTAAGGTTTTTAGCTTGTCTTCTAAAATGAAGGAAACAAATATGGAATCCCCGGGGCGCCAAACGCCACGCTCGCCATAAATAAAGCCTTTCAACCCGTGCTGAATTTGCTCGCCGCTTACATCAAAGCGGGATAAAGGCAAAGCGTTGCCGTCGTCCAGTTTTAAATAACCACGCTCGCTGCCTTTTTTGGCAACCAACAAATACGGTTTGCGTTTCAGCATAAAAGTGACAAAGCCATCCCCGCCTGATGTGCCTTTGTATATTACTTGTTTCTGATAATCCAGCAGCTCAATATCCACTCCCGGCATGGGTTGGGCGGTTAGGATGTTGGTAACGGCTACCATCATGCTGTTGTCATTTCCGCGCTTGGTTATCAGCCCTATGTTTGATGCGATAATATTGCGTGTTGCCCAGCGGTCTTTAGTATAATAGGATGCGCTGCAAGGATCCTCGCGCTCATTCCAACGGTAACCGGCCGGGTAATAGCTGCCATAACGGCTCCAGAAATCATCGTCCTCATCAATACCGCCGCCATAACTACCGCCTTCTTCGCTGTAATCGCTTTCGCCTTCATCTTCTTCGGTAGCATCCTCAACTACAGATTTAATTTTACCAGCCTTGCAGTTATATATAGAGTATGACTGCCTGAACCCGATAACCACCCGATAGATAGCACCCGGCTCGGTGCGTAACAGGTGGTCAATATCCAGCATAAAGCGGTTCTTTTTATTCAGATTAAGGCTTTTGTCATTATCTAACCGAATGGTGGTTTGCACAACCGGCTTACCTACCTGCCTTAGCTGCTGCTCCCCGTCGAAATTATTATTCTGAAAGTATTGTGGTATATTATTCTCGTAGATCTTGATAATGCTCACATCTACCGCGTTTAAGTTAACGGCCTCAAAAGGCATCATCAGCTTGCCGGAACTTGGTAATATTACACCCTTGCCCGGTATGGTAACGGATGGTAGCCTGTTCTCGAAAAATACATTAGCGTTGTAATTAGTGGCCAGCTTTTTACGGGTGATATCTTCTATGCCAGCAATGGCAAAGGCACTATAATTGCCTTGCATGTGGTCGGGTGCATACAGTTTAACCATGCTGCCCTCAATGGTGTAGGCCAGGTTGGCTACATTACTCAACCCCAGCAACCCGTTCAACTCCTGCCCTACACGGATAGGGTTACTAAACTGGTACAACACATACTGGTCCTGCTCCTGTATGGCTTTTATGCTCAGTAGTTTAAATACGCCAATGGCCGGTACCTGAAATTCCTGGTGGCCTTTTTTGCTTACATCCAAGGCTTCGCCATCCCAATGCATAATAAGCAGGTTGGTTTTATTTGCGGCACGTGGCATATTGTTCACCACGAAATTGTGTGTTTTGGTTGAGGGGTGATGTTGCCAGGTAATGGCAACGGTAGGGGCGTATTCGGCGCTGATCAGTTTTTCAACCTTGGCAGCATCTTCGTTATCGGCAGTTTGAATGGTGCCGGTCAGTTTCATTTTATCAAGCGATGTCGCGGTAGCGCTTTGCAGGCCAAGAAACGTTATGCTGAAATCGGGCTTGATGGTTTTAAATTCGAACTCGAAATGTTCCAGTTCGCCGGGTACTTTGGTAATGGCGCCCAGATCGAAATCTACTTCGTAATTTTTATCCGGATCAAGTTTGCCTTCGGGCTTAAATTCAATGGTTTGCGCATCTACCCAGTGGGCCTTGCCCTTTACCGATGGCGAAAAATTGAACACGTTGTCATCCAGTTCCTCGTTTTGCGCATGCGTAGTTTGCACCTGGTTGGCCAGCTTAATACGGATGGTGCTTTCCTTAGAGATAACCCCGGCTGTGTATGATTCAATATACTTACTAAAAGCCTGGTTATCGGCTTCTTTATTTTTGTGTTTGTAAAACCATAATAGAGTAACGGCTAAGGTTACGATAACGGCAGCACCGGCAATAATAACATTGCGGCGCGAAAACCAGGTATTAGCAGCTTGCATATTTATTGGTTAGGTTATAACCAAATATAGTTTAAAGCAAACGCAAATTGGTGACAGGATAACATTAATTTGAGATGGCTGCTGCTGCTTCAGGTTATATTTTTTTGTTTACCGCTTGCCTTTTAATATTAATAGCTGACCGCCATTATTGATGATTTGCGCTTACATCACTATTTGTTAACAAAAAGATAATATAGCTGCCTGTAGCACACTTATTTATGCTTTCGTAACAAGTATATTAAATCACACAAACAATGAAAAATAAATTCTACCTGCTATTATTCGGACTGCTGACCGGCATGACACTATTTTTATCTTGTACTAAAAAGGGCGATGTACAGAAAGAGGTAAAAATCGATGATAAAAATTTAACCTCCTGCCGGTCTGGTGCAGGCTGTGAGTACCTGTTTACAGAACAAGCGGACTTAAAAGTTGACAACAGTTTTAAGACAGGTACATATCGTTTATTTTGGTTTAAAGAACAATCTCCCGGTATCTCAACTTCCGTGTATATAAAGGCGCCAATGCAGGGAAACAGCTTTGAACTGACTAAAGCAGACCTGTTGGCCAATAGGGTACAATTCAGCCAGTTGTGTCCGGCTTGTTACCTGATTTCTTTTAAACCGGTAGACGGTTATGTAAAAGGGGTAAACACTACGCCAGAAAAGCCGGCAGACCAGGCACGATGGCTGCTTGAGGGTAAAGTGATATTACAGGGGACAGCGGATCCATCGATTAAGGACACCGTTTTTGTCAAGCAATACTTCAGCCCTAATTTTATCTTTAATTAATTGGTCTTTTAATAGGAGGTGCCTAATCGATAATAATGGTGATCTTAAACCACCAGTTAGCTTGGGATAGTAATACTGCAATACAGGCCGATGGAAACATCGGCCTGTATTGCTTTTACAACTGCTGATGTATTGTTTTCCTCAAAAGAATTACAACGTGTTTTTATTAATAAAAAAGTATAAATTTTTTATCAGCTTTACCAAATATTTACCAGGCTGAGCTCCATGAAAGCAGAAAAGAATATGATATTAAGGCGCAGAGAGGGTTTTCAAGGCCAAAAGCTCATCGTGTTACCTAAAAAGATAATTACGAATTTCTTAAGCATCGACCCGCTGACCCGGCAAATATATATTACCGATATTGGATATTATCCCAAAGCGCAGTTTCATTATGCCGAAAGACCGGCAGGTATTAATCAGCATATTATTATTTATTGTACCGAAGGTAATGGTTGGGTAGAGATCAATAAAAAAAAGATCATTGTATCGCCTTCACAGTTTATTGCCATACCCGCCAATACCCCGCATAAATATGGAGCAGATGAAAATCGCCCGTGGACGATTTATTGGGTGCATTTCAAGGGCGAAGCAGCGGCTTTCTTCATCGATCTGATCCTTCAAAATTCACAGAACTATAAGCCTTATCTTTCCTATAACAATGATAGGATTAAATTATTTGAGGACATTTATACAAACCTTGAAAAAGGGTATGGTACTGATATTCTGCGGTATGTAAACATGACGTTCACTCATTTCTTGTCGTCACTGATCTATGACGACATGTTCAATAACATAGAGAAGAATGAGCCGGATATTGTTGAGCGCACGGTAAGCTTTATGCAGGAAAACATCACAAGAATGTTAAAGCTGGAAGACTTAGCAGTTTTTGCAAACTTATCTGCCTCTCATTTCTCTTATATATTTAAGTCAAAGACCGGGCATGCACCTATTGAGTATTTCAACCAATTGAAGATCCAGCAAGCTTGTCAATATATTGCATTTACCAATATGTCAGTAAAAAACATTGCAATAACCCTGGGCATAGAAGATCAGTATTATTTTTCGAGGATGTTTACCAAGCTGATGGGGAGTTCCCCAAGCGAGTATAAAAAGAAATTGAAACCGCCAACCGGCGCCTGACCGGTAGACCTATATACTTAATCTTCTAATTCTTTATCCTGCTTTCCCAAAGCAGGTAAATGTATTCCATTAAAGCAGGAATAAATATATTTCAACCCGTCGGTTTAATATAATTGCCGACGCCGTAAGATAGTCCATCATTTCCATAAAAATAGCTATTCTTTTTGAGTGGGGCATAGCTGACATTTACATCAACTAATTATAAATTATCAAACAGCCAGGCCTTTAATTCAAAAGCCGGTTTTTCTTTTCATTAAATAAGAAAGATAAGGTTCGATGCATAATTCCGTGCTGTTTGATCTGGTTAACCATGTCAGTTTTAACTATTGAAACTGAAAAAGTATTAAAGCTATTGTTTTCTAATTTATTAACATGAAAAAATTTGCCCCGGTATAAGCTGATCAGATAGCTGTTCAGTTTACGGGTAATGATGCCATTACCAAACCAATTAATATACTTAAATATAATATGATGAGAATTTTACAGACTTTTAAGTTTAAGCAATTGCAAATTATCATGCTGATAGGCATCATGGTAATTTATGCAGTGCAGGTCCGTGCCCAAAATGGAGGCCGGGTAATTTCAGGAACTGTCACCGATGAAAAAGGTGCACCTATGCCCGGTGTATCTGTGGTTGTCAAAGGATCAACGGTAGGTGTCCCTACCGGCGTAAACGGATCTTATAGCATACGTGTTAACGATGGCGCGCAGACCCTGGTTTTTTCTTTCATTGGTTACCTTAAAACGGAAGCAAATATTGCCGGGCGATCTAAAATTGATATCCAATTAGCACCTGATAGCCGTTCTACCAACCTTAATGAAGTTGTGGTAGTGGGTTACGGAACTCAGAAAAAGGCCACGTTAACGGGTTCAGTTGCAACCGTTAAGGGAGAAGAACTGGCCAGAAGCCCGCAACCCAACCTTTCAAATTCCCTTGCCGGCAGGGTTCCGGGATTGGTGGCATCCAATACTTCAGGCGAGCCTGGTTATGATGGTTCCTCATTATTAGTACGGGGAAGAGGCACAAACGGAAATAACAGCCCCCTGATTGTTATTGATGGTGTTGCCAACCGTTTAGGCGGCCTTGAACGCCTTGATCCTAACGATGTGGAAAGCTTTTCTGTATTGAAGGATGCCTCAGCTGCCATTTATGGAGCACAGGCTGCCAATGGTGTTATACTCATTACTACTAAAAAAGGAAAGACAGGAGCTCCTACCTTAAGTTACTCCTACAACCAGGGTTTTATGCAGCCATCTAATTTGCCAAAACTTGCCGATGCGCCCACGTTTGCAACTTTACAAAATGAGATAGCTTATTACAGAAACCCTACAGGTGGATTAAATCAGGTTTACACCACTGATGATATAACCAAGTTTGGCAACGGATCAGACCCATTAAATTACCCAAATACCAATTGGGAAAAGGAAGTTTTAAAATCAGTTGCTTTACAAGATAAACAGTCCTTATCTATAAGGGGTGGAACTGATGCAATTAACTATTATGTTTCATTAGGTAACCAATATCAGGACGGTTTGTATAAGAACGGAGCAACCAAATACAAACAAAACAATGTGCTTTCAAATATTGGGATAAAAGTAAATGAACGTTTGAAATTGGGTGTGGAACTGGCCTACCGTCAGGAAAACCGCATCTCACCAGCCGGAAACTCTGCGGCCACCTTGTTTGGGTTGGTCTATAACCAATATCCTATTATTCCGGCGTTTTATCCCAACGGCTTACCTTCGCCGGGTGATGCCGGTGGCCAAAACCCCGCACTAATGGTAAACGGGGACGTAATTGGTACATCAAAAAGTGTTACTAGTGTATTTAATGGTACGTTAAATGGCACATATCAGCTTCCAATACCAGGTTTAAGTCTTGACGGGTTCTTAGCGGTAGATCAATCGGTCAATAATTCCAAAAGTTTTCAAAAGCCTTATCTTACTTATTTATATGATAAGAACTCCACTACTTATACGCCGGTGCACGGGGGGCAATCAACACCTCAACTAAGCCAAAGCACCGAGACAATTAGTTTGATAACTACAAATCTTAAATTGAACTACAAGCATTCGTTTGGCCCGCATACTCTTTCTGCATTTGTGGCAGCTGAACAAAGCCAAACAAATGATCAGAATTTTAATGCGTACCGCATCAATTTCCTTTCTACAGATTTGCCTGAGCTAAGTCAGGGTGGTTCTGCACCTACCGATCAGGGAAATGGTGGTGGCAGCTATCGTACAGCCCGCCAAAACTATTTTGGCCGTCTTAATTATGATTACAAGGAGAAATACTTACTTGAAGTTTCATTAAGGGATGATGGTTCAACCATTTTTGCGCCTGGTCATCGTTTTGGTTTGTTCCCGGGTGTATCTGCGGGATGGCGTATGTCGGAAGAATCATGGATGAAAAACTCCAAATTATTCACCGACCTGAAATTGAGAGCGTCATATGGAAAATTGGGTAATGACAGGGTTGGCGCAAATCAATATCTTGATAATTTCGGCTTCTCAACCGGTGTATTCGCTACCGGAAACCAGATAAATGCTACCGGGATAACCTATTATTTATTGGCCAACCCTAATATTACATGGGAAGTTTCTAAAAAGTATAATGTGGGTTTAGACGCAACATTATTCAAGGATCTTTCTGTAACGCTGAATGTATTTAAAGAAGAGCGCTCTAATATCCTCGCCAAAAGAAGTGCCAGCATACCAGGTGTTACCGGGGTCAGCAATGACCAGATCCCAGACGAGAATATAGGAAAAGTTAATAACAGCGGCTTTGAAGCTGAAATAAATTACAATAAACAGATTAACGATTTCCGGTTTAATGTAGGTGGTAATATTACTTATGCTAAAAACAAAGTGGTTTACCTTGATGAAGCTCCAAATACTTTGCCTTACCAGAAATTCACCGGGCTGCCTATGGCCTCAGATCTTTATTATCAGGCAATGGGTATTTTTAAAACCCAGGCTGAAATTGATGCTTATCCACATTTATCAGGAACAATTCCCGGTGATTTGAAATATCAGGATTATAATAACGATGGCAAAATAGATGCGTCTGACAGGGTTAGATCAAATAAATCAAATGTTCCTGAAATTGTTTACGGCATAACAGCCGGGGCATCCTACAAAAACTTTGATATGAGTATCTTATTTGCTGGGCAGAAAAATGTAGTGCAATATTTACTGCCGGATGCCGGAACCATTGCTAACTTCCCAAGTTCATGGGCTGATAACCGTTGGTCGCCAACCAATACAGACGGAACTTATCCGAGGGCTAATGATCGTTCAGGTACTTATTATTCTAATCAAAGAAGCACCTTTTGGTTAAGGAATACATCATTCTTAAGGCTGAAAAATGTTCAGCTTGGGTATAATTTCTCCCAGAACCTGGCATCAAAGCTAAAGGTACATGCTATAAGATTGTATGTAAGCGGATATAACCTGTTAACATTTACCTCACTTAAGGATTACGATCCGGAAGGCCAGAATGAAACAGGATATTTCTATCCTCAACAAAAGATTTACAACATAGGTGCTAACGTAACATTCTAATAAAAATGAAAAATATAAATAAATCAGTTTTATTTTTAAGTGCAATAGGCATCTTATTAATAAACGCCTGTAAAAAGGATTATCTTGATACAACCCCAACAAATCTCGTTTCTAACCAGGCCATATTTGCAGATTCGGTATTAACTGAGGCCTATGTAATTGGCCGGTATACCGGTGTACAATTAACCAGTGAAAACTCGGGGCCAAGTTTCCAGCGCGGTTTTGATGCGCCGTGGTTAAGCTCAGTTACTGATGAATCTATCCATACCCAGGATAACGGATCCTTTATTATTCAACAGGGTAATATAACGCCGGATAATGCAAGCTTTATGAGTAATTTCTGGTTCAGGAGTTACCGCAGTATCCGCGAGATCAATTATGCTTTCGCCAATATAGATAACGTGCCGATGAGCACAGCTACAAAAAACAGGTTAAAGGCCGAGCTTCATTTTATTCGTGCCTATCGTTATCATGATTTGATACGTGCTTATGGGGATGTGCCATTAGTTGGTGATAAAGTATGGGGCCTTACTGACAGGGATTTTACTCCTCTTTACACCAGAAGCCCAAAACAAGATTGTATTGCCTATGCTGTAAGTGAGCTTGAACTGGCAATTGCAGGCTTGAAAAATGTTAGCCTGGCTGATGGGCGTGCCAGTGTTGGTGCTGCTATGGGGCTTAAGTCAAGATTACTACTGTATGCCGCGAGTCCGCTTTATACCAACGGAGCAAATGATGCCGCCAAATGGGCCGCAGCAGCAACTGCTGCGAAGGCTGTAATGAATTTGGGCACTTATACGTTATTCCCTAATTACAGGAACGAATTTTTAACCAATGCAACCAGCGAAGATGTTTATGAAAGGGTGTATTCAACCTCTGTACAACACTCACAGCTTGAACTACTTAACGGCCCTAATGGTTATAATGGTTGGGGTGGTAATACTCCGCTTCAAAATTTTGTAGATGCATTTCAAATGAGCAACGGTAAGGCTATAACCGAGCCGGGATCAGGGTACAATCCGCAGGACCCATATACCAACCGCGATCCGCGCTTAGCACAAACTGTGTTATACAACGGCCACCCATACAGAGGGCGCCCGGTTGAAACTTTCTCACCTGGTGGTAAGGATAGCAAGGATGGGATAGCCAACTGGAACACCACACTTACGGGTTATTATATACTTAAGTATATGAATGAGAATTTAAATCCGGACGATCCGTTGAATCTTTATAAAGATCAGAGCCAGACACAACCATTCAAATATATCCGTTATGCCGAAATTCTGTTAAATTATGCAGAGGCACAGAATGAAGCTGTCGGCCCGGATAATAGCGTTTACACCGCATTGAACCTTATCCGCACAAGGGCGGGTATGCCGGGTATAACACCTGGCTTATCACAGTCGGCTATGCGTACTGCCATTCAAAACGAAAGACAGGTTGAGCTGAGCTTTGAAGATCATAGGTTCTTTGATGTACGCAGATGGAAAATTGCTAACGTGACGGAGAATGTACCTGCCTATGGCGTTCGCCCGGTTAAGAATGGGGATGGAACAATTACTTATACCAAATTTGTTGCCCTTACAGACAGAAAGTTTGCCGACAAGAACTACTGGATGCCTATACCTCAAAGCGAGATACTGGCCTCAGGCGGTTTGTTGAAGCAAAACCCTGGTTATTAAAATCGTGAATATTAATTAAAATAAAAAAGCAATTCGCCTTACATTTATGTGAGGCGAATTGCTTTTTTATATATAGCTGATAATATGTCATTTATAACCCATTCTTCACGGTACTTGTGGATCCTGCTTGCTCTCGTTGCTATGTCAGGTTGCCATTCAAATTCCCCTGAACAAAGTGACCAGAATTCACAGAAAACCCTTTTTACCTTACTTGATTCCGCTAAAACTCGTATCCAGTTTAGCAACCAGCTTACCGAGACTGCCGAGAAAAACATTCTGCTTTATCAATATTATTATAATGGCGCAGGTGTAGCTATTGGTGATGTAAACGGAGACGGCTTGCAGGATATTTATTTTTCGGGCAATATGACTGATGATAAACTTTACCTTAACAAGGGGCATATGCAGTTTGACGATATTACAACTATTGCTGGAGTTGCTGGCCGGGTGGAGGGATGGAAAACCGGTGTTACAATGGTGGACATCAACGGTGACAACAAAATGGATATATATGTATGCTACTCGGGCAGTAACCCGATAGAAATGCGTAAGAATCAGTTGTTCATCAATCAGGGTAATAGTAACGGTGTTCCTCATTTTAGCGAGGAAGCAGAGAAATATGGACTGGCTGATGGATCATTCAGCACCAAAGCGTATTTTTTTGATTACGACAGAGATGGCGACCTTGATATGCTATTGCTTGACCATAATCCACGGCAGTTTACCAATCTTGATGATGCAACTGTTCCGGCGATAGAGAAGATCCCTGACCCCATGAGTGGGACTAAACTATACAGGAATGACAATGGCCACTTTAATGATATTACGCTTAAATCAGGGATTAATAATTCGGGGCTGTCCTATGGCCTTGGTGCCGGAATTGCAGATATTAATGGCGATGGCTGGCCGGATATTTATATTTCTAATGATTATGCCGTGCCTGACAGGTTATATATCAACAACAAAAACGGGACTTTTACAGATCAGTTACCTGCACAGATTGGTCATACCTCTCTTTTTTCGATGGGAAATGATGTAGCTGATATTAATAATGACGCACATCCTGACATCTACACCTTAGATATGCTGCCTGAAAGTAATCTGAGGCAAAAGAACTTGTTTACTCCAGATAATTATGAACTGTTTCAGCAGAACCTGCGCGTAGGCTTTTATTACCAGTACATGCGCAATATGCTTCAAATGAATAATGGGAACAACACCTTCTCTGAAACAGGGCAGCTTGCTGGCATCTCCAATACTGATTGGAGCTGGTCGCCGTTGTTGGCAGATTATGATAATGACGGCTGGAAAGATCTTTTTGTAAGTAACGGACTATTACGCGACTTAACCAATAATGACTTTGTTAAATACAGGAATGATTTCCTGAGTTCTGTTGGTCAGGATGTACGCGACGAACAAATTGTTGACATCCTCAAACACATGCCTTCAACCGATGTGAAAAGTTATTTCTTCAAAAATAATGGGAATTCAACTTTTATAGACAAAAGCGCGGACTGGGGCATCAACCAGCCTGCTAACAGCAATGGCGCAGCCTATGCCGATCTGGACAATGATGGCGACCTTGATTTGGTGGTTAATAATATCAACAAAAAGGCATTTATTTATGATAACAAGGCCAATAAGCAGCTTAAAAACCATTATCTGCAGATCAGGCTGGAAGGTTCCGGGCAAAATACACAGGGTGTTGGCGCTAAAGTATTTTTATATAAACAGGGTAAGAGACAATACCTGGAGCAGATGCCTGATAGAGGATACCAGTCGGGAGTAACGCCGGTACTTCATTTTGGCTTAGGAGAGAATAGCCAGATTGATTCGGTTAGGGTTGTTTGGCCGCGGGGTGCAACCCAGGTAATTAGCAATGTTAAAGCAGATCAATTGCTGCAATTGAAAGAAACAGATGCAATAAAAATTTATCATATCCCGGCACTGCCAAAGCCTATTTTTACCTCAATCGTTCCCCCGGTAAAATATAACCAGGAAAAAAATCAATTGAATGACTTTAAGCGTCAGCCTTTAATGGTTAACCCTATGTCTTTTGCAAGCCCCCTTATGGTTAAGGGTGATGTAAACGCTGACGGCCTTGATGATATATTCATAGGCGGCGCATACGGCCGGGCGGCGCAATTATACATACAGCAAAAAGGTGGGGGCTTTCTGCTGAAAAAGGTAGCTTCATTTGAAGCGGATAGTAAATACACCGATGCCGGGGCTGTATTTATTGATGCAAATGGGGATGGACACCCGGATCTGTATGTTGGCTCTGGCGGCTATGATAATTTGGCACCCAACGACCCTTTGTTACAGGACAGGTTATATCTTAATAATGGCAAAGGTGATTTTGTAAGAGCGAATGATGCGCTTCCACCTGTGCTGAGCAGTAAAGGTTGTGTAGTTGCGGCAGATATAAATGGCGACGGCCGCTCTGATCTTTTTATTGGTGGGCGAGTGGTACCCGGCAGGTATCCAGAAACCCCTGAAAGTTATTTGCTGATCAACGATGGTAAGGGGCATTTTGTTAATCAAACAAAGCAGCTTGCGCCTCAGTTGCAACATATTGGGATGGTTACCGATGCCGCATGGACCGATCTCAATAAGGATGGCCACCCGGATCTGGTTTTGGTTGGCGAGTGGATGCCTGTGACCATATGCATAAATGTTAACGGGAAACTGGTTAACCAGACCAGGACATACCTTGCAGGGCAATACAGCGGCTGGTGGAACAAATTATGCGTTACCGACTTGAACCATGATGGGCACCCCGACTTAATTATTGGCAATGTAGGGCTGAATACCCAATATAAAGGCACTGATAAGGAGCCTGCCGAAATGTATTATAAAGATTTTGATGATAATGGTGCTGTTGATCCCATACTGTGTTTTTATATTCAGCACAAGAGCTATCCTTATATGACACGTGATGAATTGCTTGACCAGTTGAGCATCATGCGCGGGCGTTTCCAGGATTATCAGTCATTTGCCAATGCGGGCATCAATGAATTGTTTACCTCGGACGAAATGCGCGGTGCTGGTCATTTGCAGGCAAATGATTTCAAAACTACCTGCTTTTTAAGTGATGCCAGTGGTAAGCTTAAAGAAAAGCCATTGCCTGTAGAAGTTCAGAATTCGCCAATATTTACCATCAATGCCTTAGATTATGACCATGACGGGAATACAGATCTGCTGCTTTGCGGAAATATCAACAAAGCACGATTACGTTTTGGAAAGTATGATGCTAACTATGGGATGTTACTAAAGGGCGATGGAAAGGGCAATTTTAATTATATCCCACAGCAGCAGTCCGGATTTAAAATTAAGGGTGATGTAAGGAGCGTTTTAGAAATTAATCACCAAGTGCTGATAGGTGTTAATCAGTCCCAACTCATGTCTTATCAATTGAATGCGAAATGAAAAAAGGATTTAGATTGCCAATTACCCTGGCGCTTCTGGTAATATTTACGGGCAGTTGCCATAAAGCTGATCAGCCCAAACTTGCTGCTTCGGATATTAATAAAGTGATCACGCAAATGTCGGCCATCATGATACATGATGTGACCAATCCGCCTTTGGCAGCCCGGTTTTTTGCCTATACCTGTTTGGCAGGATATGAAGTTATATCTGAAAATAATGCTTCTGTACCATCCATGCACGGAAAGTTAAATGAATACCCCGCTATTTCAAAACCTGCGCAATTAGTTGGCTATGATGTTTCTCTCGCGGCAATTCTCTGTATGATGGAAACATCGGGCAAGCTTCAGCCATCGGGTTTTTTGATGGTAAAATACGAGGAGAAGTTTATTGATTCCTGCAGGAGAATAGGATTTAGCAGCAGTGTGATAGATAGTTCCGTTCAGTATGCCCGGCTGTTGAGCAAAAAGGTGCTGGCCTATGCTAAAGCTGATAAGTATAACCGGATCAGTAATTTTACTCGTTATACCCCGCCGGTAAAGCCGGGTAGCTGGGTGCCAACACCTCCGGCTTACATGGCACCCGTAGAACCCTACTTTAATACAATACGACCGTTTACACTTGATTCGGCCTCGCAGTTCCTGCCTGTGGAACCTGCTCAATTCTCAGCCGATAAAAATTCGTTGTTCTATCAATATGCCTGGCAGGTTTACAAGGAAGGAGGAGCCGAATTAACCCCCGAGCACCGTGCCATAGCAGGTTTTTGGGACTGTAACCCCTTTGCTGTAGAGAACAATGGCCACATGCTCATCGGCTTAAAAAAGATATCACCCGGGGCGCATTGGATGGGTATAACCGGTATTGCCTGCAATCAGGCTAAAAAAAGCTTTTCAGAGGCAATGAAGATACATACTGCCGTAGCCATAGGGCTGACGGATGGTTTTATTTGCTGCTGGGATGATAAATACCGGACTAACAGGATTCGTCCTGAAACCGCCATAAGAAAGTACATTGATCCTAACTGGAGGCCTTTGCTCCAAACGCCGCCTTTCCCGGAGTATATCAGTGGTCATTCAGTGATATCGTCTGCCTCGGCGGTAATACTAACTCACTATTTTGGCGACAAATTTCATTACACCGATAATGTAGAGATGAAATTTGGCATCAGGCCAAGAAGTTACACCTCATTTACCGAGGCATCCAATGAAGCCGCAATGTCGCGTTTTTGGGGTGGGATACATTTTAAGGATGCTATTGAAAAGGGAATTATACAGGGCAGTAGTGTAGGGAGCCTGGTGCTGGAAAAACTAAAATAACAGTATGCATTATTGGAATTGGTTATTTTGTATATTCAGTAAAATAGTCCATTATTACCATAACATTAGCTATTTTTTAATCTGTTCATTTCAGGCAACTTTACTAACGCCAATTAGAAACTTGCTGACGGCTGAAAGGCCCATGCATCAATTAATTAAATGTGTTTTGCCAATCATTAAATGAGAATGGAAATAAAATTACGTTCGTGGGTTTTTATGGGATTGATACTGGCAGGTAATTTTTGTCTGGCTCAGTCGGTTCAAAAGTTAAAAGACCGCATAGTTCTCGCAAATAATAGCATGTCTATATCGGTCAGTAAACAAACCGGCCTTATTAACTATAAGTTTACGAACGGAATGCGCATTGATAATGCTACTGCCTACGTCAATGATATTCATGCCGGTACGTTTTCAAGTAGTGACTATTCGGTTCACAAAATTTCCACTGCTCCTTTCCACGATAAATTAGGCACCGGCTTACGGGTAACAATAGTCCACAGTGATGACCGCCATGCTATTAGCCTGGTACAACATCTTACGTTATATAAATCATCGCCGTATATTATAATCAATGCCGAAGCTTCTGCCAGGGATAAATCGAATATGGAAAGCAGGAATATTTGTCCTCTCGCTGTTTTACCGGCCAATGGCGGCAAACTTACCATACCAGGCAATGATCCGCGCATATTAGATGAGCCTTTTGATAATGATAACTGGGTGGGTGTAGTACAAAGGAGTTGGGCGAAACCGGGGGCACCCAAAGTATCAGGAATCAGTTATGATTTTGTATCTGTTTATGACCGCTTCACGTTTTTCGGGTTGGTCATTGGAAGCATCAGTCACGATTTTTGGAAAACGGGCATAGCTTACAGAGCCGCCGACAAAAAAGGCCAGATTGATTCACTAAAGATTTTTGGTGGAGCTTCAACGCCGGATCATAAAGAATTACCCGCAGCCTATGGTGGTTACGACGGTACGCATGATCTGGTGGAGCACGGAACCATGCTTGGTCAAACAATCAATTCGCCGGATGTTTATTTAGCAGCTTCTTCTGATATCAGGAAATCCTTAACCGAATATGGGGAGGTAAATGCGAAAGTAAACGGGCGCTTATCGTGGGCGGGCGCCGCACCTGTTTATTGGAATAGCTTTGGCGTGGAGGGTGTATTAGGCTCTTCAGGTATTATGATGCCTCCGGGCGTAAAACAGGTGTCGGACTTTTTGCATACCTTGAAAAATTTGAGCAGTCACTCAAAACCTGTGCTAAGTATCGATTCTTATGACCAGAATATATATTCGACCGAAGTTTTGAAATCCCTTGGGGAATATGCAGGGAAGAACAATCAGCAAATGGGCTTTTATTTCATCCCGTTTGCCTTGTGGACCTGGAAGGATGCCTATGAAGGGAAAAAGCTGCAAGGCACCGATTATTTGATCAGCGATGTTTTACTTAGAGATAATAATCATCAGCCAATTTTATATAAGGATGGAAAATTTTGCTCTTATGCAATGGATCCAACCCATCCGGCCATCAGGCAGTACATTATTTACCAGTTAAAAAAAGCAAAGACTATCAACGCGAAATTTTTAAAGATAGATTTTTTAACAGCCGGAACTCTTGAAACGTCCGTTCGTTATGATCATTCTGTGAGAACGGGGATGCAGGCGTATAGCAAGGGAATGAAAGAACTAAAATTCCTTATCGACTCTATAATGGGCAAAGATATTTTTATTACAGAGGCTATTTCACCATTGTTTCCAAGTCAATATGCCCATACCCGCTTTAATTCTACCGATGTTTATTCTCACTTGCGTGATGATGAAAAGGGCTTTCCGCATTATGGCTCAACAGAGGCTTCACTGGCAACAGGGTCACATATGGGCTGGGTTCAGGGTACAATATATCCATTCAACAATATGGATGTTACTATTATGAAGAGTTTTCAACAGTACCCAAACCTTAGCGAGACGGAAATAAAAGTCCGCATTTACTCATTAATGGTGATGGGCAGTATATTGGGGGATGGTTCGGATTTTAGAAACCAGTTAGCTGCCGAGAGGGCGAGAAAATTTCTTGATAATAAACAGATCTCAGATTTTTTTAGTCAACCAAAGGCTTTCATTCCCTTACGATTTGCTGATGGCGATTCTCTTGACCAACAACTGTCTTTCTACCTGCCGGGTAAAACGCTCTATGTAGCTTTATTCAACTTTGATATGAAAAAGGACTTCCTTCAGAACATCAGCTTGACTACACTTCATTTGGATAAAAATAAAGCGTATTTGGTAAAAGATTTTTTAACCGGCAAAATATTAAGTGAAATTAAGAAAGGCCAGTCTGAATTTAAATTAAATAGCGGTCCGGCAGATGCGCTGATGGTCACAATAACCCCCGAAAATTAAATATGAGCATTAATATCAGTACTAAAAATTGGGGAATCTTTGGGGATAAGGAGGTCTGTTTGTTTAAGCTTGAAAACTCAAGCGGAGCTTACGTGGAGCTAACCAATTATGGTGCAGGTATTGTGTCGATAGTTGTGCCGGATAAAAACGGGAAATTAGAACATGTCGTACTTGGCTTTAATGAGTTAGCGGGTTATCTGGATGACAAATGCTACCTGGGGTCATCTATTGGCCGGTTTGCCAACAGGATAGGTAATGCAGGGTTTGCGTTAAACGGTCAACAATATAATTTGGAGGCCAATGATATGGGAAACAGCAACCATTCCGGCACAAGTGGTTGCCACACAAAAGTTTTTGATTTTATAACTCAAGGAGATACAATAGTGTTCAGCCTGGATCTTCCGGATGGTGAAGGGGGCTTCCCGGGCAATCTGAAATTAAATATATCCTATCAATGGACAGAAGAAAATCAACTCAAAATAAATTACCGGGCAATATGCGATAAAGATACCATCGCTAATTTTACCAATCATGCCTACTTCAATTTATCGGGCGAACGGGAGAATATTCTTGATCATACGCTTTCATTAAATGCGGGACAACTGCTCGAAACCAATGAGCAATATATCCCGACAGGCAAAATAATAGATTCCCGGAACTGGTTGTTTACCAATAACAAAATAGCTGATAAGCTTCGCGAAGCAGAAATTTCCGGCTTTAATCAATATTATATATTAAATAATACAGATGTAGCAACGCCAGCTGCAGTTTTAGATCATAAGAAATCAGGCAGGCGGCTTAGCGTATACACAACCTATCCGGGCTTAATGTTCTATACAGGTGATCATCTCACAAGCACCTATCCGGGCAAAACTTCAAAATACTATCAGTGCTTTGATGGGCTTTGTCTGGAATGCCAGTTATATCCGGATGCGCCAAATCATTCATCATTCCCAACGGCGGTATTAAAGCGCGGTATGCATTATGATGAGCAAATTATTTATCAATTTTCAACTTTAACAGATGCAGAGCAAAACATATAATAACCGCTATATTATTGGCATATCGTTTATTTCGGCACTTGGGGGGTATCTTTTTGGTTTCGATTTCGCTGTGATATCCGGAGCGCTGCCTTTTTTGCGTACGCAATTTGCACTGGATCCGGTTTGGGAAGGTTTTTTGACAGGATCCCTGGCTTTAGGCTGCATTGTAGGGTGCTTGTTTTCGGGCAAACTTGCCGATAAGTATGGGCGAAAGCCTGGTTTGATGATAGCCGCGGTCATTTTCGCTGTTTCGTCTGTCGGGATAGCCTTATCACAGGGCCTCACTTATTTTGTTATCATGCGCTTTGCAGCAGGCATTGGCGTAGGTATGGCATCAATGCTTTGCCCCATGTACATCGCGGAAATATCGCCTGCAGAAGTTAGAGGAAGGAATGTAGCTATAAATCAGCTAACCGTGGTTATCGGCATTTTGATAACCAACCTTGTCAATTATTTTCTGGCTGATACAGGCGCGGATGCCTGGCGCTGGATGTTTGGATTAGGTGCTGTACCGTCCGCGCTGTTTTTAGTAGGAGTAAACTGGCTTCCAGAAAGCCCCAGATGGCTTATCAAAGCCGGCAAGGAAGAAGAAGCTAAAAAGGTTTTAAACAAAATAGGATCGGCGGCTTTTGTATCTCAAACTGTAACGGCCATAAATAAGTCTTTAACAGGTGGCACGGCTGCGGGTTTCAAAGAGATTTTTGCTAAAAGTGTGCGGCCGGCAGTGGTTGTAGGTATAACATTGGCCGTTTTTCAGCAATTGTGCGGAATTAACGTGGTATTCAATTACACATCTACGATATTTGAATCGGTCGGCGCAAATTTAAACCGGCAGCTGTTTGAAACTGTTTCGATAGGGATTGTCAATTTATTGTTTACCCTGCTGGCTATGTGGCAGGTAGACAAGCTTGGCCGTAAACCGTTGATGTTGATAGGCTCATTGGGTTTATCAATTGTTTATATTGTATTGGCCTTTCTGCTGCAGCAACACCTGTCTGCGGGTTTGGTCTCTATTTTTGTATTGCTGGCTATTGGTATATATGCCTGTTCACTTGCACCGGTTACCTGGGTGCTCATTTCCGAGATATTTCCAAATAATATCAGGGGCGCGGCTTCTTCAGTGGCTATAGTATCGTTATGGAGCGCCTATTTTATCCTGGTATTTACTTTCCCCATACTGGCTAAAAAGCTGGGTACCTACGGACCGTTTTATCTGTACTCGGCTATTTGCTTTTTAGGATTTCTGTTTGTGAAAAGTAAAGTGAAGGAAACCAAAGGGCAAACACTGGAAGAACTTGAAGATAATTTAATAAGACACTAATTGAATAAAATGAACGAGTTAACTGTATCGGTTTGGCAGGAAACGGTAACGATTCCAACGTATGGAGTAGGTAAGCCTGATAAAAACCCAATGTTTTTTGAAAAAAGGGTTTATCAGGGAAGCAGTGGCGTAGTATATCCTAACCCGGTAATTGAAAAAATTGAGGATGAAAAAACGGATAAGGATTATACAGGCCTGTTTCTTGAAAATAAATACCTGAAGATAATGATACTGCCAGAACTTGGCGGCCGTATACAAATGGCTTTTGACAAAATAAAACAGAGGCATTTTATTTACTATAACCAGGTAATTAAGCCGGCTTTGGTGGGTTTAACCGGTCCGTGGATATCAGGTGGTATAGAGTTTAACTGGCCCCAGCACCACAGACCAAGTACGTTTGAACCTATTGATTTTGACCTGAGCGAAAATAGCGACGGCAGTAAAACGGTTTGGGTTAACGAGGTGGAGAAAATGTTTCATACTAAGGGTATGGTTGGCTTTACTTTGTACCCAGACAAGGCATATATCGAGATAAAAGCTAAATTGTATAACAGGTCAAGGTTACCGCAAACTTTTTTATGGTGGGCAAACCCGGCAGTTAAAGTGAATGACTATTACCAGTCAGTTTTTCCGCCTGATGTAAATGCTGTTTTTGATCATGGCAAGCGTGATGTGTCCGATTTTCCAATAGCCACAGGCACTTATTATAAAGTCGATTATTCGCCGGGGACTGATATTTCCATGTATAAAAATATTCCGGTACCAACATCCTATATGGCTATCAATTCCGATTATGATTTTGTTGGCGGATATGAACACGATTCAAAAGGAGGGTTATTACATGTGGCCGATCATCATGTTTCGCCCGGAAAGAAGCAATGGACCTGGGGACATAGCGATTTCGGGCAGGCATGGGACCGCAACCTTACTGACGAAGATGGGCCTTATATTGAATTAATGACCGGCGTTTTTACAGATAATCAGCCAGATTTTAGCTGGTTGATGCCAAATGAAGAAAAATCTTTCACTCAGTATTTTTTACCGTACCAGGAGCTTGGGGTGGTTAAAAATGCGAGCAAGGATATTCTATTGGCTGCTGATACGGCAGGCAATACTCTGAATGTAAAAGTGTATGCAACATCCGTACAGGATAGTTTAAACTTGATAATATCTCACCAGGGAGAAGTGATATTTAACGAACTTATTTCTTTATCACCAGAAAAGGTATTCTCCAAAGAAATTATCGGGGAAAAAGCATTTGTTGAAAACGAAATCGTTATAAGGATTCTATCTGATCAGGGAATTGAAATGCTCCGCTATGAGCCTTCCAAAAATAAGAAGAATGCCATACCTCAACCTGCAAGTCCCGCGTTGCCGCCTGCTCAAATCAAAACAACCGAGCAGCTATTTTTAACCGGGCAGCATCTGGAGCAATACAGGCACGCTACATATGATCCTATTGATTATTATACTGAGGCACTAAGGCGGGAACCGTCCGATATTCGTAACAATAACGCCCTTGGTAAATTATACCTGCGTAAAGGAAAATTCGACAAAAGTGAAAGCTATTTCAGAACGGCAATTGAAACAAGCATTGGCCGCAATCCTAACCCTTATGATAGCGAGCCTTACTACAATCTGGGGCTGTGTCTTTGCTTCCTTGGCAGGCATGATGAAGCTTACGAGGCATATTTCAAGGCCACATGGAGCAGTGCCTGGAAGGACAGTAGTTACCTTGCTTTATCGCAAATAGATATGATGAGGCAAAATTACAGCCTTGCACTAACGCATGTAGATGAAGCGCTGAATAATAATAGAAATAGCAGCAAAGCATATGTTATTAAAGCAGCGGCCTATCGGAAACTGAAGCAGTTTGATGTTGCATTGCAGATTTGTGAGGTAGCATTGAGTGTCGACCGCTTTAATTTTGGCGCCATAAATGAAAAGATAATAGTGCTGACGGAACTCGGCCAGAAGGAGGAAGCCAGCAATCCGGAATCTGTTCTATTAACTCTTTCAAGAGGGGACGAACGTAATTTTATAGAATATTCACTGGATTATGCAGCAGCCGGCTTGTTTAAAGAGGCAGCACAGTTATTGCAATTAGCCATCAAAGAGGAGGGAAACAACCCGATGGTGTTTTACAGTTTAGGGTATTTCTACTTTATGGCTGGTGAACAGCAAAAAGCAGAGGAATGGTATAATAAAGCAGAAAAAGCCGACCCTTATATTTGCTTTCCTAACAGGCTGGAAGAGATCGCGATTTTAGAAACCGCTTCAAACATTAACCCACAAGATGCCCGGGCACCATATTACTTAGGTAATCTTTATTATGATAAAAGGCAATATGCCGATGCTATCCGCTATTGGGAGCAATCAGTAAAGCTTGATAAATCTTTTCCAACCGTATTGAGAAATCTGGGGATCGCCTATTTTAATAAAGAGAATGATGCCGAGAAGGCCTTAAACTATTTTGAAAGGGCGTTTTCGCTGGATTCCACAGATGCCCGCGTTTTAATGGAGCTTGATCAGCTTTATAAGCGACTGAACAGGGAACCCCATCTGCGGCTTAAATTTCTGGAAAGCCATTTGCCTGTTACTCTGCAAAGAGATGATCTTTACCTTGAGCGCATAAGCTTGCTGAATTTTGCCGGCGAGTATGATACCGCATTACGACTGATACAGGAGAGGCAGTTTCATCCCTGGGAAGGTGGCGAAGGAAAAGTATCCGGTCAATATACTTTAAGCCTGATACAGATTGCCCGTAAATGCATCCAAAAAAATGAGCTTGAAAAGGCGATAGAATATTTAACCATGGCTCAAACCTATCCCTTCAATCTTGGGGAAGGCAAGCTTTATGGAGCACAGGAAAATGACATCTTTTACTGGCTTGGATGCGCCCATCAGGAATTAGGTATGTCTGCCGCTGCGAATGAGTATTTCACTAAAGCCACAATCGGCCTTGATGAACCTTCAGCCGCAATTTTTTATAATGACCAACAGCCCGATAAAATTTTTTACCAGGGATTAGCACACAAAAAGCTCGGCAACCACGAAAGGGCCCTGCAGATATTCAGCAAGCTTGTGGATTATGGCAAAACACATGCTGAGGATGATGTAAAGCTCGATTATTTCGCAGTTTCATTGCCAAACCTGTTAATATTTGAAGATGATCTTAATTTGCGAAACCGCATTCACACTGCTTTTATACAGGGGCTTGGTCACCTCGGGCTTGATGAACTGGATAAGGCCAGTGAACTTTTTAGTAAGGTTTTAGAACTCGACGCCAGCCACACAAGCGGCAAGGTACACCTGGAGATAACAAGGGAATTTCGGGGCGAGATTAATTAGTTTTTTATAAATATCCTGATATGAATTTTTTGAAAAAAGGAACAGTGGTTTGGCTATTGCTTACTGCATTGGGTAAAATATCCATTGCACAGGTAGTTATCCCGGTTATTACCTCACACAATGCTATGCTGCTACAAGCAGATAAGGGAGGGGATTTAAAAACCATCTATTTTGGTAAAAAGCTGGCTGATCAGGCTGAGTATAAAAAGATAACCGAAGTTTATAAGACGTCGGCAGATTATACCGGCGTGTTGAATTCTGCCTACACTTCTTCCGGTTCGAGGAATTTGGCAGAACCCGCCATTTCAGTTACCCATGCCGATGGGAACAAGTCGCTTGATTTAAAATATATCAGTCATAAGATTGAAAATATCGGCAATGATGTTTCACTTGTGAGTATTTTACTTAAAGACCCGGCCTACCCGGTTGAAGTAACCTTATATTACAAATTATACTATAAAGAGGATGTAATTGAGCAGTGGAGCGTGATCAGGCATCATGAAAAAGGCAATATCGTATTAGATAAATATGCGTCGGCAAATTTATACCTGAAAGCCGGCAGCTATTGGTTAAGGCAGTATCATGGCGATTGGGCAAAGGAAATGCAGCCGGAAGAAACTGAATTGACCCACGGGATAAAAACGCTGGATTCTAAATTAGGCACGCGGGCAAATTTATTTGAACCATCCATGTTTATGGTATCACTTAACAAGCCCGCTACTGAGGATGAGGGTAGTGTTTTGTATGGTTCATTGGAGTGGAGCGGTAATTTTAAAATAGACCTGGAGGTAGACCCGCAGGATAATTTGAGGATTATTGCAGGTATAAATAATTATGCATCGCCATATGCACTTAAACCTGGTGAGGACTTTACAACACCGGCATTTTTATATACATTTTCTGATAAAGGCAAAGGTGACGTCAGTAGAAAATTGCATACCTGGGCGCGAAACTATAAAATACCAGACGGAAAAGGCTCACGATATACATTACTGAATAACTGGGAGTCGACGTATTTTGATTTTGATGAAAGTAAACTCAGTGGCCTTTTAAAGGATACCAAAAAGCTTGGCGTAGATCTCTTTTTACTGGACGATGGCTGGTTTGGCAATAAATATCCACGGAATGGTGACAATGCCGGTTTAGGCGATTGGCAGGAAAACAAGAAAAAACTACCTAATGGCCTTGTTTCTTTAGTAAAGGAAGCGCAAAAGGAAGGCGTTAAATTCGGTATATGGGTAGAACCTGAAATGGTAAACCCTAAAAGTGATCTTTATCTTAAGCATCCCGACTGGGTAATTAAACAACCCAAAAGACCGGAATACTATTTCAGAAACCAGCTTGTTCTTGACTTGGCAAATCCTGCGGTGCAGAATTTTGTCTATGGAATTATCGATTCATTATTTATAAAAAATCCGGGCCTTGCTTATATTAAATGGGATTGTAATGCTGTTATTTATAATGCCCACTCCAATTATCTGGGTAAAAATCAGTCGCAGTTTTATGTAGATTATGTAAAAGGATTATACAAGGTTCTTGATAGGATCCGGATAAAATACCCTACAGTACCAATGATGCTTTGTTCTGGTGGTGGAGGTCGTGTTGACTATGGTGCGCTGAAGTATTTTACCGAGTATTGGCCAAGCGATAATACCGACCCGCTGGAACGCATTTTTATGCAATGGGAATATTCTTATTTCTACCCTGCAATAGCAAGCGCGAACCATGTAACTGACTGGGGCAAGCAACCCCTTAAGTTCAGGGTAGATGCAGCAATGATGGGCAGGCTTGGATTTGATATCGTGATAAATAAGTTAAGTGCCAGTGACCTTTTATTTTGTCAGAACGCAGTTAAGACCTATAATTTGGTAAAGCCAATTATCTGGCAGGGCGACCAGTACAGGCTTGCAGACCCCGGTAAAAATAATGTTGCATCCATAATGTATGTTGATTCGGCAAAAGCATCTGCCGTTGTTTTTAATTACCTTGTTAATTATAGATACGGGGTAGAAAGCAAACCAATACTTTTTAAAGGCCTTGATCCTAAAAAGCATTACCGGGTTACAGAGGTAGGCCTTTATCCGGGTACTAAATCAGCATTGGCAGGTCAGCTTATTTATTCAGGAGATTTTTTGATGACTATTGGATTTGATCCATCAGTTAATTCAAATAGGACCAGTGTTGTGCTTGAGTTAAACGAATTAGCCGGCGGGTAGCTCTGGATATCGGCCGTGAGTGAATAGTAAATGGTATACTTGGTGTCCTTCGGGATTGCTACGTGATTCCCTTACCGAATCTCGTTGGCCTGTTGTATCTTAGAATTATGTTAAAAATCTGCCTGTTATTTATATTATTCATTTTTGCACCTTTTTTGCTGGCTGCACAATCGGCAAACCATACACAGCAGGGGCAATGGAGAGGTTATAAGCAGGTTTTTATTGACGTAGGGAAACACAAGGGATACTATGTTCAGCCTCAAAAACCATTGCCGGGCAACCCCTGGGTATGGCGTGCATCATTTCCTGAATGGCATACTGAGATAGACAGCATCTTATTAAAAAGGGGATTTTTTATAGCCTATATTAATGTTGATGATCAGTATGGCAGCCCCTATGCCATGGGTATTTGGGATGCATTTTATGCGCGGCTGGTTAATTCGCTCCATTTAGCAGCACGGCCTGCTCTGGAAGCCGTCAGCCGCGGGACCCTGTATGCTATGACCTGGGCAAAACGGAACCCGGATAAGGTTAGCTGCATTTATAATGAAACGCCGGTTTATGATTTTAAAAGCTGGCCGGGGGGAAAGGGCAAAGGGCCGGGTGATTCTACCGCCTGGAGACAACTCAAAGCGGTATACCATTTTACAGAGGAGCAAGCCATCGCCTATAACGACAATCCGGTTGATCACCTGGAGGGGCTCGCATCCTTTAAGGTGCCTGTACTTAATGTGATCGGAATTCATGACCAACTGGCTCCGCGTGAAGAAAATACCGACCTTTTTGTGCAGCGTTATACAAATCTCGGTGGCCCAACCCTGGTTTATCCTGTAACTGAAGGTCCGCAGGAATTACAAGGACATCATTTTCCGATCAAGCATTCCGGCACTTATGCCGACTTTATTTTCACCAGTTCTTATCCGGTAAAAAGTGTGCTCTCTTATAACCGGTACTTCACTTTACGAAATAGCCTTAATCATTTTTACGAGGCGGCTATCGGCGCAAAAAAAGCCAATGTGGCTTTTATGGGTGGTTCTATCACATATAATCCCGGATGGCGTGAAAAGGTTTGTGCCTATTTACGGGAGCGCTTTCCGGAAACACAATTTCGCTTTATTGCAGCGGGTATACCCTCGCTGGGTAGCTTGCCGCACGCATTCCGTCTAAAAAAAGACGTGCTGGATTCCGGGAAAGTTGACTTACTGGTTCTGGAGGCAGCTGTAAACGACAGAGTTAACCGAACGGATAGCCTCACTCAGGTCAGAAGCCTTGAAGGAATCATCAGGCATACCCGTCACAGTAATCCTCTGACCGATATTTTGTTGCTTGAATTTGCAGACCCATATAAAAACAACGATTATAATAAAGGTGTTACACCTGTTGAAATCATCAATCACGAACTGGTTGCCGCTCACTACGGTTTACCTTCCATCAACCTGTCCAGGGAAGTATATGACAAACTGAAGAACCGCGAATTTAGTTGGGAAGATGATTTCAAAGACCTTCATCCGTCCGCATTTGGCCAGGAACTATACTTCCAAACGATTAAGTCACTTTTAGAGACGAGCTTTGAGGAGTGGGTTTCGTTGGGTACATCACGTACAAAGGCATCGGCACCATGGCGGATAATGAATGCTTCGAGCTTTAATAACGGGAATTATTACAGCATTAAAAATGCCAGGTATGATTCCGGCTGGCAGATGAATGAAAACTGGGTGCCGAATGATCAGGCAGGTACACGGGATGGGTTCGTAAATATTCCGGTATTGGGTGCTGTTACACCTGGAGCTTCTCTTAAGTTACCCTTTCACGGAACAGCTATTGGAGTGGTGGTTCTTTCAGGGCCGGATGCAGGAATAATCAGTTACAGTATTGATAACAAGCCTTTTACAACCGTCGATTTATATACGGAATGGAGCGGTGGTCTTCATTTGCCCTGGTTTGTATTGCTTGACGGTAATCTGGAAAGAGGAAAGCACGTACTGACTCTGAAGGTGAATGAGGCCAAAAACATAAATAGCCGGGGCACAAGCTGCCGAATTGTAAACTTTTTTAAGAATGACTGAATCACTTTAAAATTAAATAATCGCTCATGCAAAAAACAAAATGCTACCTCATATTAGTGGCCTTAGCGAGTTACTTCCCATCAGGCTTCAGTCAAAACAAGCCTTTGAGGCTTTGGTACAACAGGCCGGCAGCACAATGGGAAGAAACCCTGCCACTGGGTAACGGCAGGCTGGGATTAATGCCAACCAGTGGAATTACGGAAGATAAAGTAGTGCTGAACGATATCACGCTCTGGTCGGGCGCACCGCAGGATGCAAATAATTATGAAGCATATAAATACCTCCCCGAAATAAGAAAGTTACTTTCCGAAGGGAAAAATGATGAGGCGCAAGCCCTGGTCGATAAAAACTTCATATGCAAAGGTGCGGGCTCAGCCAGTGTGCCCTTTGGTTGTTATCAGGTACTGGGCAATTTAAATCTGAACTTTAGTTATCCGGGTCAGGGTGATCATCCCAAGGCTGAAGGTTACCAAAGGGCGCTATCGTTAAATGACGCCTTGGCAACTTGTTCATTTAAAGTGAATGGCGTTACTTACAAGCGAGAATATATGACAAGTTTTGGTAACGATGTCAGCATCATCCGGCTTTCGTCGGACAAACCCGGACAGCTTAATCTGATCATTGGCCTAACACGGCCTGAACGGTCTGTCACAAAAGTTAAAGGTGATGTACTGGAAATGTCAGGCCAGTTAGCAAGCGGCACAAAGGCCGGTGGTATGAAATACCTGGCAATGGTCAAGACTCAGTTAAAAGGCGGGCAGTTAATTAAAACCGATAGTACGCTAATCATTAAAAATGCGACAGAGGCCATAATTTATGTATCGGCTGGTACTAATTTCAAAGATCCGCTTTACCCGCAGAAAGTAAGTAAAAACTTATCCAGTGCACTCAGTACCACGTATGATAAGGAAAAATCTACGCATCTGGCCAATTATCACCGGCTGTTTAACCGGGTAAGCCTGTCAATCGGTGATGGCAAGGCAAGTAATCAAACTACTGATGAACGACTGAGCGCGTATCATCTTCATCCGGATGCCGACACCGGACTACCTGTCCTGTTCTATCAGTTTGGTCGGTATTTAACAATCAGCAGCACCCGTAAGGGTCTATTACCACCAAATCTTCAAGGATTGTGGGCTAATCAGATACAAACGCCATGGAATGGTGATTATCACCTGGATGTAAACGTACAGATGAACCACTGGCCAGTGGAAGTATCAAATCTTTCTGAACTAAATTTGCCTTTGGCCGAATTGGTGAAAGGTATGGTACCCAACGGGGAACGAACCGCAAAGGCCTACTATAATGCAAATGGCTGGGTGGCTCACGTGATCACTAACATCTGGGGCTTTACGGAGCCCGGTGAAAGTGCATCCTGGGGTGTTACCAAGTCAGGGTCTGGCTGGCTTTGCAATAACCTTTGGGAGCACTATGCCTTTACAAATGATAAGCAATACCTAAAGGATATTTACCCGGTACTAAAAGGTAGCGCCCAGTTTTACAGCAGTATGCTAATTAAAGATGCTAAAACAGGCTGGCTGTTAACTTCACCCTCATCATCGCCTGAAAACAGCTTTTACTTGCCCAACGGAAAAACAGCAAGTATTTGCGAAGGCCCCACCATTGATAACCAGATCATCCGTGAGCTGTTCAACCATGTCATTGCTGCATCAAAAATATTAGGTAGGGACAGGCAGTTCAGTGATCTGCTGACAGCACGCTTGAAACAGTTGCCGCCTGCCGGCAGGATTGCCAAAGATGGCCGGCTCATGGAATGGCTTGAAGATTATAAAGAAACGGAGGTCAACCACCGTCATGTCTCGCATTTATACGGCTTATACCCAGCCTCTTTAATTACACCGGAGGGCACTCCAGAACTTGCTGAGGCTTGTAAAAAAACGCTTGAGGCTCGGGGTGATGATGGTCCAAGCTGGTCAATCGCTTACAAACAATTATGGTGGGCCCGCTTACATGACGGAAACCGCGCCTATAAGCTTTTTGCAGAAATCATAAAGCCTACGCTGAAGACGAACATTAATTATGGTGCCGGTGGGGGTGTATATCCTAATCTCCTTTCTGCCGGGCCGCCTTTTCAGATAGACGGCAACTTTGGTGCAGCAGCCGGTATTGCAGAGATGCTGTTGCAAAGTCACGCAGGTTTCATTGATTTTATGCCCGCCATGCCCGATGCCTGGAAATCGTCAGGTAAAGTCAAGGGATTGAAAGCCCGGGGAAATTTTATCGTGGATTTTACTTGGTTAGATGGAAAAGTTACCAGCTATCAGATCCGGTCACCTGTGGTGCAGGTAGTTAAGATTAAAGTAAACGGAAAAATTAAACAAGCTAAATCACTCCCTTTAATATAGTTGTATAAAAGTTAAATAAGTTAGCTGTGCTGATTATTAGCACCCGAAAATGCCGGGCTGGGTTGAGGTTACAAAAAGAGAAAATTGTCACGAAAAAAGCCCGTAAACTATTGATTACAGGCTTTTGGTAGCTTCCGTCTTATTTCCTGGGAGATCATTTGTGGCAATAATCAAAGTTTCCTTGCCGGGCGTTCACTTCACTACCGTGACGAGCGGCTTTCCTTTTTTGACGAAATATGTGGCAAGCTCGGCAGCGTTGCCACTACCAACGTTCTTCGCCGAATGGATCATTTGAGCCGGGATAAACAAAACGTCACCGGCTTTGAGCGTTACAGACGCCCTTCCCTCAACCCGATATTCCAGCAAGCCCTCGAGCACATAGATGATCTCTTCGCCCGGATGCCAGTGCTTGGAGGAGACCGATCCCGGGTCTATGTCAATGCGCGCCTGGATTACCTCGCGTCCGGAGACGCTGAGATCATGCCGCTGGAGATCTGTGCGCTTAACTCCAGCCTGCTGCGACTGAGCGGAGCCAGAGATGGTAAGTGCTGCCAGTACAACAGTAGCAAAAGTTCTGGTGAGGAAGTGTTTTTTTTGTTTCATTTTCATTTTTTTTAATATTCAAAATTCATTCTTAAACATAGTTAATCACTATATATCCCTGTTATTTACAGCAGCAATAATAATTGGGTTACCGACTACGATGCGGAGAATTTTGGCCCCCTGTCCGCCGCCTTCTTTCCGCTCTGTTTTAAGTTTGTAACTGTGGTGCCAGCATATTCAGCGCCTTGGGCAAGCGGCTTGCCAGGTTGTACAACGCGTTCGTGAACATGTGCAGCGGGAGTGCGGTCAATAAGCAGGCTAAGTAATTCAGGCCGGTTGTAGTGGCCGTGTGAATCCATCATGTACTTGCGCTTATCAATTAGTGTAAAGTCGAGGTCAGCAATGACGACGCCTTCACCCGAGCGGATCGGTTCGCCCATGAGGCTCCCATCGGGTGCTACTATCGCAGTAAAACAGCCACCGGAGATCGGGCCGATATTGCCAGCGGTATCATTAGCTATTTGCGCCTGCTGATCGGCATCCAACCAGGCCGTTGCGCAGACCACGAAGCAAGCAGACTCCAGTGCATGTTGCCGGATGTTGACTTCTGTCTGCTGCGTGAACAGCTCACCAAAGATAGAACCCGGATACATCGCAGAGTGAATCTGTTCGCCATCGGCCATCATTGCATACCGCGCAAGTGGGTTGTAATGTTCCCAACACGCAAGCTGACCAATACGGCCTACTTTACTATCAATCGCTCTAAGACCCGAGCCATCACCCTGGCCCCAGATCATGCGCTCATGATAGGTGGGGGATATTTTTCGGCGGCGCTGGATCAAGGTACCGTCTGCATCAAAGAGCAATTGGGTATTGTACAAAGTTCCGCCGTCACGTTCGTTGACGCCAATAGACACAACCATTCCTGCATCTTTGCAAGCGTTGCCGATGGCGTCTGTGGCAGCAGACGGCACTGTTACCGCCTGATCAAGCAACCTGAGGTTCTCACCTCCGGTGATAATCTGGTAGGGTGTCTGGATGAACGAAAAGTATGGGTAGTACGGCACTACGGTTTCAGGGAATGTTGCGAACTGAACGCCTTGTTTGCCCAATTCACGAATCTTGTTGACAACTTTCTCCACAGTACCCTCACGGCTGTATAGCACCGGGCTGATCTGTACGGCAGCAGCTTTAATGATCTTACCAGCTGAGATATTTTTTGTCTTTTCCATAATTTAAAAATTAGTGTTGGGAATGTTAACTGTAATTTTCCTTTGTCTCAATCAACACAGCGTTTTAAACGCTGCACGTATGATCGAATTCTATTTGTTTATTTTTGGTATTACATATCCTGTCCTGGTATTTCATTCTCTTTATACTTTTAATTTCACAACAAAACTCGGTAGCATTTTTCAGATGACTATGTGACCCACATCACATTTGAAAGGCGCAATATTTATGTGATGTAATCACTTTTCACGCATGTTAAAGCCTGTTAAGTGTTTCCATTGTTATAGAAAGAAAACGAACGGTCATTTTGTAATGAAACTAAAAAGGGCGCGATGTTAGGATCGCGCCCCGGTTTAAAATCTGTTGATACTCTTTATCGAAATCAGCGAAGAGACTTGAAAGATGCACGGACCTCTTCAGTGAAGATCTTAGGCTGTTCCCAGGCCGCAAAATGCCCACCCTTTTCTAGCTTATTATAATAAATCAGATTAGGATATGCCTTTTCTGCCCAACTCCGTGGAGTTGGATACAGCTCGTCAGGAAACGCGCTCACGGCAACAGGGATGGAAACCCCTTTAACACTGAAAAAAGCGAGCTTATTCTCCCAATAGAGACGGCCCGAGGAAACTCCCGTGTTCGTCAACCAGGTGAGCGTGATGTTGTCGAGGACGTCGTCTTGCGAAAGGCCTTCAGTTTGTCCGGCAAAGGCACGCGCGATGAGTTCATAGCTACGTGCGTCGTGGTCCAGTAAATAGGCTGCGAGGCCAACGGGTGAATCCGCAATCCCGTAAAGCGTCTGCGGGCGCAAGCCCATCTGATAGGCATACCCGATGCCTTTTGCATATACGAATTTCAGCCGCTCATACGCGGTGCTCTCGTCGTCTGAAAGACCGGATGGTACCGGGGCGCCGGACTGGGCAGCCTTGTCAATGTCAGGTGAGAACACGCCGGGCATGTTTGTGTGAATAGCGATTAATTCCCGGGGGGCCTGTACAGCCATTAAATCTGTGATGAGCGCACCCCAATCGCCGCCTTGTGCCACAAATTTCGAATATCCAAGGCGCTTCATCAGCACAATCCAGGCACTCGCAATGTGGACAGGGTCCCAACCTGTGGTGGTTGGCTTGCCCGAAAATCCGTAGCCCGGTATCGACGGAATCACCAGATGGAATGCATCCGATGCGCTCCCGCCATGCGCCGTAGGATCGGTGAGTGGATCGACAATCTTCAGCTGCTCGACGACCGAGCCAGGCCATCCGTGTGTGACGATCATTGGCAATGCGTTTTCGTGTTTCGAACGAACGTGAATGAAATGAATGTCAAGTCCATCAATGGTTGTAATGTAATTTGGGTAAGAGTTGATTTTCTTCTCTACCTTACGCCAATCGTAATTATTCGCCCAATATTTCGCGAGGGCCTGAATAGTGGCGAGTTGCACGCCCTGAGATTGATCGTCGACCGTTTCTTTTTCGGGCCACCTTGTCGCTAAAATGCGGCGATTTAATTCATCAAGGTCAGCTTGCGGAAAGTTAACCCGAAAAGGGCGGATCAATTCGTCTGCTTCTACTTCCTCTTTAGTTGCTGTGATAGTTTCCATTGTTTAAATTTTAAAATTGTTTCTTACATGTATTCTCTATGCCAACCGTATTCATTAGAAGCAGTGCCCGATGACGCCGCCGTTTGCACATTGCTAAATTTTATTTGCATCACCAAAGGCGCATATCAGCATCGTAATAGCAAGGACATTTCTACTCTTTTCATTGATTTGACATTTTAAGTTTGCCAAACCATTACCATGCCATAGGTAAATAGCTAGTTGTTAGATAGTTGTACTAGTAAAAAAATAACTAAACCTTTGTATATCACAAATCATCTAAATCGGCCACGATATGTCGTGATGGGAAAAAAATGATTGAAACTTATTTAACTTTTAAAAAATAATTTATACTTTTATTTAAGGATTGATAGTTCCTTATCAAATCAGTCGGATCTTTATCTAGACAATATTTTTTTCTGTTATTGACGTATTGAAAGCTAAATATTAGCATATAATTTCAGCTAAATTTACTGTAGAGAATGGGCAATTGGTACTGTTTGGTTGTTGGTATTATTATACTCCTAAAAGTTTAAGTTGCACACATATCGATATTTATTTTCCTGGTGTTGTTTTATATCCCCTTATACCAGCAGGTAATTCCCATTTACAATGCCGGTCAGTATGTAAAATCGTTACGTGTAGATGGCTATGAAAGCTTTTTGAAATCACCTGAAACAAAGGAGGTGTATGTATGGATACCAGGATACTCAACCGAAAACCAATTGGCCATTTAGGCCCCTCAGCAGTTTCCTCGTCTGGAAGTGAATTTAAAGATATTATTGGGGGTGGTGAAAGTATGCGTGACGTGTTGGACAACGTTAAAGTAGTAGGTGCATCAGATATATCTGTCCTGATATTAGGGGAAAGTGGGACAGGAAAAGAACTGATAGCGCAATGTATTCATCGCATCTCACCTCGAAATAAAAAGCCGTTTGTGGCAGTAAACTGTGCTGCGCTGCCGGCAAACCTGATCGAATCAGAGCTATTTGGTCATGAAAAAGGTGCTTTTACAGGTGCAACTGATAAAAGAACAGGAAAGTTTGAGCAGGGGAATGAAGGAACTGTTTTTTTGGACGAGATTGGAGAACTACCCGTGGAATTGCAGGTTAAATTGTTGAGGGTATTACAAGAAAAAGAGGTGGAACCCATAGGAGGCCGGAAAAGAAAGGTAAATGTTCGTATTATAGCTGCTACCAGCCGCAATTTGGAAGAGGAAGTTTCAATGCACAGGTTCAGGTTGGACCTTTTTTATCGCCTGAATGTTTTCCCTATCAAACTCCCTCCATTGCGGGAACGCAAAGAAGACATAGTAGCCCTGGCTAACCATTTTGTTACTATTTATGCCCGTAAAGAGAATAAAGCGATAACAGGGGTGGCTGATCATGTAATACAGTTAATGCTCAATTACCATTGGCCCGGTAATATAAGGGAGCTCGAAAACTTAATGGCAAGAAGCGTTTTACTTACTAATGGCCCCATTATTAATTCATTAAAATTACCCGGTCAAAGTCAAGTTGTCTCTACAGTTCGACAGGGACGTATCAAATCCATGATCGAAAACGAACGGGATCATATCTTGTCTGCACTTGAAAGATGTAACTGGAAAATATATGGCCAGGACGGTGCGGCTGATCTTTTGGAACTTAATCCATCAACACTAAATTCGAAAATGAAAAAATTGGGTATAGAAAAAAAATATTCCAAGAATGGAAGTAACTAATTTTCTTAAAATATACTGCAAAGAAAGCCGGATAAAAAGTGAAGGGCGGGCAAGCCGATAAAAATAGAATACCGTTGCCTGCTTTTATAGGTGAAGTTCACAGACATCATTTCGCACTTATTCTTGTCATTTACTCATTTGTACCTTACCTTTAACCCATTAAAAAGTAAAGTTATATGGATACTGAAAAAGCCATTCTGGCTGGTGGTTGCTTTTGGGGAGTAGAAGAACTTATCAGACATTATCCAGGTGTTATTTCAACGATAGTGGGGTACACAGGTGGAGATGTACGCAATGCAACTTACCAGAATCATGGAACACACGCTGAAGCCATAGAAATCATATTTAATAAAGAACAGTTATCCTATCGTGAACTACTTGAGTATTTCTTCCAAATTCATGATCCTACAACACGAAATAGGCAGGGAAACGACATCGGTACCTCTTATCGTTCCGCCATTTTTTTTGTGGATGAAACACAACAGGAAACCGCCAAAGCTTTAATTGCAGACATGGAAGCCTCTGGTAAGTGGCCTGGGAAGATAATAACGGAAGTTGTCCCGGCAACTGATTTTTGGAACGCCGAAGAGGAGCATCAGGATTATTTAGAAAAACACCCCTATGGATATACCTGCCACTTTGAAAGACCCGAATGGAAACTGGGGTAATAAAAATCCTGGAACCTCATTTAATCATAGGTGGGAGAAACACAACTTTTAAAATACCGATTCAATCGGCTTTACATCGCCAGCTGCGAACGACTGCCGATAAAGCACTTCATATTTCCTTGCCTCTTTTAGCTTTTTTTGCGCTTTAAGACTGATGTACATGCCTAGCTGTGACCAGCCATTGCCGGGATTGTAAACCAAATCATCCCGATAAACCATTTCTGCATCCCTAGCCCTGTTTATTTTTAACAGGCAGGCACCTAAGTATTGCCTGGCAGGTATGAACCATTCCTGCGGTTCGCGGTAGATCAATTGATCTTCGGCACTTACAGCATTTTTAAAAGCATTGATAGCCTCGGCAGTTTTTCCTTCAGCAAATAATATTTCGCCGGAGAGTATGCCGGCTGCAATTTCACCACTTTGTTTCGGTTTATTATAAGGCATACGACGGATAGCTAACAGGCTGTCGGCAAGATTTACTTGCAGATCACTTAAACATTGCCGGGCAGCGCTAAGATCACGTTTACGTACATGCGCAACGCCTTTAGCAAAGTCGTCCATGATCCTGGCGTATTTCCATTGGAAATCCGGACGGGGTTCTTGTAAAATTTCTTGCCATTTACCTAAGCGTACCAGTGCGATCTCGGGTAACATGTAGACAAACTGGGCATAGGGGTCGTTCTTAAAATTCGGGTTCAGCGCTTTCATCCTTTCCTTTGCCCGTTGGTAAAGCGGCCGGCCCTTTATATACATCCCCGCATTCATGGCACAATAGGATTGCACGGCGAAAAAATGAATCGGATTATTTTTACTCAGGCGAAGGCCGGAAGCAGCAGAATCCATTTTTTGATAGACAGTATTTGCCTGTTCATTAACAAGTACACTTTTGGCAAAAAGCCCGTTGCGCTGGTAAGAATGAGTGGGCATATGCACCATGTGCGCCACGGCAGGCATCAGATCTTTCAGTACATCGGCATAAGGTAAAGCTGCTGCCGGATTGCGGGAGGCCTCAGTTAGGTGGATATAATAATGCAGTGCGGCGGGTTGCCGGGGTTCTTTTTTCAGGATGCTTTCACATAACGAAACCAGTTCGGGCGTCCATGATTTGGGCGTCCCATCGTTATTCCAGAAGTCCCATTTGTGACATAGCATCATAGCGTCTATGTACAATGCCTTTATGTCGTTATCAAGCGGGTATTTCTTCGTCAGCGTTCTCATGGCTGTTGCATAATTTTCATCCAAATGTGCACGGTCAGCATTGGTGGTATCTGAAGAGTAGCGCTGCATTATGGCATTTGCCAATTCGCTTTCCTTTGCGCTGGCTCCGGTGTTAGCGCGTTGTAAAGACATCTTCGCAATTATGACAGCACCCGGCATCTTATAATTATAATTATTATAGTAGGGCCCTAAAGCAAGCGTTTGTCCCCACCAGGCCATTGTACAACCAGGGTCAAAACGAGCGGCTTCTTTAAAAGAAGCCAGTGCCTCGGTGAAATGATAACCGTAGTAAAAAGAAAGCCCCTGGTCAAAGTAAATTTGCGCGCTGTCAGAACGGGTATTGATACTATAATGGTGATGTCCGGTACCGGCGATTATCGAGATGAATTTTCCGTCTTTATTCGGCGTAATATCAGATGGTAAAGCAGCTCCGCAACTACTCACCTCAGAGGGGTAAGCCTGGTATTTGGGCCTGACTAGCGTTGCGCCTGCAAAGAGGAAGAGTATACCCCATAATAAGATTGGAGAAACTGTTTTCATCATGATCTAATTTACAATATTCATTGTATAAATAAAATCCAAGATCCTTTTTTATTACCCATTCCAAAATCCGGGCTATTAATCGGTAAGTTTGGCCATGCCTCAAATGATCCAAACGGTTTAATATTCTTAACAGGTGAGTTTCATTTATATTACCAGCACAACCCGCTGGAAAATAAATGGGGACATGCAACCAGTAAGGACCTGGTCAACTGGAAACATCTTCCGGTAGCAATAAATATTATAGCTGAAAACAAGAAAGAAAGTTCCAAGCTATTTCTCTAAATATTAAGAATCTTCTGCTATAAGTTTTTGATAGGGGCAGGGAGGTTTATTGCTTTTTTAGCGAGTTTTAACGAGATCACCGATAATAATAATGTGATAGCATAAGGTAGAAAGGTCTGCTTCCTGTATCAGTATTACTACCTCGTTTAAGTAACCGGCCACTATTTGTGAATCGTGAGTAAATGCGTCTATTTATAGAAAAACTCATGAGTATGATGCAATGAATTAAAAAACCGTATGTCTTTTGATTTCAGAATGCCAGTTATTGATTACATTTTAATATTATTACAATTAATTAACCCAAACCAAACTTACAGTTAACAAGCGATGTTAAAGCAAGAGCGACAAAATTTCATAATGAAGCAGATAAACCTGCATAACAAGGTGTTATCTTCAGACCTGTGTGTTAAGCTAAATGTATCTGAAGATACAATAAGGCGCGATTTGCATGATTTGGCAAGTAATTCAAAAATAAAAAAGGTTTATGGAGGGGCTATGTCAAAATCATTTTCACATAGTACAGGTGTAAAAGAAACGTATGCTCAGGATGCAAAAAGGCAAATTGCTAAAAAAGCCTTAACCCTTATAAATGACGGAATGATAGTGCTTTTAGGTGGTGGTACAACCATTATCGAAATGGCCCGGCTTGTTCCCAAGAATTTGAAGTGTACATTTTTTACAGTAAGCCCGGTAGTTGCTATGGAACTGATAGAATATACCGAGTGTGAAGTTATTCTGCTTGGAGGAAGTTTGCTGCATGACGCTTATATAGTTACCGGTTCTATGGTAATCAATCAGCTTACTGATATAAAAGTTGACCTGTGTTTTTTAGGCACTAACGCAATTTCTTTAGAAAATGGTATCACAGATTCAGTTTGGGAGGTAGTGCAGGTTAAAAAAGCCATGATCAAATCGGCCAATAAAACCGCCATTGTTTGTATTGCCGAAAAGCTTGATTCTGTGGAGAAGATGAAAGTTAGTAATTTGAATGCCATTGATTATCTAATTACAGATATTACCCCCTCCGACGAAATGTTATCACCCTATGTTGATATACTGAATGTCCTCTGATTCGTACCAGATATCAGATAGGTGTTGAGTTAACTCGTAACAGGAATATTACAAATAATTTTTTAGCAAAGATTATAGCAGGCATTTGATGTTTTGCCGCAGTTTTCATGCGGTTTTATGCAGTTTTATGCGTTATTTAATTTGATAACGCATAAAGTAGTATTTTTAATTCGGTTATTAATTATATTTGGACACGGACATTCAAGAAATATGCGTGTTTGTGCGTTATTGTGTGTTGGAACATTGTTGTTGCCTTATTTCAAATAATATGCGATTATTCCCGATACTCTTCGTTTTCATGCTGAACGCAGGAGTTTTATTTGCACAAACAGATTCAATAACTTTCAAAAGAGTAGAGTGGGAAACAAAGCGCATGGCTCCTGGGATACATTTAAAACAGGCATGGTTCAGGAGTAAATCATTATTTAAATCCAATCAGTTTATATCCGTTCTGGAAATTAAACCAAGGCGCAAAAATAAAATCAGTATAGCATACGAAGCTAAGGTTAAAAGGATAACCAGCGATTTTGGCGGCCAAAACCAAGCACTTGCAGCTATCAACGGAACTTTCTTTGATGTGAAGAATGGTGGTTCTGTTGATTTTATAAGGGCCAACGGTCAGGTAATCAATGAAAACCGGCTGGAAAAAAATAATACCCGGGCAAGGCATCAGCAAGCAGCATTAGTGATAAAAGATGGCGTATTGCATATAGATGAATGGAATGGCAGTTCTGATTGGGAGCAAAAGCTTGATGGTCAGGATGTAATGTTAACCGGGCCATTACTATGGCATGATGATAAGCATGCCAAGCTTGACTCAAATAGTTTTAATATAACCCGACACCCCCGGTCGGCGATTGCCATAACGGACAATAACCGTGTATTGATGATAACTGTTGATGGCCGGGATGCAAATTCTGCAGGGATGAGTTTGTTTGAACTCCGCAAAATCCTGCACTGGCTGCATTGCCGGGATGGGGTAAACCTGGATGGGGGAGGATCAACAACTTTATGGGTGAAAAACCGGGGAGTAGTAAATTATCCATCTGATAATGGTAAGTGGGATCATAAAGGGCAGCGCAAAGTAGCAAACGTAGTATTGGTTAAAAGAAACTAAGTCATACTTTATCATATGAAAATAGCAATACCTGCCTTATTGATGTTGATACTTACCGGATGGGGAAAGGTTCAATGTCAGCCCCACTATGCACCTAATTTATCTCCGAAAGCTAAAAAGACATTAGTTACCGGGGCAGATCAAACTGAAAAATATCTGCCTTATTTAAACGGGAAAAGAATTGGCATGGTGGTTAACCCTTCATCACAAATTGCCGGTAAAGCCAGTGTTGACAGCCTTAAATCTTTAGGCGTAAATATTGTAAAGATATTTGGGCCGGAGCATGGTTTTAGGGGTGATGCCAGCAACGGCGCACACGTTGATGATAGTGTTGATCCCAAAACCGGTATACAGGTGGTATCCTTATATGGTAAAACCGGCAAACCAGGTGCAAAAGATCTTTCTGATATCGATTTGATGATATATGATCTTCAGGATGTAGGGGCAAGGTATTATACTTATCTGGCAACATTGCACCGTGTTATGGAAGCTTGCGCAGAAAATGATAAAGAGTTATTGATCCTTGACAGGCCAAATCCAAACGGTTATATGGTTGATGGTCCGGTGCTTGATATGAAATTAAAGTCGGGCATAGGTTTCCATCCCGTACCTATTGCTCACGGCATGACGGTAGGTGAATATGCCCGTATGATCAATGGCGAAGGCTGGCTGGCCGGAGGCATAAAATGCCGGCTAAAAATTATTCCGATTGCCAATTATAAGCACAGTATGCTTTATACACTGCCAGTACACCCTTCTCCAAATTTAAATACCCAGCAATCTATTTTATTATATCCTTCACTGTGCCTGTTTGAAGGTACCATTATAAGCCAGGGCCGCGGAACTTATTTTCCTTTCTGTGTACTTGGCAACCCTGATTTGAAGGGCAAATATGAGTTTTCTTTTACGCCAACAGGTATTAAAGGAATGAGCGAAACACCCTTATTTGAAAATGTGGCTTGTTATGGCCTCGATCTTAGAAATTACGATACCAAAAAATTAATCAAAAGCAAACGCATCAATCTTAGCTGGCTTATTGAAATGTATAAAGCCTACCCTTATAAAGAACGTTTTTTTGATTTTAAACAGAGCAAGCAGATCGGGAATTTCGACAAGCTGGCCGGAATAACGGAGCTGAAAGAGCAAATTATTGCCGGCAAAACCGAAAAGGAAATAAGGAAGAGTTGGGAGCCTAAACTTACGCAGTTTAAAAAGATGCGCCGGCAATACCTGCTATATCCCTGATCTCATATCAGCAAACTAATAAACTATTCATATCTCATCACAAAGAGGTTCAAACAGAACACTAATCAACAATTCATGGAAAAAAAGCTACTTAAACTGCTTCTGGCCCTGTTGTTTTTGTCGGTACAGGCTATGGCCCAGCAAAAAACAATTACCGGAAAAGTAACTTCTGCAGATGACGGAAATGCACTGCCCGGAGTTTCAATTAAAATTAAAGGAACCCCCAATGGGGTTACTACGGATCTTAATGGTTCGTATTCAATTAAAGCCAGCAATGGCCAGGTGTTGGTATTTAGCTTTTTAAGCTTTGCCACACAGGAAGTAACTATAAAAAATCTCACCACTATTGATGTTAAGCTCGGTGCAGACACCAAATCATTAAACGAAGTGGTTGTGGTTGGTTACGGAACGCAGAAGCGTGCAAATTTAACAGGTGCGGTTTCTACAGTTGATACCAAAGTTTTACAGTCACGCCCTATTACGGATGTGGCCCGTGGCCTGCAGGGTGTTGTACCCGGTTTAACCATCACTACCGCTACCGGCGATTTGGGCACCGATCCTAAAATAAGGCTGCGTGGGTTGGTAGGTTCAATAAATACAGGAGCGGCCGGGGCTGCACCTTTAATACTTGTAGACAACGTAGAGATACCAAGCCTGCAATTAATTAACCCCGATGATATAGAATCCATATCGGTGTTGAAAGATGCCGCTTCAGCTTCTATATACGGTACCAGGGCGGCTTTCGGTGTAATATTAATTACAACTAAAACAGGTAAGCGGAATGGGACTAACCGGATAACTTATTCTAACAATTTTGCCTGGTCGTCCCCAACAAATCAAATAGAATTGGCATCCGCAGCAGATAACTCACAGGCGTCATTACTGGCCCTGCAGCGCTTTAACCCAAATACAGCCAGCTATAGCATTATTGGTTACTCTGTTGATGCTGCATCTATACAAAAAATGCGCGATTGGGAAACACAGTACGGTGGTCAAAAATTAAGTCCTGAAATGGTACAGGGCCGCGATTTTGACATCATTGGCGGCAAATTATTCTTTTACCGGTCATGGGATGCCGGTAAATTGTATTTAAAAGACTGGACCCCTCAACAAACGCACAATGTTGGTATAAGTGGCGGCAGTGAAAAAATAAACTACAATTTAGGATTGGGTTATCTGAGCCAAACAGGCGTATTAAAGGTAAATCCCGATGAATTTGACCGGTACAATTTCTCATTAGGTGTAGGGGCAAGCCCAACAAAATGGCTTGATGCACGCGCTAAGGTCATATTCTCTAATACACAAACATCTACTCCTTTCATATTTTCAGGTTCGCAATATGGGCCATATTATTATTTATACCGTTGGCCGGCTAATTATCCTTATGGTACTTATAACGGATTGCCATTCCGGAGCGCAGTAACCGAAGTTCAGCAGGCAAAAATGGATAAGGATAAAAATAATCTGTCAAGAATATCAGTAGGGGGTACCATTAAAATAATTCCGGGTCTTACAGTTGATGCAGATTATACTTATTCGGGTACAAATGAGCACCTTCATCAAACAGGCGGCAACACATCTGCTTATGATTTCTGGTCGTTTAATGGTACGGCACTTAACTATACCCCTTATCAAAGCGCCTCTTACAATAAGGCGAGGTATTACTCTTACTGGAATACAGTTAATACCGGTAAATTATTTGCAACCTATAATAAAACTATTGGTGATCATTCTTTTAAAGCTATTGTAGGTACTGATTTAGAGCTTAACGAATACACCAGTCAATCATCTGAAAGAAGGAGTTTACTTGATCCTAATTTTGGCGAAGTTAACCTGGCTACAGGTGATCAGTTTGCAAGCTCTGCTGATGGACACTACTCAACATTAGGATATTTTGGACGTATTAACTATGCGTATAAGGATAAATACCTTTTAGAAATAAACGGTCGTGTTGATGGTTCATCGCGTTTCCCTGTTAATAATTTATATGGTTTCTTTCCATCGGCATCTGCAGGTTATGTGCTTACTAAAGAGTCATATATGGACTGGAGTAAGAGTTTCCTTTCATTCTTGAAAATAAGGGGGTCTTACGGCTCGGTGGGTAACCAGGCGGTGGGTAATAACAGGTTCCTTTCATTATTGTCAGCTCAAAATTCAGGATGGTTACTTCCAACCGGAAATGCTGTTTCCCTGACTACGCCAACTCCGCTTTCTCCGGTGCTTACCTGGGAAACCATTAAGACAGCTGATCTTGGTTTGGACGCACGCTTTTTAAATGATGAGCTTGGGTTAACATTTGATGTGTATAGCAGGACCACCAGCAATATGATCAGCCCCGGAGTAACGCTGCCAAATTCATTTGGCGCTTCTTCGCCGGTTCGTAACTATGGCGAATTACAGGGTAAAGGCTGGGAACTGGCAATAGATTATAATCATACTTTTAGTGGTGGTTTTCATTTTAGTGCCACTGCAACCTTGTCTGACGCGCAGGAAACTATTACCAAATTTGCCAATACCACCAAGGCCCTGCCCGCACCAATAGCAGCATTAAATTCAAATTATTATGAAGGCATGAAGCTGGGTGAGATATGGGGTTATGTTACTGACCGCCTATTTACTGAAAGTGATTTTTCCGGTAAAAACGCTGCCGGACATTATGTTTATGCGCAAGGCGTTCCGTCACAAAGCCAACTGGAAAGCGGTTCGTTCTATTTCGGCCCGGGCGATGTTAAGTATAAGGACCTGAATGGCGACGGAACAGTTTACTCTGGTAGTAACACTGTTGATGACCATGGCGATAAAAAAGTTATCGGTAACTCAACCCCACGCTACCAATATGGCTTAAGGTTAGGAGGCGACTGGAAAGGTTTTGACCTTAATGTATACTTTCAGGGTGTAGGTAAACGTGAGTTATGGGCAAGTGGTCCTGTTGTATTTCCAGGATTTAGAGGAGCTGAGGGTTGGTATGCTAACCAGATGAATTATTGGACAGAAGCAAACCCAGGTGCCTTTTATCCAAGGCCAACAGATTATGGTGCAACTATTGACAGGTGGGATTTTCAACCGCAAACCCGGTATTTGCTAAATATGGCTTATCTGCGTTTAAAGAATTTAAATTTCGGTTACTCATTATCTAAAAGCGTTACCAGGAGATTAGGCATTGAAAAGCTACGGGTGTTTTTCAGCGGTGAGAATATCTTGACTTTTGACCATTTAGGAAACATCCCGATTGACCCGGAAACTGATTTTTCACAAACCCAGATTGATAATGACCGCGCCGGTTTCGGACGTGTTTATCCGTACCGAAAAACATATTCCTTAGGATTACAGGTTACGTTTTAACTATTTAAAGAAGAAATTATGAAAACGCTAAAATATTTAATGCTCGGTTTGGTCCTTATTTCTTGGGGCTGTAAAAAGGCCGATGATTTTTTGACCAAACAACCCCTTGATCAATTTACTGATGATACTTACTGGACCAGCGAGGGTAATGTAAGAACTTTTGCCTATGGGTTTTATCCAACCTATTTTCCGGGTTATGCCTCTGGTTTTGACCTGAGTTGGGGCGGATATTTTTCTGGTGAAAGCCTGAACGACGATTTTGCGCCAACTACGCCAACTACATTTGTTAAGAATGTGCCCGCAAGCGGCGGTGGTTGGTCATTTACAAATATCCGTAAAGCGAATTTGTATATTGACCGTATTAAAATTGTACCCATGTCTGATGAAGCTAAAAAGCATTGGACAGGAGTAGTCCGTTTTTTCCGTGCATTAGAATATGCAAATAAGGTTAAGGCTTTCGGCGATTTTCCATGGTATGGCAAAGTTTTAAAGGAAACAGACAGTCAGGAACTTTACCGCCCCCGTGATCCGCGCGCCATGGTAATGGATAGTGTGCTTGCTGATTTTAACTATGCGGTTGCAAACGTTAGGGCTTCTGATGCTGCCACCGGGCCACAAGGCCTTGTAGTAAACAAATATGTTGTGCTGGCATTTATGTCAAGGGTGTTCCTTTTTGAGGGCAACTGGGAAAAATATCAGGCCAATAATGTTGCAAAAGCTACGGAGTACCTGGCAGCCGCGAAAATGGCAGCCAATGAGGTGATCACGAAAGGTGGTTATTCCGTTGCGCCTGATTATCGAAAATTATTCAATTCGCTTGACCTTTCAACCAATCCCGAAATAATTCTGTACAGAAAATATCAAACAGGTTTGCTTACACACAGTTTACAAAGTTATGTAAATAAGGAACCGCAAACAGGTGCTTCAAAAAATGCTGTTGAATCATATTTATGCAAAGACGGCTTGCCTATAGGCTTGTCGCCATTATATCATGGGGATAAAATTATCAGCAATGTAATGACAGACAGGGATCCCCGTATTAATGCAACCTTTGTCCCGGCAATCAGGCTAAACGGTGTCGTGTCAAATTATTCATCTTCGGGCTATGCGGTGCTGAAGTTTTTTAATGAAGATATAAAAGACCTTACTAATGGCAATAGTAGTTTAAACGACACACAGGCGCCTGTAATTCGTTATGGTGAAGTGTTGATAAACTATGCGGAAGCATGTGCTGAACTGGGAACATTAACACAGAGCGACCTCGATATCTCTGTTAATAAGCTCAGGAAGCGTACCGGTATTAATATGCCTAACTTACAGGTAATAGGTGGCCAGCCTGCTGTAAACGGTGCTGTATATGACGATCCGAAGCGCGATCCTTCAGTGCCATCATTATTATGGGAAATACGCCGTGAACGCCGTACCGAACTTATGATGGAGGGATTTAGAAATGACGACCTTAAAAAATGGAAAAAGTATCAATACCTGGATACGCAGGGCAACCCTGATATTAACTTGGGTGCCTGGATAAACCGAAGCGATTATCCAAAAACCTTATCAGTTGCAACGCAAAATAATGCAGCGGCGGGATATATAGTGCCGGCTACGAAGGCCGAAACACAGCGAATATTTAGTGATCCCAAGGTTTATTTGAGTCCTTTACCGTTAGATCAAATAAAACTTTACAAAGATCAGGGTGTGGATCTGAAGCAAAACCCCGGATGGTAATAAAGAAACGTTAACATTAAAAACCCTTCCTGATATTTAGGAAGGGTTTTGTATAATACAGCAATTACTTTAAATTATACTAAAGCTGAAATTATGAAGCATAAAAGGCTAAGCACACTTTTATTATTGTTTTTACTCACTGTAGGGGTTGCCCGGGCACAAACTTTCAAATTTGCGTTTATTTCTGATACCCATGTAAACATTGGCAACCCTACTGCAGCAGAAGATCTTCGCAGAACAGTGAAGGATATTAATAATAACCCCGAGTTAAAGTTTGTAGTAATTACTGGTGATATAACAGAATTTGGGGCCGATGATGAGTTAAAACTGGCCAAACAAATTCTGGACAGCTTAAATAAAAAGTGGTATATCATTCCCGGTAATCATGATTCTAATTGGTCAGAGAGCGGGAGTAATACATTCCGGAAAGTTTTTGGATCAGAAACCTTTGCTTTTAACTATGGCGGGTATCTTTTTGCAGGCACCAGTTCAGGGCCTAATATGCGTATGGGGCCTGGCCAGGTGCCCAGGGAAAATATTGTGTGGCTTGACTCTGTGCTGAACCACACCCGGCCCGAAACTCCTGTGGTTTACCTGAACCATTATCCTCAGGATTCGTCACAGAACAACTGGTATACCGTAATTAATAAACTGAAAACAAAAAACATCCAGATGATATTGTGCGGTCATGGGCATAATAATCATGTGCTTAATTTTGAGGGCATCCCGAGTATAATGGGGCGTTCAAATCTGAGAGCGAAAGATAGTATTGGCGGTTATAACATAGTAACTATTCAAAACGGTAAGGCCACATTTGAAGAACGTAAACCAATTGTTGAAACGTTGAGGAAATGGGCAGAGACAGATCTTTTTGATCATCATTTTAACAAGGATACTGCGCATTACTACCGCCCTTCATATGCAGTTAATAAGGGGGGCGGCGTAAAAGTTTTGTGGACTTACCAGGATCAGAGCGATATTGGGGCGGGGATGGCCATAGCGAATAACAAAATTATACTTACAGATACCAAAGGACTGATATATGCCCTGGACAAGAAAACCGGGAAACGTGTATGGTCATATGCCACCGGCGGTAAAATATATTCTACCCCATGCGTATCCGGTAATTACGTTGTGGCCGGTTCGTCAGATAAATATATCTATTGCATTTCGGCGGTTACAGGTAAGCTCATCTGGAAAAGCGCTGCACAGAAAGCGGTTATTGCATCACCGGTAATTGAAAACAATGTAGTTTATATTGGTGCGTCTGACGGGCATTTTCGCGCATTAAATTTAGCTACCGGCAAATTAGTTTGGGATTTTGATCAGGTAAAGGGCTTTGTAGTAACAAGACCTTTGATATACCAGGGTAAAATATATTTCGGCTGTTGGGCCAATGATTTTTACGCACTGGATATCGCCACCGGTAAACTGGTATGGAAGTGGAGCAATGGCTCATCCAACCGTATGTTTTCGCCTGCCGCCTGTTATCCTGTAGCTGCCAATAATCGCGTATTTATTGTCGCTCCAGATCAGTACATGACTTCTTTGGATGCAGCAACAGGCAAAGTGATATGGCGCGAAAAAATGCGCGGTACAAGGGTTAGGGAATCTATGGGCTTATCCACAGATAGTGCTTTAGTGTATGTAAAAATTATGGATGGCCGGTTATTAGGTATCTCAACACAGGCCGATAGTATGCAAATTTCCTGGAAATCGTCCCTGCAGTTGCCTTATGAACTTTGTCCTTCGGCAATAATTGAGCACCGTGGCGTAGTGTACGTTCCAACTCATTCGGGCATAGCGTACGCAATTGACCGTAAAAGTGGTGACGTAATCTGGAAGTACAAAGTATCAAACTGTTTAATGAATTCCATATTGCCTACTGACCGTGCGGTTTATATAAGCACGATGGATGGTAAGGTAAGCAGTTTGCAAAGCATAGAAACCAGGTAAATAAATCGGGCTACGTTTCACTAACAAGGTAGCCCGATTTATTTATATTGATTATTTTGAAAAAATAAATGTTGTAGGCTAGCAATATAATGCCTGTTACAGGTTCTTATCAAATACTAAGGATCTTTTACCGCCAGAGCCTTTGCCGCTAAAAAGACACCGGCATACATCTACCTTTTCTCTTACGTTTCTCCTTCCATGCAGCAGTGGATGCGGTATGGCGCAGCACACGCATCAGAAATAGGCTATGTTTTTGATAACCTTATCAGCAGAAATGGAGCCGCCATAGCACCTAAAGATAAAGAGGTTGCTAAAATCATGAATACTTATTGGACAAATTTTGCTAAAACTGGCAACCCCAATGGTGGTGGCTTGCCAAACTGGCCCGTTTACGATCCTAAAAAGAATGAGCTTATTGAATTTCAAGCCGACGGTTCAGCGGTGGGTAAACCGGACCCTAAAAAGGCAAGAATGGACTTGATCGAAAAGGCCGTCACGTCCGGGAACCTGCACTAATCAGTAATAATGGTATAAATTCCCGTAATATATATCCTATTTCCCCGGATTATGGGTACGACCTTTGTACTACCTGGGGGAAATAAATTATGCAAAAAATAAAATTAAATAACGGCGTTGAAATGCCAATCTTAGGATTTGGCGTTTTCCAGGTAAAAGACCTGGATGAGTGTGAAAGAAGTGTATTTGATGCCATTGAAACCGGGTACCGTTTAATCGATACGGCGCAGTCCTATATGAATGAGGAAGCGGTAGGCAAAGCGATCAAGCGTAGCGGTGTAGCAAGGGAAGACTTGTTTATCACCACTAAGCTGTGGATTCAAACAGATGGTTATGAAGGAGCTAAAAAGGCTTTTGAAACTTCGTTAAAAAAACTTCAACTGGATTACCTGGACCTTTACCTAATTCATCAGCCATACGGTGACGTATACGGCGAATGGCGCGCTATGGAAGAACTTTATAAAGAAGGAAAAGTACGGGCAATTGGGGTAAGTAATTTCCAACCCGACAGGCTGATTGATCTCATCATTCATAACGAGATCGTTCCTGCTGTAAATCAGATTGAAACTCACCCTTTCCATCAGCAAAACGACACGCAGAATTTCCTTAAGGAGAATAATGTGCAGATTGAATCATGGGGGCCATTTGCGGAAGGCAAGAATGACATTTTTAAAAATGAATTACTGCAATCTATAGGCGATAAATACAGTAAATCTATTGCACAGGTTGTTCTGCGCTGGTTAACGCAAAGAGGCGTGATCGCCATTCCTAAATCAGTTCGCAAAGAGCGTATGGCGGAAAATTTCAACAGCCTTGATTTTGAACTGAGTACAGATGAGATGGAAGCCATCAAAACTTTAGACACGAATACCAGCAGCTTTTTTGATCACCGCGATCCTAAAATGGTAAAATGGCTCGGTGAGCGAAAATTAAATAATTAAACATCAAAAATATGAAAATCAAACGCATAGGATCCCAAGCTTCAGGAAATGGGCCTGCCGAATATTTTACAGGCACTGTTCGCATTGACCCATTGAACGAACCGCCTGCACCTGCACGTGTAGCAATGGCGCTGGTTACATTTGAACCGGGTGCCCGTACTGCGTGGCATACACATCCGTTCGGTCAAACGCTCATTGTTACCACCGGAGCAGGCTGGGTTCAGCGGGAGGGTGGTGTTAAAGAAAATATCTTCCCGGGCGATGTGGTTTATTTTGAACCGAATGAAAAGCACTGGCATGGCGCAACTGCCACTACCGCCATGAGCCATATTGCTGTTCAGGAAAAAGAGAATGGCTCTCCCGTAGATTGGATGGAGCAGGTTATTGATGAGGATTACAATAATTAAGTAGACGATGGAAAAGAGAATATTAGGCAAAAGCGGGCTGGAAGTATCCGCACTTGGTTTAGGTTGTATGGGACTGAGTTTTGGTTACGGCCCGGCAACAGAAAAACAGGATGCTATTAAGCTCATTAGGGCGGCGTTTGAGCGCGGTGTCACCTTTTTTGATACTGCGGAAGCATACGGGCCATTTATCAACGAAGCGTTATTAGGCGAAGCCCTGGAGCCGTTTCGTGACCAGGTGGTCATTGCCACAAAATTCGGTTTCAAAGACGGCAAGCCGCCTCTTGGCGCAGACAGCCGGCCGGAACGGATTCGTGAAGTTGCAGACGCTGCATTGAAACGTCTAAGAACAGATCGTATTGACCTGTTCTATCAGCACCGTGTAGATCCTAACGTCCCGATTGAAGATGTCGCCGGAACTGTTAAAGACCTGATCAGCGAAGGAAAAGTCAAACACTTCGGCCTTTCGGAAGCCGGCGCTGGCTCGATACGCAAAGCACATGGCGTACAGCCAGTTGCAGCCTTGCAAAGTGAATACTCATTATGGTGGAGAGAGCCCGAACAGGAAATATTGCCTGTTCTGGAAGAACTGGGTATTGGCTTCGTGCCGTTTAGTCCGCTGGGCAAAGGTTTTTTAACCGGCGCTATCAACGAGAATACCACATTTGATAAAAGCGATTTCAGAAATACTGTTCCCCGTTTCTCCGAAGAAAACAGGAAAGCGAATCAGGCATTAGTTGATGTGATCGAACAAATTGCGGCTGATAAAAACGCCACACCTGCGCAGATAGCTTTAGCGTGGCTGCTTTCACAAAAGCCATGGATCGTTCCGATACCGGGTACGACCAAACTACACCGCCTGGAAGAAAACGCAGGGGCTGCCGATATTCAGCTATCTGCGCAAGATCTGAATGAGATCAGTGATGGCTTGTCCCAAATCGAAATTCAAGGTCACCGATATTCGGAACAGGCACAGAAAATGGTTAACCGTTAAATCAAATAATTATGAAAAAAATCCTGCTTGTTATCGTTGTTTTATCTGCCGTGCTTACGATCCGGGCTGCTGCACAAAACACGCCAATATTTCCAAAGGGTGAAATTGCTACTATAAACAATCATACCGGAACGGTTTGGCTTACTGAATTAAATAAGCCGGACAGCTTGATTGATGTCGCTGTGGCAAATGCAACTTTTGCACCTGGCGCAAAACTCGATTGGCACATCCATCCGGCAGGGCAAATCCTGATGATCACAGAAGGCACGGGTTATTATCAGGAAAAAGGCAAGCCTATCCGGATAGTTCATAAAGGAGATATCATAAAATGCGTTCCGGGCATTGCACACTGGCACGGCGCGTCATCGAAAAGCTCCTTCACCTATCTGGCGGTAAGTACAAATAGCGCAAAGAACAAAACAGTATGGCTGCAAAGAGTGACTGATGCGGAATATAACAGCGCTAAATAATTCTTAACAAAACGTATTAACTCTTAAAATCAATTTTTAAAAAACTGTTCGAAGATCGTACCCGGCTTCATTTGATTTTAGTCGATAAGTGGTTTGCAACTAGTCCGGTAGATAATAAAGCGGCGTTCATCTATAAGTTTACAGGAACCGTCTATTGGTCAATTTGGAATAGAATAAAATACCCACATTACACTGTCTCATGGACAGATTGGTTGATCACCATTGGTAAGTGCCTTTGCCTGAGAAACAAAGCGCATTTTCTAATAGAAACAGATTGCTGAATGAGTATAAATTGCCAATTAAGACTAACGTGCAAATAGGTTAGACGACGATAGCTGTAAGTGAACAATTCAAAAGAGGTATTCAATAGTTTTTAAATAAATGGGTATGTAAGACTTTAATTAGCACCGTAGTATCGATAAATAAAGGCATTGCTGTGAAATTTTGACCATAACACTAAAATAAAAGTCATGAAAAAATTAATGTTTGCTATTCTACTATTCGTTGCAACACTCAGCTGTGCATCTGCGCAAAACATTCCTTCCTATTCAGCAAATGGAGTTGCTATATCGGTTAGAAATACCGGTAATAACCTGATCAGTGAACTATTTAAGGAAGACAGCATTTTTAACTTTAATATCGCTGTTGCGTCCTTTGGGCCAGGAAAAAGATTAGACTGGCATTCGCACCCGGGTTGTCAAATTCTTATTATCACCGAGGGCATAGGTTATTACCAGGAAAGAGGAAAAGCAAGGCAAATTGTTAACAAGGGAGAGATCATTAAATGTCTCCCGGGCGTGGAACACTGGCACGGCGCATCCTCTGAAAGCATGGTTACTTATATGGCAACTTACTCAACACTAAAAGGAACTACCAAGTGGCTCGAAAAAGTAAGTGATGATCAATTCAACGGCAAAAATTAATCCATAAACCAATAAACCATAAAATAATGAAAACGATTTTCACAGCATTAATCCTGCTTTTGACAGGTGTGCAGTTATCAAATGCCCAGGCAAAATTGCCAAATTCAGCCACCACGGCCACCAAAGAAGAACAGGAGATCCTGGATCTGTCCAAAACAAAATGGACCTGGATGTCTGACAAAAACGTAGAGTCATTAAATGGACTGTTTGCCGAAAACTGTGTTTTTGTTCACATGGGAGGAAGCTGGGGAAAGACCCAGGAACTGAATACCATTAAAGGCGGCATGATCTGGTATAAGAAAGCTGAGGTTTATGGGGCGTCGGTAAACATTTTCGGTAATACCGCCATTCTGTTAAATGATATTGACCTGCTTGCAGTAGTCGGTGGCAACGAGGTTACCCATGCTTTTATGGTAACCGAGGTATATATCAAAGAAAATGGGAAATGGAAGATGGGCTCCTTAACCTTTTCGACATTGCTTAGACCGGTTAAAATGAAAAGCAATAGCACTCAACCGGCACAGCCGCAACATTAATATCAATTTATAAGATATGAACCGTCGTGATATTTTGCGCCTGCCACAATTTGTTTTGGGTTTCTCAAACATTGAAGCGCCAGTTAAATAATAAAATTAAGGCTATGAATAAAGTACAGCTCCTTTGTATAATGGCAACTATTGCTTTTTGTACCATAGCAGGTTGTTCAAAGGCTCAAAAGCCTTCTGGTAACTCAACAGATGGGCCAGCTGACACTGTTGCCAACGGTAAAAAAAGGGTATTGATTGTGTATTTGTCGCGGACGAATAATACTAAAGCTGTTGCTCAAATCATACAAAAACAGGCAGGCGGAGATTTAGTGGCTTTAGAACTTGTCAATCCTTATTCCCAGAATTACCAGGCCATTGTTGCTCAGGTAGCCCGTGAGAATGAAACAGGGTTTTTACCACCGCTTAAAACGAAGATAGACAGTATTGGCAAATATGATATCGTATTTGTTGGCTTTCCAACCTGGGGCATGCAGTTACCGCCGCCGATGAAAAGCTTTTTGAAGCAATATGATCTGAGCGGAAAAACTGTCATACCTTTCAATACCAATGCCGGTTACGGCATCGGCAGCACTTTCCAAACGGTAAAAGAACTTTGCCCAAATAGTACGGTGTTGGATGGTTTTACCATCAAGGGCGGAATAGAGAGAGACGGTATCCTCTTTGTGATGGAAGGTGCTAAAGAAAGACAGGCACAGACAGAAATTCAAACATGGTTAAAAAAATTAAAAATCATTAAGTAATGAGCAGTACTTCAAAATTGATCGTTTCTGTATGCCTGGCATTGGCTGTAAACCTGGGGTCAACTGCTCGAGGTCAGCAGCAAAACACAAGTGAACCAGCTTTAACTTCCAGGCAAGAAGCCATTGTTCCTATTTCAGCATATGCCGCTAAAGGAGATCAGGTTAATTTAAAAGTTGCTTTAGCCAAAGGCCTGGAAGCAGGCCTTACCGTAAATGAAATTAAAGAAATTTTGGTGCAGTTATACGCTTATGCGGGTTTCCCGAGAAGTTTGAACGCGATCAGCACCTTCCAAACTGTTGTTAATGATAGAAAACAAATAGGAAAAATCAATATCGAGGGTAAAAAGCCCGCGAAAATAAACTTCAATGGTAATAAGTATCAGTTTGGTAAAGAAGTCCAGGCTAAGCTTACAGGGAGATCGGCCAATTCCACACAAGCTTTTGTTCCGGTAATCGATACGTTTTTAAAGGAACACCTTTTCGCTGACATTTTTGGAAGAAACAACCTGGACTATCAAAGCCGCGAGATAGCAACTATCTCCATATTAGCAACTATTGGCAATGCGGACGCTCAGTTGGGCAGTCATTTAAGTGTAGGACGGAACACCGGCCTGACTGAAGGTCAGTTGCGAGGAATCGCCGCGCAATTGTCGACAGCGATTAGCCCCGATGCAGGTAATTCAGCAACACGGTTCATAGACGCCATGTATGGTGCTAAGGGCAACGTCCTTACGTCCGCTTCAGCGCAGGTTAAAGTTTCGGAGCCGACGTTCTCAAAAGGAAACAAGGTTTCCAATGGTAATTTCACCGGTGATGTTTGGGTAAGTATGCTAACGAGTGTGGATACGGCGAACAGTACCTCTGTTGGCAATGTGACCTTCGCACCGAAAGCGCGGTCAAACTGGCACCTGCATCCTTCAGGACAAATATTGTTAATTACAGACGGTGTGGGTTATTACCAGGAAAAAGGCCAGCCTATCCGTTTGATCCGCAAGGGTGATGTCATCAAATGCGCCGCTAATGTAGCTCATTGGCATGGCGCATCGCGGGATAGTTCTATGTCACACATCGCTTTGGGGCCAAATAATGGCAAAGGTGTAGTGGTGTGGATGGAAAGAGTGACGGATGAAGAGTATGCTAAATTTAATTGATAAAAGATTTTAAGTTGACCACTGGCAAATGATAAAAATAAACCCGATATGTCACGGCGCAAATTATGGTTGGCCGGTCATTACTTACGGTATTGACTACAGTGGACAGCCAATTGGTAATGCAATCCAGCAGCAAAGCGGCTTGGAGCAGCCAGTATATTATTGGGACCCGGTGGTTTCGCCAAGCGGCATGACATTTTACCGGGGTAATCGCATTCCCGAATGGGAAAACAATTTGTTCGTCGCCGCGCTAAGCGGCATGCATATCATCAGGCTGGTTATTGAGAACAACCGGATTACCGGCGAAGAACGATTGTTGGCATCTGAAGGACAACGTTTTCGGGATATTACCCAGGGACCCGACAACGCATTATACGCGATAACTTATGGCGGTAGGTTATATCGAATCGACCGGCAATAAGATGATTTTTTATGATTTAAAATTAATTTATTTTTTGTACCTTTTGATTTATAAACCATTATATCTAAGATAATTATATAAACTATTATAAATTTATGCAAACCTCTATACAGAGGGGGCGTGTGTAAATTCTATGGCCAATATTAAAGACAGAAACACCATTAGTAAACCAATAATCAAATGGAAAAGACCAACACTAATTTTAACAGGCGTGCCTTTTTAAAAGCTTCTGCACTTGTAGGAGGCGGCCTGATGATCCAATTTAGCGCCCTTGCAAAACTTGGGCTTGTCGAAAGGGGCGTTGATGCCGGTGCTGCTGCTGAATGGAATGAGTTAACCGGTTATATCAAAATAACTGCCGATAATATCATTAAGATCATTTGCCCTAACCCGGAGTTCGGACAAAATGTAATGACTTCACTACCCATGATGGTAGCCGAAGAACTGGACGTGAACTGGAAAAAAGTAGTGGTTGAAATGGGCCCGCACGATAATACAAAATTAGGACCTCAGTTTACCGGCGGCAGTAACTCTATGAGGATGTATTGGAAGCCCCTTCGCGAAGCCGGAGCAGCAGCCCGTAATATGCTAATGCAGGCCGCAGCCCAAACCTGGAGTGTACCTATAGTAGAGGAAGTGACAACTAAGGCTGGAGTGCTTTACCATGTAAAAAGCGGTAAAACAGGCAAGTATGGCGACTTTGCATCGAAAGCGGCAGGCATTCCCGTGCCAAAAGGCGTTAAGTTAAAAGATGTCAAAAACTTCAATGTTGTCAGGCATTCACAAAAAAATGTAGAGGGGGCGAAAATCGTAAGCGGCAAGCCTTTGTTTGGGTTGGATTATAAACACGAAGGTATGCTGATTGCCATGATCCAGCATCCGCCTGCTTTTGGTATGGCACTTAAATCATTTGATGGGTCAGAAGCCTTGAAAATGCCCGGCATCAAAAATGTTTTCAGTATCAAATTATACGAAGACGGATTTGAACAGGGTGGATTTGACACACGTACATTCAATGACTTGCTGGTAGTGGTTGGCAAAACCACCTGGGAAGTGATGAATGCCCGTAAAAAGCTCATTGTGGAATGGATGCCTGCCGGCGATATCAAAGACACTATGGGAGGCAGAGGAGGAAAAAGGGAGGTTGTCGTTCCCGGGGAGCTTGAAAATACCACCACACAGCTTGAAAAGATGCGTGAGTATGCGAGTAAGCCGGCGCAACAATTAAGGAAAGACGGCGACCCTGAAACTGCGTTTAAGAATGCGGCGCAAATCATTGAACGCACTTATAACGCACCTTTCCTGGCACATAACTGCATGGAGCCGATGAATTTCTTTGCCCATGTCACAGATGAAAAAGCTTTAGTAGTAGGGCCTTTACAAGCGCCCGGCTGGACAGAGCCGACGCTTTCAAAAGTTTTAAAACTTCCTCCCGATAAGATCGAAATTCAAATGACCCGTATGGGTGGCGGATTTGGTCGTAGGGCCTATGGACATTATCTGTTAGAAGCAGCCCTGATCTCTAAAAAAGCAAAGGCACCTGTCAAACTCATCTACAGCCGCGAAGACGATACGACCTATGGTATTTATCGCCCTATGTACACGGCTACCTACCGGGCGGCTTTGGATGCTAATAAAAACCTGATCGCCTTTCACGTTAAAGGCGGCGGCATTCCTGAACACGCCATTCATGCAAACAGATTTCCGGCCGGTGCGGTCGATAATTACCTTGCGGAAGGCTGGCAGATCCCATCCAATATTACAATCGGTGCGTTTAGGGCCCCGAGGTCTAACTTTAATGCGGCCGCTGAACAATCTTTCCTGGATGAATTAGCTGAAGCAATGGGCAAAGACCCGATAGACTTTAGGTTGGAGCTGTTAAAAAGAGCAAAAGAAAACCCTGTAGGTAAAAACAATGAATATGATGCCGACAGGTACGCCGGCGTGTTGAAATTAGTTAAAGAAAAATCGGGTTGGAATGGCCCGGAGCAGAAAAAATATAGCCGTGGCGTTGCCGCTTATTTCTGCCATAATTCTTATGCGGCCCATGTAGTGGATATGACTACCAAAGAAGGGCAACCTTATGTTGAAAGAGTATTTAGCGCTATCGATTGCGGAATAGTTATAAACCCGGATGCAGCAACGAATATGGTACAGGGTGCGGTTGTTGACGGAATTGGAAATTCCTTATATGGCGGATTGACACATAAAAACGGTGTCGTGGAAGAAAATAATTTCCATAAGTACAGGATCATCCGTATGAACGAAGCACCTAAAAAAGTAGAGGTCCATTTTGTGCAGAATGATATCGATCCTACCGGATTAGGTGAGCCGCCATTTCCCCCTGTATTTGGCGCGGTGGCTAACGCGCTGTATAAGGCATCCGGCCGGCGTTTCTATCAGCAGCCCTATTCTTCACCGCAGCCTGAGATACCTGCCGTTTAATTCATTGATTTTTTTTCAACCATAATATTTTAATTATGATCACACTAAACATTAATAAGAAAACCTACAAAGTTGATGCAAACCCTGATACGCCGCTGCTGTGGGTACTAAGGGATATCATTGGTCTTGTGGGGACAAAGTATGGCTGCGGAGTGGCACAATGCGGTGCATGTGTAGTACATTTGAACGGTGAAGCTGTTCGCTCCTGCGTTACAAAAGTAAGCCGTGCCGAAGGAAAAAAAGTAGTAACTATAGAAGGCCTGTCTGCAACTAACGCCCACCCGTTACAAAAGGCTTGGCTGGAGTTAGATGTGTCTCAATGCGGTTACTGCCAGGCCGGGCAGATCATGTCGGCTGCTGTGCTGCTCAAGGAAAATAAAAAACCTACAGACCAGGATATTGATAACGCCATGGCGGGCAACATTTGCCGCTGCGGTACTTATCTGCGCATACGTGAAGCCATTCATTTAGCGTCAGAACTGCAAGGGAAGGAGACCTCAGGGAAATGAAAAAGAGATCCCTTGCTGTAATAGGCACTTTGCTGATCATGGTTGCCATAATGGCTTTTAGCCTGGATACTTCAAAAACAATCGCCCCCTTAGTTGTAGTTAAAAAAGATAGTTTAGCTTCTGTAACGGCTTTCAAACAAGTGTATACTGTACTAATGAGCGCCCGTTGTATGAATTGCCATCCTTCCGGAGATGTGCCACTTCAAGGAGACGATAGCCATTTGCATACTATGTTTCCCAAGAGAGGTGTAGAGGGTAAAGGTTTATATGCGATGAAATGTTCCAACTGCCATCAGCCGACAAATGTAGCGGGGTTGAATAAACCTCCAGGGAATCCTAATTGGCATCTGCCTCCTGCAAATATGAAAATGGTTTTCCAGGGAAGGACTTCAAATCAGTTGGCCAAACAGTTAGTGAACCCTAAGACAAACGGACATAAAACATTGCAGCAGTTAATAGAACATGCGGACGATGGATTAGTCAAGGCAGGATGGAACCCCGGTGAGGGGCGAACACTTCCACCGATGAGCCATGCAGCGTTTAAGAAAGCATGGATCACTTGGATCAAAAACGGAGCTTATGCTCCCGAATCCAAATAAAAAAGAGGAAGCTAAAACTTTCTCTTCTGAATGTTGGTTTTTGCACTCAGTGTCATTAGCCTAATACTGCGTCCAATGCAACGAAAAAAAGCCTGTAAATTATTGATTTACAGGCTTTTTTTCTTTTAGTGGTAAATGAGATCTATCAAGTTTCGTATAAATCAATTTTCATATTACATCCCGGCAGAAACTTCTTCATTGAAATTTATATTCACGCTGTTGGCATCCGCGTGGTGTTATTATCCTTATACGTTTGACAACAGTATCGATACTCATCTTTATAAACGCTAAGGGAGGCAAAGGACAGCGTTGCGGTGCTGGCAGGGTGATATTACTGCCTTTTGCGCTATCGTGACGAAGATCACGCTTTAAAGTGCCGGCCGTCAGTGCATATTAACTTACTTCAATTTAATTTTACAATAGCTCTTTAAACCATCCCAGTTTGGTGCTGACGAGCGTGCATTAAGATATAAATTATGAAAAAGTTAAGTGCCGCGTTTGACGGATTGAAATTTTCTGAAGGGACGATGAAGTATGCAATCAGGATGGCAGCTGACAACAATGCCCTGTTAACCGGTGTTTTTCTGGAAAGCTTTCTGTATCATAGCTTTCACCTTTTTGATATGGTTGGCAGCCAGGGCGTATCCAAAGTAAAATTGAGGCACTTGCTGGAAAAGGACAGGGAGACACGCCGGAATGCTGCCGCCCGGTTCCGGGAGCAGTGCCAGCAAATTGAGGTGGAATGTGCAATTCACCATGACAAGGTTTTTGCGCTTGATGATCTGGTCAAAGAAAGCATTTACAGCGATCTTTTGCTCATTGGTGCCCATGAGACCGTCAATAACGCTAAAGAAGCTCCCCCGACAGCATTTATTTGCGACCTCCTTGCCGAAGCGCAATGCCCGGTAATGGTAGTTCCGCAGAAGTACACCGATATTCAGAAAGTGATTCTCCTCTACGATGGTAGCCCTTCTTCTGTATATGCGGTAAAAATGTTCAACTATCTTCTGCCTTTTCTCCGCGAACTGGAAACAGAGGTTATTTATGTATCACAAGATGAGACCCAGCAGGAGCTGCCGGAAAAACAGTTGATAAGGGAATTTATCCGTTGCCACTATCCGAAAGCGCAGTATAAGATTCTTTTTGGAAATCCTGAAACGGAAATTATTTCGTATCTGAAAAAAGCTGAATTGAATACTTTAGTCGTCCTGGGTGCTTACCAGCGGGGCGTAGTTTCCAGATGGTTCAAAAGCAGTATGGCGGATAAACTAATGCAGGAAGAACTCTCCATTCCATTATTCATTGCCCATTACCGATAACGAGATAAAGGCATGAACAATGCAAAGTTTATAACAATTCTGGTGTTGCTGACGGTATCAGGATATGGCACTTCAAAAATTACGAGCGTATGGAAAGCATCTATAGTGAACCAGCTGGCTTCTGATAAAATATCAGATCCCGGAAGGCAAGGCCCGTGCCAGCGCAAAAAAATGTAAAATTCTCCTCAACCCGAAAATACCGTTCATCCCTGATTATGGAAAAATTGCTTAAAAAAATTACCGGCAAATACAATGTTGCCGTTCCGCGCTATACCAGCTACCCGACCATGCCGTATTGGGACAATCAGACCTTTAACGAAGGTGTATGGAAAGATTCCGTTAGAATGTCTTTCGACGAAAGCAACCAGGCTTCCGGTATCAGTTTGTATATTCACCTGCCTTTTTGTGAAAATTTGTGCACCTATTGCGGCTGCAATACGAGGATCACCAAGAACCACAGCGTAGAGGAACCCTATATTGCTGCTGTGTTACAAGAATGGCGTGCTTACCGTAACCTGTTTGGCGAAATACCCGTTATACGGGAGATCCACCTGGGCGGCGGCACCCCCACGTTCTTCAGCGCAAACAACCTGCACCGGTTAATTGATGGCCTGCTTGAGGGCGTGCATATTCATGAAAAAGCGGAATTTAGCTTTGAAGCGCACCCGGCCAATACCACCAGAGATCATTTACAGACTTTGTTTGACCTCGGTTTCCGGCGGTTGAGCCTGGGCATCCAGGACTTTGACCCCAGGGTGCAGTTCATTATCAACCGGCAGCAAAGCTTTGAACAGGTGCTGGAGGTAACGCTCCAGGCCCGTCAGATTGGCTACACATCGGTTAACTACGATCTGATTTACGGGCTTCCGCTCCAAAGCCTCGAGGGGTTGGTCAATACCATGAACATTGTCGGTGGCCTGAATCCCGACCGGATCGCTTTTTACAGCTATGCGCATGTGCCCTGGATCAAACCCGGACAGCGCCGTTTTACTGAGGCTGACCTACCCGCCCCCGAATTAAAGGCCAAGCTGCACAAGATTGGCAGGAGCCTGCTAACCAGCTACGGCTATATGGAGATCGGTATGGACCATTTTGCCCTGCCCGGGGATGAATTGCTTGAAGCAGCACAGTCAGGAGAACTTCACCGGAACTTTATGGGTTACACCCAGGAGCACACCCAGCTCCTGATCGGCCTCGGCGTTTCTTCCATCGGCGATTCCTGGTATGGTTTTGCACAAAATGTAAAAACGGTGGAAGAATACCTGGCACTGACCAATGCCGGTGGATTTGCCCTGATGAAGGGCCACTTGCTGAGCGAAGCGGACCTGGTGCTGCGCAGGCATATCCTGGACATTATGTGTAAAGGTCAAACGCAATGGAACCGCTACCCGGAAGCAGTGGAGGAGGAGGGGGTGGCCAGGCTACAGGCGCTGGCAGAAGATGGGCTGGTCGAGCTCAGCCGGTCCGGACTTAAGGTCACACCGCTTGGTAAGTATTTTCTCCGCAATATCTGCATGTGTCTGGATGCCCGTTTGTGGGCCGCGCAGCCTACTACGCAATTATTCAGCATGGCCGTTTAAACGGCAAAGGCAATGGCTACAGCAGTTGTGCACGCTGTAACCACTGCCTTTAATATTGGGGTAAGTAACTGGGAATCATTATGGCTTTCAACCAGCTGCAGGTGTTCCCTGCCTGCGGCAATAAATTTCCCCCTGCATTCTATAGCAATCTCATGAAGCGTTTCAGGGTTGAGCGATCTCCAGTACGACCCGTCCATCGATCAGGCCTTTTTTCATATCGTCGAAAATCTGGTTGATTTCCTCCAGCTTTGCGGAATGGACGATAGCCTTTACTTTTCCTTCTACGGCAAAAGCAATGGCTTCCTGCATATCTTTACGCGTGCCGACGATAGATCCCCGTACTGTGTACCTGTTCAGAACCGTCTCAAATATTGATAAGTCAAAATTTCCTTTGGGTAACCCGTTCAGGGCGATCGTACCCTTACGGCGAAGGGCGGAAATGCCCTGCTGGAAAGCGATAGGTGACACGGCCGTTACCAATACACCATGCATACCCCCGGTCTCCTTTTGCAAAAGGCGCCCGGGTCTGTTTGGCTGGCATTCACGACCAGGTCTGCACCAAGCCTGGTGGCCAGGGCCAGTTTATCATCTGCAATATCGATCGCGGCCACATGCATCCCCATTGCCTTCGCATACTGGACAGCCAGGTGGCCCAGGCCGCCGACTCCGGAGATGGCGACCCATTCGCCGGGCTTCGTTTCGGTTTCTTTTAAACCTTTATACACGGTCACTCCGGCACAAATGATCGGCGCCATTTCGGTAAAATTGATCCCTTCGGGGAAACGTGCTACGTACCTGGGATCGGCCAGTACATATTCTGCAAATCCGCCGTCAACACTATAGCCGCCATTTTGCTGCGTCCCGCAAAGAGTTTCCCAGCCGGTAATGCAAAATTCACAGCAGCCACAGGCACTGTGCAGCCACGGAACACCTACGATATCGCCTTCTTTAAGGTCCTTCACATCGCTGCCCAAAGCAGCTACAAAGCCAATGGCTTCATGGCCAGGAATAAGGGGTAGCCGGGGTTTTACCGGCCAGTCGCCATTGCAGGCATGCAGGTCGGTATGGCAAACGCCGCAGGCGATCACCTTTACGAGAATCTGGTTAGCAAGGGGCATTTTTACTGCCACTTTTTCAATTTGTAACGGTGCGCCGAATTCACGGATCACTGCCGCTTTCATTTTTTTGGGTATCATGCCGATCGTATTAAAAATGCGTTAACTGAAAAGGGTACAGGTGAGCAGCATCAGCAGGTGAATAAGGATACTGGATGCGAAAAGCCATAGCAGCGTTTTAATTCCTGCGCCCCCCATGCCCGCAATGATATTGGCAAAGAAAAGGGTCAGTGTAACCGCCAGCACGGCCACCGGGGCATTGTAATAATAGATAAGTACGGCGGGTTCCGGCAGAAAGAATACGCCCTGCACGACCAGAGACACCATAAACCAAACCGTTTTGCTTTTAGACTGGTTTTCCATGAAAGCGGTCCATTTATTGGTCAGGCTGTTTGAACCGGATCTTGCTGCCGCTTTGTCGTTCCATCCGGCAGATGCTGTTATTGTTGACATAATTGTGTTGTTTAATGATGATACAAATATGGCCGGATCCGGCTTAGCCAGGTATGATGAAGAGCATTGGTATAGGTGACATCAGTCATTTATATTCCTATTTAAATATAAACCTAACCCCAGGGGAACTTTAAGAAATATTAATCTCCGCTTATCAACAAATGCTATTGATTATGGCAAACCTAATGCGCCTGAAAATTACAGTATTGAACTTTCCACCAATAAAATTATCGACACCGATATTACGTTTGGGGAACTGATCGAAAACAGCTTTTCGGGAATTGCGTTTTTTAATAAAGAACTTCAAACGATATACCGAACTCTATCTGCAGAACGTATAAGCGACTGGCATTACCGATAAAAGCCGAAAAGCCGATTATGAATTACCCGACCTGCAACGGGGCTAATGGCAAATGGCGACACCATTTTTTTGTTTCGCCGGGCTCAGGTATGGAATATCCAGGCTCAGGCCGCGAAGCAGGAACCAGCAGCCCAGGGCAATCATCAGGTAGGGCATCCCTTTGTTGATCTGCCGGCGAAAAACCGGCCCGATATAACCGGAACCTATCGTGGCGATTAGCATAAGCGGAAATGTGCCTGCGCCAAACCAGAACATATATTGGGCCGAAGCGACAGGGGAGGAAGTGTTGACCGCCCCGACAAGGGCAAGGTAAACAAAGCCGCAGGGCAGGAATCCATTCAGCACGCCAACAACCAGGTGCCCCGCCCGGTGGTTCAGCGCATAGTGAATCGTTTTGTGAACGGGTCCTAACAATAACGGCATGAACCGGCTTTGGCTGAATTTTATTTTGAATATTCTTGAAAAGCCCGCTACAATGATCAGCAGCCCGCTGATGATACTGACACTTTGCTGCAGGCCGGCCAGCCAGAGCTGTTTGCCCAGCAAGCCGATCAGGAACCCCAGGAGCGTATAGCTGATGACCCTGCCGGCATTGTAGATCAATTTGTCAGCAATCACCATCCACCACCGGCTATGGAAGGACGGGATAGCGAACGCCAGCGGGCCGCACATGCCGATACAATGAACGCTTCCAAATAAGCCGATATAAAAAGCGATCTGATTGGCCGACATCACAGTGCTACCTCCTTTTCATACAAATAATTCTTGCTCCCGCTTTCCCATTCCAGCAGGATACGCCAGCGTCCCCTGGCCAGGGAACCCACCGGCAACAGAGCGGTTTTCTCTGCGCCGGTCTGGATATTAAAGGTCTTGTCCATCGCTGCACTCGAGGGGCGGATGAATTTGGCGGTACCTTTCGCCGGTCCCGTGAAAGCAATTGTTACTTCCGCGCCAGTGACCCGGATCTGTGGTTGTGCCTGGTCTGCCAGCACCTGCCGTTCTTTGGCGTAGTCCTGGTTAAAACTCAGGCCTTTTTCGTAATACTGATGATCGTACTCATCTTTTGGCATCCGGAACATATAGATACACATGCTTAAAATAAACAGCATGAAAATGATCATTCCGGCAATAATTCCTTTTCCCCAGTTCATAATTTTAATCGTTTACAGGACCTACAAAAGAGGTGCTGATAGTTTGTTTAAGTTGATGCCCGGTATAAAGCTGCAAGCGTACATCTGTCTTGGCGGTATGTATATGTGATGCCGGTATCATGATAAAGAACATGACTTTTACCATTCCTCCCTTAGCCACCTTACCCGGTGCCTGAATGTATTTGATCTTTATGGCCGGATCGTCCGGCCGGATCAGGATATCCCTGTTTTCATTGGTTTTATTGATGATCTCGGCATTGTAGATATTGCTGATGTAACCCCCGGGCTGTTCCTGATAAAGCATTCCCGCGCCCCTCATGACGGTCATTTCCATATCGCTACGGCTAAAAATAAAATAGCACAGCACACCGATCATTATCGTAATGACCGCCGCATAGCTTTTCATCCGCAGAGTGAAGGAGGGTTTCTCTTTCACGCGGATCATATTTTCGGAATAATAGCCGATGAGGTTTTTGGGTTTATGGATCTTTTCCATTACCTCATCGCAAACATCTATACAGGCGGTACAGTTCACGCATTCTATTTGTGTACCGTTGCGGATATCAATTCCCGTCGGGCAAACCGAAACGCACAGGCCGCAGTCCACGCAGTCACCTTTCAGATCGAAGGGATCGGCAGTTTTCTGCAGTTTCCCTCGAGGTTCACCCCGCACGTCATTATAAGCAACAACCAGCGTATGCTCATCGATCAGTACACTTTGTAACCGGCCGTAGGGGCAGATCACGGTACAAACCAGTTCCCTGACCTGGCTGTAAACCAAATAGAACACGGCAGTGAATAGCCAGATACTGGCAAAGCCTATCCAATGCAGGGCGATCGGTTCGGTGATGATCTTCAGCAGGTTTTCGCTGCCGATCAAATAAGCAAGGAAGGTATTGGCAATTAAAAAAGAGACCAGGATAAAAAGCACATGCTTGCCGGCTTTCTTAACGACCTTAGCATTTGTCCAGGGGCCGGCATCCAGTTTTTTGCGCTTGTTGGCATCACCTTCGATCCATTCCTCGATCTTCCGGAAAACCATTTCCATGAAAACCGTTTGGGGGCAGATCCAGCCGCAGAACATACGGCCAAAAGCGATCGTGAACAAGACCACACAAACCAGGAATACCAGCGAGGCCAGCATAAAGAGGAAAATATCCTGGGGCCAGAAAACCTGGCCCAGGATCACAAAGTGCCGCTCCATAAAATTGAGCAGCAAAAGCGGCTCCCCGCCAATGCGGATAAACGGACCCGCAAAAAAGAAAGCCAGGTAAACGTAACTGATGGCCGAACGCCATTTATAATAAATGCCTTTACGCAGGAGCGGATACATCCATTTTCGTTCACCCGTTTCCCTTGCCGTCAGTAGTCCACTCATGATACGTTTATTTTGAGGCCAGTTTATTGTCCGTTTGCACTTCTTTATCACCCTGCGGCGCTTTAGGGTTTGCAGGCTTGCTGCCTTTCAATGATTCGACGTAATTGGACACATCTGAGATCTGCTTGGGCGATAATTGTTTTTCCCAGGTCGGCATTCCTTTAGCCGCTATTCCATACTTGATCGTTTTAAACAGATCGTTGATCTTGTGGCCATGCAGCCAGTATTCGTCTGTTAGATTAGGCCCTACACTACCTTCGCCATTGGCACCATGGCAGGCCGTACAATTTTGAGTGAAAATAGCTTTGCCGGAAGTTAGCGTTGCAGCATCGCTAACCAGCTTCACCGTTGTTTCATCCACACGGTTGGCGGCTTTGCTTAAGTATATCTTTTTAGCAATATCGGCTTGTGCCAGTTCGGTTTTGTATTCGTCATACTGCAATTGCCCAACGCCGAAAACATGGTATATGAGCATATAGCAAAGGCCAAAGGCAATGGTGCCATAAAAATGCCACATAAACCAGGCAGGTGTCGGGTTATCCAGTTCCTGGATGCCGTCATAGTCATGTTCGATCAGGATGCTTTTTTCTTCAGACATAGGTTTAAGAGAAAGCAGTTTAATCCATACATCTTCTTTCTTTGTCTTTTTTTCTTTTTTGACCGGCTCCATGGCTGCTGTGATCTCCGCATGGGTATAACCCTGCAGACGCAGAATTACACGCGCCATCGTTTTAAAGGCCCTTAACAGCACTAAGAACACGACAACGAACAGCAGCAGCATCGATATAATAGCACCGTAGCCGATATAATTTTTCATTTCTCCGCTGATCATACTGTCGCTTTGCGCGCTTGCGGTTTGGATAAACGTAATTAAAGCCGGAATAATTAATAGCTTGTTCATGATCAGGAAAGATTTGATGATTGGATTTCGTCTCCGTCACGCAGCGGTAAACCACTCATGTGCTCTATATGGGTCTTGCGCAGGCGAACCAGCATAATGGTCACTACGATGAAAAAGACAAGGAATATCCCCAGTGAAAAAAGCAGGTAACCCTGATGGCCTGATATATTTTCGGTGAATTGTTTAAACATGGTCGTAATTATTTTTGGGCGGTTTTGTTAGCTTTAATATCCATTCCCAGTCGCTGTATATAAGCGATAATGGCAATGATCTCTTTATCCTTTTTAACTTTGATGTGATCGGCATGCAGGTTATCAGCTATCTCTTCTGCCTGTTTATCCAGATCGTTATTGGCTGTCTTATCGTAACCTTCCGGGTAAGGAACCCCCAGTGTGCGCATCCCCCTGATCTTGGCCGCGGTAGATGAGGTGTCCAGCTTTTGGGTAAGCAGCCAGCCATATTCAGGCATGATACTTCCCGGCGACATCAGACGCGGGTCCATCAGGTGATTATAGTGCCAGGCATTGCCATATTTTCCGCCTTCACGGGCCAGGTCCGGCCCGGTACGTTTTGAGCCCCAAAGGAACGGGTGATCATAAACAAACTCACCTGCCTTACTGTATTCTCCGTAACGTTCGGTTTCCGAACGGAAAGGCCTTACCGTTTGCGTGTGACAGTTGGAACAGCCTTCACGGATATAGACATCTCTGCCCTGAAGCTCCAGCGGGGTATAGGGTTTTACGCTCGCGATGGTTGGTATGTTTGATGAAATGGTTAATGTAGGCATCAATTCAATAAAACTGCCTATAAGGATCACCAATAAGGCCAGGATCATGAGTTGTACCGGTTTACGCTCCAGCGTTCTGTGCCATGAGGCCTCTTTCACAACAATATGTGCCGGTTCCAGTGGCATGGCCTGAGCGCTTTCGTTGGCTACCAGGCTCCCCTGTTTCATGGTACGGAACAGGTTATAGGCCATCACAATTACCCCTAACAGGTAAATGGCACCACCTACGGAGCGCATCACGTGCATAGGTAGGATTTGTAGAGTGGTTTCCAGAAAGTTCGGATATTTGAGCATGCCGTCGGCGTTAAACTCCTTCAGCATCAGGCTTTGGGTAAAGCCGGCCCAGTACATTGGTACCGCATAGAAAATGATACCCAGCGTACCAGCCCAGAAATGGAAGGCAGCCAGTTTTTTAGAGAATAATTCGGTCTTATAAATACGCGGGATCAGCCAGTACAGAATAGCAAAAGTTAGAAAACCGTTCCAGCCTAAAGCGCCAACGTGCACGTGGGCAACTATCCAGTCGCTGAAGTGGGCAATACCGTTCACTTGTTTAAGCGATAGCAGGGGGCCTTCAAATGTGGCCATACCGTAAGCCGTTAAGCCTACCACCATAAACTTCAGAACAACGTCGTCACGCACCTTATCCCAGGCGCCACGCAACGTTAACAGGCCGTTGATCATACCGCCCCAGCTGGGTGCGATCAGCATGATCGAGAAGGCTACGCCCAATGACTGTGCCCAGTCCGGTAAAGTAGTATATAACAAGTGATGAGGGCCTGCCCAGATATAGATAAAAATGAGCGCCCAAAAGTGCAGGATACTTAATTTATAGGAATAGATGGGGCGGTTAGCCATTTTAGGCAGGAAGTAATACATCATACCCAGGTAAGGCGTAGTCAGGAAGAATGCAACCGCGTTATGCCCGTACCACCATTGTACGAGGGCATCCTGAACGCCTGCGTAAACCATATAGCTTTTAAAACCCGATACCGGTAATTCTACAGAATTAACGATATGCAGTACCGCGATGGTCACAAACGTGGCAATGTAAAACCAGATAGCTACATACAAATGTCGTTCGCGGCGCTTAAAAATGGTACCGAACATGTTCCAGCCAAATACTACCCAAATAATAGTAATGGCAATGTCTATTGGCCACTCCAGCTCCGCATATTCATGAGAAGTGGTTAAGCCCAGGGGCAAGGTGATCACCGCTGAAAAAATAATGAGCTGCCAGCCCCAAAAATGAATATTGCTTAGCAAATCGCTAAACATCCGGGCCTTCAGCAAACGTTGAAGCGAATAATAAACGCCCATAAAAATGGCATTGCCCACGAAGGCGAAAATGACCGCATTGGTATGCAGCGGACGGATACGGCCAAACGTGGTGAACTGGTTGTGCATATTAGCACCCGGATGGTATAATTGTATAGCTGCGATTAAGCCTACGGTCATACCAATAATGCCCCAGATCACGGTGGCTATACCGAAGTTGCGGACGATCTTGTTGTCATAGTAAAAATTTTCAGGCTGCATAAAAATGTGTTGCTATTTATGGGTGTAAAACTATCCCGGCCGCGCGGGTTACAGAATGATGACAAACGGCTATAAATGTGATTGAGATCATTTTTTATCCTCCTTTTGGTTTTCGTCGTCCAGCAGGATGCGCATGCCCGGCGTATACAGGTCGTCGTTTTGCCCGCTGTGCTGCGCCCAGAGGAATGCGGCCAGGAAGATCAGCGCCATAAGCACACTGCAGCCGATCAGGAAATAGATGATGCTCATATTAATTTTCTCCTTTTCGCGAAAAAATGGGTGGCCAGGGTGGTGAATGAAATGATGGTGACGGTGCTCAACGGCATCAGGATCGCTGCCACCAATGGCGACAGGCGCCCCGTAATTGCGTAGCTGAGTCCAATCAGGTTATAGGTTAAGGAGATCAGGAACGAAAGATGGATAATCGTTACCGTATCTTTGGAAAAGCGCAGGAAGGCCGGAAGCTTATGAAAAGCACGCCCGTCCAGGATCGCGTCGCTGCCGGGCGAGAAATTATTCACGTTGTCGGTAACCGCTACGCCCAGGTCGCTCTGTTTCAATGCCCCCGAGTCGTTCAGGCCATCGCCGAGCATCATTACTTTAAGTCCCTGTTGCTGCAACGCTTCGATCCGGTCAAGTTTTTGCTGAGGTGACTGCCCGAAGAACAGGTGCCCGTTATCCGGGAAATACCGGAGCAATTCTGAGCGCTCATGGTCCTGGTCGCCTGATAACAGGTATAGCGAATAGGCCGGGGCCAGCTCAGCGACCTGTTTCAAACCCTGGCGGTATTCATGATAAAATCCGAAATAGCCAAGATACGCCCCGTCTATCATTAAGTGGACACGGGTCATCAACTTCAATTCTGTAAAATAACCGAAGATCAATTCGCCGCTACCGATACACAGCTGGTGGCCGTTGACCCAGGCGGTGATTCCCTTTCCCGCGATCTCCCTGTAATCGGAAACCTTCAGCTTTTCCAGGTCGCCAAAATATTGGCAGATCATCCGGCTTAGGGGATGTATCGAATTGGCGCAGACGCTGAAGATCAGTTGTCGCTGTTCGGCGGTTAATTCCCCGCCCAGATCGATCCGTTTACTGCTGCCCGTAGTAATGGTGCCCGTTTTATCCATCACCAGCGCATCAATACGGGCCATTTGCTCTACAACCGTGGTGTTTTTTAGATAAAACAGGTTATGGTCGAAAATACTCAACGCCGCAGACATGGTGAACGGCGTGCTTAATGCGAGTGCACAAGGGCAGGCTACGATCAGTACAGCCGTGAACGCGTCAATCCCACGCCGGAGATCAAAGGGTAGCCAGGCCAGCAGTGCTCCCACAGCGATCGTGATGAGGACAATGGTGAAATATTTACTGACCCTTTCATTAAAGGTCTTCATGCGGTTATCCTGTTTGCGGGTAAAGGCCTCGTTGTTCCAGAGCTGGGTCAGGTAACTTTGGGAAACCGGCTTGATCACTTCCAGTTCAATTGCCTCGCCAGTCTGCCGGCCGCCGGCATAAACAATCTCGCCCAGAGTTTTATTGACCGGAACGGCTTCGCCGGTGACAAAGCTGAAATCAATTAGCGCCTCTCCCTGAAGCAGGATGGCATCGGCAGGAATAATTTCATTGTGACGGATCACCATGCGGTGCCCGGTCAGCAGGTCGGAGAGCGGTAAGGGTTTTTCCCTGCCTTCCTGCATGACCTGAACGGCAACGGGAAAAAATGAACGGTAGTCCCGTTCAAAAGAAATGTGGTGATAGGTTTTTTGCTGGACGAACTTACCGATCAACAGGAAGAACACTAAGCCACATAAGGTATCCGCGAAACCTGCGCCAGTATGGGTAAGGATCTCGGCCGCGGTCCTGATAAACAGCACCGCGATACCCAAGGCCAACGGGAAATCGATATTGAGGACTTTATTTTTCAGGTTGTGCCAGGCCGAGGCAAAATAGCCCCATCCGCTGTAAAACACCACCGGTATGCCAAATAATACATTCAGCCAGCCAAAGAAATGTTTAAATGATTCTTCGAAGGCAGATAGCCCGAAATATTCGGGGAAACTGAGCAGCATGACATTGCCGAAACAAAAACCGGCGACGGCGATCTTTTGTACCAGGTTGCCTTTTTCTGCTTTATTTTGTTTTTTGATGATATCCTGTAAACTGATCAGCGGTTCGTAGCCCACGTCATTTAACAATTCAACAAGTTGCTGGAGACTGAATTCGCGCGGATCAAACCGGACGACCAGCTGTTTTTTTAGAAAGTCTACCCGGGAATAATGAATAGCCGGATTAAAACGGTTCAATTGCTCCAGCAGCCATAAACAGGAACTGCAATGGATTTGCGGGATATAAAGCGTTATGATCGATAACCAGTCGTCCGTGTAATCCAGCAGTTCGGCCAGTATGGTGGGATCACTCAGGTAATCAAATCGTTTATCTGTCCGGATACGGGTCGTTCCCGGATGCTCATTATAATTGTAGTAGTTGCAAAGCCCGGCACCGGAAAGTATGGTATAAACACTCTGGCAACCCTGGCAACAAAATTGTTTATGATCTTTCTGATAGGTTGTGGTGAGGCATTCATCACCGCAGTGATAGCAACTGGTTTTAACATGCGTTTGGGTTTCCGGCATCTTCCTTGATTTTATTAGCCCAAAAATGATGTATTGGCGATGGTCCAGGAATGACCCGGATGGTTAAAAAAATGTGATCCCCGTCACTTTAGTGAGATGCTTTTTCGGATAGATACTGTTTCTTCTTATTTGCGGCTCGCGGGAACTGGCAGAGGGCTATAACGGTCAGCAATCTAAATACCCTTATAAAGCTGGTTTAAAAAACCTTATTTCATAGCCTTTTACAAGGAGCATGCAGGCCATACAAACTTGCTGTAAACAGGCCGGGAATAAAATAATCGCTGTTTCGGCGGTTTATGACCTGCGTCATTTATTTAACGGATTGCGTAGGATAGCTTTGCCGCAAATGCAATTATCAGAGAATTTAGATTTGAGTGCGAGCGCGCATTAACGAGCGTTTTATTGCAATGGGGATTAAATTGATCAGCTAAATAAAATAATATGAGCCATACATTTCACATACCAGTTTTAGGATTGGGCTACTCAATTGATACTCCATTAAAGATTGCCCGATACGGCATCTCATCAACTATGTCCATTGTTGACGACGATCTGATCGAGAGGATGCGTCAATATCATGCGCAGCTTAATGGCGAAGCCTATGTTCCCATTTATAAGAGGGAAGAAGACGCCCGTGCCCGGCGTATCACGCAGTACCTGGACCTGGTTGGCCGGCTTGTTGCCAGTCAATTCGATATGCTGAAAGCCATGCCATTCGAAGCGGGTAATGATCTGTGCCGTTATTTTGAATTACTACCTGAAAATACCAGGTTAAGACAAGGCTATGACCTGATGCTCGAATATCCGCCGGGTACCCAAAAAACGCATTTCCAGAATTTACTGAAAAGTGAAATGGTGCCGGGGGCCATTGATGTAAATATCATGTCCAAGGTCGATAAAATGAATTACACAGCGACCGGCGAATCTAGCGGGGAACAGAATACTGATGCCCTGGCGGCACTGCGGGGGTTTGCCATGAGCAGCCTCCGGTCTTCGGTGATCATGTCCGCCGGAATGAACCCCCGTTTGTACAGCTACCTGGAAACCTTTGCTGATTTTTATCCTTCGGCGGATGGACAGCTCCGTAAGAAGGTTATCCTGAAAGTAAGCGATTTTCGGTCCGCATTCATTCAGGCCAAATTCCTGGCCAAAAAAGGGATATGGGTTTCCGAGTTTAGAGTCGAGTCCGGCCTTAACTGCGGCGGCCATGCCTTCGCGACCGAGGGGTTCCTGCTTGGACCTATCCTGGAAGAATTTAAACAGAAGCGTCAGGAAATGGTGAATGAACTATTTACCGGTTATCAGCAGGCGCTGGTTGAAAAAGGGATCAGCTGCGCACAGGCGCCCGTTCAAAAGTTGAGCGTTCAGGGCGGGATCGGCACCGCATCTGAAAACGAATTTTTGCTGGACCATTACCAGGTAGATACGACCGGCTGGGGTAGCCCGTTCCTGCTGGTGCCTGAAGTGACCAACGTGGACAAAGAAACCCTGCAGGAACTGGAACACGCCTCTGAAGAAGATTATTATGTTAGCGGGGCATCGCCGCTGGGCATATTGTTCAATAATTTCAAGAAGAGCACCTCGGAATCACTTCGCCTGAAACGGCTGGAAAATAACCACCCCGGAAGCCCCTGTACGAAGAAATATTTATGTACGGATACCGAATTTACCGAAAAACCCATCTGTACCGCATCCCGCGAATATCAGCATTTAAAGTTGCAGCAATTAGCGGCTGCTGATCTGCCAAAAAACGAGTATGAACAGGCCTATCAGAACGTAGTGGAGAAAATTTGCCTTTGCGAGGGGCTTTGCGCTTCCGCCTATATCAAATATGACATACTTAAGCCCCGTGAAAATAAAGCGGTTGCCATATGTCCGGGGCCAAACCTGGCCTATTTTTCCCGGAGCTACAGCCTGGAGGAAATGGTTAAGCATATCTACGGGACCACTGACCTGCTGGAAAAGATCACGCGCCCACATATGTTTATCAAGGAGCTGAACCTTTATATCGATTACCTGCAGCGTGATTTGCAATCGCAGTTAAAAGAATTGACCGATAAAAAAAGGAAACAACTGACCAAATTTAAGCTACAATTGCAGGAGGGTATCGGTTATTACCAGACACTTTTTGGCGATTCGGCCAGCCAGACCTCCCAGCTTTTCCAGGACTGGGTCAGGGAGTTAGCCAGGTCTGAAGCCCAACTGGTTGGAATTAAGATCTGACCATACAACAAAGGCGGCATCGATAAGAATGCCGCCTTTGTTTAAATCACTATATCATTTCAGGGCCTTTTAGGTAAGATCATTACCGGCAGGGTAAGGTGGGAGGTAACCTCTTCATTTTGCCCTCTTTCGAAGAATCGCGCCATTTGCTCTCTGGGCTGCTGTACCACTGCCAGTAGTTCCGTTCTCTTATTAGCTTTCAGCCAGTCCCAATTTTTTTGTTTGTCTGTATCTGTTATACTGCGAAAATATACCCCACCGCAGTCCACCTTTTTATAGAGATCGCGGTTAAGTTTTTCTTCGATAGTCCGGATACCGTTATCTGACGGATCACTGTTTAAATGCGCTACCATCAGTTCGGCCGCGAAACTTTCCAGCAGGCTGCCGAGTTCGGCAATCGAATAGATATCCTCTTCATGAAGCTGCGATGCAAAGGCGATCTTTTCAAAATATCGTAGTGGTGCCGTTTCGGGAACAACAAGCACGGGAACTGTTGCCCAGTCAATGATCCGGTTGCACGCATCACTTAGTATATAAGTCGCCAGGTCATTTTCTGCCGTGGGTGCAGTAACTATCAGGCATATTTCCTCATTGCGCATAATGGCCGTCATGATATCCACGATCTCTGAGCTGTCGCAGTCCACGTTTACTTCCGGCAGATAGCACCCCGGGAAAGTACAGGCGACTAAGTCCTGCGCCATACGGCGACCGAAATCAACCAGGGCATGTTCATATTCAGGGAGTTGCTCCGGTTCGCCTGCAAGGAGAAGTTGCTTTGCAGACGGGATAGCACAGACACTGAACAAAAGCACTTTTGCTTTCATTTTTTTTGCCATATGGAAGGCGAACTGCGTCGCGTGTTCGGCGCTTTTAGAATAATCGGTCAGTACAGCAATGGTTTTCATCTTATCGGGTTTAGGTTAGCCGACGGATTTACAGGGGACATAAGAGATTCAGTGTAATGAAACAGTTCCTTTTTGGTCGTCTGTAACGCGTTAAAAAGTGCTTCCAGCTCGTTTTGAAGTGCATTGTACCGGTCAAGAAAATCCAGGTTCATTACTTTTTTTGAGTCACCGATAAAGGGTTCGAGGAAAGCCATAAATTCCGGAATTTTGGTTTTTAATTCTGCAAGCCGCGTGTCCTGGGCCTGGATATTTACATCAAATTCCTCCCTTCGGGAAAGAACGGCGGCTGGTGGTTGGTAACGTTTAATTATATTCCTGAAAAACTGCGTTTCGGTTTCCAGAAAGGAAATATCCTGTAGCCAGTGGGTTGCCTGCATGTAAACTTCCTGTAATTCGGTTTCCAGTTTTGTATCGGGAGCTGTATTTGTCATGGTTTTAGATTTTAAGTTTAAAGAATTATCAATTATCATGTAAGGGAAACACCAGCAGCCTTGTGGCGCCGCGTACGCTTCACAAGTTTTTAATTTTTTTCGAAACGCCCTGTTTTTTCTCTCAATTTGATCCTGTAAATGATCAACTCTACCGTCGTTCCGACATCGCTATCCTTCTCGATGATACCATGTGAAGGATGACTGGTCGGACTGGTTACCAATGGCATAATCCTGTGGATAATGCCCTGCATAGCCTGCTGCTTTTCTTCGGCATCCGTAATTTCTTCATAAGTGCCTTTGGCAATGACACTTTGCCAGCGGAAAACGCTATTGATATTGTCCACCTCGAAACAGACCTCGGGATTTTCGCGCATCATGCGGATCTTTTTCCCTTCTGCGGAATGGCTGTAAATGTAACCGTTACGGTATACATAGTTAACAGGAACAAGATATATATCACCATTCGCCTGGCAGGCAATCCTCCCGATTACCTGCTCCTTCAATAGATTTTCTATCTGGGTTTCATTAAGTTTACCTAACATGATTTTAAAAGTCATAAAAGAATTTTGTCAGCGAAAAAATGAAATCGGTTTTCAGGTTCCGAGAAGTGTGGCTGTTACCTTACCAGAAAATAAACCACCGCATCTACCGAAACTGAAATCATTCATTCGCCGGGTTTAACAAAATTAAATGATACACCTATACTGAAGATGACGACGGTTAGCCTATTTATGTGATCCTGATCATCTTTTATAAAAAAGCATGTTTGCCTCAATACAGGCCGGTAGAATAAGTACAACGGTAGCGCCTGGCATTTCCGCTATCGGCACAAGGGCATTTTTATGTGTCACATGAGCCTTGTTATGGTTTAAAGGATAGGGAACCCGAGCCGAGCACGGCAGGGATGGTAAGCACCGGTATATCGGTCACCATAGATTTACGGTAGGTAGACCGTCATCTCTTCCGTTTGCCACCGGGCCGGCGCCTGCTGCACCGTTAGTACTGCTGCAGCAGGTGGTGCGCGTGTGTGTAAATATAATAGGTAACCAGCGGACGGTGCTGGTGGGTGTCGGCACAAAGATTGAATTTCAAAGAAGGATACTTTTGTTGTAGCACCTTGGCATAAGCACTATTGATCTTCTGCGCCCCTGCACCCAGGGAGTTTAATAGGGCAAGTACAATTAGGATTGTTTTATAAAAGTCTGGAACGAACCTTATCGGATAAAAAAATTCCGGTCTGGCGGCGCTTCATGTAAGGTGAATGTTTTTTGATAATCGGGCGGGTAAATATCGATGATCTTATAAGTTCCCGAGGTTAACCAATCGCCTTCCTTCCATTCCCCGTTCTCTCCCAGCTTTTTATAGATACTTTGGCTCTGGATGAACACCCTTCCCCAGAATAACCACTTCCCGCCGATATTATGCACATAGTAAACCCGGCAGGGATCATATTGGAAGATGCGTGCACTCGGTTTGTCCTTGAATTCGAAAAGCATATCGCTCACTTCTTCGGTGGTCACCGGAGCACCGGTATGTTTTTCCAGGTTGAGCAGGTGTTCCGGAAAACCCTGCTCGGTTGTTAACTGTAGCGTGTCGTTGATTTCAATAAAGCTGCCCATAGCGTTTGGATTAAGGTTGGTTAGTGTGTGTTGCCGGCCCGAATATCTTTAACAGATTGTCAAAGCCGTTTTTATAAAATTGTGTCAATGCGTCTTCAAAATACCAAAAGGTTGACGACCATTGCACTACACAGGAATTCCCTGATGCGTCAAGTTCCAATATTTTAATCTCGGCTTTATATTGCTGGACCTGCTCACCCCAGGGACCGGCGTGCCACTTATACCGATAATGAAAATTTTCATTATCCATGAATACGAGCTGCTCTACCGTTGGTGCCTGTCCCGGGAAAGTGAGCACCCGCCTGATCTCTTTTTCATCCGGCTGTTTTTCAGGTACTTCGGATAAAGTAATATCCGGGTGCCACTGCGGCAGAATATAAAAGCCGCCAACCAGTTTCCATACTTCTTCTGCTGATGCACCAAGTTGAACGGTAGAGACCACACGCCAGTTTTGATAGGTTTTATTTTCCATTGGATGTTGATTTTATACCGGTATTAATCTGAAACATGGGCCGTAATTACCCTCACCGCCGGGTATAGGAAGCTGCATCAGGGGTAGGGCAAATTTTTCCAGGTCAAACATCACTTCTATGGCCTTCCATAAAGCGGCCTGCCCGCCATCACCCCAGGCACTTTCCAGCAGTTTGATCAGGCTGGAATAAGTGTGGTCGAAGCGCTCGAGTAATTCCCATACCTCCGGGCTGACGTTTTCTTTTTGATAACCGCCCGGGGGAACTACAGCCATAGGCCATACCTCCGGAAATGCCATTTCCCGGCCAAAAAAGAAATCGCCGGTTGCAGGGTCCTGTTCAATCTTTTTACGCTTTCGGATCTCCCAGAACCGGTAAAAGTGTGATAGCTTGCTAAGCCCGGTGCTCTGCGGTCCGTTCCCGATAGAACCCTCACCCTGTTCCTTGATCCAGTGAATGGCGCTGTCGATCTTTTGAACATTGTCCACGACAAACCAGGACAGGGGGCCTGAAACCTGCTTGTCAGGGCTCATTTTTGGCATCAGGCTTTTAAATTCGGTGTTAATGGCATCGTACAGCCCTCCGATGGTCTCGTTCTCCGCGTGCGCTTCCGCTGTACGGCTGGGATAATCACCGAACTCGACTCCATCCTGGGGCAATTCTATTTCCAGGAAATCATCTAAGGTTTTGTCGGTCAGGCCGGATAATTCAAGGAAAAGCTCCGGATGTACGCCGCCGGGCAGGTGCGTAGGATAGGACAGGCCGTTTTCGGACGGATCATATATTTTGGGAACCCCACCGATCGAGGCGAGCATATTGCTGGCCAGGGCCAGGTGCAGCATTTCTTCCTGAACAACGTTCCGGATGGATTTAGCCACCGGGTGCAAATTATCCTTGATAGACCATAGTGCGGAAAGGTAGATAGGAATAGTGGCAAATTCCAGCATCACGGCCCGCTGTAAGGCGGTCTTTAAATTCAGGAGCCGGGTTTCAGCTGACTCAGCCAGCCGGGCCTCATTGGTCAATACCGCTATGGCATCGGTGATACAAGGATCGGCAGCATTGATAAGCTGGCTCGATTTAATGTTATAATCCTGTTGTGCGAACTTAAGCGTCATGCGGTTATGATTTTTGATTAGCGATAAGATGATCTGCCAGCCTCATGGACAAGGCAGTTAAAGTGAGCGTTGGGTTAACAGCGCTTCCTGTTGGAAAAACACCATTAGAACATAGGTAGAGATTGTCGGTCCCGAATACTTTCATATGCAAATCGGTCACGCCATCCGCCGCCGTTTTCCCCATACGGCAAGTGCCGGTGGTATGATGTCCCCCCGGGTCTTCGGTTTTCGAATAAACGATTGCGTACCCCATGGCCTCGATTACCTTTTCCATTTGTTTTAAGCGGATCCCGGTATTAACCATTTCTTCCGGCGTACGGCTAAAGGTGATTTTTGTGAGCGGCAAACCAAATTCATCCGGTTCCCCGTCCATGATCTCCAGCCGGTTATCGAAGTGCCCTTTTTCTTCCATGAAGGCCTGCAGCTCCAGTTCCATCGGCCCGCTTAGAACCGCTTCGATCTGTTCCGGCGTGTTCCCGTCAATCATTAGCTGGGCAATATCCATGTTTGGCAGTACCCGGTTTTTAAACAGGAAGACCTTGCCGATATCCTGGTCAGCCGGTGTATCGTAAGAGCGGGACATGAGCGTAGGAAAATCGTATTCCTGGAACCATCTTTCCTTATTGGTCGGGAACCGCCCCCTTACCTTGAGCATCGAGTGGGAGATCAGGTAACGCCCTAAATGATCATGATCGTTGCCAATCCCGTTCTTCCAGAACTCGTTCTTTGATTTCATCAGCAGCTTAGGGGTTTCATAAGCCCCTGAACAGATGATAAACCTTCCTGCCTGGAGTCGATATTTTTCGGTTTGGGTTTTATCCCTGTTATCGGTTACATCAATCGATTCGACCTTGTTTTTGCCGCTGGTATGCACCTGAGTGACAACGCAACTTGTGCGAACCTCGAAATTAGTATAGCGTTTATTAGCTCTCAGTTCATCCAGCACGTACTGCGCCGAGAACCGCGAACCAAATGGACAATATTTACAGGTACCGGTAGTAAAACACTTGCGGTATCGGGCAACCGGCATTTTTCCGGGCATAATGCCCAGCTTACGAAAAGCCTTGATCATCACCCCGTCCGCTGCCGTCCATTGAAAGGCTGGCATCGGGTAGGGCTTGCTCCTTGGCGCCCAGTTTTCCGTATCATCGCCGCAAACAGAAAGATACTCTTCTGCCTGGTTATAATAGGGCTCAAGCTCGTCATAGCTAATAGGCCAGTCGGCACCCTTGCCGGTATTGGTGTATAACTGGAAGTCTTCTGGTTTGAAGCGTAATGCCCAGGCCCCCCAGTGCATCGTAGACCCTCCGTAAGCCTTTACCCTGGCGCCTTCTGAAATAAAATTGATATTACCCAGGTTGCCGGGCGCCTGACCGGGTTTGTCATAGGTGAAATCATAAGGGGTTTTCCCCAGGGTGATATAGTCCCACCAAAAGCGCCTGTTCTTGGCAGGTATCTCGGGGCCGGCCTCCAGGATCAAAATGGAGGTAAGGGGATCCGCTTCTAAAAGTCTTTTGGCAATGGTGATCCCTGCAACACCTGAACCAACGATAATATAATCATACACTTTGCTCATTGGTGCTATTTTTGATTGTATGTATTTTGTTGTAACTCTACAAACTCCCTCACTTCTGGGTTCAGGCTGTAGCGCGATCCCTTAACATAGCCGGCGTAATTTTCGCCGCCAAAGTGCTTAAACCCACTGGCCATGACCTGCATCCGGATAAATTCATTGATAACGAACTTTTTTGCGTGGGCCAATCGCGTGAGTTGTGTTGCCTTCGGGTCTTCTTTGCCAATACCATTGGCCAGGAACAAATTATAAAAGGCATGGGTTTCATCATAAATATTAATGAGTTCCAGAACGCATTTAATGGCGTTTAGATATTCGCCGGTATAACTGGGTGCTACCGTTGTTTTCGCCTGTACAAATTCGAGCCAGGAACTTTTGAGGTTCGATGATTCGTATTTAACATTCTTCCAGCAATAACCGATCTGAACAAAGATTTTCCATAAAAATTCGATGTTACCGGGTGTTAGCTCGAGCCCGTCCGAAAGGATCATTTCCTTCGGGATGTTTTCACAGCAATATTTTCCTCCTATCATGGTTTTTTAATTAAAGGTGATCATTAGGCAAACAGTTCCCGTTCGGTGGTCTTTTGAAACGCTCCGCCGTAGTATTTTTCTGTCCAGGTATCATCCGGGCTGAGATATGCAGCGCCGGCAGTAGCCTTGCTGGCATACTTATTGGCGATGTCGCGGAAATAGAAATGGTTCCACAAGCGCATAAACTCGCCCAGGTATATGTCCGCCACAACGGTGTCCCCTTTGATCAGCAGCATGTTTTCATCGTTGTTGATGGTTGAAGCATTACTGAAGTTGGCCGATCCGGAGATCACCAGCGGGTTGTCACTCAGCGGGTCTATAAAGAGGTATTTAGTATGCAGGTAGTTGACATTTTCATTAAGGTTAGACAAGGATTCTTTTACCCATTGCTGGAAATCCAGGTCACCGACCGCGGCTGAACCCAGTACCGCCCCAATCGAAATATAATTATTGGGATTAGCGGAGAACTGGTCATAGGTGTCGCCTGTCTTTTCCAGCATCACATACCTAAAGTTTACCTTGTTGCTTCCCAATACTGCAGCGATGGTTTTATTGACGCCGAACGCGGCAGTAAAACCGGATGATTTGGCGGCCTTATCCATTTGCTCGGAGTACCAGTTAAGTACATTGAGCGAGGTCCGCGGGCTGAAGATGGGAGATATGCCGGCGCTGGCCTGGACCGGGTCTGGCGTTTGCGTCACATTGAGCGGGCGAAGTACCTTGGCATCCGTATCGACAGCCAGCAGCTCCCAATAAGCCAGGTACTGGGCAGCGATATCCGGATCGCTGATGACGTGGACAACATTGGACTGGCCGAAAATGCCCCCTTCGGTGAAATTAGTTGAGCCCGACAAGACCTTCACCGGCTTGTTGTTTTTAAGCAGGACGATAAATTTGTTATGGGCAATGTAAGAAGGGTTCGCCTTACGGGGGATCATCAGATCGCCGATACCGGCTTTTGTGATACAGGCATCACTGGTTGTATGGGGCTCCGCTTTGCGGCAGTCGTAAACGATCTTAACATCAGCCCCCGACTTACGCGCACTTTGGAATGCCTGCAATACCGGCATCCAGCTAAACTCATAAACAGCGGCCCTAAGACTGTATTCGGCGCTATTTGCCTGTCCTATATATTTTAATATCGCCTCTTCCGCACCTCTGGATAACCATTGGTACGCTGCAGGTCCTGCATCTTTGGGCTTTTTATCTCCAAATTTACGTACATAAGCCTGACTGCCTGCAACCCCCCTGTTGAAATAAATGGCATGTTTGCCCAGGTCTTCATTTTCTGTTGAAACGTCTGCAATGACCGGGTCCCCGTAAATTAAGTTAGCCGGCGTGCCATATACCGGTACAACTTTGTAGCTGTATTGGTGATTGGGTTTAGCGGTATAGTCGCCCCATAGAAAGCCCTGTACGGGGTGCTGTTCGGTGGAGACCAGGGTGCCGGGCTTCGGGCTGGGTAAGGTGTCCTTGAAAGTTTTAAACCCGGCCAGCCAGTACTGCTGGTTTTCGGTGATGTCGTTTCTCCAGATCGCAAACCCCAGTAAGCCTTTTCTGGCCTGTTCGGTAGCGTTCATTCCCAGAAGTACAACATAGGTGCCGGCGACCGCATTTACGGTTACACCGTTGTTATTGGTGAATCTTTTTCTCATGATGAAGGTTTAGGCGAATTATTGGCAACAAACAACCGGTGCGGTTTCAATGGGGGGGATGAACCAAAAACGGAAATCGTATTGACATATAAACGTAAATATTATTTTTAATAAAACGGAAAAAAATAATAAAATTTAAGATTTAATAAATTAAATAACTTATAGTCAAATAATTAATTAATATGAATTTTAATTATTGTTTTCATTGTATCTGTTTAAATACTTCTCTTTTTTATAACGCTCCCCTTTACTTTTCTCAGTAACATTCCCTTTATACGTAAACCCGCCGGAAGGATATATTACGCCAGTTGTTGAGGCAACGGGTGCAACACCAATCAGATCAGAGCCCTTAAGTTCGATTGGTACGGTCTGTGGTATCATTGCGCTCGGCCAGTTCTCTTGGGGAAAACCCGAAAGACTTTTTAAAAGCAAAAGAGAAATGCGAAAGGTCCTCAAAACCAACTTCCAGGTACACATCGGATGCTCTCCGACCTTTTTTATCCATCAGGAATAAGCTTCTTATTTGATCGTTATTTCGGGTAGCCGGTGATCATAGCCAGTACATATCCAGTCTTTGTCATCCTCCTGTATACAAGAGGAATAAGGAAGCCCCTAAAACACCGGTAATAGTATTCTACATTTGCCTGAAAACCGGGCTATTACCGTCCTGCATCACTACTGTGTAAAATTAGGTATATTTAATAGTGTATAATGTACACTATTCGTAAATTTACACTGTCATTTATAACGGTGACAAACATAATAATAAAGAAATGAGCGATCTTTCTAACCCGGCAGATGCAACAGGCAATAGGCCTGGCACTGCTAAAAAAATTGTGGTTATTGGGGGAGGTTTTGCCGGTGTGAATTTTGCACAAAACGTGGCAAAAAACAAAAATTACCGGGTTACCCTGGTAGATAAAAACAACTACAATTACTTCCCCCCGCTGCTTTACCAGGTATCAACCAGTTTCCTGGAACCATCAAGCATCAGTTATCCTTTTCGTAAATTATTCCGTAAGGATCACATTAGCTTCCGTATGGGCGAACCGGTGAAAGTTGACCCGACCAGCAAAACCGTTTATTTAAAAGATGGTGAGATAAGCTACGATTACCTGGTGTTTGCAACAGGTGCTAAAACCAATTTTTTCGGTAACGAAAACATTGAAAAAAATGCCATCCCCATGAAAACCATTGACGATGGCCTGCGCATGCGTAACGCGTTACTAAAAACACTGGAACAGGCAACTATTACCCCAGACCCTGCCGAGCGTAAAAAAATGCTTACCATAGTAGTTGCCGGTGGCGGCCCTACGGGGGTTGAGGTATCGGGCATGTTAGCCGAAATGAAAAATTATATTTTCAAAAAAGACTACCCAGAACTTATCAATCAGCCAGGCGGTATATATATTGTTGATGGCAGCCCTAATCTGCTAGGCGCCATGAGCGAAAAAACGCATAAGGAAGCTTATAAAGTATTGACCAATCTGGGCGTTAAGGTTAAGTTGAATACCCGTGTGAGCGATTACATTGATGGTAAAATAACCTTATCAAACGGCGAAGTTATTGAATCAAAAACCTTGATATGGGCGGCAGGTATTACAGCAAATACTTTTGAGGGGATACCGGTAACCAGCCTGGGCGCGGGTAAACGTATGATAACCGACCAATATAATAAGGTACAGGGTTTAGATGATATATACGCCATTGGCGATTCCGCTATCCTTACAACAGATGCGGCCTACCCTACAGGCCATCCACAAATAGCGCAGGTTGCCATACAGCAAGGAAAAGCGCTTGCTAATAACTTTATAGCTATGGCCAAAGGTAAACCCTTAAAACCCTTTAAATACTTTGATAAAGGCGATATGGCTATTATAGGGCGAAACCATGCTGTGGTAGACTTGTTTAAACATAAACTACACTTCAGTGGCATAATTGCCTTGTTTATATGGTTGTTTATCCATTTGATATCATTGGTAAACTATCGCAACAAACTGCAAACATTGTATAACTGGGCGGTATCATACATTAGCCGCGATCAGTCGTATAGGATGATATTCCGGTCGGGGTTGTGATGATTGGTGATATTCGATGGAGCACCTGAATATTCAAAGAATGTTCGACTGGAAATTGATGTTAAGCTCCACAAATATCAGCATGGCTATTTATTGATCAGTTCGCCTGTTTGAATTGGCTTACCAAACGCCTCGACAACTCTAAATAGTAGGAGATATTACTAAATTTGCGGCAATGACCGACCTGAACGAATATGAATGCGAGATGCTGGATGCCATGCTGGAAGCCTTCGGCATTCCGGATAGCCTGACGCGCCTGCAATTACTGGAACTTTTTGACCAGGACGAAGCGTCTGCCTTTGCCATGGTACAAGTGCTTATCAGAGAGGGACTGATAACCGAGTCCGGTAAACATGGCGATTATGAGTTACCGGAGAAACTCATCCTCAAACCAAAGGGAGAAAAATTTCTTAAACAAGGCGGCTTTACCCGGCGCTACCAGATAGAGCAGCAAAAACCTGTTGAAGTTGGGGGCACACTTGCCAAATTGCAACAGCAGAACATGCGGCTGCAAAATCTTAAGCTGTCAAATGAAACAGAAATAAGCAATCTTAAAAAGCTCGTTAATGATCTGCAAACCCGGCAGTTTATTTGGTGGGTACTGATCGTTATAGCATTGATCATAGGATTCTTTGTTGGTCACGCGTTCAAAAGCTAAAATTCCCAAAACAAGGGAATATGCCATGCAAACCAGATGCCCCTATGATGATTATCTGCGGAGAGCCAGGATTTGTACCTGAAGGCAAAAACAGCCTTTATTAAACAAAAAATCCTCGCCAGTATTACGTGACAAGGACTATATTTATTCTTAATTATTGTCAACCTGATCTGTGGATGCATAAGGAATAACCAGCAACAACACCCAAACTAAGGCATGTATGGCAAAGGTGAACCGTTTAGCTTTCATCATAACTTAGAAGATAATCCGCAAACCAAAGGTATGTTTCTTTCTTCTCAAAAAAATTGAGAAAAAGGGCGGTAGTTTGTAGACGTAGGGGCTGGAATTGAATCGTTTTGTTTCAAAATACCTGCGATACAAGAATTATAACGGTAGAATATTAATTAACCGAACCCGGTAAGCAGAACCATGCAGACAATTTGAGGCGCTTCCCGCATCAAAGTCGGTTGATTAACCTTGCCCCCTTAAATAAATTAGACCGTATGTGATTTAATATTTAATCAGTGCGTTTGCTGGGTAATTATTGTATATTTCGGTGTCTACCTTCTCTTGCTCATTAAAGCGGATTAATGCCCGTAGCTTTTTTGCAAGCACACCCAAAATAAAGTGTTATGAAGAACTGTCCGCAACCTTTATCTACGTCCCTTACCCAAAACCTTCATTTTGGCGTGACCGAACGTTCTAACCGACTGATCAATTATTTCCTCGGCGGTTATTTTTTGCTGGGGCTTTTCCTGGCCCCCGTCTATGGCACCTGGCTGATTGCTTTAGGTGTCGGCGGACTTTCGCTGATCGCTTATTATTTGGTCAAGGTTGTTTTCCCCGTCTCCTGTCTGTACCAATATGTATTGAGCGTAGTGCTGGGTATTTTTATGGCGCAGTTCATCTACCAGATGCACGGGATGTTTGAAATGCACTTCTTTACCTTTATCGGCAGCGCGCTGCTGATCACTTATCAAAACTGGAAGCTACAACTTCCTTTACTGCTGTTTGTTTTACTACACCACACGCTGTTCAGCTATCTGCACGATATGGGCCTGCCCAACATATATTTCAGCCAGCCAACTCATCTTGACATGCAGACTTTTACCGCACACATCCTGCTGACAGGTGTGATCTGTTTCATCTCCGGTTTATGTGCCTTCCAGCTGCATAAATATCATCAGATCCAACTCATTCAAGCCGAGCAAATGACCCGGCTCCAGGAGGCAGCTCAACTGACCATCGTCCGTGAAAAGAGTGCCGAAGCGCTCGAAGAACGAAACATGATTCTGGAAAGTATCGGTGAATCTTTCTTTGCCCTGGATAAAGACTGGGCGGTAACCTATTGGAACCGGACGGCGGAAAAAACACTGCAAAAAACCAAGCAGGAAATGCTGGGCCGGAATTTATGGGACGCGTTCCCGACTGCGGTAAACTCGATATCTTACCGCCAATACCACCAGGCCACGGACACCGGCCGGGCGGTTCATTTTGAAGACTATTTTGCCCTGCTGGATTGCTGGTACGAGGTCAGCGCCTTCCCGTCGCCGGCCGGGCTATCGGTTTATTTTAAAGATATTTCAGAACGGAAAAAAAGCATCAGCGATCTGAAGGAATCCGAGCAACGCTACAGCGATGTATTCCATTTCAGCCCGCTGCCTATGTGGGTGGTGAACTTAGAATCCCTGACATTCATGGATGTGAACCAGGCCACGATCGATCATTACGGCTACACGCGAGAAGAGTTTTTAACCATGAACTTAAGGGATATCCGTCCTGAAGGCGAACCCGCGAATATGCAGCACGCGCTGGACACGGGTAACAGCGAGTCGGAAACCATCGCGCACCGGCAAATAATCCATCGGAAGAAGAACGGAGAACTGATGAACATGGAAATCCAACTCGCGCCTTTCCGGTTCAAAGGCGTGAAGACCAGCATCGTGATCGCCACCGATATGACCGAACGGCTGCGCTATATCAAAGCCATCGAGCAGCAGAATGAAAAGCTGCTGGCCATTTCCTGGATGCAGTCGCACGTTATCCGTGCGCCGCTGGCCAGGATCATGGGCCTGATACCGATGTTTATTGATCCAAAAACCACCATTAAGGAAAAGCAGGACATCAGTGCTTATCTGGTCTTATCCGCGAAGGAGATGGACGACGTAATCCAGCAGATCACTGATGCCACCGGATCGGTTCCGGTGTCCTGAACTTATCAGGTTTCCTTTATATAAAAACTTTTAATCCTTGGTTTTTATCAGTTGATTTTATTACCGTTATTTAACAGTGCTTGTAAATTCAGCCTTTCCTGTCGCCTGCAAGACCAGATAATGCACTAATCTTTATTGGTGGCCATGCTTATACAGACACCGAATAATCTAATGGCTCTAAAGGAATAAATGCTACTGTTATTACTCACTGATAAACAGTAAATTAAAACGAAAAAGAATGGAAAAGGTTCATTAAAGTTGTTATTGAAAAGGTCGCCGTGGGGTAACATGAATTAAAAATGTACTGGCCCGTTTGTTGTATAGGAAGATGGTAATTTGGTGTGCACTTACGATGATATTTACAAAAGAAAAATAATATGATGGCAAAACTTGACCCTATAATAGCTGTAAAAGATATAGAAGCCAGTTCCCAATGGTACAGGTCTGTATTTAACTGGAGAAGTTTGCACGGAGGCGACCACTTCGATACCCTGGTTGCTGAAAACGATGAAATTGTACTTTGTTTGCACCCGTGGGAGCAACATGAACATCCCACCATGATGAATCCAGGCATTACACCTGGAAACGGGCTGATCCTTTATTTCAGGACTGAAAACATGCGGATCATCCGGCAAAATGCCGAAAAACTGGGTTGTGTTATTGAAGAAGATATTCATTTAAATCCCAATTCAACTAAAATGGAATTTTCGTTGAGAGATCCGGACGGATACTATGTAACGGTTACTGAATTTCATCAATATGCTGGTTAGGTCACCAAAGCTACCTGATATAGTGTACTAAAGGTACAAACTACGGTGCATCATTGTCTCCAAACTGGTAATAGGTCTCGCAATAGGCCCGGGTCAGAATAGATTTTTATGGTTCAATTCGGTATGGGAAAAACAAAAAAGCCTTAAATTTTACATTTAAGGCCTTTTGAATTGATTTGGAATTTTAGATGCGGAGAGCTAGGGATTCGAACCCCAGGACCTGTTACAGTCAACAGTTTTCAAGACTGCCGCAATCGACCACTCTGCCAGCTCTCCGGGGACAAAAGTACAAATCCGGAGCGGATTGACAAACTTGATGTTAACTTTTTTTTAATTAATTGTAACCATTTGATAGTCATTGATTTATTGGCTATTTGAGTCAGTTTTTTTGTTGCGGAAGGTGTTAAAGCGAGGTTTTACAATGCGAATGTTGCGCTTAGAAAGGTCAACACTGGCGTTTAATTCAAACCCAATGAGCAATATCAGCGAGTTTAAATACAGATATATCATCACTACTATGAGTGTGCCTATAGTACCGTAAACCTTGTTATACGATGAAAAGTTATTAGTATAGTAAGTGAACCCTATTGATGTTAATATAGCCAGCGATGTTGCCAGTATAGAGCCCGGGTTAATAAATTTCCACTTTTGCTTGTTTGATGGGCCATACCGATACAGTATACAAACGCTCACAAAAAATATAATAAGGATAATGAGCCATCTTGATAAGGCGATAAGATAAATCCAAAAATGCGCCTCGCTGTTAAACTGATCCTGTACAAAATGGATCACCGTTTGCCCGGCTATCATTATAAAGATAGCAATGAGCAATGCAATACTTATTACCACGGTTAAAGTTAATGCTATTAGCCGCCTCTTGAGCCATGTACGTGTCTCCAGTATCAAAGACGATTTATTGAATGCCTGCATTAGGTTACTTACACCATTGGTAGCAAAATATAATGCAGTTATAAAACCTAATGATAATAGTTTTCCGTTCTGATTTTTAATAATATCTTCAATGGTTGATTTAAATGCCAGGTAGGCGTTAGTAGGCATTATTAAGGAGAACACACTCAACAAATCATCCTGAAAGTGATTTACAGGTATATAGGCTATCAGCGTGAACAAAAAAATAATAGCCGGGAAAAGCGCCAGCATAAAGTTATAAGCCAAAGCCGCCGCACGATTGGTTAATGAGGTTTTCTGGATCTCCTCAATAAAGAAAACAATTACCGTATATAATGGAAGGGGCCTAAAACCTGGAATGTAAACAGTTTTTGCCCAATCAGTTAAGAATTGGTAAAACCTAAAGCGAATAAGAATACGGTGCACCCATTTCATTAGGGTTAAAATTACTCAAAAAAAGGCTTTAGTTTATCAATAAAATCCTGGGGCGGCAGGCAGGGCCGGTTTGTTTTCATGTTGATGAATACCAGCAAAGTTTCGGCAACGTGTATCAGTTCCTGTCTTTCGTTATAGAGGTCATACTTGAAATGGATTTTCACGCCCGGCATTTTTGCCATAGAAACATTAACGGTGATCTCCTCATCATAACGGGCTGGTTTAAGGTATTTGCTATGCAGTTCTAATACCGGCATCATAATGCCCGATGCTTCCATACCACTATAGGTTAACCCAAGGCTGCGCAGCATTTCTACACGGCCTACCTCAAAAAATTCTGCATAGTTGCCATAGTACATATAGCCCATCTGGTCTGTTTCCCCATAACGGACTCTTATTCTGGTAGTGTGCTCAAACATTATTTCTTAATGTTTCTTTCGTTAAGCGCCTGCTGGAATTTACGCGCATTCACCCTATGATCGGCCTCATTAGTTGCAAAATTGTGATAGCCTGAAAAATCTTCCTTGGCGCACATATAAATGTAGCCGCTTTTCTTATAATCCAGTACGGCGTTAATGGCATTAACCGATGGCATCATAATAGGGCCGGGAGGCAAGCCGCTATGTAAATAGGTATTATACGGCGAACTGGCCACCAGGTACTTGTTCAGTACACGTTTAATTGTGAAATCGTTCACCGCGAATATAACGGTTGGATCTGCCTGCAGTTTCATACCCTTTTGCAGCCGGTTTAAGTATAAACCTGCTATTGCCGGCATCTCATCGTCATGCGAAGCTTCGGCATCAACAATTGAGGCCAAAACAGATACTTCCTGCGGGTTTAGGTTAAGTGCTGCAGCTTTTTGTTTGCGCTCAGGCGTCCAAAACTTTTCGTAATTGGCATACATCCGTTTAAAGAATTTTTCTGGAGTAGTATTCCAGTAAAACTGGTATGAATTAGGAATAAAAACGGTATAAATATTATCTCTTGTAAAACCATACTGCTCTGCAAACTTTGCAGAATCCAACAGCCTCAAAATAGATAAGGAATCGGGCTCCAGTTTTTTGGATACAAAACCGGCAAACTGTTCCTTCATTCGTAAATTATGAAAGGTGAGCGTAACAGGTTCCTGTGTGCCTGATTTTAGCATGTTAATAAGGCCGCGGTTACTCATGCCCGCCTTAAGGCGATACTTACCTGGTTTAACACGGCTAATGTATTTCATGTTATGCGCTGCCCACATAAATGTTGTAGTGTCTTTTACAATGCCCTGTTCGCGTATGTTTTTATATACATCATCAAACGTAGCGTTGGTACGTATGTATAGGTATTCCTGTTTATCGGTAACGTTAGGGCCAAATAAGCGCAGGTAATAAAATATACCTGTGCCGGCAAGCGCTATAACAATGATAATTACAAGCGCTATAATGAATTTTTTGAATACTCCGGATGATGACGATTTTTGATTAGTCATATATATGGGAAGATGTGTTTTATTTATTGTTCAGTTTTTGCAATGCCTTTAAGCCGCCTTTTAGGTTCACCACGTTTTCATAACCATTTTGAGTAAGTATGGTTTGTGAAGTTTCGCTCCTGATGCCGGCACTGCAAATAACGATTATCTCGTCTGTTTTGTTGTAGCTGATGCTGTTTATGTTTTCCTTTAGTTTTGAAACAGGGATATTTATACCACCAATATTAAAGGTGTGGTATTCAATTGCTTCTCTAACATCAAGCAGATTCAGCGCCTCGCCATCATTTATACGTTGCTGTAGTTTAGCTGCATCAATTATTTGGTACATCTGCAGGTTTTCCTTGTGATACAGTAAGGTTAATACGTGTACCAATGCTTGTTTTGCTGGTACTATCACTTCGCATTGGCGATTGTGATACCACCACCACATTGGTTGAATCGGTTATACTGCCTTCGTAAGTAATAGTTCCAATAGTTAACCCCGATCCTTTGATGGAGAACTTTGCCGCGTCAAGATCAAGGTTTACAAGTTCAGGAATATCTACTTCACTTGCACCTTCGCCGTTGCCTAATACCAGATCAAGTTTTGAGCCTTTTGGTAGTTTGGTGCCTGGTTTTATCACCTGCCCGTTAAAACGCACCTCCAAAACACGGTCACGGGCAATGTCAGACCGGTAGGTGGTATCACCTATCTTTAACCCGTAATTAGATAAAGTAGCTACTGCTTCGCGGAATATGCTTTGCTCGGTTATAAGATCGGGCAGGGAAACGTTTGGTGCCAGTTGGGTAACCATAGTTAAGTATATGGTACGTCCCTCTTTAACGTTGGTGCCTGCATCCGGGTCTTGCTCTACAACAGTACCGGGTGTTTCGTCGGGTACGTATACGCTATCTATTTTAATGTTAAAACCTTGCTCTTTTAAGGTGGCTATTGCCCTGTCAACATTTAAACCTTTAAGTTTAGGGACAGGTATGCCCGCTCCGTGGCGGGTATAATAACCAAGGCTAAAAAAGGCTATTAAAACTACCCCGATAACCGTGGCTATAACCAAAAGGATAGTGTTTCTGAATTGCCTGGTTTTTAAATAAGCCCAAAAGTTACTCATCTGTATATATAAGAAAATTACAACCAAACATAGGGAATAATTTCGGATTTGACAGTCAGGATTTAGGATTTGCTCTCCAGATTGGCAAATCAATTAAGAACTTAAATGGGAATAATTTTCTGTTTTAAGGTGTTTTTAAATAAAGAGTAATACTTTAGAGCGCTTATAACTAAATTCGGAATTGAACATCCGAAATTCGAAATAAAAGATGAAAACCATAAACGTAGCCCTTTTAGCCGGAGGATTTACCGGCGAATATGAAGTATCCATCAACAGCGCTAAAAACATCGCTGCCAATCTTGATAGTGATAAATACAAGGTATATACCATCCTGATAAATCGCGATGGCTGGGTTCATGAAACCGGTAAAGAAAGTATCCCGGTTGATAAGAACGACTTTAGCATCACACTTAATAGTGAAAAGATAACGTTTGATTTTGCGTTCATTACCGTGCACGGCACCCCCGGCGAGGATGGCAAGCTGCAGGGTTACCTTGATCTGATAGGCATACCATACAATACCTGCGATGCAACAACATCGGCCATTACCATGAATAAGGCTTATACTAAAGCTATTGTGCATGGCATACATGGGTTAAATACTGCCAGATCTATCCAACTGCACCAAAAGGACAGGCATGATACGGCAACAATTGCATCGAGCCTTAAGTTTCCGCTGTTTATAAAGCCAAATAATGGCGGCAGTAGCGTTGGCATGAGCAAAGTATATAACATAGGTGGCTTGCAGGAGGCCATTGATAAAGCTTTTCATGAAGACCCGCAGGTACTCATAGAGGAATTTATTAAAGGCCGTGAGTTTAGCATTGGCATTGCAAAGCTGAACGGTAAAATAACGGTATTGCCGGCAACCGAGATATTAACTACTAAAGATTTTTTTGATTACGAAGCCAAATACACGACAGGTGTAACCAATGAAGTTACACCGGCAGATCTGCCTGCCGAAAAGAACAGGGAGATTGCTGAGATAGTGACACAGGTTTACCTGCGCCTAAACTGCCGGGGCATGGTACGGGTTGATTTTATTTTGCTGGAAGATACACAAGAGTTTTACTTTATTGAGATAAACACAACACCAGGCCAATCAGCCAATAGCCTGATACCACAACAGGTAAGAGCAGCCGGCATGAAAGTGCAAGACTTTTACGGGCAAATAATTGAAGGGACGAGATAAAATCAAGAGCTAAGCATAAGATCGCCCGCTGTTCCGTTCCGCTAAAAGCGGAACAAGCCGGAACAAAAGCGGAACAAAACAAACATGGGAGAAAAAGCAGCAACCAAAAAATGGTTCAGTACGGGCAATATTTTAAACGCGCTGTTTTTTGCAGCGCTTATTGCTGTGCTTTTTATTCCTGCCGCGAAGTCTTTACTGATACGGGGGTTAATGGGAGTAGGGCTTTTTCAACCTCAAACGGAACAAACAGCAAGCCCGTTGCCGGCAATGGATGTTACCTTCAGAGATAGCGATGGTAAAACTATCAGCTTATCATCATTAAAAGGGAAAGTAGTTTTTATAAACATTTGGGCTACTTGGTGCCCGCCTTGCCTGGCAGAACTGCCATCAATTAATAGCCTTCATAAAAAATTAAGCAATAACCCTAACATCGTATTCTTAATTGTTGATGCCGATAACCAGCTCAATAAATCGGTACCGTTCATTAAAAAGCATGATTATAATTTGCCTGTTTTTGAAACTGTAACAGATATACCATCAGCAATGCTGGGTGGATCTATCCCAACCACAGTTGTCATAAATAAACAAGGGTTTATAGTTTTTAAGCATGAAGGGGTTGCTGATTATAGTGGCGATGAGTTTACTGGGTATCTGCAAAAACTGGCAGGGGAATAATCTTTAAAAATCTCTATTTTTTTGCTATCTTTCTTATCCAAAACCAATTATTATGAAAAAGTTTATCGTATTAACGCTGTTAGTTTTTGGCGGCATATATGCCAGTGCACAATCGGCAAAACCTGCCTATGATGCCGCCTTAGCCAAGTCTTTGGGTGCTGATGAATATGGGATGAAAATGTATGTTTTAGCTATCTTAAAATCCGGCACAAATAAAACAGATAATAAAGCAGTATTAGATAGCCTGTTTAGAGGGCACATGGCAAACATAGGCCGCCTGGCTGCAAACGGAAAACTGGTTGTTGCCGGCCCGATTGAAAAGAACGACAAGGCTTACCGCGGTATATTCATTTTCAATGTAAAAACCATTGCCGAAGCTAATGCCTTGTTAGTAACTGACCCTGCAATTAACGGGAAAGTGTTAGATGCCGAATTATACCAATGGTATGGTTCTGCAGCTTTGCCTGTTTACCTGGATACCCATAAAAAGATAGAGAAAACGCAGCATTAAGTATATGGTAACCAGGCCGGGCACATTTGTCAGGATAGCGTTACATTAACTCCACTGCGATCACAAAGAGTGTATAATTATATATATTTATTGGGTTAACATATCAACTTTACGTATTTGCCGGCCTGTTGCAAAAAAACGCGATAACCTTTTTTGCATTTAAACCATTTATTATGAAACTGATAAGCAATATCGAAAATTGGGGCGATAAGCATCATCCAAAATTACTTGATCTGATACGGATTTTATTAGGGGTGTTTTTGATATTTAAAGGCTCACTCTTTTTTAAGAATATGCCTTTTTTGCGCGACCTGATAATAGAGGCTAAACTTATAGATATCTCTCCCGAAACTATTACAGGTTTACTTTATTACGTTACTTACGCGCACCTTGTGGGTGGTGTGTTAATATTTCTTGGTTTAGTTACCCGCCTGGCATCTCTCATACAAATTCCTATTGTGCTTGCCGCCGTGTTTTTGGTTAACATTCCTAACAGGGCCGTTCATTCCGAACTGTGGTTATCTGTACTGATACTTGCGTTATTACTGCTTTTTGTAATTATTGGTTCGGGGCCAATATCTCTTGATCGTTTCTTAACTCCGGAAGAAAAAAGGCAACGCCGAAATAAACCTTAGGCGGTTGTTTTGTTGATGGTGGATTTGTGGTTATCGATTGATAACGAGATTTTTACAATTGGATTACTGTTTGGATATAATGTTTTGTAACTATTTAAGTTAACATTACGTCTATAACGTAATACTACTCGATACCATAATGTAATACCAGGCGATACCATGAAAAACACTTCCCGTAAATTAAACAATGCATTAACCCGCCGGGTTATTGATTTGCATGACAGAGGCTATACTCACGACTTTTTGCCAACAACAGATAATAAATTTTTATGCATTCAGGATTCCGAAGATTTTTCGGTAGAGGACTTGGATATAAAAGTTATTGATCAGCAGTTTGATCAGCTGACCAAAACCTACAAATACATTCATACCATTGAAACTATTAATGGGAGTAAAGGCTTGCTGATAATTGATTTTATTTGCACCAGCGGATTTTTGCTGAATTAAAATTTGTAAAGCCCCGGAATTATATTCCGTAATGCTCAATTACATCGTCAGGTACTTTTACGCCCCGGCCTGATATCATATCTATCATTACGTAATCAAAATAACCATCGCAGCAAACCTTTTTTGTTGCCTTATTGGTAATGACAAAAGCAACCCGGCAACCTTTATCATTAATACTTTCAATACCGGTCCTCACCAAAAAGTAGTCGCCCATAGTTAGGGCACGCTTATAATCTACATGGGCGGTACGCACTACCCAGCCAAAGCCCCGCTCCATAAATTTTTCCATTCCCATACCATAACAGGTTTCCATTTGCTCGTAACGTGCTGCCAGCACATAATCAAAATACTTGCTGTTATGCACATGCTGAAACATGTCTATATCATCGGGGCGTACGCGGTGTTCGGTTTCAAAAGTGGAGTAGGGCATATAAGTTGAAAGTTGAAAGTCAAAAGTAAAAAAGTAAAATTGATTTTATTGTTTTAGTAATATAGCAATTTCCCGGAATAGCTTGTCATCTGAGCCTGTCGAAGGATTTGCAAATGGGAAGTGCGCAAAATGGTTCGCCAAGTTTATCATGACAGATTGAATTCCCGCGTTTGGGATAGGAGCGGATACCGGCCCGTGGCTAAGGCTCGAGCGCGTATGAGCGCATAGCCCGGGCCGAAGGTAACGCCATTATATAATACCTATCGCTTCATTAACACACCCCTAACCCCTCTCAAGAGGGGAACAGCTTCCTAAACCAACGTTTTTTTCCATTTCCCCTTCTTAAACAACACATAAGCGGCTATGGTTAGGCCAACTTCGGCCACAGGGATAGCAATAAATACACCTGTTGGCCCCATTTCAAAATACTTCGCCAATAAATAAGCAAACGGAATCTGGAATAGCCAAAACGTAAATAAATTTATTTTGGTAGGTGTCCAGGTATCTCCGGCGCCGTTAAAAGCGCTGGTGAAAACCATACCCATGCCAAAAATAATAAAGCCTCCGCTTAAAATTTGCAATGACCGGGTAGCTACCTTTTTTACAGCATCGTCATCAGTAAAGAACGACGCGAATAAATGCCCGCAGGTTAAAAACAACACACTCACTATCCCTAAAAAAACTACGGTATATTTTATAGTTTGATATACTGATTGTTCGGCCCTGTCTACACGGCCCGCGCCAAGATTCTGCCCAACCAGTGTAGCCGCGGCGTTACTAAGGCCCCAGGCTGGCAACAGGAAGAACATCATTAACCGCAAGGAGGTTTGATAACCTGCAGAACCCACATCGCCCCCTGTGGTGGCAACCAGCTGCGCTAAAAATATCCAGCTGCAACTGGCTATTACAAATTGCAAAATACCCGGTGCCGCAACTTTTATGATCGCTTTGATCTGCGCCCAGTCGGGTATAAAGTAACTTAAACGTACTTTTAAAGCATTTTTATTATTAAACAAATTATAAACCTGGTACAACACCCCCAGGCCGCGACCAATGGTTGTGGCTATGGCCGCACCCGTTAAACCAAATGCAGGGATAGGGCCGAGGCCCCTGATAAATATGGGGCATAAAATAATGTTGGCTATGTTTGCTATCCACAGGCTTCGCATGGCAATGGCTGCATTACCTGCACCCCTGAAAATGCCGTTTATTAAAAACAACAATACGATTATAAGGCTCCCGCCCATCATAATACGGACGAATGGGGTGCCGTGATCTGCCGTTTCTGTTGAGGCACCCATAATCAATAATAGGTCGCGGGCATGCAGTAATCCAAAAATGCTGATCATTATGTTTATAACTACAGCAATTACAATGGTTTGCATCCCTGCTTTTGATGCCGCTTCAGGATTTTTTTCGCCAATGCGGCGGGCAACAACGGCTGTTGCGGCCATACTTAAACCTATGGCTAAAGAATATATTACGGTTAGTACAGATTCTGTTAAACCTACTGTTTGAATGGCATGACTACTGTTTTCTAAGTGGCCAACAAAATATAGATCGACCAATGCGAAAACGGATTCCATAGCCATCTCCAGCATCATGGGGATAGCTAATAAAACAATGGCCCTTTTAATGCTGATAGCAGTCAGGTCAACTTCTTCGCCTTTTAATGATTGCTTTAAAAGATTAAAAAATGAAAATACCTTACCTCTGGACTTAGCGGTTTGTGACATATAAAGGTTAATTGAACAGGTGCTTATTAAACATATTGCCTTTACGGCATAACGTAGTGAAATATAACTTATACAAATCTATATTTAAATTTAGTTACCCATGCAGTGTATAAATGACATAAACAAGGGGTGATTGCGACAATAAATGAAAACAGGAAATAACACTTTAGCACTGATAATGCCAGAATTATACGCATTTTAACCACTCTCATCAGCCCCTCAAACCTCACTAAATGACTTGTTAAAACTCTTGTACAATTAAAACCATAACCGTATCTTTGCGCCACAATTAATTAATTATTCACACTTTAGTATTATTCACGTAATGTATTTAAGTAAAGAAGCAAAGGCAGAGATCTTTGCAAAACATGGTAAGAGTGCTGCTGATACCGGTACAACCGAAGGTCAGGTAGCATTATTCACTTACCGCATCGCGCATTTAACCGGTCACTTGAAAAAGAACAAACATGATTTTTCAACCCAGTTATCACTGCAAAAATTAGTAGGTAAACGCCGCGGATTGCTGGCTTACCTGTTCAAAAAAGATATTGCAAGATACCGTGCTATCATCAAAGCTTTACAGCTTAGGGATATCATTAAGTAAGCTCTCTGAATATTTTTCAAAAAGCCGTCCGCACTATGCTGGATGGCTTTTTTACTTTTTGAAACAATATCCACACACATAAAAACCGGTGCGCTCCGAAAGATGAAAAGCGCATCACAAAACAAACAAGATGAGTTTAAACGTAATTAAAAAGGTTATTGATTTAGGTGACGGCCGCACCATTGAGATCGAAACCGGTAAACTGGCCAAACAGGCGGATGGCTCTGTAGTTATTAAAATGGGTGACACCATGTTGTTAGCTACTGTAGTATCATCGCAGGAAGCAAAAGAGGGGATTGATTTTTTACCTCTTTCTGTTGATTATCAAGAAAAATACGCTGCTACCGGTCGTATCCCCGGTGGATTTTTACGCCGTGAGGCACGTTTATCAGACTATGAGGTTTTAATCTCCCGTTTGGTTGACCGCGCATTGCGCCCAATGTTCCCTGGCGATTATCATGCTGATACACAGGTGATGATATCATTGATATCTGCCGATAAAGATATTATGCCTGATTGCCTTGCAGGTTTAGCTGCTTCGGCTGCATTAGCTTGTTCTGATATCCCTTTTAACGGGCCAATATCTGAAGTACGTGTAGCTAAAGTTGATGGCCAATTGGTTATTAACCCAACCTTAACCCAGTTGCAAACCGCAACATTAGAGTTTATAGTTGCAGGTAGCGAGCATGACATTAACATGGTTGAAGGCGAATCTGCAGAGATTCAGGAAGCCGAACTTGTTGAAGCTATTAAATTTGCACACACTGCTATTAAAATTCAATGTTTAGCTCAAAAAGAGTTAACTATTGAGCTTGGTAAAACCGAGAAACGTGTTTACAGCCATGAGCACAGCAACGAGGACTTGAAAAAAGCCATCTACGCTGCTACTTATGAGCAGGTTTACGCTGTTGCTTCTTCTGCATCTGCAAAAGATGAGCGTTCAGCTAAATTTAAAGAAGTTAGAGATGCATACATTGCTACTTTAGGCGAAATTGATGATATTACTAAATCATTAGCTAAAAAATATTACCATGATGTAGAGTATGACGCTATCCGTAACCTTGTGTTAGACGAGGGCAAACGTTTAGACGGCCGTACTACTACCCAGATCCGCCCAATATGGAGCGAAGTTGGTTATTTGCCATCTGCTCACGGTTCTGCAGTATTCACCCGTGGCGAAACACAATCATTAACCACTGTCACCTTAGGTGCTAAGGATGATGAGCAAATGATTGATGGCGCGTTCATTAATGGTTACCAAAAATTCCTGTTACACTACAATTTCCCAGGTTTCTCAACCGGCGAAGTTCGGCCTAACAGAGGTGCAGGCCGTCGCGAGATTGGTCATGGTAACTTAGCTATGCGTTCGTTAAAACGTGTTTTACCTGCCGAAGATCAAAACCCATACACTATCCGTATCGTTTCTGATATTCTTGAATCTAACGGTTCATCATCAATGGCTACGGTTTGTGCCGGTACATTGGCTTTGATGGATGCAGGTATCAAAATCACTTCGCCGGTATCTGGTATCGCGATGGGATTGATCACTAACGAAATGGGTGCTAAATATGCTATCCTTTCTGATATCCTTGGTGATGAAGATCACTTAGGTGATATGGACTTTAAAGTAACCGGTACCGAAAAAGGTATTGTTGCTGTACAAATGGACCTTAAGATCAACGGTTTATCATACGAAGTTTTAACCAATGCGTTAAACCAGGCTAAAGATGGCCGTTTACATATCTTAGGCGAAATGGCTAAAACCATTACTGCACCACGTGAGGATTACAAACCACACGCTCCGCGTATAGTAATGATCAAAATTGATAAAGAATTTATTGGTGCGGTTATCGGGCCCGGTGGTAAGATCATCCAGGAAATGCAGCGCGAAACAGGTGCTACCATCTCTATCGAGGAAAAAGACAACCAGGGCATTGTTCAGATATTTGCCGATAACAAAGCAGCTATTGACCAGGCTTTAGGCCGTATCCGCGCTATTGCTTCTAAACCAGAAGTAGGCGAGATATACGAAGGTAAAGTGAAATCAATTATGCCGTTTGGCGCATTTGTTGAAATTATGCCGGGTAAAGATGGTTTACTGCATATATCAGAAATTGATCACCGCAGAATTGAGACCATGGATGGTATATTTAACGTAGGCGACGAAGTACGCGTTAAATTACTTGATGTTGATAAGCAAGGTAAACTGAAGCTTTCACGTAAAGTTTTACTGCCGCGCCCTGAAGCAAATAAACCTGAGAATAATTAATCAGGATTAACCATAATGCAAAACCCTCTTTAGAGGGTTTTGCTATTTAGTTTAAGTTTTTTTTAAAAATGAAAACAAAACCCAACTCTGTTGGTTTGTTTTAGTTAAGTATAGTTATATATCGAGAAACAATAAGCAGGTTCTATATTGCAAATGACATCTACTTCTGCTAATGATCCTTTAGATTTTCTCAATAATGCACCAGGTATACAGGGTGGCGGACAAGCCGACCTCATACAAAAGTTATTGTACGAAATTATAAGGGTTAAAGAATTGATCACCTACTATGATTCCATCCCAAACGGGGCGGGGCAGCTTGGCTCGTCTATATTAAACGAGTTGGTAACAGAGGCATATAACTCCCTGGTTAATTACGATACTATACTAATGAAAAAGTATTACGATCTGTTGCTTAACTGCGATTGATACTTATTAGTGTTTTAGCTTAAAACCTTCTCGCGTAACTCCCTCGAAATCTCGTCTGTGATCTTTATAATATCAGCCGTTTCTTGTGTATTGTTGATGATTATCTTGTCGCACATGTCACGGTAGGGCAGCAAATACTCTTTATAAGCCGGTACAACGTGGTTTACCCATTTGTAATACGCGTCTTCATTAGAGTAGCCGCGCTCTTCAAGGTCGCGTTTAAGGCGGCGCTGCAGGGCTATATGTTCGTCGGCTTCAATAAACACCGTCATATCCAGCACCTCTTTTATTTTGCCAAAGTGCATAATAAAAAGGCCCTCTACAATAATAATAGGGGCGGGCTTTATCTCCAGCATTTTGGGAATGGCGTCCCGGTTGTTAAAAGTGTACTCCTGTTTAATGAACGATTCATTGTTCAGCAGCTTAAAAATATCATTTTCAAAGTGTTCATAATCTATGGTAGATGGCAGATCAAAGTTATATAGCTTGTTCTCCTCCTTGGTCATGTTATGCGCTACAGGTATATAATAGTCATCCTGCGATACAAGGCACACTTCATCGGCCGTAAAGTGCTCTAAAAAGCACTTTAAAAAAAAGGTTTTGCCAGAACCGCTTCCACCGGCAATACCAATAACATAAGGTTTATTCATTCGGAGTACCGTAACTAATATTTACATGAAAACGTTTATCAAGTGCGCCTAAGGCCTGAGCAACATTTTTGGTTACAACAATAATGGCATCTTTATTTGATTCATTATCAGTAAAACGACCAACCACTTTGGCAAATGTAATTTTGTTATTCATAGGGTTGGTTATACGCATTACCGTACCAATAGGGGCTGTGCGGTGCAATACTAAGGTTTTATTTGGGTCAAGGCTGGTATCGTCTATCCAGGTGGCAACGCCTTTTTCATTTTTTTCAAACAAGCCATATTTACTGGCAGGCATACTGCGGCTAAGGCTATCCGGCGCAACGTAGGTCGAATCGCGTTTGGCAGTATCTACCGTTGCAGCAGGTGGCGGAGGGGTAGCAGGTACGCCTGTTCTTACCTGCAAAACCTGGCCGGGTACTATTGTTGATGTTAGTTTATTAATGGTAGTTATATCTTCTACCGTAGTGCCAAAACGTTTCGCGATAGAATAAAGCGTTTCGTTTGCTGATACTTTGTATTGTTGTGTGGTGATGCCGCTTGCATTGCTGTTGGCTACTTCCTGCGCGGTTTTTTGTTCAATAGGTTTAGCTGCAGGCGGGTTGGTGGTTGCCGGTTGCTGCACAATAGGCTTTGTTTGTACCGTAGTTTGCTGCGTTGTTGAAGAAGGCTGAGTAGCTGGCTTTATTTGCGGCTGCGGTTGGGCAGGGCCAGTGCTTTCAACAATTGAACGTTCTGTTGGTACCTTTATAACTTTGCCAATTTGCATGCTGGCATTATTATTAAATTGTTGAATTATTTTGGGGCTGATGCCGTAACGGCGGCCTAATGAGTAGTAATTATCTTTAGGGTCAAGCTTGTGCAGGATAACTTTTTTACCATTAAGGTTCTCAATACCTACAGAATCTACAACAGTACTGGCATAAATTGACGAAGCGAGGGAGAGCAGTGTAGTAGATAATAGCAGTATTTTAAATTTCATAATAAATTATTAATCAGTAATTTATAGGTTTAAAACCTTTATTTCGGTTTTGTTTTTTATGTATACCAAAGCATTTTTATGTAATACAAACGCCTCGGGTTGCAATTTTTGTATATCAGTGTTTAATAAATCCTGGTATACAATATCAAAACCATCCATAATAAACAGGTGCTGTTGCAGTACGCCGTTTTTTAAGGTGTGCAAAGATACAATTCTGTACTTATTGTGATTGAGGTAATGTACTATATTTCCGTAGGTTTCGGCAGGTAATATCCCGGGGATCATTTGATCAGCGGTTGTAATACTAGGTATGACTATACTATTAACCAAAGGTTTATCAAGGTCTGCATTATATGGCTGTTTAATTTCGCCTGTTTTAATATCAACCAGTAATAATTTTTTTGTTTGTATGCTGGTATTGTACACAGCTGGCCCATTTATACTCAAATGGTCAAACGCGATGCTGTAGTTGCTCCAAATATCTACGGCTGTAGTGGCATCAATAGCAATTACCGCTTTATGCTCCGGGCCAGATTCATGTTTGTAATGGTGAAGCAGTATAATATTATTGTAAATTGCTTCAATACCGGTGAGCCATCTTTCGGGCGTTTTATAATCTGTAAAATTAACGTTGCCGGTTTGCAGGCTGATGGATGTAAAGGTGGTTTGCTTGTCCTGCTCGTTACGTACTTCAACCACCATGGTATCGGTCAGCTCGTCAATTTCAAGTCGCCATATGGTGCCATTTAAGCTTTGGGAAATGAATGGTTGCAGCATTGTCATAAAGTTTGCAAATATGAGGTATTAATATTAAAAGTGCTTAAATTTGATAAACAATATCAGCCAGACGCTGTTATCACAAAAACAAATAAATATCATGGACGCTAAAGAAATAAGCTTAGAAGAAGTTAAGGTAAAACCTGTAGTTGATCATTTGAACGATCTTTTGGCCAACTATCATATCCACTACCAAAAATTACGCGGTTGCCATTGGAATGTTAAAGGCAAAAGCTTTTTTACCTTACATATTAAGTTTGAAGAACTATATACCGAAGCTTTAACTACTATTGATGAACTTGCTGAAAGGGTACTTACCCTGGGTAAAGCACCATATAGTACATTTAATGATTATATTACTACATCAACCTTAAAAGAAATAAACACCATTGGTATGTTAGATACCGATATGGTGAAGGTAATTATTGAGGATATGGCAACCCTTATTGAAATGGAACGCCAGATCCTGGATATAACAGTGGAGGCAGGCGACGATGGTACCAATGACATGGTGAACCGTTTTATGCAGTTTCAGGAAAAAAACACCTGGATGCTGCGTTCATTTGTAAATGAAGACTAATAAGTTGTAATAAGTTGAAAGTATAAAGTCGAAAGTAAAAAGTCTTGAGACATAAAAAAGGCGATGAGTTTAACTCATCGCCTTTTTTATGTCTATCCTATCTGCAAACTGCGAACAGATTACTGCAAACTCTTAAAATCTGTAACCTAAAGTTAAGTAACCGTTATTGGTTGATCTGTTTAGCAAAGCACTCGGGCTAAGGCTGCCAATTTCATAAGGGAAAACGGTTTGGTTGCCTGTAACGTGTGTGTAAGTAGCATCAACATAATATGAGCCGAAACGTAAACCTATACCACCACTCGCGGTTTTAATATCGCTGCCGTTTTCTTTGCGGGCATCACCTTGTATACCGTAACCGCCACGGAGTAAAAACATACTGCTTATACGGGCTTCGGCACCAACGTGCGCGTTAATAGCCGATTGGTATAAGCTTTTGATAGTTGCATTATCTCCATTTGCATTAAAGTCTGGGTTGCTGCTTATATGTGCGCTGCTGTAATCAATATATTCAATATCACCGCTTATAAAGCCAAACTGTTTAATAAATACAGCTGCACCACCGGCAAGTTTTAAAGGCGTACGGAAATTATAATTTAAGCTATAGCTTTGTGGCCCGTCCTCGTAGCTTCCGTTATTAGTAATGTTGGTGGCAAGGCCTTCGCTATAGGTATCATCAATATTGTAAAAGGTTGGTGATGTAAAGGTAGCACCTAAACGTACCGCTTCAACGGGCTTATAAATAAGCCCTAATCTTGCACTAAAACCGTTACCCCTGGTAATTTGGTCTTGTGAATAAGCTGAACTATAGGCACGGTCAACGGGGATACCGGTTTCTAAGACAGATGCATTTCCATCTTCATAAAAAGTACTTGAAGAATTATACCTTAAGTTAGTAAAGCTTACACCTAAACCAATGTATAATTTATTGCTGTAATTACCGCCGATAGAAAAATCTAAAGCAGATTGCCCACCGGTACGTGATGTGAAACTTTCCTGATTGGTGCTGCCGAATGCATTACTGCGATACTCCTGGCCAACAGGGTTTGTGGTATTGTATAGGTCTATTAGATTTTGACCATATGCCCAACCGGCTAAACTGCCATCACTAACACCAAACTGATTAGCCTGGTCGGCATAATAGTTATTGATAGTGTTATTAGCATTAACACCATTATAATGTATGTTTTCGTAAAAATCATTGGTCCGATTGTAGGCGGCACCATAGTTTACGCTTAACCAGCCCTTGGTTTTATCAGCACCGCGGGGTTTAGCTACTGATTATAAATTGCAAATGCAGCATGGTTAATATTACCTGTGTTTTTTGTATCGGTAATGGTTTGACCAAAATAAGTGGCTTTTACCTTTGTGCCGTTAAATTCGGGGGTAATGCTTAATTCAGATTTTGTAAAAAAACCTAAACCGGCAGGGTTACCGCTTACCGAACTCAGATCGCCGCCTATGGCAGTACCTGCATTACCAATACCTTTAATACGTGCGGTAGAACCGGTTTGCCCGCCAGAAAAGCGAATAACGTCTTGAGAATATTGAGCAAAGCTATTTTTCGTGATTGCTACTATAGCAATCACACTAAGTATGTATTTTATTTTCATAATGATAGGTTGTTAAAATTAAGGTCTTACTGGTCTGCCGCCACCACCGCCGCCGCTGCTTGAGCCGCCGCCACCGCCGCCACTGTTTGATGGAGGTGAATAAGAAGGTTGTGGTGCACGTTCAATATTTGGTCTTGGCCTGTCAACCTGTGGCCTGTCTTCACGTACGGTACGTGCAGGGCGTGCACTGCCTGTTGAACCATAATTGCCCGGCCTGCCAACAGATGAACCACCGCTGCCCACTCTGTTTGGCCTTCCTGAATAATAACCGGTACTGCCTACACTGGCAGCCCTGCCACCACCGTAAGATGTACGTGGAACGCCAATTGAACTACCCGGACTGCCATTACCCCTGTTAGGGCGAGGGCCATAAGAGTTATTAGCTGATACCGGGCCCCAGTAGCCACCGCCACCATAACCTATACCCCAGTAAGAGTAAGGCGAATAGCCGTAACCGTATCCATAACCTACACCGTAACCAAAACCACCAAAGCCGTAATAGCCGCCAAAACCGTAACCTAAACCACCGTAACCAAAGCCACCGTAACCAAAGCCTAATCCATAACCAAAGGGCGCGTAGCCATAGCCACCGCCATAAACATATGGGCTGTAAGCATAATCATAATATCCAAAAGGAGAATAATAACTAAAACGGTTTATACGTGATGCATAATCATCATAGTAATAATAGTCGTCATCGTCGCTGTATTGGTCATCCGCCTCCTGGCGGTATACAGGTTTTTGTTGAACTGCATATTCTGGTTGTTCGCCCGCAGTAGCGTTTGAAAAATATACATCATCGCTGTTTTTGTTCGATGAGAGTTTGTTGACGGAGCAGGAACTCAGCACTACCGCGCTGATCAATATAATTCCTTTAATAAGGTTCCTTTTCATTTTTTGTACGGTGTAAAAGTTCAAGGTTCAAATAAACGTATAAATTTATAAATTTGGCGGTTACTAAGTATTTATATAAAGTCAAATTCTATTCCAAAATAAAGTATATGAGCAAAGGTGTTATAAGTAAAGACGAAGATTACTCGCAATGGTTTAACGACTTAATAATTAAATCTGATCTTGCGGAATATTCGCCGGTGAGGGGATGTATGATCATTAAACCGTATGGTTACTCTATATGGGAGAAGATACAGGCCGTGCTTGATAAAATGTTTAAAGAAACCGGGCACAGCAATGCTTATTTTCCGTTGTTAATACCAAAATCCTTTTTCTCAAAAGAAGCCAGCCATGTGGAAGGTTTCGCTAAAGAATGTGCCGTTGTAACGCACTATAGGCTTAAGAACGATGGAAGCGGTAATATTGTTGTGGATGAGGATGCAAAATTAGAGGAAGAATTAATTATTCGCCCAACATCAGAAACCATCATCTGGAACACCTACCGCGGGTGGATCCAATCTTACCGCGATTTGCCTATTTTGGTTAACCAATGGGCCAACGTAATGCGCTGGGAAATGCGCACCCGTTTATTTTTACGTACGAGTGAATTTTTATGGCAGGAAGGCCATACCGCTCATGCAACATCAGCAGAAGCTATAGCAGAAACTGAACAAATGCTGGATATTTACGCCGATTTTGCCGAAAACTGGATGGCATTACCGGTTGTAAAAGGCCGTAAAACGCCTAACGAGCGCTTTGCCGGCGCGCTGGATACCTATTGCATTGAGGCTTTGATGCAGGATGGTAAGGCTTTGCAGGCAGGTACATCTCACTTTTTAGGGCAGAATTTCGCCAAGGCTTTCGATGTGAAATTTACCAATAAAGAGAACGTTCAGGATTTTGTTTGGGCAACCTCATGGGGTGTATCAACGCGCTTAATTGGCGCGCTTATAATGGCCCACTCTGATGATGCCGGCCTGGTATTGCCACCAAAACTGGCCCCTATACAGGTTGTTATTGTACCAATTTACAAACACGACGAAGAACTGGAGAATATTACCACTTTTGTAAACGCCCTTTCAAAAGAGCTGCGCTCAAAAGATATCACCGTTAAGTTTGATAAACGCGATACCCACCGGCCCGGCGCAAAGTTTGCCGAATATGAACTTAAAGGGGTGCCTTTGCGGGTTGCAATTGGCAGCCGCGATATGCAAAATGGAACGGTTGAACTGGCCCGCCGTGATACCAAGACCAAAGAAACGGTTAATCAGGAAGGACTTGCCGCGCATATTGAAGCTTTGTTAGAAGAGATCCAAACAAATATTTACACAAAAGCAGCAGCTTTCCGCGAGGAAAATACGGTAGAAGTAGATACTTATGACGAGTTTAAACGCATGCTTGATGAACAGCCGGGATTTTTATCGGCGCACTGGGATGGCACGTCAGAAACCGAACAAATAATAAAAGATGAAACTAAGGCTACAATACGTTGTATACCTTTGAACAATAAACAGGAAGAAGGCAAATGCATTTTGACGGGTAAACCGTCAACCCAGAGGGTACTGTTTGCAAGAGCATATTAACCCCCCAGCCCCCTGAAGGGGGAGCTTTTTATTAGCAGGGGAACTAACATATTATTTAACCGGATGCCGGCGAGTTGCTGGGCATCGCAAAACCAAAATTCCCCCTTCAGGGGGGTAGGGGGTATGAAATTCGCAACAAAAGCAATACACGCAGGGCAGGAGCCCGATCCAACTACCGGCGCTATCATGACGCCGATATACCAGACATCAACTTACTGGCAAAAATCGCCGGGCGATAACAAGGGGTATGAGTACTCGCGTGGTACAAACCCAACCCGCAAAGCGCTTGAAGATTGTTTGGCAGCGTTGGAGAACGCAAAATACGGACTGGCTTTTTCAAGCGGTATGGGTGCAACAGATGCAGTTATGAAACTGCTTGCGCCAGGCGATGAGGTAATTACCGGCAACGACCTTTACGGAGGATCATACCGAATTTTTACCAAAATATATGCTAACTATGGCATCAAGTTCCATTTTTTGGATCTGAGTAACCCTGATATCATTAACGAATATGTTAACGATAAAACCAAGCTGATATGGATTGAAACACCAACCAACCCAACAATGCAAGTGGTAGATATTGCGGCTGTTGGTAAGATCAGCAAGGCTAATAATTTATTGTTTGTGGTTGATAATACCTTTGCTTCGCCATACCTGCAAAACCCAATAGATATGGGTGCCGATGTAGTTATGCATTCGGTTACCAAATACATTGGCGGCCATAGTGATGTGGTAATGGGTGCTTTGATGCTGAATGATGAAGAGCTTTACAAAAGGCTTTGGTTTATTTACAACGCCTGCGGCGCTACCCCGGGCCCAATGGATAGTTTCCTGGTGTTGCGTGGTATTAAAACGCTGCACCTGCGCATGAAAGCGCATTGCGAGAATGGCAGGCAAGTTGCTGAATTTTTAAAAGATCACCCTAAAGTTGAAAAAATATACTGGCCCGGATTCACAGATTCGCCAAACCATGAGGTTGCCAAAAAGCAAATGCGCGATTTTGGCGGTATGATCTCCATTGTGTTAAAAGGTGCCGATCTGCAGGAAACCTACCGAATCGCTTCATCTTTTAAAGTATTTTCACTGGCCGAATCACTAGGTGGTGTGGAATCACTAATTAACCACCCTGTAAGTATGACGCATGGCTCTATTCCAAAAGCTGAGCGTGAAAAAGCCGGTGTGGTTGATAATTTGCTGCGCCTGAGCGTAGGGGTAGAGGATATTGAAGATCTGTTGGACGATTTGAAACAAGCGCTGGCTTAAGCTAAGTGCATAACAATAACCGAGCGTCATTGCGAGGTACGAAGCAATCTCCCGATAGGCATAGTCCGCTATGCGAAGTTCTGAGATTGCTTCGTACCTCGCAATGACGCTTTGAGATACCATGAACGATAACCTCAAGTCCTTTCTCGACCAGAAAGTGGCCCAATACAATCGCCCCGAATTTATTGCGAACGACCCGGTGAGCATTCCGCACATGTTCACAAAAAAACAGGACATCGAGATAATGGGATTTTGGGCAGCTACACTGGCATGGGGGCAAAGGGTTACCATCATAAATAAGTGTAAGGAACTCATCACCCTGATGGATGGTGCACCCTACGACTTTATTATTAATCACGAGGAACCCGATCTGAAAAAGCTGCTGCATTTTAAGCACCGCACATTTAATGATACTGATACGCTGTACTTTATATCATTTTTCAGGAAGCATTATGAGCAATACGATACTTTAGAATCTGCTTTTATACCCCCTAACCCCCTGAAGGGGGAACAGGATTTTCAAAAAACTCCCCCTTTAGGGGGCTGGGGGGTTGAGGCCGCACTTAATCATTTCCGTTCTTATTTCTTCTCCCTGCCAGATTTTCCGCATCGTACCAAAAAACATGTATCCTCTCCATCGCAAAAATCAACTTGCAAACGGCTGAACATGTTTCTCCGTTGGATGGTACGAAAAGATAATGCAGGCGTTGATTTTGGGATCTGGAACAATCTAAAACCTGCCGATCTGATCTGCCCATGCGACCTGCATGTTGATCGCGTGGCCCGCAAGCTTAAACTCATCACCCGCAAACAAACCGACTGGCAAACAGCGATAGAACTTACCAACTGCCTGAAAGAATTAGACCCGCTTGATCCTGTAAAATACGATTTCGCCCTGTTTGGATTAGGGATAGAAGAACGTTGGGGTATTGAGGGAATATTGCCGAACTTTATTGATTGATCTTACCCATTTAAAAACGTTCCTGTATCAATTGCTTATCAATCACTGCTCCGGCTTTGTTACCGTCGGCTATTGCAATGGCTAATGACCTAAACATGGTTGCATTATCTCCCGCCGCAAAAACGCCGTCAATAGTAGTCGCCTGAAATCCATCTACCTTTATAAAACCCATGTCTGTTAATTCGCAGCCTAATAATTCTGGCAGATCACTATGCTGTTTTATTGAAGGGCGCGAGTATATGGCTTTTACATTTTGAATAGATCCATCTGCAAATTCAACATGCTTTAAAACGCCGTCACTATGGTTTAAGCTGGATATCGATTTATCGTTTATAGTAATTTGATGTTCCTGGAGCTTTTGATATTGCTCTTCACTCAGCTGCGATGTACCATTGGTAAATAGGGTAAGGTTTTTAGTCCAGTTGTTAATTAACCTGGCGTACTCAAAGGCCATATCGCCATTTGCTATAATGCCTGTAGGTTGGCTGTGTATCTCATAACCATGACAGTAAGGGCAATGTACAACGGTGATGCCCCAGCAATCGGCAAACCCGGGGATATCGGGCATTATATCAACAATACCTGTAGCAAATAGCAGTTTTTTGGCAGTGTAGGTTTCACCGCTTTCAGTTTGAATAGTAAACAGATCTGTTTGTTTAGAGGCTTTTATGGCCGATCCGTTTTTGAAAGTAACGGAGGGATACTGTAGCACTTGCTTTAAAGCATGTTCCTTAATGCTTGCAGGCGTATCACCATCATGTGTTATTAAATTATGGGCATTTGGAGTTTGCCTGTTACAAGGTTTGCCACTGTCAATGATCAAAATATCTTTTAAGGCCCGGCCTAAACTCATAGCTGCCGACAATCCGGCATAGCTGCCGCCAATTATTATTACATCATAGTTTGCTTTCATACCGGCAAATGTAATGAAGGAAATCAATTATGCAACATTGTTGCATTTGTTAATTTGAAATATGAGATTACTTTGATAAATTTAAGTCGAACAAATTAACATGACACCTGCAGAAGAACACGAGTTATCATCCTTTTTAACAGGTAAATCTGAACATACCTTACTGTTGTTCAATCATTTTGTGGCGCAGTTTAAAACTGTTGGTGATGTAAGCCTTCATCCGGCCAAAACCATGATAGGGGTAGCTAATTCGCACAAACGTATTGCCTGGATCACTCAATTGGGCAGGAACTTTATTCACGTAGTATTTCCGTTTAAACAGGAGTACCCGGATAATCTTTGCTTCCAGAAGATAGCACAAGTGCCGGGTGATGCCCACCAGTTTAACCACCATTTTAGAATGTTGAATTGTGATGATGTAAATGAGGAAGTGCTTAGTTTTATGCGAATGGCTTACGAGGAGAAGTGATGATCTGATGGGAGGGTAATTATTTGACCTGCACTTTCCAAATTATCATTTGTTATATGTTTTCTTTTATCGAAGTAGTTGGGCTCTTTTTTTAAGATAAAATAAATAAATATCGACCAAATAAAGGGGAGCAATAAAATAAGACAGATATTGAGTTGCTTTTGGTTTTTGGTAAAAGCCGTTGCTTTAAAAGTTTTGAAAATGGCCCATGACGCTACAAGTAAATGGGCAGATAGTGACACTAATAATAAAATTTGAGCACCTGTCATAAATGTCTTACGCCTCCTCCTTAAAATAAACCTTATAATAGTTCATCGATTTATCGTCATCAAAGCCTTTTTCAATCAGTTTATTATCACCATGTATATAAATGTGGAAGTTCTTATCCAACTTTAAAACGCTTTTGTAAACACGTGCCTGTTTTTTAACAGCATTGCCAGAGATCTCAAATGTATCGGCAATGGGGCTGTCATACTCTTCTTCGTACTGGCTTTTAAATGTTTTGAATGATGCTATCGCCTCGGGGTTGCTAATCACTTCTTCGCTGAATTCGTCAATATCAAATGTTTCTTTTTCTTTAAAGTACTTCATGGAACGGTTCAGCAGATCAATTTTATCAGCCTTGCTCATTTCAAACTTATCATCAAGCTTTTGGGTAACAAAGTTTTTATAGATACCCAGTGTATTGCTGGTTTGATTAAAACTATCGTTACGGATCTTCAATTGTAAAAACTCATCTTTCCAATAAACAGCGGCATCCTGGCCACCGGTTACTTTATCAATAACTACTACCTTGTAACCATTTTCCTTCTCAATATTAAAGATCAAAACACCTTTGTCCAATTTATTGATGTTAATGGCATCCTGCTCATAATCTACCGCGAAGCCACCCTGATCGGGATATACTTTTAGGTATGTTTCTTTATTTTCTGATTTGAAAATGCCAATAGCATCCAACGGGTTACCCTCAATTTGTACCTTATTAAAATAAACCACATATAATTCGCCGCCTTTAATGTTGGGGTGGGTACTTACTTTAAAAAGGTGTTTGGCAATCTGTTCTGACGCTTCATGAAATTGCTCTTTATTCTCAAATACCTTTGTGCTAAAATTATGCAACTCGTTAAGGACCAGGTCGCCGCTGCTATGGGTAAGATGATAAATCTCGTTAGCTTTTTCAAATGGCTTTAAAAAATATTGCATCAGCAGGGTAGGGATAATGTCATCCTTCAGCTCAAGCGGCTGACCCGACAAAGAATACATTTCATCCTGAGATTGGTTACCAACGTGGTGCACAGAAATAGTATCGAGCGAAGCTTCAAAAAAAGTTACCATAGTGTGGCGAAGGTAGGCAAATGTCATGGAGTCATTAAAATCATTGGGTCATTATTTTTCAACGTTGGCTGACGAGAATATGACTTAGGAAGATTGGGCTTAAATAACGATTTTTGCACCGGTGCGTTAGGCAATAACCTAATGAACCAATGAATAATGACAAACACAGAAGAAACCATTGTAGCGCTTGCTACACCTAACGGTGCGGGGGCAATAGGAGTTATCAGGCTTTCGGGTCCGGATGCTATTACTATTGCCAATAAAGTTTTCAAGGGAAAGAATCTGTCCGAACAGGCATCGCATACTTTGCATTACGGTAGCATTGTAGATGGTGATTTGGTACTGGACGAGGTTGTAGCATCGTTATTTGTGGCACCACGTTCTTATACCCGCGAGAATGTAGTAGAGATTTCTTGTCATGGATCCAATTATATTATTGAGTCTATCATTAAATTATTCATAAAAAATGGCGCACGCGCCGCTAAACCGGGCGAATTTACGCTAAGGGCCTTTTTAAACGGGCAACTTGATCTTTCACAGGCCGAAGCTGTAGCAGACCTTATCGCTTCTAACTCTAAGGCATCACAACAAGTGGCCTTGCAGCAGTTACGTGGTGGTTTTAGCAATCAGTTACAACAGTTGCGGGATCAGTTGGTGCAGTTTGCTTCATTGATAGAATTGGAACTTGATTTTGCTGAAGAAGATGTAGAATTTGCTAATCGCGATCAATTGAAGAAGCTGATACATCAGATAACTAAAATAATAGGCAGCTTAATTCAATCGTTCGAGTTAGGCAATGCTATAAAAAACGGTGTTAACACCGTTATTGCCGGTAGGCCAAATGCAGGCAAATCAACCTTGTTAAATGCTTTGCTGAACGAAGAACGTGCTATTGTGAGCCATATACCGGGTACCACAAGAGACACCATTGAAGAAGTGTTGAACATAAAAGGCATTAATTTTAGACTGATAGATACCGCCGGGATACGTGAGGCAACTGATGCCATTGAGCAGATAGGGGTGCAGCGAACTATGGAAAAAATAAGTCAATCTGCCCTGTTGTTATATATTTTTGATGCGGAGCAAATAACCGTTGCAGACCTGAATAGCGATCTGGAAAGCTTGCAAAAGCCCGGCATAACTATGTTGGTTGTAGCAAACAAAGCCGATTTATTAAATGCTGAACAGCTATCCGCATTACCACATACTGAAAGTGCGATCATCATTTCTGCTAAAGAAAAGCTGCACATTGAAGAATTAAAGTTTAAAATTTACAACGCAGCTGTAAAAGATCAGTTAACCGGCCACGAAACATTGGTAACCAATATACGCCACCTGGAAGCTTTGCAAAAAACTGAAGAAGCCCTTATAAGGGTACTTAACGGAATTGATAGTGTAACATCCGATTTCCTTTCAATGGATATTAAACAAGCCCTGCATTACCTGGGCGAAATAACAGGTGCAGTTACAACCGATGATTTGCTGGAGAATATCTTTAGTAAATTCTGTATCGGTAAGTAGCCCCTTCAGAAAACCCAAAATATCGACAACTACCGACAAGTAAATAACTCATTGTTAATAAGTTATATTGAATTCACTTGTCCAAATTCTTGGATAATTGGCAATGTATTTCCTATATTTGGTTCTATCTTGGTACTCAAAATAAAAAAGTTATGAGTCGTCAAGAATTGGGAGAAATTAAGTAGCTTATATATCCTTATTTACGCTTATTGCGCCTTATATACGCTTAATTGACCCCATAAGTGGAGAAATAACGACAGATGATTAATTACCCCAATCATCGGTTGTTATGACCCCGGTTATTTCGCCATAAGGAGATAATAATCTGATTATTAATGTTTTAAAAGTGGCGAAATTATCGTCCTGGAATTGCTTTGCCAAAAATTCGGTACCGCAGATTTAATTGAAATTGACATGAGTTCGAATTTTACAGTAAATAGGATATGTATTCAATGCGGGAACGTTTTTGTCGCTAAAACTACTGTGACGAAATTTTGCGGCAAACTCTGCGCAAAACGATACGGTGTGCAGCGCAAACGGGAAGCGAATATGGCCGAAATGGATCAGGCCGTAAAAAAAGTCATTGAAGAGAAGAATCCGGACCCGAGCTCTGGAGAGTTCCTCAATGTAAGTTCTGCTGCGAAATTGCTTAAAGCCTCCGATAAGATGATCTATTATCTTATAAATATTGGTAAGCTTAATGCGATCAACTTGTCGAAAAGAAAAACACTTGTCTACCGCAAGGATATCGACAAGTTATTTGAGCTGCCACCGGTAGTTCAACTGAAGGAGTTCAAACCTCCACCGATATCGGAATGCTATAATATGGGTGAAGCGCAAAAGATCTTTAATATTTCGGAGAAGGCGCTGTTCGATATCATTAAACGAAGTAACCTGTTCAAGTTTCAGGATGGTTGGTATACCTATGTCGCCAAAGTTGATCTGGACAGGATATTTAATCCTAAGCTTTAAATGGCTAAAGTACACATCCGTAAAAAGCCGCTTACAAAAGGGCGGCATTCGATTTTTCTTGATTATTCGCCTCCGTTAAGAAGCCCAAAAACAGGAAAACCTCAGCGGTATGAATTTTTGGACTTAATTATTTATGATAAGCCTGCAAATAGTCTTGAGCGGAGGCATAACAGCGAGACGCTGGCTTTGGTTGAAAACCTGCGTGCCAACCGGCTGCTTGACATTCAAAACAGGAAATATGGTTTTGTTTCGGATAGGGACAGGTCTGCAAGTTTTATTGACTATTTCAAGCAGTTCATCGCCACAAAAACAAGTTCGGATTGCGACAATAATGCGATGTCGTACCGATACTTCGTGGCTTTCGCGGGTCATGATCAGATCTTTAATGATCTTGATGAATTTCTTTGCGAAGACTACAAGAATTTTATGCTAAGCGGACCCGGTATCAGCCGGCGAGGACGCCCGATAAGCTTAGTCCCCTTTTTAAAGCTATGAAAGGCGAATTTGAAAAGAAAAATATTTACCGTAATGCCAATGCCTTTTGTGATTCGGTCGAGAGTTATCATCATCGGCTACACCTGGATGACAGTAGTTTTACCTTACGCTATTTAACTTACTGTAATCGAAATTCAGAACCGGCAGATGTTTTTCAGCAATTGTTACAAGCCTTTTATGCTGCAGACAGGGATAGTCTGGTGGTGGGTGTGAATATTTTATCGCCCGAGAATGGCGCTGTCGCTATGGCCGACTATCAGCTTCAGATGCGAATGTTCAGGTACTTTCATTCTCTTTTTCCAAAAGTGAGATATAGTATGCATGCCGGTGAACTTACCTTGGGACTTGTTAAACCGGAGGACCTCACGTTCCATATAAACGGGGCCATTCACACGGCAGGTGCAGCCAGGATAGGCCACGGGGTTGATATGGCTTATGAAACCAATAGCTATCAATTGCTGAGTTACATGCACGATAAAAATATAGCCATCGAAATAAACCTTAGCAGCAACGATTTTATCTTGAATGTAAGGGACGATGCGCACCCGATATCGTTATATTATAACTTTAAAGTACCGATCGTCATCAGCACTGATGATGCGGGCATTTTGCGTATAAACATGGTACGCCAATACGTTTTATTAGCGAGGCGGTATAAATTTATCTCATACACGGATATAAAACAATTTGTGCTTAACAGCATTAAATACAGCTTTATAAAAAATGAGGCTTTAAAACAAAGTATCACCCGTGATATAAATACCAGGTTTGATGTTTTTGAAAAGAACGTAGCTGCTGCCTATTAAGTCTGAAGGAATAACGTGAAAGCCAACCTGAAAGATTACGTAAACACGGGCAAAGTCTGGTAATACCCCAGAGTTCAAGAAGGCTGGTATGAACATGGTCTGTTAAAACGCTGCGAATACTAAACAGTGACGAAACCGATTGGAGCGGCCCGCGGATAGGTACAAAGCCTTGGCATTGCAAATTTTGCAGGCAGTACGATAAAATCATCGGTTTACCCTGTTATTTTAACTCATACACAATGGCCTCATAAGGCAATAACGTGCCATTTTTTGATGGATGTTCATAATTACCTATTAAAACATTAGCATTGCTGATATCGATACCGGTTTGCGTTTGTGCAGGTTTATCCCTAAAGTTTAATAACACAAGTAGTTTCTTCCCGTTTAGCTCGCGTGTATAGGCATAGGTATCTGGATTTTGCGCGTCAAGCAAAATGTATTTTCCGTAAACCAGCAACAGGTTATCCTTACGCAGCTTTACCATACGCCTGAAATAATTTAAAGCGCTGCCTGCGTCTTTTTCCTGCGCTGCTACATTAATGGTTTTGTAATTTGGGTTTACTTTTATCCAGGGCATACCTGTTGTAAAACCTGCGTTCGTGCTCCCGTTCCACTGAAAAGGCGTACGACCATTATCCCGGCTTTCAAAACCAATTCTTTGTAAATATTTTTGCAAATCAGCGCCGATGTTTTTTTGCCGCTGATATTCATTAAGCGTTTGCACATCGCGGTAATCATCAATGGTAGTGAAACCAGCGTTGGTCATACCCAATTCATCACCGTTATAACAGTACGGTGTGCCGCGCATTGTCATCAAAAAAGTGGTAAGCATTTTTGATGACAGCTCTCTAAACTTTGGGTTATCGTTGCCGAACCTGCTTACCAGCCTGGCCTGATCATGATTAGCCAGAAAAACAGAAAGCCAGCCCTTTGCAGCAAAAGCGCTATCCCATTTAGTGAATACCTGTTTAAAATGGGTAATGCTGTAACCCTCAGGCTTAGCAATGTCGACGCCTTCAAAAGCATAGGCCATATTTAATTCATTCCGGTCGGCATCAACTAAATTATGCGCATCCTCAAAGGAGTTGCCCGCGCCTTCGGCAACACTCATAACATTATACTTACTCAATACTTCCCGGTTCATTTCCTGCAGGTAACCATGCAAATTACCCTGCATGGCGTAGTATTGGGTAAAGTTTTTTTCAAATCCCCGGGGGAAAGCGGGAAAAGTGGTATCCTTGGCTGCAAACTGGAATGCATCGAGCCTGAATCCATCTATTCCCTTATCGCCCCAAAACTTCATAATCCCATATACCTCATTTCTAAGTTTGGGATTTTCCCAATTCAAATCCGGCTGTTTACGCGAAAAGTAGTGCAGGTAATAAGCATTCGAGAGCGAATCATAGCGCCAGGCATCGTGGTTTACATCAAACAAGCTATAACGATAAGGTGGTGTGCCTTTTTCAGCATTACACCAATGATAATATTCGCGATAGGGGTTATCGCGTGAACTACGGCTTTGCTTAAACCACTCGTGTTCATCGCTGCTGTGGTTCACCACCAGATCCAAAACCAATTTAATCCCGCGTGCATGCATACCTTTCAGCAAGGCATCAAAATCGGCCATGGTACCAAAATCCTTCATAATGTTCCGGTAATCACTTACATCATATCCGTTATCATCATTAGGCGAACTGTAAATAGGATTAAGCCAAACCACATCCACGCCCAGGCTTTTAATATAGTCGAGTTTAGATGTTATTCCTTTCAGGTCGCCAATGCCATCCCCATTATTATCTTTAAAGCTTCGCGGATAAACCTGGTACACCACAGCCTCTTTCCACCATTTACGGTTTATGCTGTCTTTGTCCGTAACGTTTTGTGCATAACCAATAGTGCCGGCAGCAATAAAGATAATAAGGCTTATAATTAAAAGAAAAAGTGGTTTGTTCATAACGGATCATTATAGCTATGTAAGGAATAAATAACTGCTTTTAAGGCCTGTTAAAAGGAAGTATTAAATTATCAATAATTTATTGAACCGGCAAACAGGAAGCATTGAATGCTCCGCAGAAATCAAAGATTCGCGTTCAGGGATAACAATGTATTTTTGACTTGATTAATCAATGCTGCCGGAATATTTTTTGTCGTACTCTCTTTATTATTTATAAATAATCTGTTTCTGTCCTCACACGCATTCCTGCTTCGTTTTTAAACAGATAAGAAAATGAACCAATAAACGCGTTTTCCCAAACTACAGCTTATTTGACAAGTTCAAAAATTCATACATAATTTACGATAGCATTTTCGCCATGATTTTAGCACATCATGGGCAAGCCCGGCTGCCTTTTACGCAACTCTTTCGGTTGGTTTTTATAACCGGATAGTCTCCATTTTAATTATACCAAGGCATGATTTCTCCGTTTTATTTAATAATAACAGATGAAAGGAATGTTTGACAACTCTTTTCTGTGCTTATTCGTTAAATTAGCTGTATGCTGACATTGGATGAATTTAATGCGCTTAACGGCCCCGAACAGGCCGAAGCTGTATGGAAGGGTATCTTCCTGGCTGACCGCGAGGAGAATGGCTTGATCATCAGGTTATATAGCCTGGATAACTTTTACGCTGAAGTATTCTATAATGTGCATACCAATAAGATACTTCGCTTAAGGGCTTTTAATGCCCTAAGTGAGCTGGCACCTTATCTGGCGGATATCAGGTTTAACCCCCGTTAAGACACTGATTCTTTAAGGTAAATTATATACTAACGAGATAGAGACAGCGTTCAATTATATATATTTATTCAACCAGCGCCAACGCTATTTCTACCGGGGTTTCTATTGTTTATTGATAAAAAATAAAGCCTATGGAAACGATCATGGTACAAGAAAACGATGCTGCCACATTAGATGTGATCAGCGCCGCATTACAAATGGAAGGATTCGGGGTTTGCAGCCCGGCTGATCAAAGCGAAAACATCCTGAACATGATCAGGCAGCACCATCCAAAGCTCGTCTTGCTGGATTGCCGGCTCGGTAATCAATCCGATAAGGAGATCTGTAAGAAAGTCAAAGTGCATTTTCCACGTTTGCCGGTCATCGCACTAAGCTGTGATAACCACATAGACGTACACTACAGAGAACTGGGCTTTGATGATTATCTTAAAAAACCTTTCGATCTGGATCAGCTTTACCAGGGAGTCAGGAAACAATTGTCAGGATATAAACGGAAAAAGATAAATAAGGAACTGACCCTGTAAATATCTTTTAATGGAAAGTCATGGATATCAATTATTGGCGGACGTCAAAACCAATTTTATTTCAACAGATCCAACCTATACCTATCGTGGGGGGAGGTGCTAACGTTTATTTTTGGAACCTGACACATTCAATATAAAAATATCAGCATTCGGGAAAATTTTGGTTCATTGCTTAAATACATCAATAGATATCCCAGTGCCTTTGTTAAAGGGCTACTCGTCTGTTGGATCGGGATGGCCGTCCTCCACAATCCCCTGTTTGTCATAAGGTATTGAAAAGCAAACCGTACAACCTTGTCCTGCTTCACTCGTCAGGTTAATCTCACCACCCTGAAGTAGTATCAACTGCCTGCAAAGATATAAACCCAGGCCGGTGCCTGACTTTTGGCCGCCTGCCTGGTAATATTGCGTAAATAGCCGCGCCTGCCGGTTTTTAGGGATGCCGGCTCCGGTATCTTTCACTTCTACGCTCAACCAAAGTTTGTCATCTCTTTCGGTCAGGTCTCCGGTCAAATCCACCTGGCCTTTATTCGTATATTTAATGGCGTTGCTCAGCAAATTAATGAGGACTTGTTTCAGCCTGAAGCCATCGCCCGTTACCAGAGCGCCCCCGACCATACCGTTAGTCTTGAGGTTAAGCTCAACCCCTTTATTTTCGGCCATAAAACGCATCGCATCCACTGAATCGGTCATGGCTTCAAGCGGAGAAAAATGATTTACGGCCAGCTCTGCGGGCTGCTGCTCTAATTTACTAACGTCGAGCACGTTATTTACGGTTTCAAGCAACAGCGACGACGCAAGATTAATAGAAGCTATTTTCTTCTCTTGTTCCGGCAGCAGGGCTGTCTTTTTCAGTGTGGAAACAGCCCCATTTATCGCCATTAATTTATTACGGATTTCATGGCTCATAATAGCCAGTATTTCAGATTTCTGACCGGCCAGCCTCACCGCTCGGGCATTCTCAACTTTGTAGCGCCGTTCCGCACCGGATGCTTTACGTATGTATACGAACAGCGAAATGATAAATACCAATACGAGCGCAGAGGCGACGCCAGTATAGGTATTCAAATCGCGCGTGGTTGATTGGTACTGCGCAAGTACCTGTTCCCTGCTTTTTTCGAAAGCTAGTTGTTCTATGTCCTGTAATTGCTGTATTACCTGGCGCAACTCGGTAAGCAGGTTTAAGTTTGCCAAAATCAATTCCTGGTTAGATTGTGAAAGACGGCCATATTGTTTTCCCAACTGCTTTAACAGCTTGCTGTCGTTCTGTCGGGCATCAGCCCTGGTCGCACCTGTATTGTGCTGACGTATGGTCAATACCTTCACAGCGTTTTTTTTGTTCAGCGCATCCTTTAACCTTTTTAACAGGCTGTTTTTAGCAATTTCCTCGCGGGTGGAAACCACAGTATCAGTTCTCAACCTGCCACGTGCCGGCAATTCCCTAGCAGGTAACCTAGCGTTGATTGAACCTGGTGTAGTGATATTAAGGAGTGAATCAAACCTTTTATGCAGGTCAAAAAGCTGTTGTGATATAGCCAGCTTTTGTTGCAACCCAAGGGCAATTTGCCGTTTACTTTCAGGCAAATAACTGTTACTATCGGCCCGGTAATGTTGACTGATAGCCGTCATCTGTCCAAAAATAGATTTAAGGTGCTGTTTATACGCCTCCAGGTCACCTGCATGGCCATTTGAACTGGCCTGCTGAAAGCTGTTTTCAGTTAAATTTAAATCAACAAGCAACCGACTTAACTCCGCTTGCTGTGATGATTGCCTAAGCTGGCTGCTAAGCCGCTCAAGCTTAGTATTGATCGTATGGCGTAATATAAATGATCCTGCTGTCACGACGAAGGTAAACAGCAGGAAAATAATAAATAGTTTTCTGATAATTCCGGTAAAACCTCCGGGTTGTTGTTGATTGATCATGAGGCGATTTACTGTCGGTATATAAATACGGAAAGCAAGGCCCCAGTTCTTCTAATGGTGAAGATATCTTTAGCTATCCTGCTGGAGCTTATTGATCTTTCCCTGGATTTTTTCAATTTCACGATTAATGCTCTTTACTTTCTCCTGATCCTTTTCCAATTTATGGCTCGCATCCTCTGCATCGCTGGTTTCGCTGGCGGCTTTTCGCGCTGCTTTCGCAGCTTTACGGGTATCACCGGCATCGCCCCCTACTGCTGCTGCCGCGTTTTTACGGCTTTTTTCCTGCGCGTTATTGGAACTTGACGCGGTTTGCTCTACTACAGCCTGTTCATCTGGAATACGATTCTGTATCTTGGTAAGCTCGGTTTGTAAGTCGACCAGTTTTTCGTTCAATTTCCTTACCTGCCTGTTGGTTTTTGCTGTATCCTTTTTTACTGAATCAATTGGCGCCGATGCTTTGGCGAACGAATATACACAGGCAAAAATTACAAAAAATAAAATTCTTTTCATTATAATCCTTAATTAATGAGCGGTTGTTAGCCGCTTGGTTAAAAAACGATTCAAAGAAAGGCGAGGACTTGAGCAAATAAAAACTCGTTCGACATAAAGCTCTGCTGGTTCGATGGAAACCAAGCGGCAATCGCTGGAAAATTATAGGATTTGAAATAACTAAACCCAAAGCTTAAAGTGTTCTTTAAACTGCTGGCGATATTGTTCGGTAACAGGTATGGTCGTCTTGCCAATTTTTACGGTGTAGTGCTGAATGGCATCTATCTTATCCAGGGCTACAATAAACGACCGGTGGATACGCATAAAACAATCCTGGGGCAGTCTTTCTTCCATTGCTTTCATGGTTGATAGCGCAATGGTCATTTCCCCGTCTTTAGTGAAAACTTTGATGTAATCTTTCAGGCTCTCAACATACAGTATCTCATTTAACGATACGCGAATCAGTTCATCCTTGACTTTGATAAAAATATGGTCATCTGCATCGTTTTTTTGACCTAATGACGAGGTATGCATTTTGGCTTTAACAGCAGCCTTGAAAAAGCTTTCATAAGTGAAAGGTTTCAAAAGGTAATCAATGGCGTCTACCTTATATCCATCTAAAGCATGATCACCGGAACCGCTGATAAAGATTATCCTTGGCATAGCCCGACGGGAACGCTCATAAAGGGTCTTTGCAAAGGTCATCCCGTCTATTCCGGGAAGATTAATATCAAGTATAATCAGGTTAATGTCCGAATGACTCAATATATCTATTGCTTCAGCGGGATTATTATAAGTCGATACAAGATGGAGAAACGGGGTTTCGCTAACAAAATCACTCACGATGGCACTTATGTCTGGATCATCGTCTATAATTATACAGTTGAGTTTAGTAATCATATCGCATTAATGAGGTGTCAGGGTTACGCTTACCGAAGTAAGCATACTGATTGTCGGTTCCAAGCTTGTTATTTATGGTATTAAAAATGGCGTTATTCCGCTGGAGGGGGAAAACGACTGTGATGAATAACGATGTTGACTGCTTAAATGAAACCATTCCAATGATGTATTATGATGCTCACAGGGTCTTCAATATATGGGCACAATTAGCCGTACACTCATAATATGCTTATATAAGTAAAGCTCCTGATGGGCAGGAGCTTTTACTAACCAATTATAAACCTAAATTATGAGAAGAATTTTTTATTTACTTAGTGTAAAGTTAACACTAAGTATTTGAAATTCCAAATGCTTTTTAAAAAAATATAGTTAGGTACATCAACCCGAAAAATTAGAAATTTTATTGCTGCTCTTGTATACAGCGTTTATTTCGGCACCAAAGTTTTTATTGGTGATAACCCAAAACGCTTCCATCACCTTGTTGGCTCTTTGTTTATGCAGATGTTATTGGCATTTTAATAAAAAGACCCTTTAAGAGCATAAAAACAGAAGTTTTGAGGCATTTGGAAAATATGTAATGCTTCAATTGATACGATTTGATAACATATTGATATTCAATGATTATTCTGTTAAAATATTAGCACCGTAATTTGTTTTGCACTGCCCAAAGTGCAATTAATTAACCAATTATATATTGTTAACCAAGTAATTATGATGAAAAGGCTATTTTTCTTATTAATGGCGCTGTGTGCCATTGTTTTTTCCTGCAAAAAGAATGTTGTATCAAAAGCTGACAGGCTTCTTGCGGATGCCGATGTCGGCAGAGCCCGTGCAGTTAATGCGGTAACCGTATCAACTAAGGCGCCCCTTTACTGGAACCCATATGAGTATAACATTGTACACGACGGATATATTCCTGAAGCAGAGTGGCAGGCCAATATTAACTGGGTAGACCAAAATCTGAAATCATACGGGTATAAGATGATCTGCATTGACGGCTGGGGAGATGATGCATCCTATAATGTTAATGGGTACCGAACCAAACATGCCAGCCAATGGACACATGATTACGCCTACTGGTCAACGTATATTCAGCAACATGGCATGACACTGGGAATGTATAACAATCCGCTTTGGGTAAACAAAGCCGCGGCCGATGCCGGCGTAAAAATTAAAGGCACTCAAATTCCCTTATCCAGTATAATAAATCCGGCAGAAAACGCGACATGGTTTACCTGGGTACAGGTTAACAATCCGGGAGCTGAACAATATGTAAAGGGCTATATCCAGTATTATGCCGATATGGGGGTGAAGTTTTTGAGGGTCGATTTTTTGTCATGGTATGAAACAGGCCAGGATCAGAACCTGGGAACAGTTGGTCCCTCAAGGCCGAAAGCTGATTATGATAAAGCGCTGAGCTGGATGCGTCAGGCATGCGATTCCAATGGAATATTCCTAAGCCTGGTCATGCCTAATCTGAAAAATGAGGGGGAGCTGGAAAATAAATATGGACGAATGATCCGGATCAATGACGACACCGGATTTGATGCCGCATGGGGCCGCTTCAATAATCTCAATCGCGGGACCAGGACTGTAGACGTTTGGTCCCAATATGACAATGCGTTTGACGGATATACCTATTGGTCAAAACTGTCGGGCAGGGGGAAACTGGTGCTCGATGGAGACTTTATCAGGCTTAATAAGTTTGCTAACGATGATGAACGAAAAACAGCAGTCTCGTTAAACCTTATTGCCGGCGGTCCGGTATCTGTGGCCGACCAATATAACAGCATTGGCGGGAGTTTATGGATCTATCAAAATACAGAGTTACTGGCCTTAAACCAGGACGGGTTTGTCGGTAAGCCCCTGAATAATGATCCAACGAACGCGCTGAGCCAGGTATGGAAGGGTCAAATGACAAACGGAGACTGGGTGGTAGGCCTGTTTAACCGGGAAGACGTCGCTCAGAACCGTACCATAAATTTTTCAACTGACCTCGGGATTACCGGATATGCAAAAGTAAGGGATATGTGGCAGCATACTGACCTGGGAAGCATGGACTCCTACACGATAAGCGTCCCGGCACATGGTTGTGTTATTTTAAAGGTAATACCTGAAATCATATCGGGTGGTATATACCGGATAACTAATCGTAACAGCGGTAAAGCGCTTGATATTTATCAGCAGTCAATAGCAGACGGGGCAATCGTACATCAGTGGGATTATTCAGGAATACCCAGCCAGAAATGGAAACTTGCCAGTACAGGCAGCGGCTATTTTACGTTAAGCAATACCAATAGCAATAAGAATATGGATGTATACCAGCAATCTGTTGCTGATGATGTGCAGATTCATCAGTGGACAGCATCAGGTGTCAACAGTCAGAAATGGATCCTTGTAACCGTTGGAGGCGGCTATTATAAAATTGTGAACCTTAACAGCGGCAAAGTGCTGGATGTTTATGGCGCGTCGACAGTTAATGGAGGAGTGGTTAAACAATTTACTTATACCGGCGGCACAAACCAGCAGTGGCTGGTAACAAAGTTATAAAAGATAACAAAACATTAATTTTGCTCAGCTCAGGGCTGCCATCTGGCGGCCCTGACTTTTATATCTGTTTTTGATCTCCTTTAAGATTATAAACATAAACAGAAGGGCTTACTCCAAACTGTCTTTGAAAGTCGCGTGAAAAATTAGTAGGCAATGTATAACCGATCATATTGGCAACCTCGTTGATCTTGTGGTCGCCTTCAGCGAGCAATTCTGCGCCTTTTTTAAGACGGGACAGATTGATCAGTTCATTAGGCGTCATGTCGGATATGCCCTTGATCTTGCGGTACAATGTAGGGCGGCTCATGTTCATCATGCCCGACAGCTGATCAACATCCAAATCCATATCCGTAATATGGTCGTAAATGATCTTGTTCAGGCGGTCAAGAAAATCCTTATCAGCCTTGGATACCGCTATTCCTTTAATGTGGGTCAGGGGAGACCGTGCAAAGTACTCCTTCATCATATTGCGGTTCATCAGCAAATTGTTCATTTGAGCCAGCAAATGTTCAAAGGCAAATGGTTTTTCAATATAAGCATCGGCACCAACCTCCAGGCCTTCAATTTTGGAGTTAAGTGAGTTTTTTGCCGTAAGTAAAATAATGGGTATGTGACTGTATTGCAAATCGCTTTTCATTTTTCTGCAAAGCTCAATACCATCCATTACCGGCATCATAATATCACTGATTACTATCTGCACATTTTCTTTTTGCAGCACATCAAGCGCCTCTTGGCCGTTATGGGCTTTAAGTATGTAATATGTGGCAACTAATTCTTTTGTTAAATAATTTAATATCTCTCTGTTATCCTCAACTAATAATATATAGGGTTTATTTGTATCAGTATCATTGCTAGCGGGCGTATTGGTTTCTTTTAATACTAAATCTTCCTTTTCGGTCAGGTCTATTTCTGTTTCCTGATGCATTGGCAGCGAAAGCAGGAAAATATTCTGCGCGTTAATGGATGGTTTTAGCTCCAATACGCCTTTGTGTAATAATGTTAATGACCGCGCCAATGGCAAACCAATACCCGTTCCAGCTTCTTTTTCAGTCTCTTTTATCCTGTAAAAAGGTTCAAATACTTTTTCCTGCAGATCAACAGGGATCAGGAAACCATCGTTGCGAACCTCTATCCTGAATAGCTCATCCTCGCTACTGAATGGTAACAGCTTAATCGCGGCAGTTTGAGCCGCGTATTTAATAGCATTATTAAACAAATTGCTCAATATCTTTTTTAAAGCCTCATGGTCAACATAAGCGTGCAGGGTTATACGAGGCAAGTCCAGCTTATAGGTGAGGTTTTTTAATTCGGCTGCCGGTTTAAAGGTGGCATAGACCTCGTTCAGTAACTCGTTAATATCTGTTTTTGAAAAATTCAGGCTGAACTTATTGGCCTCAGCTTTCCTGAAATCAAGCAGCTGATTGGTGAGCCCTATCAGGCGGTTAGCGTTTTTATTGATCATAGCAAGGTTTTCATTGGTTTCGGGGTTATCGAAGTGGCTGTTTATCAGTTTATCTAAAGGCATCTTTATCAGAGTAAGCGGCGTTCGTATCTCGTGGGCCACATTGGTAAAAAACTCTATCTTGGCATTATAGATCTCCCGTTCGGTATTAATTTCAATAGTTTCAATACGCCTTTTGTTTTTCTCGCTAACGGCTAAGTGGTAATATCTTACAATGGTAGTTATCACGCTGGCTACAATGATCAGGTAAAGTGTATAAGCCCAGAATGTGGCATAAAAGGGGGGTAATATCCTGATATTTAACTTCACTATTTTACCATTCCATACACCTTCGCTATTTGATCCTTTTAAGTTAAAAACGTAATTGCCGGCCGGTAATTTGGTATAATAGATCTTCCTGTTGTTTTTAAACTGTATCCAGTTTTTGTCGATGCCATCCATTTTATAGGCGTAACCATTCATTTCCGGGATAACATAACTTAAAGCAGCCACATCCAGACTAATATTGGAACTGTTGTAGGGAAGCGTGACGGCCTGCGTGTAAGTAATAGATTTTGACAGTGGGGAACCTTGTTTGTTTATTGCCAGTTCGGTATTGTTAACCTGCAATCCTGTTATATAGACGGGCGGCACATAGGGGTTCTTTACAAATCTGGCTGGTATAAAGCTCACCATCCCCTTTACGGTGCCAAAATACATGGTACCGTTTGTATCGTGATAGGATGAATTATAGTTAAACTGTTCGGTCGGCAAACCGTTCACGGTATGATAGTTACTGAATGAGCTGCTTGTCGGGTCAAACCTGGCCAGTCCTTTAGCTGTTGAGATCCATAATTTACCTGTTTCATCCTCTTGCATCCTGAAAACCTGGTTGTCAGGTAAGCCATTTTCTTTAGTATAGTTTGTTATTTGTTTGTTTTTGGGATTATAGCGGCTCAGGCCGCCCTCGGTGCAAAACCAAACCTGCTTGCGGCTATCTATAAACAAACCGTTCACATAATCATTCAGGATACTGTTGGTATTGCCCGGTTGGTAAAAAATATGCCCTTTTTTGTTTTTTGATTCATTATAATAATATACCCCGTTTCCATAGGTGCTTACCCATAAAGTGCCTTCATTGTCTTCATGGATAGATTGAATATGATCGCCAAAAAAGAGCAGCCAGTTAAAGCTATCGGTCGCCCTGTTATATTTAAACAAGCCATTCCAGGTACCTACCAAAATATCACCGCCCTGGGTTTTGTACAGGGCAACTATAAAATTACCATGAAAGCTTTTATCATCGGTATTGGACGAGTAATGTTTAATCACTTTTTCTGTTCGCAGATCCATCACATCCAGTCCGTGCTCATAGGTGCCTATCCATAATTGGTTGCCATCGGCAACAAGGCCATGAATATTCCGGTAAGATATACCGCCAGCTTCCTTTCCAGGTAAAAAATGTTTAATTAAACCCGTTTTATGATCTATTTTGTTCAGGCCGGCATCTTCTGTACCTATCCACAAGTTACCATACATGTCTTTGGTGATCTCGTGAACAATGTTCCCGCTCAGGCTGTTAATACCAGGCTCCGGGAAATATTTTTTAAAGTTGTTGTACTGGCCCGAGTAATAGTTCAGCCCGCCAAAATAGGTGCCAATCCAGGTCCCGCCCTCACGGTCCTTATATATAGCTGAAACGATATTATCGGTAATGGAATACGGGTCGCTGTATTGTTTTTGTACGATGGTGGTTTTACCGTTTACCAGGTTAAATATATACAATCCGCTTTCCGTACCAAGCCAATAAGTACCGTCACTCTGGTGAAAAACAACGTGTACGTGAATGTCAGCCTGTGTTTTTTGATCTTTAAAGATGTTGAACAGGCGGTTGGCTTTGTAGTTATATAAAACGACCTGGTTCATAGTGCCTACGATAACCGAGGTGTCCCCAACAGGGTAGATTTCCTGTATTGCGGAAAACTTACGCCCGCCATTGATCATTGAAATTTCGTAGCCCGCTATCTTTCTGCCGGCGGCGTTATAATGGTTGATAAAACCCTGTGAGGTAGCGGTCCAGACCGAGCCATCTGCGGCCATATTTAGGGTGATGGACTGGTCGTTTTTGAGCGGATAGGGAGTGATGATCTTACTCAGTTCGTCATAACGGTAAAGTGTAAGGTTTGATATGATCCAGATATGATGCTGATGGTCGCCTGCGATATACCTTACCTCCCCAGGAGGTATCTGTTTAAAGACTGTAAAGCTTTCCTCAAGCGGGTTAAACAGGTAAATTCCTTTGTAGGTACCCACCCAAAGTGTCTCGCTGCGGTCTTCGTATAAACTGAAAATTGAATTGCTCCCGATACTGGTGCTATCACCCAGTTTGTTGCCGAACAATTTAAATACATTACCATCAAAACGGTTAAGCCCGTTGCGGCTGCCAAACCACATAAAGCCTTTTTTATCCTGTAAAATGGAGGTAATGGTATTACTGGACAGCCCGTTTTGCACCTGATAGTTTTTAAAATAGTACGATGCCTGCTGTCCGCTGGCAGCCACAAAATTAAACAGAAGTAATATCAGGTATAGTTTTTTCAAAATTGGTTATACTAATCAGGTGCATTGCCCGCGTGGATTTCTCCTTCAGTTAGCGGGGCAGGTAACCGGGCTTAAATATAACCACATATTTCAACCTATATTTTCTCATTCGCAAATTGATACATTTTGAATTTAAATTGAAATGCTGTGATTGCGCCCTTTCTTTTCAAAGCCCTTATTTAGGGCTCATCAAAATACCGCCGCCAATCGGTATCAGATTAGTCCGTAACCAAAATATAAACTAAATAAATAATTATGAAGAAAATCTACGCTGCACATTTTCACGCTGTTCAATCCAGCGTCATCTAATCAATTCAAATAAGGCGGCCAATGCCTTGAAATTATAACCTGAAATCCTAAAAAATATGAAATTTCGTTTACGAAAATTACATTTTGGCGCGTCCAAAATAACAATGGCCATTAGTCCGCTGGTGTTGCTCATGGCGATGCCGGTATGCACTTTTGCGTCGGCAAAGGAGCGGGATGTATCGGCCCGGGTAACTGCCGGCCCGATGCAATCCATAAGTATCAGCGGTAAAGTTACTGATGCCGCCGGCGCGCTGCCCGGTGTATCGGTAACAGAAAAAGGCACCGGCAACGGTACCCTCACCGATGCTAACGGTAACTACAAACTGAACGTGAAAGATCGTAATGCCATACTGGTGTTCAGCTTTATTGGCTACATAAGCCAGGAGGTGCCGGTTGCCGATAAAACCTTCCTTAATATTATCATGACCGAAAACGCAAAGGCCCTTAACGAGGTTGTGGTGGTAGGTTACGGTACGCAAAAAAAGAAGGATGTTACCGGAGCCGTAACCTCCGTTAATATTAAGGAGATTTCCTCGCAGCCTGTGCCCGATATTGGCCAGGCTATTGAAGGTCGCGCTGCCGGTGTGCAGGCCATTACTTCCGGTTCGCCGGGCAGCAATGTTACCATCAGGGTGCGGGGAGTGGGTACCATTAACAATGCCGATCCCCTGATCGTTATTGATGGCGTGCCCACTGATGTTCCGCTGAATACGATCAATCCCGACGATGTAGCCTCATTTGATGTGTTAAAAGATGCATCAGCCGCCGCTATTTACGGGTCGCGCGGCGCAAATGGAGTGGTGCTGATCACTACCAAAAAGGGTACCGCAGGGCAAAGCCATTTAAGTGTTAATGCTTTTGCCGGCGTACAAAAAGCAACCAATATGGTAAAGCTCTTAAACGCGGGCCAGTTTGCACAGTTGAACAACGAGTTACTGGCCAATAATAACCAATCAACCAACCCGGCCTATGCCGATCCTAAATCATTGGGTGTGGGTACTAACTGGCTCGACGCCTTGTTCAAAACTGCACCTATCCAAAGTTATACCCTTTCCTATTCGGGCGGTACAGATAAGTCCGATTATTATGTCTCGGGTAGCGTTTTAGATCAAAAAGGTATTGTAACCAGTACCGCTTACCGCAGGTACACCATACAGTTTAACGGTAATAACAAAGTGTTAAAATGGCTTAAGTTTGGTAACAACATCACCCTAAACCATGACGAAAAGCCAAGCGGCTCGTATGATATTCGTGGGGCCATGTCGGCCAATCCGGCACAGCCTATCTTTAATGCAGATGGTACGTATGCTGGTCCGGTAGGGCAGCCGCAGTTTTATGGCGACGTGAAAAATCCCATCGCGACAGCAAACCTGGTTAAAAATAATACTGACGGTTACAATTTATTGGGGTCGATATATGCCGAGGCCACTATACTACCCGGTTTAACTTTTAAAACCACAGGCGGCATGCAGGCTTCATTCTTTAACAGCCGTACCTTTTCACCAAAGTATAACTACCAGCCCATCCCGCAGCCAAACTCCTATCTGGCCGAGCAGTACAATAAAAGCATTACCTATACCTGGGATAATTTTTTAACCTACGATAGGTTTTTTGGGAAAGATCATCACCTTACCGTATTGGCCGGAACCGACGCGCAGAGCAATGCCTACCATTTTGCAGGCGGTAACGTAAGCGGTTTTGCCAGCGATGTTACCCAGCAGCTTAACAATGGCACGCTTAACCCGGTATTACAGGGCGATGGATCAGAATGGTCGTTATTATCTTATGTTGGCCGCGCCAATTATGCTTATAAAGACCGCTATCTGTTTACCGCTACCGTAAGGCGGGATGGTTCATCCCGTTTTGGCGAAAATAATAAATACGGAACCTTTCCATCGGCATCATTAGCCTGGCGCTTAACCCAGGAGCCATTTTTTAAGAATATTACTTTTTTTGATGATCTGAAGATCCGTGCGGGCTACGGCGAAACCGGTAATCAAAACATCGGTAATTATTCCTTCGCATCGGTATTAACAACGGCGGTATACAACTTTAATGGTACCGTGGTACCTGCCGAAATAGCCCTTAATGCCGCCAACCCCAACCTGCATTGGGAAACCGTTAAGCAGAGCAATTTAGGTATTGATGCAACCTTCCTACACCAGCGTATTACGTTAAATGTAGATGGTTATATTAAAAAAACAACTGGTATGCTGGTACCAATTAACCTGCCCATCTCTACCGGTTACTCTGGCGCGGCCCCTTATGGCAATGCAGGTAATGTGGAGAATAAAGGTATCGAGATTGCTGTATCCTCCAGGAACTTAACCGGCGCGTTCACCTGGACAACCAATGCCAATATCTCCTTCAATAAAAATAAAATCACCGCTTTAAGTGATAATAATTCCTTGTTTGGCGGTAGCATCGGTTTAAATGGCAATATCAATATCAATTCGGTTGGGCATCCCATTAATAGCTTTTATGGCTTTGTAACACAGGGTATTTTTCAAACCCAGTTTGATGTAGATGCCCATGCTGCCCAGCAAACCGGTGCTGATCCTTACAATCGTACCTCGGCAGGCGATATCAGGTTTAAGGATCTGAATAACGACAACGTGATCAATGATGCCGATCGTACCTATATCGGCAACCCCAACCCCAAATTCATTTACGCTATGAACAATACCTTCAGCTATAAAGGTATCGACCTGAGCATATTTTTACAGGGTGTGTATGGCAACAAGATATTTAATGCCAACAATGTGTACCAGGAAAGCATGGCCGTTGCCCAAAACCAAACAACAAGGGTTTTAGGCAGATGGGTGGGAGAGGGCACCAGCAATACTATCCCGAGGGCCATTTATAACGACCCTAACAAAAACTCCCGCATATCTGATCGTTTTGTGGAAAATGGTTCCTATCTGCGTATCAAAAGCGCCACATTAGGTTACACCGTTCCGCAGCTTTATATGAAGCGGATAGGTTTCAGCAGTGCCCGCTTGTACGTTACCGGGCAAAACCTGTTCACCTTTAGCAAATACACCGGTTTTGATCCGGAAGTGGGCAGCAACGGCATCGATTTTAGCGTGTACCCTGTAACCCGTACCATTAGCTTAGGTATCAATTTAACACTTTAATTTTTAAAGCATTAATAATGAAAACCAATAAATATATAACCGCTTTAGTGCTGTTTGCCGCATTAGTGAGCTGCAAGAAAGATTTTCTGAATAAGGCCCCTTTAGATTCTGTGAACACAGCCAACTACTATAAAACTGCCGAGGACGCCGTAAATGCAGTGAATGCTGCCTACCAGCCCCTGCAGCGTCCCAAACTGTATAACTTCAGGATCTGGACAACGGATATCATGGCCGGCAACAGTGTAACAGGCGCCGGCGGCGGTACCGACGGTATTGAAACCCAGGACGAACAAAACTTTGTAACTACATCGGCCAACGCCGGGGTACTGGATGTTTATCGCGGCCCTGCGCCGGGTATTTTGCAATGTAATATTGTACTGCAAAAAGTACCCGATATAAGCATGGATCCCACTTTGAAGAACCGCATTATAGGCGAAGCTAAATTTTTAAGGGCGCTGTATTATTTTAATCTGGTAAGGTTATTTGGCGATGTACCGCTCATCACCAAACCGCAGATAGTGGGTGATGACCTTAAAGTAAAGCGTTCGCCTAAGGCAGATGTTTACGCTTTGATCATCGAGGATCTTACGGATGCCATGGGGCTGCTTCCAGCTGCATCAGCCTATTCCGGCGCCGATATTGGCAGGGCATCAAAGGGCTCGGCAACCGGCTTGTTAGCTAAGGTTTATTTAACCCTGGGCAACTACCAGCAAACGGTTGATCTGTGCAAACAGGTAACTGCTTTAGGTTACTCCCTGAATGCCAGTTATGCCGATAATTTTTCAGCTACCAAAAAAAATACAGCCGAATCGTTATTTGAAGTTCAATATAGCGGTGCCACCACTTATGGTTTCTTTGATGATTTTAACCAGGCAGCCTGGCCAAGCACTTTTACAGGCCCGCGTAATTCAGATTTTGTAGGGGGCTCCTATGGCTGGAATCAGCCAACGCAGGAGTTTGTAAATGCTTATGAAAGCGGCGACGTGCGTAAGGACATTACCATATTGTATCCCGGTTGCCCGGCATTTGACGGTAAAGCCTACAAGGCATCTTACTCGACCACCGGCTTTAACCTGCGTAAGTTCTTGGTGCCGAAATCCATATCGCCTGATTATAATACCAACCCCGAGAACTTTCCGGTTTTGCGCTACGCGGATGTTTTGCTCATGCAGGCCGAAGCCATGAATGAACTGGGCCAGGCCGGCACCGAAGTGCCGCTTAATGTGGTGCGCCACCGTGCCGGAATAGCAAATATCGCCACCGGATTATCAAAAGATGCTTTCCGCACCGTGGTTTTGCACGAGCGCCGCATGGAACTGGCTTTTGAAGGCCAGCGCTGGTTTGATCTTATCAGGGTAAACAACGGCCAGTATGGGCTGGATTTCCTGCATTCTATTGGTAAAACAAATGCCACAGCCAAATTCCTGTTGCTGCCAATACCCCAGCAGGAGATAGATTCAAACCCTAATCTTGTACAAAACACAGGCTATTAATTAATCAACATAAACCTCAATCATGAAAGCTTTCAACTTCAGTGATGTTTATTCATCACGATATAAAAACAGCAGATCCACACTTTGGGGCTTGCTGCTCATATCTGTTTTTGCCCTGCTCACGTTTTCCTGTAAAAAGGATAATATCATGCCGCAGGTTACCTCAACCCCGGTGTTATCGGCATCATCAAGCACTATTGTGCTTACAAGGGATAATAAAGATCAGCCGGCTGTTACCCTGAAATGGTCGGCGGCGGCGGTAAAGGGGATGCAGGGTTCCGTTACCTACTTTTTGCAGTGGGATTTAAAAGGCAGCAATTTTGCCAACGCCACCAATATTAAATTGGGCCGGGATACCCTTACCAAAACCTATACGCAGGAAGCATTGAACAACCTGTTTAATACACTGCCCATAGCTGCAGCCACACAGGTAGAGGTGCGTATCGTAATTGCCACTTCTGATGGTTCCGTATCGCCGTTTAACTCCAATACGGTTGTCTTAACGGTTACCACTTACAACAAAGTTATCCCGCCGCCATACAGCGAGCTTTGGATGGTGGGTGATGCCACGCCAAAAGGTTGGGATATTAGTAACGCCACCCCGATGGTGCAGGATGCTGCCGCCCCTTATTTGTTTACCTATACGGGCTTACTGGTTGCGGGCGAATTTAAGATAGCTACCGTGAAAGATTTTGGCGGCGCGTTTTATCGTCCTTTAACCAATCACCCGGCATTAACCGAAACAACCGCTCAGGTAAGTTCCGGCGATCCTGATAATAAATGGCAGATTGTCGCGGCCAAAGCCGGTAACTACAAAGTAACGCTTAACCTGCATAACAGCAGCATCAGCATTGTAAGTACCGATCCGCCCAAAGCACCGTACAGCCAGTTATGGTTATTGGGTGATGCCTCGCCGGGTGGCTGGAGCCTTGATGCCGCTACACCTTTAGTGGTTGATGCAAGCGATTCATTCATCTTTACCTGGACCGGGCCGCTGGTTGCCGGCGACTTTAAGATAGCTACCGCCAAAGATTTCAGTGCGCCGTTTTACAGGCCAGCTACTAATGCGCCCGATCTTTCGGCTACAGCCATACAGCTCAACGCGGGCGATCCGGATAATAAATGGCACATTACAACGGCCAGTACCTATAAAATTACGCTTAACCTGCGCACCAATACCATCAGCATTGTAAATACCATTGTAAGCACACCGCCTTACACCGCGCTGTGGATCATTGGCGATGCCGCGCCGGGAGGATGGAGTTTGGACGCCGCTGTGCCGATGGTAAAAAGCGCCACGGATCCCTTCGTATTTACCTGGACCGGCCCGCTGGTTGCCGGGGAGTTCAAGATTGGTACGGCAAAAGATTTTGGTGCAAAATTTTACAGGCCGGTAAGCGATCATCCTGCACTTTCGGCCACAACCGTGCAGCTCAGTTCCGGAGATCCGGATAACAAATGGGTGGTTACGGCTTCAACAGCAGGCAATTACAAGATAACGCTCAATATGAAAGATTTGAGCATTGCTATAGTAAAACAATAAACTATAATCGTCCCCGGTTTTTCGGGGCATAAAAAATAAAAAAGCAAATGAAACATTACTGGATAGGTGGATTAATGATGGCGGCCATAAGCTGCGGCTGTAAAAAAGATAAATTGGTCGATAATACCGGCTTAATAAAAACAGCAACGGCTAATGGCCTTACTAATATTACAACAGATAAAGCTTTTTATAAACCGGGCGACCAGGTGAATTTCACCATTGATAAGGCTTTGCCGGCTTCTGTGAAGATCAGGTATAAACAATCGGGAGCGGTTGTTCAGTCGGCGGCGCTAACCGGCATCAGCTGGAAATGGACAGCCCCGGCAACCGATTTTACCGGTTACATGATAGAGTTGTTTGACGGTACCGATGACCAGGAAAAAATTTACGGAACCATAGCGGTTGATGTGTCATCAGATCCGGCGCGTTTTCCCCGGAATGCATTTTTATCTGCCTATGGCAAATTGAGCGATGCCGATATTAAAACTGTCATGAGTTCATTGAACCGTTACCATATGAACTATGTGCAATTCCAGGATTGGGAGGATAAGCACCATAAACCATTGGCCGGTACTGTTGCCAGGCCCGATGCCAGCTGGAAAGATATTGCTAACCGCGATAATTACGGAGCAACTGTGAAAGGTTATATTGATGCCGCGCATAGCTACAATATGAAAACGCTGCATTACAACCTGGCTTATGGTGCTTTGAACGATGCCGCTGCGGATGGGGTAGCCGAAAGCTGGTATTTGTTTAATGACGGCAGCCATACCAAAAAAGAAGTGGCCACCTTACCGCAGCCTTTGTTTAAAAGCGATTTGTATTTGATGGATCCATCAAATACGGGTTGGCAGCAATATATAGCCGCCAAAACCAATGAAGCCTTCCAGGTATATCCTTTTGACGGTTACCAGATAGACCAGTTGGGCAACCGGGATAAAACGTTATATAACTATAACGGAGGTACTGTTGATTTGCCAACGGCTTTTAACTCCTTTATTAAAGCGATGAAATTAGCTATGCCAACCAAAGCCCTGGTGATGAACGCGGTGACCCAATACGGCCAACCGCAGATTGCTGCCGCGCCGGTTGATTTCCTGTATTCGGAAGTGTGGGCACCCAACGAAGCTTATAAAGACCTGGGCAATATTATTAGGAGTAATGATGCATTGACCGGCGGAGCCAAAAAGAGCGTACTGGCAGCCTACATGGATTATGACCTGGCGGGCAGCCCCGGCTATTTTAACACCCCGGGCGTATTGTTTACAGATGCGGTGATCTTCGCCCACGGTGGCTCGCACCTGGAACTGGGCGAGCACATGCTGGGTAAGGAGTATTTTCCAAACAGCAACCTCCAAATGCACGCGGATCTGCAATCAGCCATGATTAGTTATTACGATTTTTTGACCGCTTATGAGAATTTATTGCGTGATGGCGGCGTGTTAAATAACCCGGCAATAGCGGCTGGCGATAGCAAAACCAGGTTAAATAACTTTCCGCCAGTCACAGGCCAGGTATCGGTAATAGGCAGGGACCTGGGCAGCAAACAGGTGATCCATTTGATCAACTTTGCCAACGCCAATAGCCTTGACTGGCGTGACCGAAATGGAACGCAAACAGCGCCTGTTCCTGTAACCAATGGCCGTTTTAATTTTACATCGGCCAAAGCCATCAAAAAAATATGGGTAGCATCACCGGATATTGATGGCGGGGCATCCAAAATCGTAACTTATACCCAGTCTGGAAGTTCGGTTACCTTCACATTGCCAATGTTAAAATACTGGGATATGGTTGTGGTCGAGTACCAATAAAAATCATAAAGACATATAATGAAATATTCAATTCCTGTAATTTTGAACTTACTGCTTGTAGCTGGTTATGTGAACGCGCAAAGCAGTAAGCCCATTTACACTTCCAAAGCCTATACCATATACCCGGATAGGGTGATACAGGGAAAATACCTGGCCAAAGCAATTTCAGCTACTGAACTACAGTCAAATTACCAGAGCCCTATCAACCTGTACAAAAGCCCTGTTGTAGATTTCAAGTTTAGCATTAATGGTAAAGACAATGAGCTGCCATCGGGTAACGATCATCATTTCAGCTGTATTGCCCAGGCGAATGAAACACCGCTCCTTAAATTTGGTGAAAGCTATGCCGATCATAAGGCCATACCGCAAGGCAGCTACCTGAAACCTTTTACCAGTTTCAGGATCAGGCTGGATATGCGCGCCGTATTGGATGCCTTTAAAACCAAGGGATATTATACCTGCTTTAATGGCGATAAGATATATAAAGCTGATTTTAAAGGCGTATATGTAGCAGGCAATACGGCGCCCATGATATGGGATTTTAATAACATCCATAACCGCCCCGAACTGGAACTGAAGGACCCGGACGGAGACGGCATCTATGAAACTACCCTGGTGCTGAACAAACCCCAGGATGCAAACAGTACAGCCTCGTCATGGAAAATGACTGAAGACGTAAGCGCTTTTCCTCAATATCATTCGGGATACAAGATCAGCGATGCGCTGTATAACCTTGCTTTGGAGGAAATGCAGAACGCTGTTGAACCCGATAGTACTTTCCGCACAGGAAAGGAGTGGGGAGGAGTTTGGACAAGAGACATTAGTTATAGTATTATCCTCTCGATGGCTGTGTTGCAACCCCGGGTCGCAGTTTACAGCCTGATGAAGAAGGTGAAAAATGGCAGGATAATTCAGGATACCGGCACGGGCGGCGCTTATCCTGTGTCGTCAGACAGGATGATCTGGGCTGTAGCCGCCTGGGAGGTTTACAAAGTAACAGGTGATAAGGATTGGCTGGAAAAAGCTTACAGGATCATCAAAAAATCGGCTGCTGATGATGTGCTGAATGTGTACGATAAACAAACCGGCATGGTACGTGGTGAATCCTCATTTCTTGACTGGCGTGACGAGACCTACCCCAAATGGATGCAGCCAGCCGATATCTATGAGTCGGAATGCCTGGGTACCACGGTGGTACATTACCAGGTGAACAAGGTGTTAGCCTCTATGGCCGGTTTATTAAATGATAAAGCTGCGGCTGCAAGCTATACTCAGCAAGCCGCGGGGATTAAAAAAGGATTGAACAACCTTTGGTTGCCTTCCAAAGGATACTATGGCCAATACCGGTATGGCCGTAATTATAAAACAGTGTCACCCAGATCTGAAGCATTGGGCGAGGCCTTAGCCGTGCTATTTGACGCGGCCGACGCGGGTAAGCAGCAAAGCGTTATCAATAATACTCCTGTAAATGAGTTCGGTATCCCGTGCATCTACCCACAGATCCCTAATATACTGCCTTACCATAACAACGCCGTATGGCCTTTTGTAGAAACCTACTGGGCAATGGCATCAGCCAAAGCGGGTAACGAAAAATCGGTTATGAGGGCCATCAGCGCCATATACCGCCCGGCAACTTTGTGGCTTACCAACAAGGAAAACTTTGTGGCCAGCAATGGCGACTTTGCCGGTACACAAATAAATAGCAGCAATATGCTCTGGAGCTTATCTGGCAACATCGCATTGGTTTATAAAGTACTGTTTGGGATCCATTACTACGAGAACAGCTTGCAATTAAAACCATTTGTCCCCAAAGCACTGGCCGGCACCCGCTCATTGGATCATTTTAAATACCGTGGGGCAATGCTAAATATTACTATGGAGGGATATGGCAACCAAATTAAAAGCATGGCCCTTGATGGTAAAACTATAACAAGTGCAATTATTCCTGCTGATCTGACCGGAAAGCATAGCATCAAAATAATATTAGCCAATAATGTGTTAACAGGTAAAAGCAATCTTCGGCCAGGTTACACCGCACCAGAAACTCCCGTTGCGGTGTATGCTAAAGACAAACTTAGCTGGCCAAAATCAGATGGGGCTGTAAGCTATCGTATCATTAAAAATGGGCAACCTGTTGCCAATAGTAAAACGACTGGATATACGGTAAATGCTAATGAGTATGCCGAGTACCAGGTTATTGCTGTTGATACAAAAGGTGTGGGTTCATTTGCAAGTGAACCTGTACAGGTTGTTCCCGCCGGTTCGGTTCAAACCATCGAGGCTGAAGGCTCGGTTGATCAGTCGCCCTTGGCTTACCAGGGTTTTACGGGCAAAGGTTTTGTGGAGATCAGCAAAACGGTAAACACCAGTTTAAATGTCGCAGTTAAGGTTGATCAGGCTGGTATTTATGCCATTGATTTTAGGTACGCCAATGGTAACGGACCTATCAATACAGAAAATAAATGCGCCATACGTACATTGGAAGTGGATAAGCATTTTGCCGGCACCGTGGTACTACCACAAAGAGGAAAAGAGGAGTGGAGTAACTGGGGATATAGCAATGTTGTTAAAATGAAACTAAGTAAAGGTCGGCACCTGATATCATTGCAATTGAAGAATGCTAATGAAAATATGAATGGCGAGGTTAATCAGGCAATGGTTGATCATGTACGCCTGATAAGGCTTAGCGATCATTGATACATATTGATTTGAAATTGATATGTGCTGAATATGATAAGTTGAAAATATAGACTTCTTTTGTTATAAGGTCAGCATGAGATTGAGCTGATGTAATTGATATAAATATTTAATGCGTTTCGGGGCTGAGATCCGAAACGCATTTTTTGTTTGGTTTATAATTATTACAACTAAAGTTAAATATTTAGCGCCTTTCATATTTCAATATCAAAGAACACACCCGCCCATTGCGTATTTCGGTAGATGCCATTGCGGAAGTCGTAGACCAAGATTTCATTGAAGGCGCCCATCAGTTGAAAAATAACCAGGCTGAAAAGTACAAGGTGACCCTACCGCAGTAATACAATTCACATTGGTGAATATTGTTTGAAAAGCTGCGCAAACGAACGAATCGCAAATGGCCATTACCAGGTGAACGTTCAGAGTCGTTTCATGAAAGATAAAAAAGAAACCAAACGAAAACTGATCAATGCCGTAGCCTTCATTTTCCGCAATAAAGGCTACGCAGGGTTAGGTTTGAACAAAGTAGCGCGACTGGCTGGTGTAAACAAAAAACTCATAGATCTGAAGAAGGAAAGACAGGGAGCCTTAGCAGCAGAAATTTAGAAAAATGGTAAGACATTGACCAGTCCGATGTAGCTAATGCACGGGAGCCAGCCAATCTTCAAAAGGCCGGGACCGCGTTTAATTAATAATCTCTATTTGACTATTCGATATCGGGTTTTGAGGCAGCCCACGCAAAAATAGCGCCTGAGGGGCAAAAAATACCGGATCTTCCGTAATAGCCAGCCAGGAGGCAGCTCATAGCGGAACTTTTGCCGGCATTCCCGGCAGTATACGGCAGGTGTTTTTACTGGATCATTCATCAAACCGTATTCCCCGTGTCTTTAATATCAAGTTGACCAAGCAAACCACCGCCGGAACGGATCAGAATATTGTCCAGATCGGTAAGCGATAAGACAAGCCGGGTAACCTGCGTTGCTTCTACAACATGGATTGCGCCGCCGCCAAGGATGCTGCTGTTCGGAAAGAAAACAACATTGCGGCCTCCCTTTTCATCAACCAATATGCCTAATTGCTGTGAGTCGCGCCATTGAACCAGGACAGGTATGCCGTCATTTTGCTTGACATGCAGTTTTTCCTCCATCATTGATTTAAGAAAATCGTAACCAGGCATCATATCCAGAACCTGGTGTTCAAGCCAGTTTTTTGCGCGGCTTAGTATGGTAATATGAACCAGGATACCTAATGCAAAAACAAAGGCGATCAATAGCAGGAAAACGAGCGGAAGCAGCAAGAGTAACCCGCCATGCACTTTTACCCAGGGATTATTTTGCGCATTGCCGACAAAGGTCAAAATACCACTTATAGCGCCGCTGAAAACCCAGCCGAGCGCAACGAGCGGAATTAAAAAAATGATCCCGTTGATAAATGTGTTGCGGATAATGCCGCTGGTTTGCCGTAGGATGCTCATGATGTTATCGCTTTTAAAATGTCCGTCCGGAAGCGGCGTGAATTGCCTCTCCTTTATTGCATAAAAATAATAAAGCAGGCGAAAAAAAAGGCCTGCTCTGTTATTTTAGCGGAAAGTTTAGCCGCGATTCTTTTTTGCCGCTGTGCTAAAGTGCGCAGCGGCCATCGCAAATTTGCCGGACTACGATAAATATGCCCCGGAATTTGCTCAGCTCGCTCACCGGCTGACTTGGCGTTATGATGATGGCAGCCTTCTTGTTGGCTGTCTTGTGTAATTACCATAACATTATTGTTTTTATTATTTATTAATTGATAATGAATGCATTACAATATTAAATAATAAACAAGTGGCTGTTTGCGGATAAAACTGTCGAGATCGGTGAGTATACTATCGAAAAATAAGATGATTAACGGGCGTTCTTTTTGTTGCTTATTTCATTTCGCAATAGCTGTGCGGTCGTTTCCATTTGCTCTAAGGTCTTGCTCAACCGTGCACCCGCTGCATCATTCTCTTTAAAATATTTGTCTGCTTCAGCCTCAACGATTGCCATCTGTTCCTTAAGCTCGGTCATCTTTTCCGTATTGTAACTATTAAAGTTTTTCATCCTGTAAAAATTAATTATGCAATAATGGTGGCTTGTTAACGCCGGCATTGTTAATGCTATACAATAGTAGCTAATAACCGATACAGGATTTTAAGCTAAGTGTATTGAAATCTGTGAAAACAATATCGATAATTATTTATTACATCCTTTTTATGCCAATCAACCTGGCACCACTTCCTGCAGACGCCGCGGTTTGCAACAGGACCTTATCGCTTTGACAAGATATCCCTGATCTCGGTAAGCAAAGTTTCTTCTTTGCTGGGGACCGGCGCAGGGGCGGGAGCAGCCGCTTCTTTCTTTTTAAGTGCCATGATGCCTTTAACGATTATAAAAATACAGAAGGCTACAATTAAAAAATCAATGACATTATTGATGAACAGGCCGTAATTGATGGCCGTTTCGGGTACTTTTCCTTCTGCTGATTTGAGCACATATTTCAGATCCTTGAAATCGATGCCGCCGGTAAAGTAACCAATAGGCGGCATCAGGATATCATTGACCAATGAGGTCACGATCTTGCCAAAAGCCGCGCCGATAATGACACCGACTGCCAGATCAACAACGTTGCCACGCATGGCAAATTCCTTGAATTCTTTTACAATAGCCATTTTTTTGTTTTTTAGTGTTTAATGTATTTGTTAATTATTGTTATTAATAAACTATCTGTTATTTGGGCCCCAGCAGGCAGCTCCTTGCTGAAAGGCCCTGAATTAAAACCTCAATAAACGTTTAATTGCGGCAAATGCTGTTGTGTGGCAAGCCGCCGGCCCTCAAACTGGGGCGGCAGCAGCAATTTCTTGCCCAGTCCTTCCATGGGTTCATCGACCGCAAGACCGGGCTGATCCGTAGCAACACTAAACAACATACCGCCCGGTTCCCGGAAATAGAACGAGTTGAAATAGTGACGGTCATGTTCTGCACTGACCCCACAGCCCAAAGCAGCGATGGTCAGACGATAAGTCGACAGCGCTTCTTTATCGTTGCTGTAATAAAGATGATAGACATTGGGGTTATTAAAATGAACTGTGCTCTTGACCAGGTGCGGGTCCAATACCCTGATGTAAAAATCCAGGTTACGTTGTAAACTTCCCGCCACCGTCGTGATATGATGCAATCCCTGGATCATCTCTTTCATAGCTTATTTATTATATATAATGGTACATTAAGGGTGCTGTGGCGGCAAACGCTGAATAACGTTGGAGAACGAGTGGGAAAAGCGACACATCTATTGTCCAGGCGGTAAAGCCCAAATTGAACTTTACCCACACTGAAGACAATATGAAGGCAATATATATTCGCTGGAGCTGTAGATAACAATATATATATAATGGTAGTCAGCAATAAAAAAGAGTTCTTCGTTGAAATTTTTATTAGCAAGTCGCAATAATCCGATGGCATTCCGGCAAAGCTCCAATCGATATACAGTGCAATACAATATTAGCTGATATCAATTAACAGATTCAGGAAAAAACTATCGAAAATGGTGAAACATCTGTCATAAATCATTCTTGATTAAATATGGCAAAGTTTACTGCGCTGTTCTATGTGAAATCGTGACTGGTTTAACCGGTATATCGATATCTATACGCCTTTGGAAAGATTGAAACACCGGCCTCGTAACAACTGACATGACGAAAAGAACTTACGGGCGAATTATTATTCGCGGCGATCTTGTGACAATGCGGGAGCACAAGCTTATGCGCGCTGTTCCACAAGCCGGCCATGAAAGACTCATCCATCAGGACATAAAAATGGTCATTCAATCTTAGCCCGGCTTAACAGTTTTGCATCAGGCTCCGGTATTCACTTGGTGTCAGGGTCGTTTTAGTTTTAAAGAAATAGGAGAAATAAACGAGGTTTTTGAACCCGAGGTGAAATGCGATCTCTTTGATGGACAACGTCGAGCTATGTAATAATCTTTTGGCCTCAAGCAAAACTCGTTCCTGGATCATTTCCAGTGCCGACATGTGGAATTGCTTTCTGCAGATAATTCCCAGATAATTAGGCGTAATGCAAAGGTGATTGGCGTAAAAGGCAACTGATTTCTGTGTCCTGTAATGGTGGTCCACCAAAGAATGGAATTTAAAGGATAACGGATTTGAATGGTAAGCGATTACGTCCCCAAATTTATCTTTTGCCCACAGGGTGATCATCAGTGTAATGAGCCGGCACCTGGCATTGATCAGCTCCGTAAATACTGCGGTCGAGCCTAATTCTGTCTTAATGGCCAAAAACTCGGCGTTTAACTGCTTGAATGTTTTTGAATCCAGGTTTAATACGGCGTGCTGGATAAATTGCGTAAAAGAAAATTGCAGTTTGGAGGAAAAAGTTTCTGTCAGTGCCCTGTTGATAATAAGCTCTTTTCCTTTGATTTCCGGGCCAAACTCCCAATGGTGCGTTTGGCCTGGCGAAACCATCTGGATCTGCCTGGGCATTATTTCGTGATCGTTATTGTCAATACGGTGCACGCCGCTGCCCTGCTCAAACAAAAGCAAAACGAATGAGTCATCTTTGGGGAACTCAATGCTTTTCCCGCTCTCAAATTCGTGGTAAATAACATAATCATTCCTTTCAAACTCCGCATCTTTGATCGCCGGAAGATAACTTTTAACTTTTTTCCTCATTAAAAAATAAAATAATCTCACTATGGGTAACTGATACCACAGGGTATCATCATTCCCGTACACCACTTTGAGTTAGAACTATAGCTAAATTAAACAATAATATTTCAAAAACCTGCCCTATCATCCGGCATACCTGCCATGACGGCATGACCGCCCGGAATAGGAATAATAAAAATAAAATAATAAATCGCGGGCAGCGGCAAATTTTATTTTATTGCTGACCATGATCGTTGCGCAGCCGCCGGAGTTCCTGTTGCAGTTGCTGTACCCTGTTCAATAAATGCGTTATGGCCTCCAGGCCTTCCATGTTGATCTCCAGCTCGTAATGAAGATGGATATATTTTTCAATATCGGCAAGCTGTTCAAAGTCGATCATATCGCCTTGATCTGAGCGCATCAGCTCTATTAAACCATGATCACTCAACGAGTACACAAATGTCGTCTCGACCTGATAATAGACACAAAATTGGTCAACTGATATTTTTGTAGGTGTAGCCATAATTACTTCTTTTGACGCTCCTCGGCCAGTTTATGAAACAATTCTTTTTCCTTGTCTGAAAGATTCCTGGGGACCTGTACCTGATAGGTAACATACAGATCTCCGTATACACCTTCCTTTTTATAAACGGGAACCCCCTTGCCTTTCAAACGGACCTTGGTGCCATTTTGGGTTTCAGGTGCCACTTTTAGTTTGACCTTCCCACCGACGGTATTAACCATTTCCTCACCACCCAGTACGGCAGTAAAAAGGTCCAAGGGCTGGTCTGCATAGAGATCATTGCCTTTTCGGATAAATCCGGTATTGTTGTGAATGGTAAAAGTGATATACAGGTCACCATTCGGGCCTCCATGCTGGCCCGGTGCACCATAACCGGCGATCTTTATTTCCTGACCGTCCTCAATGCCCGCAGGCACAGTCACCCGGATATTTTTGTCATTAATGGTAAAAGTTTGTTTATGGGTTTTGAAAATATCTGACAAATTCAGCTGAACGGATGCGCGGTAGTCCTGCCCCTTAAAACGGGTCTGGCGGCCGCCGCCGCCACCGCGGTTACCGAACATGGAGGCGAAAAAGTCGGAATAGTCGCCATCGTCGCCGTCAAAAGAATAATACTGCCCGCCCTGGTTCTGGCCCTGCCCGAAGGGATTTGCCCTGGAACGCCCCTGCGACTGTTGCTGCCGGCGCGCCTCTTCAAATTGTTCCCCATGTTTCCAGTCAGCCCCGTACTGATCATATTTTTTCCTTTTTTCAGCATCACCCAGCACCTCGTTTGCCTCGTTGATCTGCTGGAAGAGCTTTACGGCTTCAGGATCATTCGGATTCAGATCAGGGTGGTGCTTACGTGCCTGCTTTCGATAGGCTTTTTTGATATCATCAGCTGACGCCGTTTTATCTAATCCTAAGATCTTATAGTAATCAACATATTCCATTCTTTAAAAGATAGTCTTATTTATTATAATATGTTTTTTATACAATTTATGCAATATTATTATTTATTGGTATGGCTTATTATAGGTTTATTATATTATAATTTGATAATACCTGTTATCAGATCAGCTGCCCCCTGTTCCTCTCCGGGTAATTCCGCGACAATACAGAAACCCACCTCACCGCTGACCGGTACTTTCCTGAAACCGGAGGTAAACAGGCTTTTTCCACTTAATAATTGACCCGTCCGGCAACCATAGCGCTTAGCTCTTCCCCATGTGCCTGGGTTGCCTAAACGCATGCCGAAGGTAACAAATGGCGGAGGTAAAGTAATTGGCCCCATGGCCTGATGAATGATTTGCGATATCAAATTCACTCTTTTCGACACCATTATTAAAAGGTGGCTTTTTTTTATTAATTATTATTGCAATATCCGATTCGTAATTTATTGGCATTGATTTCGCCGTTTGCCAGCGGCCATTTCCGGTCAGGTAAAATGGCCAGAAAAAGGTCGTAAACAACAGGAGTCATTTTGTCCGCAATTTTTACATCCATCGGGTTACATCGTAATCATTAAAAAAAACAAGCAGTAAAAGAATTTTAATTAATTGTTCAACTAATCACTTATATATTATGGGAAAAATTATTGGAATTGACTTGGGAACCACTAATAGTTGCGTAGCAGTAATGGAAGGCAGCGAACCGGTGGTGATCGCAAATGACGAAGGACGCCGCACAACCCCTTCTGTTGTTGCGTTTTTAAAGAATGGGGAACGTAAAGTAGGTGATCCTGCTAAAAGGCAGGCGATTACCAACCCGCAGAATACGATCATGTCCATCAAACGCTTTATGGGACGGCGTTTTGATGAAGTGACCGAAGAGATCAAGCACTGCAGCTATAAAGTTGTACGTGGTGATAATGATACGATACGCGTCGATATTGACGGCCGTTTATATACACCGCAGGAGATCTCGGCTATTATCCTGCAGAAAATGAAAAAAAATGCGGAAGATTATCTCGGGCAGGAAGTAACAGAAGCGGTAATTACCGTACCGGCCTATTTTAATGATGCACAGCGCCAGGCGACAAAGGAGGCGGGGGAAATCGCCGGTTTAACCGTTAGGCGTATCGTCAACGAGCCAACCGCGGCAGCATTGGCTTACGGGCTTGACAAAGGTGACAGGAGCCACAGGGCCGCCGTATTTGACCTGGGTGGCGGAACCTTTGATATTTCGGTTCTGGAGCTGGGCGACGGCGTTTTCGAAGTAAAATCCACGAATGGCGATACCCATTTAGGTGGCGACGATTTTGATAAAGTGATCATGGATTGGCTGGCTGATGAATTTAAAAAGGAAGAGAACATAGACCTGCGTAAAGATCCGATGGCTTTACAACGCTTAAAAGAAGCCGCTGAAAAAGCAAAAGTGGAATTGTCGTCGGCCACGGAAACGGAGATCAACCTGCCCTATGTTACCTCTGTTGACGGGGTTCCGAAGCACTTGGTTAAGAAACTAACCCGTGCGATCTTCGAGAAACTGTCTGATAAACTTTTTACCCGTTGTTTGAAACCATGTGAGGCGGCCCTGAAAGATGCCAAATTGAAACCTGCCGATATCGAGGAGGTGATCCTTGTCGGAGGTAGTACGCGAATCCCGAAAGTACAGGAGATCGTTGAAAAGTTCTTTGGCAGGAAGCCCAATAAGAGCGTTAACCCGGATGAAGTAGTTGCACTGGGCGCAGCCATCCAGGGCGCTGTACTGACCGGGGATGTGAAGGATGTTGTTTTACTGGACGTTACCCCGCTTTCTTTGGGGATCGAAACCATGGGCGGCGTAATGACCACACTCATCCCGGCAAATACCACCATTCCGGCCAAAAAATCAGAAATATTCTCCACCGCGAGTGATAACCAGCCGGGTGTACAGGTACATGTTTTACAGGGGGACCGTGCCCTGGCAAAAGACAATAAAAGCCTGGGTATCTTTAACCTGGACGGGATACCACCGGCACCAAGGGGCATACCGCAGGTCGAAGTGACCTTTGATATTGATGCTAATGGTATCTTAAATGTCAGCGCTAAAGACAAAGGCACTAATAAAGAACAAAAAATACGCATCGAGGCAGGCAGCGGGCTGAGCAAGGAAGAGGTCGAAAAAATGCGGGAAAGTGCCAAAGCAAATGAGGCTGCTGATAAAGCGGCTAAAGAAAAGATCGACAAACTTAATCACGCGGATAGTCTCGTATTCCAGACAGAAAAACAATTGAAAGAGTTTGGTGATAAAATCTCCGGCACCAATAAGGAGGCGATTAACGGTGCATTGTCTGCTTTAAAATATGCGCATGAGCAACAGGATATCGCCGGCATTGACCGCGCTATGGCGGATCTGAACACGGCCTGGAGCGCCGCCAGTGAAGAGATGTACAAAACGGCGGATAACAAAGGTGCGGGCGCAGGTCCGGAGTCAGGCGGACAACCGGCCGGCGGGGATGACGAGGCCACAGATGTACAGTTTGAAGAAGTTAATTAATTGGGCCTGGCAATTATCGTAACAGGTATACTATGCGATACCTGCCTAGATATATTTCTGGTTGTTTATATGACGGGTAGCTTTAAATTTAAATAAGTGATACCCGTCATATACTTTTTTATAGAAATTGACACATACGTTCGCGTTTCTCAATGACAGGGAGCCCGATCTGATTAGATATCCTTATATTTATTATTATTTATTTTGATAGCTGCTCTCCCATGACGGGCAGCCCTTTATTCATCATAATAACGCACCAATATGACCGATCTGCCATTAGTTGGAACAAAACACAAACCCATACGGAAAGTGAACGGCTTTATCGGGTCTCCCTCGCTGGACATCCTTTCGATCGAGGAACCGCTCGAAATAAGAATAGGCTATGGACCGGGTGCGGACAGGATCCAAAAAAGCATCTCCGTAACCATGCGTACCCCCGGTAATGACCTGGAACTGGCGCTGGGCTTCCTGTTTACAGAAGGCATCATTTCCTCTTACCATGACGTAGCCAATGTTTATCATGTGGATACGGCCTGTTCTTCGCAAAAAGAGAACATTGTTCACGTAGAACTGGCAGAGGCTTTCAGTCCGCAGCTCCTGCAATCGGAAAGGAATTTTTATACAACTTCCAGCTGCGGTGTTTGCGGAAAAGGGTCTATCCAGTCGATAAGAACAGTTAGCCCGTTCAGCGGCTGGGCCAAACCCGAACTGAGACTGCCGACACCGGTGCTCTATGACCTGCCCCGGAAATTAAAGGCGGCACAGGGCGGGTTCGCTGTTACAGGAGGTATCCATGCCTCTGGTTTGTTTTCCCTGGACGGCGAACTGCTCTTACTCCGGGAAGATGTCGGGCGGCACAACGCCCTTGATAAATTGATCGGTAATGCGCTGGCCTGCGACATGCTGCCTTTAGATCAGCACATTTTATTACTTAGCGGCAGGGCGAGTTTTGAATTGATCCAAAAAGCCGCGATGGCCGGAATCTCCATTGTCGCCGCCATTGGTGCGCCATCAACGCTTGCTGTTGAACTGGCCACGGAATTTGATATGACGCTTTTGGGCTTTTTAAGGGAAGACCGTTTCAATATTTACAGTTCAAGTGACCGGATCTTAATACCGACATCGTATGAAAATTAGAATAAAAGGCAATTCACTCCGCTACCGGCTGACACAATCGGACGTAACCCGGCTAAACCAGGATGGTTTTCTCCAGGAACAGACGGAATTTGCCGGAAAAACATTAACCTATGGTATTGAAGTGACCATCAATGATAGCCTGGCCTCCGATTATATTGGCGACCAGATCTTGCTGAGTATGCCCAGGACAATGATCGAAGAGCTGGCAACTACTTCCAGGGTTGGCTTTGACGACAAGACCGGCCCGGTAAGCATCCTGGTCGAAAAAGATTTTACCTGTCTGGATAACGTGGAAGAAGATCAAAGCGATAATTTCCCCAACCCCTTACTCACCCAATAATCAAATACGCAGGCCATGAAAAAGACAAAAAAAGAACCGTCGGCAGAGCCGCCCTACAAACTATTAGATCTGAAGGTCTCCCCGGTAAAAAAATGGGCGGCAGGCATACCGGCGGTCATGGCGGCTTTCAGCGACCTGTTTGAAGAAGGTGTTCCGGTCAGGGGCACCCGGGCCTTATTCTCCATGAATCAACGCGGCGGTTTTGACTGCCCGAGCTGCGCCTGGCCCGATCCTGACGACGAACGGTCACCGGTGGGTGAATACTGTGAAAATGGCGCCAAAGCACTGGCAGATGAAGCCACTACCAGAAAGGTCACGGCTGAGTTCTTCAAAAGAAATTCGGTGTATGATCTTGCTAACCTCACAGATTTTGAGATCGGCCGTATGGGCAGGTTGGCTGAGCCCATGTATATGCCTGAAAACGGCACACACTACCAGCCGATCAGTTGGGATGACGCCTTTAAAAAGATAGCGGACCACCTGAACCGTTTGCAATCACCGGATGAGGCCGCTTTTTATACCTCCGGGCGAACAAGCAACGAGGCATCCTTCGTCTATCAGCTTTTTGCCAGGGAGTTTGGCACCAATAACATGCCGGATTGTTCGAACATGTGCCATGAAACATCGGGAACGGCATTATTGCCCACTATCGGGATCGGCAAAGGCACCGTAAAACTGGATGATTTTTATGATACCGATGTTATCGTGATCATTGGTCATAATCCCGGTACCAATGCTCCCCGGATGATGAGCGCGCTGGAGAAAGGCAAAAAAAATGGCGCTAAGATCATTGCTATCAATCCCTTGCCCGAGGCCGGCCTGATGGCCTTTCGCAACCCGCAGCAGCTCAATGGCGTGATCGGGAATGGGGTTCAGCTCGCAGACCTTTACCTGCCCGTGAAAATAAATGGCGATATGGCGCTTTTAAAAGCCCTTGAACTTTTATTGCTTGATTTTGAAAGAAAATCTCCCGGCGAGGTTTTTGACCACGAGTTCATTAATAATAAAACGGCGGGTTATGAAGCTTTTATAAAGCAGTTTGAGGATTATGAACTGGATAAACTTGCTGAAGAATCCGGTTTATCGGCGGCGGATATTTACCAGGCCGCACAAATGCTGGCCTTTAAAAAACGCATTATTTTTTGCTGGGGCATGGGACTTACCCAACAGCCTAACGGGGTGGATATGATCAAGGAGATCGTTAACCTGCTTTTGCTTAAAGGAAGTATCGGCAAACCCGGTGCCGGGGTTTGCCCCGTTCGCGGTCATAGTAATGTACAGGGCAACCGCACGATGCTGATCAACGAAAAGCCCACGAATGAACAACTGGACCGCCTGCGGGATTACTATGGATTTGAACCTCCGCGGGAGCATGGCTACGACGTGGTCAGGGCCATTAAAGCCATGCATGCGGATAAATTAAAGGTATTGTTCTGTATGGGCGGCAATTTTTTATCTGCAACACCCGATACTACCTATACTGCCGCTGCGCTCAGAAAACTTCATCTGAGTGTCTGTGTTTCAACGAAATTAAACCGGACACATTTAATACACGGCCGGGAGGCTTTGATATTGCCAACCTATTCACGAAGCGACCTGGACATCGTGAACGGCGAGGCCCAGTTCATCAGCACCGAAAGCTCCATGGGCATCGTCCAGTCCTCCAAAGGGATCCTGAAACCCATATCGGATGACCTGATCAACGAGACGCAGATCGCTTGCCGGATGGCAATGGCGACTTTAGGTTCCAGATCGGTAGTTGACTGGCAGCGGTATGCAAATAGCTATGATGCGGTCAGGGATGCTATCGAAAAATGCATACCGGGCTTTGAAAACTACAATAGCAGGGTTCGCGAACGCAACGGGTTCTATCTGCCCAATGCTGCCCGGGACGGCAACTTCGTTACGGCGGCCTATGGTGACCGTGCGCCATTTAGCCTGACCAGTGTACCGGACAATACACTTGCCAGGGATGAATACCTGATGGCGACTACGCGTACACATGATCAGTTCAACACGACGATCTATGGCCTGGAGGACCGGTACCGCGGGATCAAAAATGAACGCCGCGTTGTTTTCATGAATCAAAAAGATATTGACGCTGACGGATTTGTGAACGGCGAAAAAGTTGACCTGTTCAATTACGATGACGGCATTGAACGGATCGCACCGCTTTTCATTATTGTGGCCTACCCGATACCCGAACGCAATACCGTCACCTATTTTCCGGAAACCAACGTACTGGTGTCCATTAATAATGTCGTTGGTGAAAGCAATATGCCGGCTTCAAAATATGTGAGGATCAAGATCAGGAAGCATGTTCCGGAGATTTTTGAACAGGTAGAAAAAACGCAACAACGCGAACGCAGGAATGAATTGATGCCTGTCTGAATTCGCTCAGCCGTCCGGAAGTTGACCGGTACCCGTCCTTTCGGGTGGGATCTTTTGGCCGGCTTTTATGATCAAGTGCTATTACCATGCTGAAGAAAACTATTTTAAGCTGTCCGGATTTGTCGTTATGGATACCCGTATAAAAAGGCTGTCTGCCGGGGGCATGCTGGTCGCTTTAGGTATCATTTTTGGCGACATCGGGACATCCCCGTTATATGTTTTCCAAACCCTGCTGGAAGAAGGCGGCCGGATCAACCAGGCTTTTGTTTTAGGATCGATCTCCTGTATCTTCTGGACGCTGACGCTCCAAACGACATTCAAATATGTTTTTATCACCCTGCAGGCGGACAACCAGGGGGAAGGCGGCATCTTTTCGCTGTATACCATTGTCAGGCACCATGGCAACTGGCTGGCGATCCCGGCCATCATCGGCGCCGCCACTATGCTGGCTGACGGAATTATAACCCCGCCCATTTCCGTTACCTCGGCCATCGAAGGCCTGCATTTGGTGAATGGCTTGTCGAAAATTATAACGCCCGGTAATCACAACGTCATGCTGATAGTCACGGGCATTCTGTTCCTGTTGTTTTTTGTACAGCAATTTGGTACCCGTCGAATAGGCTCTGCCTTCGGACCCGTCATGTTATTGTGGTTCCTGATGCTGGGCACCTGCGGTTTTTGTCAGCTGTTCCGGGCCCCGGGGATCATGAAAGCTTTAAATCCCTATTACGGGATCAGCTTATTGATAGAGCACCCGCGCGGCGTTTTTCTGCTGGGTGCGGTATTCCTTTGTACGACCGGGGCTGAGGCGCTGTATTCCGACCTCGGGCACTGCGGAAAGAAGAATATTCAGTTCAGCTGGCTGTTTGTCAAAGCGAGCCTGCTGTTAAATTATCTTGGGCAGGGCGCCTGGGTTTTGTTGCAACCGGCCTCCAAAGACTTCAGTAATGTAAGCCCTTTTTTTCAGATTGTTCCCCATTCCGTGCTATTGCCTGCGATCATCCTGGCGATGTGTGCCACGATCATCGCAAGCCAGGCTTTGATAACCGGCTCGTTTACGCTGATCAATGAGGCCATCTCCCTGGGGTTCTGGCCCAGCATCAAAATTAAATATCCGACCGATATCCGCGGACAGGTCTATATCCCGGCGATCAACTGGTTTTTGTGTGCCGGCTGCATAGCGGTGATGCTGCATTTCAGGACATCGTCGGCCATGACCGCCGCCTACGGTTTCTCCATAACGATCGCCATGCTCATGACAACGATTCTGATGTACTATTTTATGCGGGATGTGAAACGCTGGCCTCACTGGATAGTCATTCTCATATTAAGCGTATTCCTCTGCATTGAATTTTCCTTTTTTGTCGCTAACGCCATCAAGCTATCGAAGCTGTTGTTCTTCCTCCTGTTTGAACTGGCGCTAATCGGCATCATGTACATTTGGTTCCGGGCCAGCCGGATCAAGAACAAGCTGTTGAAATATGTAAACCTCAATGACCAGCTTTCTTCCCTGAGCGATCTGAGCAAGGATCAGGACGTCGCCAAATTTGCAACCCACGTCGTTTATCTGACCAGGGCTTGCATCAACACGAAGCAGATCGAACAAAGTATCATCTATTCCATCCTGATCAGGAATCCTAAGCGGGCCGATGTCTACTGGTTCATACATGTTGAAAAGGCGGATGAGCCTTATACCATGGAATATACGATCAGCGAAGTAAGCATGGATAAAGTCATCAGGATAGACTTCCGGCTGGGCTTCCGGGTTCAGCCCCGGATAAATGTGCTCTTCCGGAACGTTATTGAAAATATGGTGCGGGAGGGGAAACTGAACATCAGCAGCAGGTATCCCTCGCTGAAGAAACACCACCTGATGGCGGATTTTCAATTCGTGATCCTGGAGAAATTCCTTTCCAACAATAACGACCTTAACACCTGGGAAAAGTTCATGCTCAATTGTTATTTCAACCTTAAGAAATTTGCCCAGACCGAACAGGAGGCTTTTGGGCTTGATACCAGCGAAACGAAGGTGGAATTTCTGCCTTTGGTCTTTAAACCACTAAAGGTCCATCTGACCTGCGTCCCGGAACCGAACACAGCTATTTAAGATGAAATGAAAACTAACCTGGATCTGCAACAATTTTACGAACATACTTATAGCTGGCTGATCAGCTATGTTCCGCGTTTTATCATCGGCATGTTCATCCTGCTTGGCGGCCTCTGGCTGGTCAGGGTCCTGATGAATCAACTGCTCCTGAAAATGCACGCCAAAGAGATCGACCCTACGCTCAAGCCTTTCCTGATGAGCATGCTTGGGATCGCTTTAAGGATCTCCCTTATTATCGGGGTAATGGAGATCATGGGCATCCAAACCACGCTCTTTGCCACGTTACTCGGGACATTCGGCGTCGCGGTCGGTTTGGCATTGTCGGGTACTTTACAAAACTTTGCCAGCGGCATCCTGATCTTGTTATTGAAACCTTTTGCGGTAGACGACCAGATCAACACGAAAGGTATCGAAGGCACCGTGACATCTATCCAGATCTTTTATACGATCCTGACCACCTTCGACAACCTGGTCGTGATCGTTCCGAACAGCCAGCTTTCCAATCAGGTGATCACCAATATGAGCCGTCAGCTCACCCGCCGCCTTGATATCAGCTACCAGGTGCCGAACAATATCGATGCGGGCGACCTGACCCGGGTGATCAGCCAAACCCTGGAAAAATGCGGGCAATGTCTTAAATCGCCCGCGGTACGTATCGGCATAGGAGAATTACTGCCAGAAGGCTACGCTTTAAGCATTAGTGTTTGGACAAATGCCGCCAATTTTTACGAAAATAAGCTTTTGATCCAGGGCATGCTGCTGCAGGCCATAAAAGATGCGGGTATCAAGATACCAGGAATGTAAAGGATAGACTCCGTAGCTCCATAAATTCAGGCCAACACCTATGACAGAGATCATATACATATTAGAAATCGATACCGACGTTTCTGCTTTAATGCAGTCTGTGCTGGAAGACCTGGGCTATGAGGTGGTTACCGAAAGTATCGGCTCGTCCATGTTGAATTTCGAAAGGCCGAGGGCTGACCTGATCTTTCTCGATTACCGGATCGTTAAAAATCACCCGGAGGTTTGCCGCAGGCTTAAGGATGATCCCCTGACCGAACTTTGTCCTATTATCGTAACGACGACGGAATACCAGCCCGAAAAGCTTCTGCCATCGCTGATGGCTGACGACGTCTTATCAAAGCCTTTCGGTTTGGATGAACTGGTGGCAAAGGTGCTGTACTGGTTAACAAAAGCCCGGGAATAACAAATAAATCCCCCGGTCATTTGTCGGCCCGCCCATACGATATAAAAAAGTAAGTTAACTTTGTTATTAACCATCACATCGCGCTGATATATGATCATTAGAAAAAAAGAACATTGGTTTAAGATGCTGTTTGTCTGGCATGGCTCCGTACTACCCAGGATATTGCCGCGACTGTCCCTGCTCTTTCTACTATCGCTCATTGTGGTTTATCTCCACGGTATTATCTTCTCGTTTAAGATCCCCCTGAACCCGACGCCGTTGACTTTGTTTGGTTTTGTGCTGGCTCTTTTTCTGGGATTCCGCAATAACGTCAGCTATGACCGTTTTTGGGAAGGACGCAAACTTTGGGGCGCATTGCTTAACGATACCCGCTCGCTGGCCCGCCAGGCGCTGACGCTGCCTGAAAAACCGGGCGAACTGGAAAGCGCCAGGCCGTTCGTGCTGCTGCTTATCGCTTTTACCTATGCTTTAAAGCATCAGCTAAGGCATACGGACCCGTCGGGAGACCTGCAAAAACGCTTAAACGGGGAGCAGTTTGCATTGATCAAAGAGGCCCGGTTTAAACCGATCCTGATCATGAAGCTGATGGCACAATGGGTACAGCAAGCGCGTCAGGAAAAGAGATTGGATACGATTCAACAGTCCTGCTTCGATCAGAACTTTGATAAATTATCAGATATCGTCGGCGGCTGCGAACGGATCCAGTCTACACCGATGCCCTATTCCTACCGTGTCCTGCTACACCGTACGATCTATTTATATTGTTTTTTATTACCGTTCGGGCTGGTAGACAGCCTGCAATGGCTTACGCCTTTTCTTGTCGTTTTCATAGCTTACACCTTCGTTGCTTTTGAAGCAATTGCTGATGAGATCGAACAGCCATTTGGAAAAGAACCCAATGATCTTGCCCTGAATGCGATGTGCCGCATGATCGAATCCACATTACTGGAAATGATCGGTGAAAACCTGCCCGATGCAAAAATGAAGGATGGGGCGGTCATCGACTAAGCCCAGTCGTGTCAGGACGAGAAATCGTCCAGCATGTCAAACGAAGGCACAAAAAACATCGTCCCGGTTTTTGCCGTACTGAAATCGAGTATCCGGTCATAATTCCCTTCCGGGATCCCGATGAACATACTGTTCAGCATTTTCTGTACGGTAGAAAAGGTGCTCGCATAGGCGATAAAATAGGTACCCATATCGTTGGTAGACATGTTTCCGAACGGCATGTTATCCCGGACAATTTTGAAATCGTCGCCGACGTTAGCCAGTGCGCTATGTGAATTAGATGGCTTCACATCATCGGCCATTTCAATGTCGTTTTCCTTTGATCTTCCGATTACCTTTTCCTGGGCTTCCGTGGACAACCCTTTCCAGGCACTCAGGTTGTGCATGTATTTCTGCACGAAAAGATAACTGCCGCCCTTGTAAGCGGGATCGTCATCGCCCACAATGGCGAAGAATTCCCGGTCTATCCCATGCGGGTTTTCGGTACCGTCAACAAAACCTAAAATAGACCGGCTATCCCAATAACGGAAACCATGAATCTCTTCGGCACAGTCTGCTACCGGTGTCAGGATCCCGGCTATCGCTGCCGCCATATCATAACAGATACTTGCATTATCCGCCCTGATGTGCAAATGCAGGTCGCCCCGGGTCGCTACGGCAGTATGTTTTGAGCCTGTAACCGGGGCAAAATTCACCAGTTCTTTGGGTAATGGGATAGGAAGGCCGAGTCGTAGCCAGGCGTCATGTCCGATCCCGAGGACGCAGCTTGCCCGTGATACCGGGAAGCGGACATTGGCGGAGTTATTCAAATTAATGACCAGTTTACAAAGCCGGTTGAACTGATCTTTGACCTGGATATCCGCTTTAAAATTCCACACGAGGAAAATGGTGTTATTATTGGTATAGTCCGTTACGTTCTGTGAATCTGGTGTCATTAGGTGCGATTAGATGATGATGAAAATAAAACCGGCCCGCGGAAAATCCACGGAACTGTTTGATATGATAAATATAGACAAGAAAAATATATAATTAGAAAAAGGGAAGGCCGGATCAGTGCGTCCCCTTCACCGCATTTTTTTCATCGAAACTGATCCGCCAGTTGACGCCGAACTGATCAACAACCGATCCGAAGTAAGCGCCCCAAAAGGTATCCGCAAGCGGCTGCGATACCTGGCCGTATTGAGAAAGCTTATCAAAAATGGTTTGTGCTTCCTGTTTGCTGCCGGTCGAGACAGAAACAGCGAAATTGTTTCCCTGCACCAGCGAATCGCCATATTCATCCCCGGCGTCACATCCCATCAGCACCGTATTCCCTATCGGCAGGGCAATGTGCAGGATTTTATGCATATCACTCTGCGACACGACATAACCTTCGCTGGGCGGGATCGTATTGAACCGGGACAGGTGCGTAAATTCACCCCCAAAGGTAGCTTTGTAAACCGCAAATGCTTCTTCACAGAGGCCGTCAAATGTCAGATAGGTGCTTGCTGTTGCCATTGATTTATCTTTTTATTGTCTCGTGTACAACTTCCGTTCAAATTTAATTTATAAGGCAAACCATTTATGCTTTAAATGAAGTAATAAATGATATTCGATATCATTATCACGATTTGCGATAGCTATTGACTACGGGTACAATTTTCTTAGGAGCTATATTGGTAACTCAGGAGCGGGGTGTATTACCTGAGGGGTAATAGCGCTTTCTTCCCCTAAATTTTAACTGAATGTGGATACCATTTATCGGTACGTAAACACGGCACCTATGAGGAAAAACAACCGTAATAAAAAAACAACCGACCCTGATCCATATAAAAGCCCGCCTGATGAACCTGAAGAATCACCGGGTTATGGTTATGCGAAATACAGCGGGCTTGGTATCCAGATGCTCGTTATTATCGGGGCATTTGCTTATGGCGGTTACCGGATAGATAAAGCCGCCCATCACAGTATCCAGTGGGTTACCTGTATCCTGTCACTGGCAGGTGTTTTTATCGCGATCTACCTGGTCATTGCTTCCCTGAAAAAAGACAGACCATGAATAAACGGTCGGGAAATAAAAGACCAGAACACGTCACCGGTTAAGCCGGCTGGCTTTAATAAACTTAATACGATCATAAAGAAAGATGGAAGTAAGCAGTCAACCGATTCAAACCCTGGCGATCGATACCGTGAGGGTACTGGCAGCCGATGCCGTGCAACAGGCAAACTCCGGGCACCCGGGTACGGCTATGGCGCTCGCCCCGGTCGCCAGTATCCTGTGGACATCATTCATGAATTATGACCCCTTTAACCCCCACTGGGCAAACCGGGACCGTTTTGTCCTGTCTAATGGCCATGCCTGTATTCTCCAGTACGCTATGCTTTATCTGACGGGTTATGATCTTACCCTGGATGACCTCAAAGCATTCCGCCAGTTGAACAGCAAAACCCCGGGACACCCGGAATATGGCCTGACGCCGGGAATTGAGGTGACCACGGGGCCCTTGGGGCAGGGTTTTGCCAATAGCGTTGGCTTTGCGATCGGACAAAAGCACCCGGCTGCCCGCTACAATAAGCCGGGCTTTGAGCTATTTAATTACAGGATATTCTGTATCTGCGGGGACGGTGATATGATGGAGGGGGTAACGTCAGAAGCGGCCTCCTTTGCCGGTCAGCTGGAATTGGGCAATATGATCTGCATTTATGACGATAACCATATTACCATCGAAGGGGATACCGATCTTGCTTTTACTGAAGATGTCGGTAAAAGGTTTGAAGCTTATAACTGGCACGTCCAAACAGTAGCCGACGGCAATGACCTGCCGGCTATCGCCGAAGCTGTGCGGACCGCGATCGGGGAAACCAGCCGCCCCTCCCTGATCCGGCTGCGTACCCAGATTGGCTATGGTAGCCCTAATAAGGTCAATACGGCTGCCGCACATGGCTCGCCGATGGGAGCCGGTGAATTAAAACTCGTTAAGCAGTTCTTCGGCTTTGACACGGAGCAATCTTTTGTGGTACCCTGGGAGGTATTGAAATATTATCGTGATGCCGGTACAAAAGGAACTGGCCGGGAAAAGCAATGGAATGATCTTTTTAAATCCTATAAAGAAAATTTTCCGGACTTAGCCGCGGAATATGAGCTGTTCAGCGGTGGCGGCTTGCCCAAAGGATGGGAAGCTGACCTGCCGGTATTCGAGCCGAACGAAAAAGGGATGGCCACCCGGGCTGCCTCCGGACAGGTACTCAATGCGATCGCAGAGCGCTTACCCGCCCTTATTGGCGGCGCTGCTGATCTTTCTCCATCCACCGATACGATCTTAAAGGATTACTATTCCTTTAATGCGGAACACCGGGAGGGCCGTAACTTTCATTTCGGCATCCGTGAACATGCGATGGGGAGCGCGCTCAACGGCATGGCATTGACCCGGGGTTTGATACCTTACGGCGCGACGTTCCTGATCTTTTCTGAATATATGCGCCCCCCGATCCGGCTGGCGGCCATCATGGAGATACGGCCTATATACGTATTTACCCACGACAGTATCGGCCTGGGCGAGGATGGCACTACGCATCAGCCCGTGGAACAATTGATCTCTTTGCGCTCCATTCCCAACCTGACCGTGATCAGGCCGGCAGATGCCAACGAAACAGCCCAGGCCTGGCGCGTCGCTTTGCAGCGCGACAATGGCCCGGTTGCACTGATACTGACCCGCCAGAATATTCCGATCATCGACCAGGCCAAATATGGCCATGCCGATGGTCTTGAAAAGGGGGCCTATATACTTTCGGAAGCGCAGGCTTTCCCGGATATTATCCTGATGGCTTCCGGCTCCGAGGTCGCCCTGATCCTGGAGGCACAGGTCAGATTGCAACTGGAAGGCATTGCTGCCAGGGTGGTAAGCATGCCCTCCTGGGAATTATTTGATGAACAGGACAACGCTTACCGGGAGCAGGTATTACCGAAAACCGTCAGGAAACGCCTGGCAGTCGAAATGGGTTCCCCGCTCGGATGGCGTGAATATGTTAGCGACGAAGGTGCCGTACTGGCTATGTCGACCTTTGGCAGGTCCGCCCCGGCGGCTAATCTGTACGAAGAATACGGTTTTACCGTGGAGAATGTCATCCGGAGAGCAAAAGCGCTGTTAGAGGTCATTTAGTTTATTTTTTACATCCCCTAATCAATGAACCATGAGTAAAATAGAAGTTAAAAAAGAAGCGAAATACGATTTTGGATTGATCGGGCTTGGGGCCATGGGAATGAACTTACTTCTTAACATGGGCGATCACGGCATCAGTGCAACAGGCTATGACACCGACCCCGCCAAGTGCGAATTATTGGATCAGGAAGGTAAGCGCACCCATCTTAAAGGCTTCCATGATATAACAGCATTTGTTGCCGGTTTAAAAAAACCACGGGCCATCATCATGCTGGTACCCGCCGGCAAAATTGTAGATGATGTGATCGCGGAACTGGCTTTCCTGTTGGAAAGAGGGGATATCCTGATCGATGCCGGCAATTCCTATTTTAAAGATACCGAGCGCCGCTCAAAAGAGCTGTCGGCGAAGGGTTTTCATTTTATAGGCATGGGTATTTCCGGTGGTGAAGAGGGCGCACGCAGGGGACCGAGCCTGATGCCTGGCGGCGACAGGGAGGCTTTTGATGTGATCAAACCTGTTCTAACAGCAATTGCGGCGAAAGTTGACCGCACGCCTTGCGTGGCCTACATTGGCCCGGGGGCGTCGGGCCATTTTGTAAAGATGGTCCATAATGGTATTGAATATGGTTTGATGCAGCTGATCGCGGAAACTTATGAGATACTGAAAAAGGGACTTCATATGAATAACGAGGTCATAGGCGCGCTCTTTAATAAGTGGAATACCGGCAGGCTGGGATCATTTTTACTGGAGATTACTGCCTATATTTTCACGTACAAGGAAAGCGGGCAGCAACATTTTCTGTTAGATGAAATAAAAGATGAGGCCAGGGGAAAAGGGACGGGGAAGTGGACCTCGCAGGTTGCCATGGACCTGGAAGTACCCGTTCCGACGATCGATATCGCGGTGTCTATGCGTGATCTTTCCAGGTATAAAAATTTAAGGGAACAGGCAGCAGAACTTTATAATGAGCCGGCCAGGCTTGGCCTTGTCCCGGTCGGCTTTTTGAACGCGTTGGAAGAAGCTTTTTATATCTCGATGATGATGACCTACGCGCAGGGTATGCATTTACTGGCCAAAGCTTCCGAAATCTATGGGTATAAACTCGACCTTGGCGAGATAGCCCGGATCTGGCGGGGCGGCTGTATCATCAGGTCGGCATTTCTAAGCGATGTCGCCAAAGCTTACCAGGCAGAACCCGCGCTCCCTCACCTGTTACTCGATAAACATATACAACGCCTGGTCGCGAACGCTGAAACAGGTGCACGGAAAGTGTTGTCCGCAACGGTCACTGCCGGTATTGCCACGCCGGCCTATGCCGCATCAATAAGTTATTTTGATGCTTTCAGGAGCCAGCGGATGCCCGCCAACCTGATCCAGGCGCAACGTGACCTTTTCGGCGCACATACTTATGAACGGACCGGACAAACAGGCGTTTTCCATACCCAATGGGTAATAGAAGAAGAACGCGATCATCGGCTTATTTAGTTGACGGCCAAAAGTTAAATGCGATCAGTTGATGGATGAATAGTCAGTTAAAAAAGAAAATATGCTGCCAAAAACAGATTTTACAAAAACCCCGGCTTACGAAAAGTTGGCTAAACATTATAAAAAGATTTCAATAAAGCACATGAGGGAACTCTTTGCATCAGACCGGGATCGCTTTCAAAAATACACCCTGGTCTTCAATGATATCTTGCTCGATTACTCGAAAAACCGCATGGATGATGAAACCCTGGCGCTGCTGGTACAGCTCGCACGGGATTGTTCCCTGGACACGGCGATCCGGGAGATGTTCACCGGGGAGAAAATAAACCTGACGGAAAACAGGCCGGTACTGCATATCGCTTTACGCAACCGCAGCAACACGCCGATCTTCGTAGATGGGAAGGACGTCATGCCGGAGGTCAACCGGGTGCTTGACCAGATGAAGCATTTTAGCGAAGCTATCATTTCAGGAACCTGGAAAGGGTTTACCGGCAAAGCCATCACGGATGTCGTTAACATCGGTATCGGCGGCTCGGACCTGGGGCCGGTTATGGTAACCGAAGCCCTCAGGCCCTATAAAAATCACCTGTCCATGCACTTCGTCTCTAACGTAGACGGAACGCACCTGGTGGAAACGCTGAAAGGCCTGGACCCGGAAACCACGCTGTTTCTGATCGCATCCAAAACCTTTACGACGCAGGAAACCATGAGCAACGCCCACAGTGCGCGGGAATGGTTCCTGAAAAGCGGGGCAACAGAAACGGATGTGGCCAGCCATTTTGCGGCATTGTCAACCAATGCTGCCGGCGTGGCGAAATTCGGGATCGATACGGAAAACATGTTTGAGTTCTGGGATTGGGTAGGCGGGCGCTATTCGCTATGGAGCGCGATCGGCCTTCCGATCGTGCTAAGCATCGGTTATGATAATTTTATTGAGCTATTGAGCGGCGCGCACGAGACGGACGAATATTTCAGGTACGCTGACTTTGAAGAAAATATACCCGTAATCCTTGCGCTGATCGGTATCTGGTACAACAATTTTTTTGATGCGCAAACCATCGCCATCCTGCCTTATGATCAATACCTGCATCGTTTCGCCGCTTATTTTCAGCAAGGCGACATGGAAAGTAACGGTAAACATGTCAGCCGCAACGGGGAGCCGGTCGACTATTCCACCGGTCCCGTTGTCTGGGGGGAGCCGGGAACCAACGGCCAGCACGCATTTTACCAGTTGATCCACCAGGGTACAAAATTGGTTCCCTGCGATTTCATCGCCCCGGCACGATCGCATAACCCGCTGGGCGAGCATCATGAAATGTTGCTTTCCAATTTCTTTGCCCAGACGGAGGCGTTAATGAACGGTAAAACCACTGTTGAGGTCGTTAACGACATGATAAAAGCAGGCGTCCTGGATGATCAAATCGAAAAAATAGCGCCGTTCAGGCAATTCGACGGGAACAGGCCAACGAACTCATTCCTGCTGAAAAAAATTACGCCGCGAACTTTAGGGTCCCTGATCGCCATGTATGAACATAAGATATTTGTGCAGGGTATCATCTGGAATATCTACAGTTTTGACCAGTGGGGTGTTGAACTCGGGAAGCAACTGGCCGGGAAAATTCTGCCTGAACTAACGAATGCAGGTGAAGTTAACAGCCACGATGCATCAACCAATGGGCTGATCAATCAATACAAGGCCTGGAAATAGCGCAGAAGCATTTTCGGGTGACCTTTTAGAGCGTTTCCCAATTTAAAATACTTAATTCATCCTATAAATTTAAATCCTTTAAACCACACTTTACAATGGCAATCACTCCAAAAAACTGGTTTCAAAAGCACAATGACTCCATGACCTTCGGCGAACGTTTGGCCGATTCCGTAGCAACCGGCATGGGTTCATGGCGGTTCATTATCATTCAGACCATCATTGTCGCCCTATGGATGACGCTTAACGTTATCGCGATCATCTATCACTGGGATCCCTACCCGTACATTTTATTGAACCTGCTGTTCTCGACCCAGGCCGCCTATGCTGCACCGATCATCATGATGGCACAGAATCGCCAGAGTGACCGCGACCGTGTTAAGGCTGATGAGGATTTTAAAACCAATGTCGAGGCAAAAAAAGATATCGAGAACCTGCAGATACGTCTAAACAAGATCGATGTAGATAAACTGGATAAGATCCTGGCCCTGCTCGAAAAAATGGATCAAAGATCAACTGGCTAAGCAGGAGGACTAATTGTCCTCTTATTTTATTTCATCCTGCATTAGGATCATTCTTCTGAACATTTAATCGCATCCGGTTAAAAGCATAACTTCTCAAAACGATCTGACAAACATTTACGCCTTGTTCTTGCTCAAATTGGTGAGGTGGGTTAGCATATTTATTAAAAGTAATCAGATTAAATTATTTAATTTGCTGATTGTCCCTATTCTGTTTTAATAAACCAATTTAAGATGTCCTCCGGACGTATGAAAAATTCAGCAAATGATTCAGAACTTTGGAAACTTTTCAGAGAAGGCGACTCCCTGGCATATACAAAACTGGTGGAAACATATTCACGGTCGCTCTATGACTATGGATACCGAATTGTTCCGGATAAAGATTTTATTAAAGATTGTTTGCAGGATGTTTTTATGGAACTGTGGAATAGGCGTATCCGGATCAATGATACGGCCTCTGTTAAAAACTACCTGTTTAAAGCCATAAGGCTCCGTATTTTCAGACAGCAATCCAAATGGTCGCTTCCGGAGCAAATTTCTGAAGATTATCATTTCAGGTTTGAAATTGACACTGAAGCCAGCTGGATCGAAAATGATGAAACGGACAGCACCCTGAAAAGGCTCAATACAATTCTTCATACGCTTCCTGCCCGTCAGCGGGAAATTATATACCTTAGGTTTTATGAAAACCTGGAATTTGAGACCATAGCCCAAATCCTGAACATCAGTAAACAATCCATTTACAACTCCCTTCAGAAATCATTCAAAAAATTCAGAGCTGAATGGTTAATACAGCTTATTATGCTCCTGTTGACATGTCAGGTCAGAAATTTCTGAATTAAATATTCAGTTGATTTACAGTAGTTTATGTTTTATCATTAAATATTGTTGATTTTTTTAAAAAAATCAGGGGTAGATTTCTTGTTTTCAGGAATATATAAGTTAGAGAACCATATATAAACTTTTTTTCATGACCGATTATGCCAAATATGAAGTGGAAGACTTCATGACTGACGACTTTTTTATTGAATGGGTGATTGGTGGTTCCGTTGAATCCAACCAGTTTTGGGAAGAATGGCTTGCTATACATCCGGACCGCGGGTTAATTGTGACTAAAGCAGGCCAGCTGATCAGGAGTATGGCCTTTAAACCCAATGAAGAACAACTATCATCGGCTGAGATACGGTCTATGGCAGAGCAGCTCGGCGCATATGCCATGAATGGAAAAACGCGGGTATACTCCATGCGGCCATTTAAAAGGTCGTGGTTGGGTTATGCTGCCGCAATCATATCTATATTTATTTGTATTACTTTGCTTTTTACTCAAAACAAGACTGCCGTCTCCACGTCGGAAATCGTGGATTTAACGAAAAAGAATGCGTTACAGCAGGTAAACAACCATACGGCGCTGCCTAAATATATCCTACTGGCAGATGGCAGTTCTGTTATTTTGAAAAAAAATTCCAGTCTTACTTACCCCCTGACATTTGCCGGTAAAAACAGAGAAGTCAAACTTATCGGTGAGGCTTTTTTTGAGGTGAGTAAGGATGCCGCCCACCCTTTTTATGTACACAGTGGAAAGATGCTGATAAAAGTATTGGGAACCAGTTTTACGGTGATTGCCGGTAAGGAGCTTAAAGTTGTGGTAAACACCGGTAGGGTTAGGGTATCAAAGGATAAAGACCAAACCATTGGTTCAATAAGAACGGATAGTACGGCTGTCGTGCTGGTTGCTAACCAACTGGCAACCTACCAACCTGTTAAGGATGAGTTTAAAAAACAGATGTTAAGCACACCGCTCATGCTTTCCCCTGAAATTGCTGATAAAGAATTCAATTTTCATGATGCAGAGTTTAGTATGGTGATAGCCAAGCTCACCAAGGCTTATGGTGTGTCAATTGTGTATGATGCAAAAAAAATGGGACACTGCCTGATAACGGCCTCTTTATCAAAATACCATTTTGATGAGAAATTGAATTATATCTGTAAAGCATTAAACGCCCGTTATACCATTACAGACGACAATATCAGGATTGATGGAGAAGGCTGCAAGGAACAATAAACCAATTATATAAACCCTTAAATGAAAAATTATGAAAAGATTTTATACCTGAGTTAAATAGATAGAACCGGTAATATTCGACCACTACCGGCTCTATTATGCAGCCCCAAAATGATTGGAATCCATTATTAGCAACCCTTAAAAAGGATTGTCAGGGGCTTTTTGTGTCCAGTTAATAATTTATTACTAACCTATTTCAAATATATGAATAAAAAAGCTTTACTCGTAAAAATCATGCGTATAACATTTTTACAGTTTTTTATCATGTTTGCCTTAATAGGTAGTGTGATTGCCCATGATGGAAAGGCGCAGTCACTGCTACAGCTTAAAGTATCCGTAAATGCAAAAAACACAGAATTAGACCTTATATTAAGTAATATAGAACGGAATTATGGAGTGACTTTCATCTATAGTTCGCCGCTGATTGGTGCTAACCGGCTGGTTACCATTGATGCAACGGAAAAGCCGCTTCCCGAAATCCTTACACAACTTTTAACACCCTTAAAACTGATGTATGAAATAGAAAAGGATGCGGTTATTATTAAAAAAGCACCTGATCATATTTTATCAGTTGTTTTACCCACCCGTATGGTCACCGGCAAAGTTACTGGTATAAACGGGGAGCCTTTCCCGGGGGTGAATGTTAAGGTTAAAGGAACTACTACTGGCATAATAACAGATAACCAGGGACTGTATTCGATTAGTATCGACAATAACAATGCTGTACTGGTATTTAGTTTTATCGGGTTTAAAACCGAAGAACGTGCCGTAAACCGGCAAACGATAATTAATGTGATACTTACAGAACAGTCTAATAATCTGAACGAAGTGGTAGTAGTTGGTTATGGACAGGTCAAGCGTAAAGATCTTACGGGTAGTGTTGGTTCGGTGAATATTGCAGACCTGAATAAGGCCCCTGTGCGTTCTTTTGATGAGGCTTTAGCCGGAAGGATCGCCGGCGTGCAGGTATCTTCTAATGACGGACAGCCCGGCGCACCTTATAACATTGTCATCAGGGGTAACAATTCACTTACCCAGGATAATTCACCTTTATATGTAGTTGATGGCTTTCCAATTGAGGGGGCTGACAATAATGCCATTAATCCTGCTGACATCGAATCGATAGATGTACTTAAAGATGCTTCAGCCACCGCTATTTATGGTGCCAGGGGCGCCAACGGCGTGATCATTATCACCACAAAACGAGGTAAATCACGAACGCCCGTTGTGAGTTTTGATGCGTTTTATGGTGTTAATCAAACAACAAAACAACAGGCGGTACTAAGTCCCTATGAATTTGTAAAGCTGATGAAGGAAACTTTTTCAGCATATACCGATTCCACTTATTTACGAAATACCACCCTGGATGCTTATAACAATGTTAATGCTATCAATTGGCAGGATCAGGTACTGCGCAATGCTCCTTTTCAAAATTATAGCATGGCGTTAAGAGGTGGAAGCAATGGGTCAAATTATTCGGTTTCCCTCTCATCCTTAAACCAGAATGGAGTTGTTATTGGTTCCGGTTTTAAACGTTATCAGGGACGGCTGGTAATAGACCAGAAAGTTAGTAATAAACTTAAAGTCGGCATGAATGTTAATTTTGCTTATACTAAATCCTATGGTTTGGTAATTAGTTCGTTTGGGGGCAATGATCGTTCAAATGCTTATCTTTCAAGTGTATGGGGGTACCGGCCCATTGCCGGTTCAGCGGCAGATCCTTTATTGGATAATGAAACTGATGCCCTGATCAATTCAGACCTGGATCCCTCTGTCAATACAACCAGTGATTACCGTTATAATCCAGTTTCTACTGCCAGCAATACCCTGAACGACCGTTTTTCTAACGCTTTATTTGCCAATACCTACCTTCAATATGCAATAACTTCAGATTTGTCCATAAAAGTAAGCGGAGGGGTGAACCGGACAACCAATAAAGCGAATGTCTTTTATAACAGCCATACCCGCCAGGGAGATATCAGGGTTGGCGGAACCGGGCCTTATGGCTCTGTAACGAATGTAGAAACCAACAATTATTTAAACGAAAACACCCTGAATTACCGGAAGGCCTTCAAACGTCATCAGTTGGATATACTGGGAGGTATAACCTTGCAGGAACAGGATCAAACCACAAACGGTTTTACCAGCGGTACCTTACCTAATGAAGGTCTGGGTATCAGTGGTCTTGATGAAGGAACGCCTTCCGGCGTGAGGTCCTCCATCTCCAATAATACTTTATTTTCATTTTTAGGCAGGGCAAACTATAATTACAATTCAACTTATTACTTTACAGCCACCTATCGCGCCGATGGCAGTTCCAAGTTCGCCCCTGTGAATCACTGGAGTTACTTCCCGTCGGGAGCGGTTTCCTGGCGATTGACCAACGAAAAGTTCATGAAAGAACTGCCGGTTATCAGTGATGCCAAGTTACGGGCGAGTTATGGAATTACCGGAAATAACCGGGTTTCCGACTTCCCTTATTTGTCAACGATAACCCTTCCTACGGGTAACAATTACTCTTTTGCGGGATCTTACGTCAGTGGCGCGAGCCTTGCCTCACTGGGGAATAAGGACCTGAAATGGGAAACAACCGCTCAAACTGACATTGGCACCGATATCGAGCTTTTGAGGGGAAGAGTTGCTTTGACGGTGGATTATTATGATAAACGCACTTCTAATCTGTTATTGAATGCAGCTTTACCAGGCTCTACAGGATACATTTCCGCATTTGCTAACATCGGAAAAGTGAAGAACAGCGGCTGGGAATTCTCTTTAAATACAGTAAATATGAAAACGGGAGGTTTTATCTGGAGCAGTAGTTTCAATATTTCTTTCAATAAAAGTAAAGTATTGGAATTGGTGGACGGCCAGGAAAGTCTGCTTTCTTCCGTTCCCTGGTCAAAGAATGGCTATGGTTCTGCGCCGGCCTACATCGCTAAAATTGGTCAACCGGTATCCCTGATGTATGGCTATGTATTTGATGGTCTCTATCAGTACACTGATTTTGTTAAAACAGCTGCCGGAACTTATGTACTCCGGGATGCTGTCCCCAATAATGGAAGTGCCAGAAGTGCCATACAACCAGGCTATATCAAGTATAAGGATCTTAATGGAGACGGGGTACTGGATTCAAAAGATCAAACGATCATAGGAAATCCGAATCCTGTTCATACCGGCGGTTTTTCAAACAATTTCAGTTACAAAGGTTTCGACTTGAATGTGTTTTTTCAATGGTCTTACGGTAATCAGATCATGAATGCCAATCGATATACTCTTGAAGGGGAACTGGCCATCAACAGGAACCAGTTTGCTTCTTACGCAAACCGTTGGACGCCAGAGAACCAAAATATGTTAATACCGGTTGTAAGAGGGAACGGTCCCCTGGTTTATTCCTCCAGGGTAATTGAGGATGGTTCGTATCTGCGATTAAAGACCGCTCAATTGGGCTACTCCCTTCCGAATAGGCTAATAAAAAAAATGAGCATAAAAAGTTTCAGGATTTATGTGTCGGGTCAGAACCTGATTACATGGACCGGATATACCGGGCTTGATCCTGAAGTATCCGCTTATAATTCTGCGCTTACCCCCGGATTTGACTACTCTGCCTACCCAAGAGCGAGAACGATTACGCTGGGGTTGAACATGACATTGTAACCATTAATAAACTAATTCAAAACATGAAAAAGGTTCATTATAAAATATTCATAATCTTCATTACGCTATTTGTAATGCAGTCCTGTAAGAAAATTCTGAATACCAAACCAGCTGATTTTCTGACGCCTTCACAATATTATCAAACCGCCAGCCAGTTAAATATCGCCTTGAACGGCATATATGATGAATTGGGCAGCCAGAATCTGTATGGGCAGGGATGGTGGAACCAGATCAATGGCGGCACAGATATTGAATTCTGGCGTAATAATACCGCTGTTCCGACTACCACCAGCACAAGAATTTACAATGAAAATAGCTCTGATGCCTGGGTAACCGGCGCCTGGAATACGCTGTATGAAGGTATAAACAGGGCAAACTCCCTGTTGGATGCCATAGATGCTTCACCCGTGGATGTTCCCACGAAGTCGCCGATAAAAGCGCAGGCGCAGTTTCTGAGGGGTTATTACTACTTTCTGCTGGTATCCAACTGGGGGGGTGTCCCTCTAAGGTTGCATGCAACAACTTCAGTTAGTGATGCGAATCTTCCAAGATCAACGATCGCAGCAGTATATGCCCAGGTATTAAGCGATATGACCGCCGCTGAAGCAGGATTACCTACCATGACACAATGGGGGGCCGGCGGCAGCGGCCGGGTATCTAAAACCACGGCTGAGGGAATTCTTGCACGTGTTTGTCTGACAATGGCGGGTGTTCCCCTCAAAGATGTTTCCAAATATCAGGACGCGAAAGACTGGGCATCAAAAGTGATTAATTCTGGTTTGCACACCCTGAACCCGGATTACCGGCAGATATTCATCAATCAAACAGCCGATATCTATGAGCCTAAAGAATCCATGTGGGAAGTAGAGTTTACTTTTGATCCTACGAATGCCCATCAGGAATTTGGCAGTGTCGGATATGCCAACGGTCTCAAATGTAACGACATCCCTTATGGGTTTGCCTCCGGGGATGCAGGGATTACGAGGAAATTGTATGATCTGGGCAATGTAATACCCAATGATTTGAGAAGGGACTGGAACACTGCGCCTTTTAATCTGACCGGAACGAGCCCTAATGTGAATAAGGCACCTATTGCTTCCACTTCAAACTATAATTTATGGGTTCGTTACCCCGGTAAATGGCGAAGAGAATTTGAAGTGGTTTTGCCAAAAAGCAAAACGCTTACCGGGACCAATTTCCCTATCTTAAGGTATGCAGACGTGCTGCTGATGTATGCTGAGGCGGAGAATGAATTAAATGGCCCGACTGCTGCTGCTTATGGCGCTATTAATAAAGTGAGGGAACGCGCACAGGGAACCGGCTTCCGGATCAGCGGTTTTACGGTTACCAATGGTGGTTCAGGTTATACCTCGGCACCTGCGGTTACCATCTCATCACCTACGTCGGGAAATGGGGCCACAGCTTCTGCAACCGTATCCGGCGGAAAGATTACCGCCCTGGCCCTTAGCCCCACGAACCTCGGCGGAGCTTTTTATACTACCGCACCCACTATTACCTTTACGGGCGGCACTGGTTCGGGGGCACTGGCGACAGCTATACTAACTGCTATTAATCCCTCAGGTGCGGATCTGGCGGCCGGCCTGACTAAAGATACTTTCCGGGCTGCACTACAAGATGAGCGGGCAAGGGAATTATGCATGGAGGGATTAAGACGGCCCGATCTGATCCGGTGGGATCTATTGCTTTCCAGTTTAAAAGCATTAACCAATGATCCCAATATCAGCGCCGCTACTAATCCAACATTTACCTATGCGGGCCTGTCCGGATTAAATGCCGGCACCAAGGACATGTTTTTACCGGTACCTGTCAGTGAACTGACCCTGAATAAATCCTTTGGCGCTCAGAACCCGGGATTTTAACCACTAAATAAAAGTCAACATGAAAGTATTATATTATATTTTATCAATCTGCATAATTTCTTTGGTTGCCTGTAATAAAGACAGGATTTCCACAGTTAATTCACCCAATTTTGAGGTGGCCGCAAATAAGCTGTCCGTTAAAGCAGGAGATACCATAAGATTCAATTTTTCGGGGAATACGGATTTTATTACTTTTTACTCCGGGGAAACGGGTCATAAATATACCAATATCAGTCGCACGATTATTGATAATGGTAAACCGACCCTTCAGTTTTTCACTTATGCGAGCACAGTCGGAACACAAGCTAATTCTTTAAAAATATTAGCTTCTACTGATTTTACCGGAGTTTACGATACCCTGAATGCCAGTATTAAGAATGCTACCTGGATAGACCTCACCAGCCGGGCCGTTCTATCAACCGGAACTGATAATACCAGCTCGGGTGTTATCGATATTTCGGATATCAATCCTTCAAAAAAGACCCTGTATTTTGCTTTTAAAAAGCATGATGACAATTCGGCCTCTTTAAAACCCTATGCCTGGACTATCAGGAGCTTTGCGGTAAACCTTTTTTCTCCTGCTGACAGTACTACTTACTCCATTGCAAGCCTGGCCAACGCTGGCTGGTATGCCACGGATATTTTAAATCCAACCTATAAATGGAGCATAACAGGTTCTGTCCTGACCATAGGTGGGGGAAGTATAAATACCGCGGAAAATGATGATTGGGTGATTACTAGTCCATTAAATATCTATAGTGTTCCTCCCGATGTAGGCGTTGCCATAAAAAGCATAGACGCACGATTAAGCGCATATACCTATGTGTTTAAAACAAGCGGCACTTATAGAATGACCTTTGTGGCATCGAATCAAAATATTAACGAAAAAAAACAGGTAATAAAAGAAATGACAGTCATTGTGGCTAAATAACATTGGAATGATTGGCCATTAAAAGATCATGCTGGCCAGATCTCCAACTAAAAGGAAGTGTTCATTCCCATGAAGGTATTATTATTTATAGTGTGATGTTGATGCAACAGTTTCCTGTCGGTAATTGATGCATCACAGAAAGCTTGTCAAGATAATTTCTGTCAATTTCAATTAGCTAAGTCAAATAGAATGATGCAGTTCCCCGAATATTTTCAATATCCATCCTTGAAAAACTCAGGCTACATCCAATAATCGTTACTACCAATATTTATGAAATACATTATCATTGTTCTATTTATCACGCATAGTTTTTCTGGTTTTTCACAACAGGTAGCAGGCTGTAAACCATCATCTTCCAAATCTATGTTTCTAACTTCAGCGACGGGGCATCGCGGCGGGTATCACTGGCAGATGCAACGTTATAGCAAGGTAAATGCTGATGGAAAGAAAATATCAGATGCCAATTATAACAGCAAAATGTGGCTCAATGCGGTCGTGCCGGGAACGGTGCTGACCTCGCTGGTTACCGATAAAATATATCCAGACCCATATTATGGCGATAACAACCGGAAATCCAGAAAATTAATACCTGATATGGCCGATGTAGGCCGCGGGTTTTATCATTACTGGTTCCGTACCCAGTTCGGGATACCGTCCCATCTTTCGGGTAATCGTACATGGCTGAAATTTCACGGGATTAATTATCGCTGCGAAATATGGCTTAACGGTAAAAGGTTAGGCAGTATGGCCGGCATGTTCAATACGCAAAGTTTTGACATCACTGATGTTGTGCATCATAAAGGAAAAAATATATTAGCCGTGAATGTGCAAGCTGTGGATGTGCCCGGCTCATACTTCAAACCCGGTTTAACCCAAACAGGCGCGGTAGGTGAAAACCACAACGGGGGGGACGGGGAAGTTGGAAAAAATGTAAGCATGCTAATGAGCGTAGGCTGGGATTTTACATCCCCCGACGGGATTAGGGACAGGAATACGGGTATCTGGCGTGATGTTGAAGTATATGCCACCGGAGATGTGGTTCTGGAAAATCCTTTTGTTCAAACTAAACTGCCTTTACCTGATACACTTACATCCAGACAAACCATAACAGTTGAAGTTAAAAACGCGTCTGACCATGTGCAAAAAGGGATATTGTCAGGGAAAATCAATGAAAGCCAGGGGACATTCACGAAAAACATAACACTCGCTCCGCACGAGGTGAGATTGGTAACTTTTAGTCCACAGATTTATCATTCGTTGACGATTCAGCACCCCAAACTGTGGTGGCCAATTAACAAGGGTAAGCAAAACCTATATACTTTGTCGCTAAAATACACGCTGGTTACAGGACAAATAAGCCATACCAGCAGTATAAAGTTTGGTATCAGAGAAATCAGGTCAGATCAGAACACGCCCGATCGATCACGGCGGTTTTATGTAAACGGGGTGCCACTATTCATCCGCGGCACAAACTGGGTACCCGAAGCCATGCTGCGTAATACGCAGCAGCGAACTTATGCCGAATTGCGTTATACCAAACAAGCCGGGGTTAACCTTTTGCGTCTTTGGGGAGGTGGTATTGCGGAGTCAGATTATTTCTATCAGCTGTGTGATGAATTTGGTTTTTTGGTATGGAATGAGTTCTGGATTACAGCTGATACCCGATTTCCAACAGATACTGCGTTGTATTTTAAAAACCTTGCCAATACGGTCAAACGAATTCGCAATCATCCGTCACTGGCTTATTATGTAGCAGCAAACGAAGGGAGCGAAATTCCGGGTACTGGCGTACTGCTAAAAAGACTTGATCCCAGCCGTGACTACCAGGAACAATCAGAATGCTGCGGCGTACATGACGGTAGCCCTTATAAATATGAAAACCCGATGCAGTATTTTGAAAATACAGCTTCAAAGCGCGGCAGCCGCGTGGATGGGTTTAATCCCGAATATGGTACGCCATGTATACCTATAGCGGAATCCATAAAAAAAATGATGCCCCTAAAAGATACCTGGCCAATTAATGATTCTGTTTGGAATTATCTTGACGGCAACGGTTTTCATCAGATCACTACCAAATACCGTCAGGCGGTTGATGCGTTCGGACAATCATCTTCTATAGAGGAATTTACTAAAAAAGCGCAATTTGTAGGTGCCCTTAACTTCCGGGCCATCTGGGAGGTGTGGAACTATAACAAGTTTAACTACGGGGACCGTTTTGCCTCAGGTTTTTTATTTTGGTATCATAACAGTCCGCTACCGCAAACCGCGTCGCGTATGTACGATTGGTACCTGGAGCCCACTGCAGCGCTATACTACTCACAAAACGGATTGGCACCGTTACATCCACAGTATGATTATTTAAAAAACACCGTATCCGTTTATAATGATTTTCGCAAAGCGTATCCCGGCTGTCAGGTTGAAGCTACGGTTTATACCCTTGATGCCAAAGCGGTATGGACAAAAACCGCCGCCGTTGATATACCTTCAGACGGTGTAGTGAACGATGCCATCAAAATTGAATTCCCCGATAACTTAACGCAGGTTCATTTTATTAAGCTGAAATTAAAAGATAAGACAGGTACGGTGATAGCGGATTCCTTTTACTGGCGATCAAAAGATCCTTATCGGGGTGCCTGGACCATGACAGGGCCGGCTGTATCTGGATTTGAAGATATTAATAAACTGAACAAGGCCAAAATACATACCAGCGCCACTTTTGATCAGAAAGGCACCATTCGTGCGGTCATTAGTAACCAATCCAAATCGATTTCATTTTTTACGCAGCTGAAGCTGCAGGATACCCATGGCAAAAGTATCAGCCCGGCTTATTATACCGATAACTTTTTTTGCCTGCTGCCGGGAGAAAGTAAAAAAGTAACTATTAAATTCAGCCGGATCGACCTGCCTGAACATCACTTTCAGCTGGTGACCGATGGGTTTAATGCCAGTCCGCAAATCCAATACTTTAATTATAATTAATAATTTATGCATACGTTAAGATCAATCCTGTTAACAGGAATAGCTCTATTATCAGGTAACCTGCTTTTTGCCCAGGTATATAATATAAAAGACTTCGGCGCCGTGGCTGACGGAAAGACCATGAATACAAAAGCCATACAGCAGGCAATTAATAAATGCAGCAAACAGGGCGGCGAAGTGCTGGTCCCTGAAGGCACATTCCTAACCGGAACCCTGTACCTGCGCGATAATGTAAAAGTTAGTATCAGCGAAAATGGCAAACTGCTGGGCAGCGCTTCATTTGCCGATTATCCAGACAATGAGGTGACCGGATATAAAAATGCCTTTACCAATTATCCGGATGGCCGTTCACACACCAATAAAGCAATGTTTTTTGCAGAGGGAGTAAAAAACATCATTCTGACCGGCAAGGGTACCATTGATGGTAACGGCAAAAGCCCGGCGTTTGATCTGGGCAATGACAGCCGCTCGCCCCAGAGCCGTTCCCGGCCGTGTATGATCCTGCTTGTGGATTGTAAAAACATAGCGGTGACTGATCTGCACCTGAGCAACTCCGCTTATTGGTTACAAAACTACCTGGGTTGTGATGGCCTGCAACTGAAAAGGCTGACTATTTATAACCATGCTAACTGGAATGTAGACGGGATAGATATTGACAGTAAGAATGTACTGGTTGAGGATTGTAAGATTGATGTGGATGATGATGGTATCTGCCTGAAAAGTCATGATGCCAGCCGGGCCTGCGAAAATGTCGTGGTGCGTAACTGCGAAGTGGCCAGTAACTGCAACGCAATTAAATTTGGCACAGTTGGTATGGGTGGCTTTAAAAATATCAATATCAGTAATTGTATTATTCACAAAGCTTCTGAAGACAAGATCCGTCACTGGCAGCAAAATTTGAAGTTTATCGGGGAGCCAATAACCGTTATAGCGGGGATCGCGCTGGAAGCTGTGGATGGCGGCATAATTGATAATGTGCGGATTAACAATATTCAAATGCAGGATGTGCAAACGCCAATCTTCATTGTATTGGGGAATCGCGGAAGCAAGCAGGTCAACAGTACCGCCCCGTCACCCGTATCACAGATCCGGAACATTATTATTAGTGACGTGACCGCCAGTTCCCAAAGCAAGATGTGCAGTTCTGTTACTGCATTTCCAGGCTATTATGCAGAAAATATAAAATTAAGCAATATCAGCCTGAACGATATGGGCAATGGAACACGCCAGGAAGCGAATATCACATTAAAGGAAAATCCTAAAGCTTACCCGGAAAACAGGATGTATGGTGAGGTATACCCGGCAAGCGGTTTATTTGTGCGGCATGTGAAGAATCTCAAACTGCACAATATAACGTTTAAAACACAGCATCCGGATGGAAGGCCGGTAATCATGCTGGATGACGTGCAGGGGGCGCAGCTGAATAAAGTTGTCCTCCATGCCCCGCAATACGCTATGGAGGCTATAAGGCTAATGAACAGCAGGGGGATTAGTGTCAGCTCACCAACGCTTTCTCCTGAAAAAGCACCCCTGTTACGCCTGATAAATGTAGAGGAGAAACAGGTAACGGTAAAGGGCATGGAAACTTATCCAGGATTAATTAATCATTGAAGCCTGAACTAACTAATGAGATTTAAAGAACTTAAAAGAAATAAAATGATGTTACATAAAATGCTAAAATGTGGTAAACTGATCGTATTCATACTTGCTGTTTTTACAGGGAAAGTTTACAGTCAAATCAGGCTTCCCCGCCTGGTGAGTGATGGAATGGTATTACAACGGGATATGCCGGTTAATGTTTGGGGTTGGGCATCGGCCGGCGAATCTATAATGATAACATTTAACCATAAAACCTACCATTGTAAAACAGATGAAAATGGTGAATGGCGTGCGAAACTCGGTGCCATGGAAGCTGGCGGGCCTTATGTTATGAAAATCAGCGGTAATAATGAAATTCAAGTTAAAGATGTGCTGATAGGTGACGTTTGGGTTTGTTCCGGTCAGTCCAATATGGAATTCTGGATGGGCCGGGTTAAGGAAAAGTATGCCGGTATGATTACGACCTCCACTAATGATCATATCCGTCAGTTTCTGGTCGAACCACAATACAATTTTCAGTCGCCCCAGCAGGATGTACGCTCAAAGGCAGGCTGGCAGGTTGCCAATCCGGAAAATGTATTGCAGTTTTCGGCTGTGGGTTATTTTTTTGCGCGTGATCTGTACGCTAAATATCATGTACCCATCGGCCTGATCCATTCCAGCAGGGGGGGAAGCCCGGCAGAAGCCTGGCTGAGCGAAGATGCACTGAAACAGTTCCCCAACTATTATAGTCAGGTTCAGTTATTAAAAGACAGCGCAAAGGTTAACCATATCAACAGCAGTGACAGGCTACGGAGTAAGGATTGGAATGACCAGGCAAACGCCGGCGACACAGGAATGATAAATAAAGATCATCGTTGGTATGAACCAATGCTCCGTGATAATGATTGGAAGAAGATCGCTGTACCGGGATATTGGGAAGAAACTTTGGTAAAACCGCTCGATGGTGTGGTATGGTATAGAAAGACGGTTGCAATACCGGCGAACATGACTGGTAAAGCGGCAATATTACGCCTTGGTAGCATTGCTGATAATGATATTACCTACGTAAACGGAGTAACAGTCGGGAGAACCAACAGCCGGTATTTCCAGAGAGCATACTCCTTACCTGCCGGTTTGCTAAAGGCTGGTGAAAATGAAATTGTGGTCCGTATTGTTAATACCTCCGGCCCGGGTGGCTTTATCAAAGATAAACCCTACCTGCTGGAAGCTGGCGGGCAACAGGTCAGTTTATCCGGCGAATGGACATATAAACCGGGTATAATCATGCCGGCACTAAAAGGAGGAACGACCTTCGCCTATAAACCACTGGGCCTGTATAATGCCATGGTGGCCCCGTTGTTAAACTATGCCATTAAGGGTGTAATTTGGTACCAGGGAGAGGCTAATACCAACAGAGCAATGGAATACCGCAGCCTGTTTCCAGCGATGATAGCCAACTGGCGCAAAAATTGGAAAGAAGGTGATTTTCCATTTCTATACGTACAGCTGGCAGGTTATCTGCCGCCTTCTCCGCATCCTGCACCCAGCCAATGGGCCGAGTTAAGAGAAGCGCAGCTGATGACGTTAAAAATTCCCCATACGGGTATGGCCACAACCAGCGATATTGGTGAATGGAATGACGTGCACCCGCTTAATAAGGAAGACGTCGGTGCCCGGCTGGCGCTTACGGCCCGAGCGGTGGCTTATCATGAAAAGGACGTCGTAAGTTCCGGTCCGATTTATAAAAGTATAAGAAAAGAAGACAATAAGATCATCATTAGCTTTACCAGTACAGGCAGTGGCTTAACCTCCAAAGCCGGACAGCCATTAAATGGATTTGCAATTGCAGGTGCCGATGGGCGGTTTGTTTGGGCAAAGGGCAAAATTAATCATGCGGAAGTAATTGTTTGGAGCGAAGAAATTAAAAACCCTACAGCTGTTCGTTATGCCTGGGGCGATTTTCCGGCAGGTGCTAATCTTTACAATAAAGAAGGATTGCCCGCATCTCCTTTCAGAACGGATATAAAAGATCAAACAGAAGTCAACCCATAAAAAACGATCATGATGGCAAGTTTGCTCACCAGTTCAAATATATACCATTGAAGTAGCGCCGTCCACCACAGCTTTGTCGGTATGTCGCCATAACGACGAGGACCGTCAAGTTCCGCCTGTAGGTGGACGGTTCGCTAAAAGGTTAGTCAAATATGCCGTCCCTTCCCGATATAAAACCGCCATCTAGGTAGATTTCGCACGTCAATAAATGTTTCGCAAGAAACGGGTTCTTTGAAGGGTTACATTATTATAATATTGCTTCAAAAATTAAAAATGCGACTATTGACTTTTGTCTTATTACTTATCCTAAACGGCCATAGCAAAGATAACGACCTGGATAAATTTTTAAGCGCTTACAGCAAGCAATGTATAAGCGTTGATGGTTTAGACCAGCTTAAGAGCCACGTGCGGTTTAGCAACGGACACAGTTGCCCGGAAGTCATTATAGCGGTATTTTCTAAAACCGACCGGCAGATTTTATGGGAACCTGCATCTATAGCTAATGCGCAAAAATTCCTCAGTGCCGGAAATAAAAAACTGGTTAAAGGCAATACATTAATTCTGATCTTGAAAAACCGCGTCTTTGTTCATCGTGTTAAGTGAATCGGTTATGAAATGTCTATATGCTTCTAAATTTCATTATCTCAAAGACTGTAAACTTACGCATTACCTGGCACTTGGAAGACGGGTTCGGGGTAGCTTAATACAAAGTTGCAGGTGGTCAACCAGTGGGTTAGACAGGGCTTAATTGTATATGCCAGATCTATTAAGAAAAAATGAACATCGATTAAATGCTCACTAAAATGCATTTAATCGATGTTCATTCAGTAATTTGTAATCATCATACAATTGTTTTTTTGTTATTGCAATAAAGCAGCAGCAGCCCATAAAACAGGCGCCTGTCCATGCCAATCACCTGTTACTTTTTTCCTGTCCAAATAGTATTGCCGATCATTCTTTTTGTTAGTGCCCTGGCAAATGTCCGTAATGTCGCCATTAGTATCAAGATGTTTAACCAGTCCTATCCAGGCCTTTCTGGCGGCCGGGCCATATAAACTTTGTTTTAGCCAGCCTTTTTTTACACCGGTTATTATTGCATAGGTGAACATCCCCGTACCTGATGTTTCTTCCCAGGCTTCCGGCACATCAATTAATTGTCGCCATAAACCTGATGCCGTTTGATATCTTAGTAAAGACGCCATCATCATCTTATAGGATTTTAAAATTCGGGGCCGGTAAGGATGGTTAACCGGCATAGAGGTTAATAGTTCTGTCATCCCGGCCGCCATCCACCCATTGCCCCTTCCCCAATAAAAAGGCACATCCGGGGCATGGTAGAATAGCCCGTTGGGTCTTTGTAGTAAGTTCAGGTAAACGACCATCTCGCGTGCTGCACGGTCCAGGTATTTCTTTTCACCGGTCGCCCTGTACGCCTGTAATTGAATGACGGAAATCATAAACATATCGTCTATCCACATCCGGGTTTGCCAGCTTAAACCTTTTTTTTGTAACGCTGCCGCATGCGTACCCAGACTATCTTTTGGTAACATCCACTGCTCATCGGCAAAGCGTATTCCGATTTCTTTGTATTTATTTTTTTGGGTTTGCCTATAAATCTGTAATGGCACAGCCCCAAACACTGTAAAATCAACATGGTTTGGCTTAGGTACCAGATCAGGTCGTTGCTTAATTAAGGTATCGAACTGAGCGATAAGCTTATTTTGCAGTATTTGGTCTCCGTTTGCTTTTGAAAACGTCAAGGCACCATACCAGGAACAAACTTCCTGGTAAACAATTACAGGTTGCTTTGATGCGATCATCATAGAATCTTTATTCTGCAGAAATCGCAATGCCAGTTTATTCCCCACAATTCGCGGAGAGGTGTTCACTGGCCAGTTGGTTAAGTAATTGACCGGCTTAGTTTGAGCAGCAGCGGTTGAAGCTGTGATTAATATTTGCCCGACAAAAGCAAATATGATGGATAAGGTATTCTTAAAGTTAATCATTATACAGATATGTTTAGTTAACGAAAATATAATTCGGCGGGGAGCTGCAGCTCCCCGCCGAATTATATACTGTTAGTAACCGGGGTTCTGGGTCAATTTTGAATTGAGGGTAGTCTCCCTACGCGGGATAGGGAATAGATTTAACGTAGGTAAAACATTAGCAAAACTGCTGCTCGGTGGCGTATATTTATCTTTATAAGCCTGCATTACCTGCACGAAAGTGCCATATCTAATCAAATCAAACCACCTTTCACCTTCAAAGCATAGTTCAACCCTTCGCTCATTACGAATAGCTATTCGGGCATCGGCTTGTGAAAGCCCGTTTTTTGATGGAAGACTGGAGCGATTACGTATGATATTTAACTGTGTTAAGGCATCAGCTGTTTTGCCATTCTCATTCAGGGCTTCAGCATACATTAGTATTGCATCTGAATAACGCAATATGGGCCAGTCGTTGTCCCCTTCATTGCCTGAGGGGACCGTTGGATATACAAACTTTTTACAATAATAGTAAGCAATCGTACCGGCTGTAAATGTGCCGATATAGTTTAGACGGTTATCTCCTGGCTCAAATGCATTGTACAAATCGGGTGTACCCAAATTAAAGCTGACACCGCTAACGCTAATGATACCAGTAGCCGGAACGGGGATGAATTGACTGGCAAACAAATTCCCTTCTCCTAAACCACCGCCGAGGTACTGAACGGAAAAGATAAATTCTTTGTTGTTGTCCTTACTCAAGCCGAAAACCTGGTCGTAGCTTAACAACGGCAAAGAAACAGAAGCAACAACAGACGCCAGTATAGGTTCTGCTTGCTGAAATTTATGCTGAAAAAGTTGCACTTTACCTAATAAGCCCCGGGCTGCAATGCTGGTAGCCCTGCCCATGTCGGTACCACCATATGATGCCGGTAATAAGGCAGCTGCTTCGGCCAAATCTTTTTCCATTTGGGCATATACATCAGCTACAGGACTGCGTTCATAAGTGTATGCCTGCTGTTCTGTTGTAATTTCGGTTAATACCAGAGGTACCCCACCAAACATGCGCACTAAATTAAAGTACATGAGTGCCCTGATAAACTTTGCCTGTCCGATATAGCCATCACGGGCGGCCTGCGTCATGGGTGGGGTGGCTACATGTCCTAAAACGATATTACAATAGGCAATAGTAGCATAATGTCTGTTCCAAACGTTTTGCAAGGTTCCTGAAGCAGATGTCCAGGTAAACTTATCCAGCTCCCCAATGTTGGCATCGGAATCGCCATAAGATTGCGTATTGTCAGAGGGGATCTCGCAGTACGCCCATTGAAAATTGTAAATGGGCCGCAAACTTGTGTAAGCGCCATTCAGTGCTGTTCTGATATCAACTTCTGTATTATAATAAGTGGTAACCGGCACAATTCCCTGGGGAGTCAAATCGAGGAATGACTTTTTACATGAGGCCAGTGTTATTGACAATATAGATACCAAAAGATAGCTTATGATGAGTTGTTTAGTTTTCATGTTATTTTTATTAAAACTTTAAAATCCAAAGGTTATACCAATAATGAAAGTACGGGCAACAGGATAGGTGCCTTCATCAACACCAGGCCTAAGGGGATCCCCGCCGTATGAACTGGATTCCGGGTTGTACCCACTATACTTAGTGAACAGGAAAGGATTTTGAGCGGTTAAATATATTCTGGCGGTTTTGGCGGCTATTTTTTTAGCCCATGTCTCACCTAAACGGTAGCCGAGCGTGATGTTTCTAACCCGCAGGTAAGCGCCATTCTCCATTGACTTATTGGTAAATGCGTTTCCTCTGTTGACACTGCTTCCCGATCCGGGAATGGGGAAATCTACATCACGGTCTGGCTGAGCTGGATCAAAATAGTTATTAGCGAATGCCTTTATGGTATTAGAGCTGCCACTGCTATTTTGTAACTGCCTGAAGTTGCCATTTACGATATTTACCCCCTGCACACCTTGTAATAATATGCTGAGATCGAAGTTTTCATACTGGAAAGTATTGGTTAATCCATAGGTAAAATCAGGAAGCCCGTGACCTAACACTTTCAAATCGTTGATATCAATCTTGCCATCGCCGTTCTGATCCTGTATGCGCCAGTCGCCGACTTTATTACCGGATGTCGTTTGCGGAAAAGCGGCCAGTTCAGCGGCATTTTTAAATACACCGGATACCTGATAACCGTATATCAGACCTATAGGATCACCAACTTTGATCTGGTAGATGTTGCTCCATGCGTTTACAGTAAACAGCGATGGTAGCGAGGACGGCCCTCCCAGGCTCAGTACTTTTGTACGGTAGCTGGACAAGTTGCCATTAATGGTCCAGTGAATTTTTCCTATACTAAAATCGGTGCCGAGCGTAAACTCTATCCCGCGGTTTCGAAGCTTGCCCTGGTTGGCCTGGTAAGTAGTTGCATAGCCAACTATGGCGGGCAGATCCTTGGCCAATAACATACCGTCAGATATGCGATTAAAATAATCAACTGTAAAATTGATCCTGTTTTGTAACAAACCTAAGTCTATGCCAAAATCTGTCTGCGTATTCTTTTCCCACGTAAGGCTGGCGTTAGGAAAACCGGATTGTTGCACTCCATATTGTCTGTTGGGACCATAAGCATAATTGGTGTTTAAGCTTATAGAATTCAGATAACTGAAACTACCAATGTTTGCATTGCCGGTTTTACCATATCCACCACGCAGTTTAAATTCGTTGATTTTTAACTTATTTAACAACGGCTTTAAAAGTTCCTCCTCTCCAAGGCGCCATCCAAGCGAAAATGACGGAAAAACAGCATAGCGGTTATTGGGACCGAATCGTGAAGAACCATCTCTCCTTACAGCAGCGGTTAATAAGTACTTTCGGTTAAAATCATAAGTCAAACGTGCTGCGTAACTTACAAAGTCGTTATCATCATAACCAATAGTACCTACGCGGTTGGGAGAGGCCAGGGGATTTTGGATGGCTGTGGTAATGTAAGTTCCCGGCAATGCTCCGGTATAATTAATAGTTGATGTCAGCTTTTGGGCTGAGAATAAACCTAACAGGTTAAGGTGATGCCCGCCTATTGATTTATCATAGGTGGCGGTGTTTTCCCATACCCAGTCAAAGGTTGTACGGGCATTTTCTGAGGCAAAGATACCAGTTAAAACAGGATTGGACAGGTTAGCGGTAGGAGCCAGTCTCGATGCGGTTGTTGCCGGCATGTAGGCATGTATCTGTTCGTTTTCCAATGTGGCGCCGATATAAGATTTTAACTTTAAACCCGGTATAGGTGTATATTCAACATAAGTATTACTTAACGTTCTAAAAGCCCTGGAGCGATTAACAACCTGCTCTAAAACATTTAAAGGGTTAAAAAAATTACTGGGAAAATACACTGCCGTTGGCGATAAAGTAAAAGGCAAGGACCGGTCATAAGGCTCTGCATAATCACCATTGGGCATCCGTACCGGCGATACCGGAGGCATAACAAGGGCCAGATTAAGAACACCCGGATTCCGAAAATCCGCTACCAGTCCGGGTACGCCTGGAAGATAATCGGCAGCGGCTGCAACATCGCTAAATTGCCCAGACGCGGGTTGCCTGAATTGTTCAGCATAAGATGGTGAAATAGAGAAACTGAATTTTACATTCTTTACAATATCTGCGTCCAGGTTCACCCTCGTTGTATAGCGGCTGTAAGCAGTACCTACCAATACTCCTTGCTGTTTAAAATAGCCGGCAGAAGCATTAAATCTTATTTTTTCACTTCCTCCGGAGGCGTTGAATTCAAAGTCGGTAACCGGTGCTGTCCGGAAAATTTGGTCCTGCCAGTCGATATCCGGTAAAGATTGAGGGTCAGTATCAAAAATGGCTGGATATGCGGTATTACGTATACGGGCAATATTTTTTGCGTTGGCAATATACTCATCCCGGTTTAAAACATGATAACGCCTGTTTACGTCCTGAATACCCCTATATGCTGACACTGAAAATACGATTTTGCCGCTTTTTCCTCTCTTCGTGGTAACCAGCACCACACCATTAGCTGCACGAGAACCATAAATAGAGGCGGATGCAGCGTCTTTTAATATCTGAATTGACTCGATATCGTTTGGGTTAAGAAGTGTAAACTGCGAGGAGGTTTCCAGGGGATATCCATCTACTACATAAAGTGGTTCATTAGATGTACTTAAAGAACTAACGCCACGTACCCGTATAGTTGGCGCCACGCCTGGTTTAGCTCCTTGGTCCGACTGTACCTGAACGCCCGCTGCCAAACCGGCTAACGCTTCGCCTGGAGTGCCGACTGGTTGGTTTCCAATGTTTTTTCCATCTACACGTACAATTGCAGCAGTGACAGTTGCTCTTGCCTGTGTTCCATAGCCTACCACCACTACATCACTTAAAACACTTCGCGATTCGTTTATAACAATTGTAAAATTGGTTTCACTGCCGATGCTCACCTCTTTCGTTTCAAAGCCAATAAATTTTACAACCAGAATCTCACCTTTGTCAGCTGTGATCGTAAAGGTTCCGTCAGCAGCGGTTACTACAGCTCTGTTTGTACCTTTAACGGAAACGGTAGCTCCAGGTAAAGGCTGACCCTTATTATCCGTAACCTTACCTTTTATGGGTTGTGCCTGTAATGCATTTGGAGGATCTAATTCTTGCTCCTTTTTTTTGAGCACAATAGTTTTGCTGAATATTTTATAAGTTAACGGCTGATTTTTCAGGCATTGATCCAATGCGTCGGTAAGACTAGCGTTTTCTAATGAAAGGCTAATTTTTGATTCTTCAGGAATATCTTTACTCTCATACACAAAATGATATCCTGTTTGCTTTTGAATTGCTTTTAAAACTTTTTCTATAGAATTGTTCCGGACATGGAGCGTTACCTGCTGGCTAAAGCTTTTGGCACTGACATGGACCAGTGCTGCAAGGAGCATAATAGCAGTTAATTTCATGATCAATAAAATTTTTGAAAGGCAAGGCCACCCTAAGGGCGTAACCTTAGTATTTAATTTCATACTTTTGAATGTTTGGGTTAAACGTTATGTGTCTATTTGCTGGTCAGATAATTGGGTAATCCAGATACTTACCGGGTTAGTGCAACGAACACTTTCCCGGTTTTTTCATTTATATACTTTGGTTAGGTATGGATTCCCGGCTTGCCCCTAATCTGTTTGTGGTATTTTTTTTCTCATGTGTTTTCTTTTTTAAATTGTTTAATTGGTTATGTGTAGTTGACTTTTTATAGGTTTAGCTTTGTATCGTTATCCGTTTTCCTTCTATTTTAAATCTGAGACCGGAATAATGAAAAATGTCCAGTACTTCAGACAGGTTTACGCTACGTGAAATACTTCCTGTAAAAACCTTATTTGGAATTTTACCCTCATAATGAACATCGATGTCATACCAACGAGAGACCTGTCGCATGATCTGTTGTACATCTGCATTTTTAAAATCAAAACTTCCGTCTTTCCAAGCAATATCCCGATCAATATCTACATCATGAAGTATAGCTAAATGAAAGTTTTTATTGTTGACTACGGCCTGATCACCTGGCTTCAATAATCCGGTTGAACTGCCGTTACTGATCTGTACGGCACCTTCTATCAGGGTAGCTTTTAACTGACTTTCGTCGTTATATGCCATTACATTGAAGTGAGTACCCAAAACCTTAATTTCCGTTTGACCTATTTTTACAACGAAGGGCACCTTCGGATTTTTGGCTACTTCGAAGTACGCTTCCCCTAAAATCTCAACCTGTCTTTTTCGGCCGGAAAACATTGTCGGATATTTAATGGAGGATGCTGCATTTAACCACACTTTAGTACCATCGGCCAAGACAACCTGGTATTGTCCACCTTTTGGGGTGCTAATAGTATTGAATTCTGAACGTTGTTCATTTCCTGCACCGTTTATTGAATATACGAGCTGTCCGTCGGCTGTTTTATTTACTTTAATGTTGCCTACTTTGACAAGGGTACCATTCTTTGCTTTGTTTAATACAATCCTTGAACCATCAGCAAGTGTAAGAACTGCATTGTTGCCTCCCGGAAGAGCATCATGATTTTGGTGTTCTATATTAACCTGATCAGGCAATATATAACTGCTTTTCGCTCTGAAAAAATAAAGACCGACGCCGAGCATAGCTATAATGCTTGCGGCAATAGCTAAATTCCTGGCAGAAAAATTTGACCAATACAGCCTTTTTACAGATATATCCTCTTTAACACGCGATCCCAGTACATTATTAAATATTTGTTTGCTGGTCGCATCGTCAAAATAAAGGTTTCTCAATTGAAACTCATCCCATGCTTTCTGCAATAGAAGTGTAAGCTGCTCATCGTCAACTATTAAGTCGGTTAAGGTACAAAGCTCATTAATCTCCTGTTCGGTTGCCTTATGGCTAAAATAAAGGCTGAACAAATAAGCCAATCTTTTATCAGACTGTGTCATGAATGCTCTAATTTATTGGTTTATATCCGGTCAATTAAGTATTGACTGGTATTAAGACAATAAATAGTCAAAAAAGGGGTAGTGGACTCTCAGAATTTATTAAAGAATTTAATTAAGATAAAAATAATTATCGCATCGTTGTGTTTATGCACATAGGTCGTAATGGTTTGGATTGCAGTTTGCAGGTGCTTTTTGACTGTTTCGCGGGATATACATAGCTCATCTGCTATTTCAAGGTACTTTAATCGCTGGTGGCGACTTAGTAAATATACCTTTTTTTGCTGCGGGGGTAAATGGTTTATGGCTTCATCCAATATCCTATAATAATCGTCAGGTGCATCAATCGCACCCCGCTGCATATTTTCCAATTGCCATTGCTCTTTAAAAGTCTGCTCTTTTACAAACTTTTTAAATTGATTAATAGCATGATTCTTAGCTATCACAAATAAGTAAGCTTTAAAGCTGATAACGCTGTTTAATTCCTGTCGATTTAGCCAAATTTTGGTAAATACTTCCTGAACAATATCTTGAGTGAGTTCTGTCGAGTTGGTTATCCTGAAAATATATGCCCCTAATATCTGGTGATAATAATTGAAAATTATTGCAAATGCTTTTTCGTCCCCTTTAGCAGTACATTGCAATAATTTTTTTTCATCAAATAAACCAGAATAGGTCATTTTTATTGGTGTGTTAAAAGAAATGATATCAATTATTCGTAGATATCAAGCTACCCATATAAATTTAGTTAAAAGGAGAAGTAGCGAATTTAGGCTGACAATTGATAATTTCAAAACTACGTAAAAAATCAATAAACTATTAATGCCTTTTAGAAAATTATAGTAGTAAGATTTAATAAATAAGTGTGCGTCTTTGCCGATCCTAAACTTTAATTCAATTTTTCCTAAAAAAAGAAGTACTATATATCAATAACATGTATTCTTTTTTATTTTCATCACATGGTGTGATAAGTTTATCAATTTTAACGATCAGTTCTTGGGTCTTCTTTTTTGTGACAGATATAAATAAGTGATCTACATTTCCCTTTTTTGCTGGTATATTTCAATTTTAATGAAATATTCATAGCGTGTATAAATAAGTAAATAAGTAAAGCTCCTGATGGGCAGGAGCTTTTACTAACCAATTATAAACCTAAATTATACGAGTTTGGCATGTTATTCCACTTTATACCTGCCGACCTAAATTGCCATTGCCACCAATACCCTCAACAATGAGTTTGTAGGTGCCTTTTGCATCTGCGTTAAAAAAGTCGAAAGAAGCGTTTCCATCCTTGTCGGTAAGGATATTGGGTTTCCATCCAAATTGTAGTACGTAAATCGGCCTTAGGTATCCGTGCCCGGATATGAAACATCATTTCATCAGTTGCTTAGTTAAAAAAGCTGCTACAGCTTTATTCACTTTCAAAACGTTTTCATGCTTCATCCAATGATGAGAATCATCGGGGATTACCAAATACTCAAAATAAGAGGACCCTTTAATTTCAAATCTTTTGATGAGCGAAACCCCCGCACTGAATGCCACATTCCGGTCATCATCGCCATGGATAACAAGCGTGGGTGACGTCCACGCATCCAGCGGTTCCGGGGTGTTGCCGTGAATGATAACCCCGGCTTTAAACAACTTTGAATCGCGCGCAAGTGCCGACGCTGTTAAAGCACCACCAGCCGATCCTCCGTAGATACCAATCCTTGCGGTATCAACCCAGGGTTGTGTGGCCAGCCATGTGCCACCGGCTTTAACATCCATGTAGTTTGCTCCCGGCTTCACAGGCTTATGAAAATCATACCCATAACCTATTCCCTGCCTGTAATTTACGGCTAATACTACAAAACCCCGGCTGGCCAGGTACTGGTTCATGGCATAATCAACAGCATAATAATCCATGTGGTGCCAACCTAACAGCATTTGCCTTTGCGGGCCCCCGTGTACATATACAATGGCTGGCTTTTTTACCTTACCGCCAACAGATTCAAAAAGTTGCGCATGTACCATAGTGCCATCCGGCGATTGATAAACCACCTGTTTAGGTATCACCATTTGGTTAAGCGGAAACTTTGCGGGCAGTAGGTGGGCGCCTATCAGCTTTATTTTTTTTGTAGCCAGCGGCATTATGGCAGGCAATAGCGGGCATTGGGTACCTGCAACAAACATGGCCATGATAGTGCCATCTCCGCTTAATGCGGGATAGGTTTCCAAATTGTTGCCGGTGGTCAAAACCTCTGCACCAGGTTTATCAACAGCTACACGGGCTATGTGGCGCCTGTCAATATCCAATTGCTGATCAGGACCGGTATTGGCGCTAAATACCAACCACTTACCATCGTCACTAAGGCGTATCTCTTCTGCCATAAAATTGCCCGGTGTAAGCAGCAGGGGCGTGCCGCCGGTTGAATTAATAGAATACAAATGCGGCCAGCCATCAAGGTATGATACAAACACAATACGATTGCCGGCCGCCCAATTTAAATTAGTTGCTCCATCGGTTGTTGGTATCGAACCCAGCATAGTTTCGGGCGATTTCCATAAGAGGCTGCCATCGTCTGTAGTTACATCGGCTATCCAGATAGCCCATGGCTGAATTCTTGCAGCACTGTTAGTGGATTGTGGTGTTGCAGCAGGCGGCGTATTAGATGCCACATTAGCTCCCTGCCTTGTAGGTGCAACAGCATCTGACCCTGGAGTACGAATAAATGCTATCCTTTTACCATCGGGCGACCAGCGCGGCGAAACATCCTTTGAAAACGAGGGAGCAACCCATTTGATTGGTGTTAAGCTGTTTTTGTAAATGCCAATAAAGGAATGATCGGTACGGTTACTCACAAAGGCCAGCTTCAACCCATCCGGCGACCATTGCAAGTCGCTGCTTTCGCCATAAGCATTCACCACAAGCCCGGCGGGTTTTAAACCGTTGATAGGCACCATCCAAATTTGACCATCCTTGATAAAGGCAACACGATCGCTCCCGGGAGATATAACCGGATAATCACCTTCTGATAAAAGCTTTGGGACACCACCTGCAAAAGGAACACACCAAACTTGAATTAACGGCAAAACAGGGGCCGAAGCCGCATTAACCACGCGACTGCGGTCCCTGTTACCGCTATGTTCTCCTCCACGCACATATACCACCCACTTACCATTGGCAGATATTGAAAGGCTGGTTATTTCCTGCCCGTCATCCTGTTGATAGTTGGTGAGTTTATGAAGTATAAAGGTAGGGCCACCTGCCACATAAATGTTGCGGCGGCCCTGTTCCTGAATGGTCATGGCAAACTTAGCCCCGGTAGAAGCGCTGGTTACATCCCTCGGAAATGGGTAATTAACAACATCTTCCATACTATAACCTTGCGCAAACAATACCGGATTTTTTAACAACGATACTATCAGTACTACCCCATAAATAATAAGCTTTTTCATAACGGTTTGCCTAATGGCTGTGGCTGTTAATTATTTATGCTATCATCAAAAAAATACATACCCGGCATACCAATAGGTGCACCCGGCGGCATTTCGGTAGCCGGTGCAGTTTCAAACTTACCCGGGTTGGCTCTAAAATCTTCAATTTGCGATAAGGCAAAATATATATTGGCCTTTTGAGTGGCATCTGCCGATGGTAGCTTAGTTGTTAACCAATCTTTCAACTCAGAAACCTTCAACATGGCTTGCCCTCTTACTAATTTTGAAGCACGGGTATTGGCAGCCAGTTCCAGTAAATATTCAAGGGTAAGGTTGTTAACCATAGTTTGCAGTTCGCCGTTATAGCCGGGCATTACAGGTGCTTTCCAGGTTTTTTCTATCAGTTTATCGGCTACTGCTAAAAAGCCCGGTTGTTTGCTATCACGACCATGGTACTCAATTAATCTTGCCGCACGTTCAGCATTTAATAGCGATGATATAGTTTCACCTGCGGCAGATTCTGCAGCTGCAATTGGATCAAAAGTAGGCCCGGTGTTGCCGCTAAACGTTTCCATTGAACCCGGATAGCCTGTTGGGCGAGGCGGGATTTTTGCGATTAGCTTTTCGGGTAAGGCTAAAGCATCGGGTGTAATTGTGGCAATCAAAGCATCAAAAGCACGCCATTGCTCAGCCGGATCAACCATTTGGGTAGGCACCTGTCCGTCGTTTTTAACAGCATGGGTAAAGTACAAGCCACCTACTGATTTGGCAACCGCTTCTATCTGGTAACGGTGGAGTAAATAAACAGGCACTAAAACCTCTTCTATTGTAGCCATTGGGGCATCCTTAGGTATCGATTTTTCTGAGAAGTTGTTCAGCACCTGGCGCCTTATCTTCATCAGCTTGTTTAACTCATCAATTGGGTTAACACCATCGTCCCACTGGTGCGAGGCCGGGTGTGTGTAACCACCAATATCAGGAATGTATTTAAAGCCTAACTTAATGGTTTCGTTCATGATCTTATCCAGGGCCGCGTTTTCGTCGGTTCCTTTAGGAAAATCAGAATAGCCCCACATTACCGCACGTTTATCCCAACTACCAATACCTTTAGCATAAGCGTCTGATATATCAACCGTTCCATCATTCTTTAAGCTTATGCGCGGGAAAGGATAATCCATTACCGAGGCGCGCTCTTTAGGGCTGGCGGCAAAGTTGTGCGTAAAACCCAGGGTGTGGCCAATTTCGTGAGCCGATAGCTGCCTGATACGCGCCAGAGCCATTTCCTCCAGCTTTTTATTTACAGGTTTGCCATCTTCATATGGTTGTAATAAACCTTCGGCAATCAGATAATCCTGGCGATGCCTGTCGGCACCCAAGGTTACCACACCTTTAATAATCTCGCCGGTACGCGGGTCGCAGTAAGATGAACCGTAAGAAAATGCCCTGGGGTTACCTGCACGGTTAACCCAGTTTACTACATTGTAACGAATATCCATCGGATCGGCACCTTCGGGCAATTCCTTTACCTGAAATGCATTTTTGAAACCCGCTGCTTCAAAAGCCTGGTTCCACCATGCGCCGCCTTCAATCAGTGCTTTCTTAATTTTCTCCGGAGCACCACGATCTACGTAATAAATAATAGGATCGGTAGCTTCACTCACGGCAGCATTAGGATCTTTTTTGTGCAGACGATGGCGACGGCTAAAGCGTTTCACCAGTGACTGATCCATAGGGGCCGAAAAATCCATATAGCTGAACAAGTTAAAGCTCGAACGCGGATCGAACTTGCGCGGCGTGTAATTGTTATCGGGCAGTTCAACAAACGACTGATGCATTTTCATGGTAACAGCTGTTGGATCAGGCGCTATGCCACCTCCACCGCCAAACCCTCTGCCGCCACCTGCCGCGCCTCCTACCAAAGTGATCATAGCCTCAAACTCGGTGTTTTTAGGGAAGTTTTTAGTATTGGGCAGATACATTGCCGAACGTGATTCATCAATACGGTAAGCACCGCCACCGGCCGCCGGGGCACTGCCACGGCCGGCAGCCGCACCACGGCCGCCACCAGCGCCCCCTGCACCAAGCCTGCTGCCAATATTTTGGCTATCGCGAATAAGGAACTGCGTTAAATCAACTAAAACCTTATTGCCTTCAACTGCAACAGGTACAAACCCCCATATTACTGATTTACCAAAAGCGCTTTCAACTGAGTTTTTCTCGTCAACGTTATTGTTGGTTGCACGATAATCAAAGTTAGGCTCTAACAGAAATACTTTTGGCCCTACTTTGATGAATTTGGCAATATTGGCTGATGCCTGGCCTCTCTCGGCACTGCGGCCGGCACCATCAGTCAATGAAGCGAAGTATAAAAAATCCTGGTCAAACCGGTCAATTTCAAGCAGTACCTTGCCTGTTTTTTCATCGTAGTAAAAGTTGAAGTAACCTTCAAACTTTTTCATGCCCTGGGTTGCCGATGATATACTGGCAGCCGGCCTTGCCTCGGCCATGCGCCCGGTACCGCCCCTGCCCTGGGTAGGACCATCCTGTGCCGTTGCGTTTCCAATTAAGGCAAGTGCTCCGGCTAATAAAGCTAAACGTAGTTTCATAATTTATCTGTTGCTTACGGGTTTTGAATTAATAATGGGTTGGTAGATATTTCGGCGGATGATATTGGCCATATATACCTTGATTCGGCTGCGGCAACTGCCGGGGCACTGTTTGTTGTGCTGGATTTTGCAGGCAAAGTTTGCAATAACCGTTGCAAATCGGGCACGCGGAAGCCCTCGCCTAAAAACTCTATCTTTTTCTCTTGTAATATAGTATTGATCAATGCGGCTTGGGTAGCTGTACCCGTGGCCGGGAAAGTATAAGTAGCATCAGAGCGTTTGCGTACAGCGTTTACCAATGCAGTGGCGGTTGTTAAGTCGCCGGTACGGGCGGCAGCTTCGGCATAATTTAACATCACTTCGGCATACCGAATAACCGGGATCCAGTCAGAAAAAGTTGCGGCAACTTTATACTTGGTTAACCATTTTTGCCCGGTTTGTGTTAAAATAAACCCTTTACGTGCATCTGCTGAAGCGGTGGCATACACCGGATCGGCCAGCGTAGCAGACTGGTTCAGAAAAAACTCCGCATTCCCCGGCGCAATATTAAAGTAATAGGCCAGTTGATTTTGCGTGCCCGGCGTTTCGGTAGCAGTAAACGGTAATGAAAATACAGATTCGCTACCGGCATAACTCCCGCCAAATACGGTGGCCACATTAGCTTCCAGTTTATTGTTTACACCGGTAGCTGCCTGAAAAGGTGCCGTTGTTGATACAATTTTTTTAGCCTCGGTAACCACATCGGCATACTTGCCCATTACCATATAAACCCTTGTTTTTAGTGATATAGCTGTATTGCGGTGCGCGCGGGTTGTATTTAGCGCAGCGGTGGTGTATGTTAAGGGCAAGCCCGCTTCGGCAGCATTTAAGTCGCTCAGTATCTGATCATAAATTTGAGCTACACTACTACGCGCAAGCGAATTATTTTCTGTTGACTTTTCGGCTAATAAACGTAATGGCAAACCCATACTTCCCCCATTATCTTTTATATAAGGCTGGGCATAAGTTTGTATTAGGGCAAAGTAAGACAAGGCACGTAAAAATTTGGCTTCGCCTGCATAGTTGTTATACTGCGCGTCTGTTATTTTGCTTTTGTTTAGCTCTAAACCCGCTAAGAATGTGTTTACCTGATTAATGGTGGAATAACCTGCACTCCATAAGCCGGTAACCTCGCTGGTGCTTGAACCTACACTTTGCAGCCATGTATTTTGCCCTGTTACTATATTAGGTTTATTCATAATAAACTCATCGGCACGCAGTTCATTGTAAATAAACAACCTGCCACCAAAAAACTGCCCGCTTTTTATGGATGAATACAAGCCGTTAATTTGGGCAACTATCCTCTCAGGGGTGTCAAACGCAACGTCCTGTGAAATAAAGGTTATAACAGTTGGGTCAAGTAAGTTTTTAGTGCAGGATACGGAAGCCAGCATCATTAAACTTAGCAATGAAGCCTTTAATGCTATGTGATTATATCGTTTTAAATTTTTCATCGTCAATATCATTTTTAAAATCCAACATTAACTCCCAGTGTGAAGGTTTTTCCAGCGGGAACTGAGTTTTTATCCCGGCCGGAAGCTGTGTTTGAGTCTCCGTTAGCAGAGATTTCAGGGTCAGACCCGGTATAATTTGTATGTATGATGATATTACTTGCCGAACCGTAGACACGGATGGATGAAATACCTATTTTTTTTAATGATTTAGATGGTATGGTATATCCTAACTGGACATTACCCAATTTAATGTAACCACCATCTTCAACATTAGCCGAGTTCATGAGTACCGAACCGCTGGCGTATTGATCGTTATAGTGCAGTGCAGGAATATCTGTAACCTGTCCTGGGGTTGTCCATCTTCTTAATATATCCACCTGGTTATTAAAAAAGCGGTTATCAAGTAAGGTTGCGCGGGTACCATTGTAGATTTGGTTGCCGCCTGAATAAACAACATTCACATATAAATCAAAATTGTTATAACTAAAGGTGTTATTAAAACCGCCATAATAGGTTGGCAATGTTGGGCCCATAATGCGCGAATCTGTATATAGATCAAGCGCTGGTGCTGTGGTACCATCTAAATAAGTCCATGCCGAACCCACCGGATTGTATTGCACAACCTTATCCTCTTTGTTTAAATAAGTTCGCAGGCCATTGGCTGGGTTAACACCCTTTGTTGGTATTACATAAATTGATGCTACTGAGTAGCCCACACGTGTAATGTTTGAAGTTTCGAGGCCGCTTGTCCATAAGTCGGCATTACCACTGGCCAAAGCCGTTACACGGTTTTTCAGCGTGCTGTAATTTAATCCGGTTGTCCATTTAAACCTGCCTTTATCAATTATATGAGCCTGAATATTAAACTCAAACCCTCTATTATACATAGATCCAATATTAGCCGTGATAGAGTTGTTAGGAATCCCCTTTGATGGTGCTTGCGGAGCCGCTAAAATCAGGCCGTCAATATTATTGTTAAAATAATCGGCATCAATAGTGATCTTATTTTGCCATAAACCTAAGTTGATACCAAAATCTGTTTTTTTACTGGTTTCCCATTTTAGATCTGTGTTGCCTGCCTGGGCTATACCAAGTGATGCTACACCGCCATATACACCTGAACTGTATAAAGATAAAGCAGGATAGTTACCTATATTAACGTTACCTACCTGCCCATAACTGGCCCTGATTTTTAAGCTTGATATATTTTTGGCTAATGACCAGCTTTGAAAGAAGCCTTCCTCGTGAACGTTCCAGCCTATTGATCCGCCACCGAAGTTGCCGAATTTAAGCCCGTTAGCCAAACCAGAATAACCATCTCTGCGAAAGCTGGCACTTAACAAGTACTTTTTCTTATAATCGTAAAACAAATTACTGAAGTAAGAACGGAAACCATTTTCGCCATATGCACTTGAAGAGCCGCCGATTGTAGTAAAGCTACCTTCAAACGATTCATAATACCTATCAGTAAGGTTGGTACGGGTAACCCCGAATGAATTGGATGTAGTGTGAATTTCCTGGTACCCAGCCAATATATTAAGGTTATGGTTTTTTGCAATGTTGGTTATATAGTTAAGCGTTGTGGTAGCATCTGTACGGTAGTTGCGGCTTTGTGTATTAGTAGCCGAACCGTTGGTTGAAAAGCCACCAGCCTGGTATGGGTTGCTAAATGATCTGTTAACTGTATTTAAATTGTTGATGCTGTAATTAATCTTAGCCTTTAAACCCTTTAAAAATTCCCACTCGCCATAAACTGATCCTAAAAACGAGTTGCTTTCTGAAGTGAATTTATCATGTTCTAACTGTGGCAATGGGTTGTAATAACCCGTTAAAACAGTATTTGCACCATAACCTATGCCGCTGCCATTAATGTTGTAGCTGCCATCGGGGTTAAAAGGCGAAAGGTTGGGCGGAAGTACCATTGATTCGCGCACCAGGTTATTTAAACCAAAAGAGTTGCCCACACCGCTGGTTAAGTTATTATTTAAGGTATTGCCGTAACTTAAGTTAGTACCAATAGTAATGTGTTTGGTTAGCTTATGATCTAAATTAGCCCTCGCAACTTTGCGGTCAAAAGTATTTTTAACCAAAAATCCTTCCTGATCCGAATAACCTAATGAAACAAAATAACTGGTAGCATCACTTGCGCCGGATACGCTAAGGTTATGGTTTTGTGATTTACCGGTTTGGTACACATAATCATACCAGTTGGTTGAAACGGTTGAACCATCGGCCAATGTCTGCGGGAAATATGCCGGTGCTGATCCAATGTTAGCCAAGGACTCATTTTTGATCGTGATGTAATCAGTTACCCCCAGCATATCGGGCAGCTTTGGCTTAGTGTTTAAGCCAAACCAGCCGCTATAATTTACCTTTGCCTTACCAGGCTTACCTTTTTTAGTGGTAATTACTACTACACCGTTGGCTGCGCGTGAACCATAAATAGCCGTAGCCGATGCATCTTTTAGCACCTCTATAGATTCGATATCTTCAGTATTAATGGTTGACAAGGGGTTGTTTTCTGCAGAGTTACCTACATCGCCGGTAAAAGTGGTGATACCATCAATAACGATAAGTGGGTACGAACTAAGCGTAATGGAATTTGTACCGCGCACCCTAAAAACAGGCGGCGTATTTAATGAGCCTCCTCCAGAGGTAATCTTTACACCTGGAGCCTGGCCGGCGAGCGCCTGATCAAAGCTTGGTATAGGCCTGTTGGCAATATCTTTGCTGCCAATATGTGCAGATGAACCGGTAAAGTCTGCCCTGTTTTGTACCGTATAACCTGATACTACCACGTCGGCAAGCTGGCCAAAACTTTCGACCAGGGTAATAGTTATGTTAGTGCGGTTACCAACAGCTACTTCCTGATTTTTATAACCAATAAATGTAAATACCAATATACTGCTTGCATCAGGCACCTGTATAGAGTATGAGCCATCCACCCCGGTTTGTGTGCCGGCTTTAGAGCCCTTTACCATAACCGATACGCCTTGTACAGGTTGTCCTTTTTCATCTACTACTGTACCACCAATCCTTAAAGGCGGTGCAGGTTTAAGCACCTTGGGAGCTACCTGTTGTTTTTTAAGATGAAGAACTATGGTTTTATCAACAATAGAGTAAGTTAAGGGTTGGTTTGCAAATACCAAATTTAAAACTTTGTCAAGCGGGGCATCTTTTACATTAACGTCTACCTCATTAGCCAACGTTATCAATTCCTGGTTATACAAGAACAGATAATTAGTTTGTTTTTTAATTTCGCCAAATACAGTGGTTAACGAGGCATGGTGTTTAGTGATGGTGATACCCGGCATCACTTCAACAGCCTGTGCCTGAAAAAAAACAGCAAATAGCAGGGTAACCATCAAATTCATCTTAGTTGTTACATTTTTACTAATTCTTAAAACCGGAACGAAGCCTTGGTTGTCAAGGTGTTTAGAATAAGTACAGCAGTTATACATTGCGCCAGGCTTGCTTAGAGCCATTTTTGGGATAATGTTTTTAACAGGCAGTAAAATTGCAGCCGTTTTAGCTACGAACTTTTTACAATAAAGTACAAGTTCATTTTTGCAAATAGCAGTTAATTGCATAGTTTTGCATGATTAGGGTTAATAATAAATAGCTTTACAAGAAGAGATTAATTGTTTTCCTCAATCAATTATAAGCCGGGAATGGTGAGACATTTCCGGTTTTTTATCTTTATGAGGTTTTCTTACATAAGTAATTTATGGGCTCATATATTATTTTTTAGGCATTAGTTTAAAACTTCAATTACATTATCTTTAATTAAAAAATTTACTCCACTTAATTCGAGCATTTTCAGCACATCAGTCAATTTTGATTTGCGTGAAATATAACCGGTAAATTGATGGTCATGAGTATTTGCGCTATATATAATTTTAACACCATACCACCTGCCTATTTGTCGCATAATCTCGTGCGTTCCTGATCCGTCAAAGCTAAACAGCTCGTTTTTCCAGGCTATAACTTGCTGTACATCAACATTGGCAACCTCAATACTGTTATTCTCAATACTGTTATTAATGGCAGCCTGCTCACCCGGAACTATCAATTTGCTTACATGGCCTTTTTGTACTTTTACTGATCCTTCAATAAGCGTCGTATTAATATTGCTTTCATCTTGATAAGCCATCACGTCAAAGTGTGTACCCAGTACCTGTACTGATATTCCTTTAGGCATATTCACAATAAAAGGCTTGTTTTTATTTTTAGCCACTTCAAAGTAGGCCTCGCCAATTAGTTCCACATGCCTGCTTTTTGCACTAAATGCGGACGGAAATTTTAAAGAACTCAATGCGTTTAACCAAACCTTAGTGCCATCAGGCAGCTTAATCTGATATTGCTCACCACTTGGTGTACTAATGCTGTTCATTTGCGAAAGGGCCTTGGTTTGCGTTGCTGGCGTCACATTATAATATATATATGCTCCGTTGGCATCTTCCTTAATTAATGTGTTGCCATACCTGGCTACGGTGCTTTTGCTCAATTTGCTTAATGCCATCTTTGAACCATCGGCAAGTGTTAATATAACTTGATGTGTATTGTTCGCCGAATAGTCGTTTTGCATTTTACCGGCTTTTTTAATCAAAAGCTGTTTTTGCTTTTGATTAAAAAAGCTATAAAAAACAGCCAAACCTATGAATAGGGTTAATACTGCTGCTAACGGCCTGTAAAAATGCACCACTTTGAAGTTGGATGACTTTTTTTGAGCATCTATAATATTGGCAAACAGCTTATCCTTTAAATCCTCATCACTTATTAATGCCGGCCAGGTTAGGCGCTCAAGAGGCTTCTCGTTGTACCAATTATTAAAAACTGCCCGTTCATCTGCCGTAATGGTGCCTTTCAACCACTTGTCAGCCAGTTCTTTGATCTTTTCGTTTGATACGGGTTGCATTTATAATTACGACTGTTTACATGTATAGCGTATAAAACATATGCTTTACCCTTACTCCGTTTTAAAATAAGTTTGTTAAAGATTTAAGTTGTGATTAAAATATCACTTATGATAAGCAACATTAGGAAATTACCTAAGGTTAGGCGGAGTATCTTTAGCGCCTTTCTGATATGCGCTTCAACTGTTTTATGTGAAATGGATAAATTTTCAGAGATCTGCTTATCCGTAAATCCACCTTCACGGCTTAATCTGAAAATTAACTGGCATTTTTCGGGCAAGGCTGTAACAGCTGTTTCAAAATGCTCCCTTAACTCTTCAAAGTCAAGCCATTGCTGGGTCGAATGATCTTCAACCACTATACCGTCTATATCTTCTGTAAAGCTGGAGTGTTTATTGCTTTTGGCTAATTGTGCCATTACCTCATAGCGTACAACGGATGCAATGTAAGTACGAAATGTGTATTTTAATTCAATTCTTTTTCGACGCTTCCAAAAATTAATGAAGCAGTCCTGTACAACCTCTTCGGCTAAAATCTGCGACTGTAATTTTGAATATGCCTGGATAAGTAGTTTTTTCCAGTAGCGGTTATATAAAAGCTTGAAGGCGTTATTGTCATTTTGGGTAACTAAAATAACAAGTTCCTCATCGGTATAAGTAAGATATCGGCTAAAATTTGACATATTTAACTGTTTGTATTCAAATTTTAGCCCAATATAGTACTAAATAGAATTTATTTCATATAATTTTCATTGAATTTTAACATTATTTTAACTTTTTAGTCTTTTTAATTTAATTATAGATGATATTTAATGAAAAACATAAAAAATATGCAATATTTTAATAAAAATGAATTCTTTACGTTGCTATAATGAATAACTTGCCTTACTTTAAAGTCTTTTATAATAAATATCTTTAACCCACACTGCTTCTTCCCGACAGGTTTCTTTCAATTTGCCTTTAATGCTTTCGTAAAAGGCTCGAATACGTCCGTCCAAACGGAAAATGTTTTTTAAATCTGTTCAATGTCTTGCGGATACGGGATCGTTTTAATGAAAGATAATTCAATTGCATTTCAGGAGCCAGGGAAATCAGGCTATTTTTAATTCGTAGTATATGCCTTTCTCCTTTTTTGTTTCCATGGCTTAGTTGAAAGAGGGTTCGCGGAAAACGGGTACAAATAAGCCCATATAATTACACAGGTGCACGACCATGTGGCGGCCGATCGCCTCGCCGATCTCCCGGAGGGCCGTTTCACTGAGGGGGCTTTGATAACCGGGGTTACCGGCCTGGAAATAATGCAGGTGAAAATCTTGCCCTGCAAGCCGGGTATCACGGTCATACCAGCGGCCCTGTTCCAGCTGCAGTGTCAATGTAATAAACTGCTGCCCGTTATGATATTCAATCACAAATTGTGGCGAATAGGGCACAGGCCATTGTTCAGGCGGAACCTCGTCCACCTGTATCCGGGTCATGCCCCGGCTTAGCTCCACATCAATATAAAACGCTTCCATAAAAACAGACCACAAATCTAATACTAAAAATATTAGTATTTTATTATCCTTGTTAAAATATTTAGTAGTTATTAATTATTTTATGTTTGCCATGTAGAAAAAAGAGAGTAATGAAAAGTCTTTAACCGTTATTTCGGATAGCCGGTGAGCATACGCAGCGCATATCCATTTATGTTGTCCGCCTGTATACCGGTATACAAGGTGAATATGGAGACCTTAAAAAAAACCTAAAAACATGTTGCCCCATACTTGGTTATTCTACAAAAGAGACGAAATGAAAGGTTGGCAGGAAATTGATAACAAATTGCACAAAGTGTTCAAGTTTAAGGACTTCTCTGAAGCTTTTTCCTTTATGACCAGGGTCGCTTTGTTGGCAGAATCCAAGCAGCATCATCCCACCTGGAAAAACGAATGGAACAAAGTGGAAATCTGGTTATCAACCCATGACCAGGGCGATATTGTTACCGATAAGGACAGGTTGCTGTCCAGGGCTATTGACAATTTGTTGCTTTGATATTCATTAATATCAAAGCTTACTGGAAACACCTGGATGGTAAGCCGGCCTCTTTTTTTCCTTCCACCTTTTCGGAAACCATTGCTTATTTCTTCGCTTCGTATTTTAAGCCATGTGCCTGTATGTTTATTGAACCTATTCCTACTAAATTAAGTATCCATGAGAGGTAGGTAGACCCGAGAATAACTTTAAGCTTTATCCCCACCATTTTAAAGGCAGTTCAATCTGATCCACCGAGCTGACAATCAAATCGGGCTTGAAGGCATAACGGCCGAGCCTGTCCTTTCTTGCAATCCCGGATAAAACTAGAATCGTTTTGTACCCCATCTGGACTCCGCCTTGTATATCTGTTTCCATGGTATCCCCGATAACAGTAGTGTCCGCTGTTTCCAGCCCAAGATATTTTCGTGCGGACCGCATCATAACTGGACTTGGTTTACCTGTCACGAACGCTTTTACGCCGGAAGCCTCCTCGATCATCGCTGTGGTCGCCGCAATACCGAGGTTATTCCAACCCGGTTTTTTGGGTGACGGGTCCCTGTTTGTGGTAATGAACTTGGCGCCTGCGAGGATCATATCTACCGCTTTCTGCACCATCTCTAATGTGAAGTTTCTGCCTTCCCCCAATACAACAAATTCAGGATCTGTATCCACCAGAGTGATCCCGTTTTCATGCAAGCTGGTCAACAGGCCACCCTCACCTAAAACGTAAGCTGTGCCGCCGGGGCTTTGGTCGCCCAGGAATTTACCTGTTGCCATTGCACTGGTATAAACATGATTTGCTTCGACCGTAATGCCAAGACGTTTTAGCTTCCTAACAATCTGCAGGCTGGTGGGCTGACTGTTATTCGTCATAAATGCGAAGGGTATATTTCCCTTTAGTAAACTAGCTATAAATTTGTCAGCTCCTTCAATCAGTGTTTCTCCACTGTAAATAACACCGTCCATATCGATTAACAATCCTTGCTTCATAATATTCATGTATAATTTAAAGATCAGCCTTCTGGCTATAAAAAATGGATATCTCACCGTAAGTAAGCGCTACTAGATTATAAATTTAACACCGCTGCCAATTCTTTTCTCATTACCTCCGGATCGACGTCAGTCCCTGTCCAGTACTTTATCCCGATCACTCCTTGATTAACGAGCATTTGGAGCCCGTCCACCGTGCTGCAGCCCCGGCTTTTCGCTTCCCGCAAAAAATGTGTTTGCGGTGGGTTATGGATACCATCTGCAACTACCATACCATCATTCAAGGTATTAAAATCGATGTCCAACTGCTGATCAACGTTTGGGTAAAGGCCGATAGAAGTAGCGTTAATAACGATGTCGGTCTCCGGCCGTATTTGAAAGTTGTGTGTCCATGGTGAATAGCTTGCTGTAGCTCCGGTTTTTTCATTAATCAGACCGGCTAATTCTTCTCCGCGTTCATGACCCCGGTTAACGATATCGATGTTCGCAGCGCCGGCAAAGGCCATTTCCACCGCTACAGCCCGTGCTGCACCACCGGCCCCAAAGATCAATACGCTCTTGCCGGCGGGGTCGGTTACTGTCCGCATCGCCTGAACGAAGCCCTTGCCATCAGTGTTTTCACCGATCCAGTCATTCCCTCTTCGTACGATAGTGTTCACTGCGCCAATTATCCTGGCAGATTCACCCAACTCATCGAGGTATTGGATCACGTTAACTTTATGAGGTATAGAACAGTTAAAACCTGTCCAGCCCATGGCCTTTGCGCCTTTCACAGCGGCTTCCAGATTTTCCGGGGTTACTTCACAATTGATATACCGATAGTGTAGCTCGTGATACTGAAAAGCAGCTTCCATCATCGCTACAGTCGGGTTCTCTGCAGCAGGCATGGCGAAAGAACCGGTCAGCCGGGGCAAAAAATTGACCTCATCTTTTTTGTTCATGACTTGATTATTATTTTAAAGGGTTGAAATTTAAGCGCTGAACGTTAATAAATCCTATAATTCGCTGATAAAAACGTCATTTTTTGCCGGAGTTTTTGACGTGAGTTTGATCATTAGGATAATGAAGCTTAGCATACCGGTCACGCCATTTGCTATCATTACCGGAGTGTCTTGCTTGGTATAGGCATAATATACCCACAGCAGGCTGCCAACTACGATCATCGTATAGGTAGGAACAGACAGGCTATGGGTCGACTTCGTTCGGATGATCCGGTAGGCCTGCGGCACATAAGCCCCGGTTGTAAAAAAGGTAGCGATTAATCCTAATATTTCTAATGCATTCATAGTGTAGTTTTGATATTAAATAATCTGGAAATTGATCTGCTGAAGGGTTTTCAGTGTCCCATTAACAAGTAAGTGTTTTCGGTAAAGCGTGTATGTTTCTACAAAGCCAGGAAGGCTGTACAAACGTGCACTTGCTAATGGTGAAATATGCAAAAAGCGATGATGGTCATTTTCCCTGATCAGTCGCCAGTCATCGGCATTCAGCGCGGGGGCATCCACCTCGTAGCGTCCCGACAGATCGTCCATACCCTGCTTCAGATAGTGCCCGTAGGAAGCGATCAGAAACGCAACACGCCGCAGGTCCATTTTTTTTTGCAGCATATCTTTAAGTGTCGGCAGGATAAATGCCGGGATCTTGGCCCCGCCATGAAAACAAAGCCTGGAAATTTTGTCACTCACTGCCGCATTGGAAAAACGGGACAACAGTCTTTTTTTATAGCCTTCCAGATCAATACCCGCAGGAATTCCGGTGACAGGGGAGACGTCCTTGTTCATAAAATCTTCCAGGTATGCCTTTAATGTCTTATTTCGCAACGCTTTATCAACCCTCCGGTAACCTGCCAGGAAAGCCGGGTAAGCCAGCATGCTGTGAGAGGCATTCAGGAAACGGAGTTTTAGATGCTCATAAGGTGTGACATCTTCGGTGAAAATTACACCCGCGAGTTCCCATCCCGGTCGTCCCGCGCAAAAATTGTCCTCGATGATCCATTGAGTAAAGTCTTCCGCAAATACGGGTATCTCGTCACGGATTCCACTTCCTATATTCAACCTTTCAAAATCTTCCTTTTCTGTAGCCGGCGTTATCCGGTCCACTACAGCGTTAGGGAACGTGACATAATCTGCTATCCATTGTGCTAATTCACCATCCCTCTTTTTTGCAAAAGAAATGACCGACTGACGGGCTACATCGCCATTGTGCAGCAAATTGTCACAGGATAATACCGTGAAAGGACCAATTCCTCCTTCTTTTCGTCGCCTTAACGCTTCCACGATGTAACCAAATGCAGTTTTTGGCTCTGTTGGATTAGCCAGGTCATGCTGGATTTGGAGATCATCATAATTGAATTCATTGTTTTCATTCAGATAATAACCTCCTTCGGTAATTGTAAGGGTCACGATCCTGATGTCCGGCGAAGCTAACTGCTCGATCGCGGCCTGCGGATGAACGGATGCTGCAATATATTTGGTGATAGCACCCACTACGGAGAATTGTGAAGATCCGTCGGCGGCGTAGGTCGTCAGCGTGTACAGGTTCTTTTGCTGCTCAAACTTTTCAGCCATCCGCTTCCCGGAGGCTGTTATACCGATACCAACGATTCCCCAGTTTTTATTACCGGTCAAATTGAGGTATTGGTGCGTATAGTAGGCCTGGTGCGCTCTGTGGAAATTTCCCACTCCAATATGAGCAATTCCGGCTTTGACCAACTTTGGATCATAATTCAAACCGGTGACAGGTGCCTTTTTTTCAAGTGCGTTAATTATTCTTCTCATAGTATTTATTTTTGACCTCTGAATTCTTACCCGCCACGCTTAGAACATTATCATTTCTGATGAATAAACGGTGCGGTAAAAATTCAGCAGTTGTCATTGTTTTGCATTGTGGCGTATCTTTGAACAGATTTTAATGTAAAGAACTCATCCGGATGCGCAGGCTTAAACAGTTCGAACCACTCGTTATTCATGATTTTGAGGAGCGTATATTTCATATGGAAAGCCATGCGCATACTTATTTTGAAATAGGATATATCTATAAGGGCAGTGGTATCCATCACCTGAATAACAATAGTATCAAATACAGGTCAGGTGATGTTTTTCTGATTTGCCCGGAGGATACCCATACCTTTGATATCAGGACAAGCACACGCTTCGTTTTTATCAAATTTACCGACTCGTATTTTGAACTTGAAGGTAAGATATGTCCTGAAAGCGGCCCGCTTTATGAACCGACAAAATTGATGCGCAACCAGTTGCTAAAAGAGAAGAAACTACAGCTTAGCTATCCCAATACACTGATCCTTAAAAATATCATTGATATTATTGTTGTTTATAAGGATCTTCCTAACATCAGCTATTCCCATATCATTTTTCACCAGGTCATTTCTCTGCTTGGGCTCATCAAAGAATCACTGAATAAGTTTGACACCAATTATTCCCTCAGGGATAGCGGCCAGGAACAACTGATTTCCTATGTTCACGATCATATTTACAAACCAGAATTGATCCAGATTAGAAATATTGCCAAACACTTCCGTATTGCACCAAGTTATTTCAGTGCCTATTTTAAAAGGAAATTTGGCATGGGTTACAGCGAATATGTGAATCAATACCGCGCCAAACTGATAGAGACGAGGATGTTATCCAAACAATATACCCTGAAACAGATCACGGAGGAATTTGGCTTTACTGACGAAAGCCACCTTTCCAGGTTTTTTAAAAAACATCATCAGGTCTCGCCGGGCTCTTATCAAAAAACAGTGACATCTTCCAAATGATGAGCTGTTCCTTAAGCCACAAATCTGCTTAACAGTTTTCTTTCCAGTAAATGATATTGCGCTGAGTTTGATTCCTGGCAGTCAAACACCTTGTCTGCCCTTCCAAATTTATAACAGATCGTAGAAACCAGGTCTTCAACCTGTCGTTCCTCCTTTAGATCAGCCTGGATAGCAACAACATGCTGCGGGTGTTCGACGTTTCCTAATATATCTACCGCCAGCGAAAGGGCACTCCAGTCAGTATCAACCAGGATAACCCGGTTGGAGGCATCAACAACCTCTCTGGCGATGGAAAGGGCCTTTACAGAGGTTCCTCCGAAAATTACTACATTATTGATCTTTGAGTTCATAGTCTTCTTTTTTAATGAAAAGGACATACAATCCTTATCCGGTTATTAAAATTGATCCCATTGGTATTGCTGATTCTCTGAAGAATCCCGCCACCAGCAAATTCAAATAGATGTGAATAACAAATTACAAAGGTCGGTGGTTGTTACTTGGTATATATTGTACATTATGGGTATATTTTTGTACAATTCAGATATATACTTAATTCTTAGAAATCTTAGAAAAAAATAAATTTTAATTATTTACAGATTTTATAATAGTTCCCGGAAGCCTGCCTTAATACTTTAAAAACATCTTTGTCGCATTTTCTTGTTCCAGGCTAAACACAAGAATGATTTCATTGGGCAGCGACTCTCCAATAAGCATAGCCGGCGTCAATATCTACCAACGTTAACCGGCGATTCTTCAGAAATATTACTTAATCGCTCCTTCCAGTTATTGATCTCTGCTGCATTTTCTTCCTTTGAATTCCTGACCGGTCCGTAAACAACATGGGGCCGTAAAACTGAAAACCCTGTAAATCCCAGGATGCCGCGATGTATAGGCTTAAGGATGCCATCCAAATCACCCTGTAACCCATCCTTAAGGTACGCATCGGCAGGCGATCCGGTCGTGATGGAAAGCAACGCTTTTTTTCCCTTGAAAACTCCGGTTTCATAAAAATACCCCGTTTTGTAAAAACGACCCATTGCGAATACACGATCAACCCAACCTTTCAGAATGGCCGGAACGGAAAACCACCATAACGGGAACTGCCAGATCATCAGGTCACACCACTCGACTTTTTCCTGTTCAATCCTGATCAGCTCAGCAAAGGTATTTGCCCCGGTTGCATAAATCTCCTCCAATTGTTGCTTAAAGTATAAGGGATTATGAACGCTGGTGAAGTTTAAGCGGTCAGATATGGGATCAAACCGCATTTTGTAGAGATCTGTTGTTTTTACAACATGGCCGTCAGCTGTCAGTTGTGCTTCCGCAGCCCGGAATAATGCGCCATTGATACTTTGCGGTTCGGGGTGTGCGTATACGATTAAAATGTTCATCTTGCCGTCTTAATTTTTAATTGTGAGGCAAAAGTATTCGCTTGTCAGTACTTTAGCATGAGCACAGCCCGTTGTAATTAACTAACAAAAAAGTGAGCGATGAGTAAACGAAAACTGACATCTACCAACTATCGGAACCAAACCGAATTAATAGAATTCTGCGGAATGAACTATGCATTAAACATACTGGCAGGACGCTGGAAATTAATTATTCTCTATAAGCTGGAACGTCAGGCCAAACGCTATTCAGATCTCAAGAAAATAATGCCGAATATTACTGACCGTATGCTGGCCCTGCACCTGAAAGAGCTGGAGAGTGATGGCCTGGTCACAAGGACCATATACCCGGAGGTTCCTGCAAGGGTCGAATACAGACTGACAGACATCGCCCGGTTGCTTGCACCTGTCTGGAAGCAATTGGAGCAATGGGGACTGGAACACCGTAAACTTCAGGGAAAATTAACTGAGGAAGGGAACGACGTATCTAATGCGATGGTAATTTAGTGCAGAGCGCGAACCTTATTGTCAAACTGATTTTAAAGTTTATCGAGCATCTCATCCTGTGCGCTGTCAGGAAATTGAATGTGTTTTGATAAGTCTTTAACCATATTCCGGGTAAAAACGGAACTCGCAGCATCGCTTTTCATCATCATCTCCTAAGTCAACATGTCTGGATATTCCGGGAGATCCTGACCAGACCATTCCATGTGCTCTTGGGGCATCGATTTTGTGTTACAAAGTGTCGCTTGCAAAAGTCCTTTAATGTAAATTCCGGGGATTGTTGATTATTTAACACTATCTGATCCGGCAATCCGATACCGTCATTCTATGGATCATACTATCGTTATCATTACTGAGTGTAACTTGTTATGTCAACCAAAGTTTCATAAAATGAACAGTGATAGCTAATGTTTGGATATTTAGGGCTAAAAACTGAGAATAAAAAAGATAAATTTACCGGCATAAGCAGCGATTTTTCCATGAGCATAGCATTGCGACATCATTTAGAAAAAACAATAGACCTTACTGACGATGAGTTTGCCTATATCCTTTCCCATTTTACTGTCAGGAAACTGAGACGACACCAGTTCTTGATACAGGAGGATGATAGGGTCATAAATGATTATTGGGTAGTAAAGGGGCTGCTTAAAGCGTACCACACGGATGAAGCCGGAAAAATACACATCCTGCAATTTGCAATGGAAGACTGGTGGATCTCTGATTACCAGGCTTATATGAACAATACACCGGCAACCATAGCAATAGATTGTATTGAAGATTGCGAGTTGCTGGTTCTGTCTTCGGCAAACAAGGAGAAACTCTGTGGCGAATTCCACAGTATCGCCAATTTTTTTCGAAAAAAATCAAATGCTGGTTATGTGGCCCTGCAACAGCGCATTCTGCTTTTACTTAATAAAAAACCCCAGGAGAGATACAATCGCCTTTTCGAGCTTACGCCCCGGTTAGTTCAGCGCCTTCCCAAAACCCTGCTTGCCGCCTACCTGGGAATATCACGGGAGGCATTAAGCAGGTTAAGCCATCCATAGTGTGATCGTGATCACATGAATTTTGTGATCAGCTTCCTTTTTCATCGGTCCGTATAAGTGCAACTTTGTGTCAACAAAATCAAAGGATATGGCACTCAGCAATACAACTTCAGTCATTCTTGCCGAATACGGTGTAGAGGAAAATTGACTGCCCGGGTTGCAGCTTTTACAGCGTATCCGGGAGCTGGAGCAAGTCCCGCCACTTTTACGATCAAGAAAAGTAACAATTTTAAAACTAGTTATATAAGTATGAGAGCAATAAAAAAAGGAATGGCGACAATTGCAGGTTGCGCTATTTTGTTCACAACAACAGCAACTGCACAAACAATTACATCAACTAATATGAAAAAGAAAATTTTATTCGTGGTAACCAGCCATGACAAAAAGGGAAGCACAGGCGAACCTACAGGTTATTACCTTTCAGAAGTTTCTCATCCTTGGGAAATATTAAAAAATGCCGGATATGAAATAGACTTCGTAAGTCCCAAAGGCGGTAAAGCGCCTATAGACGGTTTTGATCTGAATGATAAAGTGAATGCTGAATTTTGGAACGATAAAATATATCATGACAAAATAGAACACACCAAGAAGCCCAGTGAAATTTACCCTGCTGACTACGTGGCTATTCATTACGCCGGCGGTCATGGCGCTATGTGGGATTTCGCAGATAACACCGAATTAGCTGCCATTGCAGGCAAGATCTATGAAAACGGCGGCGTAGTCAGTGCGGTTTGTCACGGTCCGGCAGGTATTGTCAATATCAAACTGAGTAATGGTAAATACCTCGTGGATGGCAAGAAAGTGAATGGTTTTACAGATGAAGAAGAGACTGCTGTAAAACTGGACAAAATTGTTCCCTTTTTATTGGAAGATAAATTAAAAGAACGAGGGGGTGTTTACGAAAAATCCGGTCTTTGGCAGGAACATGTGGTAAACGATCAGCGTTTGGTTACCGGCCAGAACCCACAATCTGCCAAGGCTGTTGGTCAAGCTGTTCTTGTTTTGCTTTCGAAGTAAGCAACCCAGGTTCTGTTCACGCTGTTAATAAGAAGAAAACAGGCGACAGGCATGCATCCATCGGCGAGCAGCACCTTTTACAACAGATACGTTGATTGTCTGAACAGTAAAAGGCTGGAAAATCTTGACCGGTTTGTTAACGGGAATCTTGCTTATGATAAAAAAGGAATGGAGTTGAAAGATTATCAGCAAATGCTCACGTAAAATTTCAGCGACATCCCTGATCTGCAATTCAAAATTGACTTTATTGTAGCCAGCGAAAACCAAGTTGCAAGCCGCCTGATTTTTCACTGTACCCCTAAGGCTGAATTTAAGGGTATTCCGGTTAATGGCAGGAAGGTATTGTTTGCAGAGCACGTATTTTACAAGTTGCTTGATGATAAGATCAGCGAAGTATCGTTGCTGATTGATACGGATGCCATACGAGCACAGATCAGTCAATGATTAACTCGATGAGGATTTCTTAGGATATAAGAAGAATCAATCCTCCGAGGGGCTTTCGGTGAATAAACGTTTAAAATAAAAGCCCTAACATTCGCTGCCTGGGGCTTTCAACCTAAGTATGTTTATGTTGATTTGAAAAATACCCGGGCTCGTAAAAATGTATTTCATAGATAATCAACGGAGAACATTAAGATCGTAGGAATTTAAAGCCCTCTATACAAACCGGTGAAGAGGAGTTTTGTCTTATATAAGATCCAAAGCTAAATTTTATAAATACTTCAAAGTCAGTTATAAAAAACTTAAATTGCATGCACTATTTATCATTTAAGTAATTTAAATGAAATTAAAATATACCATCATTATATGCCTTGCATTGGTCGCAATTTTCTTTGTTGCACAATCTTTTTACCCCAGTTTTCGGAAGAAAGTCGCGTCATCAAAGCCGTTTGGGTTTAACGGTTCAAGCGGGCGCGTTGCCGTATGCGGTTCAGCCTATAACGCTGCAGATTCAAGTTTAGCTATTCCGGCATTAAAAGGCTGGGGTAACTACAAATGGAAAATTACGACAACGTCTGACAGTGCCCAGTTTTACTTTAACCAGGGAATAAGCATGTATTATGCTTTTCATTCAATAGAAGCAATTGCATCATTTACCAAAGCAACCCGTTTTGACCCTGAGTGTGCAATGACCTGGTATGGCAAATCATTGGCTATGGGCCCAACTATTAATTATCCCAATAACTATGTATCTCCCACTGGTGCATACGAAGCATCTGTGAAAGCTAATACGTTCAAGCCTAATTGTTCTACGCCGGAAAAGGAACTCATCATCGCTATGCAGGAGCGCTATAGTAAGGACAATAGCATCAGTGTAAGGCAGTTAAGAGTTAACTATGTTAAGGCCATGCAATTGGTATATGCAAAATATCCCAATAATGCAGATGTAGTAACGCTTTATGCTGATGCCTTGCTATTACTGCACCCATGGAACCTGTATACCCACGATTTTAAACCCAAACCATGGACGCGCAAAATACGCTCCTTGTTAGAACACGCACTCGCTATTAATCCAAAACATCCCGGCGCAAACCATTATTATATCCATACCATGGAGGCATCTGCTACGCCGCAAATGGCTTTAAACAGCGCCCATCTGCTGGATACACTGATGCCGCTGGTATCGCATATCACGCACATGCCCTCACACGTTTATATCCGCACGGGTGATTATCCGCGGGGAATAAAGAATAATAACGCAGCGATCAGAGGATATGATCTTTATTTGAAACAATATGCCCCCGTAGTAAACGGAGCAGTACTATACCAGATCCACAACATGCATTTAAAAATCAACTGCGCGCAAATGGGCGGTAATTATAAAACAGCTATGAATACGTCCGACTCACTTAAAGCAATCATACCCCTGGCTTATTTATCTTTACAAGGTGCCGACGGCAATTTTTTTCAATACATTTATATGCAACCCGTATTAACATCGGTTCGTTTTGGGAAATGGGACGATATCCTGAAAATCAAACCGATTGATACGGTTGCCTATGCTTCCATCCTATTGCATTTTTCAAAAGGCTTAGCCTGGTGTGGCAAAAACAACCCGGTCAGGGCTGAACAGGAGTTGCAGCTACTGAACAATAAAATGCATGATGCCTCTTTAAAAGTACCTTTTGATAATTTTAGTTCAGCCTATGAAGCCGCGGGTGTTGCCCGGCTTATCCTGCAGGGCGTTATTGCCGGGAAACAAAATCATTATAATGCCGCTGCCGATATCTTAAAAAAGGCCGTAATCGCCGAAGACAAACTCATTTATAATGAGCCTCGTGACTGGCCTATACCCGCAAGGCAATATTTGGGAGAACTGCTGTTAAAAGCTGGCAGGTACAATGAAGCGATCACTGTGTTAAATAAAGATCTCGTTGTTCATCCTCATAATGGCTGGGCATTAACCGGGCTCAAGTTGGCTTATCAAAACACAGGCGATGACTTCGCTTTGAATAAAATACAACAGCAATTAAAAACCGCGTGGAAAATAAAAGATATGACCATTGACAAGCCTGTATTTTAAATGTTAACCAAGGTAAAGTTACCACCGATTACGGGTTAGACAGGATCATTTCCGGGTGCTGGGTGCCGCATTCATCTAAAGCATGAACGATGGCCCTGAGTGAATGATTGGAGGGAGTTAAAGCGTGTTCGACAGCCAGCGATGCTCCGTCATGGACGATACAAAACAGTTAAGTTCTAATGCTTTCAGTTTATAGGAAAGGATACGGGTTGATATTCCGAGGATGCTTTTCTGCAGATCATTAAACCGCTTATTTTGATCAATAGTATAACGATGATTTCAAATTCCATTTACCCCCGATAATATAAAGTGCATCATCGATAGCTTTCGCTTAAACCAGGTCGAATAAGGGCTCATTCCCTTCGGTAAACAAGGGAATGATTTTGAGCATTTCGAGGAAGGAGCCCGGCCAGCCATGGGTGATGATCAAAGGAATAGCATAATTGCCTTTACCTTTGATGTGCAGGTAATGAACCAAATGGCCTTCAATTTCCATGAGATACTGTGGGTAAACGTTTACGGTTTCTTCAGTTTCTCGCCAGTCGAAATCATTAACCCAGTAACCGGTTAACGCTTGCAGGTAAGGAAGGCTTACGCCATATTGCCAGTCATTTTCAGATATGGCCTCCGGCCAGCGGGCTGACCGATCCGTATGTCAAATGGCTGTTCCATGGTAGCGTTGTTTTTACAATTGCCGCAAAATTACAGCCCCCCAGATTTCACACCGGATCCAAATGTATAGCTAATACAGGACTGGTCATAACTTTAATTAGTCCTTACGTTTTATATCGATAGTTGAAATGTCCTAAACAATTTAATGCTGATGCGATAGATCCAGACCTTGTTCAGGCACATATTTATCGTATTCTATTTGTTTTGCAACTGCTTCCGCTGCTTCTTTACCTCTCAATTTTGCAACTAAGTGCAAAGCACCGTCTATACCAGCTGATATCCCAGCCGTAGTAATTACTCTGCCATTATCAACATAGCGGACATTTTGAAGCACTTTAGCTTTCGGTACAGCCTTTTGAAGATTTGTTATACTTTTATGAAAAGTGGTAACTGTAAGTTGATCAAGCAATCCCGCTTTCCCAAGAATAAACGCCCCGGTACAAACAGAAAAATAGCTTTTAGTAGCACTGTCTCTGGATTTTATCCAGGAAATAACTTCGGGGTCATTTGCTGCCACTTCATCTGATCCGCCGAATACGGCAAAAATATCTGTTTGCGGAGCATCCTTAATACTGTAATCCGGTGTGATCTTTAAAATGCCCTGCGACAAAAGAGGAGCTTTAGTTTTTGCCACAGTAATAACCTTGAATCCTGCATAGGAAAAAACTTCCATCGGTCCTGCAAAGTCAAGTACCTCTACTCCGTCATATAAGTAAAAGCAAACGGTTATTTTCTTATCCCCTAATACCTGTTGATTTTTCTCGACTAACGTCATCCCGCAATGCGAACAAACACCGGGTTGCTCATAAGTATTGGTATCACATGGATGGTTACATGGCGGGCATACGTATCTGGTTGCATAAACTTGCGTAAATGCAAAGCACGGAATAAAAAACATTAAGCGTAATAACTGTTTCATAGATGTATCATTAAGATCCAAAATTAACTGAATGTATTTAACAAATCAGGACAGCCATAGTAACAATCCGGCCATTTTAACAATGACAATATGTTAATTCTGTGATCCTTTAACTAACTTCCTCAGCTGAGCAGGACTGCTAAAACCACATTCTTTCGCTACCCAGGCTACCTTGTGTTTGGTTTTAAGCAGATGCTTTGCCTTTTCCTGTCTTAACGACTGAATATATTGTCCGATAGTGATGCCTGTGGCAGATTTGAATAAACGTGTAAGATTGCGCGGACTGATAAAGACCAATTCGGCCAATTCTTCTATTGTTATTTTATAGTGCAAATGCCTGGTGATATAATCTTGTACCTGATGTATATAATGGTTAATATGCTGCCTGCTTTGTAAATAAATGCTGTTTTGTGCTTCTGCTCCGTCTCTGCGCATGTAAACAACCATGTCTTTTGCTACAATGCACGTAAAAGCCGCCCCGTGCTGCTCTTCAACAAGGTAGAGCGCAAGGTCAATACCTGTAGCAATTCCCGCACTGGTAAAGATCCGGCCGCTTTGCACAAATAGTTTATTCTCTATTACTTTAAGCAGCGGGTATTCTTGTTGTAAAGCTGTGGTCCATGCCCAATGCGTTGTGCAATTGTGCCCGTTTAAGAGTCCGGCCGCAGCAAGCGCAAAAGCTGCTGTACAAATTGAAGATATGGTAGCGCCGGTTGCGGCAGCAGCCTGTAGCCAGGGCATCCAAAGGTGATCATCTGCCCTGTTCCATTTTTTAATTTCCATCCCGGCTACAATAACAATGTCATCCCTATTAACTGTTATCGAACTGAGTGGTTCAACATTTGAAAATCCAAGACCAGATGAGGTTGCCGGATTGTGATATGGCGAAACATAACGTATATCGTAATTCTTTCCGCAGCACCCGGACTCATAAAAGACGGTTACAGCACCAGCCAGATCCAGCAGGTGAACGCTATCAAATATGAAAAATATAACACGATTGGAGCTCATTTTTCAAAGTTAACAGATAGGAAGGAAACTAATGTAGCTTATCAACTATACGAGAGTTTATGATAATTATGTTTTAAAGTAACGGTTTCCAAACAATGTTTAGAGGCCGTTTTTTTTGCGTTGTACCCTAAACGGGGTTTGCCGGGAGAGCAAGGAGAGCAATATGATCTCCGCTATCCTGCGAAAGCATTTTCATAATGTGCCCTGGAGGCTTTGATCTCTGGCATGTGCATGTTAGCCCAGTCATATAAGTGCATTAGTGGCGTTACCAGGCTTTCTCCCAACGGCGTTAACGCATACTCCACTTTAGGCGGGATCTGTGGATACATTTTGCGCGTTAATAATCCGTCGGACTCCAGCATCTTTAAGGTCACGGTAAGCATTTTCTGGGAAATGCCGTCAATCAGCTGATGCAATTCGTTAAACCGTAACGTCCCATGGTCTGACAACATGATAACTGTCAGCATTGACCATTTATCACCTATGCGGTTCAAAACGTCTTTTACCGGACAATCGTCGCGATCATTCTCACATTTTCTGGAAATTTCTTTTTTCATATCTACCTCATTTTCAATAACAGTTACTTGTTGGTAAGTGTCTGACTTTCAAGTGCCTTCTTGTTTGGCAACAATTCGTATTGTAGTTTTGACTTACCAAAAGTAAGTTAATACACAAAAGTAAGAAAAGAATTTATGGATTTACAATTGAAAGGAAAGAGAGCGCTGGTTACAGGTTCCAGCGCAGGTTTAGGGGAGGCCATCGCCTGTTTACTGGCTGCCGAAGGCGCCGAAGTGATCGTTCATGGCCGTAACCAAGAAGGTGCGGCAGCAGTCGTTAAAAGTATTGTCGATTCCGGCGGAAAGGCCATTTATGCTTTGGGGGATCTGTCAACGGATAAAGGTGCGGACAACGTAGCTGATGCTGCTTTAGCAGGCGGTCCGGTAGCGATACTGGTCAATAATGCCGGCGCGTACCAACCAAAGCCCTGGCTGCAAGTGAGTGTGGACGATTGGCAAGACAGTTATAACGTAAATGTGCTGACTTATGTACGAATGATTCACCGTTTATTGCCTGCCATGAAGACTCTTGGCTGGGGCAGAATGATCCAGATCGGATCTTCGGGCGGTATTGAGCCGTTTGCCCTGCAGCCTGATTATTTGGCGGCTACTGCCGCTCGTCATAACCTGACTGTATCGCTGGCCCGGGAACTGAAAGGTACGAACATCACTTCAAATACTGTTGCACCGGGACCTATGCTGGTCGAGAACACACGCCAAATGCTGCTGGGCATGGCCGCGCAATATGGCTGGGGTGAAGAATGGGCCGATATTGAATGCAATGCGGTTGAGCAATTTGTGCAGAATGACGTCAGCAGGTTCGGAAGACCCGAGGAAGTTGCCGCCGCCGTTGCCTACTTAACCAGCCCGATGGCCGATTATGTAACTGGTGCATTGTTGCGAGTAGATGGCGGTCATACCAAATCTGTTTAAATAAAACATTATAACAATGAACAATAAATTTAGAAATATTATTGGGTGGACAGTTAGCGGAATCGTGCTGCTCTTGCTTACAGCTTCGGCGATCGACAAGATAATCGGAAGTGCCCACGCTTTAGAGATGACCCGATCATTTGGTATAACACCTGTTGTTTACCGCACACTCGGTATGATAGAGCTAACCTCAGTCATTCTTTTCATTTTTCCGAGAACAGGCGTACTTGGCTTACTGCTATTGTCATCCTACATAGGCGGCGCTATTGCCACCCATTTGCAACATGGACAAAGTATTGTATTTCCATCCGCCATTGAGGCGTTGATCTGGGTCGCTGCTTTGATCCGTTACCCATTCTTATGGCGACAATTAACGGTGCGGGGCTAAGGTCTCACTGTTACTCCCATTTGCCGGATCACTAGGCAGATATGAGACAGCAGGTTCGGAATCAACTAACGGTTAATATATTGCAAAGGTTGGACGGCATAACCGTCCAACCTTTGCAATACCGGAAGTACGGAGCTATTTGTCTGATCTAATTTGCGGACCAATTTGAAGGGGCGCGAGAGGTTCAGGAGTCAGGCTTGCTTCCAGCCGGTCATAGTAGTAAACCCCTGCTTTGCGATATAGTCGGGAATGAGAAATTATTTTGGTATGAAAAGTCTGCAATTCTTTATGAATATCTTTGGTCCAGGCTGTTTCTGCCAAAGCAGCAATGCGCGGGAAAAGAATCTATTGTAATTTAGCTATAGACGGAATAAATTCAGTACATTCCGGCCTGCACTTGGCTATTCTGGCTTTTTACAAGCACCCAATTGACGGTCATCGTGTTTACAGTATTTTACCGTGTCAAATCTTCGCCAACTCGAAAAGATCACTAAGTATGTTCATCCAAGTTTTTAAGAAGCATAGCGATTGGAAACCCGTCCACCATCGTATCAGCAATAACGGCAATTGTTATGCACATAGAGTAATTAATAAATCACGCCCGTATAACAAAGCTGAACTCAAAAAAACACCAAGCCTAACTTATGACTGTTTACGCATGCTTTGTTTGATCCTCTCCCTATGCTGTCCGCCCCAGGCACTGAGTTCGCCCAACACGTTTTTTAAAGTTCGGCTATATGCCGTTGCTTCATAGATTATGCTGACCGGAATTGTCGAATACACTTGACGTACGACAAAATCATTCAGTTCCAGATCTTTCAGTTCTTTGGCTAATACTTTAGAGGATATGCCTGTTAGTTCCTGCTGGATCTCATTGAACCGTTTGGAAGACTGTACCAGCGAAAGGATCAAAGCCAGCCGCCATTTTCCATTCAATACATACAGTGCATCAAGCACGTTCCTAAGCGAGTCTACACATTGCTTCTTATCCGGAATAGGTTCATCAATAACCACTTTCATAGCGCAAAGGTAATAACTTACCCGGAGGTAAGCGCTTACCTTCGGGTAACTACTCACTTTTTACCAGTCGGTAACCATAGTTTTGCCGGTAATAATTTATTAAAAAATCATGAAACACATACTTCATTTAAAATCAAGCCTGCAAGGCGCAGCGTCATACAGCATTAAGCTTGGAGATGCGATAGTCGAAAAAATCCAGGACAAGTATCCGGGCAGCACTCTGGAAGAGCTAAACCTGGTAGATCATGAAATACCACATCTTAACCCAGTTGTGCTGCGTACCTTCTTTGTCCCAACAGGGCAGCTTACCGAAGCAGATAAACAAACAATTCGCCTTTCTGACGAACTGGTTAAACAATTATTCGCAGCCGACATCATCGTTATTGGCGCCCCCCTCATTAACTTCACTATCCATTCAACGCTTAAAGCCTGGATAGACCATATTACCAGGGCAGGGATAACTTTTGGCTACAGTGAAACCGGGCCGGTTGGAAAGGTGTCCGGAAAAAGGGTTTATGTAGCTATGTCTTCAGGGGGTATTTATTCTGAAGGCCCGGGTAAGACGAACGACTTTGTTGCACCTTATTTAAAGGCGTTCCTTGGGCTTTTGGGCATGACAGATATGACCGTATTTCGGGCAGAGGGATTGAAAGTGCCTGGAGTAAAAGAACACGCTTTACAGAAAGCTATTGACAGCATCACAGTAGATTGATTGGGAACATTAACCGATTGAGTTTTATCATATTCAGTATAAGATATAAAAAACTGAGAGGAAACAGCCAGGCAAACATACACTAATCTAAATTTGAGCATTTCGTTTATCCCTTTCCACCTTTCCTTGGATTCAAAGATCATTTGTGAAACGCTGAAGCTAAAACCTTCTGAATGCGCAAACGAAGAAGCATATGAATAATAAAAGGTTATGAACTGCGTTGGCAACTGGCTTTCCCTAATGACTGACCAACAGCGCTATTTTGCACTACGACACTACCTCATGGTTTGCCGAAGTTTAATTTTTTTAGTTAATTCAAGTGCTTTATATAATTAATGTTCAGGAGGAAAGGAGAGTTCAGAACTTCTTAGCTATACCTTTAATCGTCAGTATATTATTGAAAGATTAATTAAAACTCTATGGATAGTGCTATGGCTTTACAAACCTTAATTTTGCTTCGAAATAGAACATATTCCAACAACGGTAGGAGAGAAGCAGTTAACTATTTGAAAAGAGAGGCGATCCCGCTGGGATGATTTTTGATCCTTTTGCGAGTCAATTATATGTTATTAGGCGCTTTAAAAGCACTTTTTTTCATTTGAAATCAAAACAGGGTACCATTTGAGGCACCAGTTATTTGACATGATTTAATACGCTTTAAGAACGTTCGTTTATCTCGTATACAAATATACTAATGTCCATTTGTATTTAGACAATTGTAATAGTCGTGGGACATTACAGAAGTCAGAAAAAATGACTTTGAATTATCATCAAAGCAAATATCAATGCTGTAAAATCTCATTCAGTTGTTAAAATACAGAAGATAGTCGTTTGCCAGCTAAAACAAAATTGTTACTTGCGTAACTTAATTCGTGGTAAGTTTTAATAGTTTTATTTTTGTTTAAAACAATGATGACATCTTCGTTTTATCACTTCAATTACTTCTTGAACATAGGGAAGGGAGTCAGCGGATGATTAATAAAATTTTTCAAGAGCTGCTTTATCAGAAACGAATGGAAAGCCAGATTCGGAAACTCATGTCTAATTTCTGCGATCGTTTTTTTATCAGCTTCAAAAGTTAATACTCCCAATGACACATCCATCCAGTCTGCTTTGCAAAAAATCACCACAGTTTCCTTGTACGCTCCCTTATATGCCGTTATTTTATGGTGCCAATATATCATTAACTCAATTTCCTCTATCCATTCTGCTTTCCCAATTTCTACGAGATAGTTATTTGCCTGTACAATAGATGGGTTTAAATAATCGATGGTCCGATCCGTCCAAATTCCAATGTCATGGTATGCAGCCGCGATGGCATATTTTTTTTCATTACTTTTATTTTTGTCAAGTAAAATGCAATATAGGAAGACACGATAAACGTGGTTCCGATATTTCTCATAATCGATACCAATGACAGATTTAAATCGGGACATTAAATCATCAATAATTTTGAGTGGAAACCCCATAAGCGATAGTTTGTTATTTTTGAATTAATGAGACAATCGGCAAACAGCAATAAAAGGTAAAACTCTTTTATATTCTATGATGGCCTTTCTTTTTTGAAGCTGGTGAAATTCATCCCGGAATTATTCTTGAAAAACTTACTAAAATGTGCATAGTCCTTAAAACCTAAGAAATAGGCAATCTCTTTCATGGTTGAACTGGTATAAATTGCTTGCCGTTTTGCCTCGACAACAATTGCTTGATGGATATGGTATCTTGCTGCAAAACCGGAAGTCTTCTTTACTGAACGGTTGAGATAATTTGGAGACACATATAAAATGTTGGCATATTCGGATACCATCTTCTTCGTCCTGTAGTGGTTGTTAAGCAAATCAAAGAACTCTCCGGCTAATTCGCTCCCTCTATCAGACCTTTCTTTCACCTGTATCAGTTCAGACCCATTGGAAAGATAAATGATGAAAATATGAAAAAGTCCCTTTAAAATCTCTAATTTAGAGGGAGTATAAAAGCTAAATTCCTTCAACATTTTTACCATTATATCTTCAAGGTCTTTTTGTAGGTCTAAATCTGGTTGTATAGACCTTACCGTAAGTAAATTATATTTCGGTGCGAAAAATGAGGGTATCGACCACTTGTCTGAAAGATGGATAACTTCCGGTGAAAGATAAATATAGTATCCGTCAAGTTTCCCTTCGGCGTCAAACATGCATATTTGACCAGGGTAAAGGAAGTAGACCACATTTTCTTTAATAATTAGACTGTGCAGATCTATCTTAAATATGCCATCTCCCTTCTGCACCCATATTATCCTATAGCCATTATTCTGGTCAGCCTGTCGGGCCGAGAGCTCATTACAGGTACACTGGTCCAAAGTTCGAATTTCAAATTGCATATTATCGTCTTTAAGTTTTAAGGTTTATTATATGACAACAACCGGTCCATTGCGTAATTGTCTGTAAACCTTATAATTATAGTAAAAATACACTCGGGAAGGTGTCTATATATCGCTAATTATTTAATGGATTGGCGGTATTTAGACATATAATTACTATCTTGAAGGACATCCAAATTAAAGAAAATGAAAAAACCTACAGTCCCATCCGACATAAACGAGACTGAACAAAGCGGCTACAATATTGAAGCTATGGAAATGGATATTTTACTTTCTTTAAGTAAGGATATTGCTTCGGTTCGAAGTAAAGAGGATCTTTTTCAAATTATATACCCAAAACTGAAACAACTTTTTGCAACAGATGATATATTTATCTGCAAACTGGATAAAGCAAATAAAACCTTAAACCCCATCCTTAGGGTTAGTGACCAAAGGCGTAATAAACATATTGCTTATCGAAATATAGTCAACACCGACCTTCCCATCCATGATGGCTTTATTGATACAATTCTGAATGCAAAAGTACCACTGATCTTTGATATTGAGGAGGTAAATAAGTGGCTTTCCCCACCTTCATATATGCCAGTTATAAGAGCGGCAGGACTGGTAGAAAGTTTATCAATAGCTTTATGCCATGGAGGTGATCCTATTGGGATTTTGACACTTTGGTCAGAAAAAAAATATTCTTTTACACCCCATCATCTTCAGCTAATAGGAAAAATTGCGCCCCAGATTTCTTTTGTCATTACCAATATTTTGGCAGAAGAGGCTGCCCGACAAAGAGAGCACGAAAATGAAGCGCTTCTTCTAATCAGTAATGAAATTGCTTCGATAAGGAACAAGGGGGATCTCGCAAAAATTTTCAGTACTACCTTGAAAAAATATATCAATTTTAACGATGTGGTTGTTATGATCTATAACAAAGACCGAAATGTTTACCAGGTATATATTTGTGAGGTGGAAGAACGAAGAATGAAAAATCCTGATTTTCAGTCGGCAATGTCTGCGGAGTATCCGCTTCAGGATAGCAATCTCTCCAATGCCCATACGCCAACAATCATTGATGTTGAATTCCTGGTAAAGTATACAAATAGTCCTGCAACGTTTATCTATAAGGCAGGAATCAAGGAAATTTCGGCCATTAAATTGGTTGATGGAGACAGGCTGATCGGACTTTTTGTTCTTTTATCAGAACAACGCCTTTCTTTTTCCCAAAGCTCGTTGTATATTATGCAGAGGATCTCCTATCAGATATCCATAGCCGTTGCCAAACTACTCGCCAACGAAGAAATTGAGCGAAGGGAGGCTGAAAAAACCTTATTACTTTCTTTAAGTAATGAGATGTCACTCGTAAGAAGCAAGGAAGGCCTGGCAAGGATCATCAACCAGAAACTAAAAAAATTATTCTCTATTCTTGATTATACGATCGTGGTTCTTCAGGGCGCTGAGATGACTTATGGCCCATACCTGTTCGACCCTGAGGATACTCCTTTCGACAAAAAGACTGAACTTATCGATACATTGTTTAACAATTATAAGTTTGAAGAGGGATTTTACAATGTGGTGCTAGAGACTGATGAACCAGTGATCTTCGATATTGATGCGATGATGTATGCAGGTGAGGTCCCAGGCCATATCAGTTTTTTTCACTCCCTTGGAATTAAAGTTATTGTTGGTGCTGCTTTACGTATAGGAGAACAGGATATGGGAATATTATGGATTCAACCAGCGCAGGTAAACTGCTCCGAAATTATCATGACCAATGTTTTTAAAGGAGTGTGTTCCCAGATATCAATTGCCCTGGCTAATATCATTGCTAACGAGGACATCCTTAAAAGACAGCAGGAAAAAGAGATTATGCTTTCTTTGGGCAATGACATTGCCTCTATCAGGAACAGAACTGATTTACTAGGTATTATAACTCATCAGTTTAAAAAACTCTTTCGTTATAATGATGCCTCAATTATTATTTTGAACAAAGAGGACAACACTTACAGTGCCTTTGTGTTGGACATGGAAGAGAAGCGGGCCAATCATATTGATTGCCTTCCCAATTCAATTGGAATTTATCCAATTGCCGATGGGATCTGCGATGTTATTTTAGACGCTGACGGCCCGGTTATTTTGAGTTACCAGAGCATTTTAGAAATAAAAACAGCCCCTAGCTGGGCAGTTTTTTTGCATGAAAATGGTATAAATGAAATGGTGTCTGTTGCTTTGCGCGAAGGCAAAGAAAATATTGGCGCCTTTTTTCTTCATTCTGAAGAGAAAGATTATTTCAATAAACATCAGTTCAATCTCATCCAGGGAATTGCTTATCAATTGTCTGTAGCTTTAGCAAATGTTTTGGCAAACGAGAAAATAACAAAACAGCTTGATGAGATCAATACTTACAAACAACAGCTTGAAGTCGAAAACCTATACCTTCAGAAAGAAATATCGGCCGATGACAACTATAGTGAAATTATTGGTACAGGTACTGAAATGCAAAAAGTGTTTCATTTGTTGTCACAAGTCTCTTTTGCCAATAGTACGGTATTGATTTTAGGTGAAACCGGTACCGGAAAAGAACTAATTGCAAGGGCGCTTCATAACATTTCGCCACGTAAGGATAAACTGATGGTGAAGGTCAATTGTGCTTCTATACCTGCCAATTTAATAGAAAGTGAGCTTTTTGGTCATGAACGGGGTAGTTTTACCGGTGCAACAGACAGAAGGATTGGTAAGTTTGAATTGGCCAATCATGGAACACTGTTTCTGGATGAAATTGGCGAAATTCCCTTTGAACTTCAGTCAAAACTCCTGAGAGCCTTACAGGAAAGGGAAATCGAAAGGATTGGTGGCAGGAATGCCATTAAAATCGATGTAAGGATAATTGTTGCCACAAACAGAGATATCGAAAAAGAGGTTAATGAAGGACGCTTTCGCCAGGACCTTTTTTATCGGCTCAATGTTTTTCCAATAAACCTGCCTCCTTTGAGGGACCGCAAAGAAGACATCCCCGTACTGGCCGCACATTTTATATCCAAATATTCGAGAAATGCCGGCAAAGGGATAAAGAATATTTCCAGTAAGGTTTTGCAGGATCTGATGGCTTATGACTGGCCGGGAAACGTAAGGGAAATGGAACATCTCATAGAAAGGAGTATCTTGCTTAGCAATGGTGACACGATAAAAAACATTCATTTACCGGTACTGAAACGCCCGGAAACAGGATCTTCACTTGCTGAACTTTATATTAAAACTATTGATGAAAATGAGCGTGACCATATATTGTCGGTCTTGAAAAAATGTAAAGGAAAAGTATATGGCAAGGGCGGGGCTGCTGAAATATTAGGCGTTCCGGTGTCAACTTTGAATTCTAAGATTAAAAAATTTGGGATTAAAAAAGAACAGTCCTTTCAATAAACAGGACTGTTCTTATAGTAAGTGCACAATGTGATTGATTCATAGCCAGATTCCAGAAAGAGCCTTAGTCTCGATATCTTTGGCAAAGAGCGGAGTTTCCTCTTTATTATGCGCTCCGGCATTTTGTGCCATGTTATCTTTAACTGGCTCCAAATCAGTTATGTTTACTTTTTTCAATAGCGAAATAAAGTCCTCTGTCGACGATACTATGACCCGGTTGGCGAGTTCTGTACTGTTACCTGTTAGTTTTTTGATTTTTAACTCCCAGGTGATACCTAGCTTTGTTTGGCCTAAAGGCGAAAAAGAGTCTGAAATAGAATTAACCCTGCAGTGTTCTTTCTCGCTTATGTCTTCGATGTAATGTTGTATGAGCAAATTATCAGCTATTTGTTCCACATTTATCGACATGCGTTTCCCCTCGTTTGAAACTGTGCTCCCGGCAGCAATATGTGCTGGTGAACACGCCTGGTACTCAATATCTTTTAATGTAAACAACCATTGTGAGAGATTAATTTTTTCAATTGGGGCAGCAATAATTGCGGTCGAAGTGCTGTCTGCAAGTATATCCATGATCTAGGTTTTTATTATTCTGGTAAATTCCTCTGTTGATAAAATCGCATGACCGTAATTTGGGAAATTGGTTTCCGTTGTTGCACGGATCTCCTCCCATGTAAAGGCTGCTATCCCATCTTTGATAAGGGTCACATGATAACCCAGTTCCACAGCATACCTTGCGGTCGAATCAATACAGGTATTTGCCCTCATCCCAGCGAGGATTACATATTCAATGCCATGCATCCGTAATAAAAAGTCAAGATCTGTATTGGCGAACCCACTGCCTGTCCAGTGGTTCTGAGCAATCAGATCACCTTCCTGAGCCACAAGTTCGGGATGAAACTGCGCGCCCCAGCTGCCTTTTTCAAACAATGTGGTATTCTTACTTCCTGCATGTGATGGCGACAAGAACTTCCAGTTCATATAATCTCCTTTTGTTGTATGGTGATGCGGTGCATAAATGATCTGTACCTTGTTTTCTCTGGCGCTGCCAATCAGTGCCTTCATGTTTTTTACCAATGCAATACCTTCTACGGTTTCCCGGGTATATGCCCATAATTTTCCTCCTTCTGATAGGAAATCATTAAACGGATCAACCAGTATCAATGCCGTTTTCTGTGGTGGATATGCTTCCATCAGTTTATTTTTTAGTTAGATTAATAAAATCAGTAATGTATTTTGCAGAGAGTTCCGGATATTGATGCTGAGGCCCATGTCCTGACTGCATGAAAGTAATCATCTGCGCGTTTGTAAGCTGTCTTGTAAACGGATACCAATTTTCAACAGCAAAGCTTATATCATGATCCCCACATATTATTAAAATGGGAGTTTTGGTGGTTTTCAGTTGCTCCCTGAAATTTGATTTGTCTTCACGAAACCCGGCGCCGCCTTTAAAATAAAGATTAAAAACTTCCATTGTCGAAGGTATTTTTGAGACGTCAATCCTTTTTGCGATGCGGTCATGTGAGGCCTTCGCTGCTGCAACGCTAGCCTCGGATTTTGGTTCAAAAAAGAGTACAACCTCATCGTCAAAATTGTTAATTGGTTTTAAAGCGGCATCAAGAAAAGCTTTCTCTACCGGGACTTCATTTTTTCCTGGAGGCCCGGTCCCAATAAAAATAGAATGGGTAATCAAATCCGGATACATCAGGGTGGCAGCCTGTGCCACCAATCCCCCGTATGACCATCCCAAAACAATGAATTTTTTAAGTTTTAATGCCTGGGACAGATCTTTGATATCTTTGGCTACAATTGCGATATCTGTTGGTAAGGTACCTGTAGAGGAACCAATCCCTGTATATTCAAAAGTGATCACATTGAAATTTTCTGCCATTTTATCCAGAAATAGAGGATCCCAGGTATCCAGCGTTCCTCTAAACCGGTTGACAAAAATAATGGGAGTACCTTTTCCTATAGATCGGTAAGCTAGTTTTCTGCCTTCAACTTCTGCAAACCTGGTTTCGGATTCTATTGCTTTCTGTCCGTAACTTCCCAGGTTTGCAAGTAGGAGTATTGCTAAAAGTGATGACTGTCTGATAAATAAATTTTTCATTTTCTACATTTAAACTTTTCCGTAAGTATTTATTTCAATGCGCGTTTAAGTTCTGCCCCGGCATACAACAGTGCCGATTGTACCTCAGGTATATGGGCCAGTGGGTTCAATAGTCCATAATCATGTATCATACCCTGATATCTTACAGAGGATACGGCTACGCCGGCCTCATTCATCTTTTTAGCATAGGCTTCGCCTTCATCCCTCAATACGTCATTCTCGGCAGTTTGGACCAGTGCGGGAGCTAATCCTTTTAATTGTTCAACTGAGGCGTGTATTGGGGACGCATAGATATCCTTCCGTTGACCCAAATCGGGTAGGTAATTGTTCCAGAACCATTTCATCATGTTCTTTGTAAGAAAACGATCTCTGGCAAATTGATTGTAAGAAACCGTTTCAAAGGACGCATCGATAACTGGCCAGAAAAGTACCTGAAGTTTCAGTTCAGGGCCTTTTTTTTTGTTGGACATCAGTGCAACTGCAGCAGCCAAGTTGCCACCTGCACTGTTCCCGGCAACAGCCAGGCGCTTGCCGTCTACATTAATGTCCGAGCCATAAGCAGATACCCATTTGGTAGCAGCATAACACTCGTTTAAGGCCATAGGGTATTTGACTTCTGGAGAGCGGCTATATTCTACATGTATGGCCACGCTTCCAGAATTGACAACCAGGTCTCTGATAAACCGTTTGTGGGTAAAGAAATCTCCGATTACCCAGCCACCACCATGAAAGAACATAAACGCAGGGAGATTGCCTTCTACCCCGGAAGGACGTACGATGAATAGTTTCACCGTTATTCCATCTTGTGTGATCGTTTTTTCGGATACATCAATTCCTGATACATCAACCTTAACGGAAGATTGCGCACCTTCAAGTACTTTTCGAGCCTCAACTGCTTGCAGTGTTTCCATAGGTTTGCCTCCGCTAATGTTCAGTGCTTTTAAAAAGCTTTTGGTCTGGACCTCAATAGCAGGATCCGTAGCATAATCTGCTACTGTTATTTCCGTTTTCATACTTATTCCATTTTGCTGTTTAGAATTTGAATTTTCATTGTTTACATGTTTACAGCTTGTAGCGAATAATATTACAAGCATCAGATAACTTGCGCGTTTCTTTAACTTTCAAGGGAACTTTCAACTGTAATCTGTGCGTTTAGTACTCTGTTGACAGGACAATTAAGCTCCGCATCCCTGACACTTCTATCAAAAAGGGCCTGGTCAATTCCCCTTATCTTTGCTTTTACTTTAAGATGTGAGGCCGTTATAGAACCATTTTCAAAATTTATATAAGCGGTAGTTTCCAGGCTGTCTGGCACAAAGCCGGCGTCAACCAGTACAAAACTCAGTTTCATGGTAAAACAACCGGCATGTGCTGCTGCAAGCAACTCTTCGGGATTAGTTCCCTTTCCTTCTGCAAACCGACTATTGAATGAGTATTGTGATTTGTCCAATATAATGCTCTCAGTAGTCAAATGGCCGTTGCCATCTTTTCCAGAACCATGCCAGACTGCTGTTGCTGTACGTTTCATCTTTTAAGTATTATGTTTGAACTAAAAATCCCAGGATACCCTGAGGTTATTTCTTGCTTCCTTTTGCGGCATTTTCAATAGCCCAGGGGGATAAACAAACCTGCAAATACCATGGCAAGAAACATGGGCAAGCAATTTGTTTTCCCTGACGACGTTTTTCCTTTCCATTTTTGTTTTTTTAAAATTTTTAAAATTATTGTGATTTTTTTGTCAGACTTCCTTAAGCGAAGAATTCATCTAAATACTTCCACTCCTGATTTGCAATCAAAATTATCCAATGGTTGAAAAATGTAATGGAATTGATGTCATGATGAAGCCCTTTTAATTGCCGGTCTAGATGTTAATTCGCCAGTTTATTTCACCTGCATTAGAGAAGAACCCGCCCCAAAAATGCTCTCCTTTGTTGCAGCTATGATTTCATGGGGAAAGCCCAGTGCAATTGAACTCATTTCATTCAGGCGATCCATCTGTTCTGGTGTCAGGCTCGCCTCAAGTGAACTGAGGTTATCGGTCAACTGTTGTTCAGTTCTCGGGCCTACAATTATAATGGGAGACAAAGACGTTTGAGCGTGTTTTTGACGTAACCAGGCCAATGCCACATCGAGGGTTTTTACCCCGTTTTCTTGTGCAATTGCTTCTAATGTATCTATAATTGCAGTTTCTCTGGCACTACTCTCTGCCTTCATTAGTGTTCCTCCCCAAGCTTTTTGTCTTGAAACACTGTCCTGCACCGAAGCGCGGTATTTTCCGGTGAGCGTACCACCAGCCAGGGGCGACCAAAATGCGACGCCAAGTCCCAATGCTTCAGCCATAGGCAGCAACTCTCTGTCGGCGGATCGCTCAATCAGGTTATATTCGATCTGAATGCCGGTTAACGGAGCCCAATTGTTCAGATCAGCTAGTGTTGCGGCGCTGGCAATTTGCCATGCTGGGAAATTCGAGAAACCCGCATAAAGAATTTTTCCCTCACGTGTCAGGTCTTCCAGGGTCTTCATTACTTCTATGATCGGGGTTTGACCATCTGAAATATGTGCCCAGTAAATATCTAAATAATCGGTTTTAAGTCGCTTCAGACTCGCTTCAATCGAGGTTCTGATGTTTTTTCTGCTATTTCCTGTTGTCAAAAGGGTATTTCCACCCGTCGAAAATTTAGAGGATAATACCAGATCCTGTCTTTTCCCCTTGATTAAGCCGGACAATATTTTTTCAGACTCGCCGCCCTGATATCCGTCAGCAGTATCTATGAAGTTCCCGCCAGCGTCTATATATCTGTTGAATATTTTTTCTGAGGTTGCTTCATCAGCACCGTGACCCCATTGTGTGCCGAAATTTCCTGTGCCAAGTGCTATTTCAGAAACCCTTAACCCTGTTTTTTCCCCAAAAATTTTGTAGTTCATAACGTTTTTAATTAAATATGTTAAAGCACGCCTCGAGTTCATAAAGAAGCTTAATCCTAATGTCTTTCAAACTTTGTCTCTGCCTGGCATTTCTGCAAGGGTGTTAGCGATCAAACAACTTTGCAGTTTTCCTCAGCTCCCGCATCAGCTAGTTCAAAAAAGAATTTCCTTTAGGTTCCTATTGGATCAATGCTCAGGGTGAACTTCTTACTCAGATCAATGAAAAGCTTTGAATCACGACCGGCCAGCGTTTTTTCAAATAGTTTTTCATTTTTTTTTAAATTTTAAGGATTATTGCGACATTTTTCATTAGACTTCCTTAAGCGAGGAAATCATCTAAATACTTCCACTCGTGATTTTCAATTCAAAATTATCCAATGGCGAAGCGGTCAACAATTGACAAACAACGCCAATCCTTGTACGTTTTATCCCAATGCACTTATGGCTGCACCTATTAATGCCAGAAATTCTTAAGATTGCATCACATTGGTTACTATACCTCACGATGATGAAGTAAGTACACGAGGTTTTCCACTTCAGACACCCCTAATGGCGTGCTGTACAGAATACAACTGATATGATAAAACCGGGGTATTAATTTTCAAATATAGAACATCATGGAAAGATCAAAAACTATCGTACTCATTCACGGAAATTTTGTGAATAACATCTGTTGGGCAGATTGGAAGCACCACTTTGAACAAAAAGGCTATAAAGTTTATACTCCCGCGAATTCTGGACACGAAGGAAATCCTGCGGACCTTAGAGCGCAAGTCCATCCTGCCCTTGTTAAAACAGGGTTTATAGATATTGTAAGCAATATTGCTCAATTAATAGATACTTTGCCTGAGAAGCCATTAATTATTGGCCACTCGATGGCAGGAATGGCAGTCTTGAAATTGATAGAAATGGGAAAAGCAGTCGCCGGGGTAAGTATTGACGGGGCACCGCCGAAAAATGTTTTCCCACCGTTCCAAACGCTTAAGACCGTATTACCGGCTTTTGGTTTTTTTTCTTTCGGTAAATATTTTATGGGTAGCCGTAAGTGGTACAATAATGCGTTTTTCAATACCATACCGGATACGGAGAAAGAAAAAGCCTTTGAAAAATTCGCGGTTCCGGAAAGTTATAAGGTTAGTCGTGAGTTAGTTTTAAATTCCTTTTCAAATATAGACTTTAAGAAACCTCACTCGCCAATTTTATTTGTTGGCGGCGGTAGTGATCATATCTTTCCGCCCAATCTTACACAAACGATCGCCGGAAGATACAAGGATACAAATAGTCGGATTGATGTGAAAATATTTGAAGGCAAAAGTCATTTCATTTGTGGCGAGCAAGGCTGGGAAAAAGTAGCCGATTATATTTTAAATTGGTATGAATCTCCAAAAACGGCATCCATGCTTTAAGTCTAAGGGAAGGGAATTGTTATTATTACCCAATCTCCGTTTCATTAAAGTGCTTTAATTCGCTCAAAACGCGCATTTGGTCAATAAATTGGTTCGAAACAGACCCAGTTAGGGGACCTTTGAGAACAGGCTCAATGTATTATGCATAATCACAAATTGGTGGACGTTACGAAAATTGACGATAAGACAGAGATTAACTATAGCCATATGTATTTTGTTTTACTTTGGAATTGAGTTAAAATTTCCTTTAATTAGCGTTGAGTTATCCACATTCATTCCTGTAAAAAAGGAGCAAAAAGGCCCCGTAAATTTTGCTACTGATTTGTTACTAAAAACTTGTAACTATCTGATAATCATACTATAAGTACTTTCTGTATCGGCAAGTAGGCAGTCAAAATAACCCAATTTTAACGCAAACAAAATCTACATAAATTACTTATAATCAACTATTTATGTTGATAACTCTTTGCGTCTGAATTTTGATTTTTCTTCATTTTTTGTCGATATTTGTTCCCTATTTGTTCCCTATTTGTTCCCTATTTGTTCCCTATTTGTTCCCTATTTGTTCCCTATTTGTTCCCTAATTGTTCCTCAAATCAGTTTTTGTTCCTCGTGTCAAATACAGAGGGGAAATTATTGGACAAAATTAAACACTTTTTAACATAATTATACAAATTAGGGCGAAATGATGAAAGTTGACGATTTTAAAATTTTATCCAAAAAAAATATATTTTTTTTTCGTTAGCAGTAGTGATTTTACCTGTCATTTCTCTTTGTGAGTGTAATTTATTATAAATGAGCTAAATAGGCAATGAGTTCCAACATAAAAATAACACGGATATGCCAGCATTGCGGCAACGCGTTTGAAGCCAAAACAACGGTCACCAAATTCTGCTCGGTGCAATGTGCAAGACGCGCTTACAAGACGGCGTTAAAGGATAAAAAGATAGAAGCCAGCAACAAGCAAGTGAAATCTGTCAGGCAGGCTCCGATTGAATTGCTCAAAGCAAAGGAGTTTTTAACCGTAAGGGATGTAGCCATCTTACTCAATAGCTCCCGGCAAACGGTGTATAACCTGGTCAATTCCGGCCAGATCAGGGCGGTTAATATCAAGTTGAAAAAGACCTTGATCCCCCGGTCAGAGATTGATAAACTATTTGCATTGCCTGAAGTCAAACCGGCAGCGCCCGATATAAGGAATAGCTGGATAAATTTTATCAACCCTTTTCGTGGATTATTAGTAGCCGGTACGCCGGGTGCCGGTAAATCCTATTTCGTTATAAGGCATATCATCGACCAACATATCAAAAAAGGCTTTTCGATGTTTATTTACGACTTTAAATATGACGACCTATCGAAAATCGCCTACAACAAGCTGTTGCAGTATAAGGCCAATTACAAGATCAAACCAGCTTTTTATGTGATAAATTTCGATGACCTTAACCACACCCACCGCTGCAACCCGCTCGACCCGCAAAGCATGAACGATATAACCGATGCAACCGAGGCATCAAGAACGATCATGTTAGGTTTAAATCGCGAATGGATAAAGAAGCAAGGTGGTTTCTTTGTCGAAAGCCCCATTAATTTTTTGACAGCCATTATTTGGTACTTGCGCAAATACGAGGGCGGCAAATATTGCACCTTACCGCATGTTATTGAACTGATGCAAGCTGATTATGACCGTCTGTTTGTTGTATTATTGAAGCAGCCGGAAATAACAGCTTTGATTAACCCCTTTATATCTGCTTATAATAATAATGCTAAAGCCCAATTAGAAGGACAGGTAGCCAGTGCTAAAATCGGTTTGGCAAGACTTGCTTCACCACAATTATATTATGTGCTGTCAGGCAACGATTTTTCCTTAGATGTAAACAATCCGAAAGAGCCGAAAATCATCTGTTTAGGCAATAACCCACAGAAGTTGCAAATTTGCGGCGCGGTATTATCTTTATATATATCCCGCATGATCAAGCTGGTTAATCGCAAAGGCCAGTTAAAAAGTAGCCTGATCTTTGACGAATTTCCAACCATATTTTTTAATAACATGGATAGCCTGATCGCGACGGCACGTAGTAATAAGGTGGCGACCACGTTGGCGGTTCAGGATTTTAGCCAGTTGAAGAAAGATTATGGCGCGGAAACTACACGGCGAGGTTTCCTGCCATAGTGATCCAATCTCCAGACACGGAATCATCTTGTTTAATTGCAACTATAGCACCCGTACTTAGATAGGGAAAACTGATTAATCGCCCGCTTCTTGCCGTAGGATAGGAAGAATTTAGATTTGATTTTGATATGGTAAACGAACTTGAGCTATCAACTGATACAAAGTCCTCGAATGGCAATAATAGAATATCGCCATTACTATCTCTAACTAGAAACCCAAGATTTTCAGTTGCTGTTGGCGGTGTATCTATGTTAAGATTCTTTATATTAACAAACCCCGACTGTCTATTGATAGTCATTGGCTGATCAATTAAAGAACCATTGTCTGCATATCTGTTAATTTGGTAATCGCTCCCTGCATTTGAGCCCGTTTCTGCTGAATTATTTACTGATGCAAGCCATCGGTTAACATTATTTGTTTTATACCAAACACCGGCTTCTACTCCAGCCAGCCTGTCAACATTATAATTATTTGCAGTGCCTGAGAGGACTTTGTAGTTGGCACTCTGAAAAATCGCTGTTTGATTATTAATATATTCGGTATTATAGGTGCTTCTACTCATTTCCGCCCAAATAGTTCCGTTCCAAACAAATGAAATGATTGAATTAGTTGCGCTTACATAAGTCGGTGTAATGATGCCAATATTGCCTACAAGCCTGTTTATTATACAATTTGGTATCGTAAATAGTAAATGAATTACTCTACCATAATAAACACCTGTAACGGTATTTATGCTATTGATAGTCACCGCGCTGCCAGATATTTTAAAAAAATCTCCATTTAAAGGTAGTTTAGCGTCATTAGTTGGACTTACAACTACTGAATCTGTTGATACGGGAAGTCTATTAACATAAATATTATTAGTGCCGGCGTCTACAATTGTACCATTTCCGCCATCAATTATATTTCCTGTAGAACTATTTGAAATTAAAATGGTTTCTTGCGTTGGTTGAACGCCTTTCATAAAGTTATTTGAAATAAAGTTTCTTGTTGTCAAGGCGTTAAGCAAAACGATGCCCGCGGCTACTGAATTTGTATCGTGGTTAATGATATTATCGGTTACACTACAGTCTTTTACATTTTCAAAACGAATATTTGAAGTAACACTACTTCCGGGCGCTGTTATATATGATGAATTGGAAATGGTGTTACCAGAAATTACATTGTTTTTTGCAGGCACGGACGGCGTGCTTCTTGATCCAATTATAAAAATCGCTGGAATATCTATTTCAATCAGTGTGTTAGAGACAATTGTACAATTCTGCATAAATCCATAAACACCATAGTGGCATTTTGATATCGTATTTCCTGTAAAAACAGAGTTTATAGCTGTTGGAGTAGGTTGCCCGGCAATATGTTCGGAACCAACACCAAATCCCATGTTTGTTATTGTGTTGCCTACAATTGAGCATTCAGAGCCATATCTGAGAAATACTCCCCACCCGGTTTTTGCATTTATCGTATTATTAACAATTGAAACATTTCTCGAATAAACACCCGCTCCACTGCTTATTGCACCCCAAACCACAATTCCATCAGAGGTGCCGTTCTCCACAACATTTGATGAAACAACGGAATAGTCGCAATCTGTCCATATAATTACACCGCAATCTGTATTATTGATGTAATTATTAGATATAATTATACCAGGGGAGCTATGAACATTTATTGCCAAATAACCATTGTTTTGTAACGTTGTGGCCGAAACTTTACAATTAGTTGAAGTGAAAAAGTTTAATAATGCCACACCTGCAGTTGGTGAACCTGGTACAATACCTTTGTTACCATCTAAAATAATATCTTCAATTATTACGTTTGTACAATTAGTAAATGTCAAAAGCGTGTCGTTTATCACTGCACTGGAGTGGGTTTTTAAAGTGCCAACACCTGATATGATAATATTTGAAACTCCTATTAAATTTTTTGCATAAAATACACCTTTATTAATATATAGGTTTTTTCCTTCAGCTGCATTAATAGCAGCTTGAATTAGCGCGCTTTCATTTCCAACACCCACAACACCAAACCAGCTCAATTCGATAACGCCATCATTTACTCTTTTAAAAACATCACCAGCAGTATCTCTTAAAATAGTCCCGGTATTATCTGTTGAGATTGTATCGGAAGCGTCAAAGTACCAAAATCCCTGCTGCCCAATATCTGTTGTATAATATTGATCTGTGGTTAATGGAGCAGACATACCTCTTATGCCTGCAATAGTGGTTTGAATAATTGCCATACTTTTGGATTTGAAATTTGGTTAATAATAACAGAGAGATTTTTCAAACAAAATATGGGTGAACTGATGTGCAATCACCCAGCGCGTTAACTCTATTTTTTATGAATTAGTTGCTTGAGTTATTCGTCCCGTTTACCAAACATCTTTTGAAAATCTTAATGTCATGTTTAAGATGATTAGTTGCTTTTAGTGATTTATTTGTTGAATTAATTTAAAATTCGGTGATTTTCATTCACCCCTTTCCAATCAAAAATTCATCTAATGATATAATGAAACTGTAATGGATAGGCAACCAAAAGGCAACGCATTAAATCATTATTACAAAGAAAATATTCAAAATTATTGATCATTAAATATTCAAGTTAATTCATTCATTCTAATATGAAACGATTTCTACTTCTAATTTCCTTATTAACGTCCTTTTCTGTATCAGCTCAATTAAGAATACCTAAATTTTTTTCTAACAACATGATCCTTCAAAGAGATCAGAACATCAAAATATGGGGTTGGGCCAAAATTGGAGATACCATCAACCTGACCTTTAATAATAAACGCTATAAAACGGTTACCACTTTGGCAGACAGTACATGGAGTATAAAATTACCCGCTACAAAAGCTGGCGGCCCTTATGTGATTTTAATTTCATCTGCAAAAAAAAACCTGCAGCTAAATAATGTTTTGTTTGGGGACGTATGGTTTTGCAGCGGTCAGAGCAATATGAATTTTCGTATGAATGCTGTTCGTGATTTTTCTAAAGAAAAGGAAGATGCAGATTATTCCATGATCAGGCAATTTGATGGATTCAGAATAGGTGCCGAGACCCCGCAACAAGATGTTGTTAAAGGTAATTGGGCGCCTTGCAACAGCAGTTCAATCCAGGAATTCTCTGCCGTTGCCTTTTTCTTTGCAAAGAATCTTTATTTAAAAAACAAGGTTCCCATAGGTATTATAAATGCTTCCTGGGGCGGTTCACCAATACAAACCTTTATGAGCAGGGCCGGGCTACAGGATTTTTCAGGATATGATGATAAAATAAAAGCCATTACACCAACATTTATAGCTGATTCAAAAAAGACTTATAATTTGATTAATCAAAAATGGACAAAAGACTTTTATGCAATAACAGATTATATCTCTCAAGATCTAAAACTAACCCGAAACACCAATTTTTTCGATAGTAATGATTGGCTTACTATTCATGTACCCGGATATATAGAAGCTCAAGGGTTTAAAGTGAAAAACGGAGTTAGCTGGTATAAAAAAGAAGTAGAGCTTGATGTAACGCCTACCGATGATATAAACATTGATTTAGGCAGAATAAAACTCTCTTGTGTAGTGTTTATTAATGGTCAGCTTGTTGGTAAACAATCTTCTATTTGGTACAATTCAAATTATAAAATTCCAAAAGGGGTTTTAAGAAAGGGCACAAATGAAATACTTGTGTGTTCTTATAATGAAAATGGGGATACCGGATTTCAGCCAATTTACACGCCCCGGCTTATCATTAATACACTTCCTCAAAAAATAATTTCAATAAATGGGAACTGGCTTTTTAAACAAGGCAAAACGTTTGACAAACCTGGTGTGCTGGGTAATTTGGCACCTATCGAATCTTTTGAACATCAATACCCTACCCTTGTTTATAATTCTATGATCGCTCCTTTTTTCAAATATTCCTTTAAGGGTATTGTTTGGTATCAGGGCGAGGATAATAGCAGATATTCTGTTTGTTATGATTACGAGAAAATGCTCACTAATTTGATAAAGACCTGGAGGTCATCGTGGGACTCCCCGAAACTTCCTTTTTTAATTGTACAATTAGCAAATTATCATCCTGTATATCCTGAACCAACTCCGGGGGCCTGGAGTATTGTTCAGGAAGCACAATCAAAAGTTGGCCAAAACATGCCCAATACCGGCTTTGCAGTTATAAATGACATAGGCGACGCTGTCAATATACATCCAACAAACAAACAGGAAGTAGGCAGAAGATTAGCTCTTGTTGCAAGGGATTTGGTTTACAATGAGAGCAACATAACCTCAATGGGGCCAACGTATAAATCAATGAAAAGCAAATCGGATACCATAATCTTAAGCTTTAAAAATATGGGTACCGGTTTGATCAGTAAAAATGGAAACGGAAATTTAAATGCTTTTTGTTTAGCTGGAAAAGACAGTGTGTTTTACAGAGCGAAGGCAAAAATAGCAGGTGATAAGGTGTCGGTGTTTTCAGATAAGGTGCCAGATCCGGTTTATGTAAGATATGCATTTGAGGACAATCCTGGTGAAATTAATTTCTACAATAAAGAAGGACTACCGGCTGTTCCGTTTAGAACCGATAACTTCCCCGTAAAAGAATTAAGTAAAAAGCCATAAGGGATACTTGTTTAAAAATACATTCACCCTTTTTATGAATGAAAATCATCTAAGTAAAAAAAGCATCAAGGGTTAATTTGCGAAAGATGTTTTGATATTGAAAAGAAAATGATGAAATACGTTATACCTATATTTTTACTGGCTTCTATTTTCTCTAATACAAAAACTTTAGCTCAAAAAAAACAATATGTCGATTATGTAAACCCTTTGATTGGCACACCAGCTAAAGGCAAAGGAGGTACAATGCCAAGTGTAGGGCCACCTTATGCCATGACTAACTTTACTGCCCAAACCCACGTAAACAAAATGAAGGCTATGCCTTATGTTTATGAGGATTCTACCATTCATGGTTTTATAGCTACGCACCAGCCAACCGTTTGGATGGGTGATTATGGTTATGTATCGGTGATGCCACAAGTGGGTAAACTTGCCGTATTGCCCGAACAACGCAAAATGAAATTTTCTCATAGCGATGAAGTTTCAACAGCTTATTATTATTCCGTAAAAATGAATAATGATCGGGGTGCATCCATAAAAGCAGAGATAGCAGCTACCGAGAGGTGTGGTATTATGAAATTCACTTATCCGGCTTCTGCCGAAAGCCATCTGATCATACATGGCATTAATGTAAATCCGGCGGATGACGATGGACAAAACAGATCCAATAAAAGGGGTAAACTGAAAGGTTACATTTATATAGATAGAGTAAATAACGAAATTAAAGGATACAATCCGGATAGGACGGCTTACAACCTTGGTCCCGAACTCCCCAATTTTAAGGGGTATTTTATTATAAAGTTTAATAAAAAAATCAACGGGTTTGGAACCTGGAATGAAGATACTATATCTAAAAGATCGGTAGAGCAGTATGGTAAAAGAATAGGGGCATACATTAGCTTCGCAACAAAGCAAAACGAAGTTATCAAAGTTAAAATAGCTACATCTTTTATGAGCCTAAACCAGGCTAAAGAAAATTTAAAAAGGGAAATACCGGATTGGGACTTTAACAAAGTTACACAAGCCACCCGTGCCATCTGGCAGAAGAATTTAGAACGGATTAAAGTTGATGGGGTTACCGAAGATCAAAAGGCCATCTTTTATACCGCAATGTACCATACCATGTTGTTTCCCCGCGAATTTTCAGAATATGGTAAGTATTACAGTGCATTTGATGACAAAATACATAATGGGGTTTCTTATAATGACTATTCACTGTGGGACACTTTTAGAGCTTTACATCCATTACTCATATTTACACAGCCCGAACGGGTGAATGATATGATCACATCTATGCTGCAAATGTATAAGGAAGGTGGCTGGTTACCCATGTGGCCCAATCCGGCAGAAACTAATATCATGATAGGCACACATGCCGATGCGGTAATAGCCGATGCTTATGTAAAAGGGTTTAGAGGGTATGATGTCAATCTTGCTTATAAGGCTATGCGGAAAGACGCGATGATCCCGCCTGATAACGATACAGCCAGATGGGGAGGCGACAGAGACGAATGGCAGGGGTTTGAAGGGAGGATAGGTTTAAGTTATTATCATTCTTTGGGATATGTACCTTCGGACAAGGCTGCTGAATCTGTTTCCAGAACCCTGGAATATGCTTTGGATGATTATTGTGTAGCTCAAGTAGCTAAGGGCCTCGGCAAGCACAATGACTATGATAAACTGATTAAATGGTCTGAAAACTATAAAAATCTATACAATCACCAGACGGGCTTTATGGCTCCCCGAAAACGAAATGGGGAATGGGGGGGCGATGAAAGGAAAAGCTTTACCGAGGGTAGCCCCTGGACCTATTTGTTTTGCGTAATGCAGGATATTCCCGGTATGATAAAAATGATGGGAGGAAATGAAAAAGTTGCGGACAAATTAGATCAGAATTTTTCAGGAGGACATTATGCCCATAATAATGAACCCGGACATCATTATGTTTATTTATATGACTATTGTGGGCAGCCCTGGAAAACACAGGAATTGGTGAGGAAACAAACCCAGGAGAACTATTATAACAGGCCACAGGGTATTAATGGCAATGATGATTGTGGGCAAATGTCGGCCTGGTATATTTTTAGTGTAATGGGGTTTTATCCAGTGACCCCAGGATCGGGGATGTATGCTATTGGCGCGCCGCAATTTCCTAAGACCAGTATGACATTTAACACAGGTAACCAATCAAAAACACTGGAAATAATTGCTGATCATATTTCTGAAAAAAATAAATACGTAAAATCAGTTACATTTAATGGAAGGATATTAAAAGACTTCTTTATCAGCCATAGTGAAATAATTAAAGGAGGAAAGCTTGTTTTTTTAATGACAGATAAACCAGCGGGTAGCAGTACTAATTGATAAGGATCACGCAGAAATACAATGGCATTTAAAAAGCATGAAAAATAGAGTTCACTGGATAATTTTAATATTAGTTTTTGTTGCTACCGGGTTAAATTTTCTGGATAGGCAGGTGCTGTCTATCACAATCATAAAAATTCAAAAGGAATTTAACCTGAATGATGTACAATACGGGATGATCAATACCAGCTTTCTCATTAGCTATGCCTTAATGTTTACTATAGGTGGCAGGCTAACTGAATTATATGGCGGTAAAATTGGTTTAGGTTTTTCCGTATTGATATGGTCTGTTGCCAGTGGCTTACATGGCGTAATTGGTAGTTTTTACCAACTATTGTTTTTTAGATTTTTGCTTGGAATTGGTGAAGGGGGATGTTTCCCCGGGGCGGCAAAAACGGTGAGTGAACTATTTGATCAGAAAGACAGAGCGCTGGCTAATGGAATTGCCATCGGGGGATCGGCAATGGGCGCTGTGTTGGCCCCTCCGTTAACCATATTAATCTCAAATCAATTTGGCTGGCGATGGAGTTTTATCATACCGGGCATAATTGGAATTGTTTGGGTGATCACCTGGGTAATGATTCCCTGGAAAAGTAGGAAAGGAGAAATTGAAAGGGTTACTCCTGTTAAAAAAGAAAAAGTATTTTCCTTTATTGAAATATTAAGTAACAAAGCTGCTTTGATTTTTATACTGATTAGATTTTTGCTCGACCCGGTTTTTTATTTCATCATGTTTTGGATTCCCAAATATCTTAATGAAAAAAGAGGTGTTTCCTTTGATGAGATTGGGCACTTGCTATGGATCCCTTTCCTGGCGCTTGGTTTATCTAATATGCTTGGCGGCTGGATATCTGACCGTTTGACCAAAAATGGTGTTTCTGTGAATAAGGCCCGTAAAATAGTTATGGGCATTGCGGCCCTATTAACAGTTTCCGCTATAATGGTACAAAGTGTATCGTCTGTTGCACTCGCTATTACTTTAATGAGTTTGTTGTTGTTTGCTCATGGATTTTGGATCACCAATTATATTACAGCTATATCAGATATGTTTGGTGCACGTGGTACATCCACAGTGATTGGCTTATCAGGAACCGCGGGAGCAATTTCCGGCTTAGTGATCAATCCTTTTATAGGGTGGATCGTTCAGCATTATTCGTATAATCCATTATGGATAATCTGCGGTCTGTTATACCCACTGGCTTTTATAATCCTAACGGTTTTTATTCCTAAAATAAGTCTCATTAAAGAGGTCAACAGATCCCTAACTATTTAAAAACGGTAAAGAATAAAGATCAGAATACTATTGAATCATCAATGTTAGTGCGTTAATCAAATTAGAAATATATTAAACTTGAATTATGAGTGAATTAGATGAGCAATTGCTTACGGAACAGGATAAAAAAAGTCAGGCGCTTCCCGTTATCAAACGTCGTGTTGAAACGGTTCCACGGATAGGTGTATTTGGTGTGGGATATGTTAAATATTGGAGTCAGTTTGAGGGCCTATATGAACAGATGATAGAAAAGCAGGAGATATTCCTCGAAAAGGTAAGCAAGAATAAAGTGGAATTGATTGACTTTGGTATGGTGGACGATGTAAGCGGCGCTTATGAATTATTACCCAAACTGAAAGGTGCTAATCTCGATCTTGTTTTTTGCGATATGCTTACTTATGCTACATCCAGTACGTTCGGTGTGATTATTAAAAGCTTAGATGTTCCTATAGTACTGGTGGCTTTACAGCCAGATAAAGCATTGGACTATAACAATGCATCCACCCATTTGCAATTATATAATGATGATATATGTGCTTTACCTGAATTTGCAGGAGTGGCGGTAAGAATGGGAAAGAAAGTGCCCGACATGATTATTGGCACACTACATGATGATCCTAAATCAGAAGAAGAGATAGCAGAATATTGCAACATTGCAAGGGTATTACACGATCTGAAAACTGCCAGAATAGGACACATAGGCCACCCTATTGAAGCGATGCTGGATATGCATTCAGACGCAACCATGCTTACTGCTCATTTTGGTTTGCACATTGTACAATGTGAGGCCAATGAAATAGTAAGCAAATACACTGAGGCCGCCCCCGAGGCTATAGAAACTGAAAAAAAGCGGATCCTTGATTTCTTCGATACGCCCGATCCCGTATCTGATCCTATTTCTGAAAAATTAAAGGACTCTGATCTGGAAGTAGCTGCCCGGGTTTCCGTAGCGCTGGAAAACTTTGTTGAAGCAAAAAAGTTAGACGGTTTGGCCTATTATTACGAAGGCGAAGATGACAGCGATACCCGCAAGGTGATGACCAACCTGATTGTAGGCAATTCCCTGCTAACAGGCGCCGGCTTCCCGATGTGCGGGGAATCAGATTTAAAATGCTGTATAGCTATGTTTATTATGGATCGCCTGAACATTGGAGGTAGCTTTGCGGAATTTCATCCGGTTGATTTTACGGGAAACTTTATCCTGGTTGGGCATGACGGCCCTCATAATATTACAATTGCACAGGGAAAACCGGTATTAAGAAGTTTAAAGAAATACCATGGTAAGCCGGGTTTTGGCGCAGGTGTAGAGTTTAAGATTAAAGAAGGACCGATCACCATGTTGAGTATTACATCGACCTATGAAGGAAAGTTTAAATTTGTTATTGCCGAAGGGGAATCAGTTGAAGGACCTATACCTCCAACCGGCAACACTAATACCAGGGGCTTTTTTAAACCTGATGTGCGTACCTTTCTTAAAAAATGGGTAAAAGAAGGACCAACACATCATTTTGCGCTGGGTATTGGGCATCACGCAGAAACCATAAAAAAAATTGGTGATTATTTAAATATAGAAGCTGTAATAGTTAAGTAACAGGATGATTAATATTGCTGTTGTATAAGGAGTAATTTCCTGGAAAGAACAGAAAATGATTGATAAATTGAGAAGATCCATTATCCCGGTTCTGCTATGTGGAGCGATTTTTATTTGCCAGCATTTAAACGCTATGGCATTGCAGATAGACACCTTAAAAGGTAAGCCTTTTAATAATATAACCCTGGAGACGACTTTAAAGCCATTTAAAAAAAATGACAAGGCTTATATAAAAAGTGTGGCAAAAGAGATGTTTACCAAATGGTATTCATTGCTAAGGCATACAGATACGGTTTCTGTTATGCTTTGGACCTCGGATGGTTCAGAAATTTTGGATTACAAGGGTAAACCTAACCAGCAGCTGGAATGGGCTAAGTATATGGGAAACCCCAATACTGCACATGCGGTAGGATCAGGACCGAAAGAACTATCACTGCATGAAAGGGCTTATCTGTATATTGAAAACCCACCCAATTTCACCTATGGCGACTTGAAATTTATTGTTAAAACACTAAAAGAAGTAGGGGTTCAGGTAACGGGAAAGATTGTAAGAATCGGTACAACCTTTGATCCTGGCCCGGAGTTTGCGAAATCAGATTTTAAATATAAAAAACATCCCGAAATTTTGGCAGGAAGTGCCATGGGAGGCAAATCTTTTGTAAGCTGTTATGCTGTGTTAAATGCCGATCATGAATCATATGCCGGTTTTCCTAAAGGTATTCCTGCCAATACCCCGTTCGGTACTTTTTTCGGCAGGCAAAGCCAGCATTTTTTGAAGGATATCGGGTTTGATTATTTATGGTTTAGTAATGGACTGGGTTTCGGTATTGAGGGATGGTCATCTACAGGTGCCACATTTGACGGGAAAGAATTTAAGCCAGAAAGATTACCTGATGTTAAAGCAAAAATCCTGAATTTTTGGAAACTTTTCCGCGCAGAATCTCCGGACTTCCAGATACAAACAAGAGGTACTAATTTATCTACAGGCACCGATCTTGCCCGGGATGGTGTGGATCTGAGGGATATTTACAAAGGAGGATTTAATATCCTTCCTCCCTGTAATTCGCCTTGGGCGGCACTTGACGGGGATTTTGGTATGGAGCTGGTGGGTTATATGTCAAGAATCTCTGAACTGCCGGATAACCGGTACGTATTCAGGTATTATGTGCAGGATCCATGGTGGGTAAACAGCCCCTGGTTTGACAGGTATGGCGGCGAACCGCATGATATTTATATGCCAATGGCTGTTAGCCGGATTGACTCAATGGGCCGTGTTTCCCTGCCTACTCATTTAAATTTCCTGACAATAGATAATTCCTACGGGAATATCCCCAAAGAGGTACCCGATGAGGTGATACCCCATGTTTTAAAAGCACGATATGATGCGCCAACCGCTCCCGGTCCATTGGTATGGGTTTATCCCTTTGACGAATACCATGATTGGGCTTTAAAGCAAAAAAATAGACTGCCGGAAGTGTACTTCGGTGATTGGTTCATTAGACAGGCCATCAACAACGGTTTTCCACTTAACACGGTTATATCTACCACGTCATTTAGCCACTTAATAAATAATAAACCTGGTTATTTTAGTCAATCTATATTGGTAACTGTAGTGCCTTCTGCCGGGTCACTATTGGAAGAGCAACTAATCAGTTTTGTAAAAAACGGTGGTAAACTGATGATATACGGTCCCGCAGATCACGCCGGAGAAAAATTTCTGAAATTGCTTAATCTCCAGAATGTAATGCCAATAGACGGAGAATTTCAAATCCAATCCAACCTGATTAGTGACAAGTTAGAACAACCTTACCCGGTGAAAATTCTTCATCAATTGGTGTTTTCTGGCGGAGGCATAAGCACCATCATAAAAGATAGAAAGGAAACATCCACACATGCGCTGGTTAGCTATAAGCAAAATGAAAATACAAGAGATGTTGTTTGGAGCGTAGCGAGCCCCGAGTGGAAAGGTGGCAAAGTGATTTACATCAGAGGAACCAATTCCAGTAGTTTTACAGGTGGCAAGCTACTTACACCCGATGCCCCGGCTATTTGGGCTACCGGCCCTATATACCTGCGCTATGCTATGCAGGAATTGGGCTATAATTACGTTATTGAAAAACAAGATCCAACCATAACCAATCCCGTTTTAACCATTGCCCGTAGCAATAATGCCTATTATTTTTCAGGATATGTTCCGGGTACCACGGTAAAGCAATTGTTCAAATTTCCACAAGGAGCGCCATTGCTTACCGGGTTTGAAACCCGAATAGAGAACGGCTACAGTACCTATAATTTACCAACGGCCTGGCATAAAGAGTGCCGCGTATTTCTGGAGCAAAATCAGGGAATAGTTTCTGTAAAGGAGATATACTCTGAGGACAAAGATATCAGCAGGCGGATAGAGATCAAGGGTTTGAAAAATGCGGTACTCAGGGTGTTTCCTGACGAACATATAAAACCAGATATGTTAAGGGCTTATCTTAATTCGGCTAATCCATGGAAAACCGGCCAACTGGCTTTTGAAGTTGGTGATGCGCGATACGGGAACAACTACGTAATTAAGAACGTAACCGGCACTGTATCCCTTGCCTGGTAACAGAGTATCAAATCACAAAAGAAGACAACAATTATTACGGATGCAATAAATTAAAATTATGAAAAAAATAAGCTTCCTGGTATTATTTATAGCTCAAACCTTGTTTTGCCTTGGGCAAAAGGCCGATTCATCAAATTATCTGAATAACATAAAAGATGAATTGAACAAGGTATGGCCAAACAACAGAACTATCAATTTGGTATTTCACGGTCATTCAGTACCGGCCGGATATAGAGCAAATCACGAAGTAAATATCCTTGAATCATATCCTAACCTTTTATTGAAAAAGTTAAAAGCGCAATACCCTTATGCTGTTATTAATGTGATTGTGACCGCAATAGGAGGAGAAACTTCGGTAAAGGGGCAAGCCCGTTTTGATACCGATGTACTGCCACATAAACCCGATGTGTTATTTATTGATTATGCTTTAAATGATAGAAATATTGGTTTGGAAGCAGCAAAAGCAGCTTGGGAAAAAATGATAAAAGATGCTTTAAAACACCATGTTAAAGTTGTTTTATTAACACCAAGCCCCGATACAAGGGTTAACATGCTGGCAACGGATGATAAAAGCTTACAGGCCCATGCCGAGCAAATTAAAGCATTAGCCGAAAAATATCACGTTGGTTTATCAGACTCTTTCAGCGTATTTCAAAATATGGTAAGAAGTGGCGGGAGCATAACACCATACATGGCCTATGTAAATCACCCTAACCTGGCGGGCCATGAAATTATTACCAATGAAATTTTTAAATGGTTTAATAAGTAATCACTTCCAATCAATACAAATTAATGAAATTCAGATCAATCTATTTTCTCATTTATATACCTGGAATCATATTAATTTTCTCTGCGGCTGCTCTTGGGCAAAAAGCAATACCTGATGCGCCTCAACTTAGAAAAGATAATATACCTGATTAAATATGGATAAACGATTTGCCTTACACGCGGTAAAGTAATTAAGAAACTGAATCAAAAAAAGCATAGGATTATTTATTCTAAAAATCAAATAATTATTTTAAACTTTACCTAATTACAACTGCAGATAATCTATGTTACCCAAATTCATTAGTATAAGTGAAACTATTATCGACCGAATTAAAAAAGGTGAATTGCTTCCGGGTGATAAGGTGCCGTCGGAAAACGAGCTAATAAGTACGTATCAAATTAGTAATACAACAGCAAGAAAATGCCTTTTAGAAATAGAATCTAAAGGGTGGGCCAGAAGAATTAAAGGAAAAGGAACTTATGTGCTTAACCGAACAGCAGAGCACCAGCTATTGAGGACTTTGGGGTCAATTGATTCTACGAGAAAAGGCTTTGATGAAAGTCTTAAAATAGAGGGTTTTACCCCTAAAAATATTATCCTGGAGAAAACCATTTTGTTGGATGGGATATCCTCTGATATAGTTGGTAAACATTTTATTATTGAAGGGCCCGTATTGAAAATTCATCAATTACGTTATGCTGACGATATTTTGATGAAAGATGAAACACGTTATATTTCGCTTAAATTATGTCCTAAAATAGACCGGTTGCCAACCGAAATATCTTATTTTAAAACCTATGAAAGTGATTATGGTATTAAAATAACGGATGTAAAACAAACTTTAAGTGTTGATATTATGGGGCCAGAATCTGCTTTGAATAATTTTGATATTGACAAGCAAACCGCGGTATTTATTTTAGATAGCGCTATTTTATGTGGTAAAGATAAGGTCGTAGAAATTGAAAGATCTTATTATAGAGGGGATAAATATAAGTTTGCTATCATTGCAAATCCAGAATACAACTCGTCTGTTTCAAGCTTTAACCTTGATAAAAACAAAGATTAGATTTATCTAATTCTAAATAAATTTAACGCTCATCGCATCTGGTTAAATTCGATGTCTTTAGCCTGCGCACTCCTTATTTAGTATGCCAATTATTTATTCATGGAAGTAATAGCAAGTAAATTAGCCCCAGCAAATTTACAATGCATTTGCGTATGCAAGTTTATTGACCTTAATAAGAGTTGGCCCCCGATTAATCTTAGAAAATTCTTATTTGAATTCTTAATTAACTTCACCCTTTTTTCAAAAGAAAAAACTCTTAGGTATATCAATTATAAACGATAACCTCCAGATTATAAACTTTATGAAGAAAAACTTATTAAACCGGCAATTGATATTGTCTTTATTTATTTTGTTGGCACTAACAAGTATTTATAATTACGCAGGCGCTTTACCTCAAGTACAAATAATCAAAGCAGATGTTCCCATTAAAGGGAAAGTTATAGACGAGGAGGGAAAAACGCTGCCCGGTGTGAGCATTATCCTTAAAGGTACCACAAAAGGAACAGTAACTGATGTTAATGGCAATTTTACAATAGTTGTTAATGATAAAATTAATTCAACCATTGTAATTACGTATGTCGGATATCAAAGACAGGAAATTAAACTGAATGGTCAGGATAACTTAACTATTCAACTAAAGCTTGCCTCCATAGCACTGAATGAAGTTGTGACAATTGGTTATGGTACAATTAACAGAAGAGACTTAACAGGCGCAGTTTCTTCTGTAAGTGCCAATGATTTAAAAGATATCCCCGTTAGTTCAGCAACTGAAGCCTTAACTGGCAGAATCGCAGGTGTTAAGGTTACCACATCTGAAGGTGCCCCGGGTGCTTCTGCAAATATTGTTATTCGTGGTGGCGGATCAATAACACAAGATAACTCGCCCCTTTATATTATAGATGGTGTACAGGTTGAATCCGGACTTGATGGGTTATCTCCCCAGGATATTGAATCAGTTGATGTTCTAAAAGATGCGGCATCGACAGCTATATACGGTGCCCGTGGGGCAAATGGGGTTATCATTGTAACTACGAAATCAGGCCGCAATATGAAGACCGCGGTGAACTACAATGGCTTTATAGGGATTAGCCAGATCGCTAAAACTTTAAACGTTATGGACCCTTATAATTTCGTAGAATATCAATACGAACGAAGCCGCGGTAATCCGGGAGACGAATTGAGTTTTGCAAACACCTATGGTAAAACATGGGATACGCTTGCCGTTTATAAAAACACTCCTCCTATTAATTGGCAGGAAAAGATGTTTGGTAAAAACGCGGTTCAGCAAACCCATAATTTCAGCATTACGGGAGGCACTAAAACTACGACATTCAATTTGAGCCTGACAAAAAATATTCAGGATGCGATCATGCTAAATTCAAGTTTTGATCGGAATGCCATTAATTTCAAATTTGACCATCAGGCGAATTCCAAATTAAGAACGGGTATAACAGTCAGATATTCTGATCAAGATATTTTGGGGAGTGGAACGAGCGCCGGTGGTGTTACACAAAGTTCGCGGCTGCGGCAAACAATAAGATATAAGCCTTTAAACTTAAGTAAAACTCTCGGAGACGATGATTTTGACCCAGCCTATTATACAGAAACAAATGCGTTGGGAAATGGAGCTTTCTTAATTAATCCGGTTGCGCTAAATAGTGCCGAATACAGAAAGAATTCAACAATGGGGTTTAATTTGGGGGCCTATCTTAATTATAACATCACCCCTTTCCTTTCTTTCAGGTCTACAGGTAGTTTTGCTTACAGCACAGTTGGTGCAGACTCTTTTGATGACATAAATACACCAGCGGCGCTTGGGAGAGGTAACAACCTTCCAATGGTTGGCGTAATTAATACTGATGTTAAAACAACAAATTTTTCTAATGTTCTTACATTCACAAATGCCTCTTTAAAATCATCATTTAATAAAAAAAATTCAGTAACAGTATTAGTTGGCCAGGAGTTATACGGCGTAAATACCCGGCAATCTAATATCCAATTGCGACAGTTTCCAATTGGGATCACGTCAGACAAAGCAATCGGACAGTTAAACCTGGGTACCATATTTCCGGGTTATCCTACTTCGCTACTTGCTGAGAACAAAACAGCTTCATTTTTCACGCGGGCAAATTATGCTTTCAAACAAAAATATTTAGCATCATTTACATTACGCGCTGATGGCTCAACAAAATTTGCAGCGGATAATAGATGGGGGTATTTTCCATCCGGCTCTTTAGGCTGGAGGATATCACAAGAAAAATTCATGGAGAAGATGCCATTTATTTCTGACCTGAAGTTAAGGTTAAGTTATGGAGAATCTGGAAATAACCGGATTGGGGATTTTCTTTATAGCTCTAATTTCGTAACCACCGCTTATCCCTATGGATTAAATGGTGTAATGCAACAAAGTTATTTTGTATCGAAATTGGCAAATCCGGAGCTGAGGTGGGAAACAACCACCTCTAAAAATATAGGATTAGATTTTGGTTTCCTGCAAAACAGATTTTTGTTAACTGTTGATGCCTATCAAAATGATGTGAGAGATTTGCTGATACCGGTACCTATCTCACCAACGTCTGGATATGCAAATCAATTGCAAAATGTAGGAAACACACAAAACAGAGGTATAGAATTTCAGGTGATAGCCAGAATTATCAATAATAAAAGCTTTAAATGGAACACCAACCTGAATATAGCTTTTAACAGGAACAAAATAACAGCTCTTTCATCCAACCTCAACTATTATACTCAAAATTCAGGATGGGGAATATCCGGGCAACTGGCAGACTATATTGTAAAGGTAGGTGCGCCTGTAGGTTCAATGTACGGTTTCATGACTGACGGTTATTACCAGCTTACTGATTTCAACTATGATCCTGCAACTAAAATCTATTCCTTAAAAACAGGTGTTCCTACCAATATCGATGTGGCCGGCGTCCCTCAACCTGGATCTATAAAATTTAAGGATTTAGATGGTGATGGTAAGGTGGATTCAAAAAATGATAGGACCATTATTGGTAATGCAAATCCAAAATTTACTGGCGGGATAAATCAACAATTTGCTTATAAGAATTTTGACTTAAGTGTATTTATGAACTTTGTTTATGGCAATAGTATTCTTAACGCAAATAAAATTGAGTTTACAAATGCATTTGTCCGCAGTAACAATATGTTGGATATGATGACAAATCGCTGGCGGACTATTGACAATAATGGAAACGTTATACAATCAACAACAACCGTGGGTGGCAAGCAGGTTGCAATTGGTGAATCACCAGATGTTTTAGCAGCCGTTAACCAGGGTGCCAATATTTGGCAACCACTGAAAGGTAGTGGTGCTTATACGTTAAGTTCCTGGGCGGTGGAAGATGGATCATTCCTTAGAATCAATAACATCACGTTAGGTTATACTTTTAATGTGAAATTATTATCAAAAATCGGGATTCAAAAATTAAGGTTTTATACTACTTTAAATAATGTTGCCATAATCACTAACTACTCAGGGTTTGACCCCGAAGTAAACGTAGCAAATGGATCACCGGTTACGCCCGGCTTGGATTATTCTGCATACCCAAGAAGTAAATCATACATATTCGGACTAAACCTAACTTTATAAACCAGATTATGAAAGTAACATATATAAATAAGAAAGCTATTGTATTGACTTTGACTATAATATTCGCAACAATAACATCCTGCAAAAAGTATTTAGACATTTCACCAAAATCATCATTTGATACGGCATTTGTATTTGGTAGTGTAACTAATGCTACAAATGCTGTACTTGGAGTTTATGGACATTTGACCGGTGACCAGGGATATGGTTCACGACTTTCCACGTTTTATACCGTGGATACTGACGAATCAATTGGAACTTCTAACACCTCGGCAGGTGGTGGTGATAACGGGCCAAAAGCAATGGCACGTTATAATGCCACTTCTGAAAATTCAATATTAGAACTGCCGTTTAACCAGTTATATAGTGGTATAGAAAGTGCTAATATTTGCATCAAAAATATTCCGGCCATGGCTTTATATACCAACGGTTCGGCCGGCGAGCAGGCTGCATTAAAGCGGCTTTATGGCGAAGCTTTAGCTTTGAGGGCGCAATTTTATTTTGAAATCATAAGGAATTGGGGCGATGTGCCTGCTCAATTCGTTCCATCTTCAGACATAAAAGACCTTAATCTTCCCAAGACAGATAGAGATATCATTTATGAGCATTTGTTAGAAGATCTTAAAACGGCAGAAGATTTAGTGCCCTGGAGAAAAGACCCTGGCGTAGTAACAGATGAAAGGATAAAAAAAGGTGGTATAAAAGCTTTAAGGGCAAAAATAGCCTTGTTTAGAGGCGGATACTCGCTTAGAAAATCTGGTCAAATGGAACGAAAAGCTGATTATTTAACTTATTATAAAATTGCAAGAGACGAGTGTAAAGATATTATAGACTCTAAACAACATGCGTTGAATCCAACTTTTCAGGCTGTTTTTAAAGATAATATAGATGCGCACACCATCGAGCCTAATGGCGAAGTGTTATTTGAGGTAGCACTTGCAGGTGCCCTATCCGCTACTGACGGTAGGCTTGGGGGAATAGATGGCCCCCAAGTTGGTGCTAGCCCTGGTGGGGGAGTTAAAATGCTCCCAACGTATTATTATGCATTTAATCAACTTGATACGCGCATGGCTACCACTGTATGTGATTATTCAGTAACCACCAGCAACTTTAAGCAACCACAGAACCCTGCCGCAGCCATATTGGTATTATTTTCAGGCAAGTTTCGTCGTGATTGGCAAACTAACCCAACTCTTGCGCTAACAGACCCAACTTTATACACAGGTGTCAACTGGCCTATTATTCGTTATTCGGATGTGTTGCTAATGTTTGCTGAAGCTGACAATGAAATTAATGGTAGTCCGAGTGCAGAAGCCATCAATGCATTTGAAACAGTTCGTAAACGAGCGTTTAAGGGGAATGAAACATCTATTGGCATAACTCCTACAGATAAACAAGGATTTTTCAATGCTGTTGTTGATGAGCGTTGGCTTGAATTCGGCGGAGAGGGAGTTAGAAAGTATGATTTAATCAGATGGAATTTATTGGGCCAAAAATTGGCCGAATGTAAAGCTAATCTTAATAAAATGGTAAATAAAGAAGCGCCATACGCCAATTTGCCAACGGCTAGGTATTATAAAAATAGTTCAGTTGATATGATTTGGTTGAATTCAATGTATGCACCAGCGCCCGCTACCGGACCTGCAGGCTATACAAAAGCAACCTGGACCACTGCAATATCACCTGCCTTTATTACTAATATAGCAGATTCATATAAACCCAATCATGGGGAACTATTGCCCCTGCCACAAGCGTTGATAAATTCAAATCCTAATGTTAAAAATGATTATGGATACTAAGTTTTAGCAATAGACAATAGTGAATAAAGTATGAGTTTTGAACTTTAAAATCTCAAGCACCGCAGCCTTTGTTTTCGGCCATAGGTATCATAATTATTGTTTCAAAATAGGATGAAGACTGGATTGGCGAAAAGGCCATCCAGTCTTCTTTTTGGCAGAGTAAATAAATTCTATAAATAACTTGCAAAATCAAACTACATCCTGTATTATTGTTTAATAAACCTCTTAACGCTATAAGCCAATAACACCAAAACAGATTTCTACACAGATCAGTATATTATTATGTCTGATTTTTTTTATAGTTAATTCATCTTAGTGCGTTAAGAAATATAAAATTTATGAAAGATAATTAACCCGTAAACCAATTATAAATATATATTATGAAGACCGAGGATGACCTATTGATTAAATTGATAAAGATAAAAGACAAAGAGGCATATACCATTTTGTTTCAAAATTATTACAGAACCTTAAAAACACAAGCCTTTTTTATTTTGAAAGATAAAATGGAAGCAGAAGACCAGGTTCAAAATCTTTTTATTGAGATTATTGACGGCCGGTTAGGTGTGAATGTAAATACATCTCTGATCGCATATCTTAAAACTTGTATGTACCACAAGTGTTTAATGGTATTAAATAAAGAAAAAAGAATCCGGAAACATATAGATATGTACACCATATCATGCAATTCCGTAATAACCTATGATTATTTCCAAAAGACAGAATCCGAACAGTACATAAATAAACTACTAATGGGTCTGTCTATACAAAGATTAGAAGTTTGTAAGCAGGTTTATTTGGAACAAAAAAAATATAAAGAGGCAGCGGTAGAAATGGGTATTACAGTAAATTCTGTAAAAACACATTTAAGACTTGCTACTAAAACTTTACGAGATCGGTTTGTTGAATCAAAAACAGAGGTAATGAATGTTTTGTATGCATGATTTTTTTTGTGACCAGTTAACTTAGTGCGTTAAGTATTGTTTGTAAAATTAAACTGGAGTAAGTAGCGACATTATTATCTCATGTTGCAAAAATTGAATAATTACCACCCCTTCACCCATTTACGATTTTTATATAATCTAAATAGATATTAAGCAAAACAACTTAGTCTATGTGCCTGAAAATAAATATTTTAATAGTAATAAGGAATGATGTCGTTTAAGCTATAACTTTTAACCAGGTAGATATTTTAACCTAAATATTAATTATTACTAATTATGGAAATATACCGGAAATTTAAAAATGCTTTTTACTGCATAATTGCAATTACACTCTCGCTATTTTTAAACAATGCAAAAGGTCAATCTCTTGTATGTTATCCCGCACCTGATGCTAATTTTGAAAAAAAATCAGATCTATATAAAGTTTCGGTAACATGCGGTGGCATAACAAAAAGTAGTTTTGTTTATATGAGTAAGGCGTCAACCAGCGCGCCGCGATGGGAATGGCAAGGGAATGAAGGCAGATCCTTCCATTTTACTACGTTTTCATGCTCTGGTAAAGCAACTATATCCGTTATTAAATTAAACTCCAAGGCGGTGTCGGCAACAATTCGCCCTGACAGAATAGGACTGGGAACAATTGCTTCTACATCAATTGCAGGGGGAAAACAAGTGAAATTCACTATTGACAGATCAAGGAAAATTTCTGTTGAGTTTAATGATGATCCTAAGAATAGAAATGCATTAATGATTTTTGCCGATACGTTAGAAGATGCAAAAGATGTTCCCCGTCAAAGCTCGGCCAATGTTTATACTGTCAATTCCTCAGATTCATTAGTAGTACCAGTCGGAAAAAACATAGTTTATTTTAGCCCTGGAGTTTATAATATTAAATACTGGAGGGTACCGGGTACCGTTGACCAAATATATATTGCCGGTGGAGCTTATGTAAGGGGGTATATGCTGGCAAATCGTACAAATAAATCACTAAAAATAAACGGCCGTGGCATTATATCTAATGACCAATGGCCGTTTCATTATCCAGAGGTTGGTGATCCGCATATATCTGTATCAGGCGGTTGGTATAAAACTATTGTGATAAATGGTGGGAAAGGGCATTTGATTGAGGGTATTACCATGATTGAGGGCACTGCCTTTAATTTGGTAATCGCCGCTGACAGTAGCGTGGCCAAAAACCTGAAGATACAAGGCTTTAGATATAATAATGATGGTATAACTATAGCAGGCAAGAATGATGTGATTAGTAATTGTTTTATCAATGTTGGGGATGATGGAATTATTGCTAACGGAAGCGGAAACTATAAAATTGAAAACTGTATTTTCTGGCATTTGCGGGGAGGAAGCTGTATTCAATTAGGTTGGCGCCCCCATGCCATTAACGGGAACAATTTAATTGAAAACTGCGATATCATTCATGCAGAATGGGGTATTCCTCAAACGCAAAATTCCGGTTTTCTGAATTATATGGGATCAGTTTCCGGAACACCGGGTTTGAAAATGGAGAATTTTATAATTCAGAACATTTACTTCGATACAGAAGTTTTAAAGATCATTGATATCAGAATGGATAGAGGTGCTACTCGTTCTCCTTTAAATATAAACAATTTTTTATTCAAAAACATCAATGTCAAAGTCCCGGTTAATCACCCAAGCTATTCTGTTTATTTCAGCGGACTTAATGCATCATACAAACTATCGGATATAAAATTTGAAAAGTTCTATATCAATGGCATTTTAATTAATCAAAGCAATTATCAGCAAAATGGATATTTTAAAATAGGCCCCTTTGTTGATCCATTAATTTTTAGGTAAGCCAATGAGGTTTTTAAATAATGACACAACCAAATATTGGATAATTAAACAAAAGCCAATTAGCATGGGAATGTTTAAAGCTATAAGATCATTTTTAGGATGTACATTTTTGCTTATTACTTGTGTGTTTGGGCAAGCCCCGGATACATCATTAAACTACAATGTTAAAAATTTTGGAGCCAGAGGCGATGGTAAGCAGTTAGATCATAAGGCAATTAACAAGGCTATTGAAAACTGCTATGCTCATGGTGGCGGAACGGTTTACATACCAGCCGGGAAATACCTTTGTGGCAGCATAAGGCTTAAAAGCAATATAAATTTGTATATCGATGCAGGAGCTGTTATAGTTGGAGCACCCGCTGATAGTAATGCTTATGATAGCCCTGAAGCCTTTACAGATACTGCTTACCAGGACGGCGGCCACACGTATTTCCATAACAGCTTAATATGGGGAGAACACCTGAGCAATGTATCTATTACGGGGCGCGGTATGATTGATGGCGGCGGTTTAACTAAAATGGATACAGAACATGAAGGCGACTTACGAGGTGGTTCTATTGGAACGGGCGATAAAGCCATTGCTTTAAAACTATGCAATAATGTTTTGATCAGAGATATTACCATTTTTCATGGTGGACACTTCGCCATAATATTAACAGGCTGCGATCTGACTACACTGGATAACCTAACCATTGATACGAATCGTGATGGCATTGATATTGATTGTTGTACTAATACGCTGGTATCTAACTGCAAGGTTAACTCGCCTGGAGACGATGCTATCTGTCCCAAAAGTTCTTATGCATTGAATAAACCTGTACTGACAGAAAATCTAATTATAACCAATTGTCAGGTATCTGCTTTTGAGGAAGGAACATTGCTTGATGGACGGAGGATACCAAGGAAAGTGAGTAAGATGAATTGGTCTGGGGGGCGTATAAAATTTGGCACAGAATCAAACGGTGGATTTAGAAATTGCGTGGTATCTAATTGTACCTTTTGGTATTGTAATGGATTGGCGCTGGAAGTGGTAGACGGTGGTACTATGGATAATATTGTTGTGTCTAACATTACCATGCAGCATGTTAATTGCTACCCAATATATGTCACGCTTGGCCAAAGAAATCGCGGGCCTAAAGCAACCACCAAAATGGGCGTAGTAAAAAATATAACAATTAGCAATATCTACGTCATTGACGCAGATAATTTTAGTGGGATTCAACTTACAGGTATGCCAGGATATCCCCTCGAAAATATTACGCTTCATCATATTAACATACAATACAGAGGAGGGGGAACAAAGGCCCAGGGAGAAATGGAATTTCCAGAACTTGGCAAAGGATACCCAGAGCCGTATGTTTTGGGTACTAATCCTGCATATGGCTTGTATGCAAGGCATATAAAAGCGCTGCAATTATATGATATTACGTTTAACACAATAAAACAGGATGATCGGCCCGGGGTTATTTGCCACGATATTAAGGGGCTTGATATTGACAGGATGAAAATGCCTGAGACTAAAGGCAATGAGTTGTTTAAATTTAAAGATGTTACCCATTTAACGATAGATGGAGCGACTTCTGTAGCCAAAACATTACTAAGAAATTAAAAAACGTTAACGGGATATATGCTAATCACATGCCCATCATTTTACGGGGTGAATGTTGATATCGGAATGAAACTAAAAGGACAAATGGAAATATTACTTGAAAAAATCTTACCCAAAAAAGAATTAAAGCCCGGTTAATCGACATAGTAGCCTATGCTTCTGATGCCGGTTTTTATTATCTGCGTCCTAAAGCAATCGTTTTACCCGATCAGAACAGGAGGTGATTGAACTTTTAATGTTCTCCCGCCAGTATCAGGTTCCGTTAGTTTTCAGGGCTGCAGGAACAAGCTTATCAGGACAGGCAATAACCGACGGCATTTTGGTTGATTTGAGTCAACATTGGGATAAAATCATTATTGAAAAAAATGGCGAACAGGTGCGGGTACAACCCGGCGCGATCGGTGCTCACGTTAACACTTACTTAAAAAAATACAGTAAAAAAATAGGCCCAGACCCGGCAAGTATTAATTCGGCCATGATAGGTGGTATTATTTCTAATAACTCCAGCGGAATGTGTTGTGGTGTCAGTAAAAACTCATATCACACCACCAAATACCTTAGGTTCATCTTGCCAAATGGCATGACTTTTTCAACAGAAAAGGAAAGCGATTATATGCGGTTCAAGGTAGATTGCGCGCATATTTATCATAAAATAAAATTATTAAGATATCAGTTGCAGGAGAATAAGGATGCACTTGCCCTAATCCGTAAAAAGTACCGAACCAAAAACACGGTCGGTTATTCAGTAAATGCTTTTATAGATTTTGAGCATCCACTGGACATTTTAGCCCATCTGTTAATTGGTGGCGAAGGTACGTTAGGCTTTATTGCAGAAGCGGTCATGGATACTGTACCTGATTATCCCTTAAAATCAACGGCCTTACTATATTTTCCAGACATGCATGCCGCCTGCAAAGCTATTATACCTTTAATCGGGTCAGGCGCAGAGGCTGTTGAATTAATGGATCGTGCTTCACTTAGATCCATTGAACATATTACAGGAATGCCTGCCATTATCAAACAATTGCCAGAAAAATCTGCCGCGCTTTTAGTAGAATACCAGGGATACAATACTCAAGAAGTTAATGCTAAAGTAAGTCAATTTGACTTGCTTGCGAAGGAGCTACTGTTAGAAGGAGCTACTGTTATTGGAGTCGCCGGTTTTTACCGCTATTCCAGCAGAGCAGGATTTGCTTTGGAAAGTGCGAAAGGGCATGTTTCCTTCTGTCGGAGCCGTTAGGGCAAGTGGAACAACTGTTATACTGGAAGACATTGCTTTCCCTCTAGCGACTTTGGGCGATGCGATCTCTGATTTGCAACAATTATTTATTAAACATAATTATCATAACGCGATCATCTTTGGCCATGCCAAAGATGGTAATATTCATTTTGTTGTTACCCAGGCATTTGATACTGCTGCGGAGGTTGAGCGGTACAATGGCTTTTTAAACGATGTAGTTAGCCTTGTCGTAAAAAAATATCAGGGGACGCTTAAAGCGGAGCATGGCACCGGGCGAAATATGGCTCCCTTCGTTGAGACTGAATGGGGCGGCGTGATCTATCAGGTGATGAAGGAATTGAAGGCTGTGATTGATCCTGAAAACTTGCTTAATCCCGGTGTGATAATTAATACGGATAAAATAGCCCATATTAAAAACCTGAAAGATTTGCCACAAGTGGAAGAGGAAGTTGACCGTTGTACGGAATACGGTTTTTGTGAGCAAAAATGCCCAAGTCGGAATATTACCTTAACACCTCGCAAACGTATAGTAGTCAGACGCGAACTGTTAAAGCTAAAAAGAAGAGGTGGTAAGAAGCAATATAACAAACTATTGGATGAGTACCAATACGATGGATTAGATACCTGCGCCGTTGATGGCCTTTGCGCCACCGCCTGCCCGGTTGATATTAATACTGGGGATTTGGTCAAACGCTTGCGCAGAGAAAATCATTCTGAAATAGCCAATTCGATTGCCTTACTAAGCGCTGAAAACTTTAAATCAGTTAATTAGTTTGGTTCGATTTGCTTTGAAGTCTGGCATAGCATTGAATAGGTTGTTGGGCATAAATACAATGCATCGTTTAACCAAGACTGTTAAAAGAGCTGTCCCTGCATTTCCGTTGTGGTCAATTGGCTGTCGCCAACTGCACACCCAAATCGCGACAGTAAACGCACTTTGATCTTAGTGTGGTTTACTTCCCAGCCTGTATTTCCAGGGTAATGGGTGAAACGGAAAATACCCGGAATACCGTGATGGAAACTTTTTTTAATGTATCTGCAAAGGCTAAAATCAACGTGATTATACCGATGGAGATAAACAAACATTGCTGCGGGCAAATTTATTCCTCGAAAGGGTTTAAAGATGCTTTCGCTTTTATGGCGAACGAAACAGTAAGTAAATTGTGGGACACCACTCAACAAGGTAAGTTTCCAGTTGTATTGGATATCAGTTCTTGTACACAAACCCTTATGCATTGCCGCTCAATCTTCTCTGAAGTAAATAAAGAACGATATGATGCACTTACCATAATTGACAGCATTGATTACCTACATGATTACATTATGATAAATACAACTGTTACTCAAAAGAAGGGGGCAATTGTGCTTCACCCGGTTTGTTCGTTGAAGAAAATGCCCGGCACGGAAGATAAATTATATAAAATTGCTGCCCGCTTTGCCGATAAAGTTATTTATCCGTTCCATGCTGGGTGTTGTGGCATGGCAGGAGACCGGGGCTTTTTACACCCTGAACTTACATTTAGCGCAACTTTGGCTGAAGCTAAAGAAGTGAAAAATGTGAATTGTGATGGCCACTATTCATCGTCAAAAACTTGTGAAATAGCTTTATCTGACGCTATTGGGCAACATTATGTATCAATATTAAATTTGGTAGACGAGTGTTGTAGTTAACTAATGTTATGTTCTCATTTAACTAACAAAATTTAGAATGGTAGTAAAATTGAATTAACTATGTAAAAACTCTTTAAAACACTTAACTTTTTATATCAGACACCATCAAAGCAGTACCTGGAGGCACTGACGGATCTGGACCTGCTGATCCTGAAAAAAGACGCAATAAATGCTTTGTTTGATAAATACAAGATTTGGGAACGGTTTGGCAGATTGATCATAGAAAAGGTCTTTTGCAATGCGGAAGCTAAACGTAAGAAGATCATCGCGACCACCCACGAGGAGCAGTATCGCGATTTCGCGAGTGATTACCCGCAAATAGTCCAACAAGTGCCGCAATACTATATCGCTTCTTATTTGGGCTTAAGCCCTGAGCATCTTAGCAGGATACGAAAGAAAGCTTAAACCGTTTTTGTTAAGTATCGCTGAAAGCATAATGAATGCCCGAACCCCGGGTCCTAAAGGATCTTACTGTCGATGGAGAATAAAGTAATTTAATGCGCCTAGTTCGGCTCACCGGTGATAGCGACCACTTTTCCTTTGATGTTATTTTCCATAGATCAAAGGTCAATTAATAAGATGACCAAAAGTTAGCCTGAACCGTCGAAATTGTAGCCGAAAACCCGAACCCGTTGCGCTGTATAAAGGTCCGCCTGATCATTTATACAGATATTATCTGGATAAATGCTGCTGATCACTCGACTGTTTTAGAATAATCGCACGCAAACGTTCTTCATGTGCATCTCCCCAACTACCAATACTGGAAATCACAGGAATCAACGTTTGTCCGAAATCCGTCAAACTGTATTCTACTTTTGGTGGCATCACCGGGTAAATCACCCTGGTAACCAGTTCATGTTCTTCCAGTTCTTTTAACTGCAGGTTCAGAACACGCCGGGAAGCATCCGGGATCTTGCGCTGTAGTTCGCTGGGGCGTTTATACCCCTCATTGATGAACCACAATAACCTGATCTTCCACTTCCCATACAGTACCTCAGCGATCAGGTCGAGGCCGCAGTTAAGGTTGGGCAATGTCTTCTTTTCATACATAGTACAAATGTAACGCTATGTTTAGCTGCTTACAATATGGGAATAATTTATCCCTATCCGAATCGTAACACCGTACTTGCATGGACCGCACATACTACGGAGATTTGAACAAAACAAAATTGATATGGAACAGCAATTTAATTATAATAATGAGTTAAGTGGCAAAATAGCCCTGGTAACCGGTGGTACCAAGGGTGCGGGTAAGGCAATTGCCGGGCGATTGCTGAGCGCGGGCGCGACTGTCATCATCACGGCAAGGAATCAACCGGACGAACCCAATGAAGGCCTGCATTTTATTGCCGCCGATATGAGTAAGCCACAGGATACTCAAAACGTAGTTAAAGAAGTGCTGAGCACCTATAGCCGGCTTGATATCCTGATCAATAACCTGGGCTCTTCCGAAACACCGGGCGGCGGCTTCGCGGTGTTAACGGACGAAGATTGGGAGTCGACCATCCGCACCAACCTGCTGGCACCTGTGCGCCTTGACCGGGAGTTTTTGCCGCAGATGCTGGAACGTGGTAAGGGGGTCATCATTCACATCGCTTCTATCCAGGGCAGGTTGCCATTATATGATTCTACATTGCCATATGCGGCTGCTAAAGCGGGCCTTATCAATTACAGCAAGAGCTTATCTAACGAGGTTTCGCCCAAAGGCGTGCGCGTCTTAACAGTTTCACCGGGATGGATCAAAACCACATCAGCGATCAGAATGGTGGAGCGAATCTCCAAAAGTTCCGGCTCAACTATAGAAGAAGCCGAGAAAAGCATCATGGATGCCTTAGGCGGCATACCTTTTGGCAGGCCAGCCCAGCCGGAAGAAGTTGCTGAACTGGTAGGTTTCCTGGTTTCGCCGCGCGCCGGTTACCTTACCGGAACAGAATATGTGATTGATGGCGGAACGATACCTACAGTATAATTTACCAAAAAACAAAAGCATGAATTTACCAGCAGTAGTTGCCGCATTAGTGGAGGCACAAAATAATTTAGATCATAGCGCTTATGCTGATTGCTTTGACGAAGCCGCCATCGTTTATGACGAAGGCGAAACGCATAACGGCAAAGCCGAGATCAGGAAATGGATCGAACAGGCCAACAAAAAATATCAAACCCGGATGGAGCCGCTCAGTTTCACCCAAATTGGAGATGATACGGTGCTGGAGGCCAGGGTTTCGGGAACATTTGACGGAAGCCCTTTGGTTTTAAAATACCACCTGGAACTGGTAGGCGGACTGATCCAATCGCTAAAAGTGACCGGATGAACAAAGTAAATTTGACATGCTAAACAAAGCATAACGTTTAAAGAGCAGCTACCTTCGCTATTTAATACCCGTTTGACAGGCAGCGCAAAGGCACGCCTTCATCCGTTTACAAATTGATAACTTTATAGCATGGCTGTACAGCAACCCTTTCCTTTTGCCCGGATGATATGGACCGTCATTGAAGAGAAGTTTTTCAAGGATGAGATCATTTTGGAATTTCATTCGTTCGTTCGGATCATTTCAGGCGAAATGAAGGTGATCCAGGCCGACCGGTCCTATACTTTTGGAGCGGGAAGCACTTTGCTTTTTCCGCGCAACCAGTTGTCGGCGGTGATCAAGCAGCCTAAAGACGGCAGGCTATACAAGGCCGTTGTGCTGGGTTTAACGGTGGAGCGATTAAAGTCCTTCTACGCGAAAAACCAGCCAGTGCTTTCGGACCGGCCGGTCACCCATCAGGTTAGGATATTTGACGGGCACCCGTTGCTGGAGAGCTTCTTTACCTCATTGCTTCCTTATTTCGACCTGGAGCAGCAGCTGCCGGAAAGTGTTGCTGCGTTGAAAGTAGAGGAAGCGATTGCGATCCTGCGCTTTATTGATCCCGGCACGGACAGTTTGCTGGCGGACTTTTCAGAACCGGGCAAGATCAACCTGCCCGAGTTTATGGAGAAGCATTATATGTTTAATATGCCCATGGAAAAGTTCGGCTATCTCACCGGCCGCAGCTTATCCACTTTTAACCGGGATTTTAAAAAGTCGTTCCATAATACCCCGCAAAAATGGCTCACGCAAAAACGCCTGGAACTGGCGCATTATCAGCTGGCCGAAAAACATAAAAGGGCGGTGGATATCTACCTCGAGGCCGATTTTGAGAACCTTTCCCATTTCTCTTATGCCTTTAAAAAACATTTCGGCTATACGCCGACGGACCTGATGAACAGCTGATTTTTGGATGGTTTCCTATATTTGTTCAAACGACTGCTTGCTTCCAGCCGGATTTCCTGCACGCTTTTTTTTCGGCCAGGCTTAGCCCATTCTTTAAGTTCCGCCCGGTTGAAGTAAAGTCTTTTTCCGGGTTTGCTGACAGGTATTTCTTTACGGCTGGCCTTGTTATATAATGATGCAACGGAAACCTTAAGAAATTCAGCGGCTTCCTTAATGTCCAGTAATTCATGTTCATCATCCTCTTTTGGTTGCAGATTTAGAACCATCAATTCAATCTGCTCCACTTTTTCGAAGAGCAGACGCACTACTTCAGGAAGTTCATTAAAATTAAAAGGCTCCATATTACCGCAATATGGAGGCCTTTTGATGATAAGATTAACGAGTTATTCAGTACTACCGCTATTTTACCAATTTTTTAGACTGGGCCCGCCAACTTCAGCGAACGCTTTTTTAGGGTTATTCCTTGTAAAGCAAATAATCGAAAAGGCTATCCTTCTGTTCTTTTGAATGAAGCGCATAATGCTGTGAATGGCTGTAAGATCTGTCACCGACACTTTTGCGACTATTAGGTGCACCCGCCAACAACAGGTATGCCTTTTGGTTATACGTCGAATGATCAGGCTAACAATTTCTTTAGATAGTTATAGCTATTGGTGATATTTTGGAGCGGTTGCGGCGCCTGGTCTTGCTCCACAAAAAAGTACTTCATTCCGGCATCTTTAGCATGGTCGAACGCACTTTTAAAGTCAACTATGCCCGTGCCTACTTCGGCAGGCGCTTTGTTTATTTTGTCCATGTCCTTGGCGTGCCACAGTGGGAATCTGCCGGGGTGCTGCTTAAACAATTCTTTAGGATCCTGACCGGCTTTGGTGGCCCAGCCCAGGTCCAGTTCCATTTTTACAAGATCTTTGTCAGTATTCGATAAGATATAATCAAACGGGCGGTGCCCTTCAACCAAATCGAACTCTGTAGCATGGTTATGATAAGCGAACTGGATCCCAGCTTTTTTACAAGCTTCGCCGGTTTTGTTAAAAATTTCTACGGCTGTTTTCATCTCGTCCAAACTACCTACCGGGATGCTGGCACACACCAGGTAACTAAGACCTCCTTCGGCAGACTCGTCCACTAACTTCTGGTAGTCGTTTTTAAGAGTGGGCATTGAAGCAATGTACTTAAAACGCTCCATCATCTGCTTAGCCTTGGCATCGTCACCGCCCATGTTCTTTTTTATCATCGCTTCCAGCTTCGCCATTTCAAAAGGCGCACCTGATACGTGATTAGATCGCCAATGCAGGCCCAGGTCTTTTGTAATTGCTTTGAACTCCTTTGGCGTGTAACCATAGTACGAGCCTTTGGGTGATCCGGCCGACTCCAGTTCTTTGAAACCAATACCGGCTACTTTTTGCAAAGTCCCTTTTGCGTCGGCTACCATCAGATCCGATAGGGTATACAACTGGATGCCAATGTTATTCTTATATCCGGGTGCATTAATCAAGCCCGCACGACTTAATTTTGGAAGTAGTAAGCCGCCCAATGCCGCTGCTCCCGTCAATTTTAAAAAGGATCTTCTGTTTGTCATGATTAGTTTTAAATTATTATTACAATTCCTTATTATTTAACATCACTGAATTTAACGCTGGATACCGACATCAGCGGCTCCAACGGTTTTGCCTTCGCATTTTTGAATACAAAATAAATAGTATGCTCACCGGTAATTGTGGGGATATCAATTTTGGTTGCCATACCGCCCATTAGTTTGGCATAATCGGCCATGCTTGGTCCTTTTGTCTTTTTAGCCGGGGATGCTGCTTTAGACCCACCCTTGGTTTGCATGGCGTTAGCTGCGTTCATTAAAGCGGCAAAAGGGTTCACGGCTTTTACCTCGGCGTTTCCTAATAACTGGCCGCCGGGTTTATCCAGGTGCACCTCCAGGGTCCCGCCAACAAACCCCTGCATTGGGTTGGCAGTAGCCATTATAGCCACCTGCCGTACGCTGGTAAGGTCGATGTTTTTGTATGCGAAATACCCGTTGTTTTTAGGCCTTATGTTGGTTGTTACGGTAAACATAGCTTCAACCACCTTAGCTGCATTATGGATGATATCTGCAGCTCCGGGGCTGTATTGCGGGCTGTGTAATTGAATAACCTTTTCAGTTGTTAATGCAGGTACCGATGTAGCTCCCTTATCCGTATAAGCCGCCCGGATAATCACAATACCTGCGCCGGCATCGTCAGCAGGCAGTTTTTCGGTATAAGTTCCCGCTAATGGCAGGGTACTGATGTTTTTATCGGCAGAACTCAGGATATAATTGGTGATGGTACGCGCGTCGGCTAAACTCATGGCCGGGTGTGCCGGCATGTTTACCTCGCCCCATACGCCGCCGCCGCCCTTACGGATCTTTTTAGACAAGCTGTCCAATGCCCAGGCATATCTGTCTTTATATTTTTCGGCTATAGCGGTAAACATGGGCCCTACCGATTTACTGTTTATATTATGGCAATTGCGGCAATCGCTTTTTGACATCAAGACCGTTGCAACAGCAAAGCGGGTAGAAGCATCGACACTGCGCTGCTGCTGTGTTACTTCGGCCATATCAAAACCTTCCGATACATAATCTATGCTAACGGCAACCTGCTTCGGATCAACCTTACCATCTTCTTTATCGGTAACCTTCACATCGTAATTAATAGGCTTGCCCGGGAAAAACATGGTTTTGTTGCTGTTTAGCGTTAACACCACGGCGGGAGGCTCGTTACCGGCAACTATCTTTAAAGACTTGCTATTTTTAGCGCCCGAGGGGTCTTTAACGGTGAGCAGTATATTGTAAACGCCGGTTTTATCAAGCGTAAGGTTTGTATTTGAATCTTTCAGCGTTTGTATGGTTTTGCCCATGGCGTCTTTTATAGCCCATTCGTAATCCAGTTTGTCCCCGTCATAATCTTTTGTACCGGCAGAAGATAAGTTTACTTTTAACGGAACAGTACCACCTGTAACATTTGAGGATGCATTTACAATTGGAACGCGGTTGCCACTGTTGTAGTGGATGCGTACCAGCTTGGCGTTTTCGCTTTTACGGAACCAGTTGCTGCCATATTCCAGCACATACAGATCGCCGTTAGCGCCAAATTTGATATCAATCGGTTCTACAGGATGATAGTCAGGTAAAAATTGCTCCATCCCTGCATAGGCGCCGTTTTCGTTCATCTTTATCGACATGATCCATCCGCGGGTAAGGTCAGCCGCTATCCATTTTCCTTCATAGTAGGATGGAAAGGAACTCTTAGCATTTTTAAAATTGTCCTGGTGGTAGATAGGCCCTCCAACCGCGCAGCGCCCGCCACTACCAACCTTAGGGAACTTTTCGGAAACCCCGTACGGATAAGATATAAATGCAGGCTGTGCCGGCGGCAGCTCGGTAAGGCCCGTATTGTTCACCGACTTATTAATGGGATGTGCAGGATCCTGCGGCGGGTGCACCGTATTTGTTTTATAATTATACATTGGGTAGCCTACGTTTTCCCCGATAAAATAAGGCCAGCCAAAATACCCGGCCTTGCGGGCCTGGTTTAGTTCATCCCGTCCGGCTCGCGTGGTTTTGCTATCTTCACTCGCATCGGGCCCAACTTCGCCCCAATACAAAAAGCCGGTTTTACTGTCCACAGATGGTCGCCATGGGTTGCGATCTCCCATTACATAAATTTCAGGCCGGGTCTTAGGGGTTCCTTTAGGGAAAAGGTTACCGTCCGGAATAGTATAGCTTCCATTTGCTTCGGGGTGAATGCGAAGTATTTTGCCTCTCAGGTCATTGGTATTACCGCTGCTGCGTTGGTCGTCCCAACTGGTGCGGTCAGGCCGTTCGTCAGTCTGCGATTTATCAGCCACGTTGCCTGTATTGTTACCAACGGTAATAAACAGGTTCGCGTCGGCATCCCAGGTCATGCCTCCGCCTGTATGGCAGCATACCTCACGTTGTTTTGGTATTTCCAGCAAAACCTTTTCGGAGCCTGCAATCAGTTTATCGCCGCGCAGTTCCCAACGGCTCAGCACATCTTTCTTTCCCCTGGTGGATGAGTAGAACAGGTAGGCCCAATGATTCTCGTCAAATTTAGGATCGATAGTAAAGCCGATGAAGCCCTCTTCGGCCTCGGTGACCACGCCTTGTGCGCTGGTATATTTAGTATTTACCGGGATGGTGGATACAAGAGTTACTGAATTGGTAGCAGGATCGTACAATTTCAGGCCGCCTTTGCGCTCATTAATATAAACCTGCCCATTATTCAGTACCTCAAAATTCATCGGCTCGTCCAGGTCTCCTGTTTTGGTAAGTGCAATCGGCGTAAACCGGTTATCATCAGGTTTTTTCCCATCATCTTTTACCTTATTCCCGGTACAGGAATGAAGCAAAAAACAAGCTGCGATAAGTGCGGGCTGCAGGTATCGGGCGCGGTGGCGCAGTTTACGTGAAAATAGCAACATATTGGTTAGTTTAATCGGTTTTAAGGCGCAGGCAACTTACCGGCCATGTTTAACACCTAATATTAAGTTGGGTGCGAGACAGGCTGATAATCAATTGAAATCATTTATTGAAATTCAATTAATGAACGAATGTATAAATTTCTAATTACATTTGTTAAAAATCAATAAATAATTTTTTTCAGTGAAGACCATAGAGGAGTTCCGCAAATTCATTTTGAAAGGCCATGTGGATTACCGGCCAAACCTGGTTGTTGATTGTGCTATATTCGGGTATGATGGCGAGCAATTGCTGGTGCTGCTGGTTAAAGATAAAATTGTGACCAAATGGTGTTTGCCCGGCGGATATATTCTTAAAAACGAAAACCTTGAACAAGCCGCCGCCCGTGTCACAGATGAACGCACCGGGATAGCGAGCCTGTTTCTGCAACAGTTTAAAACCTTTGGCGATGTAGGACGTAATGGTAACCGCGGATCATGGGATGAAGATGAATTTACTGAGCTTTTGGGCGTTAAAATAGATGGTGACAGCTGGCTGAGCGGCGAAACAGCGTCCGTCGGCTTTTATGCTATCACCGATATTTTAAATGCGCAGCCCAGTACCGATTTCCTGTCGAGTGAGTGTCGGTGGTTCCCTGTAAATTACTTACCACCCCTGGGATTTGACCATGAGGATATGTTGAAGGAGGCCTTGCTTGCCATGCGCATGCACCTGTACCATTACCCCATAGGCAAGGCCTTGTTACAGCAAAAATTTACGCTTAAAGAGATTAAGCAGCTGTACGAGGTACTCTCCGGAAAAAAACTTAATGCTACCAATTTTCCCATCAAGCTGCAATCGCTGGGCCTGTTAACCAAACTTCAGGAAAAGAAAAGCATTGGCGGGCACCGTTCGCCGACCTATTATAAATTCGAGAATGAAGCGTACGAAAAAGCTTTGAATGAGGGGTTGGTACTGGTCTGATTATGTTCCTTATATGAAACCTATCCTACCGATACGAAATCGGATGTTCTACCGGAAGTTTTAAATAATAAAGCCTTTCAACATATTGTTGAAAGGCTTGTGACCGTTAGACCACAATTTTCGAACTTTTTTATGGAAGATTTGAAGAAAGTGGCTTCTATAAACATTCAATTGTAAAAGGCTAATCATGTTGAAAATTGAGCACATTTAACAATTAAATGTTTCGCCCAATTACTTAAGTGATATACTGCGCAGCCTGACCGGGCAAACCACCTGGCAGCATATTCACGAAAAACTCATTGAGAAAGCAAAGGCATTGCTGACCACCACGCCCTTATCCATCAGTGAGATCGCCTACGCTTTAGGTTTTGAATGCCCCCAATCGTTCAATAAACTGTTCAAAAATAAAACCAATGTCTCGCCATCTGCGTTCAGGCAATCGTTTAACTGACATTCTGAGCAAAATAAAATTGACCGGCTAAGCAAAGCTGGGCCTCTTGTATCGCCTTACTTTTACGTTTTAACATAAAAGAAATGAGAGCAATAATTTTAAAAGAGATCGGCGGGCCCGAAAACCTGATACTGGCCGATGTACCGGTACCTATAATACTGGATAATGAAGTACTTGTACAGGTAAAGGCAATCAGCATCAATCCCGTGGACGCATTTGTTAGAAGAACCAAAGAGGCTTTGGATTGGGTCTATAGCTACAAAGGTACTGAAGAACATATCATTCTGGGCTGGGACGTTGCCGGCGTGGTGACAGAAACAGGCAAAGCGGTTACCAAATTCAAAAAAGATGATGAGGTATTCGGTAACTTCAAATTTGTCGGTCAGGCCAATGCTTATGCGGAATACGTAGCGGCACCGGAGACCGAATTGGTACTAAAACCGGCCAATGTGAGCTTTGAAGCTGCAGCCGGCGCCACTATGGCGGCCATGACGGCCTGGATGTCTTTGGTGAATGTGGGCAAGATCAAAAAAGGCGACAAGGTGATCATCCATGGCGCATCGGGCGGTGTAGGACATTATGCCGTTCAGTTCGCCAAACATTTCGGCGCTTATGTGATTGGTATCGCCTCGGAAACGAACCGGGACTTTGTGCTGGGGTTAGGCGCAGATGAATTTATCGATTACAAAACGCAATTTTTTGAAGAGCTTGTAAACGATGCCGACCTGGTACATGATACGGTTTGGAGCGATGACGACAAACATATCGAGCGTTCCCTGAAAGCTTTGAAACCGGGAGGAACTTTATTGAGCCTGATCGTCTACCCGGATCAGGAATTCATCGGTAAAGCCAAAGCCGAGAAAAATGTCAGCGTGCTGCGGGTGAATGTGAGCCCGAGTGCAACTTACGAACAGGATATGGAATATATCGCCCGGCTATTATCTTCTGGTGAAGTAAAAACGCATATTTCACACATCTTCCCTTTAGAGGAGATGCACAAGGCCCATGCCATTATCCAAACCAAAAACACGGTCGGAAAGATCATTGTAACCCCTTAAAAACTATCAGATGTTAAATTCATTAATTGTCCGGCTTAATGCCGCCGCTACGGTCAACCCGCGCGATTGGGAGGCCTTCAAACAGATGGTGACGGAAACCAAGGTCATTGTCGCCGGCGAGGGCCCGGGCAAGGTACTGACCCATGAATGTTACTACGATCCTGAAATCTTCCAGTGCCTGATCGTGGAAGCCTATGCTAATGAGCAGGCGTTTTTAGCTCATCTGGAACTGATCAGGCCGTTGTCGGAAAAATATCAGGTGGACTGGAAGCTGACGCGCCTGGAACTTCTTGGGCCGTATTCGGCAGCTGTGGTAGCGGTAATGAAGCAGGGCGGGAAAGATACAGCATTCATTCACTACGGAGAGACCCTGCCATAATAAAAGCAATCATCCGCACAATTAAACTGATGCGGATGATTTTTAGGCACCAAGTTGCTTTAAACTTCTTTGTTTTATTGAACAAAAAACCTTTACAAAAATCATCATGAAGTTTTTTCAGGTTAAAAATATTTTTGCCGCTCAGTCTTTCTGCGAATGGGAAGCTACCGGCGGTTAGTGCCGGATTTAATTTATTGAAATACAACGGGGGCCGTATAAGCCCCCGTTGTCTCCTCAGGCGACCGGATGTTTGATCCCGATCTGGCCGTTGACCCTCCAAAAGGCCTGCTTTGCGAAGCAGTAATGACCTCATGCGGTGAGCCCAGCTCAAATAGTGGTGTCAGATAACTCCGTAGTCCTTGCAATAAGCAATAGGTTGTTCGTTCTTTGTAAATCCCAATGCATTTCTGATTTGATTAAGCCGTTTCTCCACACTGCTTTGGCTTGATGCGCGCGCACCCAGGTCTTTCAGGTAAGCAGGGATGTTTTTTGCAATATGCCCTGGACAAGCTGAGAAAGGATCATGATATCATATTCGGTAAAGTCGAAGGTGTTTTTATTCCTGACGACCTGCTGGAATTCAATAGGGACGTATCTTTTGTTTTTGGAGATCGCTTCGGTAGCGTCTTTGAGGTCGCTGGCGTCCGTCCGGTCCGGAATATGCATTCTGCCGGCATTTTCTCAAATTTTCGACAACTTTTATTTGCCGGCGGTGTTATCAAAAGGCACCAGCCAGGGAAACTTTATGAGCAATCCTTTTAAAAAGATAGCCGATAACTCTAAGGAAACATCTAAAAAATGGGAAAATACAAAGACCGCGTCAACACTTAATACGGTAGTCTGCCCGCGCTGCGGCGCACCCCGACCGGTAAACACCAACGTTGGCACCTGCGATTATTGCCACTATAAATTCATGAACGTTGAGGTAATGGTAACCCGTAAACCCGATCATGTATGAAGGAGCAGTTAATTGCCCGCTGGGATGCCTTTCTCGATAAAATGCGCGCCCGCTTCAACGAATCGTTAACCTATGGCGAACAAGCCGTGCTGGATGCACTTGATGAAACGACTATGATTACTATGGCGCATACCGCGTACTGCAGGGCGCACGCTCGCAGATGTATGACGATCTGGTACAAAAAGTAAGCGAAACCTGGCAGCAACAGGTAGAACCCCTTATGCGGGCCGACGGTGATTACTGGCCCGAAGAATCACATAAAGCCTATCATTTTACCGAATGGATGAACGGGCAGATAGAATTATGGTTAATCCTGACAGAAGGCCATCTTTCTAAAAAATATTACGATCATACCATACAACTCATCAACTGTAACTTCTTTTGTACGCAGTGTAATTCACCCATCGAAGTACAAAAGGATTTTTTTATGGCCCAATACGTTACCTGTAAGTATTGCAACGCGGTAAACACCTTTGAACCCGAAACCAAATACGTAACCATTGGCTGGAATGTAGTGAACAACATTGCCGCCCTTAACGCTTTTGACGAATACAAAGCCATACAAGCTGCCCGTACCAAAGGCGGCGACGGATACGAAAAGGCGATGCGCAGCTACTACGAAAAATACTTTGACGAACGTATAAAACTGTTGCCCCGTACCGCGGCCACCCGGCAGCAGGATACGGAGGCTGAAATAAAAAAACATCTATAAACCAAAACATATATCTGATGGAAACAATTAACGGAGTAACATTTGAAGAATATGCTGCAGCCTGCGGTAACCTGACACAAGGTATGCCCGAACAAAAGATAATGGAAATATTAGAGCTTGAAAAACCTGTCTGGGATGAAACTGTAGATAAATGGAACAACCGCCTGGGTGAACTTATGACCGAAGACATGGCTTATGCCACCCGTTACGGCGAGCTGTTTGCCAATCCCGTTGCCGCCGCTTTTACGGGGTGGAAGGCGGCGCTGCCTCAAAAGACGAGATATTGCAACTGGCGCCCGATTATGAAACCTATCAAAAAATATTCTGGCATCAATCTGTTGCGGCAGAACATGGGGTAGACCCGGTTACCGTGCTCGAAAGCTATTGTATCGACCTGGGCAAATGGGGTAGCCTTAACATGCATTATCAGAATAATCTGTTAGACCATACCGAGCCTGATTATGCACAGAAATATCAATACTTTACCGGCCTGCAGGATAAATGGCGCAACCATTTTCAAGAAGAATACAGCAGCAGCAAAAGTGATCTTTCTGGCGATATAAATTTTTAACAGTATGGGTTTGATCAGCGCAACCAAAAATCAGTTCCGCTCGGTATTACAGTGGGACGATCCGCAGGAGTGGGAGATCTTTCGCCAGTACAAAAAGCGTAACGATGAGATCAAGAACCTGTCGAAACTGGTATTGCAGCCCGGACAGGGTTGTATATTTACCTGGCTTATTTCAGATAAGTCCTGTAAAAATCCGTGAACTTCTCCACAGCCTTATCTACATAATCGGGATTATCATACAAGTCAAAATGCTACGCTCCTTCCATTACCAACAGGTCTTTATGGGTTGATGCCGCCCGTTCATATAACTCCTGCCCATCCTTGTTAGAACCAAAAGCCCCTTGCTTGCTTCCCACGACTATTTGCAGAGGATGCGTAAGCAGCATTTCTACCAGGTAAAAAGCATCAAATGCCATAACAGCGTCCATGCTTATAAAACGCATTTTGTTCTGCCAGTTAGGATGTTGCCCTCTGGGCGTGCGATAGTACTGGTAGGCTTCGCGTAAGTCAATATCGGTCTCCGTTTTATAATTGTCCGGTATCCAGGGTATGATCATGGGCGCCGCGCCACGCGCTTCAGCGGTACGTTGTTTTGCAATTTCCTCAAGGCTTGCGATCGTTGCGTCTCTTCCACCCGCACGGTTTTTGCGGCCGCCTTAATACGTCGCTCCGTCATTGCTGCGCTGACAGCGTAGCCGCCACCTGCGCAGATGCCCAGCACACCGATGCGGTTTTCATCTACATAAGGAAGCGTCGTCAGATGATCAATGGCACCGCGTATATCTTCGACACGTGCTATCGGATCTTCCTTATATCGGGGTTCACCGCCGCTTTCGCCCTGGTATGAGGCATCTATAGCAATAGTGACGAATCCATTTTCCGCCAGTTTTCTCGCATAAGTACCCGCAGTTTGTTCTTTGGTGCCACCTGCCGGAGGGATAGTAATAATGGCTGCATACTTATGTGCATCGAACCAAGCGGAATAATAGATGTTACCTGCGACCTTAATCCCGATCTTGTTCATGAAGGAAGTCTTTTTCAGCGCTACGCCATCTTTATTAGTAATCTGTGCGCTGAGACCACTACATATTTGATTTCATTACCGGTGTAAATATAATGACGCACTTGTTCTGTACTATCCCAATTAGTAAATGTCGCATGGTCTATTTTAAATGTAATGATTTTCGCAGTTTCGTTAACCCTATATTTACCATAATGCGCGTTGCTTTCCTGTATTAACTCTGCACTTCTTCAGCGGTAGCCGTGTTCTTATCGCCCGATGCCACCTTAATTCTGCCTGCTTTATAGATCTGTATAGCATAGTTTGCATCCTTGTCAAACATCAGCATGCCTTTGGGATTTTCTCCATACGGATGTACTCGACTGCCGTCAGGGTATAAGTAGTAACTTTTAGGTAGTACCAAATTTGTCTGGTTTTGATTTAATTTACGGCATGGCTGTAGATAATTCAAAGGAGCGGGATATGGGATTCTCGAAAGAGGCTGTTGAAAAGCTTGCGACCCGGATCCAGTCTATCAGAAAGCTAAAGGGTTACGATAATTATGAGCGCTTTGCTTATGATCATAATATTCCCAGGGCGCAGTTCGGCCGCTATGAAAAAGGGCAGGACCTGCAGTTCACTTCTTTGGTCAAGGTCGTTAAGGCCTTTGATATGACCCTTGTGGAATTTTTTAGTGAGGGCTTCGATAATTTAACCTGATCGTTGCCCGCTCCATAATTGGCCAGCGTAGTGAAGCGGGCACATTAATTCTTCAATTTCCCTTTCTGTGGTCAAAGGGGCTGCCTGGCAATGCGCTGAATACCAGTTGCTTGTATTTTATTAAATTTTTATCTGCTTATTGCTTGCTTTGCACGTTCTTGTTTGTATATTAGAAAACCTTAACGCTAATTCACATGAACACAATTTTACCTTCTTTTTTAGCCGGTTATCGCCGCCGGTTACTACTTGCCTCACTTTTTATAAGAATCACAGCTCGTAATTCCTGACCGTTTTTTATTTCTCCCGAACGGAGCATGGTTACGCATTTTTAAATTTTAATCTATAAAGTGAAAACATTCACCGCAATTCGGTTCGTCTGCCTGTTTCGTCATGCGCAATAGACAGTCATCACCCCAATATTCGTAGCCTGAAGACAGGTTGTGCCGTATCCGGACCACTGACCGGCAAATCACATATTAATGAATAAAAAAGTATAAAATATAATCCCAAACCTTATCCTGATGAAAATAATATTAGTTTTTCTTTCCGCACTATTTACATTGAATTTTACAGATGTCTATTTGAACATTATGCTCCATTAAGCCCAAGCCTAAATGAGGTCGATGAACTGACACTGTATCTTTTGCCGGAACATGAGCGGGATGCCTTGTAAAGTGCCATCGGTCAGAAACAGCAATACCAGACCATTTGAAGAAAACGGTCAGCGTCTTGAGAAAACGTCGAGCAAGCGCTATAAAGAAGGTTAGATGCTGGAGGATAAGAATGAGCTGCCGGTGAAAAGGCGAATACAATATTTTACCTGCTCGAAAATCAAATGTACAAAAAAGCTGGATGCACAATTCAGCGAAAAAATAAGGGACTCCACAATAAACGGTTAATACAGAACACTTATGTCTAAAATTTTACGCACGCTTTTTTTACTCGGGCTGTTTGCGCTGAATGCTTCCGCCCAAAACCCCACTAATTATATGCGTACTGACCTAATCTCGGCCTCGCCTAACGCTACGAGCCTGGGTAAATATGGGGAAGTACCACTTAACCTTTCTACCGGTGTACCCTCACTGAGTATTCCGCTATTTACCGTAACAGGCAGCCAATTGAGCCTGCCTGTTACCCTCAATTACAGTTTTGATGGTTACCGGCCGACCCAACCGGTAGGGTGGGTCGGCCTGGGCTGGTCGCTCAATGCCGGAGGGGTCATTACACGTACGATCAAAGGAAGAGTGGACAATACAGCGGGAGCTAACCATAATTTTCAAGATCAGGCAGTTGCAGACAAAATTAATACTGTAACGAAGGATGTCGTTTTCCTGAATGATGTTTATCATGCCAACTATGACGCTGAGCCGGATATCTACAGCTTTAATTTTGGAAAATATTCCGGGAAATTCATTAAATACCGCAATAAATTTTACTGTTTCCCCTATCAAAAGATCGCTATCTCAGGAACGGACGCCGGTTATACCATTGTAACGGAAGACGGCACAAAGTATCTTTTTAACGCCATTGAAACGACAAGCCCTAAGGGAAGCAGCGGCTCACCCTATAATCTCCCTAGTTACAATTCCTCCTGGTACCTGAAAAAGATCACCAATGCTGCGGGTACCGAAAATATTTTCCTGGATTACGTCAGCGAGGGCACGATTGCCCAGTTAGGGACCAACAGCCAGACCTTTAAAAAATTTACAGGTGCTAATTACTATGGTGGCGGCATAACCGGTACTGATCAGCTTCTTTTACCAACAATAACCAACCCTACTTTTGTTAGCCCGCTGAGGCTTTCCAGCATCGTTTCGGAGAAGTACATGGTCAATTTTTCAGGAGGAGCCGAACGCACAGATATTAATCAGAATTCCGGAACAGGGCACGCCAGGACCCTTGACGCTATTTCGGTTACCAGCAGTTCGGGTAGCCTGCTTAAAAACTTCCGGCTAAAGTATAGTTATTCCGGGGGCACACTTAGATTGGACACCCTGATCGATAACGGATACAAAATGCTGGACGACGACATCTTGCAACTGGATACCTCCAATATTCAAAAGCACATTTTTTCCTATAACAATATCGATGTGACCGATAAGCTCACCGCCGCGGTTGATCACTATGGATATTACCGGGGAGGAAACTTTTTCGGGATGATGCTGCCGGATTACCTGGTGCCGAACGGCGTGAACCGTTCGCCCAACATCAACGCCACGCAGGGGGCCCTGACCAGCGTACAATACCCTACGGGAGGCTATACCACCCTGGAGTATGAGGTCAATATGAAGAATAACGGGATAGACTACGTGCGCAATAACTTTTCGATCAGTGATGCGATCACCCGGCCAACCAATAATCCACTCGTCCGGATCGATGGGGATTATAAGTATTTTACCGTATCCCCGGACCAGACAGCCAACCTGTTGATCACCCGAACCCCAAAATCGCCATATGCAGATGATAATACGCGTAATGCCTATAAGGATTTCGATATTATTAAAATCGTCGACGGAGATATCCTGCAGATGTATTCTTCCGGCTCCATTGCCCTGGAATCTGAAAATAGCGGGAAAAATTTTCCAATTACCCTGACTGCGGGTGACTATGCCCTTCAGTTGCATATTGACGACAAGGAAAAAGGTATGGCAGGAACGCTCAATTACCAGCAGCAGACCAATGTCCCTATAGAAGGGGCTCTTGCCGGAGGTATCAGAGTGAAAAAGACCATCAGGTACCCGCTTACCGGTAATCCGATTGTTAAGGAATACAGTTATACCGATATCAACGGCTTTTCTACCGGAATGAGTAATGCCGGTACTTATGAACAGATCGCTTTCACAGAACGTCAGGGCATGCCGAATAACCCGCTAGCCTGGTATGATAATTATTTTACATCCACCAGTTCATTCATCGGGGAGAATTACTATATGGGTGTACCTCATTATTATACTTCTGTGATGGAGTCGGTTGCCTCCGGTACCGATAAACTGAGCACCCGGACAGATTTTGCTTCATTTAACGATTATTTTATGGGAGTAGAACCGATAAGGGTAACCCAGTACAAGGTTGAGGGTGGTATCCAAAAACCGATGCAGAAATATGAATATGGCTATATGATAGTGCAGGATACTTTTTTTAGAGGGCTCAGACCTCGACAGACGCTTTTTGCTACAGCAGGGCCAAGCCCAACTTATGATTATGAAAGCGATATTTATCAGTATTTGTCTGCCTGGAAATACCTTTATGCGACCCGATCAAGCTACTACCAAGGTAATGATTCTGTTTCTACAGTCACTTATAATTACTTTGACGTACCTAAAAGTCGCAATATGGTGGCCATCCAGAGCACAGACTCCAAAGGCCGCCAGACGATCATGCGAATGAAGTACCCGGAAAGTTACCCCGCTTCGCTGAGCGCGGCATTCATCAATGCCCATGTGCTCGATCCCGTCTGGGAAAAGCAGATCTGGACAAAGAACGGGACTGATTCGATGCTGGTGTCCTCTGTCGTCAACCAGTACAGTGGAACGCTGTTTAAGCCTGTTAAGATATCCACGTTGAGCACTCCTAACATCACCAGTTTGAATAGTGAATCACAGGATGGCAACGGCCTGTACACTTCGCTGCTCAGCGACAGCCGCTTTGAAGAGCGGGCAAATTATACCTATGACAGTTACGGCAACATGCTCACGCAGCAACTCAAGAACGGGCCTTACGTGTCTTATAAATGGGGTTATCCCACCATGTCCTATTACTTAAACACCAGTACGAATAAGATCCAGGTAATTGCCGAGTGCAAAAATGCCACGGATGCAGAATTTTACCATGAGAATTTCGAAGAAAATTTCTCGGCTGCGACTGGCAGCGCGCATACCGGTTCGCGGTACATGAGTTCTTTTACGGTAAACTGGACGCGGCCCAATGCGCGGACATATGTCATCTCCTACTGGTATCGCACCGGCGGGGCCTGGAAGTATAAAACAGATAATTATTTGGCAAGTTCTTATACCTGTTCGGGAGGCGACGCTTATGATGATATCAGCGTATACCCTGCAGACGCGCAGATCAGTACCTATACGTACCTTCCCGGTACCGGCCTGAGCGGTTCGATCAGTGCCAAAGGAGAGACCACCTTCTTTGAATACGACGCATCGCAGCGGCTGATTAATATTCGGGATAATGACGGCAATATTGTTAAACACACCGATTATCACATTATAAAGCAGTAACAGATGAAAAAGATGATCAATAATATACAGGCCGCATGGATTCCTGTTTGTTTTCTATTATTATTATTCACCTCTGTTTGTTACGGTCAAACATTTGTAACGGAGCCGATGACCGGGACGCCGGTATCGGGGGAGTATTATAACAATACCTCGGTGACGGTTAGCCCGACATTCATTTTTACGGCAACGCCGGGTCAGTCGCTACGGATCTATACGGTGGCGCCGAACTGTGCTCCGCTCTCCGCTGTACCGACTATATCGCAGAATTACGTCATGACGAGTGTGCCGAGGATTGGCGGGATCACCACATCTTTGGGCCTGCTGAACCGGACGACCTGTGATGTGATGCAGTTGGTGCAGTATGTGGACGGCCTGGGCCGCCCGCTGCAGGATGTGCAGGTGAAGGCCAGCCCTACATTAAAAGATATAGTACAACCTTATGAATATGACGCATTGGGAAGGGAGATAAGAAAATACCTGCCTTATGCGCTCAAGAGTGGTGCAAGTAATGGAAGCTACAAGCCGGACGCTTTACTCGCCGGGCTGGGCCAATCGGATTTTTATGCGGCTCCGCCCGCGGGTGTGAGCGGGAACGCTTACCCGTACACGCAGACGGTTTACGAACTGTCGCCTGCGGGGAAGGTGCTGGAACAGGGTGCCCCCGGCACTGCCTGGCAGCCTTATAGTTCTGGTATTTCCGGATCGGGCCATACGGTGCGGATGACCGATGCGATCAATAACGGTGTTGACCTTTCGGATACTGCCCAGAGCCGGCAGGCGGCTCTTTATCAGGTTAGCGCGATTAGCGGTACCGACCAGAGCCGTACCCTGAGCCGGGAGACGGGCGCTGCGGGCTGGTACGCAGTAGGGCAGTTGTATGTTTCAATAACGCATGATGAGAACTGGACGGCAGGCAGGGGCGGCACGACCGAAGAATATAAGGACAAAGAGGGTCAGGTGGTGCTCAAGCGGACATTCAACTATTCAGGCAGTATGCTGCAGATCCTGTCAACTTATTATGTTTACGACCGGATGGGCTACCTGGCTTACGTGCTGCCGCCGATGAGCGGTGCGGACGGGGCACAGCCCACGCAGGCTATACTGGACAACCTGTGCTACCAATACCGTTATGATGACAGGGGGAGGCTGACGCAGAAGAAGCTGCCGGGCAAAGGCTGGGAGTTTATGATCTATAATAAACTGGACAAAATAGTGGCTACCCAGGACGCTATGCAAAGACATAAGGCCAATCAGGACTGGACGATAACGAAATATGACGCGCTGGGCAGGGCCGTGCTAACAGGTATTTACCAGTATGGCGCAACAGCGGACGTGGATTACCGGGCGACGATACAGGGCCAGGCGGACGGCGTAGCCACACTTTGGGAGGCACCAACGGGAACTGCGGCGAATTACGGATATACAACCGTTGCCTTCCCTATTTCAGGCATCAGCCAGGTGCTGACGGTGAACTACTATGATAACTATAGTATAGCTAATCTGCCCGGCGCTTACAGCGCCCCTTTAGGCGCCAGTGCCAAGACACGGGGGCTGATGACCGCCAGTCAGACGAATGTGCTGGGCACGGCAAACATGCTGTGGAAGGCAAGCTATTACGATGATAATGGCAGGGCGATCAAAACCTACAGCCAGCATTACCTGGGCGCGGCTTATAATGTGGGCAATTATGACGCGGTGACCACCAGTTACGACTTTAGTGACGCGGTAACGGCTACCACGCGTCAGCACTTCACTTTAGCCAGCGCGGCCAACGCGCAGGTAACGGTCAGCAATACCTATACCTATGACCATATGGGACGGAAGCTGAAGACCTTCGAGCAGATCAATAACGGCACGAATATGGTACTGGCTCAGCAAGAGTATAACGAGGCAGGGCAATTGTATAAAAAAAGCCTGCATAGTGAGGATAACGGTGCCAGCTACCTGCAAACGCTCACTAACGGCTATAATGAGCGCGGTTGGCTGCTGTCTTCAGCAAGCAATACCGGGCTGTTTAACTACAGCCTGTATTATAACGGAGCAGCAGCAAACAAACAATACAACGGCAATATCGCCGCGATGGATTATACCAAAACGGGCGCCGGCAATGTCAGCTTCACGTATAGCTATGACCAGCTGAACCGGCTGAAAAGCGCTGCCTCGACCGGCGGGAGCACGCTGAACGAGACGATCACTTACAATTCGATGGGCAATATTACCGGTTTGGTAAGGGGCGGGAACCTGGCAGCAAACCTGGCCTACACTTATTACAACAGCGGGCTTGATAACCGGCTGCAAACGGTTACCAATAACCTCGCGGCCTTCCGCAGTTATGTTTATGACGTGAACGGTAACGCGACCTCTGACGGGGTGAACAAAACGCTTACCTACAATATGCTGAACCTGCCGCAGGAGGTAAAGAGCGGGTCAACAACGGTGGCCACCTATACCTACGATGGCACGGGCAATAAGCTGCGAAACACAGGCAGTGATGGCAGTTGGGACTATGTGGACGGAATCGTATACAAGAATGGATCAATCTCCTTTGTCCAGACCGATGAGGGCAGGGCAGAGTTGCAGGGCGGCACGTATCATTACGAGTATAATCTGAAAGACCAACTGGGCAATACGAGACTATCCTTTGACCGCAACCCATCAATACCCACGGCAGCCCGGAGGATCCAGGAGGATGAATACTATGCCTTCGGATTACGCAATACGGGCGGTTATGATTATTCCAATAACAACCGCTATCTTTACAACGGCAAGGAGATACAAACCGATTTAACCAACCAATACGATTACGGCGCAAGGTTCTATGATCCGGTGATTGGTAGGTGGACGAGTGTGGATCCAATGGCAGAAGAAGGAAGGCGTTGGAGTCCATATACTTATGCATTTAGTAATCCAATGCGCTTTACTGATCCGGATGGGATGTGGCCAGATTGTAAAACCTGCGATCTATTAATTGGTTATGCTGCGGCGGTAGTTGATAATAATACCGGTGGATTACTACCAGTGCGACAACTTGCGGGTCATTTAGTAAGCGATGCAAAGTCGTTTAATAGAGGGCAGGATGCTGGCGATATAGCAAGTGTTATTCAAGGTGGTGCTGAGGTAAATGGAGGAAGTGCTACAGCTTCAGCTGCATTAACAGTCACAGCAGGTTCAGGCGGTTTAACTGCTGAAGTTTCTTTACCTGTAGCAGCTGTAGGTGGTTTAGTAGCGGTTCATGGTGCTATAACGGGCGCACATGGTGTTTATAGTCTTGCTTCGCAAAAAGGAAGATTGAAAGAAACAGGGTCTTATACTAATACTCATGAAAGCGGGAAAAAATATCATGGAAAAGGTGATAAAGCCAGAGCATCTGAATCAGGAAAAAAGGTTGCAAAAGAAAACAATGACCCTCACGTTGATACCGACCACACTCCTGCCGAGAACGATAGACAAGCGTTTAAGGATGAGGATAAAAGGATGAATACGGACGAAGGTGGGCACAAAAGTGATGCGAATTATAACAAACGAGCGTCACCAGGAAAAAAATATAACGCACAGGACAATCACTAATAACATGCCCATAGTAATAATTGACGGTTTTAAAATATATGACAGTCCTCAAAGAAAATCACTTATAATAGAATCTGATCGTATTAAAGAAAGCATGCAATTCTTTCAAAAGAATAATTTGGACGGAATAGCAGTAACTTCATCTTTTGGCTTAAATGATCTAAGCTTTGTTAAAGATTATCCATTTATAAAGCACCTTTCAATATCGGAAGGTGCTTTTGACATTAAGGATATTTACAGTCTTGAAAATCTAACTTCTTTGATTATTTCTGGCAAAAAGCAAAAAATTGATTACGTATATTTTCCAAAGCTAAAAGAATTGATAGCTGATTGGAGTCCGTATTTTACAAACTTAGATAAATGTTATTGCCTGGAAAGATTATCATTCTATAAGTATGCACCAAGCAGTAAAAACTTGGAAGTAATAGCTGGGATTAATTGGCTTAAATCATTAACGATAACGCAATCTCCAATTAGTTCATTAAAAGGATTGGAGCAATTTACGCAATTAGAACAAATCGAACTTAATTATTGCAGTAAATTGGAGGAATTGTGTTGTTTAGAAGGTAGCAGTGAAACATTAATAACTCTGCTATTAGATCATTGCAAGGCTATAAAAAATCATGACTATGCAATGGGTTTAAAAAATGTTAAAATACTGGCTTATAACAATTGCGGAAAAATACCATCAATAAAATTCATAAAACAAATGCCTTCTTTGAAAGACTTTAGGTTTGTGGGCACCAATGTAAGCGATGGTGATATAAGCCCTTGTATTGGCTTAAAATACGTCGGTTTTTTCAACAAAAAACATTATTCTCATACATCAGAACAAATAAGTAGTCTTTCTATTGCTTAAATATTGAGTTTCGACCTCTTCCATTTAATGTATTGCGGAAGCTTGGTAAGCTCAATCAGTTCTTCTTTTTCAGAAATTGAAGACAGGCTTTCTATCTCCACATATCCAATATCCAATGCATTTGACTTTTCTCCAAGAATATTGTCTAATACTAAGTATACGGCTGTTAAAAAGTCTTCTTTGTTAATCGGGGTGTATTTGTCAATATATATTCTTAAGCCTATTCTGTTAGGGTCGTTATTGTTAAGAGGAATAAAATATATCCCTTTGGGATCCAGTTTAATGCTATTATATTCAGTCGTATAATCTTCTCTAACTGGTTTAAAAGCGAGCACGTTCCAGTATTCTAATTGAGGGGCTTCTTTTACAAGAGTTTCAACCTCGTCAAAAAAATCCGTATCGCCCTCAGCTGTAATAATCAAGTCCTGCTTTTCATTGGGATAACCACCTACTTCAAAAAACAAATGGTTGCAATATTCATGTAAATGAAAAAGGAAATCATCTAATAGTCGTTCTTTCTCGTTATTATCATTGATCTGATTAAGAAAAAAATACTTGGCTTCATTCTCTTTAAACCAATCCCAGAATTGTTGTTCTTTAGACATTGATCAAGATATTAATGAGCGTAAGCCTTACCTGTTTTAGCATCCCTGATAATGGCATTAGCCAGAAAAATGAGCTTGTCTTTAACGGAGGGTTCCAGTTCTTCAATCTCATCGATGAGCTTTAAGGTCTGTTTGTCAAAAGCGGCCTTATCACTACCGCCAGCCAGGTAATCCAACGATACCTCTAAAGCATCAGCGATCTTTTTAGCCACATCAACAGAGAGTGAAACCTCGTTTCGTTCATAGCGCCCGATGATCTCGCGGGACACGCCCGCTTCCTTAGCCAGGTCGGCTTGTGATATCTTTTTTACCTTACGTAATGCCGTGATCTTGTCGCCAATGTTCATGATAATGCACAAAAGCGTGCTTAACGCTATTGATTATATCAAATGTAGAGAACAAAAGTTAATAAATAAAATTATCGTTCTCTTGTTAAAAACAAATGATTGTTTACATTTGTACAGAATAGTTCTCATAAACTTTTTTTTCAACATGGCTCAGTAACCCGTAACCCGATAGTAACCCAGGGTACTGATGGGTTACCTAAAGTGGCTTACTTGTCTTTTTCTTCCAGTTGATCGATCAATGCCATTTTCTCAATGACCGATTTATCATAAGAGTTCACCTCTAAAATATCTTCTTCAACATTCACCAGTTCAGCAAGACCAGCGCCTAATGCCTGGGCTACTTTCTCAATGGTGGAGAACGCCGGATCTGTTTTACCGTTCTCAATACTTGAAAACTGAGCCTGATCCATATCCAAGGACAAAGCCACCTCTTTCTGTGAGAGATTCTTAGCCGTTCTTATCCTTTTTATCTGATCGCCAATGTTCATGTAAATGCCTAATAGCACAACTAATTTCGCTAATGATGATTGATTATTCAAATTGTTCTATTAGGCAAGCAAATACAAATTGACTAATAAATCAACTATAACAAGAATCTACTTTTATTGATAAGTCAAAGCCTATATTCCCCGGACAAAACCATAAATCCCTATAGATAAACCCAAAACCATCACTCTGCAAGTGGAAGGACCGGTTTGTATCAGCGGCTGCACCACCAGGGAGCAGATGTATGAAGACAATGCGAACCGCGGCATTCTGCTTTACATGGATTGCAGCGCCGAACAGGATATGAAGATCAGCCCGGCGCTCATTTTAAGCTACTTCATTTATAAACCTACTGAAAACTGTTGCTCATTTGCATCAGGGGAAGGTACATTGATATCAGGATCGTACCGACGATGAGCCCCAGGAAGATGATGATGAGCGGTTCCATTACGCTGCTCAGCGTTGCGGACTTGTATTCGACCTCTTCGACATACTGGTCGGCGATACGGCCGAAAAAGGTGTCCATCTGGTTGGTCTCTTCGCCGATCTTGATCAGCTGGATCATTTTGGGCGGATAAATAGGGAACTGTTGCAGGCTTTCGTGCAGGGAGCGGCCGTTGAGGATGTCCTTTTCGATCTTTTGCAGGGAGGATTCCAGCGGGTAATAACTGATCATCTGGCGGATCAGGGCGATAGCCTGCAGCAGGGGTAGCTTGGCGCTGATCAGCAGGCGCATGGAATTGCAGAAACGCGCCAGGTAGATCTTGCGGACCATATCGCCGGCAACCGGAATGCGCAGCACGACCCGGGAGATAAAGGCCCGGTATTGCTGCGTTTTGCGGATACTGTAAATTGCGGCCGCCGCGGCCAGGGTAACCAGGAGCATCACCCAGAAGTAATGTTCCAGCCCCAGGGAGATCCCCATGATCTTTTCGGTAATCCAGGGCAGTTTGCCGCCGAAACGTTTAAAGACATCGGCGAACATGGGCACGACGAATTTGAGCATGAAAAATACCGCGCCCAGGGAGGTGGAAAGGACGACGAGCGGGTAGGTGAGGGCGGAAATGATCTTCCGGCGCTGCATGATCTTGCTTTTATAGTATTTGGCCAGGTCCTGTAGAACTTCGACCAGCTTACCGGATTCCTCGCCGATCTGCAGGCTGAATACTTCATACAGGGAGAATTTACCCGTTTTTTTCAGCGCGCCGGAAAAGGAATCCCCCGCCAGCACAGCCGACTGGATGGCCGCGTACAGTTTGCGGTCGTTTTCTTTTTGCTGGTCGGCGCTGACCAGCTCCAGGGCCGGTTTCAGGTTGATCCCGGCCAGCAGCAGCGAACTTAACTCCAGGTAGAGGTATTCTTTTTTCTTATCGGGCAGTTCCGCCGATCCGAAGCTGATCTCCCGGCTGAGCAGCTCCATCAGCCCGCCCTGCTCTTTTTTGGGAGAAGATGGCGGCCGGGCGGTTTTCTTGCGGTCGTAACGGCTCAGGTCAATGGATGGCATCGGGTTTTCTGGTGATAAGGTTCTCGGAACTGTATTGTTTGAGGTAATGATAAGGAATTATTTCCTGGTCATAAAGGGCGCTGAAAGATAATTCATCGGTACGCTCCCCTTCGGGGTCTATTGCGGGGTAGTCCGGCAGGGCCCTGCCCTCGAACTGCAGGCTGACCTGCGCGGTGGCGACCCGGAACGTATCTGCCGAAATACCCTCGCGGATAAGGTAGCCGCTGGCAAAGGTGTACCGGACGGTGCCGCTGCTGTCGGAGAACGACAGCCCGTCCGCCGTCCTGCTGACAAGCGCGGAACGGGAAAAGTCCTTTTTGAGCAGCTCATCCACCCGCAGGAGCACGGCCATTTGCGCGTTTTTAAGATGATGCGCTTCATACGTACGACGGATGATCTGGTAGGCGGTGTAGGCGATGGTGATAACCAGGGCGGCTATGATCATACTGATGACCACTTCCAGGATGGTAAAAGCTTTGATGCGGGTGTTCATGGTTTCAACAGTATTTTTCGGGCGGTTGCAACGGTGTCTTTGTTGGGGTCCAGGGCGATCACGCGGATCTGCACCAGCTCATCGCTTTCCGAATAAGGCAGGGCGCTTCTTTCGACGCGCAGGTCGTCGGAAAGAAAGGCCGTGTCGGTAAAGGTGCTTTGCGTTTCGGCCCGGAGCAATACCTGCTCCGCCAGCGCTTGCGCCCGGATCTTTTTCACGCTGAGCGAGGCGCGCATGACCTTGCTGAAGATCATCAGGGCGATACCGAAAACGCTCACCATGATCACCATGGCGATCACCACTTCCAGGATGCCGGAAGCTTTTACGCGGCGCTTTAGTTTGCTTTGAGCCATTGGATGATCTGGTTTTTTTTGCCTGAGCCGGGCAGCAGCAGCCCGGTCCGGTAATAAGGGGACAACTGCCGGGTATCGATCGCCGCATTGATCAGGTAGTTCTCAAAAGCGGTAAAGTCGTTCCGGTAAAGGAAGCGGGTGGTGTAAAGGCTGCCGTTAACGCGCAGCTTGCCCTTGTAGGCGCAAACGCCGGAGGAATAGATCTGCCCGTTGAGCGTGCTTTCCCTGCCGATCTGCAGCATCGGCGGCAGGGGCGTTGGCGTTTCCTGCCAGGTGATTACCGTCCCGGTAAAACGGAGGTGGTCCCCGAGGGTGATATGGGGTTGCAGTCCTTTGGCCGATTTGAACTGCAAAAGGCACAGCGCCGAGGGGTAGGCGAAAGTACTGTTTGCACCCACAATCAGGCTGTCGGTCGCGAATAGCTGGCAGCGCCCTTTAAAGCCGCTGCCGACTTTGATCGTTTTGGCGATCAGGATCACCTCCTCGAGCTGCGCCGTACTGTCAATGGACAGCGTCGTGTCAGAGACGACGATCACCCGGCCGCTCAGCCGGATATCGCGGAGCGTATGCGGGACTTTTTTAAAGTTCAGGTACCGTACAGGTTGGCTGAAGTCATTGTTTATTTCCCTGTTTTCGCGCAGCAGGGAATCGTCCGGCAGGCCGCCCGAGAGCAGGCCCCGCAGGAGGCTGAGCCGGTCCTTTTGGGGGGAGGGCAGTTCTTTCCGGCTGTCATACTGGTGGCCGGAAACCATTTGTTTGCTGCCCTGGTAGGACTGGTTGTCCACGTATGCCGCGCGGATACCGCTTTTGGGCAGGTAAGCGTTGCCGGTAATACTGGTCTGCCCGCTGACCGATAAAGGGCGGTCCTGGTCGGAGAGGTAAATGGCGCACCACCGCGCGGAATCCACGCCCGCCCCGATCTCCAGCAGGCGCAATAAAGTGTCGCTTTGCCGGAACGCCCGGACGACCCCGATATCAAATAGTCCCCAGTCGTAGCGCTGCAGCATTACCGAGTCCTGTCCCTGGCCAAAGAGGTCCATTTTCCTTTCCTGGCTGTAGCGCCTGCCGGAGTCGGCGCGCACCAGGGCGATCGCGGATTCCAGGTTATCGTGCAGCCGGCTATAGCGGGATGCCTTCTGGTACTGTGCCTGGTATACATAGGCGACCATCACCAGCGCGGAACAAATAATGCCGATGATCAGCGCGATCACGATAACCATATACAGGGCGGAGCCTTTGATCATCACCGTACGCTACGTTTTTTAAAAAAAAGGATTCTTTGGAAAAAAGAGCGCGGGACGGTTACCCTGCCCCGGCGGTAATACCGCGTTTCGACCGAATCTTTGCCGGTATATTGATGGGATGCCCCTTCCAGCAGGCCATTTTGGTAACTGCCGTCCTGCTGCAGGCGCCCCTCGGCGGTATAATATTGGAAGGGGCCGGATAAGACCCCTTCTTTCCAGGTGATGCTTTTGAGTAGTACGCCCTGCGCTGACCATTCCTTCCACGGGCCGTTTTTCAGGCCGTTTTTAAAAGTACCCTGTTCTTTGAGGTTTTTATGGAGATAGAATTCCGTGTAGGCGCCGTCCAGCAAGTGCCCGTCATAGCCCCCCTGGGTGACCTGGATACTGCCGGAGCTGTACCAGTAATAAAGCAGCGCAGGCCGGGCCTTTACCGCTTTCGAGAGCGGCGCAATCCCCGCCAGTATGTTTTTATCCTGGCCGTTAAGGCGCACCCGTTCCGGACCCAGTTCGGGCAGGTGCTGGGCAGTCGCCCAGCGGGCGCTCAGCAGCAAAAAGAAAAATAAAATATACTTCATATCGGACTTAGTTCATACGGATAAAACGGGTACTGCCCTGGTAAGAGACCTTAACAGAATCCCGCAGGTTTTTGATCAACTTTACTTTTTCAGCTTGTTCGCCCTCTGCCAGCATCAGGTTCCTGCCATTTACACGCAGCAGCGCGATCAGTTTTTTTGATCCGGGGTTGCGCATATAACCCGAATAATGAATCGCCGTCCAGTCCGCCGCGGTTTGCGGGCGGGGGGCGGAAAGCGCGATCCGCCCGGGTTTTGTCATCGAGGTATCCGGGGCCTTTTTGCTGCTGAAGGGGTCCCGGTAATTCAACTTTAAACGGGTGGTGTCCCGGGTCAGGGCATAGTCATCCGCGGGCGCTTTCAGCTGTCCCGGGCCCTGCCGGGCAGGCAGGGTGGGTTCCTGTGGCGCCAGGCCCGCAAAAATGCGGTGGCCGATAAGCGCCCACACACCGGCGGCCACCACGATCAGGATATAGTTCAGTGTCTTTTTTTTCATCTCCCTGCTTATAACAACACAAAACTTTGCAGCTTGCTGGCCGGCCCCTCGTTGCCGGCTGCGTCCAGGGCGCTGACCTTCCAGTAGATCCGGTCACCGGAAGCGCCGAGGTTGAAGGTATAACTGCTCGTGTTCAGCAGCATGGGGAAGCCGGGGCCGTAAAGGGCGGTTGAGTCTTTCAATACATACAGTTTGTACCGGGATGCACCGCTCACCGTGTTCCATTGCAGGGCGACGGGCAGCGGCACCACTTTTGCTTCCGTCGGCGCGCTCAGCGTAACCTGGCCGGGAGGGGTATGGTCATACCGGACCACCCGGACGGCGGACCATTTGGATTGGGCGGTATCGTTCTCGGCCCGTACCCGCCACTGGTACTGCTGGTCTTTGGGCAGGGAAAATTCCGCTTCCTGCATTGGGAAAATTTGGTTGTAGACCAGTTTGGCCGTGTCGGCGAAATTGTTGGTATCGATCTGCAGTCGGTAAAGCGTTGCCCCGTAGACCGTTCCCCAGCGGTAGCTGACAGAGGGGTTGTTTACCAGGGCGCCGGAGGCAGGGCTGCCGAGCAGCACCGCCTGTTGTTTGATCGAGGAGGGCAGAACGGAAAATCCCCGGGGGGCGCTGAAAGGGGTCAGGCTGCCGCTGTTTTCTGCCCTTACCCGCCACTGGTAGCTGCCCGGCTCGAGGTTGAAGGCAAACTGGTTGGACTTTACGAGCGTATCGGTGATCAGGGCGCCGATGCTGTCGAACTTCGGGCTGACGATCTGCAGCCGGTAGGCCGAGGCGTCCTCTACGGGGTCCCACCAAAAGCTGACCGTATAATTCTTGCTGAGGTATGCTTCTCCGGGGGCCAGCAGGTTCACTTGTCTTTTATCAATATCCGGTTCAATGATATCTTTGCAGGAGCCGAGCAGCAAAAGGGCTGCCGCTGATAAAAAGAGGTAAAGGTTGATTTTCATAAACGACTAAATTAATAAATTATCGGCTTATTTTCTGCCGAAGGCCGCTTCGTTGAAAAACATTTTAAGGCAGGGATTTTGTGGAAAACATTTTGATATTAATTTGACGGTTTACATTTTAACTTATAAATTAGAGACCTGTTTTCAACCTATGTCCAACCGAAGCACACCATTAACCAGGCGCATACCGGCCTACACTCTTACGGAGATACTTGTCGTACTGATTATTATCGGGATCCTGATCACGCTGGTCCTGCCCAACCTGCTGCCGCTGATCACCAAGGCCAAAAGCACGGAGGCCAAAGTGCAGCTGGAGCACCTCCAATTGCTGGAAAAAAATTACTTTTACGAACACTCCAAATATACCAACAGCCTGGCGGATGTCGGCTTTACGCAGGAGAAACTGAGTACGGAAGGCACGGACGGGCGGGCCAATTACCGTCTGGAGATCAGCAGTATCGCCGCGGGCGGTTTTACAGCCCGGGCAGTCGCCGTAGTCGATTTTAACGGTAACGGAACGTTCAATGTATGGGAGATCGACCAGGATAAGAACTTAAAAGAAGTTACACCCGATTAACGTGCCGGTACTCAAGCTGCTTATTTTGCTGATCCTTTTAATGCTGGTTTACCAGGATTTCAAATACCGTATGGTCTATGCAGTGCTTTTTCCGGTACTTTGCATCCTTTTCGTTTGGCACCGCTGGCTGGATCAGGAGTCCTTTTCGGTCATATTTAGCCAATGTGCTGCGGCGCTGCTTTTCCTGGGCGCGCAACTCGCCCTTTTAACGCTCTATTTTAGTTTTCGCTTCCGGCGCTGGACGCCGGTGAGCGGGAAATTGCTGGCCTGGGGGGATATTCTGCTGCTGGCAGCGATCGGCTGTTACCTGTCTTTTTTAAACTACGTGCTTTTTTATCTGCTGAGCGCGGTGGCCACCCTGCTTTGCTGGATGATAGCGCAGGCCTGGCGCAAAAAACCGGCCGCAGGCGTTCCGCTGGCAGGCTTCCAGGCGCTTTTTTTTGCGATGGCCTTTATATACAGCTGGGTGCATCCCTCTTTCAGTTTGCAGGATGAACGCTGGATGTACCAGTTAACCGGACAATGACGATGACAGCAGAGATTACGCTCCGGACGGAACATACGCACTTACTGACCAGGGACCAGGCCTGGCATTACCGGGTACTACCCAAAGAGAATGCCGGGGGGCAGATCACTTTTTATTGCAGCGCGGCGGGTGACGCGCCGGAGCTGACGGCTGAACTGGAGGTCCTGCTGGGGCGCCCGGTACGCCTGGAGGCGATCGGCGAGGCGCAGGTAGCCCGGCTGCTGGCGACATATTACCCGCGAAACAACGAGCAGGTGAGCACCGGTCACGCGGATGACTTTTTAGCCGAACTGATCGCTGAGGCTAAGGGATTGAAATCCAGTGATATCCATATCGAAAGCTACGAAAATAAATGTCGGGTGCGGATCCGCATAGACGGCATGATGGTCGAACGCTATTTGCTCAAAAGGGAGGATTACCCGGCGCTGATCAATAAGATCAAGATATGGGCTAACCTGGATATATCGGAAAAAAGACTGCCGCAGGACGGCAGGATCAATTTCCGCAGGCAGGAACAGCAGTTCGATATCCGGGTATCGGTGCTCCCCACTCTTTACGGGGAGAAGGTGGTCATGCGTTTGCTGAACAATGACGCCACCAATATCGACCTGAACCACCTCGGCTTTTCCGCTTTTGACCTGGATAACTACCTGCAGGGCGTCCGTCGCCCCGAGGGGGTCCTGCTGATCAGCGGGCCGACCGGCTCTGGGAAAACGACCACTTTGTATGCCACGCTCAAACTGCTCAATAAGGAGACCCGCAATATCATGACCATCGAGGATCCGGTAGAATACACGCTGGAAGGGGTGAACCAGGTCCAGTTAAAGGAATCCATCGGGCTGGGTTTTCCTGCGGCCCTGCGCACTTTTTTGCGGCAGGACCCGGATGTGATCATGGTCGGAGAGATCCGGGACGTGGAAACCGCCAGTATGGCCATCCGCGCGGCGCTGACCGGGCACCTGGTCCTGTCTACCATCCATACCAATTCGGCCTGGGGTACGGTTTCCAGGCTGATCGATATGGGCATACCGCCATTTCTGGTGGCCAGTACGCTCAATACCACCGTCGCCCAGCGACTCGTCCGGCTCCTTTGCCCGCATTGTAAAGAAGAGCGGCCGATGGAAACGGCCTTGTATCCCCGCCAGTTCCGGCCTTATATGGAGATAGGCACCCATTGTCTGGCCCGGGGCTGCGAACAATGCCATTTTACGGGTTATAAAGGCAGAAAAGCGGTCTACGAGGTCATCCCCGTCGATCAGGAACTGGCCTATGAAATAAAGAACGGAAATATGTATATTGAAAAACTTCTGGCAGAAAGGGGCGTACGCACGCTGGCTGAGAACGCATTTGAGCTGTTCGGGGCAGGCCTGACCTCGCTGGAAGAAATTTACCCCTTATTACTCAACTATTGATCTGCCCGGCATATGCTAAAAAAAATTACACATCTTTTCTGTGTTTGTTTTCCCCTTTTTATTTCCTCGTTTTGTTTTGCCCAGCAGGATAATACCCGGCTCAACGGGCTGCGGCAGCGGCTGGACAGCTTGTCGGAATATATCCCCGGACTGAAGCAAAAAGTACAGTTATCCATTAACGGTGTCCCGCTGCAGGATTATATCCGGGCGCTGAGCCGCTCGACCGGGATCAGTTTCCAGGTGGAGCCCGGTGTGAACGTGGTGGTCAATAATACGCTCAACAATGTCAGCGCGGCCAATGTGCTACTGTTGCTGGCCGCACAGTACAGCCTGGATATTGTCCCTATTGGCCAGATACTGGTCATCCGACCTTATCAGCTTATCCCGCCATTTATTCCGGTCCAGCAAAAGGAGCTCAAGGTAACCTACCGGCAGCTGGATATGTCACTTTCCTTTGAGCTCAGCAATGACAGCCTGTCTGCGGTCGCCCGGAAGATCACCCGGTTGTCGGGCCGGAACATTATTATTCCGCCCGCGCTCCAGGGTAAACTCGTCTCCGCTTTTATCGCCAATGCTGCTTTTGATGTCGCTATGGAAAAGCTGGCCTACGCCAACGAGATCAAACTGATCCGGACCAATGATAATTTTTATGTGTTCCAGCCACTGGACGAGGGGGAGCAGGTCTATGTGACGGGGGACCGGAATACCGCTGTCCGGAAAAACTACCGCCCCGCTGCGCCCGCCCCTGCAGGCAGCCTGGGCCTGTCCGCGCGGGTTAGCAATGGCAAGAAATTGCTTTCCGTTAATGCCAGTAATGCCGGTATCGCCGAGCTGGTCCGCTCGGCATCACAGGAACTGGACAAAAGCTATTTTATTTATTCAGATATCAAAGGAACCGTTAACCAGATCAGCGCCGTTGAGCTGACCTATGAGCGCTTCCTGGAGCTGATCTTCAAGGGTACGGATTATACCTTTAACCAGGATAATGGCGTTTACCTGATCGGTGACCGGAAACTCGAAGGGCTGCGGGCCAACAAAGCGGTCATCCTGCAGCACCGTTCGATCGATACGGTCCTTGCGATGATCCCGGCCGACTGGCGCAGGGGGATCGAGATCAAGGAGTTCCGGGAACAGAACACGCTGCTATTATCGGGCTCGCGGCCGCAGGTGGAAGAGATCGCTGCCTTTATCGGGCAGATCGATGTCCTGGTCCCGCAGGTGCTGATCGAGGTAACGCTGATCGATGTGCACAAATCACGGCGGGTGTCCGCCGGCCTTTCCGCTGGTGTGGCCGATAGTGTAAAGACCGGGGGATCCTTATTGTCCGGGATGGATTTTACGGTCAGTTCCGGTTCCGTCAATGACCTGCTCAACCGGGTCGGCGGCGTGTTTTCCGTCAACCTGGGCCATGTGGTACCCAGTTTTTATCTCAATATCAAAGCGCTCGAGGCCCAGAATAACGTAGAGGTCCGCTCGGTTCCCAAGCTGGCCGCACTCAATGGGCATACGGCATCGTTGAGTATCGGAAACAGCGTGTTTTATAAAAATGTAACTCAGAGCCTTTATCCTTCGGCCACAACCAATACTTCTATTTTCAGCAATGTTTACCAGGAATCCAAAGCGAACCTGTCGATCAAGATCAAACCGATCGTCTCGGGGGATGACCAGGTCACTCTGGGGATCGATATCGATATATCTGACTTTACCGCCATTCCCACGGATGGCTCGCCGCCCCCCAAATCGACCAGTACCTTCACCTCGATGCTGCGGGTCCATAATGAAGATATGGTGGTTCTGGGCGGCATCGAACGGACGGAGAATTCGGATAATTCTTCCGGCATACCGCTCCTGTCAAGGATCCCAATCATTAAATGGATCTTTAGCAGCAAGACCAAGGTCAAGTCCAAGGTGGTTACCCTGGTGTTTATCAAACCCACGATCATCCGATAAGAAGTCATGCTGGAGCACTATTACCGCATCAATAAAGTTGCCGGGATCAGTATCCGGATCCGGGAAGGGGAGCAACCGTCATTGTCTGCCTGCCTGCTGTCGGCGGAAAAGAACCGCCTGCACTTTGATCAAAAGGGGACCGGTGTTGCGTCTTTTGAAGCCCTGAAAAGTGTGGTGACCACTACAGTTGCGGTCGCACTGAATTTGTCCGGAAAAGGGATCCTGACCAAAAGGGTCCCGGTCGTGGACGGGGTGGGGCAGGCGCTGTTCTCCACACTTTTACCAGGCAGCGACCTCGGTGATTTTTATGTCCAGAACTTTATCAGCGGGTCCTGGTCGTTTGTCAGCATGATCCGCAAAACCGAGGCCGATAAGTGGCTGGAGCTGACCGGACAGTTGGGTTACCGGGTCTACCAGCTTAGCCTGGGCCCGTTCCCCGCCGGGCAAATTACCGATCAGCTGAATCTTTACGGCGAGGAGCTGGTCTTCGATGGCCATCGCATTACCCGTAATGAGGCGATGCAGTGGCTGCAGTACCAATATGATCCGGCGGCCACTGCCGCATTTCCCCTGAAGGCGGATAACGAGCCGTTGGATGAGGCATTGGTACTGGCCTATGCCGCGGCTTTTCAACTGTTGTTGTCGGACAGGCTCGATGTAACCCAGGCCCGCCTCCCGGGATTGGCTGCTGCCCTTGCCGCGAAATTGAAGCTTAACCGGTTAAAAGCGGGCGGCTTTTTGCTGCTGGCGACGCTGTTGGTGTTGCTGCTGGGTAATTTGTTATGGCTGGATGCGCTTACGGCTTCAAACGAACAGCTTGCCCTGGGGATCAGCAGCAGCGCAAGAACGACCAGTAACGCCAGGGACCTGGACGTGCAGATCAAAGCTAAAGAGTCGCTGCTCAAAGCGGCCGGATGGGAAGGCGGAATTAATAAGAGCAGCTATATTGACCAGGCGGCGCAACTGCTGCCGGACGGCGTCATCTGGAAGGAGATCAGTGTAGACCCGCAGGACCTCGCCGCCGGAAGGCTGGAAAGAAGTACCCGTTTTACGCAGCGAACAATCCGCATCAGCGGGGAGTGTGAAAATATTTCTCCGGTAAATGAATGGGTGGCGCGCCTGCGGACAAAAAAATGGATCAGGCAGGTCCAGATGGAAAGCTACGCCTATAATAATGAGCGCAGCACCGGTCAGTTCACCGTATTAATTAATTACTAAATGAACAGTTTACTTAAATACCGTGCCCGTTATCTGTTGATTGCAGCAGTTATGCTGCTGCTGGCCATCAGTTACCAGCTGGCCTTTCGCCATACCTTTGCAGCGCTGCAGCTGCAAGGTAAGCTCAAAGGGAAATTGGCCTCGTCCAATGATCTGAGCGTTCAGCCGGGTTACCTGGACCGGAAGTATAAGAACCTGGACGCGCTGACGACAAGGTACCGGGCCGATACCGCCGTTTTTCGCGCAGACGTCATCAGCGCCGTCGCCATCGTCGCCGATCAGCAGCACGCCTGGCTCACGGAAGTCCCCGGTACGGACACCTCTTTTAACCGGCGGGGGCTGATCATGCAGAAGATGGCACTCAGGGGGGATTTCTTTTCGCTGTTGAAAGTTTATGACCAGCTTAACGGCGCGGCGGAGATAGGTCTGGTGAGGTCCGTAACGATCAGGGCGCCCCAGCATGCAAATGACCCGCGAGGCAAACCGCTGGAAATGGAAGTTTATCTGTGTGGTATACGGTAAAGTTGCGCGTTAAATGCATAACGGTGATACAATGAAAGAGAATGGGCATTCATCTTAGCGAATTTAATATGAAACTACTTCAGAAATTAGAGGAGCTGCCTTAGATCTGATAAAAAAAGCCAACGGATGAAAAGGCGCAAATTATACATAAACAACACGAAAGAGATACCCTGCAGTTAAAAAAAGCAGTTTCAAAAGTTTAGAAATATTCGCTAAACAACTTTAATCACAATTGCTAAAATAAAACAACTCGATACCCTGCTTCTAAATGTTAAACTAGTAACTTTAAGGCCTTAACCGTACTTATCACAGTGAAAAAAACCCTCTTAAGCATTATCGCTATTGCGATAGCACACGCCTCGTTTGCGCAATGGACACCATCAGGCACCAATATTTACTACAATTTAGGAAAAGTGGGTATCGGAACAATGAGTCCAAATTCAAAACTACACATAGCCGGGGGAGGCCGAAATGGTTTAATGATAGATGGGTCAGTAGATGGAGCGTCAACAAGTAAGTATCTTAGCATATGGCAAGGAATAGGTGGCGTTGGAATTGATCCTATTGGTACAGGATTGATTTATTTAGGATATGATCAGGCATCAGATGTATTCTTTGGTCATTCATCTTCAGGTAATGAAAATGGTGTTTGGAAAGCAAGTGGTAAGGTAGGCATTGGAACTACAAGCCCTTCGGCCCCCTTGCAGGTTCAAGCTTTAGGCAGTACAGGTAGTGTCCAATTGGGTACGTGGGTTGCTAACCCATCAACCGGAGCGATATATTTAAATAATGCCTTTGCCAATGCGAACGATTATAATATGCTTGGCGGCGCAGCTGCGCCTTTATACCTAAATCGTTCAAGTGGTTTAAGTATATCATTTAGAGAAAACAATGGAACGGACCAAATGACAATCGCTTCGGGAGGCAACGTAGGCATTGGCACGGCGGCTCCTGATGCTAAATTAACCGTGAAAGGAACAATCCATGCAGAACAAGTGAAAGTAGATTTGAATGTGCCCGGGCCTGATTATGTGTTTGACGCGGACTATAAGCTGACGGGATTGAATGAATTAAAAGTATATCTAGACAAGTATCACCATTTACCGGAGATCCCGTCAGCAGACGAAATGGCTAAAAATGGTGTTGATTTGGGTGAGATGAATATCAAGCTTCTCAAAAAGGTAGAAGAACTGACGTTATACCTGATTGAAAAGGATAAGCAATTAAAAGATCAACAAAATGATATTCAAGAGTTAAAAAAAGAATTTTTGGTGCAAAAAGATCGTCGAACCAGCACTAAATAGCCGGCGGGATCAAACTGGGGTCACAGAAAAATATTAGTTCTACATATATTAAAAAACCAATCTTTTTACATAATGAAAAGAAAATCAAGCGATTGTTTTGTGCCTTTTTATTATCCTCATTACACCCTGTTAAAGTTATTGGACAGTGGGCAAGTATCGGAGGGATAACGTCTACGAATGATGTTGTAGGGATAGGGACTAATTTACCACAAGCCAAGCTGGATATCTTTTTTAACTCAAACGCTGCTGCATCTCCTCTTTTATCGATTCGTTCTAATTTTCATGTGCCAGGATATTACGGTATGATCAGATTTGGAGACTATACACAGACCACCGATTATCAAAAAGGAGCCTTAATTTATGAAAGTGTAGCCGGTTCGGCCAGAGGGAAATTCCATATTGCACTAGAGAATACAGACGGGTCGGGAAGTGTAACACTGGCAGACGCAAAGTTGACGGTTTTGTCTGGTGGCAACGTAGGCGTTGGCACAACAACTCCTGACGCTAAATTGACGGTTAATGGCACCCTGCATTCAAAAGAGGTCAGGGTAGATATGAATGTCCTGCCCGATTATGTTTTTGAGCCCGGTTATTATCTTTTAACTTTAGATGAGGTCAAAAGTTATATTGACAAAAATAAGCACCTGCCCGGCGTTCCATCGGCTGAACAAACAGAAAAAGAGGGATTGAAATTAGGTGAAATGAATGCTGTTTTACTTAAAAAAGTAGAAGAATTGACCTTGTACCTGATTGAAAAAGATAAGCAGGACAAACAAAAGCAGGCGCAGATTGACCAGTTAAAACAACAGGTGGAAACTTTAAATAAAAATGCCCGTATAAGCCAATAAGACCAACCTTATCACTTATGAAATACATTTTCTCGCTCTTAGCCGTGCTGGTCGCTGCCGGCCAATCGTTTGCGCAAACCAATACGTTCCCCGGCACAGGTAATGCTGGCATAGGCACAATAGCGCCTCCGGCAGCAGACCTTCAAATCGGTTATTCCAATAAGGGAGGCCCTAGCACGATCCTTATCCCGGGAA